>NZ_KE150417.1:0-56282 GCF_000411275.1 Staphylococcus sp. HGB0015
GAGTAACACGTGGGTAACCTACCTATAAGACTGGAATAACTCCGGGAAACCGGGGCTAATGCCGGATAACATGTTGAACCGCATGGTTCAACAGTGAAAGACGGTCTTGCTGTCACTTATAGATGGACCCGCGCCGTATTAGCTAGTTGGTGGGGTAACGGCCTACCAAGGCGACGATACGTAGCCGACCTGAGAGGGTGATCGGCCACACTGGAACTGAGACACGGTCCAGACTCCTACGGGAGGCAGCAGTAGGGAATCTTCCGCAATGGGCGAAAGCCTGACGGAGCAACGCCGCGTGAGTGATGAAGGTCTTCGGATCGTAAAGCTCTGTTGTTAGGGAAGAACAAATGTGTAAGTAACTGTGCACGTCTTGACGCTACCTAACCAGAAAGCCACGGCTAACTACGTGCCAGCAGCCGCGGTAATACGTAGGTGGAAAGCGTTATCCGGAATTATTGGGCGTAAAGCGCGCGTAGGCGGTTTTTTAAGTCTGATGTGAAAGCCCACGGCTCAACCGTGGAGGGTCATTGGAAACTGGAAAACTTGAGTGCAGAAGAGGAAAGTGGAATTCCATGTGTAGCGGTGAAATGCGCAGAGATATGGAGGAACACCAGTGGCGAAGGCGGCTTTCTGGTCTGCAACTGACGCTGATGTGCGAAAGCGTGGGGATCAAACAGGATTAGATACCCTGGTAGTCCACGCCGTAAACGATGAGTGCTAAGTGTTAGGGGGTTTCCGCCCCTTAGTGCTGCAGCTAACGCATTAAGCACTCCGCCTGGGGAGTACGGTCGCAAGACTGAAACTCAAAGGAATTGACGGGGACCCGCACAAGCGGTGGAGCATGTGGTTTAATTCGAAGCAACGCGAAGAACCTTACCAAATCTTGACATCCTTTGACCGGTCTAGAGATAGAGTTTTCCTCTTCGGAGGACAAAGTGACAGGTGGTGCATGGTTGTCGTCAGCTCGTGTCGTGAGATGTTGGGTTAAGTCCCGCAACGAGCGCAACCCTTGAGCTTAGTTGCCATCATTAAGTTGGGCACTCTAAGTTGACTGCCGGTGACAAACCGGAGGAAGGTGGGGATGACGTCAAATCATCATGCCCCTTATGATTTGGGCTACACACGTGCTACAATGGACAATACAAAGGGCAGCGAAACCGCGAGGTCAAGCAAATCCCATAAAGTTGTTCTCAGTTCGGATTGTAGTCTGCAACTCGACTACATGAAGCTGGAATCGCTAGTAATCGTAGATCAGCATGCTACGGTGAATACGTTCCCGGGTCTTGTACACACCGCCCGTCACACCACGAGAGTTTGTAACACCCGAAGCCGGTGGAGTAACCATTTTGGAGCTAGCCGTCGAAGGTGGGACAAATGATTGGGGTGAAGTCGTAACAAGGTAGCCGTATCGGAAGGTGCGGCTGGATCACCTCCTTTCTAAGGATAATATACGGAAATATCACCAACAGGTGATAGACGGAATTAACGTGACATATTGTATTCAGTTTTGAATGCTCATTCATTGAGGATTCAAAATCAAATGGGCCTATAGCTCAGCTGGTTAGAGCGCACGCCTGATAAGCGTGAGGTCGGTGGTTCGAGTCCACTTAGGCCCACCATTTGATATTGTACATTGAAAACTAGATAAGTAAGTATAGATTTTACCAAGCAAAACCGAGTGACAAGCGAAAGCTTGAAACAAAATTATCGCTAGTCGTCGACAGACGACTCACATAATTAATAACTGGTGAATTGAGTGAAAGCTCAATCATAAAAGATTAAGTTATTAAGGGCGCACGGTGGATGCCTTGGCACTAGAAGCCGATAAAGGACGTTACTAACGACGATATGCTTTGGGGAGCTGTAAGTAAGCTTTGATCCAGAGATTTCCGAATGGGGGAACCCAGCACGAGTTATGTCGTGTTATCCGCATATGAATTCATAGTATGTGAGAAGGTAGACCCGGAGAACTGAAACATCTTAGTACCCGGAGGAAGAGAAAGAAAAATCGATTCCCTGAGTAGCGGCGAGCGAAACGGGAAGAGCCCAAACCAACAAGCTTGCTTGTTGGGGTTGTAGGACACTCTATACGGAGTTACAAAAGTATTTGTTAGACGAATAACCTGGAAAGGTTAATCAGAGAAGGTAATAATCCTGTAGTCGAAAACGAATACCCTCTTGAGTGGATCCTGAGTACGACGGAGCACGTGAAATTCCGTCGGAATCTAGGAGGACCATCTCCTAAGGCTAAATACTCTCTAGTGACCGATAGTGAACCAGTACCGTGAGGGAAAGGTGAAAAGTACCCCGGAAGGGGAGTGAAAGAGAACTTGAAACCGTGTGCTTACAAGTAGTCAGAGCCCGTTAATGGGTGATGGCGTGCCTTTTGTAGAATGAACCGGCGAGTTACGATCTGATGCAAGGTTAAGCAGAAAATGTGGAGCCGTAGCGAAAGCGAGTCTGAATAGGGCGAATGAGTATTTGGTCGTAGACCCGAAACCAGGTGATCTACCCTTGGTCAGGTTGAAGTTCAGGTAACACTGAATGGAGGACCGAACCGACTTACGTTGAAAAGTGAGCGGATGAACTGAGGGTAGCGGAGAAATTCCAATCGAACTTGGAGATAGCTGGTTCTCTCCGAAATAGCTTTAGGGCTAGCCTCAAGTGATGATTATTGGAGGTAGAGCACTGTTTGGACGAGGGGCCCCTCTCGGGTTACCGAATTCAGACAAACTCCGAATGCCAAATAATTTAACTTGGGAGTCAGAACGTGGGTGATAAGGTCCATGTTCGAAAGGGAAACAGCCCAGACCACCAGCTAAGGTCCCAAAATATATGTTAAGTGGAAAAGGATGTGGCGTTGCCCAGACAACTAGGATGTTGGCTTAGAAGCAGCCATCATTTAAAGAGTGCGTAATAGCTCACTAGTCGAGTGACACTGCGCCGAAAATGTATCGGGGCTAAACATATTACCGAAGCTGTGGATTGTCCGTAGGACAATGGTAGGAGAGCGTTCTAAGGGCGTTGAAGCATGATCGCAAGGACATGTGGAGCGCTTAGAAGTGAGAATGCCGGTGTGAGTAGCGAAAGACGGGTGAGAATCCCGTCCACCGATTGACTAAGGTTTCCAGAGGAAGGCTCGTCCGCTCTGGGTTAGTCGGGTCCTAAGCTGAGGCCGACAGGCGTAGGCGATGGATAACAGGTTGATATTCCTGTACCACCAATATTCGTTTTAAGCGATGGGGGGACGCAGTAGGATAGGCGAAGCGTGCTGTTGGAGTGCACGTCCAAGCAGTAAGATTGAGTGTTAGGCAAATCCGGCACTCATTAAGATTGAGCTGTGATGGGGAGAGGAAATTGTTTCCTCGAGTCGTTGATTTCACACTGCCGAGAAAAGCCTCTAGCTAGAATATCGGTGCCCGTACCGCAAACCGACACAGGTAGTCAAGATGAGAATTCTAAGGTGAGCGAGCGAACTCTCGTTAAGGAACTCGGCAAAATGACCCCGTAACTTCGGGAGAAGGGGTGCTCTTTGGGGTTCACGCTCTGAAGAGCCGCAGTGAATAGGCCCAAGCGACTGTTTATCAAAAACACAGGTCTCTGCTAAACCGTAAGGTGACGTATAGGGGCTGACGCCTGCCCGGTGCTGGAAGGTTAAGAGGAGTGGTTAGCGCAAGCGAAGCTACGAATCGAAGCCCCAGTAAACGGCGGCCGTAACTATAACGGTCCTAAGGTAGCGAAATTCCTTGTCGGGTAAGTTCCGACCCGCACGAAAGGCGTAACGATTTGGGCACTGTCTCAACGAGAGACTCGGTGAAATCATAGTACCGGTGAAGATGCCGGTTACCCGCGACAGGACGGAAAGACCCCGTGGAGCTTTACTGTAGCCTGATATTGAAATTCGGTACAGTTTGTACAGGATAGGTAGGAGCCTTAGAAGCGTGAGCGCTAGCTTACGTGGAGGCACTGGTGGGATACTACCCTAATTGTATTGGATTTCTAACCCGCAGCACTTATCGTGCTGGGAGACAGTGTCAGGCGGGCAGTTTGACTGGGGCGGTCGCCTCCTAAAGTGTAACGGAGGCGCTCAAAGGTTCCCTCAGAATGGTTGGAAATCATTCATAGAGTGTAAAGGCATAAGGGAGCTTGACTGCGAGACCTACAAGTCGAGCAGGGTCGAAAGACGGACTTAGTGATCCGGTGGTTCCGCATGGAAGGGCCATCGCTCAACGGATAAAAGCTACCCCGGGGATAACAGGCTTATCTCCCCCAAGAGTTCACATCGACGGGGAGGTTTGGCACCTCGATGTCGGCTCATCGCATCCTGGGGCTGTAGTCGGTCCCAAGGGTTGGGCTGTTCGCCCATTAAAGCGGTACGCGAGCTGGGTTCAGAACGTCGTGAGACAGTTCGGTCCCTATCCGTCGTGGGCGTAGGAAATTTGAGAGGAGCTGTCCTTAGTACGAGAGGACCGGGATGGACATACCTCTGGTGTACCAGTTGTCGTGCCAACGGCATAGCTGGGTAGCTATGTATGGACGGGATAAGTGCTGAAAGCATCTAAGCATGAAGCCCCCCTCGAGATGAGATTTCCCAACTTCGGTTATAAGATCCCTCGAAGATGACGAGGTAAATAGGTTCGAGGTGAAAGCGTAGTGATACGTGGAGCTGACGAATACTAATCGATCGAAGACTTAATCAAATTTGTTCATAAGGTTTTACTTGTGAATGTATACTTACTATCTAGTTTTGAATGTATAACATTCAAAAGCATTTTTGTTTGGTGACTATGGCAAAGAGGTCACACCTGTTCCCATGCCGAACACAGAAGTTAAGCTCTTTAGCGCCGATGGTAGTCGGACTGACGTTCCGCGAGAGTAGGACGTTGCCAAGCAGAAATAAACGCATAATTGGATGCGATGAGCCGCGTACATCCCGAAAGGTGAGAGATCATCTTTTGGGGTGTATTTTTATATGCTCTCAAAGTATGGGGGCTGTTATCAACAGCGCTCTACGCAAGAGGATTGTGAGCATGCATGGTTCATTTCAACCTTTTCGAATTGTCTTTATGAGTCTAAAAAGCACGATTATTTCTACTATTGTAAGTGACTTAACTTATAATGGTTCTTCATTTTTTATGGTGGGATGACATAAGTCATCCTGCTTTTTTGTACAAAAATAGCGCAAATGCCTCTATAATTTTAAGTGACTAAACCAAAAATAAAGGAGACATATTGCGCCTATGTGTAATGATATATTAAAGATAATAATATTAAAATCACTAAAGTTGAAGAAGATGTAGTTATTAGAGATAAGAAATCTAACGTCATCTTTGGTACCCTTTCATACAAGCCTATGACTTGTCCTCACTGTTATCATACGAATCCAAACCGAATACACAAACACGGAAAACGTTTATCGCGAATTACTTTTTTAAGATTCCAAGAGATAGCAGTGTATTTAAATCTGTTAAAACAACGTTTTAAATGTAGGGTTTGTGGTCGGACTTTTACTTCTAAAACAAATGTTGTTGAGGATAACTGTTTTTTATTTCTGATATTAAAAACGCCACGATTTTTTTAAACAACCAGATTCTTACTACAATAATTCAACATATACTGCAGCATTTACTATAAAAATGACAATGATGACACTAACATGGAATTTGTCATGTTACAATATGGGACGTGATCATCAATCGCAGTAGACGTAATACTTTAGAAAGTATTTGAAAGTGATTGTACCGTCTTAAATATCAAAAACACAATGTATGCTCGATGATTTTTCTTTTATATAATAGAGGTAAGACGGTAAATATGAGGAAAGGGAGCATCTCGATGATGAACTATTTAAAAAATGTGACCTATATAGATTGTCATAAAATTGATTTTCAACGCGCGTTTCGTCAAGGGCTGCTAATGTTTTTACCCCTATGTTTTGGGATGGTTTTTAATAACTTTTCAGCGGCACTCCTGGCGACAATTGGAACGTTTGCGAATATCTATGTCTTTAAGGGGACATTTAACTCCCGATTACGGGCGGTTACTTTTTCAGCTTTAGGCTTGACGGTGGCGATGATGTTAGGGACATTAACTTCTGGTACCCCTTTATTGTTTGGGATTTGTCTTTTAATTGTAGCGGTGGTGCCATACTATATTTTCAGTACGCTTAACATTCCTGGTCCTTCATCTACGTTCTTTATTATTGCATATAGCTTATCGAGCGTGATGCCTCATGACCCACAAGCTTTTGCGTTTCGAGGTGCTATGGTAGGAGTAGGTGGTTTGCTGGCGATCTTGTTTGTTTGCATTGAAATTAAACTAAGAAAAGAACAACCGGAGTATGATGCAGTTGCTCAAGAATTTAAACAAATCCAGTCGCTCATTGACCACTTCAATGATCAAGTGAAGTTTAATGACTTAACTAAGACAGTCGTTCGTACTTTAATTTCTACTTCGGAAATACTTCAAACATCGCGCTCACTTCTAAAGAAAAAGTCCATTGATTCTCAACGTCTGACGTTGTTGCATCGTGCTGCTGAAGGGATTTACTCGGAATTATTAGAGCTCAATGCGAAGGGACATCGGCCTATTCCTGAAATCATATCTGATATGATGACGTTTGTGATGTATCAAATTTTAGATTCAGCGCATAGCCATCGCACTTGGAAAAAACATGTGGATGTCTCACCAGAGTATGAAAATTTAGTAGAATTGATTTTTAAAGTTGATGAAATTTTGACTGCACCTGATGCGACAATTTCTAAAAATGCGACTATCCAATCGCCTCAGTATTGGAAAAGATTACGTTATAATTTAACGCCAAAATCAATGAATTTCATCTCTACAGTCAAATATTCAGTTATTATAGGCATCGCTATTTTGATTGCTTTAATCTTTGACTTTGAAAGGGCGTACTGGATTCCATTAAGTGCCCATACGGTTTTACTTGGTGGGACGACGATTGCCAGTGTTGAGCGTGCAGGGGCGCGTTGGTTTGGAACGATTGTAGGGGTAGGCATTGCGGTCGTGATTTTAATGTTTCACCCGCCACTTATCCTCGCAGTCATTTTACTCTGTTTAAGTGGTGCGTTAACTGAGATGTTGATTGGTGCGAATTATGCGCTAGCGATGTTTGCGATTACGGTTCAAGTGATTTTACTGAGTGGTCTTGCTCAAGGTAACTTAACGATTATGATTGCGGTGCCAAGATTATTAGATACAACAGTAGGGATTTTAATTGCTGTGATAGGTGTGATGATTATCGGAAGACGTCTTGCTTCCAAACGTTTACCTGAAATTATTGCCGATGTAACACGTATTGAAGCACAAATGTTTCACTCCATATTTTCTAGTAAAAGTGAAGAGACATCACACAATCGTTATCGTGAAAGATTACGGTTAAAACTCAATATCGATAATATGGAAACCATGTATCGTTTTGCTTATGGTGAGTTGTTATCTAATCGAAAACGGACGCAGTATTTATATCCAGCAATGTTTATACTTGAACAGATGAGTTTTAAGTTAATTCAAGCCTTATATGATGATAAGCCTAAATACTTGAATAACGAAGCTATGGGACAGTATTTAGTAGCATTTGAAAATGTTGCTAAATTATTTGAGCAAGGGCGATACCAAACTCAATTGATAGATCTTCCTAAATTAGAGTACTACGCGCAGTTACGTCGCTCTTTGATGCAGTTGCAAAATATTGAACTTTACGATTATCAAAATCATAGAAACCCAAATTTATTAAAAGATTAGTCTATTTATTTAGTCATATCGAAAAAAGGGATCCCGTGTCTAAAATCAATTTAGTGCACGTGATCCCTTTTTATGAGGGTTTACTGATAGAGATCTATCTTACATCGATTTGTTTATCAAAGGCATGTCAATGATTGATTGCATTGAGTAGTGTCTCAGTCTGCATTAAAACTAGCAATGAGTTGTTGTGTGTGTGCTTCAATTTTATCTATAGGAATCCCGCCAAATCCCAATACAAAACGAGGAGGCCCTATTACTTTGTCGAATGAATAATCAGAGAGGGGATGGATATCGATATCATTTACTTTAAGCTGACGGATACATGTCGCTTCATCCCACCCGTTTTGGATGGTGATAATAAAATGCATGCCTGTTTTTTCACCATTGATAATGAATAATTCTGGGTACTGTTTTAAAGCGTTTAAAACTTTATCTCGCTTTTGTCTATAAATTTTTCGCATTCGATTTAAATGACGCTCAAATTGGTTGGTTTGCATAAAACGTGTGACCATAAATTGTGTATGTCTCGGAACAGTCCCTCCTTCAAGATTTTGACGTGCATGATAACGTTGAAGTAATGCTTCAGGTAAAACCGCGTAGGCGATACGAATAGACGGTGAAATGGATTTTGAGAAAGTACTCACATAAATGACACGTCCTGATTGATCGAGACCTTGAAGTGCAGGAATGGGCTTACCTTCGTATCGAAATTCTGAATCGTAGTCATCTTCAATAATAAAGCGATTTTGGCTTTGATGTGCCCATTTTAGGAGTTGCATCCGTTTATTCAAACGCATTGTCACCCCGCTCGGAAATTGATGACTCGGTGTAATGTATACAATGTTATAATCAGTTTGGTTCATTGATTCAATTGCAATCCCATCTTTTTCGACTGGAATAAAGCGAAAAGGAATATGCTTTCGCTTTAGTAACTGATGGACTTGAGGATAAATAGGGTCCTCTAACATGAATTGGCTATGGGATGGTAATAAATCAGTAATGATGGACAACAATTGTTCAGTTGAAGAAGCGACAATCACATGCTCGGGAGTCGCTTGTACGCCGCGACTATGAAATAAATACTGACTAATCTGTTGTCGTAATGCATAATCCCCTTGCCTATGACCTATTTCAACTAGCGGATATTGAGGCTCCTCAAATGCTTCTTTCGCATATTTACGAAATTGCTCAAAAGGAAAATGAGCTTGATCCACCATGCCTAATTTGAATGCATATTGAGGGTTATGTTCTGACGCTAAGGAACGTTGTGGTGACGGTGCAGGTTTTTCGTTAATAAAGGGGAGCGTCTCAATCGCACTAATATAAAACCCAGATTTAGGTTTGCTATAAATATAGCCCTCATCTATAAGTTGTGCATACGCATTCTCAACAGTCGTTTGACTTACAGATAAGTACTGACTGAGTTGTCTTTTTGAAGGTAATTTTTCGCCTTCTTGCATACTCCCATTAATAATGCTTTTTTTAATATTTTCATATAGTTGAATGTAAATAGGTGAAGTTTGTGACTGTTGGATATCGAACATTAACATTTCCATCATATTACTCCAATCTGACCTGCTTATTTTTTATTATTCTGACACTTTAACCAGTTCAGTTATTAGTATAATCTACTTGTGAACGTATGAAAAGGAGGACAATCGCCTATGTCAAAATTAATCGGATCAGAGCGTGTTAAACGCGGTATGGCAGAAATGCAAAAAGGTGGCGTTATCATGGACGTGGTTAACGCTGAACAAGCAAAAATTGCGGAAGAAGCTGGTGCTGTTGCAGTCATGGCACTTGAACGTGTACCATCAGATATTCGTGCTGCTGGTGGTGTGGCACGTGCTTGTAATCCTTCTATAGTAGAAGAAGTAATGAATGCGGTATCTATTCCAGTTATGGCTAAATGTCGTATTGGCCATATTACAGAAGCAAGAGTTTTAGAAGCAATGGGTGTGGACTACATTGATGAATCAGAAGTATTAACACCTGCTGACGAAGTCTTCCACTTAAAGAAAAGTGACTATACTGTCCCATTTGTATGTGGATGCCGAAACTTAGGAGAAGCTGCACGTCGTATTGGCGAAGGTGCTGCGATGCTTCGAACTAAAGGCGAACCAGGTACAGGAAATATCGTTGAAGCGGTACGTCATATGCGCCAAGTTAATCAAGAAGTGGCGCGTATCACAGTGATGAGTGATGACGAATTAATGACTGAAGCGAAAAACTTAGGTGCACCTTATGAAATCTTAAAAGATATTAAAGCACACGGTCGCTTACCGGTTGTTAACTTTGCGGCTGGTGGTGTCGCAACACCTCAAGACGCTGCATTAATGATGGAATTAGGTGCAGATGGTGTATTCGTTGGTTCAGGTATCTTTAAATCAGAAGATCCAGAAACTTTTGCTAAAGCTATTGTACAAGCGACAACACATTATCAAGACTACAAACTGATTGGCGAGTTAGCTAAAAAATTAGGTACTGCAATGAAAGGATTAGATATTAATCAACTTTCATTAGAAGAACGTATGCAAGAGCGTGGTTGGTAAAATGAAAATCGGAGTACTTGCATTACAAGGTGCTGTTCGCGAGCACATTCGACATATTGAAGCTGCAGGGCATGAAGGTGTGCCAATTAAAAAAGTAGCACAATTAGAAGAAATAGAGGGGTTAATTGTCCCTGGTGGTGAGTCAACCACGTTACGTCGCTTAATGGGGCTTTATGGTTTTAAAGAAGCATTACGCGAATCACAATTGCCAATGTTTGGCACTTGTGCAGGCTTGATTGTGCTTGCACAGGATATCGTTGACGAAGAAGGTTATTTACAAAAATTGGATATTACTGTAGAACGCAATTCATTCGGTCGTCAAGTAGACAGTTTTGAATCAGAACTTCAAATTAAAGGGATAAATCAACCTGTAGAGGGTGTCTTTATTAGAGCACCTCATATCCAATCTGCAGCCCCACACGTAGAAATTTTAGGTCGAGTTGAAGATAAGATTATCGCAGTTCGTCAAAATCAATATTTAGGGATTTCATTTCATCCAGAATTAACAGATGATTACAGTATGACACAGTATTTTATAGAACAGGTTATCCCGAACAGCACATCGCAAAGAACTGCAGTTGAATGATAGCCGTCTTTGTCTAATCTTATAGTTGTGCATCAAGTGTTAACCTAGGATTATAACGATATCAAATATCAAAGTGGTTGAGCTGGAAAGCAATCTCAAAATAAATAGCGCTAAGATGATTTATTAATAGAAAATCACCTTAGCGCTTCTTTTTATAAAAACGGTTGTATATTTTTAACGGTTGGTGAAATATTCACTGACCGTTATTTTAATTTTTGATATTAAAAAAGCACAAATATCTCTATAATTGTAAGTGACCAAACCAACGATTAAGGAGATATTGTGCCTATGTGTAATGATATATCAGAAATGCTTGGAATTAAAGTCAAAAATTTAAAAATCACTCAAAATCTAGGATTAGATGTACATAAAAACGTAAAGGCATTATTATACGAAGGCCAATTGACATATCATCCCAGTGCTTGTGCGTGTTGTGGAATTAAAAATGATGCCCATTTAATTATTAAACATGGCTTTCGTAAAACGAAAGTTTATATGGGATTAATTTTTGAAAGACCTGCCTATTTAAAATTGAAGAAACAGCGCTTTTACTGTAAAGCTTGTCAACAAACCTTTACAGCTCAAACACCCTATATTCAACCCCGATGTACCATCTCAAATGAGGTCAAACGCATGATGACCCGGAAACTATCTAAAGTCATCTCTGAAAAGGATGTCGCTGAAAGTCTATGTGTATCACCTTCAACTGTCCATCGCCATTTAAAAGAGGTAAGTGATTCGGTGAAGACGCAGGCACATCATGTTTTACCGGAGCACTTAGCTTTTGACGAATTCAAATCAACGAAAGATGTCGAAGGTGCGATGAGCTTTATTTACTGTGATAGTGTAACCCATGATATCATCGATATTTTACCTGATCGTCGCAAACATAAATGAGAAGCCTATTTTTTAAAGTTCTCTAGAAAGCAACGTGAAAGAGTGAAAACCATCTCTATAGATATGTTTCCACCTTATATCGCACTCATTCAAGACTTATTTCCTCATGCGGAGATAATTATGGATCGCTTTCATATCGTGCAGGCTATCAATCGTGAAATCAATCGATGCCGAGTTCAAGTTATGAATGGTTTTAGGACAAAAGATAGACCTCAATATAATAAATTAAAGCGTTATTGGAAGTTACTATTAAAAGCGCCCTTAGATTTAGATCGAATGATATATCAGTCATACGGACTTTTTAAGTCTTGGCAGAGTCAATACAGTTTAGTTCAGTATTTATTGGAGCTTGATGAGAGGCTCAAAGAGACATATGAAACGGGGCATCGTCTTTTAAGTGCTCTGAAAGTAAACGATATCCAGCAATTACGCTTCATCTTACAGGATTCAAAAACAAAAGATATTTCACAAGGACTCAAGCGCGTCATTCAAACATTCATCAAATATTTGCCCTATATCTCAAATACGATGCGTTATCCACATTTAACGAATGGGCCAATTGAGGGCATTAATAATAAAATAAAACTGATTAAACGGGTTTCTTATGGTTATAGAAATTTCTGGAATTTTAGGAATCGAATCTTAATCATTTCCAAGGTATTTGTAAGTGAATATAAAAAACGCATTAAACAACAAAATAACGTTGCTTAATGCGTTATCGTCTCGCCAACCGACGTTGACAAAGAACCATAAAAACTCGATTTCAATTATAAGAAGAAGCCTGCGATTGTTGCAGACACGAATGATACTAATGTAGCACCAAATAATAATTTAAGGCCAAAGCGTGCAACCATGTCACCTTTTTCATCATTTAAAGATTTAATGGCTCCGGAAATAATACCGATCGAACTGAAATTCGCAAAAGATACTAAGAATACAGAGACAACGCCTAGTGTACGAGGTGACAGCCCATTTGCTTTTCCTAATTCAGTCATTGCTACAAATTCATTAGATAGAAGCTTTGTAGCCATAATTGAACCTGCATGAACTGCATCATGCCAAGGAATACCTGTTAAAAATGCTAATGGTGCGAAAATGAAACCAATCAATGTTTGGAAATTCCAATCCAATTGACCACCAGAAACAAAACCGATAATACCGCCTACGATACCATTGAGTAATGAGATTAAAGCGATATAACCGATTAACATCGCACCTACAATAACAGCAACTTTAAATCCATCTAAGATATATTCGCCCAACATTTCAAAGAAAGATTGTTGCTTTTTCTCTTCTTCAATCAATAATTTGTCATCTTCTTCGTTGACTTTATATGGATTAATAATAGAGGCAATAATGAAACCACCGAATAAGTTTAATACGACTGCGGTTACAACATATTTTGGTTCAACAAGTGTAAAGTAGGCACCGACAATTGATGCAGATACTGTAGACATTGCTGAAGCAGTTAATGTATATAAGCGATGTTTAGGAATATAAGGAAGTTGTTTTTTTAATGAAATGAACACTTCGGATTGCCCTAAAATAGCAGAAGCTACCGCATTATATGATTCTAAACGACCCATACCGTTAATTTTAGAAATTAAAAATCCAAGAACATTAATAATTAATGGCAAGATTTTTGTGTATTGCAAAATACCAATCAACGCTGAAATAAAGATAATTGGCAGTAATACATTAAAGAAGAAAGGCGATGCCCCTTTGTTGGCTAAACCACCAAATACGAAATCGACACCGACTGCAGCTTGTTTTAATAAATAACCAAAGCCAGTCGCAACGCCGCCGACAATTTGAATCCCAATATTTGTTTTAAGTAAGAAAAAGGCTAAAACAAGTTGGATAACAAGCATGATGCCAATATATTGCCAACGTACGTGCTTTTTATCAGAACTTGCTAAAAAAGCTAGGGCTAAAAATACAACAATCCCAACAACCCCAATTAAAATATGCATGTGAGTTCCACCTCTGCTTTTCAAAATTAAATTTCACTAGAACTATCATACACCAAAAATGTAAGCAGTAACATAGCAATTTTATAAATTTAAAATCAAATTGGTTGAAAAAGGTCAAAGTGGGTTCTATAATATAGTCAAAGATGGTCAAAAGAGGTGATACGATGCACAATATGTCTGACATCATAGAACAGTACATTAAAAAGTTATTTGAAGAAGCACAAGATGACGTTGTTGAAATTCAACGCGCAAACATTGCACAGCGTTTTGATTGCGTACCATCTCAGTTGAATTATGTCATCAAAACACGATTCACGAATGAACATGGTTATGAAATAGAAAGTAAACGTGGTGGCGGCGGGTATATTCGAATCACAAAAGTTGAAACAAAAGATCAAGGCAATTATATTAAACGGCTAATGGAATTAATTGGACCTGCCATTTCTCAGCAACAAGCGCTTTATATCATAGATGGTTTGTTGGAAAACAACTTGATTACTGAAAGAGAAGCCAAAATGATTGCGGCGATTGTAGATAGGGAAACATTGAAAATGGATGTGGCAGCAAGAGATATTATCCGTGCAAATATTTTGAAACGCCTACTACCGGTTATTAACTATTATTAAAGGATGATGTGCTATGAATACCGATAAATATAAACTTGAACGACATCAAGCGACAAGCCCTTACCGTCAGCAAGTCAAATTGTCACAGCAACCTATCTATGGACAGTCTGACGATGATTGGCAAGAAGCAGAGGATGTTGAAGGGACTTTTGTCATCAAACAAATTTTACAACATTTGGCAGCTAAACACGGCTTGAGTGTCGATCAAGTGGTTTATCGAGAAGAAAAGCGCTGTCCAACGTGTCAAATGACATTAAAAGATATTGCGCATGTCGGCAAGTTCGGCTGTCATGATTGTTATCAAACTTTCAAAGAAGATGTTTATGACATTGTGAGACGCGTCCAAGGTGGTCATATTGAACATTCTGGAAAATGTCCACAGTCGTCGCAACAAAAACGGGCATTGAAAAAACAACTCGAAGAAAAACGTGCTCATCTTGAATCACTTGTTGCGAAACAAGCTTTTGAAGAAGCGGCGATTGTACGAGATGAAATTCAAGCACTCCAACAACAAAGTGAGGTGTCCAAATCTGATGACGAATAATCTTGATCAGCACATGAGTGATTGGATGCAAGAAGTTCAATCACAACCTGTGATTATGTCTTCACGTATTCGGTTAGCGCGTAATCTTGAAAACCATGTACATCCTTTGATGTTCCCGTCTGAAGAGGAAGGACATCGTGTGATTAATGAAGTTCAAGATGTTTTAAAAGATATGAAAGTTTTAAGATTAGATGAATTAGATCAACAAAGTAAATATAAATTAGTGGCTAAGCATTTAATTAGCCCAGAGCTGACAAAGCAACCCGCATCTGCTGTATTGTTGAATGAAGATGAATCTATTAGTGTAATGGTAAATGAAGAGGACCATATACGTATTCAAGCAATGGGCAATGATTTATCATTAGATACGCTTTATCAAAAAGCTTCTAAAATAGATGACGTCTTAGATGCTTCGCTCGATATCAGTTATGATGAACAACTGGGTTATTTGACAACTTGTCCGACGAATGTTGGCACAGGTATGCGTGCAAGTGTGATGTTGCACTTGCCAGGATTGTCTATTATGAAGCGGATGAATCGTATTGCACAAACGATTAACCGATTTGGTTTTACAATTAGAGGTATTTACGGTGAAGGTTCGCAAGTTTATGGACATGTTTATCAAGTTTCAAATCAATTAACACTTGGTAAAAGTGAACAAGAAATTATCGATGCACTAACAGAATTAGTTCATCAAATTATTAATGAAGAACTCGCATTACGAGATCGTTTAAATCAACACAATCATACTGAGACACTTGATAGAATCTATCGTTCATTGGGTATATTAAAATATAGTCGTTTAATTTCGGTAGAGGAAGCGTCATATCGTTTGAGTGATATTAAATTAGGTGTTGATTTGGGCATTTTAGAAATGGATGACTTTCGATTTAATGAATTAATGATTGCGATTCAATCGCCATTTTTAATTGATGATGCAGAAGAACAATCCATTGAAGCCAAAAGAGCAGAAATTTTAAGAACGCATATATAAAACTAGGAGGTTGGCATATGTTATTTGGAAGATTAACAGAACGTGCGCAGCGTGTTTTAGCACATGCACAAGAAGAGGCAATTCGCTTAAATCACTCTAATATTGGAACAGAGCATTTACTACTAGGTTTAATGAAAGAACCAGAAGGCATTGCGGCAAAAGTATTAGAAAGTTTTGATATTACAGAAGATAAAGTTGTTGCAGAAGTAGAAAAATTGATTGGACATGGTCAAGAACAAATGGGTGCGTTACACTATACACCACGCGCTAAAAAGGTCATTGAACTTTCAATGGATGAAGCACGTAAATTACAGCACAACTTTGTAGGAACAGAGCACATTTTACTTGGCTTGATCCGTGAAAACGAAGGTGTAGCTGCACGTGTATTTGCAAACTTAGATTTAAATATCACTAAAGCACGTGCACAAGTTGTTAAAGCGTTAGGTAGCCCAGAAATGTCTAATAAAGGTGCACAAGCGGCTAAATCAAACAACACACCAACTTTAGATGGATTAGCGAGAGATTTAACAGTTATTGCTAAAGACGGTACGTTAGATCCAGTCGTAGGCCGTAACGCTGAAATTACACGTGTGATTGAAGTGTTAAGCCGACGTACAAAAAACAATCCCGTTCTTATCGGTGAACCTGGGGTAGGTAAAACTGCTATTGCGGAAGGTCTTGCTCAAGCAATCGTCAACAATGAAGTTCCAGAAACATTAAAAGATAAACGTGTTATGTCTTTAGATATGGGAACTGTTGTCGCAGGTACAAAATACCGTGGTGAGTTTGAAGAACGTCTTAAGAAAGTAATGGAAGAAATTCACCAAGCAGGTAATGTCATTTTATTCATTGACGAATTGCATACACTCATTGGTGCGGGTGGTGCAGAAGGTGCAATTGACGCCTCAAATATTTTAAAACCTGCCCTTGCACGTGGTGAACTACAATGTATTGGTGCGACAACATTAGATGAATACCGTAAACACATCGAAAAAGATGCTGCACTTGAACGACGTTTCCAACCGGTACAAGTAGATGAACCAAGTGTTGCGGATACAATTGAAATTTTAAAAGGCTTACGTGATCGTTATGAAGCACATCACAGAATTAACATTTCCGACGAAGCGATTGAAGCTGCTGCAAAATTAAGTAATCGTTATGTACAAGATCGTTTCTTACCAGATAAAGCGATTGATTTAATTGATGAAGCTAGCTCAAAAGTACGCTTAAAAAGCCATACAACACCAACAAGCCTAAAAGAGATTGAAGTACAAATTGAACAAGTGAAAAAAGAAAAAGATGCTGCAGTCCATGCACAAGAATTCGAAAACGCTGCAAATCTTAGAGATAAACAAACGAAATTAGAAACACAATACGAAGAAGCTAAAAATGAATGGAAAAATAATCAAGGTGGTCAACACACAACACTTGTCCCTGAAGATATTGCAGAAGTTATTGCGGGTTGGACAGGTATTCCATTAACACGCTTGAACGAAACAGAATCAGATCGATTACTTAACTTGGAAGAAACATTACACCAACGTGTAATCGGTCAAGATGATGCAGTTGCTGCCATTTCTAAAGCAGTACGTCGCGCGCGTGCAGGCTTAAAAGATCCAAAACGTCCAATTGGTAGCTTCATTTTCCTAGGACCAACAGGTGTAGGTAAAACAGAACTTGCACGTGCATTAGCGGAATCTATGTTTGGTGAAGAAGATGCGATGATTCGTGTTGACATGAGTGAGTTTATGGAAAAACATGCAGTGAGCCGTTTGGTTGGAGCCCCTCCTGGATACGTAGGTCACGATGACGGAGGTCAATTAACTGAAAAAGTACGTCGTAAACCATACTCAGTTATTTTATTTGATGAAATTGAAAAAGCGCACCCAGATGTATTTAACATCTTATTACAAGTGTTAGACGATGGTCACTTGACTGATACGAAAGGTCGCCGAGTAGATTTCAGAAATACAGTCATTATTATGACTTCTAACGTCGGTGCACAAGAATTGCAAGACCAACGATTCGCAGGCTTTGGTGGCAATTCAGAAGGTAATGACTATGAAACAATTCGTAAAACAATGATGAAAGAATTGAAAAATGCGTTCCGTCCAGAGTTCTTAAACCGTGTTGACGACATCATTGTATTCCACAAACTTAATAAAGAAGAATTGAAAGAAATCGTAACAATGATGGTAGGCAAATTAACAGATCGCTTATCTGAACAAAACATTCATGTGAGTGTCACAGATGCAGCGAAAGATAAAATTGCCGCTGAAGGTTATGATCCAGAATATGGTGCACGTCCATTAATCCGTGCAATTCAAAAAACAGTTGAAGATAACTTAAGTGAGTTAATCTTAGAAGGTAAAGAACTAGAAGGTAAAAACGTTACTGTTGACTTTGACGGTGAATCTTTCCAATACGACATTTCTGAACGAGAATCAGATCAAGCAACAACATCATCTGAAGCATAATCGTAAAAATGTCTGAAAAGAACTAACATATTTAAAGTGATTGAAAAGCGCACATAACCCTGCGCTTTTGAGTCACATGCTTTTAAGGAGACGATTAAATCTTATGACAAATAAGAGATCGTCTCCTTTTATGTTGTATTTATTAGAGTGATAGATATAAAATAGAAAATCATTAGCATTGATCTCCTTTTGTTAAGTGACTTTGTATTTGGTCAAGTTGGCGGGTATTCGATTGCTTGCAACAGGCACACAGGTAAAGTCTAGATATGTATTAAAATTGACTATGGATACGGTGTTAATTACGATGTACATTGAATGATTACGCATTATTTCATAGGTTGTAGTGTGAAGCACAATCAGCCTTACGCAAAATTTGTCTTAAATCTTTAACAAGTATAAAATATATATGTTATCCGAAGAGATGGGGGTGGCCTTGTGGCGAAAAAGAAAGTGATATTTGAATGTACAGCTTGTGGTTATCAATCTCCAAAATGGATGGGCAAATGTCCAAATTGTGGTGCATGGAATACAATGGAAGAATCGATAGAGCAAAAAGTAGCGAGCCCTAAACATGGGGTCAGATCTCAAAAAACGAGTACTTCCAAAATTCAAAAACTAAATGAAATTAAACAAGAGCAAGCACCGCGTATCCTAACAAATAGTGATGAGTTTAACCGTGTACTTGGCGGAGGTATTGTAGAAGGATCGCTCGTTCTCATTGGTGGTGACCCAGGTATTGGGAAATCGACGTTGTTATTACAAATGTGTGCAGCATTGTCCCAAAGTAAAAATGTATTATATATTACAGGTGAGGAGTCACTTAATCAAACAAAGTTAAGAGCAGATCGCCTAGACGAAGATGCGAGTCAATTGAATGTTTTTGCTGAGACAGACTTAGAAGTGATTCATGAAGCAGTAAAGAAAATTGAACCGGAGCTTATTGTAGTGGACTCAATTCAAACGATTTATCATCCAGAGATTAGTTCGGCTCCAGGCTCTGTGTCACAAGTTCGTGAAAGTACACAAAGCTTAATGCATATTGCAAAACAAATGAATATTGCTACTTTTATTGTAGGGCATGTGACAAAAGAAGGCCAAATTGCTGGACCGCGTTTGTTAGAACACATGGTGGATACGGTGCTGTATTTCGAAGGCGACGAACATCATGCTTATCGTATTTTAAGAGCCGTTAAAAACCGTTTTGGTTCCACGAATGAAATGGGCATATTCGAAATGAAACAGTCTGGATTGAAAAGTGTATTGAACCCATCAGAGATGTTTTTAGAAGAGCGTTCTACCAACGTACCTGGCTCAACAATCGTTGCGACGATGGAAGGGACACGTCCGCTACTTATTGAAGTTCAAGCGCTCGTTACGCCGACGACATTTAATAACCCTCGACGAATGGCTACAGGCATAGATCATAATCGTTTGAGTTTATTAATGGCAGTGTTAGAGAAAAAAGAAGGCTATCTATTACAACAACAAGACGCCTATATTAAAGTAGCAGGAGGCGTGAAGTTGTCTGAGCCAGCAGTGGATTTAAGTATTATTATCGCAACAGCATCAAGTTTTAAAGACCAAGCTGTCGATGGATTAGATTGCTTTATTGGAGAAGTTGGATTAACAGGTGAAGTACGACGCGTTTCCCGTATCGAACAACGGGTACAAGAAGCGGCAAAACTCGGTTTTAAACGTGTGATATTACCTAAAACAAATATAGGGGGATGGCAATTCCAGCAAGGTATTGAAGTGATTGGTGTTTCTACTGTAAATGAAGCATTAAAATATGCCATAAAATAATAGAAAGGAGGGAGGAAAAATGGATTTTGTCAAACTGCTCGTTATCCTATCATACATTGTTATCGGGAGTGTCTTAGGCATTGTATTGATTCCTGAGATTGTTGTAGACTTTGAAGTCAGTCATCCGCCGATGATAGAAAATAGCTATTTTGCAGCGTTTATGGGTACAGTTTTGATGTTTTTATTATTTGGTTGGTTTATTCCACGCATTGCATATGCTATTAAAGATTTAGAGCAATTTGTGTTAGGATACAGTGCGATTGAAATTATATTTGCGACTATTGGCCTGTTTATGGGCTTGCTCATTTCTGTTATGATTTCTTTTATTTTAGAATTTATTGGAACAGACTTTATTAATCGTATTATCCCGATTATTTTAACTTTAATTTTAAGTTATTTAGGTTTCCAATTTGGTCTTAAAAAACGAGATGAAATGTTGCTGTTTTTACCGGAAAACATGGCACGTTCGATGGCAATTAGCGCACGTAACGCGGTGCCAAAAATTATTGATACGAGTGCGATTATAGACGGTAGAATATTAAAAATTATGGAAGCGGGCTTTATAGATGGTGAGATTTTAATTCCGCAAGGTGTGATTAACGAGTTGCAAGTTGTGGCTGATGCAAATGATAGTATTAAACGTGACAAAGGGCGTCGTGGCTTAGAGATTCTTAATGCGATCCATATGTCAAAACACCCGACACGTATTGTTCATCCACAGCGAAGTCATCATGATATTGATGATTTACTCGTAAGATTGGCGCAACATTATCGTGCTCACGTGATTACAACGGATTATAATTTAAACAAAGTTTGTAGTATTCAAGGCATTAAAGTGTTGAATGTTAATGATTTATCAGACGCAATTCGACCTGAAGTGCATCAAGGAGACCGATTTGACCTTATGATAACTAAAGTAGGTAAGGAACCGGGTCAAGGTGTAGGTTATTTTGATGACGGAACGATGGTCGTGGTCGACGATGCGAAGCAATATATTAATCAAACGATTCCTTTAGAAGTGATTAGTATGTTACAGACAGCTTCTGGGCGCATTATATTTGCAAAAAAGGTGGAGGAATAAATGACAAATTATCATGTGATCATACCGGCAGCAGGTACTGGAAATCGAATGGGACGTGCTTATAATAAATTATTGATTCGTGTTGCAGGGCGTACAATTTTAGAACATACGATAGACGTATTTCAAAAAGATGATCAATGTGAAAGTATTTATTTAGCCATCCATCCAAGAGACCGTGAGCAATTACAAAATCTTTTAGCGCCTTATAGTAAAATTAAAGGCTTAATTGAAGGTGGAAAAGAACGTCAAGAAAGCATTCATAAAGTCATCCAACATATGAATGTGGCTGAAGATGAAGTCGTACTTGTTCATGATGGTGCGAGACCTTTTATTACACATCAGACCATTAAAGAAGTTACTTTAGCAATCGAAGCATGTGGTGCGGCTATCGTAGGTGTTAAAGCGAAAGATACGATTAAATTGGTTCAAAATCAGTTTGTGTCACAAACTTTAGACCGTTCCGCTTTATGGCAAGTACAAACACCACAGGGCTCTAAATTTCAGCATTTAAAAACAGCCTATGATGATGCGCTGTCTAAAAAAATCAATGGCACTGATGACGCTTCGCTATTAGAAGCTTCTGGTCAGCCGATTTATATGGTTGAAGGCGACTATGATAATATTAAAGTAACGACGGAAGAAGATCTTACATATGCGGAAGCAATATTTGATAAAAGGAGAAAAGAAAATCATGTATAGAGTTGGATTAGGTTATGACGTTCATGCTTTTGACGAAACGCGCCCATTAATTATCGGTGGAATTGAAGTGCCGCATACACATGGGTTAAAAGGCCATAGCGATGCCGATGTTTTGCTTCATGCGATCACCGACGCGATGTTAGGTGCATGTGCACTAGGAGATATTGGGAAATTATTCCCTGACACAGACCCACAGTTCAAAGATGCAGATTCTAAAAAATTGTTAGTCGCTGCATATGAACAAGTTAAAAATGAAGGTTACATTATTAATAATATTGACGCAACCATCATTGCTGAGCGCCCTAAATTCCGCCCTTATATTGATGAAATGCGTGCTGTCATTGCTGATTTGTTTGAAGTCGCAATACAACAAGTCAATGTAAAAGCAACAACAAGTGAAAAGTTAGGTTTTACAGGTCGTCAAGAAGGTATCGCAGCACAAGCCATCGTATCCTTAACAGCGCAAGCATAGTTAAAAGTAACATATACACAACATGACATGACATGTTATAATTAAAAAATTGAAGAACAAAACAGGAGTGAACGAAATGAGTAACCGAGTAAGAGTCAGATATGCACCAAGCCCAACAGGTTATTTGCATATCGGTAACGCACGTACTGCATTATTTAACTATTTATTCGCGAAACACTATGATGGAGATTTTGTGATTCGTATTGAAGACACGGATACTAAGCGTAACCTTGCCGATGGTGAAGCTTCACAATTTGAAAATTTAAAATGGTTAGGCTTGGATTGGGATGAATCTGTGGATCAAGATAAAGGTTATGGTCCATATCGTCAATCTGAACGTGGTCACATTTATCAACCGCTTGTGGATCAATTGTTAGCTGAAGACAAAGCGTACAAATGTTACATGACGGAAGAAGAATTAGAAGCAGAGCGTCAAGCACAAATCGAACGCGGTGAGATGCCACGTTATGGTGGTAAACATGCCCATCTAACAGAAGAGGAAAGACAGCAGTTTGAAGCAGAGGGACGTAAGCCTGCTATTCGTTTACGTGTTCCACAAAATAAAACATATCAGTTCGATGACATGGTGAAAGGGACAGTTTCTTTTGAATCTGATAACTTCGGCGACTGGGTAATTGTGAAAAAAGATGGTATTCCAACATACAATTTTGCAGTTGCTGTAGATGATCACTATATGGAAATTACAGATGTGATTCGCGGCGATGATCATATTTCTAACACACCGAAACAATTAATGATTTATGAAACATTTGGTTGGGAACCGCCTCGTTTTGCACATATGACATTAATCGTGAATGAGCAACGCAAAAAGTTAAGTAAGCGTGACGGTCAAATTTTACAGTTTATTGAGCAATATAAAGAGTTAGGTTATTTACCAGAAGCGTTATTTAACTTTATCGCATTATTAGGGTGGTCTCCTGAAGGTGAAGAAGAAATCTTTTCTAAAGAACAGTTCATCGATATCTTTACTGAAAAGCGTCTATCAAAATCTCCTGCATTTTTCGATAAACAAAAATTGGCTTGGATTAATAACCAATACATGAAAGAAAAAGATTCAGAAACAGTTTTTGAGATGACATTACCGCATATGGTTAAAGCTGGTTTGTTACCTGAATCACCATCAGAAGCTGAATTAGACTGGGGACGTAAACTCGTGGCACTTTATCAAGAACAAATGAGCTACGCTGGAGAAATCGTACCTTTATCAGAGCTATTTTTCCGAGACGAAAAAGAATTAGACGAAGCTTCACAAGAAGTGTTGAATGGTGAACAAGTTCCTGAATTAATGAATGCACTATATGGTAAATTAGAAGCGTTAGAGCCATTTGAAGCTGCTGAAATTAAAAAGAAAATTAAAGAAGTCCAAAAAGAAACAGGCATTAAAGGGAAACAACTCTTCATGCCAATTCGTGTTGCGGTAACTGGACAAATGCATGGACCAGAATTGCCGAATACAATGGAAGTGCTTGGCAAAACAAAAGTACTTCGTCGAATTAATCAATTATTGTAATGACTGCCTTAATTATAAAATGAGGCTTAAAGAGCGATTTAGACTGTTTTCAAGCCGTTTCCAAATTTATAACTTGATATCACGTTCAAAATCCACTACCATAAAGGTGGATTTTGATTTGAATAAAGGATTAGTAGGCAAATTGCGTGTTTTAGAGAGTGTACGGTTGCTGCAAGTACATCACAATATTTGTTGAATGCACCTTTATAAGAAGAACTAAATAATGAATGAGTGAGTAGGTCAAAGAGAATTTAATGATTCTCGTCGATATACTAATTGAGAGTGGAACCGTGCTTAAGCACCTCTGACATAATTTGTGTCAGAGGTGTTTTTTGTACTAAGTAATAAGAATAACTATTTTAGGAGGAAATGCAGTGATCAAACGAATGATGGATGATGTAAAAATGGTCTTTGAACAAGACCCAGCAGCGCGTTCGACTTTTGAAGTGATTACAACATACGCGGGCTTGCATGCCGTGTGGAGTCATCTTATTGCACATCGTTTATACAATAAAAAACGCTTCACATTAGCGCGTGTCATATCTCAAGTTTCTCGCTTTTTTACAGGTATAGAAATCCATCCAGGCGCTAAAATTGGACGTCGTCTTTTTATCGATCATGGCATGGGTGTCGTTATCGGAGAGACATGTACAATAGGTGATAATGTAACGATTTACCAAGGTGTGACTTTAGGGGGGACTGGGAAAGAAAAAGGTAAGAGACACCCCGATATTGGAGACAACGTCTTGATTGCAGCAGGGGCTAAAGTATTAGGAAATATTAAAGTAGACTCGAATGTCAATATCGGTGCCAATTCTGTTGTATTAAGAAATGTGCCTAGTTATACAACTGTTGTAGGCATTCCTGGTCGTGTGGTAAAACAAGACGGCATTCGCACCGGTAAAACGTTTGATCATCTCAATTTGCCTGACCCTATTTATGAACAACTCAAGCAGCTTGAACGACAACTTGAACAAACTAAAAATGGAGAGATTAAAGATGATTACATTATATAATACACTAACGCGTCAAAAAGAAACTTTTAAACCGATTGAACCTGGGAAAGTCAAAATGTACGTTTGCGGACCGACTGTTTACAACTACATTCATATTGGAAATGCACGTCCAGCTATTAACTATGATGTTGTCAGACGTTATTTCGAATATAAAGGCTATGAAGTGAATTATGTATCAAATTTCACAGATGTCGATGACAAACTGATTAAACGTTCTCAAGAACTTGGAGAAACAGTACCTGAAATTGCAGATCGTTATATAAAAGCATTCCACGAAGATACGGGTGCATTAAATGTCAAACCGGCAACATGCAACCCACGTGTTATGGAACATATGGATGATATTATCAAATTTATTCAAAATTTAATCGATGAAGGCTATGCTTACGAAAGTGGCGGAGATGTCTACTTCAGAACACGCAAATTCGATGGTTATGGAAAGTTAAGCCATCAATCTATCGATGATTTGAAAATTGGTGCTCGCATCGAACAAGGTGAACAAAAAGAAGAAGCTTTAGACTTCACTTTATGGAAAAAAGCAAAACCGGGCGAAATCAGTTGGGAAAGTCCATTTGGTACAGGACGTCCGGGTTGGCACATTGAATGCTCAGTGATGGCCTATGAAAAACTAGGTGCAACGATTGATATTCACGCTGGTGGAAGTGATTTACAATTTCCTCACCATGAAAATGAAATTGCACAATCAGAAGCGCATAATCATGCACCATTTGCAAACTATTGGATGCATAACGGCTTTATTAATATTGACAATGAAAAAATGAGTAAATCATTAGGTAACTTTATTTTAGTTCACGATATTATTAAAGAGGTCGACCCCGATGTATTGCGTTTCTTTATGATCAGCGTACATTATAGAAGTCCCATCAACTATAACATCGAGCGTGTAGAAGCTGCACGTAGTGGTCTTGAGCGTATTCGTAACAGTTATCAAGCGCTCATTGAACGAGAAGCGGTTGCTACAAATCTTGTAGACGATACGAATTATTTAGAACAAATTGAACAAGTACTTGAGCAATTTGAAAAAGTGATGGACGATGATTTTAATACAGCGAATGCCATTACAGCGTGGTATGATTTAGTTAAACTTACAAATAAATACATGTTAGAAGATAATACGTCGACACAAGTGATTCAACGTTTTAAAGAAGTATTCCAAATCTTCAGTGACGTACTGGGTATCCCACTTACTTCTCAAAAAGATGAGCAACTGCTTGATGAAGAGATTGAAAAATTAATTGAAGAACGAAATGAAGCTAGAAAAGCTAAAGATTTTGCACGTGCAGACGAAATTCGTGATCAATTAAAAGCACAAAATATTATTCTTGAAGATACACCACAGGGCGTGAGATTTAAACGTGGCTAATGACATCAACAAAAAATTATTAAATCCACTCTCTTTAGCATATGTGGGCGATGCTGTTTTAGATCAGCACGTCCGTACATATATCATTCTCAAATTACAGAGCAAACCGAACCGCTTGCATCAAGAAGCGAAAAGATTTGTCTCAGCTAAAAGTCAGGCTGCAACACTTGAAGCTTTAATTGAAAACAATTGGTTTACAGAAGAAGAACGAGATATCATTCGACGTGGACGTAATGCTAAAAGTTATACAAAAGCGAAAAACACAGATATTCAAACCTATCGAAAAAGTTCTGGCTTAGAAGCGCTGATTGGCTATTTATATTTAGATCAACAAAATGCGAGACTGGAAGCATTATTAACGACAATAGTTGAATATGTAGAAGAAAGGCGTTGAATGAAATGGATTCAGAAATCATTGTTGGCCGTCATGCAGTAAGAGAAGCTGTGACAACCGGACATACCATTAATAAGATACTGATTCAAGAAGGCATTAAAAAGCAACAGATTGAAGATATTTTAAAAGCTGCAAAATCAGCAAAACTTGTTGTACAAACCGTTCCAAAATCAAAATTAGATCAAATCTCGAATGCACCTCATCAAGGCGTAGCAGCTTATGTCGCTCCTTACGAATATGAGACATTAGATCATTTCTTAAAGCAACAAGCTGAAAAAGAGACACTTTCTACAGTATTAATCTTAGATGGCTTGGAAGATCCGCATAATTTAGGGTCAATATTAAGAACAGCAGATGCAACTGGTGTGGATGGGATTATTATTCCGAAAAGACGCTCTGTTGCATTGACACAAACAGTAGCTAAAGCGTCTACTGGCGCGATTCAACATGTCCCGGTTATTAGAGTCACGAATCTATCTCAAACGATGGATGAATTGAAAGATAAAGGCTACTGGATAGCGGGCACAGAAGCAAATCATGCGACAGATTATAGACAAATGCAAGTGGACGTTCCGTTAGCTATTGTTATCGGAAGTGAAGGTCAAGGAATGAGCCGTCGGGTAAAAGAAAAATGTGATTTTTATATTAAAATTCCTATGGTTGGCCATGTGAATAGTTTGAATGCTTCTGTTGCAGCAAGTTTAATGATGTATGAAGTGTTTAGAAAACGGCGGCCCATTGGCGGTGAAGATTAAAAGATGAAAGACTATTATGTAATCATTGACGGGTACAACATGATAGGTCAGTCTCCAGAATTAAGTCGAGTAGCTAAAGAAAACTTAGAAGAAGCAAGAGAGCAACTGCTGATTGAAATCGCAAACTATAATGCGGTCATAAAAGGGAAAATTGTTTGTGTTTTACAAGGTACGCCTCAGTCAGAGTCTGTCTATCATGGTGTGCATGTGATTTTTACGAAAGAAAATGAAACGGCTGATAGTTTTATTGAGCGTTATGTTTACAATATTTACAACAAACATACAACGCATATCACAGTTGTAACAAGTGATATGAGTGAACAGCATGCTATTTTTGGGACGGGCGCTTATCGTTTATCTTCAAGAGAAATGTGGCGCCATTTAAAAGAAAATAAAGAGACCGTCACAAAGTCGATGCATCATTTTCATGAACAGAAGCCGAGAACGCGGATTCACTTATCTGAAGAAGTATTGTCTGAATTTGAGAAATTAAGGCGAGGCGAGTCCGAAGAATAAGATTTCGCAAGTTGTCTGAAGTCGTTATGAATAGGTATGATAAAGCATATTTTTCGAAGGCGAGGAAGAACGCATATGCTTTATCAATATGAATTAGATGATACTTTTTCTGTAATGATTGCTCAAGTAAAGGCCCAGCAACCAGAGGCAATCGTACAATTGATCACTTACATTGAGCAATATGCACGAAAAAGTTTTAGTGACTTTAGTATCATACCGGCAGATTGCGAAGATCTTATCCAAGAAGTGTTGCTAGCCATTTTTAAAAAGATACAAAGCGAGAATTTTTATTACGATGTCCCTTTCGAACATTATATTCATCGCGCAATTTATTTACGTAAAATAGACTATCGCCGTAAAAAGATGACGCATGAACGGTTATTCGACAACTATATTGAACGCTATGCGACGCAATACCAAGTTATGTTGGCACAGCAATATCAAAGTGGGTGTACATCGCAACAATTTTGTCATGAAGTATTAAAACTAGCGGACCGTGGATTAAGTCATTTTGAAATGCAGGTGTTGAAATATCTGATTGAGGAATGGAAACCGTCAGAAATTGCATTGGCATTAAAGGCTGAAGATAAAAAAATATATAATGCCATCTACCGAATCCGTAAGAAATTGAAAGTACTTTTGGACGAATAGTGTGGTTTGACAATTGAACATAAACTTATGTATAGTAAACTGGTATTATAGAAGCAAGGTGAAATAAGTTGAAAAAAGTGCCATTAAATTGCGAGGAATGTGGAAACCGTAACTATCATGTACCGAAAACGATCAATAAAACTGACCGGCTCGTATTAAAGAAATTCTGTGCAAAATGTAATACACATACATTTCATAAGGAATCTAAATAAATAGGAGGGATTTTCGTTATGCCAAAAAAAGAAAGCTTTTTCCGAGGCGTTAAATCCGAAATGGAAAAAACAAGCTGGCCAACTGGACCAGAACTTGTAAAATACACAACAATCGTAGTCATGACAGTGCTATTCTTTTTGTTATTCTTCTACGGTTTAGATATTGGAATTGGTCAATTAATTAAAATGATAAAATAGTGAATGAGGAGTTGTCAGCATGTCTGAAGAGTTAGGGGCAAAACGTTGGTATGCAGTACATACCTACTCTGGTTATGAAAATAAAGTGAAAAAGAATTTAGAAAAACGTGTTGAGTCAATGAACATGACAGAACAAATCTTTAGAGTTGTGATTCCTGAAGAAGAAGAGACACAAGTTAAAGATGGAAAAGCTAAAAAGCAAATGAAGAAAACATTTCCTGGTTACGTATTAGTTGAGTTAGTCATGACGGACGAATCGTGGTACGTTGTTAGAAATACACCAGGTGTAACTGGATTTGTAGGATCAGCTGGGGCGGGTTCAAAACCTAACCCATTATTACCAGATGAAGCACGTTTTATTCTTAAGCAAATGGGCATGAAAGAAAAGACAATTGATGTAGAAGTGGATTTAGGTGAACAAGTCCGTATTACTTCTGGGCCGTTTGCAAATCAAGTGGGCGAAATCAGTGAAATTGAAGCGGATAAATTTAAGTTGACTGTATTAGTTGATATGTTTGGACGCGAAACACCAGTTGAAGTTGAATTTGATCAAATAGAAAAACTCTAAACGTGTAAAAAGTTATAAAAAATGAGTTGTATTCAGCGTATGAAAATGTTACAATTACGAAGTCGCGCATTCATAGCGCTACATTTCGTCACGAAATGTTAAGAGTGGGAGGGCAAAATTGAGCCCTGTGACCACATCACGATATCAAGGAGGTGCACATCGTGGCTAAAAAAGTAGAAAAAGTAGTTAAGTTACAAATTCCAGCAGGTAAAGCAAACCCAGCACCACCAGTTGGTCCTGCATTAGGTCAAGCCGGTGTGAACATTATGGCTTTCACAAAGGAATTTAACGCACGTACACAAGAACAAGCAGGTTTAATTATTCCGGTTGAAATTTATGTTTATGAAGATCGTTCATTTACATTTATTACTAAAACACCACCTGCAGCTGTATTACTTAAAAAAGCAGCTGGTATTGAAAAAGGTTCTGGTGAGCCAAACAAAACTAAAGTTGCTACAGTAACAAAAGATCAAGTACGTGAAATTGCTAACACTAAAATGCCTGACTTAAATGCTGCAGACGAAGAAGCAGCTATGCGTATCGTTGAAGGTACTGCACGTAGTATGGGTATTATTGTTGAGTAATTACCAACTGATTAACAAATAAGACAATGAGAAAATAAATTTTCGTAAGAACGCAGGTAGCCTATGAACAAGAAAGCATTCACTGTGATTCGCACAGATTTGTGCTAGGGACTATCTGCGCTCAACTTGCTTGAAGCAAGTAAATGTGGGAGGACATTCCGATAAAACCACTAAAGGAGGACAAAAAATGGCTAAAAAAGGTAAAAAGTATCATGAAGCTTTAAACAAAGTTGATCGCCAAGCATTCTATACAGTAGAAGAAGCAATCAGCTTAGCTAAAGAAACATCTATTGCTAACTTCGATGCTTCAGTTGAAGTGGCTTTCCGTTTAGGTATTGATACACGTAAAAATGACCAACAAATCCGTGGTGCAGTAGTATTACCACACGGTACTGGTAAATCTCAACGTGTATTAGTTTTTGCTAAAGGCGACAAAATCGCTGAAGCAGAAGCAGCAGGTGCTGACTATGTTGGAGATGCAGAATATGTAAACAAAATCCAACAAGGTTGGTTTGATTTTGATGTTGTTGTTGCAACACCAGATATGATGGGTGAAGTTGGTAAATTAGGTCGTGTATTAGGACCTAAAGGTTTAATGCCAAACCCTAAAACTGGCACAGTAACAATGGACGTTAAAAAAGCTGTTGAAGAAATCAAAGCAGGTAAAGTTGAATACCGTGCAGAAAAAGCGGGTATCGTACACGCTTCAATCGGTAAAGTTTCTTTCGATACAGAAAAATTAGTTGAAAACTTCAAAACTTTACAAGATGTGTTAACAAAAGCGAAACCATCTTCAGCTAAAGGTACTTACTTTAAGTCTGTTGCAGTAACAACTACAATGGGCCCTGGTATCAAAGTCGATACTGCAAGTTTCAAACTTTAAGACTTATCTCTTAATGATGCGCTAAATCATTAAGTGACTTGATAAATAGAAAATAATGGTTGACTTATTACACAAAAGCCGTTATATTAATTTTTGTTGAATATTTTACCTAAGACAGTAGGAGTTCTAACTGAACTTAAAAATCATCCTACCGAGGCTAAAATGGACTTGAACGTATGAACTTTCAAGCACTTTTTGCCGTGGGTAAAAAGTGCTTTATATTTAAGTCTTGGACTTAAATATAAAAAGCACCTAAAACTTATCGATGGAGGTGTCAAAATGTCTGGAATCATTGAAGCGAAAAAACAACAAGTTGACGTCATTACTGATCAACTTAAAAGTTCTGTTTCTACAGTAGTTGTTGACTACCGTGGTTTAACAGTAGCAGAAGTAACTGAATTACGTAAACAATTACGTGAAGCTGGTGTTCAGTACAAAGTATACAAAAACACTATGTTACGTCGTGCAGCAGAACAAGCTGGCATTGAAGGTTTAGACGAGTTCTTAACTGGACCTACAGCAGTAGCATTCACTACTGAAGACGTTGTAGCCCCAGCTAAAGTCATCGCTGGATTCGCTAAAGAACACGAAGCTTTAGAAATCAAGACGGGTATCATGGAAGGTAGTATCATTACTGCTGACGAAGTGAAAACAGTTGGTTCATTACCATCACACGAAGGTCTTGTATCAATGCTTCTTTCTGTATTACAAGCGCCAATGCGCAACTTTGCTTATGCAGTTAAAGCTGTTGGAGAAAACAAAGAAGAAAACGCAGAATAAACGATAAATTAAAACTTAAAAATTGGAGGAATAATAACATGGCTAATCAAGAGCAAATCATTGAAGCAATTAAAGAAATGTCTGTTTTAGAATTAAATGACTTAGTTAAAGCAATCGAAGAAGAATTTGGTGTAACTGCAGCAGCACCAGTTGCAGCAGCAGGTGCTGCTGGTGGAGACGCAGCAGCAGAAAAAACTGAATTTGACGTTGAGTTAACTTCAGCTGGTTCATCTAAAATCAAAGTTGTTAAAGCTGTTAAAGAAGCAACTGGTTTAGGATTAAAAGACGCTAAAGAATTAGTTGACGGTGCTCCAAGCATCATCAAAGAAGCTTTACCAAAAGAAGAAGCTGAAAAACTTAAAGAACAATTAGAAGAAGTTGGCGCTTCAGTAGAATTAAAATAATTCGTTGATAAGTGAAAAACCCGCTATTTTTGGAATAGCGGGTTTTTGAATATAATACGATAAAGAGGTGTGACACCGTGAGTCATTACTATGATGCACATCCTGATGCAACACCAGATGAGAGAGAAATTAGCTATTATTATCAGCAACACGAACTGTCACTCACAACAGATACAGGTGTGTTTTCTCGTGATAAAGTTGATTTCGGCTCTGATTTATTGATACAGACATTTTTAAATGAACACCCGCCAGGTCAATTGAAAAGGATTATTGACGTCGGTTGTGGTTATGGACCGATTGGTTTAATGGTGGCCAAAGTTGCACCCCATGATCATATTACAATGTTAGATGTAAACCATCGCGCATTAGCATTAGCTAAAAGAAACGCCAAAGCGAATGGCATCTCAAATGTGACGATACAAGAGAGTGATGGGTTAGCCATGATAGAAGACGAAGCATGTGACTACGTTTTAACTAATCCACCCATTCGTGCTGGTAAACAAGTGGTTCACCAAATTTTGACAGATGCATACCGCGTGCTTAAAACTGAGGGTGCGTTGTATGTCGTTATACAAAAAAAGCAAGGCATGCCATCTGCTAAGAAAAAAATGGACGAGGTTTTTGGAAACGTCTCATCTGTTAAAAATAGTAAAGGTTATCACATATTAAAGAGTTTTAAATCTTGATTTTAAATATTGACTATGATATAGTTGTAAGATGAAATAATTATGTTCAATAAGTGTGTACTTTTACGGTTAAAGTTTCATTGTAACATTTCAAAATAAGACTTATAGAATAGAAAATGGTGTCATCGATTATGTGCTACCGTTTTCTTTTTGTCTTGTTACATGATGAGAACTGAAAAGTGTTCGCACAATTTTTGAGGGGTGAATCTGTTTGGCAGGTCAATTTGTCCAATATGGAAGACATCGTAAACGTAGAAACTACGCAAGAATTTCAGAAGTTTTAGAGTTACCAAACTTAATTGAAATTCAAACAAAATCGTATGATTGGTTCTTAAAAGAAGGTCTTTTAGAAATGTTCCGCGACATTTCTCCAATCGAAGACTTCACAGGTAATCTTTCATTGGAATTTGTAGATTATAGATTAGGTGAACCGAAGTATGATTTAGAAGAATCAAAAAACCGTGATGCAACATATGCGGCGCCATTACGCGTTAAAGTTCGTCTAGTTATTAAAGAAACAGGCGAAGTGAAAGATCAAGAAGTATTTATGGGAGATTTCCCTTTAATGACAGAAACAGGTACTTTTGTAATTAATGGTGCGGAACGTGTTATTGTATCTCAATTAGTTCGTTCACCGTCTGTCTACTTTAATGAAAAGTTAGATAAAAATGGTCGTGTGAACTATGATGCGACTGTTATTCCTAACCGCGGTGCATGGTTAGAGTATGAAACAGATGCGAAAGATGTTGTTTATGTACGTATTGATAGAACAAGAAAGTTACCATTAACAGTATTATTACGTGCATTAGGTTATTCAACTGACCAAGAAATCATTGATTTAATTGGTGACAATGAATACTTAAGAAACACTTTAGAAAAAGATAGCACTGAAAATACAGAACAAGCATTATTAGAAATTTATGAACGTTTACGTCCAGGTGAACCACCAACGGTAGAAAATGCTAAAAGCTTATTGTATTCTCGTTTCTTTGACCCTAAACGTTATGATTTAGCAAGCGTAGGACGTTATAAAGCAAATAAAAAATTACATTTAAAGCATCGCCTATTCAATCAAAAATTAGCTGAACCTATTGTAAATACTGACACAGGTGAAATTGTTGCTGAAGAAGGCACAGTTTTAGATCGTCGTAAGTTAGACGAAATCATGGATGTTCTTGAAACAAATGCTAACGCACAAGTTTACGAACTTCCTAATAGTATTATCGATGAACCTGTAGAAGTACAATCTATTAAAGTTTATGTACCAAATGATGATGAAGAACGTACAACAACTGTGATTGGTAATGCATTCCCAGATTCAGAAGTGAAATGTATTACACCTGCTGACATCGTGGCGTCTATGTCATACTTCTTTAACTTATTGCATGGTATCGGTTATACAGATGACATTGACCATCTTGGTAATCGTCGTTTACGTTCAGTTGGTGAATTGTTACAAAACCAATTCCGCATTGGTTTATCAAGAATGGAACGTGTGGTACGTGAAAGAATGTCTATTCAAGATACTGACTCAATCACACCACAACAATTGATTAACATTCGCCCAGTGATTGCATCAATTAAAGAGTTCTTTGGTAGCTCACAATTATCACAATTCATGGACCAAGCGAACCCACTTGCTGAGTTAACACACAAACGTCGTTTATCAGCTTTAGGGCCTGGTGGTTTAACACGTGAACGTGCACAAATGGAAGTTCGTGACGTACACTATTCTCACTATGGCCGTATGTGTCCAATCGAGACACCAGAGGGTCCAAACATTGGTTTGATCAACTCACTTTCAAGTTATGCACGTGTGAATGAATTTGGTTTCATTAAAACTCCATACAGAAAAGTAGACCTTGAAACAAACACAATTACAGACCGTATTGATTACCTTACTGCTGATGAAGAAGACAGTTATGTTGTTGCCCAAGCGAACTCAAGACTTGATGAAAACGGACGTTTTATCGATGACGAAATCGTTTGTCGTTTCCGTGGTAACAACACAACTATGGCTAAAGAAAAAATGGACTACATGGACGTATCGCCTAAACAAGTTGTTTCAGCTGCGACAGCATGTATTCCGTTTTTAGAAAACGATGACTCTAACCGTGCATTGATGGGTGCGAACATGCAACGTCAAGCAGTACCATTGTTAAACCCAGAATCACCATTCGTAGGTACAGGTATGGAGCACGTAGCCGCACGTGATTCAGGTGCTGCTGTTATTTCTAAGTATCGTGGCCGCGTTGAACATGTTCAATCAAGCGAAGTTTTAGTACGTCGCTTAGTTGAAGAAAATGGTCAAGAAGTAGAAGGTGAATTAGACCGTTATCCATTAGCGAAATTCAAACGTTCAAACTCAGGTACATGTTATAACCAACGTCCTATTATCGCAGCAGGCGACGTTGTTGAAAAAGGCGAAATTCTTGCAGATGGTCCATCTATGGAACTCGGAGAAATGGCCTTAGGTCGAAACGTTGTTGTTGGATTTATGACTTGGGATGGTTATAACTACGAGGACGCCGTAATTATGAGTGAGCGCCTTGTTAAAGATGACGTTTATACTTCAATTCATATCGAGGAATATGAATCTGAAGCACGAGACACAAAACTTGGGCCTGAAGAAATTACTCGCGATATACCAAACGTTTCAGAAAACGCACTGAAAAACTTAGATGACCGCGGTATTGTATACGTTGGAGCAGAAGTAAAAGATGGCGATATATTAGTCGGTAAAGTGACGCCTAAAGGTGTTACTGAATTGACAGCAGAAGAACGCCTATTACATGCGATCTTTGGCGAAAAAGCACGTGAAGTTCGTGATACGTCATTACGCGTACCACACGGTGCAGGTGGTATTGTTCTTGATGTTAAAGTGTTTAACCGTGAAGAAGGCGATGATTCACTTTCACCAGGTGTGAACCAACTTGTTCGTGTGTACATCGTTCAAAAACGTAAAATTCATGTAGGGGACAAAATGTGTGGTCGTCACGGTAACAAAGGTGTCATCTCTAAAATTGTTCCTGAAGAAGATATGCCGTACTTACCAGATGGCCGTCCAATTGACATCATGTTAAACCCACTAGGTGTACCATCACGTATGAATATCGGACAAGTTTTAGAGTTGCATTTAGGTATGGCTGCTAAAAACTTAGGTATTCACGTTGCTTCACCAGTATTTGACGGTGCCAACGATGAAGACGTATGGTCTACAATTGAAGAAGCAGGTATGGCACGTGACGGTAAAACAGTACTTTACGATGGCCGTACAGGAGAACCATTTGACAACCGTATTTCAGTTGGTGTGATGTACATGTTGAAACTTGCGCACATGGTAGATGATAAACTTCACGCACGTTCAACTGGACCATATTCATTAGTTACACAACAACCTCTTGGTGGTAAAGCACAATTCGGTGGACAAAGATTTGGTGAGATGGAGGTATGGGCACTCGAAGCTTATGGTGCAGCATACACACTTCAAGAGATCTTAACTTACAAATCAGATGACACTGTAGGTCGTGTGAAAACTTATGAAGCGATTGTTAAAGGTGAAAACATTTCAAGACCAAGTGTTCCTGAATCATTCCGCGTATTGATGAAAGAGCTACAAAGTTTAGGCCTTGATGTGAAAGTGATGGATGAACAAGACAATGAAATTGAAATGCGCGATTTAGATGAGGATGATATTCCAGATCGTAAAGTCAATATTCAACCATCTACTGTTCCAGAATCTCAAAAAGAATTTAACGAATAAATGCATGTTGAAAATCAAAATCGATCTTGAATAGGAGATCGCAAAGTCGCATGAGACGTCATAGCGTGCCGATAGTTATGTACGTTCAATGTAACTTTTAAGAATTTAATTGCGCTGAGAACATGAAACGCGTTAAAGACTTAACCTGAACTTGATTAAAACGATAGGGAGACGAGTGGCGCTTTTGCTATTCGAGAAGAGAGATGTGTGGAAACTTACATGCATCCTCTCTATCCTGTTCGTTAAATAGACATTGCTTTAATATATTATGAAATCGTGTGAATCAATCAACTAGCACAGCTAATTTAAACTAAAGGAGGTAGGCTCCTTGATTGATGTAAATAAATTCCATTACATGAAAATAGGACTCGCTTCACCTGAAAAAATCCGCTCTTGGTCATATGGTGAGGTCAAAAAACCAGAAACAATTAACTATCGTACTTTAAAACCAGAAAAAGATGGTCTATTCTGTGAAAGAATTTTCGGACCTACTAAAGACTGGGAATGTAGTTGTGGGAAGTATAAACGTGTACGTTACAAAGGTATGATTTGTGACCGATGTGGTGTAGAAGTGACAAAATCAAAAGTACGTCGTGAACGTATGGGTCACATTGAGTTAGCAGCTCCAGTTTCGCATATTTGGTATTTTAAAGGGATTCCAAGTCGTATGGGTCTTTTATTAGACATGTCACCACGTGCGTTAGAAGAAGTTATTTATTTTGCTTCTTATGTCGTTGTGGATCCAGGACCAACAGGCTTAGAAAAGAAAACATTGCTTTCTGAAGCAGAATTCCGTGAATATTATGATAAATTCCCTGGTCAATTTACTGCAAAAATGGGTGCTGAAGGGATTAAAGATTTATTAGATGAGATTGATTTAGATCAAGAATTAAAAGTATTACGTGACGAATTAGAATCTGCAACTGGTCAACGTTTAACACGTGCTATCAAACGCTTAGAAGTTGTTGAATCATTCCGTAACTCTGGTAACAACCCAGCTTGGATGATTTTAGACGTACTTCCAATTATTCCACCTGAGATTCGTCCAATGGTTCAACTTGATGGTGGTCGTTTTGCTACAAGTGATTTGAACGACTTATACCGTCGTGTTATTAACCGTAACAATCGTTTAAAACGTTTGTTAGATTTAGGTGCGCCTGGCATCATCGTTCAAAACGAAAAACGTATGTTACAAGAAGCTGTAGATGCGTTAATTGATAACGGTCGTCGTGGTCGTCCTGTAACAGGACCAGGTAACCGTCCATTAAAATCACTTTCACATATGTTAAAAGGGAAACAAGGTCGTTTCCGTCAAAACTTGTTAGGTAAACGTGTAGACTATTCAGGTCGTTCAGTTATCGCAGTAGGTCCAAACTTAAAAATGTACCAATGTGGTTTACCGAAAGAAATGGCATTAGAATTGTTCAAACCGTTTGTAATGAAAGAATTAGTACAACGTGAAATTGCGACAAACATCAAAAATGCTAAAAGTAAAATTGAGCGTACTGAAGACGAAGTTTGGGACGTTTTAGAAGATGTTATTATTGAACACCCTGTACTTTTAAACCGTGCGCCAACATTGCACAGATTAGGTATCCAAGCGTTCGAACCTACATTAGTTGAAGGCCGTGCGATTCGTTTGCACCCACTTGTTACAACTGCCTATAACGCAGACTTTGACGGTGACCAAATGGCGGTTCACGTTCCATTATCTAAAGAAGCACAAGCTGAAGCACGTATGTTAATGCTTGCTGCACAAAACATCCTAAACCCTAAAGATGGTAAACCAGTCGTAACACCATCACAAGACATGGTATTAGGTAACTATTACTTAACATTAGAACGTAAAGACGCTGTGAATACAGGAATGATGTTTAACGATACGAATGAAGTCATCAAAGCTTATGCGAATGGTCATGTACATTTACACACACGTATTGGTGTCCAAGCTTCTTCATTCAACAACCCTACATTTACTGAGGAACAAAATAACAAAATTTTAGCGACATCTGTAGGTAAAGTCATCTTTAACGAAATTATTCCGGACTCATTTGCGTACATTAACGAGCCAACAGCAACGAACCTTGAGAAAAACACACCAGATAAATACTTTGTTGATCCATCAGAACTTGGTGAAGGTGGTCTAGCTGAGTACTTTGAAAATACTGAACTTGTTCCACCATTCAACAAAAAATTCTTGGGTAATATTATCGCAGAAGTGTTCAATCGCTTTAGCATTACAGATACGTCTATGATGCTTGACTTGATGAAAGACTTAGGATTTAAGTATTCATCAAAAGCAGGTATTACAGTAGGTGTAGCAGACATTGTTGTATTACCAGATAAACAAGAAATCTTGGATGAATCAGAAAAATTAGTTGAGCGCGTTCAAAAACAATTCAACCGTGGTTTATTAACAGAAGAAGAACGTTATAATGCGGTTATTGAAATTTGGACAAATGCAAAAGATAAAATCCAAGCTAAATTGATGAAATCACTTGATAAAACGAACCCAATCTTCATGATGAGTGACTCAGGTGCCCGTGGTAACGCATCTAACTTTACGCAACTTGCAGGTATGCGTGGTTTAATGGCCGCACCATCTGGTAAAATCATCGAACTTCCAATCACTTCATCATTCCGTGAAGGTTTAACGGTATTAGAGTACTTTATCTCTACTCACGGTGCGCGTAAAGGTCTTGCCGATACAGCACTGAAAACTGCTGACTCTGGTTACTTGACACGTCGTCTTGTTGACGTTGCACAAGATGTCATTGTTCGTGAAGAAGACTGTGGTACAGACCGTGGCTTACTCGTTTCAGATATTAAAGAAGGTACTGAAATGATCGAACCATTTATTGAACGTATCGAAGGTCGTTATTCAAAAGAAACTGTACGTCATCCTGAGACAGATAAAATTATCATTCGTCCAGACGAATTAATTACACCAGAAATCGCTAAAGAAATTACGGATGCTGGTATTGAAGAAATGTATATCCGCTCTGCATTTACATGTAACACAAGACATGGTGTCTGTGAAAAATGTTATGGTAAAAACTTGGCAACAGGTGAAAAAGTCGAAGTTGGTGAAGCAGTAGGTACAATCGCTGCACAATCTATCGGTGAACCTGGTACACAATTAACAATGCGTACATTCCACACAGGCGGGGTTGCTGGTAGTGATATTACACAAGGTTTACCACGTATCCAAGAGATTTTCGAAGCGCGTAATCCTAAAGGTCAAGCCGTTATTACTGAAATTGAAGGTGTGATTGATAACATCACAGTTGGCAAAGATAGACAACAAGAAATCGTTGTTAAAGGTGCGAACGAAACACGCTCATATCTTGCCTCTGGTACATCACGCTTGAAAGTAGAAATTGGCCAATCCGTAGAACGTGGTGAAGTATTAACGGAAGGTTCAATTGAGCCGAAAAACTTCCTTGCAGTTGCTGGTTTAACAGCGACAGAAGAATACTTGCTTAAAGAAGTTCAAAAAGTTTATCGTATGCAAGGTGTAGAAATCGACGATAAACACGTTGAGGTCATGGTACGTCAAATGTTACGTAAAGTTCGTATCATTGAAGCGGGTGACACGAAATTATTACCAGGATCACTTGTTGATATCCATAACTTTACAGATGCGAACCGCGAAGCCTTTAAAGAACGTAAGCGTCCTGCGACTGCGAAACCAGTCTTATTAGGTATTACAAAAGCTTCTCTTGAAACAGAAAGCTTCTTGTCAGCGGCATCCTTCCAAGAAACAACACGTGTTCTTACAGATGCTGCGATTAAAGGTAAACGTGATGACTTACTCGGACTTAAAGAAAATGTTATCATTGGTAAATTAATTCCTGCAGGTACGGGTATGAAACGCTACAGTAAAGTTGATATTGAAAAAGATGAAGCGCCACAACAAGGCCTTGAAGAGCAAGTCATTATCGACTAATTAGAATCATTGAAGTAAGTTGTAATATTGGGATATGTCAATATATGATCTGTATTGACAGAAATAAAAGGTAGGGGCTGATTTCGATATCGTGTATACAATATTGAAATCAGACTGCCTGCATCCCCAATATAAGATTGACAGGTATTCATAAGTCTCTAAAAATCAATATTTATTGTGAATAACAGTTGACGAAGCATTTATGAAAATGATAATATAGTAAAGGTTGATGCAAGCAAGTACTTTGGAGGATATGTAAATGTCTAATGAAAAAGTCACACGCTTAAACAAACAAGCCTACGTTGTTGGTTTAAAAGAAACGCTAAAAGCGCTTCAAAAACAACGTGTAAAAACATTGATTATCGGTGAAGATGTTAATGTGCATCTCTTAGCACGCGTGTTATGCTTTGCCAATCAAAATAAGATACCTATCGAATTCTTTCCAAGCCGCAAAGCATTGGGAGAATATGTTGGTATAAATGTAAAAGCAACGGTTGTTGCTTTGCTCAAATGAGATTAGTAAGTTTTTGCTTACTAAATTTTATTTAACCTAAAAATGAACCACCTGGATGTGTGGGATTAAGAAATGAAGAGAGGAGGAAACTTGAAATGCCTACTATTAACCAATTAGTACGTAAACCAAGAAAAAGCAAAACTCAAAAATCAGACTCACCAGCTTTAAATAGAGGTTTCAATAGTCAAAAGAAACAATTCACTAAATTGAATTCTCCACAAAAACGTGGCGTATGTACACGTGTGGGTACTATGACACCTAAAAAACCTAACTCAGCGTTACGTAAATATGCACGTGTGCGTTTATCAAACAACATTGAAATCAACGCATACATCCCTGGTATCGGACACAACTTACAAGAGCACAGTGTTGTACTTGTACGTGGTGGACGTGTAAAAGACTTACCTGGTGTGCGTTACCATATCGTACGTGGTGCGTTAGATACATCTGGTGTTGATGGTCGTATGCAAAGCCGTTCATTATACGGTACTAAAAAACCTAAAAAATAAGGTTAAAAGATTGTAAAATCAGCCTTTTAATCATGACTGATAGAATATAAATATACTATAATAGGAAGGGAGGACTTGTATTATGCCTCGTAAAGGATCAGTACCTAAAAGAGATGTGTTACCGGATCCAATTCACAACTCTAAGTTAGTAACAAAATTAATCAACAAGATTATGTTAGATGGTAAACGTGGAACTGCTCAACGTATTCTTTATTCAGCGTTCGACCTAGTTCAAGAACGTTCAGGTCGCGATGCTATGGAAGTTTTCGATGAAGCAATTAACAATATTATGCCAGTACTTGAAGTTAAAGCTCGCCGTGTAGGTGGTTCAAACTATCAAGTGCCTGTAGAGGTTCGTCCAGAGCGTCGTACAACTTTAGGTTTACGTTGGTTAGTAAACTATGCGCGCCTTCGTGGTGAAAAAACGATGGAAGAGCGTTTAGCTAACGAAATCTTAGACGCAGCAAACAATACTGGTGGTGCAGTTAAGAAACGTGAGGACACTCACAAAATGGCTGAAGCGAACAAAGCATTCGCTCACTATCGCTGGTAAGATATGTGCTAATTCCCTGAGCAATTCCAGTATCAGTAACAATCAACTTGCATTTTGCTTGTTTGAGAGAGCTGTACGTGCTTAGGGTAAAGCTATATCTAAATATATTATCCTATTATTCTGGAAGGAGAAAGAATACCCATGGGAAGAGAATTTTCTTTGAAAAACACGCGTAATATCGGTATCATGGCACACATTGATGCGGGTAAAACGACTACTACTGAACGTATTCTTTATTACACTGGACGTATCCACAAAATTGGTGAAACACATGAAGGTGCTTCACAAATGGACTGGATGGAACAAGAACAAGACCGTGGTATTACGATTACTTCAGCCGCTACAACTGCAGCATGGAATGGTCACCGTGTTAACATCATCGACACACCAGGACACGTAGACTTCACTGTTGAAGTTGAACGTTCTTTACGTGTACTTGATGGTGCAGTGACAGTATTAGATGCGCAATCAGGTGTTGAACCTCAAACTGAAACAGTTTGGCGTCAAGCAACAACATACGGCGTACCACGTATCGTATTCGTAAACAAAATGGACAAATTAGGTGCTAACTTTGATTATGCAGTAAGCACTTTACATGATCGTTTACAAGCAAACGCAGCACCAATCCAATTACCAATTGGTGCAGAAGATGACTTCAATGCCATCATCGACTTAGTTACAATGAAATGTTTCAAATACACAAATGATTTAGGAACAGAAATTGAAGAAACTGAAATTCCTGAAGACTACCGTGAACGTGCAGAAGAAGCACGTGAAACATTAATCGAAGCTGTTGCTGAAACAAACGACGACTTAATGGAAAAAATCTTCAGTGAAGAAGAAATCACTGTTGACGAACTTAAAGACGCGATTCGTAAAGCAACAACAGACGTTGAATTCTACCCTGTATTATGTGGTACAGCGTTCAAAAACAAAGGTGTTCAATTAATGCTTGATGCTGTTATTGACTACCTTCCTTCTCCGTTAGATGTTAAACCAATCATTGGTCATCGTGCGGACGATCCTGATGAAGAAGTGATTGCGAAAGCAGACGACGATGCTGACTTCGCTGCACTTGCATTTAAAGTTATGACTGACCCATACGTTGGTAAGTTAACATTCTTCCGCGTATACTCAGGTACTTTAACTTCAGGTTCTTATGTTAAAAACTCAACAAAAGACAAACGTGAACGTGTAGGTCGTATCCTTCAAATGCACGCAAACTCACGTCAAGAAATCAGCACTGTATATTCTGGTGATATCGCAGCTGCTGTAGGTCTTAAAGATACTGGTACAGGTGACACGCTTTGTGGAGAGAAAAATGACATCATCCTTGAGTCAATGGAATTCCCAGAGCCAGTTATCCACTTATCAGTTGAACCAAAATCTAAAGCTGACCAAGATAAAATGACTCAAGCGCTTGTGAAACTTCAAGAAGAAGACCCAACTTTCAAAGCGCATACAGATGAAGAAACAGGTCAAGTTATCATTGGTGGTATGGGTGAACTTCACCTTGACATCATTGTTGACCGTATGAAAAAAGAATTTAACGTTGAAGCTAACGTAGGTGCGCCAATGGTGTCTTACCGTGAGACATTCAGACAATCTGCTGCAGTTCAAGGTAAATTCTCTCGTCAATCTGGTGGTCGTGGTCAATACGGTGATGTACACATTGAATTCACACCAAACGAAACAGGTGCAGGTTTCGAATTCGAAAATGCTATCGTTGGTGGTGTAGTTCCTCGTGAATACATTCCATCAGTTGAACAAGGTCTTAAAGATGCTATGGAAAATGGTGTCTTAGCTGGTTACCCATTAATCGATGTTAAAGCAAAATTATTTGACGGTTCATACCACGATGTCGACTCATCTGAAATGGCCTTCAAAATTGCTGCATCTTTAGCGCTTAAAGAAGCTGCTAAAAAATGTGATCCAGTTATCTTAGAACCAATGATGAAAGTAACTATCGAAATGCCTGAAGAATACATGGGTGATATCATGGGTGACGTTACTGCGCGTCGTGGACGTGTAGATGGTATGGAACCACGTGGTAACGCACAAGTGGTAAACGCTTATGTACCACTTTCAGAAATGTTCGGTTACGCAACTTCATTACGTTCTAACACGCAAGGTCGCGGTACTTATACAATGTACTTCGATCACTATGCAGAGGTGCCAAAATCAATCTCTGAAGAAATCATCAAAAAGAACAAAGGCGAGTAATTCAATCATTACAAATTAGCGCGAATCATGTTAATATGACTAAGGGCAAGCCTTGTTTATAAATTGATTTTTTCAGTAAAATGATTTATAAAGGAAATATCATTATCTATCTCATGTTGGTGAGTAACTTTCATGAGAGATATTTAAAATATTAATTCTTATTCAAAGAGGAGAGATTTCATAATGGCAAAAGAAAAATTCGATCGCTCAAAAGAACATGCCAATATTGGTACTATCGGTCACGTTGACCATGGTAAAACTACTTTAACAGCTGCTATCGCAACTGTATTAGCTAAAAATGGTGACTCTGTTGCACAATCATACGACATGATTGACAACGCACCAGAAGAAAAAGAACGTGGTATCACAATCAATACTTCACACATCGAATACCAAACAGACAAACGTCACTATGCACACGTTGACTGTCCTGGACACGCTGACTATGTTAAAAACATGATCACTGGTGCTGCTCAAATGGACGGTGGTATCTTAGTAGTATCTGCTGCTGACGGTCCAATGCCACAAACTCGTGAACACATCCTTTTATCACGTAACGTTGGTGTACCAGCATTAGTTGTATTCTTAAACAAAGTTGACATGGTTGACGATGAAGAATTATTAGAATTAGTTGAAATGGAAGTTCGTGACTTATTATCTGAATACGACTTCCCAGGTGATGATGTACCTGTAATCGCTGGTTCAGCATTAAAAGCTTTAGAAGGCGAACCAGAATACGAAGAAAAAATCTTAGAATTAATGCAAGCTGTTGATGATTACATTCCAACTCCAGAACGTGACTCAGACAAACCATTCATGATGCCAGTTGAGGACGTATTCTCAATCACTGGTCGTGGTACAGTTGCTACTGGTCGTGTTGAACGTGGTCAAATCAAAGTTGGTGAAGAAGTTGAAATCATCGGTTTAGCTGAAGAATCTTCTAAAACAACTGTTACTGGTGTAGAAATGTTCCGTAAATTATTAGACTACGCTGAAGCTGGTGACAACATTGGTGCTTTATTACGTGGTGTTGCACGTGAAGACATCAACCGTGGTCAAGTATTAGCTGCTCCTGGTTCAATTACACCACACACAAAGTTTAAAGCAGAAGTTTACGTATTATCTAAAGACGAAGGTGGTCGTCACACACCATTCTTCTCTAACTACCGCCCACAATTCTATTTCCGTACTACTGACGTAACTGGCGTTGTTCACTTACCAGAAGGTACTGAAATGGTTATGCCTGGCGATAACGTTGAAATGGAAGTTGAATTAATTTCACCAATCGCTATCGAAGACGGTACTCGTTTCTCAATTCGTGAAGGTGGACGTACTGTAGGATCAGGCGTTGTTACTGAAATCGAAAAATAATTCATCTATTTGATGAGATAAAAGAGCTAGCCCTGTTGGGTTAGCTCTTTTATATTGGCGCTCTGTCAAATCGGATTGATAAGCAAAATAAAGAGGTTAAGTAGCATCGCGTTACTTAATCTCTTTTTTGTTGCGTTTCAAAATGATTCATACATAAAATGTTACAATGCACTACTAAACTATTTATAGAAGTAAAACAATAAAAAGCTAGCTTATCTAGAGAGTAATGCTAAAAATAACTATTTTTTCTTGATGATATATAAGTGTCTACTGCTTTGCGTTGAATTGAAAGATCAATGGCATCTTATTGGTAAAAGTATTCTATTAATTCAAAAGTACACTTTTGCCCGAAATTTATTGCTTTTAAGCGTTAAAGCGTGTATGATGGAAATTATCTAAATATTCCCACTTCACTTTTGATTGCGGGATATGACTCCGTTGAGTGTGTTGTGTATAAGATGGGATAAATTGAACTATTTAATTTGAATTGGAAAGTGGGAAAACCATGGAGAATTTGACAGCAAAGCAATTTGTAATGAATATTTTGAATGGCATGGCTATTGGTGTCGTCGTTGTACTTATTCCAGGTGCATTACTAGGGGAGTTAATGAAAGTATTAGTGCCTGTTCTGCCATTTTTGAAACCTATTGTAGGGGCTTTAGCATTGTCTAATGCAATGATGGGACTTGTTGTAGGTGTATTAACCGGCTTAAATTTTAAATTTAATCCAATACAAGCTACAGCATTAGGATTAGCGACGATGTTTGCATCAGGTGCAGCACAATTTGGAAAAGAAGGTATGATTATCCTTAAAGGTACGGGTGATGTGATCAATATGGGACTGACAGCAGCATTAGGAGCGGCTGTGATTTTGTTTATTGGTGATAAGTTAAAAGCCTATACGATTTTAGTGATACCACTTATATTACTCGTAGGTGTTGGCTTTATTGGACGCTTGATGTTGCCGTATGTCATGCAAATCACCACATGGATTGGACATGGCGTCGCAGCCCTGTTGAGCCTTCAGGCAGTCGTAATGTGTATCATCATAGCAGTGATATTTAGCATAATGATTGTGTCGCCGATTACAACTGTAGGTATTTCGCTTGCGATTTCAATTTCAGGCATTGGTGCAGGTGCAGCAAATATTGGTATTTGTGCAGCTGGTTTTGGATTTGCGATATTAGGTTGGTCAGTTAATACGAAAGGAACAAGTGTGGCACATTTTATTGGATCGCCTAAAATGTCGATGGCGAATGCAGCGCAAAAGCCCATTATTTTACTACCCATTGTATGTACAGCGGCTTGTTGCGGTCTGATTGCCTCTCTATTAAATATTATTGGCACACCTATGAGTGCAGGTTTTGGATTTAGTGGCTTAGTTGGACCCATTAATTACTTAAATTTAGTAGACGGTGGTTGGAATATAACTAATTTTATAAAAATGTTAGTTGCTTTTATTATTGCGCCGGTTGGATTCAATTTCTTATTTAAATATCTCTTTATGCGTGTGGTCCCTATTGTGAAACCTGAAGATTATCGTTTGAATATTTAAAGTATTAGCTGAAGAACTGACCTAATCAATTGAAAATCGTTTCAACCTATACAATAAAATATAAAAAGGGAGGAGGGGACATTGGTTTTAACTTATAAAAAATAAGAAGGCAAGACGTTGAAGTCTGCCTCCTTAATCATTTGTAATTGGCTTAAAATAGATTACAAAAAACAGTGCATATAACTTTTAATCATTTATAAAAAAGAGGGGTATCATATTCAATCACTAACAGTCTCCCAAGCCTAGCGCGAGTGAGCACATATGAATATGATGATATTTCATCCCCTCTTTAAGTAAGGATGACGAAGATCGAGCAACATACTGTTTAAATACAATGCTCAGTCTCGTCTTCTATGGTTAATTAGATTTAAATGAATAAGCCACTTTTAGGGTTTATTCAGCTTCTCTAATTTCATCAGCAATGTCGTTATAATCTATTTCAGTTTCTGTAAATGTACGATTATGAACTGGGAAATGTTGCTCAAAATTTTCGAAGTTTTGAATTTCAACTGTAACATGGTCGACTTCAAAATCGAGGACATGTCCACCAAACTGACGGGCATCATCAGCAAAATGGATATGAAATCCTCCAGAACCTATCCCATGAAAGAGTTCAGGTGTAAAAAAGCCAATAAGCGTTCCTTGAATATTTTCTTCTGTTTGTTCTGGCTGTCTACGCGCAGAATTGATTAAACGTGTATAAGGTGGCTCTTGGCCAGGCATCATACGCACATGCATTTTTTTAAATGTTCCTGTAATTCTTACAGATGAAAACATATTTGCACTTAGCATATGCGTTTTCACTTCTTCTAACACGTCTTCAGAAGATTTATTTTCTGTTTGGTAAGTTTCATCAGCAGAAAAGCGTGTAATTGTTGCATAAGGCGTCATTTCATCGCCTTTTAATTTAACGAACTCTTTATGTTCATTTGCATGATAAGCTTCTCCATTTAGAAAAATCACTTCACCGTCGGATCCTGTTAATGTTGCAAGTCCAGAATCACCATGTTCCAGTACTTCTTTTACACTCATAGTGCCTTCTAATAATCCCGCCATTAACGTACCTAAAGTACCGTGTTGATATAATGTGTGTGCCATACTCGAATTACTCCTTTGCTTTCTTTTCTGTTTAATTTAATGCATCGGGTAGTACATTTGTTGATAATTTTATGTTATCGGCATAATTGACCGGAATATCAATTAAAACAGGTCCTTCTGTCGTATAACTTTCTTTAATTGCTTGCTCTAATTCTGCTGGTGTAGTGACGCGAACGCCTTTTGCTCCGAATGACTCTGCGTATTTGACAAAGTCAACTTCCCCGAATTCAACACCTGCAGAACGTTGATATTTCATTTCCTCTTGGAATTCAACCATATTATAACGTCCGTCATTCCAAATCAATTGTGTAATATTAAGGTTTTTACGAACTGCTGTTTCAAGTTCTTGACCAGAAAATAGGAAGCCACCATCTCCAGCAACTGAGATTACACGTTCATGAGGTCTAACGAGTGCAGCAGCAATTGCCCAAGGTAAAGCGACACCTAATGTTTGCATCCCATTACTGAACAATAAATGACGTGGTTTATAGCTTCTAAATTTTCTAGCCATCCAAATATAATGACTTCCTACATCGACAGTCACTGTTGAATCGTCACTAATTGTTTTTTGCATCGCATCGATAATTTCGATAGGGTGAAGGACACCTTCAACATGTGTTGCTTTAATCCCTGTTGCTTCAGATATATTATCTCTAAGTGAATCGAGCTTTTGTAACTTTTCTTCGTCTAAGATCGGATGATCAATATGTTCAGAAATAAGTTGAATTGTTTCTGATATATTACCAATCAATTCAGCTTTAGGTTGCATATGGTTTGTGATTTCTGCAGGAACTTCATCAATATTGATAATTTCAGTCTCTAATTCTTTATTCCAGTTACTTGCTTCATACTCAATTGGGTCATAACCAATTGTGATAACTAAATCACTTTTTCTAAGAAGCTCATCACCCACTTGGTTTCTAAATAAACCTATTCTTCCAAAGAAGTGTGACTCCAATTCACGACTAATGACACCTGCACCTTGGAATGTTTCAACAACAGGTAATTTTGATTTTTCAACAAGTTGACGAATCGCATGTGTCTCAGCTTCACTAGAACTACGCATTCCCACTAATAATACAGGTGATTGTGCAGATTTTAAATCTTCGACAATATTTTTAATGTCTTCCTCTGCAGGAACACCTAATTTTGGTTTTTGAGGAACAGCGATTGCTTCTGTTTGAACTGGCGCACTAATAACGTCTTGTGGAATACTGATAAAACTTGCACCATTTTTTCCAGAAGTTGCTTCTCGAATCGCATTTGTCATCACTTCTGATAATGATTCAGGATCTTGAACTTCCGCACTGAATTTTGTAGAAGATCTCAATAATGATGCATTGTCCACACTTTGATGGGTTAAACGAAGTAAGTCATTACGCTTAACTTGTCCACCAATAGCAAGCACAGGGTCACCTTCAGAAGTTGCAGTGAGAAGGCCAGTAGTAAGATTGCTCACCCCTGGTCCACTTGTTACAAGGGCAACCCCTGGCTTTCCAGTTAATCGGCCAATTCCTTGAGCAATCATGGCAGCATTTTGCTCATGACGCGTAACAATGAGTTCAGGGCCATCATCTTTTAATGCATTAAAAAGAAAATCTATTTTTGCACCCGGTATACCAAATACATAGTCAATACCGTGATGTTTTAAAGTATCAATCACCATATCTGCAGCTGAATAGTTTTGATGAGTCATGTTATCAATTCCTTCCTTATCATGTAAGATAAGTCAGTATCAGTGAACGATTCATACCTAAAATATATAAGCAAGGCATCAAATAGATCACTCATATGACTTACGCCTATTTTAAGTCTAGAACACAAAACTAATTTAATCAAAAACAATGTTTTTATTATTTAGATGAAAATAGTTACTTTAAAAATATCAATTTATTAAGTCGTTGATATGACTTGTATTAAGCGGTTACATGAATTTTGGCTATTGGATAATATCAATTTTTCAACAATAAAAATATAGAATAATAAATGAAGTAAAAGGGAGTTTGATATAAAAGTAAGTTCATTTTAACGAGGGAATAAAACGTAAAAAAGAGGACAATCAAATCATTACTGTCCTCTTCTTTCTAACTCATTATAAATATGAAATTGTCCATTAATGTACGATAGTGCACCTGGATTAGTTGTTTGAGAAGTAACAACATTATCAAAAAGATTTTCTATATTGCTTATACTCTCAACTTGAAACTTTAACTAAAAGTTGCCTTCAAGTTCTAATATTTTCATGAATGTACTTACGGCGTACTTCATCGCACTTTCATCAATATCAAAGTGTGGACTATGATGGGGCCAATCGGTTTCTTTTTGTGGGTTACCGCAACCCGTAAAGAAAAAAGCACCGGGTCTGGCTTTTAAATAAAAAGAGAAATCTTCTCCAACCATCATGAGATCAGAGTCATGGTATCGAAAGTTCAATGCATTGGCTGCCTTTTTAACGGTTTCTGCTGATGCTTCATGATTATAGACAGGTAAATAACCTTTAATATAATCAAATGAATAAGTGATATCGTTTGCTAATGCGAGTCCTTGAAGCAGCTTATCCATTTTATGATAGATGTGTGTTTGAACTTCAGAATCAAAAGTTCGAACAATGCCTTGGCAAGTGGCCGTATCAGGAATAACGCTATCGGCGTTTCCTGCTTCAATCTTACCGAAAGAGAGTACTGCTTGTTTGACGGGGTCTATCGTTCTTGAGACGATTTTTTGAGCACTTAAAATGAATTCTGCCAAAATAACGATGGGGTCGATGGTTTCATGAGGTTTCGCGCCATGACCACCTTTACCAAAGAGCGTAATATGAAATTCATCTGGCTGTGCCATCATAGGCCCGGGTCGTGTATGAATCGTGCCGGTAGGGTAGCCTGTCCACAAATGGTTACCATAGATTTTATCGACGCCCATTAATGCATTGTCTGCAATCATTTCTTGAGCGCCGCCCGGTGTTAATTCCTCGCCATATTGAAATATCAGAACGACCGTTCCTTTTAACTCCGATTGATGCGCGTGTAATAGTTCCGCAACGGTTAATAATATAGACGTATGGCCATCATGACCACAGGCATGCATAACACCTGGTACTTTAGAACGATAAGGGACGTCTTTTAAATCTTCGATAGGTAGTGCATCGAAATCAGCACGCAAAGCAATTGTAGGACCGGGCTCTTCGCCTGATATACGCGCTAATATACCGTTTTGTCCTACATGCGCATCAATTTGAAAGTTTAATTTTTGGAGACGCTCTACAATATAATCATGGGTATGTTTTTCTTGAAAAGACAATTCGGGATATTGATGAAGGTAACGGCGTGTTTCAATCATATCCTGTTCTTTTTCATAAGCCAATTGGAACCGATCAGTCACGATGCTCCCTCCTTACTCGCAGTTATTTCATTTATTATACACTTGCTTTTAAGTTTGTACAAAATACGTTATGATTAAAGTGTATGAAAATTGAAAGGGGAACTTAACCATGGTACAAAAGTTAAATGACTTTCTTGAAGAAAATATTAGTTATTTAAAAGATAATGGTCTTTATAATGAAATTGATACAATTGAAGGTGCAAACGGTCCTGAAATTAAAATTAATGGCAAAAAATACATTAACCTTTCTTCAAATAACTATTTAGGCTTAGCAACAAACGAAGATTTGAAAAAGGCAGCTAAAAGTGCCATTGATTCTCATGGTGTAGGTGCAGGGGCAGTACGTACTATTAATGGTACATTAGATTTACATGATGAACTTGAAGCGACTTTGGCGAAATTTAAAGGTACAGAAGCGGCAATTGCTTACCAATCAGGTTTCAATTGTAATATGGCTGCGATTTCAGCGGTTATGAATAAAAACGATGCTATTCTTTCTGATGAATTAAACCATGCCTCAATTATTGATGGCTGCCGTTTATCAAAAGCGAAAATTATTCGTGTTAACCATTCAGATATGGATGATTTACGTCAAAAAGCAAAAGAAGCTGTAGAATCTGGACAATACAATAAAGTGATGTACATTACTGACGGTGTTTTCAGTATGGATGGTGATGTTGCTAAATTACCTGAAATTGTCGAAATTTGTGAAGAATACGGTATCATGGTTTACGTGGATGATGCACACGGTTCAGGTGTGATGGGTAAAGGTGCAGGTACAGTTAAACATTTCGGCTTACAAGACAAAGTTGATTTCCAAATCGGAACATTATCTAAAGCAATTGGTGTTGTGGGTGGCTATGTTGCGGGCTCACAAAAATTAATTGACTGGTTGAAAGTACAATCACGTCCGTTCTTATTCTCTACTTCATTGGCACCTGGGGATACAAAAGCTATTACTGAAGCGGTCAATAAATTAATGGCATCCACTGAACTTCATGATCGCCTATGGGACAATGCGCATTACTTAAAAGAAGGTCTTAACCGTTTAGGATTTAATACAGGCAAATCTGAAACACCGATTACGCCTGTAATTATTGGAGACGAAAAGAAAACACAACAATTTAGTAAACGTTTAATGGATGAAGGCATTTATGTTAAGTCTATCGTATTCCCAACTGTGCCACGTGGTACAGGACGTGTACGTAATATGCCAACAGCTGCACACACAAAAGAAATGTTAGATGAAGCATTAGCAGTGTATGAACGTGTGGGTAAAGAATTAGAAGTCATTTAACTTAAAAATTATATATTAAGATTCGTTATTTGAGCTAGTAAAGGGCAATATTTCGAGTCATCTTTAAAGAGCAAGGTGTACACTTAACATAGCAGTGTAATGATTTTACCTTGCCCTTTTTTGATTTATGCGTCTATCGTATCAGGATAGAGAATTAATTTTGTTGTGAAACCTTGGTAAAGATAACTGCATTTGCGTAAAAATGGTTATAAACGAATACAAATCTAGTGGGTGATTTCCTTTATTTGTCTATAACTTTATCTTTAGCTTAAAATATGCTTATAGCTCAAACCGATTTAGCATTAAGGTATCTTTGATATTTAAAATTACGATAAAGTTAGAATTTGAAATCAATGTGTATTTCTATGTATATCATGCATATACAAGAAAACGCTTAAATGTTATAATTGTACTATATTTTACAGAAAATGATTGTACATAAAACACATGTGTCCTCAGGAGAAACACAGAATGGAGATGGATGACGTTATGAAAAGAATTATGGTTACCGGTGCGTTAGGACAAATTGGGACGGAGCTTGTCGCAAAATGCCGTGAAGTTTATGGGACTGAAAATGTGCTTGCTACTGATATTCGTGAGCCAGAAGCAGGTTCTATAGTTGCGGAAGGTCCTTTTGAAATATTAGATGTGACAGATGCAGATAAAATGATGCAAATTGCAGAATCATTTAAGCCTGACACTTTGATGCATATGGCTGCGCTATTGTCTGCAACTGCTGAACAAAAGCCTTTATTGGCATGGAATTTGAATATGGGTGGACTTGTAAATGCGTTAGAAACAGCGCGTCACTTAAACTTACAATTTTTCACCCCAAGTTCTATCGGTGCATTTGGACCCAACACACCTAAGAAAAATACACCACAAGTTACAATTCAAAGACCAAATACGATGTACGGTGTAAATAAAGTTTCTGGGGAATTATTGTGCGATTACTATTTTACTAAATTTGGTGTGGATACGCGCAGTGTTCGTTTCCTTGGTTTGATTTCTTATGTTAAAGAGCCCGGTGGCGGTACAACGGATTATGCCGTTGATATTTATTTCCAAGCGGTTCGAGAAGGTAAGTACACAAGCTACATTGATAAAAACACATATATGGATATGATGTTTATGGATGATGCGATACAAGCGATTATTCAATTAATGGAAGCGGACGGCGGTAAACTGATTCATCGTAATGCATATAACTTAAGTGCAATGAGTATAGAACCAGAAATGGTAAAGGCAGCAATTCAAGAGCATATGCCTGAATTTACGTTAGATTATAATGTAGATCCTGTACGTCAAGATATTGCTGAAAGTTGGCCAGATAATATTGATACGAGTTGTGCACGTGGCGAATGGGGCTTTAACCCTAAATATGATTTAGAAGCGATGACCACACGTATGTTAGAAGGTATTCGCGAAAAAGAAAGTCATAAAGCCTAAATAAATATGAAATAAAGCAGTAAAGTTGTTGAAAAGTATGTGGCTGAAGGAAATTCAGCATTTCAATAACTTTACTGTTTTTTACTTGTTATCGTGTCATTTCAGGATTTAACAACAATATGAGGGCCGACGCATATATCAAATCAATTGAAGTTCAATCAGTTAGAAAGTAAGATAGATGATAATATAGTTGTTTCGTATAGGTTAATCGAAATAGCGCTATCTTTTTGAAATGGCAGAAATATCTCACAAAAATTAAAATAAAATCTATAAGTTGTTTTAATTTTCAGAATTCTCATTGAATTGTATGACTGTCATTGTTATAATGCATATATTACATTTACATATTTAGGAGGAATAATCATGTCAGAACTCATTAAACTTGATGCCAGAAAATCACTCAAAGAAAAGCCCGACAATGCATCGCTTACTTTCGGTGAAGTCTTCACTGATTACATGTTAAGCTTTGAGTACTCATTAGAAAAAGGATGGCACGATTTAAAGATTATTCCTTATGGTCCAATTGAACTTTCACCGTCAGCACAGAGTATTCACTATGGCCAATCAGTATTTGAAGGGTTAAAAGCATACAAACATAACGGCGAGGTTGTTTTGTTTAGACCTGAGGAAAACTTTAAACGTATCAATCAGTCGTTGGCACGTTTAAAAATGCCGGAAATTGACGAAGCATTATTGTTAGAAGGATTAAAACAGCTCGTAGATATTGATCGTGATTGGGTACCAGATGGAGAAGGTCAGTCTCTTTACATTCGACCGACTGTATTTGCGACAGAAGGTGTGTTAGGTGTTCACCCGTCCCACGAATATCGCTTGTTAATTATTTTATCACCATCGGGTTCATATTATGGCGGTGATTCATTACGCCCAACTAAAATTTATGTTGAAGATGAATACGTACGTGCTGTGCGTGGAGGCGTTGGATTCGCGAAAGTAGCAGGAAACTACGCTGCAAGTTTACTTGCCCAAGCAAATGCAAATGAACTCGGTTTTGATCAAGTGCTATGGTTAGATGGTGTAGAACAAAAGTATGTTGAAGAAGTAGGAAGTATGAACATCTTTTTTGTCATTAATGGCAAAGTGGTTACGCCACAATTAAACGGTAGTATTTTACCAGGGATTACGAGAAAAACGGTGCTTGAATTGGCACAAACATTAGGATATGAAGTCGAAGAGCGTCGTATTTCGATTGATGAATTATTTGATCTTCATAAAGAAGGCGCTTTACAAGAAGTGTTCGGTACCGGCACAGCAGCAGTTATCTCACCTGTAGGAACATTACAATTTAAAGATCAACAGATTGTAATTAATGATAATCAAACAGGCCCTATTACACAAGAACTTTATGATCACTACACAGGTATTCAAAGTGGAAAATTAGACGATCCTAAAGGATGGCGTGTAGTTGTACCACATTACGAAAGATAAGACATCTGGATCATTGTTAAATTTGAAAAAAGAAAGCGTCAAAATTGCGTTGTTCAATTTTGGACGCTTTTTATTTTGGCTGTACACTTTATATGGTGGTTATGTGTCTATAATAATTAAGTCGCAAACTTCCGATTGCTTCTT
>NZ_KE150417.1:56292-307286 GCF_000411275.1 Staphylococcus sp. HGB0015
AAGATGCAGAAACGTTACAATCACTTGCGATATCAGTTTCTGAGCGAACTTGTGTTGCTTTATCTATAATAGCTTTCTGAACATGGTTTGAGATAAAACAGTTATCCTCAACAACATTTGTTTTAGAAATAAAAGTCCGACCACAAACCATACATTTAAAACGTTGTTTTAACAGATTTAAATACACTGCTATCTCTTGGAATCTTAAAAAAGTAATTCGCGATAAACGTTTTCCGTGTTTGTGTATTCGGTTTGGATTCGTATGATAACAGTGAGGACAAGTCATAGGCTTGTATGAAAGGGTACCAAAGATGACGTTAGATTTCTTACCTCTAATAACTACATCTTCTTCAACTTTAGTGATTTTAATATTATTATCTTTAATTTTTAGTAACTTTAATATATCATTACACATAGGCGCAATATGTCTCCTTTATTTTTGATTTAGTCACTTAAAATTATAGAGGCATTTGCGCTATTTTTGTACAAAAAAAGCAGGATGACTTATGTCACCCCACCATAAAAAATGAAGAACCTTTATTTTGAGGTATGATAAACGTAACGCAAAACAGATGAGGTGTGAAAAAATGACAAATCAACAATGGATATTATTCGATAAAGATGGCACACTGATACATTTTGATCAGAGTTGGACCAAGATAGGCATACAATTAGTTGATGAAGTCTGTGCACATTATAAAATTGATAATCGGATTGAAGTGTATCACAAATTAGGTATACGTGATCATCAATTTGTGAAAGGAAGTATCATGGCATCAGGAACGTTAAAAGATATGATCAATGTATTTAACGCTTTTACAGATGTGGAAACTACAAAATGGGTTTCGGAAAGAAGTCAGCAACTAATACGTCAAAGACAACCTGAAATTGAGTTGTATGAAGGTGTGCAGACATTGCTTTATGAACTAAAACAACAGTCCTATCAGTTAGGTCTAGTGACAAGTGATAATGCGGTAGGGGTAGACAAATTTATCAAAACCACACAATTGGAGCAGGTTTTTGACTTATTGATTTCTACAGAGGGTGATCAATATGAAAAGCCAGATGCACGGTTACTTCAACCTTTGTGGGACATGGGCGTTCAAGGTGAAGCGCTTGTCATGGTGGGAGATACAGATAACGATATGTTGACTGGAAAAAATGCAGGTAGTGCTTTAAATGTAGGTGTAAGAACAGGATTAGGGCAAGAAGCGACATTTGAAGCGGCAGATGTGGTCATTGATGACGTCAGTCAATTACTGTCGGTATTAGATAAAAAAGCAGATCAAAGAAGTTAACAACGTGCGTTGTTTCTTCTTTAACCTGCTTTAAAATTAGCGCATTAATCTTGAAAAGATACGGATTATGAACGCGAATCCACTTGTCTATATGTATGAATCACATGTTCGATTTTCTTGAGCACGATATCAATCGACTCAGGGTTTTCATATAAGTCGTATTCTTTAATATTGACACGAACAACTGGACAAGCGTTAAATTGATTAATCCAATCGTCATAACGTTTAAACAACATTTTCCAATATTCTGGATCTGTTTCGATTTCCATTTGACGGCCACGTGTTTGAATACGTTCAATCACAGTGTCATAATCAGATTCGAGATAAATAAGGACATCCGGCTTAGGAAAGTAAGGTGTTAATACCATTGCTTCGAAAAGGTTTGAGTAGGTCTGGAAATCTTCTTCAGACATTGTACCTTGTTCTTCATGCATTTTCGCAAAAATATCGACATCTTCATAAATAGAACGATCTTGTACAAAACCACCGCCATATTCAAACATACGTTTTTGTTCTTTGAAACGCTCTGCTAAAAAGTAAATTTGAAGGTGGAAACTCCATCGATTGAAATCTTGATAAAATTTATCGAGGTAAGGATTATTTTCTACATTTTCATAAGAAGTTCGAAAGTTAAGCTTCTCAGCTAAAGCTTGCATGATGATTTCCCAACACCAACGGTTCCAGCTATCGTAATAATAGCATTGGAAGGAATGTTATATTGATTCATTTCATTTGCCTCCGATTAGTTCGTTAATTTGTTCCAATACATACGCATAGTCATCAGGATTTTCAACAAAGTCAATTTTTGTTGTGTCTATCCATAAAACATGATGACCATCATTTTTTAATGATTGATAGTAATTTGCATAATCTTCTTTAAGTTTTAATAAATAATCATCTTGGATATTCGCTTCGAAATCACGGTCTCGTTTGGCGATACGGGCTTTAAGTATACTTAAATCTGCATCTAAAATAACAGTGAAGTCTGGAGAAATCAGATCTTCTGTCAAAATGTCATAAATTCTGGAAAATTTATCATATTCTTTATCATTTAAAGTATTACGCGCAAAAATTTTGTTTTTATAAATATGATAGTCGCTGACAATGCCACCATCGTATTCAGCTAAATATTGATAAGCTTTGTAACGATGACATAGGAAAAACATTTCCGTTTGAAAACTCCATTTGGAAATATCTGTATAAAAATCTGATAGATAAGGATTTTCGCCGACAATTTCTTTTGCTTCATAAAAGTGATAAGATTGACTCAACTTATGCGCTAATGAAGATTTGCCAACGCCTATCGGTCCTTCGATTGCGATAAACGGTTTTTTCATATTTTTCTCTCCATAAAAAATTTTATTGAACCAGTATTACAAATTTTAACACAAGTGAGGCTATTTCTGTATGACAAGTCATCAATATTATATGTCATTGGCACTTGAAGAAGCACGTGAAGCGGCAAAAAAAGGAGAAGTGCCTATCGGTGCCATTATCGTAAAAAATGAAAAAGTGATTGCACGTGCACATAATTTACGTGAAACCAATCAAAATCCGACTGCACATGCTGAGCATCTGGCAATAGAACAAGCTGCTGAAACGTTAGGAACTTGGCGATTAGAAGGGTGTACATTGTATGTGACACTAGAGCCTTGCGTGATGTGTGCAGGAACCATTGTGATGAGTCGAGTGGACACTGTTGTATTTGGTGCCTATGATCCAAAAGGGGGATGCACCGGTAGTTTAATGAATCTCGTTCAAGATCAGCGTATGAATCACCGAGCAAAAGTGATTGAAGGTGTATTGGCCTACTCGTGTGGTGAAATCTTACGTCAATTCTTTAGAACGCTACGTCAACGAAAAGCTGCTAAGGCAATGTCAAACTAAGCTTTAATTAAGGGATTGAGGCATGAAAAAATAATATAAGTGGGTGCCGAGTGTCAAATAACAAATACCTGACTGAATGACACAGCGTTGGACAGATAATCCTTTCGTTCGTTTTAAATAGATGAAAATGTTTGGACAATACTTATTGTCATAATTTTGATAGAATGAGACTGTATTTGAGACAGTCATTTTATATTTAAAACATAAAAGAGAGAGGGATAAAGATGGTAAAACTTATTGCCACAGATATGGACGGCACGTTGCTAAACGCTGCACATGAAGTTTCACAAGAAAATATTGAAGCCATTCAATACGCACAATCACGCGGTGTTACAGTAACAATTGCGACAGGCCGAGCGTTTTATGAAGCGAATGATCCGATTAAACCAACAGGATTAAAAGTCCCATATATTTGTTTGAATGGCGCAGAAGTTCGTGATGAAAGCTTTGATATTGTCCATACATCAAGTCTAAATCATGAACTTTATCAACGTATTCGAAACGTGCTCGTTCGTGAAAATGTCTATTACCAAATTTATACCAATTTTGGTATTTATACTGAAGATCCTGAGCGTGACTTAGCAATTTATTTGGACATTGCTAAATACTCAGGACAACAACCGGATGTTGAAAAAATACGTCAACATATTAATCATCGTATTGAAATTGGAACATTAAAAGTAGTAGACAACTATGACAATATAGAATCCGTAACAGGAGAGTTAATCATGAAAGTCCTTGCACATGATACAGATTTAGATAAAATTGCCCGAGTGAAGGCTGAATTGTCAGAGAGTAGTAATTTAGCGGTGTCTTCTTCTTCTAAAGGTAATCTAGAAATTACGCACATAGATGCACAAAAAGGGTTAGCATTATGTACGATTGCTGAAAAATTAGGCATTGATATGAAAGATACCATGGCAATCGGTGACAATTTGAACGATAAATCAATGTTAGACCGTGCAGGTATTGCTGTGGCAATGGACAATGCTTTACCTGAATTAAAAGAAAATGCCACTTTTGTAACAGCTTCGAATGAAGAGAGCGGTGTTGCAAAAGCAATCTATCGTGTTTTAGGTGAGGATAATTAAATTGGCTTAAGTGTGATATGGCATATTGTCTTTTAACTATATTGTAGCGTGTAAAATAATCCATCTAGCATGATGGATTTTGTATCAATCGGATTGGTGAAATGATATTTCAATTTTGCCTTTCCGATTTTTTTATGAATAAAAATAGAGGATCACTATCACGACGGTAAATTGTCTAGTTTCAAAGACTCATTTATAAAACATTAAAAAGAACCCTAGATTATTGGTTTAATCTAGAGTCCCTTCTAAATCATTAAGATTATGATGAGTTTGCCTCAAAAAAGATAATTTTATGAAAGTAAACTATGATTTTCTATATTTTAATTTTGCAAACGCATCATGCTGATGGATAGATTCCTCGTTGCGACATTCAATGTCGAAGCCTTCTATCCAGTTGACCTCTACTAAGTCAGCAGCAATCAAGCGTATTAAATCTTCTACAAAGCGTGGGTTTTCGTAAGCGCGCTCTGTTACTCTCTTTTCATCAGGTCTTTTTAAGATGGGATAAAGCATTGAGCTCGCATTGGCTTCCATTGCATCTAAAATAATCTCTTTATAGTTTTCAGGTAATGTTGCGTTTTTGTCGATATACGTTTTGACAGTAATTATGCCGCGTTGATTGTGTGCAGAGTATTCGCTGATTTCCTTAGAACATGGACAAAGCGTTGTCACTGCAGCTTCAATCGTCAATTCTTTACGTGTAACTTGATCATTATCGACAGCTAAACCATATGTGACATCTGCATGGCCAATTGCTTTAATTTGAGTAACTGGGCTCAAGCGATCAAAAAACCACTTTCCGCTCACGTCTACACCCGCACTTCGTTGTTTCATACTTGTTTTGAGACGATTCATCAATTGTGTTAATGCTTCAAATTCAAGTCGGATCCCGTTGTCATACTCCGCTTCGACAGATTCTAATATACGACTCATGTTAATGCCTTTTTCATCTTGCGTCAGGCTTGTCGAAAAGCTAAAATTACCAGCCGTTTGGTATTGATCAATCCAAACAGGGTAAACGAGATTTTTAATTCCTACTTCTTCTATTTCAAATAAGAAATTTTTATGCGTACTTTGAAGGTCGGGCATTTCAGATTTTGTTGTCGGCTTACTTCCGTTAACGGGATCAACCGAACCGAAATGTCTCCAACGACCTTCACGCGTTGATAAATCAAATTCAGTCATGTATCTTCCTCCACTAAATTTTCACAGTAATACGAATGTCATACCATTTATTTAAATTGATAAGTCCAAAATGTTTCTGTTGTTAAATAAGCTGCTGCATCTTTAGGTACACCCGATGCTTGTCCTTGAGGATTCGCAAGTTGTTCTAAAAACGGACCTGTTTGTGAACGATGCGCCTCAAAAGCAGCAAATTTTTGGTCTCTATAGTCTGAAATGTCATTGATGATATCAGGTTCACCGAGCACGTCGATGGCGTCGTTACTAAATGCTACAAGTTGTAGTCTTGGACGACGACTTTCTTCCATTCGACCTACTGTTCTTACAACAGCTTCAGCAGTCGCTTCATGGTCTGGGTGAACCGCATGCCCAGGATAGAAAGAAATAATGGTTGTAGGTTGCGTCTCATCGATTAATTTTTGAACCATTGCATCCATTTCTTCATGGGGTTCAAATTCAACCGTTTTGTCGCGTAGTCCCATTTTACGTAAATCTGTAATCCCGATTGCCTTTGCAGCATCTTCAAGTTCGCGTTCACGAATATCAGGCAGTGATTCGCGTGTCGCGATAGGGGGATTTCCTAAATTACGTGCCATTTGACCAAGTGTCAGACAAGCATAAGTAACTGGCACACCGTCGTTGATATAACGTGCAAGTGTACCAGCTGAGGAGAATGTCTCATCGTCAGGATGAGGAAAGATGACAAGAATATGTTTTTCAATCGTCATTTGTATTCGTACTCCTTTCTACGCCTTAAAAGGTTTGCGACTAATTTCAAGTGCTGCCGCAAGTTGACCTTCATAATTAAATCCTGCTAATAAGAACTCCTCATCATCGTTCACTTCGTAGTGTGTTAAGCCTTGAACGTAAACCCAACCGCTGTTGTCGAGCTTTAAACCTACGCGATAAGGATCCTTGCCGCCCCCTTTAAGTTGGGCGTGCTGATAAGTCAGCTGTATATTTCTTAAAAATGTGCCTGCGTTGAATACACGCTGATCAAAATGGTTCGCATAAGCGCCATTTGTTGTCTCAACGTGGATATAGACAGGTTCATTGGCATAGTGATCAAATAATTTTTGAACAGTCGTTTCTGTAATCGGTTGCAAAAAATTCACTGCCTTCCTGATTATGGTTATCTGTCCATTTTACTAAAAAAGAAAGAAAATTAATATAGCTCTGCTCATTTTAATCCTCAAATAAAAGCAAATCTTTACTTAATTGAGGTGTGGGTTGTCTTCTCATCACGAGCTGTTGATAACTTTCTGTAAAATAGTCAAGACGCTCTTGATCTTGTAAAAGATGATAGCTGAGTAGGTCAATAATAAAGTGATTGGCTAATTGTGAATTAATAAAATACGCATCATGCGTACGACTACGATCGGCAGTGATAATGATACGGTCACAATAACTTTCAAGTGCAGGAGTGCGCAAATGAGAAATAGCAATAATCGTCGCTCCATTTTGGTATCCATGATAAATGCTATCAATAATTTCTTGCGTCGCACCACTATTGGTAAAAGCAACAATGGTTGTTTTGTTATTGCACATATGCCCGACGACAGTCATTAAATGGGCATCAGTAATCGCAAGCGTATTAAACCCCATACGAGCAGTACGAAAATAAAGTTCTTGCGCGCTCAGTCCAGAACTACCAATACCGATAAAAATTGTTTTTTCACTATTTTTAATCGTATTTACGAGGTAGAGCAAATCTGACTCAACTAAAAATTCTCCAGTATGATCCATAATTGAACGATAGTGTTGGTGCAAAATTTGTATAGACGGACTATTATGAATCGGCTTCACTTGCAATTCATGTTGAATAGCGAATCGAAAAGATTGAAAACTATCATATTGTAGTTTATAAGCAAAGCGTGTCACACTTGAAGGCGAGACTCCAATCACATCAGCTAAATTATTTATGGCACCAATATCCATTTGATAATCAATATTTAAAATATAATTTGCAATTTGTCGATCCACTTTTGTGAAAAGATGTTGATATTGTTGAATACGATTTTCAATTTTCATAGCAATTCTCCTTTAATCTCATTGTATTTGAAAAGATTTTTCAAAACAATGTATTTTATTGACGGATATTTTCAAAATGATATATTGAAAGTGGACAGATGATGCATTGAAACACAAAGCATAAGCGTATAGTTATGCACCTTGTACTGTACTTTAAAAATGAAATATTTTTTAGACGTACGTTTTCAACTGCGAAAGATGTTGCGCAGAACGATTTAAATTGAATGAAGCATCATTGAAATCATAAATATAGACAGATTTTTAAAGAGATATGGCGTAGACAATGAATAGATCTACTTTAATAAAATGAAAAGTAGTCATATGACGGATAAAAATAGCTGAATCGAAGCGTAAACCTATGCCATACAGGCTAATACAAAGGAACAGACAACGAAAGGAATGTGGAATGATATGAAAATACCTCAAGGCTTGGTCGTATCGTGTCAAGCATTACCAGATGAACCGTTGCATTCATCTTGGATTATGAGCAAAATGGCTTTAGCAGCCAAAGAAGGCGGCGCGGTAGGGATAAGAGCAAATACAAAAGCAGATATTATGGCAATTCAAAAAGAAGTAGACTTGCCTATTATAGGCATTGTAAAACGCGACTATCCTAATTCCTCTGTTTTTATCACTGCGACCCAAAAAGAAGTGGATGAATTAATTGAGAGTGGTTGTGAAGTGATAGCATTAGATGCCACATTGCGAGAACGTCCAGAGCAAGATTTAGAAACACTAGTGACATATATAAGAGAAAAAGCGCCACAGGTTGAAATTATGGCAGATATTGCGACGATTGAAGAGGCTAAAAATGCGGATCGTCTAGGCTTTGATTATATAGGAACTACTTTGAGAGGCTATACAGAAGAAACACAAGGACAAGTCTTGTATGATCAAGACTTTAAATTTTTAACAGATGTTTTGTCAGTTGTACAACAGAAAGTGATAGCTGAAGGTAATGTGATCACACCGGAAATGTTGAAAACGGTATTTGAAAAAGGGGTATATGCTGCAGTAGTAGGCGGTGCAATTACAAGACCTCGAGACATTACAAGACGATTTGTAAAAATGATTGAGGAGTAGGATGCGAAGATGAAAATTATCAATTTAGGGACAGAAGCACATGCCTCATTCCATGTAGCGTGTGAACTTTACAAGCAAATGTTATATCAAAAAGAGAGTCGCTTAGGATTGGCGACAGGCGGTACAATGGTAAAAGTGTATGAATATTTAGTCGAGCTACTACAAAAAAATCAATTAGACGTTTCACATATTGAAACTTTTAATTTAGATGAATATGTTGGCTTAGCTGCAAATCATGAAGAAAGTTATTATCAATATATGCAAAAAGTACTTTTTAGCGCTTACCCACATTTTGATCCAGAGCGTATCCATCTCCCAAATGGGATTGCACAGGATATCCAAGCAGAAGCAAAACGTTATGAAGCGTTATTAGAAACAGGTGGCGCAGTGGACATTCAAATATTAGGTATCGGTCAAAATGGGCATATCGGCTTTAATGAACCAGGTACCTCTTTTGATAGCCTAACGCATTGTGTCAACTTGACTGAAAGTACAATTCAAGCGAATAGCCGTTATTTTGAAACGATTGATGATGTGCCTAAACAGGCGATTTCAATGGGATTGCATTCAATTATGAAAGCAAAACGTATTATTTTGCTTGCCTTTGGTGAGCAAAAAAGAGAGGCAATGCGTCAATTAATGACAAAAACCATTACAACTGAAGTACCGGCGTCAATATTACACCGTCATCCACATGTCGAAGTGTTTGTGGATGATGCTGCGATGCCTTAATCGATAAGGCTTTCCAGTATCTCCTCGATATCCGATTTGTTTAATCTCTTATATGTTGGGTAAATATGTTATCATGAGAGTTACAAATTAGACGGAGGATTGATGAAATCATGGAATTACAATTAGCTATAGACTTACTAAATAAAGAAGAGGCAGCAGAACTTGCTAAAAAGGTAACTGATTATGTAGATATTGTAGAAATCGGAACACCTATCGTAATTAATGAGGGCTTACCTGCCGTTCAACATTTAAAAGAAAATGTAAAAGATGAAGATGTCAAAGTTTTAGCAGACTTGAAAATTATGGATGCAGCTGACTATGAAGTGAGTCAAGCTGTTAAATTTGGTGCGGATGTTGTTACAATTTTAGGTGTGGCAGAAGACGCATCTATTAAAAATGCTGTAGAAGAAGCACACAAACATGGTAAACAATTGTTGGTAGACTTAATTGCAGTACAAGATTTAGAAAAACGTGCAAAAGAAATTGATGCGCTTGGTGCGGACTATATTGCCGTTCATACAGGTTATGACTTACAAGCACAAGGTCAATCACCACTAGAAAGCTTGAAGAAAGTTAAATCTGTCATTAAAAATGCAAAAGTTGCAGTTGCAGGTGGTATTAAACCTGAAACTGTTAAAGAAGTGGCTGCAGAATCACCAGACTTAATTATCGTAGGTGGCGGTATCGCAAATGCTGACGATCCACGTGAAGCAGCAAAACAAATTCGTGAAGCGATTGAAGGTAAATAAAATGGCTATTCAACAGCAATTTGAACTCATTCATCGTGAGCTTGAACAGACGTTGTCTCAAGTCGATGAAGAAGCCATCCGACAATTTGAACAAGCTGTGTTAAATGCAGAAGCGGTGTTTGTGACAGGTAAAGGACGTTCGGGTTTTGTCGCAAATGGTTTTACGATGCGTTTGAACCAACTTGGCCAAAAGGCGCATGTCGTCGGCGAAACGACAACACCCTCTATTCAAAAAGGGGATTTGCTCGTTGTCATTTCAGGTTCAGGTTCGACGACACATTTAAAATTATTAGCCGACAAAGCGCATGAAGTAGGTGCAACAATTGCTTTAGTAACAACAAAAGCTGATTCTAAGATAGGTGAACGTGCAGAAGTGACGCTTGTCCTTCCTGCAGGTACGAAACATCAATCTGAAGGCTCTGCTCAACCGCTCGGCAGTTTATTCGAGCAAAGTGCACAGTTGATGTTAGATGGTGTCGTATTAGATTTAATGTCCGCATTAGATATAAACGAGACAACCATGCAAAATAACCATGCTAATTTAGAATAGTATCATCAAAAATAGATCGATGATTTGAAATTGAGGGAAAAGCTAGTTTCTACAGAAGTGATGTGGAACTAGCTTTTTTTGAAAATGTTAATACGTTGAGAGGAATTTGCATGGCTTGCTTTCAGCTTTAAATTCTTTTTTAGATTAAGTGCAGCGATGTCTCATCCGCATGACACACTCGATTAATAGAATTTCCTTATAATTTAATAGAATTTATGTATTAGAAACTGATTACACGATTTGTTAGATTAAAGCAAAGTCATCTATCAAGGAGGAAATGTTATGGAGTATTCACCAAAACAAGGGATTAGAAGTCATGGTTTACCTCATGATCCATTTAAAAGTAGTACGGTACCACGTCCGATTGGTTGGATTTCAACGGTTTCAAAAGATGGGAAAGACAATTTAGCGCCTTATAGCCAGTACCAAAATTTAACGTGGGATCCACCAATGGTGATGTTTGCGGCGAATCAATCAGTATTAGGAAATCATGAGCGTAAAGATACGGTGAAAAACGCTGAAGAGACAGGTTGGTTTGTGTGGAACATGGCAACATATGAATTGCGAGAAGCTGTAAACTTGTCGTCTAAAGCGTTACCACCCGAGGAAGATGAGTTTGAATTTGCAGGTGTGACAAAAGAAGCATGTATCGAAGCGCCGGGTTACCGTTTCAAAGAGTCACCCGTGCATTTTGAATGTGAGTATGTCCAAACAATTCGCATTCCAACTGGCGACCCTGTTTCGGCGGTAGATATTGTTATTGGTCGTGTAGCGCAAGTACATATTGATGATAATGTCATTATGGATAATGGAAAGTTAGATATTAAGTCTATCCGTCCTATTGCGCGTCTAGGTTACTATGATTACACAGTTGTCGATCAAATTTTTGAAATGAAAGCACCAGCAGCAACGAAAGAAGAACTTGCAGGACTCGAGGGACGTAATTTCGATAATAAGTCTGAATAAGAGTGATACATCGAGGGTGACGGGGTTAAAGTATTAAGTATAATTTCTCATGATTTTTTTATTTACTTTTGAATTAGATTTCATACACTGATTTCGAAGTGGACAAGCTGAACAGTCATCACATTCATATAATTTAAAATCTCTTTTAAATCCATAACGGTCATGTCGATAAGCATACCTTTTAAATCCTAGACGTTTATGATTGGGACAAATAAACTCATCGTTAATTTCCGCATATGGCCAGTTTTGTGTGTTGAATATGTCACCTTTGATCGTCTTTCATTCTCATAAACGTGGCATCATGATCCGTTTTAGAATAACTATTTCGTTCTTTAAGAATCGACTTTTGATATCGATATGCCTCAATAGAGTATCAAAATTTACTACGTGAAAAAGGGATTTAGAGCAGTATGAGTCGTAAAGGAAACTGTTACGACAACGCATGTATAGAATCTTTTCATAGTATCATCAAAAAGGAATTGATACATCATCAGAACTATAAAACTAGGAATGAAGCGATGTTTAGCATTGTGGAATATATCCTTACTTTTTACAATTCTAAAATCGCACATTCAACGTTAAATTATATGAGTCCCATTGCATTTAAGAAGAAATACGCAACAAAATAACCTAGCTCAGAATGTACTTTTTGATTTTTAAAAGTACATGATGGGCTAGGCTAGCAAGCGAAGCGCGGTAGAATTCTCTTTTTTTGTGTCCGTATTCTTGACATAAATCCAGAAGTATTATATAACATTATTGCTATATATTAAACATTAATTCTAGTAATTTTTGTTATAATAATACTTAAGAATAAACAAATTAATAATATCGACAAAATAGTTACATGTGCAGGGATATTTAAAGTTAAAGCTGTTCTAATAATTGTAGCACCAATTGCTCCTCCAATACCGGCTACAGCAATGAAAATACTAGTTAACAAATTTTTATTACTACTAAATCTATTGATTATACTAGCGCCTAACGGGAACATTGGTGCAAAGAATAATGTTAGTAAAAATAATAATATTAACTTAAACAAATCTGCTGTATCTGAATATATTAATATAATGTATAAAAGTAGTGAGATGATTGTATATAATAATAGTAGACTCTCTAATCTTATTTTTATTTTTGACAATATAATAGCATACAGTAATCTCCCTATAATTATTCCAAACCAAAATATACTGACAGTGATATAACTTAAATTATCAGAAACTAAATTCATATATGGCAGTAAATTTGAAAAATTAGTTTCTATACTAATATAAAAGAAGCACCATATCAAGATAATTATAATTATCATAAACTTTTTATTAGTAAAGACATTAGTGAGGTTACTTTTCTTCTTATTATCTATTTCGAATGTCAGTGAACTTACTATCCAAAGCGAAAAAATATTTACTATAAGTATAAAGAGAACTGAGAATTTTGTATTTGAGTATGACTCGAACAACCATACAATAATAGGAAGCAATAGTGCCCCTATAGCAAAGAATGATTCAATATATCCAAAGACTTTAGCAGAATTGAATTTATTGTTAAATATATATGATGCTATAGATGATTCTATTAAACCAGCACAAAATCCAAGTATAGCTATGAGAAAGTAAAGAAGTAAGAAATTTTCGAAAAAAACAAAGGCAGTAACGATTATTAAAATTAACAAATGAATTACTTTAAGCGTATTTTTTATACTTTTACTAAATGATAAAATAGAGTAAAATACTCCGATCATAAATGTCGTGAACTGAATACTTATTAAATTTGACACATCTGATTGATTCATATTAAATTCTATTTTTAAGTATTGATTAAATGAACCGACAAAAGTGTGTATCAAGCCAATAAGAAAATACATTAAAGAAAAATAGAGGATGTGATTTTTAGTCATTTTTGTTTAATGTATTGCTTTTGTTTATGACTATTAATACAATGTTCTAAAACTTCTTGTGCTCTCAAACCATCCTCGAAAGTTGAAATAGAAGTTTCTTTTTTATTCTTGATAGCTTCTAATAGATTTAAATGTGTGTAGTAAAAACTATCTTTCCACCCGTAAAACTCATTTTCAGGGTCAATGTATATCCTATCTTCTAATGGAATGATTTCTTGAACATTATTATTGCTTACAATAATTACCCCGCCCTTTTTAGATGAAAACTTTATTTCGCCATTATATCCTGATATATTAATATGGAATCCGCATAATTCCTTTTCACATGCTTTTGAAGTCTCTATATGAATGTGTTGACCGTGATTAGTTATAAAGAACGTCTCTGAATGGTCATCAACTTGAACCAGGTTATTGCTTTTATGTTTTACTTTGGTCATCATTTTAGTTTTAATTGTTTCTACCTTCACTTGACTATTTGTAATATAAGTAGCCAAGTCAAGAAGATGTACCCCTAAATCACCTAAAGCCCCACTACTTAATTTTGAAGTACCATCATCTCTCCAAGTAAAGTTTTTTCTTCGATAAGCACTATTTTTTAAAAATGACATATGAATAGATATTATTTCACCAATTTTATCATTTTCTATTAATGTGATAATTTTTTTAATAACCGCCAGATTTCTATAGTTTAGATTTATACTTTTTATATTATTTGTCTTGTTGTTGTAAGATCTAATTATATTTGATTCAGTAAGGTTAACTGTTAAGGGTTTTTCACATAATACATCACAGCTATAATCTAACGATTTAACTATGTGATCTACATGACAAAAATTAGGGGAACATATTATAACAGTATCTACTTTTGATAACATATCGTGGATGTCCCTATAAGCAGTTGTATTAAAATCTAAGCAGAATTTTTCTAAGTTTGAATCAACTATATCGTGAGCTCCATAAAGGCATACACCTGAGAGGTTATTTATAATTTCAGCGTGTACTTTCGCAATACCCCCCGTGCCAATAATTCCGTATTTAATCATATTTCCCTCCTATGAATTCACTGACATGTTTATATATCCCTTTGTAATAAGGATATTTTGTATTTGGAAACTTTTTCTTTATTTCTTCATCCTTGCTGTTAGACATAATAAACGCATGCTTTAAGTAGCTAAGAAACTCTTCATCATTGCCACTATCACCAAATCCAATAATTGACTTTTTTGAAATGTTATATTTTTTCATTAAAAACTTTGTCGCATATAACTTGCCGGCATTTTTAGGAGTAAAATCCACATCATAGGCATTCTCAGGATCCCCGGCTAACGGGTTACAACGATTAAATTTGGGCATATAATTTTTTGTTTTAGAATAATCTATGAGATTCTTTAAGATTTTCACGTCCAATTCTGTATTACCTGTAGAATAGAAGTAAAAATTGTACAGGGTTTCGTTTTCTCTAAATATTCTTTGTGGAATAAATTCAACTTTATGTTTTAATGAAATAGTGTTTAATATTTCTAATATATCCTCTAATAAAAAACGTTCTGTTAATACTTCTTCTCTATATTCATCTGATTCAACATATTCATTATTGTTCCATGTAAACATTTTGGAACTTAGGTCAGAGAAAATGTGTTTTGGTTTGTATGACATATCAACTTTTTTCATTTTTTCCAAGACACTATTTATAGTGCTTCCTGTTAATATCGCTGTGATGACACTATTTTTATTTGATATTTTTTCTAGTAACGCTTCCATTTCTTTTAAGTAGTATAAATCGTTGTTATTAGTGTTATGTTTATAATATGTTTCGTCAAAATCGAGTAATATTAAACTTTGGCTCATTTTACTCCTCCTCCCAGTATATTTTTGATTGCATTAATAGCATAATCTTGTTCTTCTTCCATCAAACTAGGATATAAAGGCAAACGTAACAACTCTTTATGTAATCTTTCCGTGTTTGGAAGCGAAAGATTTGTTTTATAAGAAATTTGTTTATGACTTAGGTATGGATAGTATATTTCAGTTTTCACGCCAACACTTTCAAGTTCAGACTTTACAAAGTCTCTCTTATTATTGCCAATTCTGACAGGATATAGATGCCATACTGACTTGTTGTCTAATGCAGGTAGGATTAAATTTTCAATATTTGATAATTCTTCGTGATATTTTTCTGCAATTTTTAATCTTTTATATTGATTAAAAGTTAAATATTCCATTCTAATGATGCCTATTAGTGCTTGTGTGTTATCAATTTTAGAGTTAAATCCAAAGTTCATGAGTTTCTTATTTTTTTCTTTCAAATCAAATCCATGATAACTAATTAGTCTACATTTATAATCTAATTCAGTATCATTTGTTATAATAGCGCCAGCTTTCCCACAAACCCCTAAATTTTTATATGGATTAAAACTCAGCACTGCTAGATTAGAGTAAGTACCTACACCATTTAATCCTATTGCTTGACAAGCATCTTCTATCACCTTAATGTTATATTTTTCTGCAATCTCTTTAATTTTTATCATGTCACAAAATCGACCATATAAATGCACGGGTAGAATAGCTTTTGTTTTTGAAGTGATTCGGTCTTCAATTGATCTAGGACAAATAGTAAAATCATCTTTAACATCAGCATAAACTGGAATTGCCCCTATTGATAAAACTGCATTTTCTGTGGCAGCAAAACTATTTGAAGGTAGAATAACTTCGTCGCCATTTTTAACCCCTAGGGCTATCAATCCGATTGTTAAGGCTGAAGTTCCGCTTGATAACGCTATCACATGGTTAATAGATAAATATTCAACTAGATATTGTTCACATTCATAAATGTATTTACCACTTGTATATTTACCGGTTGGCAAAAAATTTTTTAATGCTTTTATGATTCTTTCTGACTCATCTTCCTTTATTAAACGATCTACCGGCATAAATTCTACTTTTTGAATGGGCTTATTAGATAAATTTTTGGGTTTTTCAATAACCAATTTACTGGAAAGATATTTATTAGCATGAATTTCATTATAACTTTTTAATTTTTGAATGTTTTTACGAAATTTAAAAATACTATTTGATTTTAAATCCATAGAAGCACCGCCTTATTTGTGATAAACTCATATTAAATTGTGGGAACATTCCCATGTCAATATAATTTTCGGGGGAATTTGATGAATATTTTTGATGTGGCAAAAGCGTGCAATGTCTCAAAATCTACAGTATCTAGAGTGTTAAATAATCATCCATACGTTAATGAAGAAAAAAGAAACAGAGTATTGCAATATATAAAAGAAAATAATTACGTCCCTAATAATATTGCTATATATTTTAGAAATAGGACGACAAAGTCTGTAGCCATATCGATTCCTTATATCGATCATCCATTTTTTTCTAAAATATCATATGAATTAACCAAAAATTTTAATGAAAAAGGTTATAAATCGTTTATTCATCAAACATTTTGCTCACCGAGCAAAGAAGAAGAAGTACTAATGTCGTTAGAAAAAAACGAAATTGATGCAGTTGTTCTGTGTTCTATAGAAAATAGCGCCGATGTCATTGAAGAGTATTCTAAGAGTGGATTAATTATTTCTTGTAATGATACAAACCAAACTAAAAGTGTATCTAATTTTCATTTTGACGAGTATAATATCGCGAAAGCAGCTACAGAATATTTATTGGAAAAAGGAATAAAAAATATAGCAATATGTATTGATAATCCTTTTAATGGCGCTCAAAAGTTGAGATTAGATGGATATAAAAAAGCGCTCTCAAAAAATAAAATCTCTTTTAGAAAAGATTATCTATTTTCTTCGGCATTTACAATCAATGATGGCATCAAAATAGGGATGAAAATTAGAGAAAAGTATAAAGATATTCAGGGTGTATACACTGGAAATGATTTCGTTTCAGCAGGAGTGAAAAAAGTATTAGGAGATGAGATATTTCTAATAGGCACAGACAATCATGACATATGTAAAATCACCAGCCCCCAATTACCTAGTATATCTTTGCCTATAGAAAATATGGCTAAAGATATATGTAACCATATGATTGAACGGTTAACAAAAAATAATAATGAAGTAATGAACAAGATATATTCATATGAAATTGTAAGTGAATAAAATATAAAGCATGGATAAACTGCATATATTTATAAGGTTTACTATAAGCGTTAAGAATTGTGAATATGTATAAAGGGGGCTCCGCACACATGAATTTTCATATTGGTATAATAAAATTCCCATAGATTTAGTTGAAGATTTTATTTAGCGGAAAGCAAAAAGTAATAGATTTCGTTGTGCAAGCAGACATAAACTAATGAAATATATACTAGATATAAAAGTGTTAATAAAATTATAAACGAAGCGCATTGACCTAAATATCTATAGTTTGATAATTCATATATCCAAGTTATGTATATAATAAATATTGAAACCATCGCAAGCCGCTTGTTGAAGTTTATAATGAATTTTTATAGACTTTGTCCCATTACTTTTCAAATGATTTTGTCAGCTGCAAAAAGGAGTTGGTAGTATTCTCGTAAGTAGAAGGTGTTGCGATATAACTTTTCGACTAAACAAAGTGGTGAATTATACTGAACTTGACCTCTTTTCTTAAATATCGAACAAGATTGTCCAAATGGATGAGACTCTTAAAAACCAACTGAAACAGAAATTTCACTAGTAACGCTTCAACCCAAAGGTAACCTTACAATAATAATTTTGTTCTATTAAACTTGCACAAATAAGTAAGCTAGGAAATGAAACAATATATTCATATTTTATCAAGTGTAAATCATGTAAAAGCATCAAAAAACTTGTTATAATCAATTTATATAATAAATAAATCGCATTTGTTAATACATTGATTAGCACGTGAACGTTTATTTTTGATTAACATTTAATGCGATTGGCGTTCACGTAATAGAAAGAAGGTAAAATATGCCAAAACTTATTTTATGTAGACATGGCCAAAGCGTTTGGAATGCTGAAAATTTATTTACAGGATGGGCAGACGTTGATTTATCTGAACAAGGACATAATGAAGCCATAACTTCGGGTAAAAAAATGAAAGAACAAGGAATTAATGTTGATATCGCGTTTACATCATTATTGAAACGTGCCATCAAAACAACATTTCATTTATTAAATGAATCAGATCAACTGTATGTTCCTGTTGTTAAATCATGGCGCTTGAACGAACGTCATTACGGTGGATTGCAAGGATTAAACAAAGACGAAGCGCGTAAACAATTTGGTGAAGATCAAGTACATATTTGGAGACGTTCTTACGATACACCACCTCCAGCGCAAGATGAAGCACAACGCGAAAGTTATTTAAAAGATCGTAAATATGAATTGTTAGATAAACGCGTGATGCCTGAATCTGAAAGTTTAAAAGATACATTGGTACGTGTAATTCCATATTGGAATGATCACATTTCACAAGAATTATTAGCTGGCAAAACTGTTCTTGTGTCTGCACATGGTAATTCTTTACGTGCCTTGATTAAATACTTAGAAGGCGTATCTGATGAAGATATTGTCGGTTATGAAATTAAAACAGGTGCACCACTTATTTATGAATTATCAGATGATCTAAAAGTCATTGATAAATACTACTTATAAAGATGTTATCGCTATAAAGAATAAGCGACTTAAAAAGGTTGGGAAATACCCCAGCCTTTTTTTGATATCAAAGTGCATAAATCGTCATCAATTGTTATCGAAATGAATTAAGCTTTAGATTATAAGGCGTGCCATGACAGCCATCGAAATTATGTATAGAACGGACGTATAGAAAATCAATTTCATATATTAAAAAGGATTCTTCATTTTTTATGGTGGGATGACATAAGTCATCCTGCTTTTTTGTACAAAAATAGCGCAAATGCCTCTATCATTTTAAGTGACTAAACCAAAAATAAAGGAGACATATTGCGCCTATGTGTAATGATATATTAAAGTTACTAAAAATTAAAGATAATAATATTAAAATCACTAAAGTTGAAGAAGATGTAGTTATTAGAGGTAAGAAATCTATCGTCATCTTTGGTACCCTTTCATACAAGCCTATGACTTGTCCTCACTGTTATCATACGAATCCAAACCGAATACACAAACACGGAAAACGTTTATCGTGAATTACTTTTTTAAGATTCCAAGAGATAGCAGTGTATTTAAATCTGTTAAAACAACGTTTTAAATGTAGGGTTTGTGACTTAATTATTATAGACACATAACCACCATATAAAGTGTACAGCCTTAAAAAGTCAATGTTCATAATGGTCAGTCTCGGTCAATGAGTAGTAGAACAGGTATGATACGTATTGAAATGGCAACCTTAGGTGTATAGGGTAATCAAGAGGCCATATTGATTGATGAGCAAATGGAGATACGTCATATGCGAAAGTTAATCAAAGTTGCAAACTAAATTAATCTTTCAATATATGTAAAGCGCTTGGTTTAGAAGTGGCTTGAACTAGGCATTATAGAGGATGGGGGAGATAGTATCTTAATCAATGCAAAAAGACTAGGGGTGTATGTTGCTTTCAAGTTCGTACACCCCTAGCCGTTCTGTTTCTTAAATATATTGATAGCCCAATGATTATACTTCTGTTACTTCAACTTCAATTTGTTCGATACGATTGGCTGCACCGTGATCGACTGGGCCAACAAATTCATTCATTTTCCAACCGTTTTTAATCGCAGAAGCGACGAATGCTTTTGCATTAACGACTGCTTCTTTTGGTGTTTGACCGTTCGCTAAGTTTGCAGTTGTCGCCGCTGCAAAAGTACAGCCTGCACCATGGTTATAACTTTGTTGGAACATATCCGTTGTTAATTGATAAAAAGTTTGACCATCATAGTAAAGGTCATAAGATTTATCTTGATCTAATGCTTTACCGCCTTTGATTACGACATGTTGCGCACCTTGCTCGTAAATGATTTGTGCTGCTTTTTTCATATCTTCAATCGATTTCAATGTGCCTAAACCTGACAATTGACCCGCTTCAAAAAGGTTAGGTGTTGTTACTGTTGCTTTAGGTAATAAATATTGAATCATTGCTTCAGTATTTCCCGGGTTAAGGACCTCATTTTCCCCTTTACATACCATCACAGGGTCGACGACAAAATATTTGGCACCTGATTCAGTAAAGGCTTCGCCTGCGCGCTGAATAATTTCTTCTGTGCCGAGCATACCTGTTTTGACTGCGTCAGGTCCGATACAAATCACAGTTTCTAGTTGTTTATTAAAAACGTCAAATGGAATCGGTGTGACATCATGAGACCATGTTTCTTTATCCATTGTTACGATTGCAGCTAATGCGACCATGCCGTATGTGTCTAGTTCTTGGAAAGTTTTTAAATCTGCTTGCATGCCTGCACCAGCACTTGTATCTGAACCTGCAATTGTTAATACTTTTTTTAAAGCCATAATATACGCACTCCTTTAAATCTAACTTATTGATATTGGACCGACAAAATTCGCATATCAATACGTCTCCATAGTTATTTAGTTACATACTATCTTATCATGGTCGCCTATCCTATGCATATGGAATGTTTGGATCTAAAATGAAAGAACACGATTCATGACGAATTATGGTAAAATGTCAACGAGGTGAAAAAGATGGATTGGTCAACAATATTTCATGAAATTACAACAAAACATGACTTTCAGGCTATGCACGATTTTTTAGAGAAAGAATATTCTACGCAAATTGTATATCCAGACAGAAAAAATATTTATCAGGCATTTGATTTAACGCCTTTTGAAAATGTTAAAGTTGTGATATTAGGTCAAGATCCTTATCATGGTCCGAATCAAGCCCATGGGTTAGCTTTTTCTGTACAGCCTAACGCAAAGTTTCCACCATCATTGCGTAATATGTATCAAGAGCTTGCAGATGATATCGGATGTCAACGAACTTCCCCTCATTTACAAGATTGGGCAAGGGAAGGCGTTCTCTTATTGAACACAGTCTTAACGGTTCGACAAGGACAGGCACACTCACATCGTGATATTGGTTGGGAAGTCTTTACAGATGAAATTATTAAAGCAGTATCTGAAGGTAAAGAAGGCGTTGTTTTTATCCTTTGGGGTAAACCGGCGCAACAAAAAGAGCGTTTAATCGATACTACAAAACATCATGTCATCAAGTCGCCCCATCCAAGTCCATTGTCTGCACATCGAGGCTTCTTTGGTTCAAAACCTTATTCAAGAGCAAATCAATATTTAGAATCACAAGGATTAAAGCCAATCCATTGGTGTGAAGGTAAGGAGAAATTCGATGAATAAAGAAAAACTGATTCAATTGTTGGAACAGGAATTAGTGCAAGCGGATGCAGCAACAACAGATGAAGCATTTCATAAACACATTTATGCGATACACACATTGACATCTTTATATGTTGATGAGGAAACACCAAAGTTTTCAAAGCATAATTTATCAGAAACAAACAAAAATCGTCATACGTCACGTTCATCTGAGGTGACTGACGAAGAAATCAAAATGATGGGCGGTAAGGTGTCCTCGTCTCCACAACAATTAGATTCAAATCAACGCATGGTAACAGATGATGAAGTGGGGAACGGCGCATCTATATTTGATTTTTAGTGAGGAGGAAATAAAATGAAAGTATTTATCATATTAGGCGCATTGAACGCCTTAATAGCAGTAGGTACAGGTGCATTTGGTGCACACGCATTGGATGGCAAGTTATCAGAGCACTACATGTCAGTATGGGAAAAAGCAACGATGTATCAAATGTATCATGGTTTAGGTTTAATATTGATAGGCATTATTGGTGGCGCTTTACATCTTAATGTTGGCTGGGCCGGCTGGTTAATGTTCATCGGTATCGTTTGCTTCAGCGGCTCTCTTTATATTTTATCCTTAACGCAAGTGAGTATTCTCGGCGCGATTACTCCAATCGGTGGCGTTCTCTTTGTAATAAGTTGGCTGATGTTAGCCATTGCCGCTTTTAAACTGTAAGATGATATTGTTTAAAAGTATCAAGTAGAGAAATTCATTTGATGGCAATGTATATTTACGTACAGAGCTATTTAGTCATTTTAATATTTATTAAAAGAATAGCTTAATCAATTTTATAAAAGCGTTACCTAGAGTGTAATTATTATACATTTAAGGTAACGTTTTTTTATTGCTAGATGTAAAGATGGATATTAAATCTAATTGTCACAAAAGGAAATGCGCCATGATTCGAAAAATAATGCATATTTTTGTAAAAGTTTGACAATAAATAGAGCGCCTTTTTTTATCGCACTTTTTTAAATTTTAAGGTATGATTTATTTTTAATATGCCAAAAATAATTGTTATAAAAATTTATAACAGGGGTATAATAACACTCAGGGGTGAAATGATAATGAATACAAAGAACGGAAAACCTGATCGTGGAGACCTCCAACAAAACTTATCTGAAAAGTTTGTGTGGGCGATTGCTTATGGGTCGTGTATAGGATGGGGCTCATTTATTCTTCCAGGGGATTGGATTAAATCTTCAGGACCGATTGCAGCATCTATCGGTATCTTTATCGGTGCGTTATTAATGATTATTATTGCGGTCAGTTACGGTGCATTAGTAGAACGATTCCCAGTATCAGGTGGTGGCTTTGCGTTCAGCTTTTTAGGATTTGGACGCTATGTGAGCTTTTTCTCAGCATGGTTTTTAACATTCGGTTACATATGTGTAGTTGCATTGAATGCGACGGCATTTAGTTTATTAATTAAGTTTTTATTGCCAGATGTTATTGAATTTGGAAAATTATATACCATCGCAGGATGGGACGTCTATATTACTGAAATAATCATTGCTTCGTTATTATTGATTATTTTTATGTTGATTGCGATTAAAGGGACGAGTGTCTCAGGATCACTTCAATACTACTTTTGTGTCGCAATGGTTATTGTCGTGGCATTATTATTCGTAGGTTCTTTCTTCGGTTCTAATTTTTCTTTTGATAATTTAAAACCATATAATGGACCTGAATATGGATGGTTTAAAGCGATTATTATGATTGTAGCAGTTGCACCGTGGGCATTTGTTGGTTTTGATAATATTCCACAAACCGCAGAGGAATTTAATTTTTCTCCAAATAAAACATTCAAATTGATTGTTTATAGCTTACTTGCTGCAAGTGTGACTTACATTATGATGATATTATATACAGGTTGGTTAGCAGGGGGAAGCAGTGACCTTTGGTTAACAGGATCTGTAACGCGTGAAGCTTTCGGTACGATTGGCTTAGGTGTATTGACAATCGCTATTGTTATGGGGATTTTTACTGGATTGAATGGTTTCTTATTGAGTGCGAGTCGCTTGCTCTTCTCAATGGGACGTTCAGGCATTATGCCTTCAGTATTTAGTAAATTACATCATCGATACAAAACACCTTATGTGGCGATTATTTTCTTAGTGGCGATTACATTAATTGCACCTTGGTTAGGGCGTACAGCGTTAACTTGGATTGTAGATATGTCATCTACTGGTGTTTCTATCGCTTATTTTGTTACTTGTCTATCCGCTGCTAAATTGTTTAGTTTTGATAAAAACAGTCGAACTTACGGTCCGGTTTATAAAATATTTGCTATTGTCGGTTCGGTGATTGCGTTTATTTTCTTAATGTTATTGTTACTTCCTATATCACCGGCTTCGTTGTCTTTACCATCTCATATTGCGCTTGGTGGATGGACAATACTTGGACTGATTTTCTTCTTAATTCGTTTACCAAAATTAAAACGTATGGATAAAGATGAGTTAACACAATTAATTTTAGATACAAAAAAACGTGATGTTGATAAAATGTTAAATGAATAAATATTAATAGTAGAGCAATGTTTAACTTTTAAAAATTGATTTAGAAGTTTGCATTGCTCTATTTATTTATGACTATATATTAAAAGAGATTGTAAAGATTTTTGGTTAATGTTATAATTTTCAGAAAAATAAGAGGTGCGTTGATGCATCATTTTAGATTACCTATCGAGGGGAATATCGCGCTCGTTTATCCTCATATCGCATATGCAGAAGAAATATTGGAAGTTATACAACAAAATCGCGGGCATTTAAGACGCTATTTAAAATGGGTGGACGAAGTAACAACAGTGGAAGTTGAAAGAAAATTTTTAGAAGTGATGTTAACACAAGTTGCAAAAGGTGAAGCCCTGCTTTATTTGATTTTTGATGAGAATCAATTCATCGGGATGGTAGATTTACATGCATTTGATAAAGAAAAACGAAATGCAGAGGTAGGCTATTGGCTTGCAGAAGCCAAAACAAAGCGTGGAATTGTAACCCGTGTTGTAAAAAAATTGTGTGACATTGCATTTGAAGATTTGGCGCTAAACAAATTGGAATTACGTGCAAATGTTGAAAATAAAGGAAGCAATCGCATAGCGGAGAAAGTGGGTTTCCGTTGGGTAGGGGTAAAACGCGACGACGAGTATATCGATCATCAATATAGAGATATGAATTACTATGAACTTTTAAAATCTGATTATTATGCATGAAAAACGATTCGCGACCTTTCCAACACACAACATAAATAAAAAGTTGAAAAAATTCATAAAAAATTAATGAAATTTCAATATTTCTATCCCAAAAAGTTTAAAAACATGTTACATTAGTGTTAAGCAAAATATATGAACAGTATAAACATATCATTTTGTGTTTTTCATTTTCAAAAAGTTCTCCAATAAAGGGCCTGGCTCACATTAATAGCGTAGCGACTGTTAGTGATGAGACAGGCCTATTTGACTGCGATTTAAACAGACATTAACTGTTATGGCTTTGTCATAAACATATCATGAGAAACAGGTTTCTACTATTAATAAGTTAAAACCTTTGTTTAGACGAAAGCTATATGGCTTAGCCTTGTGAAAGACACATGATTGTGTCTTCTCCAATTTCCTCTCAATCAATCCATTAAATTATCTATTCATTTTAATTACATTTGAATACAAGATATCTGCCATTGTATCAGGAGATTCTTGACACCCTTTAGAGAGCCAACTGTAAACAATCGCCATTTGTCCGCCAAGCGTATAATTGATGAAGTATTGTGTCTGCTGTAATTCGGGCAGATGTTTCAACATTTTATCATACGCGCCAAAGGTGTACTGGATGTAGCTACGTATCAATACGGGCTGCGGTTGTGTGACAATAATGGCGGTAAAAAAAGTACGATGACGCTTTAAATAGCGGAATACCAATCTGAATATTTTTAAAATAGTCGTTTTAACTTCAAGAAGTGAATGATTCTCAACAACTTCTACAGCGTAATTAATTAGGCGCTCGTATTTTGTCATATGATAAGTCGTGAGTTTCTCAAATAATTGATATTTATCTTCGAACTGCGCATAAAAAGTAGAACGATGGACATCGCTCTCTGCACAAATTTGTTTAATTGTAATAGATTCAAGGGGTTCAGTCTTCAATAAGCGGATCATCGCTTTAATAATTTGACGCCTTGCTTTTGATTTTGATTTAGTCATAGTATCACCAATTGTTATTATAATATATTTTCAAATCCGACACATTTAAAAAGATTGTCTCTATTTTTTATGAAAAAATCATTTTATAATACAAGAGTTACTTTATTGGAGAAAGGGAGTAAAGACAATGAAGAAAATAATAACGATTAACATTGTAACAATCGTTCTTTTAATTATTATTGGTGTTGTCGGCTTTTATTTTTACAAACAATCTGTAAGTTATATCAAAACAGATAATGCAAAAGTCGATGGCGATCAAATTAAAATCGCAAGTCCAGTATCAGGTAAAATCGATGGCTTGGACGTGCACGAAGGTCAAAAACTAGATAAAGGCGACACAGTGGCTAAAGTACAAGGAAAAGGAGAAAATGGATCTCCACAATCTGTATCAATTAAAATGCCACAAACTGCAACAATCGCTAAACTTGATGGGCAAAACGAAGGTATTGCTCAAGCAGGACAACCTATTGCTTATGCATATGACATGGACGACTTATACATCACTGCAAATGTTGATGAAACAGACATTAAAGATGTAGAAGAAGGTCGAGATGTAGATGTTTCTATCGATGGCGAACACTCTAAAATTAAAGGTAAAGTTGACCGAATTGGTCATGCAACTGCATCAAGCTTTTCATTAATGCCTTCATCAAATAGTGACGGTAATTACACAAAAGTAACGCAAGTTGTTCCAGTTAAAATCAAATTAGACAATCAACCATCAAGTGGTGTTGTTCCAGGTATGAACGCTGAAGTAAGTATTCACAAAAATTAAAAGGGGGTCATCAAATGTTTGTGATGATTTATACAATTCTTGCCCTTATTGTGACTATTATACTTAACTGGATTTTAGTCCGTGGTAAAAAGCGTAAACCACAAAAACAACATCGCAAATCGTCAACACAGTCGATGACAACATCAAATGAACCCCATCAAAGTCAGCATACTTTCACATTAGACGATGATCATTCAAATGCGCAAGCTTCTCATGAGACGCATGTTCCACGTCAACCTGTGAATGAAAAAGTTGCAGATGCAACGCAAGACTTTGTGTTCAAAAAAGGTACCACTCGTAGCAAAGTATTAGTCGCAATGATATTTGGTATGTTTATAGCGATTTTAAACCAAACATTATTGAATACAGCATTGCCACAACTTAATACGGACTTTAATATTTCCGCTTCAACAGGACAATGGTTAATGACCGGTTTTATGTTGGTGAACGGGATTTTAATTCCGATCAGTGCCTTTTTATTCAATAAATATTCTTATCGACGATTATTCTTAATTGCGATGCTTTTATTTACAATTGGTTCATTCGTCTGTGGTATTGCATGGGGATTCCCAATTATGATGGTTGGACGTGTGCTTCAAGCGATGGGTGCAGGTGTCTTAATGCCACTTGGTACAAATGTATTTATGACCATCTTCCCACCTGAAAAACGTGGTATGGCTATGGGAACATTAGGGATTGCAATGATATTAGCACCAGCAATTGGACCTACATTATCAGGTTATGTTGTTGAAAACTATGATTGGCACTCTATGTTTATAGGTATGTTTGTGATTGGTATTATTTCGCTTTTAGTTGGTTTTCTTTGGTTCGGTATTTATCAAAGAACGACAAACCCAAGAGCAGATATTCCAGGTATCATATTTAGTACAATCGGTTTTGGTGCGCTATTATATGGCTTTAGTGAAGCGGGTAACGATGGTTGGACATCACCTAAAATTGTGATTATGTTCATTATCGGTACAGTGTTTACAATTGCCTTTGTCGTTCGTGAGATGACAATGAAAGTACCAATGCTAAGTTTTGAAGTCCTTAAATATTCTGGCTTCACATTAACAGCAATTATCAATATGATACTTACAATGAGTCTATTTGGCGGTATGATTTTATTACCACTTTACCTCCAAAGTTTACGTGGTTTTTCACCACTAGATTCTGGATTACTTTTATTACCAGGTGCGCTAATCATGGGGGTTATGGGACCAATCGCTGGTAAGTTATTAGATACGATAGGGGTTAAACCTATTGCCATTCTTGGTTTGGCAATTACGACCTATGGAACTTGGGAGCTTACCCAGCTGACAATGGATACACCTTATCGCAGTATTTTAATGATTTACATCATTCGTTCATTTGGTATGAGTTTTGTAATGATGCCAATCATGACTGCGGGTATTAACTCACTGCCATCTCGTCTCGTTTCTCATGGTAATGCACTTGTTAATACAATGAGACAACTTGCAGGTTCAATTGGTACTGCGATTTTGGTTACAGTGATGACGCAACAAACTGACCAACATCTTGCAACTTTCCAACAAGACCTAGACCGTACGAACCCAGCAATCAAAGACGAATTGCAAGAAATGGCACAACAAATGGGTGGCCAAGACCATGCAATGGCTGCGATTATTCGATTTATGAATCAATTAGCATCTGTTGATGGTGTGAATAGTGCGTTTTGGATCGCGACTGCATTAAGTGGTTTAGCACTATTTTTAAGCTTTTTCCTAAAAGGGAAATCACATTATATTTCACACGAATAAAAATAATCACAACGACTATCTTATAAAATTTGATAGGTTGTGTATCAATGAGATGTGCTTTACTTAATTAATTTTGTGAATCACAGTCCTCATAAAATTTATGATATTGCCCTACAAAGTCGCACAGATATAGTGCACACTTTGTAGGGCATTTTTAATTTTAATATAAGTGATATGAGTTATTAAACAGTCGTCTTATTTTTTAATAGGCAAACTTTGTGTAATATCTATACCTAGTACAATAGGTAATAAGAAATAGACAACGACAATAATTACAACAATGCTGATTAAGTTCATGATAAAGCCTTTGACGGCCATTTCTTTAATTTCTATTTTGCCGGTACCAAAAACAATGGCATTTGGTGGTGTGCCTACTGGTAACATATAGGCACAGTTCGCAGCCATTGCAGCAGGTACCATTAATAATAATGGATGTACATCAATCGCAACAGATAACGTAGCGAGAATCGGTAAGATCATCGTCGCAGTTGCCGTATTCGATGTAATCTCTGTCAAAAATAAGATGAACACTGTAATGACGATAACAATAACGATAGGACTTACATCTTTCAATAAGGTCATTTGTTCTCCTAGCCATTTTGCAAGTCCACTTGCTTGTATTCCTTTTGCGAGTGCGAGGCCCCCGCCAAATAGAATGAGCACGCCCCATGGTAATTCTTTTGCGATAGACCAATCTAAAATACGTTTATGCTTATGTTTTGCAGGAATTAAGAAGAGTAAAATTGACACAAACATCGCAATCGTACCATCTGCTACCAGTTGAGTTGGTCCCCATTTTGAAAGTAAAAATTCACGTGAAATCCACAAGAAGCTCGCAATTAAGAAAACAATAAATACAACTTTTTCTTCATATTTAATTTTGCCTAATTCAGCAAGTTTATCTTTAATTACCTTTTGGCCTCCTGGCAATGATTTCATATCATGACGAAAGGCGATGAATTTAAAATAGAGCCAAGCAAGAAATAATAGCAAGATGACAGTTGGAATTCCAATAATCATCCATTTCCCAAAACTTAATTCTTGTCCAAAATGTGAGGCATATTGGCCTTTTAAAATAATAAGAGGTGGAGTTCCGATAAGCGTTCCGAGTCCACCAATCGTTCCCGCATAGCCGATACCTAAAACGAGTGCACGCTCAAATTTTAAAATACTTTCTTCATTATCATTTTCAGTTTTTAAAGCATGTGCTTCATTGATAATCGCTAAACCGATAGGAATCATAATCATCACGGCAGCTGTATTCGACACAAACATCGATAATCCGCCAGTTGCTAACATAAAACCAAGTAAAATACGCCCTGTACTTGTCCCAATGCTATTAATAATTGTTAAGGCAATCCGTGTATGTAAATCCCAACGTTCCATTGCGATAGCGAGAATAAAGCCACCTAAAAAGAGATAAATAATATCATTCCCATATTGAGCAGAAACCGTGGCACTATCCATGACATGACCTAAAGGTAATAAAACTAAAGGTAACAAACTTGTCGCAGGAATAGGAATTGCTTCAGTAATCCACCAAATGGCAATCCAAGCTGTAATAGCGAGTACATAGATGCCTTTAAAAGATAAGTCGTCAGGTCTAACAAATAGTAAAATTAACGCAAAAAGAAGGGGTCCTAATACTAGCCCGATTAACTGTGCAAGCGTATAAGAAGGATCCTTCTTTTTCTCTGTAAAAAACGTCAACAATCGTGACTCATTAGAGTTATTCATGATGTTGCCCCCCTTTGTTTTTAATACACCATCCCATAAGTAGTATCATATTTGAAAATAGTATAGCACATTCATTAATGGCGTATCTAGAGGGTTTCAGCAATAAACAGCGAAGTTAAACCGAAAAATGAAAACGCTTTATATTTTGAGTGTGTATGAATCAAAAAAATTTTAGAAGTGGAAGTATATAGAAGCAGATAGCGTATAACAAGGTGAGAGAGCATAAAAAGATATTAGCGCTTGGAAAAGCCCTGTAAACGAATAGCATTCAATTCATTGCAGGGCTATGTAAAATCGTGGTTTATTTTTGAGGTGATTTTAAGATTTGAATAGGTTTGCGAATAAAAGATTTGGCCACTTGATCAGATATAAGAAGGCCTACTGCAATCGCACCGGCGATTAATGTTGCACGAACAAAGATGTCGCTAGCCTCATTAAAATTTAATGTGAGCAATTGTTGAGTGGCTTTAAAAAAGATACTCCCGGGCACTAAAGGAATAATCCCCGGAACCATAAAGATAATCACGGGAGATTTATAGGTACGTGCCATAATGTGAGAAATAATCCCTAAAATAAAGCTGCCATAGAGGCTCGCATAGATACTGTCCATCGTAAAAACATCATTTGCGACAAAGAAAGTTAAATAACCGAAGCCACCACATAATCCAGCGGGTAAAAATAATCGAGTAGGTGCATCGTATACAAAAGCAAAACAAAATGAAGTTAAAAAACTACATATAAAGATAAAGACAATTGTCAATGTGCGCACCTCCTATAATAGTAAAAACGCGGTTGTTACACCTGCACCAATTGCGAAAGATGTAACGATTGCTTCTAAAAATTTTGCTGTAAACATGAGCATGTGGCGACCAAATAAGTCTTGAATTGCGGTGGTGATTAGAACACCGGGGACGATAGGCATGACTGCAGCGGTGATGGTGGCTCCAATATTTGGACTGCCTAACCAATGATTGAGCGGAATGGCGATAAGTCCAATGGTGATGGCGCCTAAAAAGTCAGGAATGAAGAGTGTCAGTTGCTTACTTTTCATCCATTCTGTCACAAAATAACCTAATGCACCTGCTAAAACAGCTGGAAAAACATCAATCCAAAAAGCACCTTGTAAATATGAAAAGCCTAGCGAAATCATGCCAGCAAATAGCATTTTATGTCCTAAAGCGTAACGTGGTTGTTTTTGTTCGATTTCTTTTAATATGTTATATGCACGATCAAAGTCAATCGCGTGCTGTGCGATTTGTCTCGAAATATGATTGACTAAATAAACGTTTCTTAAGTTAGTATCATTTTTCTTAATTTTAACCATGCGTGTATCATGATCAGGTGACAAAGAAAAATTAATAAAAATATTGAGTGCATAACCTTGGGCCTCATCATAGCCATAGCTTTGTGCAATGCGATTCATTGTATCTTCTACACGTGTGGCTTCCGCACCACATTCAAGCAGAATAAGTCCTGCTAAAATGACTAAGTTTGTGACTTCTCGATCAGAAGGTGTAATTTGGGTCATCCATGTCACCTGCTTTTTTATCTGTCATAAGTTAACTCCTATCCTAGGTCAAAGTAATGATTTAACGATCTGCAAAAGTCTAAATGGTGTTAATCTCTTAATATTGTGAAAATAAAAGTCAGCGACAGCAAAGTGTTTAATTGAGCTGAGGCTGATTGGAAAGCATCCTTTTGATATAGACCGATTATAGCACAAGAGAAGTTGAAATAAATATCGAGTTTGTTAAAGAATGAAGCGGCCATTAAAAATAGAGAAAACAAATTTTAAAGATACAGGGAGTCGTGCATTTGACTGTCATAAAAAAGCTGAGACGTGACAACGTCTCAGCTTTAAAAAGTACACGAAATGAAAGGTGAACGATGATGGGATACAAGGCGTATCCGTGCCACATTCATCTCGTTATTATTAAGCTTATATTATTGAATCGCCATTAAAGTATTAATGCCTTCTTTATCTAAATGGTGGCCGACAAAGAAACTACCAAATTCACCATAGCGTGCTGTTGTTTCATCAAAACGCATTTCATAAACAATTTTTTTGAATTGTAGTACATCATCAGAAAATAACGTTACGCCCCATTCGAAATCATCGAATCCAACAGAACCCGTAATAAATTGCTTGATTTTACCGGCATATTTGCGACCAATTAAACCATGATTGTACATTAACTTTTTACGCTCTTCCATAGATAACATATACCAGTTATATGTTTCGTTACGACGTTTGTTCATAGGGTAGAAACAAATATATTGTTTATGCGGTAATTCTGGATATAATCGCGCTTTAACATGTGGATTTTCATAAGGATCCTCCTCTGAATCACCACCTAAATAATTACTCAACTCTACCACTGAAACATATGAATATGTAGGAATAAAATGGTCAGCGATGGCTAACTTATTAATCTCGTTTTCAATTTCAGTTAAATCCTTCATTTCTGGACGTAAAAACCATAATAATAAATCAGCCTTTTGTCCTGTTACATTGTAAATCACTTGATCGCCACTATGATCTGACTTCGCTTGATCAAAACGATCGAGTAATTGATGGAAAGCAGTAACCATTTCTTCACGATCCGCCTCCGGAACCAAACGCCAAGAAGCCCAATCTATCGCATAAAATAAATGCAAACTGTACCAACCATCTAAAGTCTCTGCTGCATGACTCATTCAGAACACTCCTTAGAAATAGAATTATAATTAAATTTTATCATAAAGGGAGCAGGACAGAAATCTATTTGATTTCGTCGTCCTGCCCCGGCAAAGATGACTAGGGTTGCGCAAAGCTTGATAAAGCGAAGGCGCAATCGAGCCATCTACTGCGCTCACTAGAGTTTATGAAAAAATAAACATGCAGGACAGAAATAGATTTGACTAGGTCGCCTCATCCCTAGATTTACAAGCGAGTGGCATGGAAATCTACGTTTAAATAACGTATAATAATAGGTGGAAATTATTGAGAAGGAAAGCAGAGGAGGACAACGATGTCTAGTTTATTAGATGTTTTAAAAGACAAACTTTCTGGTAAAAATGTGCGTATCGTATTACCAGAAGGTGAAGATGAGCGTGTATTAACAGCAGCTGTAGAATTGCAAGGTTCTGATTATGTCACACCAATCGTTTTAGGGGATGTAGACAAAATTAATGCATTAGCAGCTGACAAATCTTTAAATATTGAAGGCTTAAAAGTTATTCACCCTGAAAACAGTGACTTAAAAGCTGAATTAGTTGAGAAATTTGTGGAAAGACGTAAAGGTAAAGCAACTGAAGAACAAGCGCAATCGTTCTTAAACGATGTGAACTACTTCGGTACAATGCTTGTTTACGCAGGTTATGCAGATGGATTAGTGAGCGGTGCAGCACATTCGACTGCAGATACAGTACGCCCTGCACTTCAAATCATTAAAACAAAACCAGGTGTATCTAAAACTTCTGGTGTGTTCTTTATGATTAAAGAAGATCAACAATTTATTTTTGGTGATTGTGCCATCAATCCAGAATTAGGCGCATCAGATTTAGCAGAAATCGCGGTTGAAAGTGCCAAAACAGCACAAAGCTTTGGTATGGATCCTCGCGTAGCTATGTTAAGTTTTTCAACAAAAGGTTCAGCAAAATCAGATGATACAGAAAAAGTTGTAGAAGCTGTTCAACTTGCTCAAGAAAAAATAGCTTCTGAAGGACTTTCTAACGTTGTTATTGATGGCGAATTCCAATTCGATGCTGCAATCGTACCAGAAGTTGCGAAGAAAAAAGCACCAGGTGCACAAATTCAAGGTGATGCAAATGTATTCTTATTCCCAAGCTTAGAAGCAGGTAATATTGGTTATAAAATTGCTCAACGTTTAGGTGGCTACGATGCAGTAGGACCTGTACTTCAAGGACTTAATTCACCAGTAAACGATTTATCACGCGGCTGTTCAACTGAAGACGTTTATAATTTATCTATTATTACTGCTGCACAAAGTTTACAATAATGGACTTAACATCAAAGTATTTTAATGACCACACATGGCGCTATGTTGACCATTCTTCTGGTTTAGCGCCTATGCAATCATTTGCTTTTGATGATACGTTTTCGGAAAGTGTGGGCAAAGATTTATCTCCGAATGTAGTAAGAACATGGGTTCATCAACATACAGTGATTTTAGGTATTCACGATTCGCGACTCCCTCATTTGCAAGACGGTATTCGTTATTTGACAGATACACGCGGTTATAATGCGATTGTCCGTAATTCAGGTGGTTTAGGTGTTGTTTTAGATCAGGGTGTATTAAATATTTCACTGATGTTTAAAGGTAAAACGGAAACCTCTATCGATGAAGCTTTTACAGTGATGTACTTATTAATTAGCAAAATGTTTGAAGACGAAAATGTAGACATAGATACACACGAAATTCAACATTCTTATTGCCCAGGTAAGTTTGATTTGAGTATCAATAATAAAAAGTTTGCTGGCATCTCACAACGGCGTGTACGGGGTGGAATAGCTGTGCAAATTTATCTTTGTGTTGAAGGCTCAGGCAGTGAACGTGCTGAATTAATGCGTGCATTTTACGAACATGCGCTTCAAGGTGAGAAGACAAAGTTTACGTATCCAAGCATTGAGCCAGATTGTATGGCATCTTTGGAAGAACTTTTAGGTCATTCTTTAACTGTACAAGAGGTCATGTTTAAATTGCTTTATGCGATTAAAGATTTGGGCGGTACACTGAATATGGATCCGATTACTTCATTTGAATGGGAGCGCTATGAAGGGTATTATGAACGAATGTTAGCGCGTAACGCGAAAATGAATGCAAAAATGGAATAAATAGTGCTGTATTGATTCAAATGATCGATATTAATGAGACATAGTGAGAGTTCGATCTCCGAAAAGTTTTAAATAAAATAAAAGCAGTAACTGACTGGATTGCACATATGCTTAAAGCAGGCTTTACTCAATTCTAGTCATTTTTGCTGGAGTGGAACAACGAAATTAAACCGATTTCTGTTCCACTCCTTTTTTATGGGAACTTTAACGTTGGGCGAAGGACGGTCTTAATAAAGTTTTTTAAGTGGCGTATAAATAGGGGTTGACGTTCAATATCTCTAAAGATTTGTAACTTGAAAAATATTGAAAAAAGAGTAAAATGGATAGAGCTAAAAAATTGAGAGGTGGGACGCTAAAGTGAAAAATAAATTCATGGTTTGCGATGATTGCCAAGCGGTTAACATTAAAACATTGACGCAAAAGCTTAAAAAGTTAGACCCTGAAGCGGAAATTGAAGTGGGCTGTCAATCATATTGCGGACCAGGAAGACGTAAAACTTTTGCGTTTGTGAACAATCGACCACTCGCTGCGCAAACTGAGGAAGAATTGATGGAAAAGGTGACGAAACAACTTCAAAAACCAAGAGATCCAGAGGAAGAAGAACGTCTCAGAAAGCGTAATGAGGAGCGTAAGCGTCGAAAAGAAGAACAAGATCGTAAGCTGAAAGAAAAACTCGCTAAACGTCAATAAGCGATTAAATCATTGAATTGATTCAAAATAAATAAGAGAGAAATGGCAACAGGCATGTACGGATACAAAGTTGTTTTATGGTGTGGCGTACCTAGAAATAATGATGTCATTTTAAATCCTTAAAAAGGTTAAGACGTGATGGTGTCTTAGCCTTTTTTTATGAGTTATTGCCGGTTTTGAAAATGTTGTCCACATGCAAGATAAAGGAATTCATGCATATTTAGCGCTTTACATGGGAATAGTATTCATACATTCAAAAAAGTAAAAGGGATGATATTTTATGATTACGGTGCTATTCGGGGGAAGTCGAGATCACGGCAATACGGCTGCACTGGTTAAAGAAGCATTAAACGGGCACGACCATGAATGGATTAATTTGACAAAATTAAAGTTTAATCCAGTGAGAGATGTCAGACATCAACATGAAACGATACTGGATTACAATGATGACTATCAAGAAGTCATTGATAAAGTACTACAAAGCGATGAAGTGATATTTGCTTCACCGGTTTATTGGTACAGTGTGAGTGCGACATTAAAATCATTTATTGACCATTGGTCGGAAACATTACAAGATCCGCGTTACGTTGATTTTAAAGAAAAAATGGCGAAAATCAACTTTAGATTAATTATTGTGGGTGGCGATAGCCCTAGAATTAAAGCGCTACCTTGTGTGCAACAGATTGAATATAGTTTGCAGTATTTAGGTGCACACTTACAAGATTATTTAATTGGCTATGCAGAACGTCCTGGTGATATTCGTGATGATAACTATGCAATGAAAGAGGCAAAGCGTTGGAACCAGTTTTACGCGTGACGAAATAAATATTTTCAATCCTATTTAATTGTGCATTTATGGTATAATAGTATGTATTCTATAATGCAAGTAAGGAGCGAAATTTTGAATGTATGAAGTAAGAATTGCTACACCTGATGATGTCATTGGTATCCGCGATGTTACGACCAAAGCGTGGTACAATACGTATTTGAATATTTATGCGGCTTCCACTGTGAACGAATTACTCGCGGCTTCATATAACGAAGAGCATTTGCGTAAAAGATTAGAAGACCAACTCTTTATTGTCGCAATTGAAGATAAAGAAGTAGTAGGTTTCGCTAACTTTATACAAGGAAGCGAACTTTATTTATCAGCGCATTATGTGCGTCCACATTCACAAAATAAAGGTTATGGACGTTTATTGTTAGAAAAAGGACTTTCGCACTACGATGGTCAATATGATGCTGTCTACCTTGAAGTCGATACGCAAAATGAAAAAGGTGTCGCATTTTATGAACAAGAAGGCTTTGAAGTATTACGTACATATGAACATGTGATGTATGGTGAAACGATGCATCTCGCCCTTATGAAAAAAAGACTGAGATAAAATTGCGATTAAGGAGGATTTTCGATTGACGAAATCAACTTATGCAGCACGTAAATTACCAGAAGAAAAAGTTTTCAAAGATCCGATTCATCGCTATATACACGTACAAGATCAATTGATTTGGGATTTAATCAAAACGAAAGAATTCCAGAGGTTACGCCGAATTAAACAGCTCGGTACACTCAATTTAGCATTTCATACTGCTGAACATAGCCGTTTTGGTCACTCACTTGGCGTTTATGAGATTGTTCGACGCATGATTGACGAATCGTTTAGAGGACGGCCAGAGTGGGATGATGCAGATCGACCACTAGCGATGTGCGCGGCCTTGTTACACGACTTAGGACATGGGCCATTTTCCCATAGTTTTGAAAAAATATTTGATACAGACCATGAAGCATATACTCAGGCGATTATTGTAGGAGACACGGAAGTCAATAAGGTACTGAAACGTGTCAGTGATACTTTTCCAAATGAAGTCGCCGAAGTGATTAATAAAACGCATGACAATAAGTTAGTTATTTCAATGATTTCATCACAAATTGATGCAGATCGAATGGATTACTTACAACGAGATGCTTATTTCACGGGTGTGTCTTATGGTATGTTTGATATGGAGCGCATTTTAAGATTGATGCGACCTTCGAAAGATGAGGTACTGATTAAAGAGAGCGGAATGCATGCCGTTGAAAATTTTATTATGAGTCGTTATCAAATGTATTGGCAAATCTACTTTCACCCTGTAAGTCGGGGTGGAGAGGTTTTACTTAATCATTGTTTTAAACGCGCGAAATACTTATATGAACAAGGCTACGCTTTTAAAATCTCTCCAAGAGATTTTGTGCCTTTTTTTGAGAATAGAGCAACAGTTGAAGAATATATTAAATTAGATGAAACAGATGTTACATATTACTTAAAAGAATGGATGGAAGAAACCGATCCGATTTTAAGTGATTTGTCGCGTCGCTTTATTAATCGTGATTTATTTAAATATCTACCATTTGATGGTTCAATCATTACGATTACTGAGTTGCGCGATTTATTTCAACAGGCAGGTATCGACCCTGACTATTATTTTGTCAGTGATTCATTTTCAGACTTACCTTATGATTATGACCGACCTGGATCTAATAGACAACCGATACATTTATTACAAAATAATGGTAGTATTCGAGAAATCAGTAGCCAATCGCTCATTATTTCAAGTATTACAGGCATTAAACGTGAAGACTATAAGCTCTATTATCCTAAAGAGCTCATTATTAATATTGAAGATCTCGAGATAAAAAGTACTATTATTAATCTTTTGAATGAGTTAAATTAATCAATTAGTGATTGAGTGAACCATGCGTCTTGCCCATATGAAAGGGCACAAAAGATCATGTTGCCGTTAAGGATAGGATTGGGCATTCGCTTTGAATGAGGCGTGTCTTACTTCTTATCATTCTTACTGATTGGGAAGACGTCTTTCAAATCAATTTTTATTCTTCACTTGTATTTGAGAGATTATGTTTGATGGAGGGACATGCAATGGCGGAGAAAAAAGGCTTTAATTTTAATATTATTAAAAAAGACCCGCTAGATGGTCATAAAGGAACGAATTTAGGTTCCATTAGTTTAGATAATGTGGCACCTGTTTTTATAGATATCGAAGCACAAGAAGCGTTTATAGATATTGGTGCGATGCATGCACGTGCTAAAGTAGAGCGTGGTGTGAAATGGATAACAGACAAGGAAGTTGTTGATGTTGATGGCGCAAAAGCCTATTGGTTATGTTGGGTCACAACAGAAAGAGGCGAGCAAGGACCCTATTACGCTGGCGTGACTGCAGCTTATATGCTTGTTAATAAGTCGATTCGTCGGGGATATAAAAGTATGCCTGAACATGTGAATATGATGGATAAATCGATGAAGCACAAAGTCATTGTCGACCATATTGGTGCAGACAATCGTAAAGTCCTCGCTGAATTTTTAAAATCGCATCATCCTGAAATGTGGCGCAACTCAGATGTGACGTTGCATCAAGCGTTGAACGATGAAGCAAACTAACATTTTCCAGAAAAAGGGAGCCGGACATGATGTCTTGCTCTCTTTTCTTTATTGTATTGTGTGATATAATGGCTTGTATTATTCTATAAAGTAAGGTGAATGACACTGTGGAACATAATATCAAAGTTGATGTGCGTCAAATTGTAAAAAAAGATGGAGAGAAGGACATTTTCTCCCATCAAACGACTGGGCAATGGTTGAAAAAAGATGCAGACTTCATTCGATATCATGAAAAAGTGGATGACGCTGCTGTAAATGTGACCGTGAAATTAGCGGATGACAGTATCAAGATTATTCGTAAAGGTGATATCAATATGACACTTCATTTTGTTGAAGGTCAAGATACGACCACGTTTTATGAGTTTCCGCATGGTAAAATGGTATTAACCGTCCACACAATGAGTATATTACATTTTGTGAGCGAAAATGGTGGGAAACTTAAAGTGTATTACGCCTTATTTCAAGGAAATGAACAAATTGGAAAATATCAATACGAAATTAAATATAAGGAGATATAAGATGAATATTATCGATCAAGTTAAAGACACTTTAGTTCAAGAAATTAAAAATAGTATTCAACAAGCGCAAATCGTGGACACAATTCCTGATATTAAAATTGAAATCCCAAAAGATAGTAAAAACGGGGATTACTCAACAAATATCGCTATGGTTTTAACAAAATTAGCAAAGCGCAATCCGAGAGAAATTGCGCAACTTATTGTTGACCATTTAGATACGGAAGCGGCACATGTAAAATCTATCGATATCGCTGGACCAGGGTTTATTAATTTTTATTTAGACCCAAGTTATCTCAATGTTGTGATTGATCAAGCGTTAGAACAAGATCTCGCATTTGGTCGTGTAGCTGAACCTAAAAACGAAAAGATTCTAGTTGAATATGTATCAGCCAATCCTACTGGGGATTTACATATTGGGCACGCACGTAACGCTGCAGTCGGGGATACGTTAAGTAATGTACTTGATGCAGCCGGCTATGACGTAACACGTGAATATTATATTAATGATGCAGGTAATCAAATTACAAACCTAGCCAAATCTATTGAAGCACGCTATTTACAACAATTAGGACATGATGCGGAAATGCCACAAGATGGTTACCACGGTCAAGACATTAAAAACATAGGTGCAGATTTAGCAGAAAAACAACCGCATCTAGTTGATTTATCAGAAGATGAACGTTTAAAAACGTTTAGAAAACTAGGTGTAGATTATGAAATGGAAAAATTAAAGCAAGATCTTGCTGATTTTAATACGCATTTTGATCATTGGTTTAGTGAAACATCACTCTATGAGAAAAATGAAATTAAAGCGGTTCTCGCTAAAATGGATGAATTAGGCTACACATATGAAAAAGATGGCGCAACGTGGTTACGTACGACTGATTTTAAAGACGATAAAGATCGTGTATTAATCAAAAAAGATGGTACTTATACGTACTTCTTACCTGATATTGCGTATCATTATGATAAAATTCAACGCGGCAATCAAAAACTAATCAACTTGTTCGGTGCAGATCATCATGGCTATATTAATCGTCTGAAAGCTTCATTAGAGACATTTGGCGTTGACAGTAATCGTTTAGAAATACAAATTATGCAAATGGTACGTTTAATGCAAGATGGTGAAGAAGTCAAAATGAGTAAACGTACAGGTAATGCCATTACACTACGAGAAATTATGGACGAAGTCGGTGTAGATGCAGCGCGTTATTTCTTAACAATGCGTAGCCCAGACACGCATTTTGACTTTGATATGGCGCTTGCAAAAGAGCAATCACAAGATAACCCTGTTTATTATGCACAATACGCACATGCACGTATTTGCTCTATCTTAAGACAAGCAAAAGCACAAGGTTATCAAGTAGAAAAAGGTGCAGATTATCAAACAATCACAAATGAAAAAGCGATTGAATTATTAAAGAAAATCGCTGAATTTGAACCGATGATTGAAAGTGCAGCAGAAGCGAGAGCCCCTCATCGTGTGACAAATTATATTCAAGATTTAGCTGCGCATTTCCATAAATTTTATAACGCAGAAAAAGTATTAACAGAAGATGATGCAAAAACTCAGGCACACATCGCATTAGTTGATGCAGTGCGTATCACATTACGAAATGCATTACATTTAGTTGGTGTTTCTGCACCAGAACAAATGTAAAATTAGTTTGTAAATCATAAAATTAAAAGTAAATTAAGGTAGAAATCTAGCAAATGAAGCATAGATTTCTGCCTTCTTTTTGGTTATTCAATCTTCGAATATGCATGAAAATTGATTTTGGGGCATGGGCTGACTGCGACAGGGCTTCAAATTTTACATTATTTATTATAGAAAATAATTTTTATGAACCATTAAACTTTAGAAAATGATAAGATATATGAAATAATTAAAATAGGAGTGAAACCATGAGGGGGAAAAGTTTTATAAGCACCTTACTACTCATTGTAGTTGTGCTTGCTGGCTGTAATTTTAATGCAAATCAATCTAAGGATACGGGAAAATCAACGAGTAGAGTACCAGAGCGCATTATTTCTTTGATGCCTAGTAACACAGAGGTATTATATGCATTAGGCATCGGTGATAAAGTTACCGGCGTTTCTACAGTGGATGATTATCCAAAGGAAGTAAAGCAAAAAGAAAAATTTGATGCGATGCATTTAAATAAAGAAGCTTTGATTAAAGCGCAACCAGATTTAATCTTAGCGCATGAATCTCAAAAAGCGACACAAGGAAAAGTGTTAAAAGATATGAGTGAAAGTGGTATTAAAGTGGCATATGTAAAAGATGCCCAATCAATTAATGAAATGTATGAATCATTTGAACAAATTGGAAAACTTACAGGTAGAGAAAAACAAGCAAAATCTTTAATCGATGAGACAAAAGCAAATATCAAGAAAGTAACAGATAGTGTTCCAAAACAGAAAAAAGAGCCTAAAGTATTTATTGAAATTGCTTCAGAACCAGAAATTTATACCGCTGGAAAAGGCACATTTATGAATGACATGCTTAAACAACTGCACGCTAAAAATGTATTTGATAATACAGAAGGATGGCCGAAAGTGAGTAAAGAGCAAATTATAAAGAAAAACCCTGATGTCATGGTGTCGACTGCAGGCGTCTCAACAAAGGACTATCAACAAAGCGTGAAACAACGTGGTGGTTTTGAACAAATTCGCGCAGTGAAAAAAGAGAGCGTCGTGGCTTTAAACGATGATATGTTGTCTCGACCTGGACCACGCTTAGATGATGCCATGAAATTGTTAAGAGATGCCATATATGAAAAATAAGGCCTTGCGTGGCTTAATCAGTATAATGCTTTGGATAATTGCACTGATTGTTGTCTGTGCGTATGGCCTTCTTAGCCAAATTGAATGGGGGAGTCCGTTGGCGGCAACATTGATATTAGAGGTCAGACTCCCACGCATATTATTAGCACTTTTATCAGGTATGGGTTTAACTTTAGCGGGGCAAATGTTTCAAATCATTTTGAACAATCCACTGGCAGACAGTTTTACGCTAGGGCTGGCAAATGGTGCGACAGTGGGTGCAGCATGCGCTGTTCTTTTAGGCCTATCTTTTAGTTGGATTGCCCCGTTTGCGATGATAATGGGGATGGTCTCACTTTTCATTGTGATTGCTGTCGCATATTTCATAACACGCGGTTATCCCACGCGTTCACTGATTCTAGCCGGAATATTAATTGGTTCTCTACTAAACGCGATATTATTTTTAATGGTGCAATTTAATCCTACAAAATTACGAAATATTGTGGCGTACATGTTCGGTGGATTTTCTGCTTCAGAATATCGAGAGGTCACCTATGTAAGTATTGTCTTAGCCCTAACATTAGGTGCAATATTGATATGTCTTCCTAAAATTAAGCTATTACAAATGAATACGTTATCGAGTGCTGCTTTAGGTCTTCACGTCGAACGTTTATCAATCGTCGTTTTATTATTGGCGACGGCGATTTCAACCGTTATTATAGGTTTTGTTGGCGTCATAGGATTTATTGGCATGGTGATTCCTCAATTTGTACAACGTATCAGTCAACAATCCCTTACGATTAAATTGTTGCTTAATCTCGTGATTGGGGGAACCGTGATGGTATTAGCCGACGTCTTAGGTGCGCAATTGCTTGCGCCGATTCAAATACCAGCAAGTATTGTATTGGCAATAATAGGTATTCCTTTAATGTTTTATCTCATGATAGTTGAACGGCGATAGGCAATTGACTATGATAGAGTTATGTAATTTTCAAGAATGACAATGAGGGGAAATCAATGGACTTAACACAAATTAAAGCAATAATATTTGATTTAGAAGGTACTTTATTGGATCGTAAAAAGTCTCGCGATAAATTTATCGAAGAACAGTATGAGCGATTTCATGATTACTTAGTACGTGTACAGGCCTCGGATTTTCGTAAAAAATTCATTGAATTAGATGACGATGAAGACCATGATAAACCGGACTTATACAAAGAAATTATTAAGCAGTTCAACGTTGATCGATTAAGTTGGAAGGACTTATTTCATGACTTTGAAATGCATTTTTATCGTTATGTGTTCCCATTTTACGACACGAACTATACGCTAGAAAGATTGAAAGCAGCGGGATATAAGATTGGCGTTATTGCAAATGGTAAATCTAAAATAAAACAGTATCGTGTTTATGCACTGGGTATTGAAGAATACGTCAATCATTTATCCACTTCAGAAACGGTCGGCTTCCGCAAACCACACCCACGTATTTATGAAGATATTTTAGAAAAGTTAGATGTTCAACCTGAAGAGGTTATCTATGTCGGGGATGACGCATTAAACGATGTTGCGCCGGCGCATGCGATGGGAATGGTGAGTGTTTGGTATCGTCATGAAGGACAAGAAGATGAAGTCGTCCCTCTAGATTCAGAGATGGATTATGAAATCACAACACTTGAAGAGTTGTTAGATATTTTAAATGTAAAGCGGGAGGCTGAAAAGTAATGGAACTATTTAGGACATCTGATGGTACGGCATTAAATTATCGCTCAATGGGTAAAGGTTATCCTATCGTCATGATACATTCGATATATATGAACCATACGGTTTTTGAAGACATTGCCACACGATTGGCACGTTATTTTCAAGTTATATTAATCGATTTACGTGGACATGGTTATTCCGATAAACCGTTGGCGATTGATTTTCATGAATATAGTCAAGATATAAAAGAGCTCATGGACTTTCTTTATATTGAAAGTGCGACAGTAATAGGAAATGAGTTGGGCAGCACGGTCGCGTTAGATCTGACTTTGAGTGCGTCAAATAAAGTTTCTGAGTTAATACTGATTAATCCTACTGTCGATGATACTTTGTTACCACATGAGCGATTATTCCGCAAATACGCAGAAACAATTCGAACATGTAATGAATCTGAGCAAGAAAAGTTTTTAGAGAAGCATTTATATCATGCTAAAGGAAAAGTACGTAAATTTCTTAAAAATGTGAATGATTCTGAGGCGCTATTAACAGATTATGAAAAAACAGCTGTTGATCATTCATTTACGGAAAATGGATTGGAAAAGATTTTACCTGAAATTCATGTGAGAACGCTCATTATTGCAGGTCAGGCAAATGAACGCGTGACACCGAATGAGTCAAAGCATGTTGCTGAGTTAATGCCAAATGCGACATATGAATTATTCAATAAGTCAGGTGTTTACCCATTTGTAGAAGAAAAAGAAAAATTTCTTAAACAAGTCAAAGATTTTATGCAAAGAACAACGCATCATATGGAGTTGTAATATTTTTGTAATCAAATCGTTATTTTATGATGATTACGGGTATGGATAACTAAAGATAACGGCATAAAAAAAGGAGTGTGCGCTTTATGAAAAAGCTAGTCAGTGCAATACTTATCGCATGTGTGACATTGTTGACTACGTACACAGGAACAGCAAACGCAATGACAGGAAACGATTTGGAGTCAGTTAAAGCATTACAAAATGGTGATCAAACAATTGAAGGGGTAACGATTGGTCAAAGTTTGAAGGATGTTTTTCGTGAAAAAGGAAAAGGGATTCATACGCAACAAGCCTATGGACACGATCATTATTATGAGTATCATACTAAAAAAGGGCTCATGATTGTAACTACAAATGGACAAAGCGAGCAGTCTAAAGTAAAAAGAATTAGTATGAGTTACCAAGCGCTCAACGGACCAAGTTATGAGGATGTAAAAAAAGAAGTTAGCCAAAAAGCGATTACACGTGCACATTATAATTCTGTAACAGGAAATAATGGTTACGTGGTAGATGGTAAAGTATCTTATCAATTTGCATCTGAAAATCCAAAAGATCAGCACTTAAAACTTTATCGCATTGATTTAGAAGCTTAATCGTAAAAGGTATCCTTTAAAGATGTCTTTTGTACATGACCTTGCCGGGGCGGGGCAATGAAATCAAAATGATTTCTGCCTCGTTCCTTTTTATTTTATAGACTTTGTAATCAATATTATTTTTGAGCATAACGATCAAAAGGACAGTAACTCAAATAAGACTTCACTAAATTGTTGGTGGCGTATACGTTAGGTTTCTAATATAATATGATTATGTATTAAGTGAGACGGAGGATTATATGAGAGTCAATAATCGTACTTTGCTAGAGAATGTAGAAGATTATTTGAAGCATAAAGGTGTTTCTCCGCATTTGATTGATGATGTAAAAGAAAATTTAAGGAAAGATATTCAAAAATCAGAAGCGGAAGATAAAGATTACATTGAGTATCGCCAGAAATCACCTGCTGAAATTATATTAATTATTCAAAAGAATTTGTTTACACTACAGTTTAATCCAGTGGTGTTTTTTATTATCAATTTTATCTTGATTTCATATCTATATGACAAACAGCTCGTTGCATTTGGTGCGGCAACAGGCTTATCACTAGTTTATATTTTAATTATTTTACCCATTTCAATTATTATTTATATGCGTATCATGCATAAAAATTATTTATATCGCAATAAATTCGAAAGTTATATCGGCGTCGTTTTAGCACTCGTTGCGTTTGTTTTAATTATGATGAATGCCTTCGATTTTAATTTAGGTATTCATGTCGTTACACAATATGCACATATGGCTGTAGCTTTTATTGGGTTAATAATTATGGGTATAGGCCTGTATTTAAAACATCTTGAGTACACTGGTATCGGTTTACTATTACTGCAAAAGACGATTGATGTTATTATTTCTGATGGACAAGCAGCACAATTAATCTCCATAGCGATATGGGTGATGATTCTCGTCTTGATTATTTTTTACACCATTGAATTATCATCAAGAACGAAATCATAAGATTCACATATTTAACGCGTATTAAATGGAAAAGATAAAATCATAAAAAGTGATTAAAAAGAGTGAGTAAAACAATGAACGTGACGGTTCATTCGCTTTATTCACTTTTTTTAAAACGAGGACTGTGTGAAGCTTCATTTAAATTAAGTGGTAGAAATAGATAAGCACTGCACGTAATAAAGAGAGTTGGAAAATGGAGTGTAGCAGTGCGAGATGATAGGTATCCTAAAAACCACTCATCCTAAGTACAACCATATGAGAAATGGTCGATTTTGTGAGTGGTTTTTAATTTAATTAATCTCATTTGTGTTGAGACTTTCCCCATATTAAGATGAATGATCTATGAAAAATCAGTGATGTAAATTCTTATTGCGGTCTAATATCAGTAGATTTGATTGTTTCATTCACACGTTCTAATAAAGCATTAATTTTTTCGCGTTGTTCATCATTAATCAATATAAGTACTGTACGCTCATCGTTTTCATTACGACGCTTATCGAAATAACCTTCTTGAGATAAATTTTTAACAGCTTTAACAACTTGAGGTTGTTTGTAATTCAAGTTGTTAATAATATCTTTCAAGTAGTATTCCTCTTCAATACGATAGCTTAAGTGTGTTAAAACAGCGAATTCTTCAAAACTAATTTTGAACTCCTTTTTAATCACACTTTTCAATCTATCGGCATAAGTAACCATGGATAATAATTCAAAACAATCTTTGACTCTTGTAACAGCCATTCTCATAACCTCCCATTTGTATAACCCTTAAAAGATTAACTCAAATCATAATACGCATATATGCTATAAATATCAATGAATTAATCCAGTGCTCACTTTATATTATAGCAAACAAAGTCTATCTTACACCATAATAATATGCGATTATAATTTATATTTAATTTATTTCGCGTGCAATTATTTATTACAGCATATCTAATTGGTGCAAAATTGTAAAATAAGAAAGATATCTGTAGAACAATCTTAAATGAAATGACGCTTATTCATTCTCTACAATATAACTTCTTATATAATGCTCTTATACCCACTATTCCCTTTAAATAACTAAAAATTGCAATAAAATGTAAAAAAATGATAAATATCATGTTTAACTTGGTTCTAAAATATTTGCATTTGGATTTCTAACAACTTTTTCTCCAATAAAAACACCTTTATCAATTAAAAGTTGCTCATTTATTCTATCATAATTTATTATTCGTTTAATGAATTTTCCATTTTTATTTATAACAACAGAATTACGGTCAAAAAGTGTGTCTTGGGGTAAGACGATACGTGATTGTTCGATTTGTAAAGTGAAGTGTGTACCAATAGGAAAGTTTTCAGCTGTTTTAACATTGAAAGAATAGGTGGAAAAACTGGAAGAATTATCAGAAGTGGTAGGTACTGAAGATATAGAAGTCACCGTGCCTTTGTAAGTTTTGGTATCAAAAACTTTCTTGACAGATACAGGCTGATTAACTTTGATCTTCGTATACAAATTTTCCGGAACTATAAATGATAGGTGCTGTTTTTTGGAATAAACCTCAAGTATTTTTTCATTCTGGAAACTCGGAAAATGTTTGTGCAAATGCACGATTACTTCAAAGGGAGATTTGATTGTTGTGTTTTGTTGCTCTTGGAGTTGAGCAATCTGAGCACGATAGTTTAAGGTGTTGGAATGATTTCGATTTTGTTGGATAAGATGAGAAAGAAAGTTGATTTGGTGGGCTTTAGCATCATTGTGGTAAGTGAGAAGTGGGTCATTTATTTTTACAGATTGTCCATCTACAACCTCAATTTTTTTAACTTCTCCTAACGTTGTTTGATTTACAATCACTTTTTGATAGTCCGATTGCACAATGCCATTTAACACTAAAGGCTGAGAAGCACTGGCACGCACCATTTTTAAATCAGAGTTTTCTGATTGGTTATTAAAAAATAAAAAGAATGTCATAAAAGAAAAGGGCAGCAAAATAAATAATAAGACAATACATATTAATTTTTTTGTCATCCGAGTACCTCACATCAAATAGATATTTATATTATACTGAGTTATAAATGGGATGCAAGTTGAAAAATATATAATATCAATTTTTTTATTTATATATAAATGTATATCGTAAACTTAAATGTTTTGATGAGTGCAGACTATAATTGTGCAAAATATAGATGGGATGATGACTAAAAAAGAAAATCATTAAAAATGTGTATAGAAAAATGCACAGGAACATTTAAACTAATTCATGTGCATTGAATGATTTTATCGTAATATAAAAGAATTGAAAGAAGAAAAGAAAGTGATGACATATGCAGCTACTTAATTTAAAAAACCTGAATGTTTCATTCGAAAGACAACAAAAGTGTCTAAGGATAGTGTCATATTGAGTGAACGAGGAAGGTTTGCAGATTGCACTTAAATTTGATTTAAGCACAATCCGAGTTCTTCCAGCCTGTAAAATATGTTATTAGCGTAATTGAATGAGTACAATCGCTATAATAATTACAACAAAGCCAATAAGGCGTTGGGAAGATAAACGACGCGGTGGAACACCTAATAATCCAAAATGATCAATGATCATGCCCATAATAATTTGACCTAACATGACAGTGATTAAAGTAAATGTTACGCCAATATGTGGGGTTAAAATAATATTCGTAGTAACAAAAATGACGCCAAGCGCACCTCCGATAAAATGCCACCATTTCAAAGGACCATTTGATGCATGAAATGTACTAATAGAAAATTTACGGTGAACAATTAGGGTTAATAAGATCAAAGCTAGTGATCCAACTGTAAAAGAAATGAGTGATGCGAAATAAGGGGAGTGCACACTTTGACCTAAATGACTGTTGATTGCAGTTTGGATTGGAGGTGCGAATCCAAATAAAATACCTACAATTATCCATAAAGGCGTTTGATGCGTCGTACGCACAACTTTTGAGCGCTTTTGAATATTCATTAAAATAATACCAATGAGTAATAAAAGAATACCAAAAGCCTTTAAAATGGATAACGGCTTGATGTCTACGTTAAACCAACCGAACGAGTCTATCACGACACTCATTAATATTTGACCTGCAATTGTAGTGACAACGGTGAGCGAAGCCCCAATTTTAGGGAGTAACAATAAATTGCCTGTTAAAAAGATAACCCCCATTAATCCCCCTACGTACCAATAATAATCAATTTGATAATGACGAAAAGAAGCCATCGAAAAAACATGTGGATTCATGATTAAATTAACAATGATGAGCCAAAGTGTTCCAGTCGAAAATGAAATAGCTGAAGCATAAAACGAGGAGTGCGTATAAAGACTCAATTTTGAATTGATAGAAGTTTGAATCGGGACGACACTACCTGCGATAAGCCCTAAGATAAGTAAAAGTGAAAGCATATCATGTCCATCCTTATTGTTTAATTAAGATAGTGTTATTATAGCAAAATATAATAAGATAGCACTTAAAGGGATTTATCGAATTTTAATTTCAAAAAGTTTAATATTTTAGATAAAAGAAAGTTACGATATATTTACAAACGCAAGTTATTTTGATTAAGATAGGGAGGAGTCATGAAAATTGTTGTTGAACTTAATTGTATTAATCACATGAAGGTTATTTAAGTTTAACGCATGACTGAGGCATTTATTTGAAGAATTGCATGATGTAAGAGAAAGTTGTGATAAATTTGTACGAACATGAGATCGTACGTGTCATTGATGAACAAATGTTTTTTATCAATGTAAAACCGTCAACCCAACTTCAAGAGGAACAATATGTTGAAGTTTTAAACCCTTTTAAGTCTTACAAAACGTTAGCAAGGGTTGAAGAAGTATTTGAGAAATATGCGATATGTTATAAGTTGGGGAAATATAAGATATTCTATGGTGATGAAGTGAGAATTCGACCTCATTATCAAAAGAATGACTAGAAAAGAGCCTGTCACGTTTATTTGTGACAGGCTCTCGTTATTTATTTGGTATGCGCATGGTCTTTTTATTAGAAAAGGACTGTAACGGACTTATCAATCAGTTGTGCACCTACTGCTTTTTGAATGTCGCCCCCTTTACTATCGAGTATGTTCAATTGCACAATCTTATTTGCTTGTGTTTCTACGAGTTCTTTTGTGATAGAAGTGTCTAATTTTGGAAGAGAGAGTTTAATATTCTTTTGTGATGCGTCGGAAAAAGTAATTTCTAAAGTTTTTGTATTCATTTTTGTATGCTCCTTTTTATTGAATGTATTCAGATGTTAAAACTTCGATAGTGTCATATTGTTCGCCAGTCAGTGCTTGAATGGCATTGCTAAAGGCTTTAAGTTCTTCTCGGGTTGCAGTTGGCTTAAGTTGTGTAAAACGTCTTGAATTTTTAGTTGTTTTACCCTCCGGTGTTATTGATGTTTGCGTCAGAATAAGTGTGATTTGATGGATGTTCATTTTTCTGACCTCCTTTCACTCTATATATCGAAAGGGAAAGAGAAAAAGCGCACCTTAAAAATAAAAAAATTTATGAAAATTCTTTCATGTTACTTAAATATAGTTTATCATGAAATAAGAAACATTATGAGAGGTGGAATAGCGTGAACTGTGTAGATCCTATCCGTGACAAACAAGATATTCATCGAATGTATGAATTTTTAAAGGCACATTCAATGCGTGATTATTTATTTTTTAAATTTGCTATTCATACTGGAATTAAGTTAACAGAGTTGCTTAATTTCAAAGTGTCTCAATTTCTTTCTGATAAAGGCGTCAGTATGACACGTTGGTATGAAACGGACTCAAATATACGTGTTGTTATTCCTGAACAATTACATAGAGAGTTAGAACAATACATTCAGGCAGAAGCAATCTCTGGTGATGACTTATTGTTTCGATCGAAACGTACAAATAAAGGGCTTAGTCGACAGCAAGCTTATCGTATTGTTAATAATGCGGCACACCAATTAGGAATTGAGCATATTGGTTTAACAACACTTAGAAAAACTTTTGCTTATCACGCATATAAATCTGGAATTTCAGTTTCAATCATTCAAAAATATCTTGGTCATCAAACGGCTTATGAAACAATGAAGTTTATAGGTATTTCTAAAAAGGAAATTAACACGACCATCGCTTTAAATTTATAAAAATAGAGAAAGGGAGGCGTGAAGATGTTAAGTGGATTGCTTTTATTTTTAATAGCAATAATAGTCATACTTGTCATAATGATGAAGTGGAATACAAAACAATTACCTGGTTTTGTTGCATTACTTGCTCCCCTTGTTGCATCAATAATCTTTTTAATAAACATCCCTAAGGTATTAAACAATCAACTAATCATTGAAAAGATTCAGTGGTTACCTGCTTTAGATATTAACCTCGTACTCCGCTTGGATGGATTGAGTATGTTTTTTGCCTTACTTATTTCCGTTATTGGTGTCGCTGTATTCTTTTATGCAACACAATACTTATCCTATGAACATGATCATTTACCCCGATTTTTCACATATTTAGTTTTATTTATGTTTAGTATGTTAGGAATTGTACTTTCTGATAACACGATCTTGTTATACGTTTTTTGGGAGTTAACAAGTGTGTCATCGTTCCTACTGATTAGTTATTGGTACGATAAAAGTGAGAGTCAAAACGGTGCAATTACTTCGTTTATGATTACAGTTTTAGGTGGCTTAGCCATGCTAGTCGCTTTCGTAATGTTATATTACGTGGCAGGAACGTTTTCAATTAGTGAATTAATACATCAAAGACATACGATTGCACAGCATCCTTTGTTTATCCCCATTGTATTGTTATTGTTACTCGGTGCTTTTACTAAATCAGCACAGTGGCCTTTTCATTTCTGGTTACCAAAGGCGATGGCTGCGCCTACACCCGTAAGTGCCTATCTACATTCAGCGACAATGGTAAAAGCAGGTATATTTTTACTTTTAAGATTTACACCCATTTTAGGTTTGAGTGATACTTATACTTATATTGTGACGGCTATTGGGCTTATCACTATGATATACGGTTCGTTTACCGCGATTAGACAATTTGACTTAAAAGGGATACTCGCTTATTCAACAATTAGTCAATTAGGTATGATTATGACGATGGTTGGATTAGGCGGCGGTATTGCTAAAGCGACGCAGAGTGGGATGATTGAAATCTATACTTACTTATTATGCGCAGCGCTTTTTCATCTTTTCAATCATGCATTATTTAAAGGGACATTATTTATGGGCGTAGGTTTAATCGACCATGAAACAGGTACACGTGATATCCGACAATTAGGTGGTTTAAAACGTTACCTGCCAATTACCATGGTTGTCATGTCAATGGCTGCACTTTCTATGGCAGGTGTCCCGTTATTAAACGGCTTTATTAGTAAAGAAATGTTTTTTGAAGGGTTAATTCGATCCAATCATCTGTCTGCTTTCAATCAACCGATGATGATTGCAATTGCACTTGTAGGTTTTGTTGCTAGTATCTTTACCTTTATTTATTCAATCAATATGATAAAGACGACATTTTTTGGCTCATTTCAGTTGGAAAAAGCGATACATGAACCTCGTTTGTTCATTACACCCGCGATGATAATGGCGTTTTTATTACCGATTGTATTTATTGTTCCACAGTGGGTAGGGACTTATCTTATTCAACCCGCATTTTTAAGTTCAGTTCGTTCAACCGCTTTTGCATCTGCAGTTCCACATTTATCAGCATGGCATGGGTTTAATATACCTTTACTTATGAGTTTAACGATTATCGTTGTGGGGCTTATTGTAGTATCATTCGTAGATTTACGACGCTATCTGTCTTTAAAAGAAAATCAAATGTCAGTATCACGTATGTGCAATGATTCATACCGCTCAATGGAATTTTATTGTGGATATGGACTGCGTAGTTTGATGAATAATCGTTTGAATTCTTACATTATTATTACGTTGATTATTTATTTTGTAATTCATCTCTACGGTTTGATCCGTACGGGCGTCCCAGAACTTTCACGTATCGAAGTCACTGAGTACCATATCTTTCATATACTTCTTTTAGTAACGGTAGTTCTCATTGGATTTGCGCTCATATTTATTAGACAACGTTTAACGATGGTTATTCTTACAGGCGGCATTGGTTACGTTGTGGCATTATTCTTTATTTTAATGCGTGCACCTGACTTAGCGTTAACACAACTCGTTACTGAAACGATTACGACAGTTTTATTTATCGTAAGTTTTTCAAGATTACCGAATATTCCACGTGGTAAGTTCAATATGAAAAAAGAAACCGTTAAAATCTTAGTTTCTTTACTTACTGCAATTACAGTAATCGGTATTGTTTTTATTATCCAACAAGCGAGCGCAATAGAAACAATTTCTGTTTTTTATCATGATGCTTATGAAAAATCAGGCGGTAAAAATATCGTTAATGCCATTTTAGGTGATTTCAGAGCATTAGATACACTGGCAGAAGGTTTAGTTTTAATTATTGCAGGACTCGGTATTTATACATTACTTAACTATAAAGATCGGAGAGGTCAAGATGAAAGAGAATGATTTAGTACTCAAAACCGTAACAAGAGTGGTTGTATTTATCATCTTAACATTTGGCTTTTATCTCTTCTTTGCAGGACATAATAATCCTGGAGGCGGATTTATTGCCGGCCTAGTGTTAAGTTCAGCATTTATCTTAATGTTTTTAGCATTTGATGTGAAAAAGGTATTGGAAGCTTTACCTATTGATTTTAGAAAGCTCATGATTATTGGTGCGCTTTTGTCACTCGCAACTGCAACTGTGCCCGTGTTTTTTGGTAAGAACATCCTTTATCAAGAGGATTGGCATGTGATTTTCCCTTATTTTGGTGAAGTACATTTATCGTCCGTTACATTATTTGAAGCGGGAATCGCCCTAGTTGTTGTCGGTGTGGTCGTAACGACAATACTTTCCCTGAGTGGAGGGAGATCATGAATATTATTTTATTGATTGTAATTGGATTTTTAGTCTTTATTGCTACCTATATGGTGCTATCTAAAAATTTAATTCGTATCGTTATTGGCATCGCGATTTACACGCATGCAGGCAACCTTATTATTATGAGTATGGGTGAATATACCGCACAAAAAACTGAGCCATTGATTGTGAGTGGTCATCAAAACTTTGTTGATCCATTATTACAAGCGATTGTTTTAACTGCGATTGTAATTGGATTTGCAATTACTGCATTTTTGCTTGTCTTAGTTTACCGTACTTTTAAAGTGACTAAAGAAGATGAAATCGATGTATTAACAGGAGGTGAAGAGGATGAACGATAATATTTTAGCCGTACCCATACTCTTACCACTTCTGGGGGCACTTCTTTTAGTCATTTTGAACAAGCAAGTGCGATTATCACGCTTTATTGCCCTTTTTGTGCTATTGATATCATTTATCGTCTCACTCGTGATGTTAATTGACGTGTACAATCATAAGCCGATTGTTTTGAATTTCGGTAATTGGGAAGCACCGTTTGGTATTCAATATGTCGGCGATGCATTGAGTTTAATACTCGTTACGACAACATTTTTAGTCGTGTTTATGATTGTCGCTTTTGGTTTTGGACGCGGTGAAAAGCGTGCAAGTCGATATTATTTATTATCTTTCGTCTTATTTTTAACAACCGGTGTCGTGGGCTCCTTTCTGACTTCGGATTTGTTTAACTTATATGTCATGTTCGAAATCATGCTTCTTGCTTCATTCGTGTTAGTGACATTAGGACAATCTGTAGAGCAATTGCGTGCGAGTATTATATATGTCGTTCTCAATGTAATAGGTTCATGGTTTTTCCTGATAGGGATTGGCCTTTTATATCGTCAAATCGGTACCTTAAATTACACGCATATCGCGATAAGAATTCATGAAATGGATGATCCAACGGCAATTCACTTAGTGGCGATGTCATTTATTGTCGCTTTCGGATCAAAAGCAGCCCTTGTTTTATTTATGTGGCTTCCAAAGGCATATGCCGTGCTCAATACAGAACTTGCAGCCCTATTTGCATCGTTAATGACAAAAGTTGGCGCATATGCTTTGATTCGGTTCTTTACGTTAATTTTCAATAAAAGTGGTGAAATTGTCGAACCACTATTAATTGTTATGGCAGGTCTCACAATGATAATTGGAGCCATTGGGACGATTGCGTATCGAGATATTAAAAAGATTGCCGCTTACCAAGTTGTATTATCTATCGGATATATCATTTTTGGTTTAGGTACGCATACATTTAATGGAATTAATGGCGCAATTTTTTACTTAGTAAACGATATCGTTGTAAAAGCGTTACTGTTTTTCATTATAGGTATTATGGTTTACACAACGGGTTACCGCCAATATCGTTACTTAACAGGATTAGCCAAAAAAGAGCCATGGCTAGGCGTGGCTTTTATTATTGTGACATTAGCTATTGGAGGAGTGCCACCATTCAGTGGATTTCCTGGGAAATTACTTATTTTTATCGGTGCAGTTGAACATCAACATTATGTCGGCTTAGCGTTGATGATTATCACAAGTTTGATAGGGATGTATAGTTTATTCCGAGTCTTCTTTTATATGTATGCAGGAAATCGTAATAAAGGTGCAGAAATTCAATTTAAGCCTATCAAGTCAAATAGAAAGTCTATCGTTTTATTTATGACTGCACTCACATTAGCGATAGGTCTTTGCGCACCGGTGATATACCAAGTTACAGCACAAGCAACGGATTTATCCATGAATATCCAAAAATATGAAAAAATGGTTAATCCTGGATTGCGAGGTGGCAGTTAAATGAGACAAATTGCATTGAATATGATGATAGCCATCCTATGGGTGCTGTTCCAAGATGAAGATGCTTTTCGTTTTCCAACATTTGTGATTGGTTATTTAATAGGTATTGTCATTATTTATTTACTTCATAAATTTTTTAATCAAGAATTCTATCCTAAAAAGATTTGGGTGTCGATTAAATTTTTATTCACGTATCTCTATCAACTATTGACTGCAACATTCTCCATAATCAATTATGTATTATTTAAAGCGAATAAAATGGATCCTGGTATAGTAACTTATGAGACGCAGCTCGATACAGATTGGGAAATTACGTTTTTAACAATTTTAGTGATTATTACGCCGGGATCGACTGTTATTCGTGTGAATCGTGAACCTAACATCTTTTTAATTCACGCTATTGATACGACTGAAAAAGAAAAGAAAAATTTATTGAAAAGTATTAAAAAATACGAAGAACTCATTGTGGAGGTGACGAAATGATAACTGAATTAACGCAATTCTTCTTGTCGAGTGCATTAGTTATCTTTGCTGTGTCATTAGTTGTCGTATTGTTTCGTTTGATTGAAGGACCTACAACAGCAGACCGTGTCGTCGCATTTGACGCAATGAGTGCAATTTTAATGTCAACAGTAGGGGTTCTGAGTCTTTTATTCGAAACATTTTCATTTTTAGATTCTGTACTGTTGATCGCTATTATTTCTTTTTTAAGTTCTGTTACGATTTCTCGCTTTATTGAAGGGGGGAATGTATTTCATGGCGATGACAAATGAAATCATCCAATTGTTAGCAGCTCTCCTTGTATTTGCAGGAAGTATTATTGCGCTTATAAGTGCAATTGGTTTAGTTCGCTTTAAAGACGTCTTTTTACGAATTCATGCAGCCACAAAAGCTTCGACGGCAGCAGTTTTATTGACACTGGTGGGTGTATTTATTTATTTTATCTTTGCGCAAGGTTATGTCAGTGTTCGTACGATTTTAGCATTGGTCTTTATTAATATTACTTCACCCGTTGGCGGTCATTTAATCTCGCGTGCCGCTTATCGAACAGGTGCTTATATGTATCAAAAACATGAAAATCATGAAAATACAGATCTGAATAAAGAAGATGTAGATGAGGAGACGAAGCGTCGAATTCGAATAGAAAAAAGAGCGAAACGACGCAAAAGAATATACTCTCGCTTAGATAAAGACTAATTTTGAAAATTGATATTGAATCATATCATTTTTATAATTTCTAAATAAGTTTTTAATAGTTCCTTTAGCTAACTTAGTTATTAATACGATTTTTAGGATTTTGAGAAGTTTATCAAGCGAACTTCATTATTTAAAATAATAAAAAAGCGTGAACCAATGGTGATGAATTGGTCACGCTTTTTTATATGATGCATATTTCTATTGATGCATCAATGGGGTTGTTATTTCATGCTTTTATGAATTGTTTCGATGTTAGATTTCATCATTTTGTAGTATGAATCTCCGTTACTACCTTTTTTACCAATAGAGTCTGTGTAAACTGTGCCGTAAATTTTCGCACCTGTTTCTTCTCCTAAGCTCTTCATGCTCTTATCACTTACACTTGTTTCAAGAAGAAGGTTTTTGATGTGATTTTGTTTAACGAAGTCAATCGCTTGTTTCATTTGTTCTGGTGTACCTTGGTTTTCAGTGTTGATTTCCCAAATATAACCTGGTGTTACATCATATTGTTTTGCGAAGTATTTGAATGCACCTTCACTTGTAATCATGACACGTTTTTCTTTTGGAATATCACTAAATTCGTCTTTACTTTTATTGTTTAGTTTTTCTAATTTGTCTAAGTAAGATTTACCATTTTTTTCAAAAGTAGATTTATGTGATGAATCTGCTTTTTCTAATGCATCTTTGATGTTTTTAACGTATTGGATCCCATTATCTAAACTTAACCATGCGTGAGGATCAATGTTGTGTTCTGATTTTTCACCTTTTTTCAAGTAGATAGGATCAACATGTTTAGAAGCTTGAATAACTGAAGAATCGTCTAATGATTTGTTAGCTTGTTTTAATGCTTTTTCAAACCAACCATTCCCACTTTCTAAGTTGAACCCATTATAAATAATAATATCGGCGTCAGTTAATGCTTTAACGTCTTTAGGCTTAATTTCATATTCATGAGGGTCTTGACCGACAGGAACGATGCTATGAATTTCTGCTTCATCGCCTGTAATATTTTTTGCCATATCATATAAGATTGAGTTTGTTGTTACAATCTTAAGTTTATGATCTTTATGTCCTTGATCAGAAGAGTTACATGCTGTTAAAAGAAAAACAATCGATAAAATCGATAAAAGTGTAAGAATTCGTTTACTCATGATTTTTGATACGCTCCTTTATGTGAGATGTTGTTAAATTTAGTCAGTGCAAAAACAAGTGCATACAATATTGCAGCGATGAGGACGATAACCGCACCACTTGGTAAATTCAATATAAAGCTAACATAGATGCCTATTGTAGAGCTGATAACGCTAAACAAACTAGAAACGAGCATCATTGTAGATAATCTTTTTGTTATGAGATAAGCTGTTGAAGCAGGTGTAATGAGTAGGGCAACAACAAGGATGACACCTACAGTTTGAACACTTGCCACGATAACGAGTGCTAAAAGTAACATAACAAAATAATGCATAAATGTAGTATTGAGCCCACTCATTCGACTGAACACAGGATCAAATGTAGACATTTTTAAAGGTCGAAAAAGAATGATAATCAAACTCAATACAATGATACTAACAACCAATGCAGTATAAAATGCGGACTGAGTAATGGCTAAGATATTACCAAAAAGAATGTGATATAAGTCTGTTGCTGAATGAATTAAGCTGATTAAAATAATACCTAAAGCGAGAAAGGCGGTAAATGTAATACCGATTGCTGCATCCTTTTTAGTTTTTGATTTGTCCGAAATATAACCAATAATTGTACTACTGAGCATACCTGTAATAAGTGCGCCGATAAACATAGGAATATTGAAAAGAAATGATAAAGCAACACCAGGTAAGACGGCATGACTCATTGCGTCCCCCATAAGTGAAAGCCCTCTAAGAACAATCAAACATCCGACAACGCCACATACAATGCCGACTAAGATGGCTGTACTCATAGCCCGTGACAAAAATTGATATTCAAAGAGATGTTGAATGAATGACATCTTGTGATGACTCCTTTCCATGGGGATTTTGGTCTTGTAATTTTGTTGAATGGTGTCGACTTAAAAAGACAGATTCTATGTTTTCTGTTTTTAAGGCTTCGGAACTTGCGCCTAAAAATGCGACAGATTGGTTTAAGAGTAAAATACGATCAAAATATTCAGAAGCTGTTGTGAGGTCATGATGTACAATTAAAATGAGTTTACCTTGCTGTTTTAATGCTTTAAGTTTGTTGTAAATGATGTGTTCACTTTTGAAGTCGATACCTACAAATGGCTCATCAAGCAAATAAACCACGCTATCTGACATGAGGGCGCGAGCGATGAACACACGCTGGAGTTGTCCGCCACTAAGCGCATGCAATTGTCGTTTGCGTAAATCAAAAAGTTCTAACTCTTTTAATAACGCGTCTCTTTTATCGCGAATGGATTTTGGTACACGTTTAAACCATCCGATTTCTTGATAGCAGCCAGATAAAACTAAATCCTGTACATTGATTGGGAAGTCAAGATCAAGTACAGATTTTTGTGGTATATATGTAATATCTGTTAAATGTTGTTGTGTCGGTTTTTGGTTAAGTAAAATCGTGCCTTCAGCAGGTAATTCGCCAATAATAGATTTGATTAAAGAGGACTTACCACTCCCATTGGGGCCCATAATTCCAATCATTTCACCATTCAATGGTAAATCTAATGTGATGTTTTTCAAAACATGTTTTTGACCTAAAAATAGGTTTAGGTTTTTTATGGATAACATATTAACACCACCTTTCTTGTGTTTTAGGTTACCCTAATAAAGTATATTATAAATAGAAAATTGTCAATATCAATAGAATTCGTGATACAATAAATTGTATATGTGAAAGAGGTGAGCATATGTTAACTGAGGAAAAAGAAGACTATCTTAAAGCAATTTTAAGTCATGATGGCGTTCATAGTTATGTGTCAAATAAAACGTTATCAGGATTTTTGAATATTAAACCTCCATCTGTGAGCGAAATGGTAGGACGCTTGGAAAAAGAAGGCTATGTCATAACGAAGCCTTATAAAGGCGTAAAGTTATCAGAACTAGGACTGACTTATACATTAGATGTAATTAAGCGACATCGTTTAATAGAATTATTTTTAATAAAGATTTTAAATTATACGTGGGAAGAAGTTCATAGTGAAGCAGAGGTGCTCGAGCACCGTGTATCTGAACTATTTGTGGAACGTTTGGACGAGCTGTTGAATTATCCGGAAACATGTCCGCACGGTGGTGTGATTCCACGAAACAATCAATATGAAGAAATTTATAAAACCCCGTTATTGCAGTTTTATGCAGGGGATACAGTGACGATTCGACGTGTCCGTGACCGATCGGAGTTACTTGTATTCTTATCGAGCAAAGCTTTATCAATCGGTGATACCGTTACAATAGTAGAAAAAGATGAAATCAATCAATTATTAGAATTGCAAAATAAAGACGAAAAAGTTACATTAAGCTATCATAACGCAGATGTAATCTTCGTTGAAAAAGTACAATAAAAATAAGCGAGTCATCATTTTAATATAACGTAACAAGAGGCTGGGACATCAACCCCAAAATAAATAGCGCTGAGATGATTTTAATAGAAAATCGTCTCAGCGCTTCTTTTTATGATAAAACTTCGCATTCAATTAAGCTAAATTGAGTTGAAACTTCAGCCCCTAAGCAAACGCGTTTATGGAGTCATGATTATCAAAAAACTATGTCCAAAACCCTTTATCATGCATGCTTAGCTATGAAAAGATATGAAAGCTATATGTCCATGTGTAATAAAGTGTTAGGAGATTGACTGCAATCCAAAACATTGAAAATAAAAATGTCGGAAGGTGCGTCAACGCTTTTAGTGCGGTTCCATCCCACTGGGTTTGTGAACGTGAAAATGTGAGTTGCAAAATCGTTATCGTTGATAATATGACTTCTCCTAATAAAGTTCCTAAAATAAAATGATAAACGAACATATATATGAAGGAATAATTTGTTAAGTTTTCAGATTGAATCCCAAAATAACCGATAAGTGTTAAGAATAAGATAATCAAAATCGGAACTAATTTTCTAGAGGTCTTCCATGTGAAATAAATAAAAATTAAAATGTATAGCATCAATAATAACGCGCCCTGGCCTTTACTTTGAAGATAAAGACCTAAACATAACATCATCGGAGGTGTTAAATATCCACCTAGCGTTGTAAAGATTTGTCCTGTTCGATGGCGACTTTGTGTGACAGCGTATCCTTGTTGCCCTGTCGCATTACGTTCACGTCTAGTTGCGACAACTACAAAATCTATCACGCGACCACCAGATAATTTATTAAATAAGATATGTCCCCATTCATGAGTCAAGACAGGAATATAATTCATTGCAATATCTAGTATAGAAAATAAAGGGCGATGATGATAATAGCGACTGATTAAGTAAATTGCAGTTAGGGTGCAAAGTAATACACCTGAAATTGGAATCGGCGAAGTCAACCAAGAATATCCGTGCATATATGTCCATCCTTTCAGAGCCAATATAATGATTATAACGGTTGAACGAAAAAGGGACTATGGACTAAAGTCTTAAAGTTGAAAGTATAACTATACGAAGACACCTATTCAATTGAGGGTAAATATTCATTTTCAATAGACGATGAAATGAGGACGTTGCGCTCTTTTTAAAATAGGAGAAAAACAGCCTCATACTTTAGCATGAAAAGATTTCTTTTAGCTTGATTTTGGTGTAAAATGTGTTAAAGTAACATAAACATATTGTAAACTAAAAGTAAAAACAAACTGAAATGATAGAGAGAATGAAGGTGAAACTATGGCAAAAGTAATGCCTAGTGGAGAGCGTGAGGGAACTTTTACACATCCTGATATCACGACAATGCAAGAAGCATATCGTTTAAAAGACAAAAATGCACAAGTCAAAGTGATGAATGTTATGTTTGATAATGTCAATTTATTAGACATGCATCAAAATATTTTAAAATATATGCATAGTGAGACAAAACACAATTTATTCATCGTGACAGCAAACCCAGAAATCGTTCATTACGCTTCAGAAAACCCGAAATATCATAAAATGATTGAACAGGCAGATTATATTGTGCCTGATGGAACAGGAATTGTTAAAGCGGCGCGTATTCTAGGCCAACCTTTACAAGAACGTGTTCCTGGTATCGAAGTAATGGAAACATGTTTAAATATTGCTGATTTAGAACATAAAAAAGTGTTTTTACTTGGTGCAACATCACCTGTCGTTGAAAAAGCGGCAAGACGTATCCAACGACAATTTCCAAATATTGAAATTCAAACACACCATGGTTTTATAGACATTACAGATCAAGAAGTCATCGAGCAAGTGCGTCAGTTTAATCCGGATTTCATTTTTGTTGGCATGGGTTATCCTAAGCAAGAACAATGGATTCAGCACAACCGACATCATTTTGATCATACATTGATGATGGGGATTGGTGGTGCTATTGATGTTTTTAGTGGGGAGGTTAAAAGAGCACCTTATGTGTGGCGCGCACTTAATTTAGAATGGGCGTATCGTTGTTTGACAGATATGAAACGTATCCGTAGATTACAGAGAATTCCTAAATTCGTTGTAGGGGTTTATAAACAGAAATATTTCGATCAATCAAAATAATTTAAAGGTAGGGCGATGAATTGACGCTCTACCTTTAATTATTTAAAAATGAAGCAAGTTATACGACGGTAAATCAAATGTATCAGCTACCAGAGCTGTAGCACGGCAAGGAGAGCGTTATCATCATAATAAAAACATAATATCAATCATAAAAAACGCGAGCGATTCAGGTCGTATTTAAAGGGACGACTGGAGTTGCTCGCGCTTTGTTTGAAAAAATTGATTGAAACACTAAGATTTATTGAATGAAAGGTATCATTTTTGGGTATTGTGCAAATATGCAATTGCATGATTGATGATCCGTTTATTTTACAACAAAACGTTTTTCATCTAAGCTGCTTCGAAAAGCTTTTTGATCAGCAATGGATTTTTTCTTAAAGTCTTTAAGGAAAGCTTCATACTGAGGAAGTACATCATCAACTGAACCAAATTCTTTAAGTTGGCCTGCTTCAATCCAAGCAATTTTAGTACAAAATTCTTTCACTTGGCGCAAGTTATGACTTACAAAGAAAATCGTTTTTTGTGCTTCTTTAAATTCATAGATTTTTTTCAAGCTTTTTTGAGTAAACGTTTGGTCACCTACAGAAAGGGCTTCATCAATGACGAGTATTTCAGGGTTAATTGTTACACTGATTGAAAAGCCGAGTTTTGAGCGCATCCCACTTGAATATTTTTTCACGGGTTGGTATATAAACTCACCAAGTTCACTAAACTCTACAATTTCAGGTGTTAATGCTTTAATTTGATGTTTATCGAATCCCATGCATAGCATTTTAAATTCGATATTTTCCATGCCGGTTAAATTACCATTTAGGCCAGCGTTAATCGCGATGACACTCACATCACCTTTTTTATCAATATGACCATTAGTCGGCGTGAGCGAGCCACCAATCATATTGCTGAGTGTTGATTTACCTGAGCCATTAATACCGACGAGACCGATTACATCACCAGCATAAGCCTGAAACGAAATGTCTTTTAAAGCATAAAATGTTTTGTTTTTATGCTTTGGCCATAAAGCATCTTTGATACGCTCTTTATTGTTACGATAAATACGATATTCTTTTGTCACTTGATTAATATTGACAGTTGGATTCATCTGAGAACATTCCTTACATTAATTGATAATATTTATGAGAATTTCGTTTTTTGCTTTCATCATTCGTTGTCTATAGATTATAATATATTACTAAGTGGTTGTTAAATTTGTGAAGCTATTGTAAAGTATTAGGGATACAATGTATCTATTTTACTCAAATAGTTGAACATTTTCAATTAAAGAATAGGTGATGAGACACTCTAGGTCAATATATTCATTTTATAGCGACCTTGTTTTGGTATTGAGTGAATTATCCAATATGTGAAAGCGTGGTAAATTATGAATTCAGTTAGAATCGTATTAAAGGAGCATTTAAAAAGTTTCTACCTTATTCAACGGTTAGCACAATTCCAACTTAAAATTTCAAATCATAATAATTATCTTGGATTAGCTTGGGAGATTATTAATCCGGTAATACAAATTTTGGTTTATTGGTTTGTCTTTGGATTTGGGATTCGTAGCAACCACCCAATAGAAGGGATACCGTTCATATATTGGCTATTAGTCGGTATTAGTATGTGGTTCTTCATTAACCAAGGTATTTTAGAAGGCACGAAATCGATTACGATGAAATACGGTCAGGTTGCGAAGATGAACTTTCCACTATCGATTATTCCAACTTATATCGTCACAAGTAAACTTTATGGTCACTTGGCACTTGTATTCGCTATTATAATATTGTGTATTTTATCTGGTATTATGCCAACAATTTATATCATTCAGTTATTTTTATACATTCCGTTTGCATACTTCTTCACGATATCTGTAACACTATTAACGTCAACGTTAGGTGTGCTCGTGAGAGATACACAAATGGCAATGCAAGCATTATTAAGGGTCCTTTTCTATGCATCGCCTATATTATGGCACCCTGCAATAGGGTCATTAGCAGAAAAGATTTTGAAGTTTAATCCAATCTTTTTTATAGCAGAGAGCTACCGTGCTGCGATACTGTATCATCAATGGTATTTCATAGAGCATTGGCATCTTGCACTATATAATGTATTGGTTACAGTTGTAATATTTATCGTTGGTTCGATGTTACATATGCGCTACAGAGATCACTTTGCAGATTTTATGTAATGAGAACACGCCTTCAATACAGTGGTTTGTGTTGGGGGCTTTTTGTTCATTCGACAACATTTTAAGGTGGTGAAGAACAATGATGCGATATTATATTAAAATGTTTTATATTTATATTATTAAATTTTTAAGTCGTTTATACAGTCATTTACGTGTGGATGCGAACCATATTGTTTTTTTAATGACTTTTAAAGAAGATGAATTGCCCATTATCTATCAATTAAGTGAAAATGGTTTTCGCGTTACTGTTTTTGCGAAAAAGAAGGATTTCAGTTTTTTAGAGAATCGACAAAATATTACTTATCACCCACTTAAATTTTCTTCCATTTTGAAACAGTTGTCAGCGCTAGCAACCGCTAAGATTATCTTTATTGATACGTATTATTTATTAATGGCAGGATTAAATAAAAAGAGTGGACAGACAGTCATTCAAACTTGGCATGCGGCAGGTGCGCTTAAAAAGTTTGGTTTAGAAGATCGCTCAGTAGATTTAAACAATCACAAATTAGTCGAACAGTATCGTGCTGTCTATCAAGCAACAGATAAATATCTCGTAGGCGGCCAACAAATGTCACACTGTTTTGAAAAAGCTTTTGAAGCGGAATACGAGCAGTTGATTGGGTTTGGGAGTCCGCGCTTGACCACATATCGACAATTAGATATAGAAGCACACAAGCAAAAGTTAAAGCAGGAGCTCGGAATCGAAAATAAAGTTGCTGTTTATTTACCAACCTATAGAGAGCAAGGTCAAAATAATCGCACTATCGATAAAGTGACTTTTGAAACGACTGTACCGGGATATACTTTATTGAGTAAGTATCATCCTACAGTTCCTGCTGCAGTGAACAACACAAAAGTATGCACACTTGATCTGATTGTTATGGCAGATTTAATCATTACAGATTATAGCTCACTTGCGATAGAAGCGAGTATTATTGATACGCCTGCACTCTTTTATGTCTATGATGAGGCTGAATATGATGAGATCAGAGGTCTCAATGAATATTATCAAGCCATTCCACAAGATTACAAAGTTTATAATGAGCATGACTTATATGCCCGTATTAGAAAAGGAAACTTAAAACCACTATTTGAAAAGTGGCACCAATTTAATACGAGAGAGAGTCTCAATCAGGTGGTTAATTATGTAGAAAAACTCGTGAGGATTTAAAATCTATATTCATATATTTTAGGAATTAAGAATTGTTTATGCTATAATTTTAACAAAATGTAAATATATTAATAGATTATTAAGGAGATGTAAAGATGAAGCGTGTCATTACATATGGAACATACGATCTTTTACACTATGGACATATTGAATTACTACGACGTGCTCGTGAAATGGGAGATTATTTAATTGTTGCGCTCTCAAGTGATGAATTCAATCGAATCAAAAATAAAAAGTCATATTACAATTTTGAACAACGTAAAATGATGTTAGAATCGATTCGTTATGTAGATCTTGTGATTCCTGAAAATGATTGGGGTCAAAAAGAAACTGACGTAGAAAAGTATGAAATTGATACTTTCGTAATGGGTCATGACTGGGAAGGCGAATTTGATTTCTTAAAAGACAAATGTGAAGTGATTTATTTAAAACGTACAGAAGGCATTTCTACAACTCAAATTAAGAAAGAGTTGTATGGTAAAGATGCAAAATAGTCGTAAATTAAAAAAGGCTTAGAAATTTTGAAGTTACCAAAATTTCTAAGCCTTTTTTTGATTGTCGCATAGGTTGCTTGAGACTCAGTGTAAAACAATGAGTTTATTTTATTTACGACGGAATCGGCTCATAAGACTGTAAAATACGATAGATAGAAAGACGACAATAACACCGAAAGCGAGGATCGTCATCCATGGATGTGTTTGCCAACTTGAAATGACGACAGATTTAGATTCATAGATAAATGGGTTTTCTACTTCTACTTTAGGTGGTCCATCATGTTTTGTGATGAATTTACGATCATAATCAAGATGAACATGGTTATCATCAATCACAAAATGATAAGGTTTTTTTAGGTTTTTAGGAACGACGTCATATAAATCTTTTGTGACGTAATACGTTTTACCATCGATTTTATGCTTCCCTTTAGAGAGGACTTTTTTATAGTCATATAATGCAAAACTATAATTAATCGCGCTCGCGCTCATCATATTCCGTTGTTTTTCGCCACCGAGGTGTTTATAATCGCCAGCTCCCATAATGATGTGAAATATACGGAATTTTCCACGTTTTGTCGTTAAGGAATTATTGTAATCTGCAATATCACTAGAACCTGTTTTTAAGCCATCTGTGCCTTCTAAGCTCATATTGCCACCTTCTAGTAAATCATTAAAAGTGTAATAGGTTACACCGTGTTGTGTAGGTGCGATTTGTTTAGTGAAATGTAAAATTTTAGGTGTATCTTGAACGGTATGTTGCGCTAAAATGGCGTAATCATGGGCTGTTGAAATAGAGGAAGACTCATTTTGGTATCTTTTAGGAACAAATTCTAATAGCAGTCGATTTTCTGCACCAGTTGGATTCACGTAATGCGTGTGATTCATACCTAAAGATTTTGCAGTCTGGTTCATTTTATCTACAAAATCAGATGTATTGTCAGAAACTTGATTAGCCAAAATAAGTGCAGCCGCATTACTTGAAGCAGAAACAGTAATTTGAAGTAACTCTGCTATTGTATAAGTCTCACCCGGATAAAGCTTTGTATTACTTAATTCCGGTAGTGTTGACATTCTATAATGCTCAGGTGTGATTTTAACTGTGTCATTTAATGATAATTTTTTCTCTTTTACCGCTTGAAGTGTTAAATACATTGTCATAAGTTTTGTCATTGAGGCTGGATACCATTCTTTTTGACTATTATAGTCGTATAAAATTTGGCCAGTTTGACTGATATTGATGCCACCTTCAGGTTGGAACGGCAAAGTTACCGGATAACCACTTTGTTGAGCAAGTTCAACAGGTGAAGGTGTATATGCACGCGCGAAAGGTGTTATAATTGTGGTAGCGAAGAATACAGCCACGATAGATAGTATTAATTTTTTCATTTGCATACAGACTCCTCAATCTAAAACTATAAATTGATAAACAACAAACGTCATTTTATCATAAAGCTTGTTGTTAATAAATCGGTACTTTGGCTGATTTTTTACAAAGGTGCCCTTGTTTTAGTTACGAGTCGTAGTCATTGTGGTTTAACAAAAAACACCGATTTTAATTATTCTAGGTAAAAATGACTAAAATTTAATGCGGTAGACTGCTCGCACAAAGAAGGAAGACTCACGGATTACTTATTGCGAAGAAAATTACGAATAAATGAGGTATGTCACTATGAGAAAAGATAACCCACTCCTATATTTATTGAAAAAGATTTCATGGCCGGTGGGTCTCATTATTATCGCTGTGATTATCGCTTCATTAGGAAGCCTTAGCGGCCTGCTTGTTCCACTCTTTACTGGGAAGATGGTAGATAAGTTCACAGTTGCATCGATTAATCCGATCTTCATTGTTATATTGCTCGTTGTGTTTATCTTAAACGCGTTATTGAGCGGTATCGGATATTATTTGTTGAATAAAATTGGTGAAAAAATCATTTATGCCATCCGTTCAGTGTTGTGGCAGCATATTATTCATTTAAAGATGCCATTTTTTGACAAAAATGAAAGTGGTCAATTGATGAGTCGTTTAACTGATGATACGAAAGTGATTAATGATTTTATATCACAAAAGTTGCCTAACTTTTTCCCATCCATTATTACGTTGATTGGTTCTTTAATTTTATTGTTTGTTTTAGATTGGCAAATGACGCTATTAACATTTATTACAATTCCTATATTTGTGTTGATTATGATACCACTCGGTAAGATTATGCAAAAAATCTCAACAAATACACAAAGCGAGATTGCCAATTTTAGTGGGTTATTGGGACGTGTTTTAACTGAAATGCGCTTAGTGAAAGTAGCAAACACAGAAAAGCGAGAATTAAATCTTGCACATGATAATTTACTTAAAATTTATGGATTAGGGTTAAAACAAGCCAAGATAGCGGCGATTGTTCAACCTGTTTCTGGCATAATCATGTTATTAACAATTGGGATTATTTTAGGTTTTGGTGGCTTGCGTATTGCTTCTGGCGCTATTTCTGCAGGGACACTTGTAGCCATGATATTTTATGTATTAAATTTATCAGTGCCACTTATCAATTTATCTACACTTATCACGGATTATAAAAAAGCAGTAGGGGCAAGTAGCCGAATTTATGAAATACTACAAGAGCCAATGGAAGTCATTGATGATCCGAGCGAGACACATCTGATTGAATCAGGAGATTTATCATTTGAACACGTTGACTTTAGCTACGATGTTGCGCCTGTTTTAAAAGACGTCTCTTTTAATGTTGTTAGAGGCGAAGTGACAGCGTTCGTTGGACCATCGGGTTCAGGGAAAAGTACAATCTTCAGTTTGATTGAGCGTATGTATGATGTTAATGGTGGTGATATTACATATCATAATCAATCTATATACAATCTTTCCCTAACGGATTGGAGAAGAAAAATAGGTTACGTTATGCAAAGTAATGCAATGATGAATGGCACGATTAAAGACAATATTTTATATGGTATTGATCGCGAAGTTTCTGATGAAGAGCTTATCCATTATGCACGACTTGCACATTGTCATGACTTTATTATGGAATTCGAGCAAGGATACGATACGATTGTGGGTGAACGTGGCTTGAAATTATCAGGTGGTCAACGTCAACGTATTGACATTGCACGTAGTTTTGTCAAAAATCCGGATATTTTATTACTGGATGAAGCAACGGCGAATTTAGACAGTGAAAGTGAGCGTAAGATTCAAGAAGCATTAGATGTGTTAATGGAAAATCGCACTACGATTGTCATTGCACACCGTCTATCTACAATTAAAAAAGCAGGGCAAATCATCTTTTTAGATCAAGGACGTGTTACAGGTAAAGGCCGACATGAAGTATTAATGCAGACTCATGAAAAATATCAACAATTTGTAGAAACGCAAAATTTAACTGATAACAAAACAACAAAGCGTGATGCGTAATTTTGTGAAGGATTTTATCCATCAGGCATTTTTATGGTATGCCTTTGATGCAATTAAAGCGCCTCGCGATGTTATGTTGTTAGCTAAAGGAAAGGGTGGTATGTTGTTTCGTTTCAACGTTTCACCTCATCTATTGTTAAATCAATAAAGGAGAATTTCAGCGAATGAAATTCTCCTTTTTGTATTACTGCAAATGTTTTGGTAACTGTTTAGTAGAACAAGATTTGTTGACCTCACAAGCGCTACATTGTCCTTGCTTAGATTTTTTTATATAACGTGTCGTTACAAAGACAACGTAACAAACTATAAGTGCAATGAGTATTAAATTTAAAAGTAATGTCATTAACGGTTTCCCCCTTAAAAGAAAATTGAACCGATTTGATAAACTGCGAGTGATAAGACATAAGCAATCGTGACTGGGTAAACGAGTGCGAGCAAGGTCCATTTCCATGATGTCGTTTCTTTACGAATCGCCGCGACAGTCGCCAGACAAGGTGTATATAGCAAAATAAAAACCATAAATGAATAAGCAGATAAAGCTGTAAAGTGTGACGAAATCATTGATACAAGGGCGTTTTCATCTACTGAATAAATGATTGCCATCGCACTGACAACGACTTCTTTGGCTAAAAATCCTGGTATTAATGTAGCAGCTGTTTGCCATGAACTAAAACCTAAAGGTGCGATAAGAGGTGCAATAGCAGCCCCGATTAAATGCAAGAAGCTTTGTTCTACCGGTACATGAAACCCCGATGGACCAGAATAATTGAGCAGCCAGATGATGACAGAACCAGCAAAAATAAATGTCCCTGCTTTTTTAACAAATCCTTTTCCTTTTTCCCAAGTGCTTCTCCATAATGTTTTAATAGATGGCAAGCGATATGGGGGTAATTCGACTACAAAAATAGAAGTGTCTTTTTTCAAAATTGTTTTTGAAAGGACCCAACTGACGAATAAAGCTACGATGATACCAAGAACATAAAGACTTAAAACAACGAGTGCTTGATGTTGCGCGAAAAATATAGCAACAAACAATCCATACACAGGAAGCCTTGCAGAACAAGACATAAAAGGGGCAATCAGTATTGTCGTTAAACGTTCTTTTTCTTCTTCGATACTTCTTGCGGCCATAATTCCAGGTACATTACAACCAAACCCGATAATCATTGGGATAAAAGACTTTCCGTTTAGTCCAAATTTTTCCATAATTCGATCCATAATGACTGCAATTCGTGCCATATAGCCAGAATCTTCTAACAAAGATATGAAGAAAAACAAGACAAGAATCTGAGGAACAAAGACAAGTACGCCTCCGACACCAGCGATAATTCCGTCTGTGACTAAATCTTGAAGTGCTGGATAGATACCGAGATGTGTCATAGCATCACGTGTAAAGTCAGTTAAAGGGCCACCGAAAAATTCATCCAGTTGATCTGATAAGGGTGTACCTATCCATGTAAATGTCGTTTGAAAAATCAGCCACATGATACCAAGAAAGATAGGAATCCCTAAAATTTTATGTGTCAGTAACGCATCTATTCGTTCTGTAACATAGTGTCGTTGCGTATCTGGATATTGAACAACGTCTGCCAATATAGCGTCAATGTAGGATTGTCTACACTGAACAATATGATGTTCAATGTCAATTGTATGTGTAGACATAAATGCATTTTTAATATCATTTAATGCGTCGCACGTTTGAGAATCTAAGTACGTTAGAACAGATGGATTTTTGAGTAAATATTGAATCGCTAAAAAACGATATTGTGCCTTTTCTAATTTCAATTGAGAAGGCATTGCTTGTTGTAATTGTTGAAGCAAGTTTTCAATCGCTTCACCATAGTTGATTTTTAAAGGACGTTGTTTTGAAATATGATGATCTGTCAGGGCGTTAAGCATATCATCACTACCCTTTCCAGTTCTTGCAATGACTGGAATGACAGGGACGTGTAATTTCCTCATGAGTTTCTGATAGTCAATCCGAATGCCACGCTTATTAGCAACATCTATCATGTTTAAACCTATGAGGATTGGTGCGCCGAATTCTAACAATTGTATCGTCAAATTAAAATTACGTTTGATTTGTGCGGCATCTATAATATTAATCATGCCGTCGAATGATTCATGTAATAAAAAGTCAGTTACAACAGTTTCGTCACGCGAAATAGGAACTAAATCGTAAATGCCAGGTAAATCAATTAAATGACCATTTTTCTTTTTTAATTGCCCGACCTTTTTTTCAACAGTGACACCACTCCAATTGCCAACATAAGCATAAGAGCCGGTAAGTGCATTAAACAATGATGTTTTTCCAACATTAGGGTTCCCTAAAATACAATATGCATTACTCATAGGCCTGCTCCAATAGGATGTCACAAGCATCACAATTTCGTATACAAATTTGTTGGCCGTTAATTTTTAAAGTACAAGGCCCTTTAAATAAACCTTTTTGATGAATAGATAAGCAACAACCTTCCACACATCCAAGCGCGCGTAAACGATGCTTCAAATGAATGTTTTGCGTTTCTAAAGCTTTGACTCGATAGTTTCTTCCAACCTCAGCATTTGCAACATGTAACATACTCCCACCTACTTATCGTTAATGATAATCATTTTCATTTAATTATAGAATACCTTGAATTATATTTGTTAGCAATAGTGATTTTAGAAAGAATATGTAAAATTATTGAATTTAATCAAAAATTTTGTTGGACTAGAACGGCATTCAGCTGGACTTTAAAGTCTAAATAACGTGAAATAGTCAAGTTTTACTCGTCGCTTCATTTAAGGCGGATGCATAATCCATTCAGTTTAACAATATGCGAATCAGTTTGGATATGTGTGTGATAGTTAGCTAGGTCGGCATGACTCGATGAACTGCATTGTTCATCTCGACATATGAGAATGTCGTTTGTCGTGGGCTATACGTAATGGAAGAAAGAGGGGTTTTTGACCTAAATATTATTAAAAAAACATATTCTCACTATGTCATACGCGTGGTATACTTGTTGTGTTAAAAACAGTTGAAAGGTAAGAGGTAAATCCTTATGTATTTGATCATTAACATTATTGGTTTGTTTGTATTTTTGGGTGTTGCATATCTGTGTTCACGTGACCGTAAAAATATACAATGGGGTTCTATCGCTGTCTTAGTTGTATTGAACCTTATCTTAGCTTGGTTTTTCGTATACTTCCCTGCTGGAACTTTAGCCGTTAAAAAAGCAGCAGAAGGTATCTCTTGGGTAATAGATGCTGCATTTGCAGGTATAGGTTTTGCATTTAAAAGTTGGACAGAAGTCAAACAGTTAGATATGGCTGTTGCTGCGCTTTTCCCTATTTTATTAGTTGTGCCTTTGTTTGACATTTTAATGTATTTCCGTATTTTGCCATGGATTATGCGTGCAATTGGTTGGGTGTTAGCCAAAATTACACGTCAACCTAAATTTGAAGCATTCTTTGGTATTGAAATGATGTTTTTAGGTAACACTGAAGCACTTGCGGTTTCGAGTGAACAATTAAAGCGCATGAAAGAAACACGTGTGTTAACGATTGCAATGATGTCAATGAGTTCTGTATCTGGTGCGATTGTTGGGGCTTACGTCACAATGATTCCAGGTGAATTAGTATTGACAGCCATCCCATTAAATATTGTTAATGCGATGATTGTAGCTTCAATTTTGAATCCAGTTAAAGTTGAAGTAAATGACGATGTTATTTATGACTTACGTGAAAATGAAGCGCGTCAACCGTTCTTCTCATTCTTGGGAGATTCAGTATTAAATGCTGGTAAGCTTGTTTTAATTATCATTGCTTTCGTTATTAGTTTTGTTGCTTTAGCAGAATTGGCAGACCGTTTGATCCACCTTATCAGTAGTGGTATTGCACACTTATTCCACTTAAAAGGAAGCATTGGTCTAGACCAAGTTTTAGGTGTATTTATGTGGCCGTTTGCATTCTTATTAGGTCTACCGTCAGATGAAGTGTGGAAAGTTGCACAAAATATGGCGAAGAAAATTGTGACAAACGAATTTGTTGTCATGGGTGAAATTACTGGTGAAATTAATAGTTATACACCGCACCACCGCGCTGTTATTTCTACATTCTTAATTTCTTTCGCTAACTTCTCAACAATTGGTATGATTATCGGTACATTAAAAGGGATTGTTAATGAAAAGACGTCTGATTTTGTTTCTAAATATGTACCAATGATGTTATTAGCGGGTATTTTAGTTTCATTATTAACAGCAGGTTTTGTAGGTTTATTCGCTTGGTAATTGTGATTCCGGTGAGCGACGGAATGAAAAAATGAGGGAGCAGGACATCATCGTCCTGTCTCTCTCTTTTTTATGTGTAAGTGATGATATTGAAAGGTTAATGTCTTAAACTGTGAGTAGCCCATATCAGCTTATTATTCCAAATGAAATTAACGCATAAAAGAAGCAGCCCAGCGCTTGCTGAACTGCCTTAGACGGGAAATGAATAATTTAGATTGATATTCGAGCATGATATCAACCTCGAGCAAAAAATCTCTCTTACTATAAAAAACACAAAGGAGATGGCCTCTTGTTGACTAGTAAACTAGCAACAAATAAGGTAATTCATATTATACACACTTTTACACCATAAGTAAACTAAATATTCAGAAATTTAACACTTTAATAAAATCGTTTACACTAACTCGGAATTCAAGGGTACGAATTGTCATAAAGTTGTGATAATATGGCTAATGACAATATAAAAAGACAATCTTAAGATGAAGGGAATGGTTTGGTGAGCAGAACAATTAGAGATTTAATTTTAGTCGTTTTAGGTGCGTTTATATTTTCAGCCGGCGTAAATGCATTTATTATCACTGCGGATCTTGGTGAAGGCGGTGTAACAGGGCTCGCAATCATTTTATACTATGCATTTCACTTATCTCCAGCTATCACAAACTTTGTGGTGAATGCGATTTTAATCGGTGTGGGGTATAAATTTTTAAGTAAAAGAAGTATGTATTTAACCATACTAGCGACGGTATTGATTTCTATTTTCCTTAGTTTAACTGAGTCATGGCATGTAAAAACGGATGATGTCATTATTAATGCGATATTCGGTGGTTTCTCTGTAGGATTAGGAATCGGTATTATTGTATTGGCGGGAGGTACGACTGCAGGAACAACTATTTTGGCGCGTATCGCAAATAAATATTTAGATGTGAGTACACCCAATGCCTTACTCTTCTTCGATTTAATTGTTGTGCTGATCTCGTTGACAGTCATTCCTTTAGACCGTGCTCTGTTAACAATTATTAGTTTGTACATAGGTACAAAAGTAATGGACTTTGTTATAGAAGGATTAAATCCTAAAAAAGCTGTAACCATCATCTCTAAAGAGCCAGATCGCATTGCTAAAATGATTGATGAAGATATAGGCAGAGGTATTACTATACTCAACGGTCGCGGTTACTTTTCAAAAAAAGAAACAGATGTTTTGTATGCAGTGATTAGTAAAACGCAATTATCACGGACGAAGCGCATGATACGAAAAATTGATGAAAACGCGTTTGTAGTCGTCCATGACGTTCGTGATGTATACGGTAATGGCTTTTTAGTAGAAGACTAATTTAAAAGGACATTTTTAAGAAAAGTGGATATGAGTAGCATGAGTGGGATAGTTACCAAATAGTTTGGACTATCTCACTTTTTTATTTTTGTTAAATAAAAGTATCAATCGTTTAACAAACAGACGTTTTTCGTTTCGTTTAATGTATGTATATCAATTAAGTTTCAGTTAGAAATTTCTAGCAAAGGATGATATACTAACAAATATATGATAATGATTATCAATTGGATGAAATAGATCTACAAAATAGCGTGATATAAATAGAAAACTGGTCACGTCTATCTCGTAATGTACAAATAACGCTTTTCATAATAGGAATGGAAGCGGAATCGTTTTAAGAAAGAAGGATGACGATGAACAGATTAATAGGTAAAGAAGTTTCTATCGGATATGGTGAACGTGTCATTGTGAACAACTTAGACGTTGCTATACCAGATGGGAAAATTACGTCCATTATAGGGCCAAATGGTTGTGGGAAGTCTACATTACTGAAGGCCTTATCACGATTACTGAATACTAAAAGTGGCGAAATCTCTTTAGATGGTAAAAATATTCATACACAATCTACAAAAGAAATTGCGAAAAAAATCGCGATTTTACCTCAATCACCAGATGTAGCAGATGGGCTAACTGCGGGTGAATTGGTTTCTTACGGTCGATTTCCACATCAAAAAGGGTTTGGACGTCTTAATGAAGAAGATAAAAAAGAAATCGATTGGGCGATGCGTGTAACAGGAACAATTGATTTTAAACATCGTGCAGTCAATGATTTAAGTGGCGGTCAACGTCAACGCGTATGGATTGCGATGGCTTTGGCTCAAAAAACAGATATTATCTTTTTAGATGAACCGACGACTTATTTAGATATTTCACATCAACTTGAAATTTTAGAGCTCGTACAAGAACTGAATGCGAAACATGGGACAACGATTATTATGGTCTTACATGATATTAACCAAGCAATTCGTTTTTCTGACCATCTGATTGCGATGAAAAATGGTGATATCGTTAAGCAAGGTGAAACGCATGAGGTGTTAACGAACGAGATTTTAGAAAAAGTATTTAATATTGATGCGGAACTGAGCACTGATCCTCGAACAGGCAAGCCAATGTTAGTGACTTATAATTTATTGTGTAAGCACTATGAGAAAGCATAAAGCGGTAAGGCATGGCGTATTCAAATGTTAAATAAAATTAAAATTGTTAAATTAAATTATGCATTGCAACTGATTTGTGCACTTGTGATACTCATATTTGTGTTTGTTCTTTCTATTTTATTGGGTGAGGCGCATGTCAATTTGTCAACGATTGCTGCAGCCATATTCCATTATGATCCATCGATTCAAGCACATAATATTATTTCTGAAATTCGTATCCCGCGTAATATTGGAGCGGTATTAGTAGGGGTTGCTTTAGCCACAGCGGGTGCAGTGATTCAAGGCGTCACAAAAAATGGATTAGCAGACCCCAGTTTAATTGGTTTAAACGCTGGGGCTGCTTTTGCGTTGGCAGTGACTTATGCATTTTTCCCCTCTGCGCCTTTTACGGTGCTTATTTTGGCCGGATTTATAGGCGCTATTTTTGGCGGTACAATCGTGATGATGATTGGCTCGTCAAGACGTGATGGATTTAATCCAATGCGGCTGATTCTTGCGGGTGCAGCGGTTAGTGCTCTTTTGACTGCATTAAGTCAAGGGATTGCATTAATTTATCGTCTGAATCAGTCTATTAATTTTTGGAGTGCTGGCGGTGTGTCCGGTACAAACTGGCAACAAATTATGATTAGTGCGCCCATTGTGTTAGTTGTTTTAGCTTTATTTATTCTTATAAGTCGCCAACTGACGATTTTAAGTTTAGGTGAAACTTTGGCAACTGGTTTAGGACAAAATGTAAAATGGATTCGTACACTAGCTTTAGTGCTCTCAATGTTATTAGCGGGGATATCAGTGGCGATGGTAGGTCAGATTGCTTTTATTGGTCTGATTGTGCCCCATATCGTACGTTATTTAGTAGGAACTGATTATATCAAAGTACTCCCAATGGCAGCGGTCATGGGTGGAACGTTAGTCCTATTGGCAGATTTAGTTGCAAGATTACTGGGAGAAGCGCCTATGAGTGCTATTATTTCTTTTATAGGTGTCCCTTATTTCTTCTACCTCATTCGAAAAGGGGGTAGTACGATATGATTCATCCAAAATTGAAACGGAAGCAACGCATTGTTTTAGTGACTGCTATTATCGTACTCTGTTTAGCTATAGTCTGGAATCTCACAACTGGTGAATATGCGATGTCCTATCGTCGTATTATTCAAACGTTTTTAGGCCAAGGGAATGCAGCAGATCAATTGATATTGATTGATTTCCGATTGCCGCGTATGTTGATTACACTTATGGCGGGTATCGCTCTAAGTTTGAGTGGCGTGATTTTACAAAGTGTGACTAAAAATCCATTAGCAGAGCCTGGTATATTAGGTATTAATGCAGGAAGTGGCTTTGCTATCGCATTGTTTATCGCAATTGGTCAAATCCAATCGGATCAGTTTGTTTATGTTTTACCTATCATCAGTATGGTAGGTGGACTGTTGACGGCTTTTGCAATTTTCATCTTGAGTTATCAAGGGGATAAAGGTCTTTCTCCAGCAAGTATGGTATTGATTGGTGTCGGGATGTCGACTGCGTTGTCAGGTGCTGCGCTTACGCTAATGTCGACATTTGACAAAGATCAATCTGAATTTATAGCCACTTGGTTGGCAGGCAATATTTGGGGCGATACATGGCCTTTTGTATTCGCGTTTTTACCTTGGCTTATTATTTTAGTGCCTATTGTTATCTTTCAATCTGAAACTTTAAATATTTTAAATACAAGTGATACGATTGCTAAAAGTGTGGGTGTTCCGCTTAATAAAGCACGTATTTTATTAATTTTGATTGCTGTTCTCTTGTCTAGCGCTGCAGTGTCAGTGGCGGGAGCAATTGGATTTATCGGCTTAATGGGGCCTCATATTGCAAAGTCAATGGTAGGACCAAGACATCAATTATTTATACCGATTTCTATTGTCATTGGTGCTTTACTGCTGACTGTTTCAGATACATTAGGAAAAATTTTATTACAACCGAGCGGCGTACCAGCAGGTCTCGTCGTTGCTGTGATTGGTGCGCCTTACTTTTTGTATTTGATGTATCGAACACGTTCTGTATGATTTCAATCCTTAGACTGAGCGTGATAGATATAAAATATGTTAGAATGTAAATATATGAGATAATACGATAAAAATATAACTTAATGTGGCAGGTCAAACTGCAATCTTAATGTAATTATGTTAAGATAGTGGTAAATGGACATAGGCACATTCAGGAGGACAAGCCATGCAAGATTTAATAAAGAAACATGTCTTAAACGGCGAATTTGAAGCGGTAAAAAACTTAATGTCTGCAACTGACTTTTTAGCTTTTGAAGAAGCGTATATCTCTAGTGCACATGAGGAAGAAAGTGTCATGTATTATACATGTTTGCTTGATATGATTAAAGCGGAAGAAACAGCAGAAATTCATGATTTAGCTTTCTTATTACTTGTATATCCATTGAGTGATGTGCCAGGCGCATTAGATGCTGCATATTATCATGCTAAATCATCAATTGATTTGACTGAAGGTAAAGAAGTAAAAAGTTTATTACAAATGTTACTGTTGCATGCAATTCCAGAGCCTGTTATTTCTGATAAAAGGGCTTTTAGTGTTGCAAAACAAATCTTAAAGCTTGATCCAAATAATAAAGTGGCCAGAAACGTATTGAAAGAAACAGCGAAACGTATGGATCAAGTAGTGGTTGATTTTGATCAATTAAACCATTATAAAGACGCATAAAGCAATGTACGATCGCAAACGGATGTATGAACGAGGCGGAAATTTTATCCAACAAGATTTCTGTCTCGTTTTTTTATTGCATCACCTTGAATCGAAGTGCCTATCATCAATATTGTCGTGTCTAATTGATACATTAAGCAATAGATTTTTTGGTTCTTCATTTTTTATGGTGGGATGACATAAGTCATCCTGCTTTTTTGTACAAAAATAGCGCAAATGCCTCTATAATTTTAAGTGACTAAACCAAAAATAAAGGAGACATATTGCGCCTATGTGTAATGATATATTAAAGTTACTAAAAATTAAAGATAATAATATTAAAATCACTAAAGTGGAAGAAGATGTAGTTATTAGAGGTAAGAAATCTAACGTCATCTTTGGTACCCTTTCATACAAGCCTATGACTTGTCCTCACTGTTATCATACGAATCCAAACTGAATACACAAACACGGAAAACGTTTATCGCGAATTACTTTTTTAAGATTCCAAGAGATAGCAGTGTATTTAAATCTGTTAAAACAACGTTTTAAATGTATGGATGGAAAGTGTTACGCTTCTACAGAAAGTATGAGGATATCATTGCTTATACGATTGGAACCCCTCAATTCAATAATGGTGCGATTGAAGGAATTAATCAAAAAGTTAAACTGATTAAATTTCATATGGCTATCGCAACTTTTATAACTTCAAAATCGCATTTTTATTATTTTTAGACTGTATAAAAGATCAAAGAAAAAAGCAATGCCACTTTTCAATAGTGAAATTGCTTAAATAGATTGCGTATCGAGTCGAGACTCCCGAGGCATAGAGCCGAAACCGAAAATCCATTTTGGCTTCTTATGAGCTACAATAAAAGCCAAAATTAGTTGAGGTAAGGCGCCTGGGAAAGCGAGACTCGAAGAAGCAATCGGAAGTTTGCGACTTAATTATTATAGACACATAACCACCATATAAAGTGTACAGCCGATTTTTTGTAGTTAAAGATAAGTAAAGGTTGAAATTTAAAAGGGGATTTTCGAGACTTAAATGAGTATAAAATTACTCTAAAAGCGTACGTAAAAACTTTTGGGTTCAAAAAATACCTATAAAATTTTAAGAATTCTATGAAATCTTTTGTTGAATCTATTCATAATTAGAATAAATATGCATAATTGATTGCCTGTAACGTGTGTTTATTCATAAAAAAGTATAAAAAACTGTAAGAAAATCATTTGATAATGCGCTCATAGCTGTCATATCAAGCCTTTCAGATAGTTGATAGGCGTATCATAATTTGAAATTAATGGAGTAATATGTTTTAATGTTTTACGTGTTTTGCTAACGAGGAGGTCAAAACAGTATGCAAAAATATAGTGAAGCTATAAAAATAGCTTTTGCCTATGTAGGCGTTGTTGTAGGTGCCGGTTTTTCAACTGGGCAAGAAGTCCTACAATTCTTCAGTAGATATGGTATTTATTCCTATATAGGTGTACTTATTTCAGGTTTAATCCTGACATTTATCGGGCGTCAAGTTGCAAAAATTGGGACAGCCTTTGATGCAGATAATCATGGATCGACACTTGAGTATTTATTTGGTAAAAAAATCGGTCTTGTCATCGATTATGTATTAATTTTGTCACTTTATGCCGTAACAATTACGATGATTGCGGGTGCAGGCTCTACATTTGAAGAGAGCTTTGGTGTACCTACATGGTTAGGCGCGCTTTTGATGTGTATTGCCGTCTATATCACATTACTTATGGATTTTAATAAGATTGTAAGAGCTTTAGGGATTGTAACCCCTGTATTAATTGTTTTAGTTGTACTGATTGCTGTCACATTCTTATTTAAAGGCAGCATTCCTATTTCAAAAATCAACAGTGTTGTTGAAACACCAAATATTGGTTTAGCAATTTGGAATGGATTCAATTATGGTGGTCTTGCTTTTGCAGTAGGATTTAGTACTTTAGTTGCAATCGGTGGAGATGCATCTAAGAGACTAGTCTCTGGTTTAGGTGGTCTTTTAGGTGGGGTTGTCTATTTAGTATTATTAGGTTTAATTAACTTCGCTTTACACTCAGAATATACAGCGATTAAAGATTCTGCCATCCCAACATTAGTTTTAGCGGGGAAAATATCTCCAATTTTAACATTTGTATTATCTATCGTGATGTTAGCTGTAATGTATAACACAATTTTAGGTTTGTCTTATTCATTTGCAGCACGTTTTACAACACCTTATACAAAAGGTTATTATATTATGATTTCTATACTTGTACCGTTAGCATACGGATTAAGTTTCGTAGGCTTTGAAGGACTTATTAAAGTGGTTTACCCAATTATGGGGGTTATTGGCCTCTTTATCGTGCTTGCGGTTATTGTTAAATATCTCTATCGTAAATCTCAAGATAAGAAATTTATTGCTTAATTGATTAGATGTGTTACAATTTTTCCGAAAGGGAAGATTGGAATGACGAATCATAGAAAAAGATGGATTGTGATCACATCAATCATTTTACTCGTTATAGCCGGTCTGATCGCCGGCTATTTTTTTGAGCCTCGACTATCGAGACAGGAACAAAATAGAGTATCAATTCAAAATAAAAATGTTTCAGTATTTAAAGACATTACTTACATGGAAGGCTTACCGAATAGTCAACTCGATATTATTATGCCTAAGCATGTGAGCGCGGATGAACAGCTACCTGTGATTTTTTGGGCGCACGGTGGAGGATTTATCGCTGGGGATAAGCAATACAAAAACCCACTACTTGCGAATATTGTTGAGCATGGCTACGTTGTAGTTAATGTCAATTATGCACTCGCACCAGAGTATCAATATCCGACACCACTCATTCAAATGGATCGAGCGGTCACGTTTATTAAAAATCACGAAAGTAACTTGCCTATTGATTTAAATCAAGTCATTATTGGTGGCGATTCAGCAGGTGCACAAATTAATAGTCAATTTACTGCAATTCAAACGAACCGCGCATTACGTGAAGAAATGAATTTTCGACAACAGTTTACACCTGAACAAATTAAAGCGGCTATTTTCTTTGGTGGTTTTTATGATATGAAAACCGTTCGCTCAACTGAATTTCCAAGAATTAATTTATTTATGAGAAGTTATTTAGGTGTGAAAAAATGGGAAATGAGTTCGAAAAATATTGCTGAAATGTCCACAGAGAATCAAATTACTAAAGATTTTCCATCGACATTTTTATCTGTAGGGGATGACGATCCTTTTATGAGTCAAAATGAAAGTTTTGCGAATGCCCTAGAAGAGAAAGGTGTCTCGGTGGATCGATTCTTCTTTGATGGTTCACATCACTTGAAACATCAATACCAGTTTCATCTCAATAAACCAGAATCCAAAGAGAATATTCAAAAAGTCTTAAGCTTTTTAAGTAGAAATACAACAGGCACACAAGTCGGTCCGGATAATAAAGATACGGACCACACTGAAATTAACTTAAATCCATACGATAACTAAGTAAAAGCACTGAAATCATAACTGTGGATGTGCATTCCAAAAATGGGGCTCAAACCTAACTTTATGGAATGTACATCATTTTAATAGATTTCAGTGCTTTTAAATATAAAAATATGACGATTATGTGAGTCGAACTTCATAAAATGATAAAATAGAGATATTAAGGCGTTGGATTAGAAGAAGAGGATAGCAAATAAGCCATAATAAACGAGTTGTAGTAATGATTTTCAATTTTGAGTGTATGTTGAAGTTCACCCTCAATTTTAAATCCTGCCCGTTCATAGAATTGAACAGCTGCTTTATTTTCAGTAACAACGCTTAGAGAAAGGCGTGTAACCCCGTGTTGACGGCACCATTCCATACATTGTTGTAAAAGTTGATACCCAATGCCTGCATTCTGGTATTGACGTAGCACACCAATAGATATTTCAGCAATATGTGCAATCCGATGAAGCGTTTTTGTTTTAACTGTTAAATAGCCGACAAGTTGCTCCTCTTTTTGAGCAACGAAAATAGCTAAATGAGGTGAAGTGATGACTTCTTCCATTTTTGAAATGGCATTTTCAAATGAAGGCATATATTCACCTGGATCGTAAAGCATATATTCAGATTCTTCAAAGACTTGTTGCATGAGTGTGGTGAATGTATTGACATCGTTAATGCTGACTTCTCTAATTGTTACTGACATGCTTTCAACTCCATTTCATGTTTTTAGTTCGCCTCGTCATTAATAGAGATTCACATTTATTGTAACGTAAAATAAGACATTTAGGAAATTTCTATAACACGGATCAACTGTTAAATATTAGGTATTGATAGGAGAGGAGTTTACGATGAAACCCAATGTGTTGCTAGCTGGTGGTACAGGTTATATTGGCAAAACACTCATTCATACGCTTGCTGATCGTTGCTTTATTCATACGATATCTAAATATCCTAAAAAGCAGGCACAGTCAGCAGTGAATTGGATTGAAGCGGATATTTACAATTATCTTGATGTTTTAAGAGCGATGCATGGTATAGATATCGCGATTTATTTTTTAGATCCAACGAAACATTCAGCTAAAATGACAAGAGCTTTAGCGAAAGATTTGAACCTCATTGCCGCTGATAATTTTGCGCGTGCTGCGGCTCAGCAAGGTGTCAAAGAAATCATTTATGTTAGAGGTAGTCAATTTGATAATGAAACAATCCAACAATTGGGTAGATATGGTGTATCGGTGCGATGTACGAGTAAAAAAGTGAACCGACCTCATATTTCTGTTGAATTCCAAGGTGCCAAATATAATGATATACGCCTTGTACATCATATTCCGAAGCCGTTGAAGTGGCATTTAGATAGCTTTATCCATCAAATGGGGATATGGCTGTCTCAAACGCCGGGAACGCGGACTTCGATTCGACATGTCGATCATCGAATTGAAGTCTATGATAAAAAGCAAAAGCGATTGTTGATGATATTTGAACTTAATAAAATAGATGACACGCTCTATAGACTTGAAATGGTCAAAGGACGTTTGGCAAAAGTTAAAGGGGGCAATCACGCCATTATTGAATTTCGTTATATTCAACAATTAGACGCGGTCATTGTGCATTTATTTGATTATATTCCACGGGCATGGTGGCCGATTGCTTACTTTATTCAAGTCCCATTTTTTCAAATGTTAGTGAGAGGATTTGATACGAAATGTCGCATTCAAAACTATTATGATCGCCAACAAAACGGTGAAGATTTGCACTATACGAAGGAGTGACGGATTTGGATATACTACTGGTAGAAGATGATCAAACATTATGTCAACAAATCACTGAGGCATTGATGTCATGGGATTATCATGTCACTTGTATTCAAAACTTTGATGAAGTTTTTCAAGAATATCAAAAAGCTGATCCTCATATTATTTTAATGGATATTACATTGCCCAAATTCGATGGCTTTCATTGGACGCGACAAATTCGTCAGCATGCGAATGTACCGATTGTATTTATATCATCACGTGATCATCCAATGGATCAAGTGATGAGTATGGAGATTGGCGCAGATGACTATATACAAAAACCGTTCCATATGCCTGTTCTGATTGCTAAGTTACAAGCGATTTTTCGGCGTGTGTATCAATATAATCAAGAAGAACGACGGACCATCTTGTGGCGAGACAGTGTTGTAGATTTGTCGAAAGGAACGATAGTAAGAGCTGATCAAACAGCAGTGTTATCTAAAACTGAAATGCTTATTTTAGAGGTTTTACTCAAGTATAAAAATCAAATTGTCTCTCGTGACACGTTAATGACAGCGTTATGGGATGATGAAGCATTTGTAAGTGATAATACACTCACTGTAAATGTCAATCGTTTACGTAGAAAATTGGCAGATATCGGTTTGGATGGTGTCATAGAAACAAAAGTAGGGAAAGGTTATCTCGCACATGAAAACAATTAAGTGGATATTTTATTTTTTAAGAGAGCGTATCGCTTGGATTGGTTTACTGGTTGCGTTGGATTTACTTTTTTTATTACTTGGTGCTTTAGACGAAAAGATATCACTTGATAGCTTGTGGTATTTCATAGGATTGAAATGGCTTGTGAGCATTGCGTTTTTGATACGTACCTATTTGAAAGAAACACGTTTTTATCAGCGTCTAGAATCTTATGCGGAAGTCGAATCATTGCAGCATCGCTATTTAGCAGAATCACCTTTTGAAAAGATGACATTAGATTATTTACAGGTGAAAATTCAACAACTTCAACAGTCTATGGGTGAACAACAAGAATGGATTAATTTGAGTGAACAAAGTATGACAGAGTTTATTCACGATATTAAAACACCCGTGACGGCGTTAAAATTGTTAATCGAAAAAGAAGAAGATAGTGAGCGCCGAAACCAATTGATGTTTGAATGGTCTCGCATTGATTATATGCTCGATCAACAACTGTTTTTAGCGAGGCTGAATCATCAATCCAATGACATGTATTTCGAAAGCGTCAAGTTGCGTGCCATTCTAATTGAAGAAATTCAACAAACGCGTCATCTCTGTTTACAAAAAGGGATTGGATTTGATTTGGCTGTGTCAGACACGCTAACGGTTTATACGGATAAGCGATGGATTCGTATGGTCATTCGTCAAATTATTTCAAATGCGATTAAATACTCTGACCATGCGTACATTTCGATTTATACGACGTTTGAAGATGATCAAGTGCATTTACATATTCAAGATAGAGGAAGCGGTATAGCAGCACACGATTTGCCACGTATTTTTCAACGCGGTTATACGGGTAAAAATGAGCATTATCAACAGGTCTCTTCAGGTATGGGGCTTTATTTAGTCGATGCTGTACGTGATGCTTTACGTATTCAAGTGACTGTAGACTCTCAACTTGGTGAAGGCACAACAGTCTCAATTCATTTTCCAATGCAGAACGAAAACATTGCACGCATGTCAAAGTGACAAAAATGTCACATAAGACATGCGTTTTGTCACATGATACGCACGATTTATCATTGTATTCACTATAAAATAGCATTATAAATTTGATGAAGGAGTGAGGAATCGTGTCCATTTTAAATGTGAGTCATGTTAGTAAAATATATGGGAATAAAAAACAAAGCTTTGAAGTTTTAAAAGACATTAATTTCAAAGTTGAAGAAGGCGCATTTGTAGCGATTATGGGGCCTTCTGGTTCGGGTAAGACGACATTATTAAATGTTTTAAGTTCAATTGATTACGTATCAAGAGGAACGATTGAAGTGAACAAACAAGACATCACGCGTATGTCGAACAAACAACTCTCTCACTTCAGAAAACAAAATGTCGGTTTTATTTTTCAAGATTATAATGTTTTAGACACTTTGACTGTACGTGAAAATATCATGTTGCCTTTATCTATCGGAAAAATGAATAAGGCTGAAGCGGAGCAACGCTACCAAGAAGTGACAGATGCGCTCGGAATCACAGATTTGAGCCATAAATATCCGAATGAAATATCAGGCGGTCAAAAACAGAGAACAGCAGCGGCACGTGCATTAATTAGTAAACCTGCGATTATTTTTGCAGATGAACCTACAGGGGCATTAGATTCTAAAAGTGCACAAGATTTATTAAAACGATTAGATATGATTAATCGTCACATGAAAACAACAATTGTGATGGTGACACATGATCCGGTAGCAGCAAGTTATGCGCATCGCGTGATTATGTTGAAAGATGGTCAAATTCATACAGAATTGTATCAAGGGGACAAACCCGCTTCACACTTTTACCAAGAAATCATTCAAAATCAAAGTGTGTTAGGTGGTGTACAGCATGCGTTTTAGTCATATTGTACTTAAAAATTTCCGCCAAAATTTGCGCCATTATGCGATATATTTGTTTTCTTTGCTACTCAGTATCTCGTTGTACTTTAGTTTTGTGACATTGAAATATACAGACGATATTACACATTCAGAGTCCGCAAAATTATTGAAAAACAGTGCAGCCATTGGTGAAAAGTTTTTATTTGTCATTATTATTGTCTTTTTACTTTATGCAAATTGGTTGTTTATTAAAAGAAGAACAAAGAGTTTTGCGCTATTTCAGTTAATTGGTTTGTCGCGTAAAGACTTAATGCGCATGCTCGGGCTAGAACAAATTGTTATTTTCATTTCGACAACATTCATTGGGGGCATTATAGGCTTATTTGGTTCACGCCTACTCTTATTAATTATTAAAAACGTAGCGCATTTACCGCTGGAAATCAAAATTGCATTTGAGCCTCAAGCTTTAGGTGTCACTTTAGTTCTTGTTATCTTATCTTTCTTGCTTATTATGATTCAAAGTTACTTGTTCTTAAAGCGACGTTCTATCATCCAAATGATGAATGATATCAAGCAAACTGAAGCGCCTCAAGCCCAAATTACTAAAAGAGACGTTATTTTAGGAATACTCGGTATTGTAATGATTGGTACCGGTTATTACCTTTCTGTCATAATGCTAAGAGAAGCAACGCTTATTATGACATTAATACCATTGATTTTATTAACTACAGTGCTAGGCGCCTACTTTTTCTTTAGAAGTTCGGTGTCACTTATTTTTAAAGCACTTAAGAGAAGTAAACATGGCTATGTGAATGTGACAGATGTTGTATTTACAGCTTCTATTATGCACAGAATGAAGAAAAATGCTTTTTCTCTAACCGCTATTGGTATTATTTCTGCCATTACGATAACGATTTTATCTTTTGCGGCTATTGGCCAAGCGAATATTCAAAAAAATGTAGACATTATGAGTCCTCATGAATTTACTTATATGAAAGAAAAATCAGCACAACAATTTGAAAATCAATTAAAATCGCATCACATCCCATATGACAAAAATGTCTTGCATATGATTGATGTATCCATTTTGAAAGAAGGGAGTGATGTGGATAAAAACTACACTGTTACACCCGTTGTAAGCGATAAAGAAATTGATGATGTGCAGGTGAATAAAGGTGAGGTTGCATTTGTAAATGGAAGCAGTGTCTCTAACAACATCTCTGGTTTGAAAAAAGGCATCCAAATGCGACTAGGGAATGATAAAAAATACGTCCAATTAAAAGTTAAAGATATTTCAAATCAATTTTATGTTGCAAATAGAATTATTATTGGGCAGTCACTTGCAGTAGTGAATGACAAAGATTTTAAAACTTTACAAACAACGCAATTAAATAACAAAGAAAGTGGCCCAACGACGCAAATTGGATATGATTTGAAAAATGAAAAAGATATCAAAGCAGCTGAAAAGTGGAATCAACAATATAATAAGGAAATACCTCAAAACCGATCATCATTGCTTACCGAACAACTACAATTTTCAGGAATGTTTTTATTTGTGAGCAGCTTCTTAGGTATTGCGTTCTTAATTGCTGCAGGATGTATTATTTATATTAAACAAATGGATGAGACAGAGGATGAGATGCAAAACTATCGTATTTTACGCAAAATGGGTTACACGCATCAAGATATGTTTAAAGGTTTAGCATTAAAAGTCGTATTTAATTTTGGATTACCATTGATCATCGGATTGCTTCATGCAGGCTTTGCTGCAAGAGCATTCAATGAATTAATGGATGGCCAAAGCTTTATCCCTGTATTCATTGCGATGGGTGTATATACAATCATCTACTTTGTATTTGCACTACTCGCTTACATGCATTCACGACGTAGCATTAAATATTCGATTTAAAATAGTAAAATTTAATCCGATATCATGACGTAATGAAATATGTCATTATTTTAAATCGTTTTAAAGGCATGATAGAAATCTTAAAATATAGAGGTTTCTATCATGCTTTTTTGGTATATAAAACGGGTCATCTACATTTGAAAAAGATTTGTACCGGGCATATGATATTGTCTGATGATATACATTTTTTAGTTTTAAAAGGAATACATATTTTATAAATATAACAATAAATCATTTGAATGATAACAAAAACTTATCATATTTTTGGGTGACTGATAGGCTAAATCTTTTAAATTAAACTTTAAAAATATTTTCAAATTCTTTAAAAAGTTTATAATAACCCTACATTAGAGATTAATAATACCTTAATAGTTACAGAATTTTCGAAAATAAACGTACATTTAATAAAATACGTTGATGATTTTAAGAGGGCAAATACCTTAACAAAATAAAATGTTAAGGTTTTGTAAATTTAATTGTGGCGCTTTAAAATATATGCTATTTTCAAATAGGAATTGTGAAAAAGGTTGAAAGCATGTAACAACAATGAAATAAGAAAATCAAAAGGTGATATGACCCTATCAAGCATCTTATGAGTTAACAAAGGTTTAACATTATCTTATAATTAAAGTAATAAAACTTTTACAAAAGTGATTGGGTAATCGCTGAATGGAGGATTTTAAGATGATTAGGAAGAAAAAGGATAAGTTCATGGAACGCCTAGAGGATATGATCTTCAATTTAGACCGTGCAGCAATTGAGTTCGGTAAAATGGATTTCAATACACACCTAGACTTGCGAGCTTATGCTGACAATATCAAGACGTATGAATCACATGGTGACGACTTAATGCACCAAGTCATAACAGATTTAAACCAAACATTCATTACGCCAATCGAACGTGAAGATATTATGTCATTGTGTAATGCGATTGATGATGTCTTGGATGCAATGGAAGAAACATCGGGTATGTTTGAGATGTATTCGATTGAATATACAGATGAGTATATGCTTGAGTTTGTGGATAATATTCAAAAAGCAATTGGCGAGATGAAATTGGCCATTGGTTTAATGACAGAGAAAAAACTTTCACATATGCGTGTACACTCTATCAATATTAAAGAATATGAGACAAATTGTGATGGCATTTTACGTCAGTCTATTAAACATATTTTTAATAGTGAAACAGACCCTGTTACTTTAATTAAAATTAAAGACATCTATGAAAGTTTAGAAAATATTGCCGACCGCTGTCAGGCTGTTGCAAATAATTTTGAAACAATCATAATGAAAAATAGCTAAGGGAGTCCTTGTTTATGGAGTTTTTGTTGCTTATTACGGTAGCTATCATTATCTTTTCGTTATTATTTGATTTTATCAACGGGTTTCATGATACAGCCAATGCAGTTGCGACGGCAGTATCAACGCGTGCGTTATCACCGAGACAAGCCATTTTGTTGGCAGCATTTATGAACTTTATCGGGGCACTGACTTTTACGGGTGTAGCCTCAACAATTACAAAAGAAATCGTCGATCCATTTACGTTAGAAAATGGTCTCGTTGTTGTGTTAGCAGCGATTTTGGCGGCTATTGTATGGAATTTAGTGACTTGGTATTACGGGATACCGAGCTCATCTTCACACGCGTTAATCGGTGCAATTGCAGGTGCGGCAATTGCTTCTGCGGGTTCTTTTAATGTGTTACACTACCAAGGCTTTACGAAAATTGTGTTAGTGTTACTGTTATCACCCGTGATTGCATTTATCGTTGGTTTTATTATTTATACGATTGTCAAAACGATTTTTAGAAATGCGAATTTAACAAGAACCAATCGTAATTTTCGTATCTTTCAAATATTCACAGCGTCTTTACAATCTTTTTCTCACGGTACAAACGATGCCCAAAAATCAATGGGGATTATTACATTAGCGTTAATTGTAGCGAATTTACAAACGAGTGTTGAGCCTGCATTATGGGTTAAGGTCTCTTGTGCAACGGCAATGGGATTAGGAACAGCCATTGGGGGCTGGAAGATTATTAAAACAGTGGGCGGTAACATTATGAAAATTCGCCCAGCAAATGGTGCGTCAGCTGATTTAGCTTCAGCGTTGACAATATTTGTCGCATCATCACTTCATTTTCCATTATCAACAACACATGTTGTATCTTCATCTATCCTAGGGGTAGGTTCTTCAAATCGAATTAAAGGTGTGCATTGGAATACAGCGAAACGTATGATCGTCACTTGGGTCATTACATTACCAATTTCAGCTGTTATTGCTGCAGTCTTTTATTTGATTTTAAACTTGTTCTTATAATAGAGAAGTATCTATAGCTTAAGCGTCTCTGTCTATTGCAAGATGAATGTGCAATAGCATATGCAAACGGACAAACACGACTTTATTAGGTTCTTCATTTTTATGGTGGGATGACATAAGTCATCCTGCTTTTTTGTACAAAAATAGCGCAAATGCCTCTATAATTTTAAGTGACTAAACCAAAAATAAAGGAGACATATTGCGCCTATGTGTAATGATATATTAAAGTTACTAAGAATTAAAGATAATAATATTAAAATCACTTGGAACCCCTCAATTCAATAATGGAGCGATTGAAGGAATTAATCAAAAAGTTAAACTGATTAAAAGAGTTTCATATGGCTATCGCAACTTTTATAACTTCAAAAATCGCATTTTTATTATTTTTAGACTGTATAAAAGACCAAAGAAAAAGGCAATGCCACTTTTCAATAGTGAAATTGCTTAAATAGATTGCGTACCGAGTCGAGACTCCCGAGGCATAGAGCCGAAACCGAAAATCCATTTTGGCTTCTTATGAGCTACAATAAAAGCCAAAATTAGTTGAGGTAAGGCGCCTGGGAAAGCGAGACTCGAAGAAGCAATCGGAAGTTTGCGACTTAATTATTATAGATACATAACCACCATATAAAGTGTACAGCCCTTTATTACTACAGCATGCTATAAAAATTGATAATTTTAAACAATAAAAAGCCATTAGAAGTTTTTTCGCTTCTAATGGCTTTTTTTATGACGTATGTTTCAAAATGAATTAGTGAATATAATTATATTGAGACGCAACTGAAGCAGGAATTGTACGATAATCAACAACACCTGGAGGCGTATTGTAATTCATTTCTGAAATAAGAATGCTACCATCTGGATTTGTACGCTCAACATAAGCTACGTGACCGACTGGACCTTCAAAGTTTTGCATAATAGAGCCAACAGTAGGATTGTGATCTACTGTATATCCATCAGCTGCTGCATTGCTAGCCCAATGATCGGCATTCCACCAATACGTACTGATAGGTTGGCCTGTTTCAGCACGACGGTTGAACACGTGCCATGTACATTGACCCCAGTCGTATAAATTTTGATGATTAAATGTTGGAGAAGTATAGCCTCCGTTACCTGTGGATGAACCATTTGCGCCACCGCTTTGAGGGGCTTGTGCACCACCAGAACCACCAGGGATTTTTAAAGTTTGTTGTGGATGGATCAAATAACTATTTAAGCCATTTGCACGCATCAAATCTTGGACACTGACACCATATTGTGCGGCAATAACATTTAAAGATTCGCCTGCTTGTACAACGTGTGAACCATTATTAGATGATTGTGCTGTTGCAGCACCACCAGCACCGCTGCCTCCACCGATTGAGAGGACTTGACCAGGGAATACCATGTTATTGTCTAACTGATTGGCTTGTTTAATTTGATCAACAGATGTGCCGTATTGTTGTGCGATTGACCATAATGACTCTCCAGATTGAACCGTATGTTGCGTTGAAGCTTCGGCATCATGATGCGTTAATAATGCAGCTGCGCCAGATGCCATCGTAAATGCAAATGCGAATTTTTTCAATGTATTTCCTCCTTAGTGACACTTAGATTTTAAATCTCTATCATTTATGAGTGTTCTAATTTGTTATGAATACACTACCCATGATAACAAAGAATAAATCATATAGGGCACTTGTTACGAATTTGTAATGTTGTGGAAAATTTTATTTAATTTGACGGATGACTTTAAACATTGTAATGCCCGAATTGCTGCATGCTTTTTAACTGACAGAAAATTTTGTTTTGTAAGATGATTTTAATATAACGCCATCTCATTTACCTAGTTAATCAAGATGAACTCTAATAAATAAACGCGTGTGATAATTAAGGGATAAATAGGTGGGCAAGTGGACGGATAATTTCACTTATAGAAAGGGCGTATTGATAAAATGGCAGTGGCTAGCTGGATTGCACAGGGGCTTGTTGTAAGCTTTGTGCAATCCGAGTAGTCATCCCCATGCCTTAAACGGAAGGCAGATATGAATTGATGGTAAAAGATGAGGAAACCGTCATAAAACGACGGTCTATCAATTAACGCTCTCGGTTGAGTAATTTGTAAATGAAATACCAGTTTTTCTTAATAGGCTTAACGAAATCACCGATATATTCTTCAACGTGTGCATTAAATCCTTTTTTGAATTGTTGAACACCGTAGTCTTCTGCATCTTTTGAAAAATCGCCTGTTACGCCATAAAAATTGTAACGATCAATGTGATGGTCTAGGCTAAATTTAATCATTTCCCATTGTAATTTATAAGCACCCATAAATTCATTATATTTCGGGTTGGATCCGCTAGATAAATAGTACATTTCATGATTGTTATAGATGTATAAAGCAGCGGCTAAATCAAGTACTTCACCATCACTTTCGATGAGCGATTGAATTCTTTCAATTTTTTTGTTTGAGCTTTGAAGTCGTTGACGTAAATCTTGTACTTTTGATTTCTGTTTTTTAGAATTAGGATTTTCTTCTAATTTTTCTTCTGCTGAAGTTAACGTTTCTGTGATGGACTGATGTTGTGATGTTAATGTGCTTAAGTAATCTTTCAAATTAATAGTCGCAATTTTTAAAGCAGAATTTTTATAGATTTTTTGCATTTCTTTAAAATAGTCTAAATCTCTAAATGAAAAGCCGTGTTTTTCTTCAGCCATTTTAAAAAGTTTGAAGAAGCGTTCTGTTTCATCAATACTTAATTCTTCAACTTGTACATGTATTTCTTCGGTCTTTTTAATATTTCTGCGTGTTTGGTATTGCATTGCTTTTAATAAGTCTGCTTCTGTTTTATCTTTTAGATCAAGGACTGACAGCCATCTAATTTGGCTCAATGGATGATAACCAATCGAATAGCCTTGATGTTTATAACCAAGCCCTTCAAGTGTCGTTTTAAATGTTTCATAATGATGCGACGCAATGATTTCACCATCTGCATTGTATTCGTTGATGACCATATAAGGATCAACTAATGTAAATAAGCAGTTTTGTTTTTTCAAATACTGTGTGAGATTTTCAAAGAAAAACGTTACTAACTCAGTGTTATGAAAATCCATTACTGGCCCTCTATGTGAGTAAAAGTATTTAAAGAATTTCATCACACGAGCTTCTGTAAATAAACAACCTGCAATCACTTCGCCCTCATCGTTTTTAACACCGACAATATGAACGTCTTGGCTTTTATTATCTCTATATTCGAAGAGATCTTTACTTTGCGTGTAATGCGAAAAATTCTCTTGAGCAAATGAATCAAATTCTTGTTCAGTTAAATTTAAAAATTGCATAATTTCGTCCTTTCAGTAAGCAAGATATATTCGTGATATTAAAATTTGAAGCAAAAAAGCGAGTTTCAATACATAAGCGCTACACTCTCATCCTATTTCATTAAATCCACATCAAACTACATATCATGTAAGCGATAACAAAAAGTGATATCATATTAATATGTAAGGGGCGCGCCGTCTCACATGAAGTTGATGCATAGCAACTATTTTGATATACTTAGTGATTTTAAAATCATCATTGCGCTCACATTGCATTTCCCCACTATAATGCTGATGTTGCGTTTGTTAGATAAAAATGTAACTGCATCCATGACGATGATATGGAATGTTTCAGTACGAATAAGCTTGATTAGAGCGTGCAAATATGAATTGTTCAAAGGTTTAGAAATGAACAGTTACAGGCTATTTAAAATAAAAGGTAATTTAATCGTAGTTGTTATAGCTATGTTTTTTATTGAATATGCTGAATACTTTAATTGCACTTACCTGTTAAGAATATAACAATATTTTGCTGTTTTCAAGCAAGGTTGTAAATAAGAATATAGGCTGCAATATATAATGAAACGGCGTCTCTAGTAGGAAAAGAAATGTTCAAGTTCAGATCATTTATGAATTGACGTTAAGTTTGACATATTAATGGAAGAATGAGGTTTATATTTGTTTGAGTTCCTTTTCGAGAATGTTAATTTGTTTCGTCAGCGAGGCTTTTTTTGTATTAAGGACTTCCAAATGTAACGTTAAAATGGTTTTAACGTCTGTTTTCTTTTCATAGAGCATATTGGTGTTTTTCTTAATTTCTTTCAAAGTCATATTTAATGTACTTAAGCATTTGATAAACTTAATCATTTCAATATCATCTTTTGAATATAATCGTTTATTATTCGAATCTCTTTCTATAAATTTTAAAATCTCTTTTTTTTCATAAAATCTTAATCTGCTTTTGGATATATTGCATATTTCTGCAACATAATCGATATAATATTTTTCCAATGTGAGCATATCCCTTCTCTTAAAGTAAGGTTTAACTGTTATCTTATTATATATAATCATTTCGTAGGAGGAAATACAATGAAAAAAGCTTTAATTGTAATGACAAATGTATCTAAATATGAAAATTTAAAAAGAGCAACAGGTGCTTGGTTTTCTGAAGTCACGCATTTTGCGAAAGACTTTTATGATGCGGGTTACGAAGTAGATTACATGAGTCCAAAAGGTGGCTATGTACCACTTGATCCTGTAAGTCTTACACCAGATATGATGTCTGATGATGATTGGGCATACTATACGGATGATAACTATATGCAGAACTTTGGTCATACATTATCTCCAGATGAAGTGAACCCTGAAGATTACAGTATTATTTACTTTGCAGGTGGTCACGGTGTAATTTGGGATTTAAGAAATAATGAAGCAATCAATAACATTGCGGTTAAAATCTACGAAAACAACGGAATCGTTTCTTCTGTATGTCATGGGGCAGTTGGCCTATTAGACATTCCATTTGAAAATGGTTTCTTAGTAAATGGTAAAGAAGTGACAGGTTTTACAAATAGTGAAGAAGAAGCAAACGGAACAACTCAAAATATCCCTTACTTATTAGAAGATGAGTTTGTAAGCAAAGGGGCACAATTTAAAAAAGATGCAGATTGGCACCCATTTGCGGTTGTAGATGGTCGTATTATTACAGGTCAAAACCCGCAATCAGGCCATGCTGTAGCTGAAAAAGCATTAGCGTTATTAAAAAAATAAAGGAGTGAATGACATTGTCTCAATTAATTATAGGTGCAAATGGTGGCGTAGGTAAACACCTCGTCAATAAACTGAAAGCGCAAAACGTTGATTTTACTGCAGGTGTAAGAAAAGAATCGCAAGTTGATGCATTAAAAAATGATAATGTCTCAGCGATTTATGTAGATGTTGAAAATCAATCTATTGATGAACTGAGTGAAACATTTAAAAACTTTGATCAAGTTCTTTTTTCAGTTGGCTCAGGGCCTAATACAGGCGATGATAAAACAATCATTGTTGATTTAGACGGGGCTGTTAAAGCGATTAAAGCGAGCGAGCAAGCTGACGTTAAGCATTTCATTATGGTATCTACATTTGATTCACGCAGAGAAGCATTTGATGAATCAGGCGATTTAAAACCATATACAATTGCAAAACATTATGCCGACGACTATTTACGTCGTACGAACCTTAAATATACGATTGTACATCCAGGTGGTTTAACAAATGACAAAGGGACATCAAAATTTACCATTGCTTCTAATGTAAGAGGTAAAGGCCCTATTAAAATCACAAGAGAAGACGTTGCTGAAGTATTAGCAGAAGTGGTTGTTAATGATGCACTTCATGGTAAAGAATTCCAAATCATTAATGGTGATGCATCACTTTCAGATGCAGTAGCAACATTTCTAGAAGAAAAATAAAGCGAATGTGAGTAAATAACGATGAATCACGTGCTTTGATAGGGCATCATATCGTTTTTAAAAGCGAGCATCTCAAGTTGTTAAGTTCAGTACAACGAGATGTGTCGTAATCCATTAAGAACGGAGGCTAATTATGCAAAATGAACAAATTGTTTTAGCAAAAAGACCTAAAGGTGTACCGAAAGATGATACTTTTAGATATGAAGAGATAGAAACTGTTGAGCCAAAGCAAGGTGAAGTTCAACTGGAAGCAGTTTATATTTCAGTTGATCCATACATGCGCGGTAGAATGAATGATTCGAAAAGTTATGTTAAACCTTATGAAATTGATGCGCCTATTCACGGCCATATTGTGGCGAAGGTAATTCAATCTGAAGCGGATAACTTTAATGTAGGTGACTATGTGACAGGTGTCTTACCTTGGCAAAAAATCATTACCGTTGATGCACAAAAAGTAAATCCGATTCCTTCAAAAGAAGTGCCATTATATTTGTATTTAAGTGTTCTTGGTATGCCTGGTATGACGGCCTATACAGGTTTATTAGAAATTGGAAAACCAAAACAAGGTGAAACAGTCGTTGTATCAGCGGCATCTGGCGCTGTAGGTTCTGTTGTAGGACAAATTGCTAAAATTAAAGGTGCTAGAGTCGTAGGTATTGCGGGTGGTGACGAGAAAACATCCTATTTAACGGATACACTTGGCTTTGATGTTGCGGTCGACTATAAACGTGATGACTTCGCTGAAAAACTTGAACAAGCTGTTCCAGATGGCATTGATGTGTATTATGAAAATGTAGGTGGCGCATTATCAGACGAAGTATTCAAACATCTCAATCAGTTTGCGCGTGTACCGGTGTGTGGTGCCATTTCAACATATAACAATACAGAGGCTGAATTGGGACCAAGAATTCAAGAAACTTTAGTGAAGAGCCAAGCATTGATGCAAGGCTTTGTAGTAGCTCAATTTTCTGATTATTTTAAAGAAGCAAGCGAACAACTTGCAAAATGGGTCTCTGAGGGTAAAATAAAATCAGAAGTAACAATTGATAACGGTTTTAATCAATTGCCTACAGCTTTTAGAAAATTATTCTCAGGTGATAACTTTGGTAAGCAAGTCGTGCAAGTTTCTGAAGAATAACTGAAATTAAACCCAAACTTTAAAGTCAGCAAAGGAGAAAATATGAAACAACTTATCGCAAAATTATTATTTAGCACTATGTTTTTCCGAAGTGGACAAGCCCATTTTAAAAACAAAGAAATGTTTTTAAGAATTGTCCCATCTTATTTGCCTTTTAAAGAAGCAATTGTGAAATATTCAGGTATCTCAGAATTCGTACTTTCTGCCTACATTTTATTAGGCAAAAACAGAAATCGTGTAAGAAAAATTGTAAGTGGCTTTTTATGGCTTGTCTTTCCAGCAAACATTTACGCTGCAAGAAAGCAAATTTCATATGCAGACAGTGAACGTAAGACAGTGAAAGAACATGTGATTCGCTTACCATTGCAATTTGTATTTGCATTCCTAACTAAATTCTTATAGAATCGTCGCAAAAATTTGAATGAAGCCGGCGCCAAAACTAAGTTGTCATTTCTTAATTTTGGCGCCGGCTTTTTCATAGTTTAAGTCGAAATCAATGCCAATATTGCATTTGATAACCGATACGAGGGCGGGTAATAATGAGTTGTTTAGATGACGGATGCGCTTGGTTAAGTTTATTGCGCAATGATGTCATATGGACACGTAGGCTCGGCATCTCTGATTTATTCACATAACCATAAATAGATTTGAGTATCGTATCGTATGTGAGTACTTTTCCTACGTGCCGGCATAATAATTCTAATAATGCAAACTCATTAGGCGTTAGACTTAACGTCTCGTTATTAATACGTGCTGTTTTAGACTGATAAGACACGACTAAAGGTCCATTTTCGAAGACGATATCTTTATGATCTTGCATATTTTTTAATCGTTGCACAACTCTAATGCGTGCACGTAATTCATCAACATTAAAAGGCTTTGTCATGTAATCGTTCGCGCCGTTATCCAATGCATCAACAATCGTTTGCTCATCCAGTCGTGCGCTGATTACGATAATAGGGATATCAAAAGTTTGACGTATCATTTTGATGAGGTCCAAACCATCAATATCGGGTAATCCTAAATCTAACAAAATAATATCGGGTGCTTTTGAACGAATTTGAAAATTAGCGTCTTTGCCGTTAGTCGCAGTGAGCACTTCATAATAATCAAGGGTTAATGAGACGTCGAGTAAGTGTGTAATCGCATCATCATCTTCTACAACGAGTATTCTAACATTCACTGCACTGCCTCCTAAATTTTTTTAGTATTCATAAGGTAGGTTGAAATAAAATATACTACCATGTGGCTCGTTTTGTCGATATTTTAACTGACTGTCATGTTTTTCTAAAATGGACTGAACAAGATAAAGACCGAGCCCCATACTGTCTTTTTTATTATCTTTGAAGAACTGATGTTTATGAAAAGGTTGGAAAACTGTATGTTGCTCTTCATCAGTTAAGCCAGGACCATGATCAATGACCTCAAACAAAATCTGCTCTTCGTTTTTACTGATGACTAGCGTGATTTTAGTTTCAGGTGGTGTATGTTTTAAAGCATTTTCTATCAAATTGAAAATGGCTTGTAAAATGAGTTTGCTGTCAATATTAACAAAACAAATATCATGAAATGCCGTGACCTTAACTTGATGATTTAATCTTCTCCGTTCTAATACAGATTCGATTTCTTCAACTAATTCTTCAATGAGGTAAAGTTGACGATTTAATTTCACATTTGAATGTTCGAGTTTCGTAAGTGATAAAATATTTGAAACTAACATGTGTAAATATTGGGCTTCATCAAACGAGCGTGAAACCAACTGATGTTGTTCTTGTTGAGGCATCTCTTTGCCGTAAAGTAATAATACATCTAAATTACCGATAATTGATGTTAAAGGTGTTCGAATATCATGGGAGATCGAACGTAGAAAGTTTGAACGTGTCATTTCTCGCTCAGCACGCAACATCGATTCACGTGTTTGACGCAACAAGCTCAAGTTTTCTACCGCAAGCGAAATTTCATTAAGCATAGATTCTAAAATAGAATTATCATAAGAATCAATGACTTGCGGTTCAGAAAAATGTATAGAAACGATGGCTTTGACAGGATTTGTTCCTATTGGGATTAATAAATATTGAATCCCTGGAAAAGTGTCTGTCGTGGCGCCTGCACGTTTTTGGTTTTTAATAATCCAACTCAATGCTTGTTGATGTCGTGAATAATCGGCATGCGGACCTTCAATTGGAATCGTTTTTGAAATTTTTTCATCTTCAACTAAGTAAATCGTAACTTCTTGATTTAAAAGGTGTTGAATTTGATGTCGAGCATTAACTAATAAATCCGGAATGGTATAGGTCTGTTTGATTGAATCATTAAATTGTAACAGGATATCTGTACGATAAAGTTGATGTTTCGTTACGATGTACTGGTGTTTAATTTGTTTTAATAGTCCGCTTGTCACGATGCTGACGATAATACTAATGGTGAATGTAATAGGGTAATCAAAACGATAAACTTCGAAAGTGAATCTTGGCACAGTAAAAAAGAAATTAAAGACAAATACGTTTAAAATTGCCGCGAAAAAACCGATGAGGTACGACTGTGTCCACATACTTAAAACAATAATCCCTAACAAAAATAATAGAAGAATGATGGTGTCTTGCTCGCCATGGTCTGCACTATAAACCCATAGACCCAAAAGTACACATATTGCTTGAATAGTAATCATTTTAAAAATATCGACAGTCCAACGTTTCTGTTCTACCTTTTGATTGTGTCGTTCATGCTTCGCTTTCATTTGGATATGCTTAATCGGCACGATTTCTATTTTATAATGATGCTTTAAATCCAGTAACTGGTCAATGAGAGGACGTTTGAAAATATCGTTCCATTTGTCACTAATATGTTGACCAATAACAAGTTTAGTAACTTTTTGGGATTTGCACCAGTCGTCGAGACCCGATGCAATTTGATTATCATAAATCACTTTAACGGATGCCCCTAATGATTGCGCAAGCATTAAATTTTGATGAACCTGACTTTCATTAGCGTAGTGTCTGCCTTCATGATCAAACACATCAATATAAACAGCTGTAAATTGTGCATGTTCACGATTGGCGATACGTCGCGCTTCTCGAATAACGGTTTCGTTGCTGATGCTCCCACTAATTGCGACGGCGACATGAGGCGTAATATCAATATTTTTCTTATAGAGGTGCTCTTTTTGGCTCATAATATCTGCGGCTGTTCTGAGTGTTAATTCCCTTAATTCTGAAAGGTTCTCATAAGTGAAAAAATGAGTGAAGGCCGTATCGAGTCGTTCTTTCTTATATACTTTTCCTGCTTTAAGGCGATTGATGAGCTGTTTAGGTGAAATATCAATCACTTCTATCGCATCACTCGACATAATAAATTGATCTGGCACCCGTTCTTTAATTTTGACGCCTGTCATTAATGATACTTGCTCGCTCAAACTTTCAATATGTTGAATATTTAATGTGGTATGGACATCAATTCCGTGGGAAAGAATTTCTTCAATATCCATATATCTTTTTTCATGACGCTCTTTTGAGATATTCGTGTGCGCTAATTCATCTATAAGAATGATAGCAGGCGCATCATCAATGATTTGATCAACATCTAAATACTGGAATGTATGACTCCCGTGGTTTTTAGATTTAGTTTGAATGACGGGGAGTTTTTCAGCTAGCGCTTGGGTTTCTTTACGTTGATGTGGCTCTATGTAACCAATTTTAATATCAGCGCCTTCTTGATATGCATCTATAGCATTAGATAACATTTCATAAGTTTTACCCACACCCGGAGAATAACCAAGGTATATTGTCAGGGACCCTCTTTTTATCGTTGGATTACGCTCCATATTTTTCACCTCTTTTAATTCATCATAAACTTCAAATCTTATATTTTCTATAAAAAAATACGTTTTTCTTTATCTTAATAACTTCTTAATAAAACGATGCAAATATTAATAATCTCCTTATAGAAATTTTTATATAATGATTCCTGCAATAAGGAGGAGGTCAAGAGATGATTATCGTATTAGGTCTCATTGTCATCGTATTAATTGGCTATTTAGTATACGCCTTAATTTACAGTGAAAAGTTTTAAATTCAATTATTGATGGAGGGAAAACATGGAAGTCGTTATCTTTTTAATCATCTTTCTTTTATGCGCATTTTTATTAAGTCGATACTTATATAGTGTTGCATTATTAACCCCTACACCTGCAGATAAGGTGTTTTTAGGTGTGGAAAAAGGGATTTACAAAGTGTTAGGAACAAAGTTAGAGCACATGTCGGGTAAGACATACCTGAAACATTTTCTACTATTTAATGGACTAATGGGAATTGTGTCGTTTCTATTGTTATTGACTCAACAATGGCTCTTTTTAAATCCGAATCATAATTTAAATCAATCGGTTTCATTAGCGTTTAATACAGTTGCTTCGTTTTTAACGAATACGAACTTACAGCATTACGCTGGAGAATCAGGACTCACATATTTAACACAGATGATTGTCATCACTTATTTGATGTTTACGTCTAGTGCTTCAGGTTATGCGGTTTGTATTGCGATGCTGCGTCGACTAACAGGAATGACAGATGTCATCGGCAACTTTTATCAAGATGTTGTGCGGTTTATCGTCCGCGTTTTAATACCGCTATCATTTATTGTGAGTATTCTTTTGATGAGTCAAGGCACACCACAAACTTTAAAAGGTAACTTAACGTTGCATACGATCACAGGCAAAATTCAACAAATCGCATATGGTCCTATTGCTTCATTAGAGTCCATTAAACATATCGGTACAAACGGCGGAGGCTTTTTAGGCGCCAACTCATCAACACCATTTGAAAATCCGACTGTATGGTCGAACTATATTGAAATGTTGAGTATGATGTTGATTCCTGGTGCGCTTGTCTTCCTATTTGGAAGAATGTTGACAAAAAGTGGTAAGCAAATTCATGCGCACGCTTATGTCATATTTGGAACAATGTTGTTATTTTTCTTAGTTTTCTTTGCGATTGCCATTATTTCAGAGTACAAAGGTAACGTTGTGTTATCTCATTTAGGTGTAGTTGGACCGAATATGGAAGGAAAAGAAGTAAGATTTGGCCCAGGACTTTCAGCGCTCTTCACGACGATTACAACAGCATTTACGACAGGTACCGTTAATAATATGCACGATACGCTTACACCGTTGGGTGGTTTTGTACCTTTAGTATTAATGATGCTTAACGCCATTTTCGGCGGTGAAGGTGTCGGATTAATGAATATGTTGATTTTCGTCTTATTAACAGTATTTATTTGCAGTTTGATGGTAGGGAAAACACCAAACTATTTAGGAATGAAAATAGAAGGACGAGAAATGAAGCTCATCGCATTAACATTTTTAATTCATCCGATATTGATTTTAGTTGCGACTGCATTCGCTTTTATTATTCCTGGTGCGAGTGACGCATTAACGAATCCTTCATTTCATGGTATCTCACAAGCACTTTATGAAATGACATCATCGTCAGCCAATAATGGTTCTGGGTTTGAAGGACTCGCAGATGATACGACGTTCTGGAATGTCTCAACCGGTATCGTCATGTTGATTGCGCGTTATATACCTATCATTTTACAAATCATGATTGCTTCAAGCTTAGTTAATAAAAAAGCATATCAAAAAGATGATCAGACCGTGGCTATCGACAAACCTTTCTTTGGTGTATCACTCACAATTTTTATTATTTTATTGAGTGGTTTGACATTTTTACCAGTGTTATTACTTGGACCTATTGGAGAATTTTTATCATTAAAATAAAGGAGGATATGTTGAATGAATCAATCATCTCATGTCTTGAATGGCGCGATCGTCAAACAAGCCATCAAAGAGAGTTTTATAAAATTAAACCCTGCATATCTCATTAAAAATCCAATTATGTTTGTTGTAGAGGTAGGGATGGTTTTAACTTTAATAATGACGATAGTTCCACAAATTTTTACAGATGATGCAATGTCACGAATTTATTTATTTACGATTTTTGTGATTTTATTATTGACGATTCTGTTCTCTAATTTTTCAGAAGCCATTGCTGAAGGACGTGGTAAAGCACAGGCGAACAGTCTTCGTGAAACAAAATCAAATATGGTTGCACGTCGAATTATAGGCGATGAAAAATATGAAACGATTGACGGTTCTGCGTTAAAACGTGGGGATCGCATCCTTGTTAAAGCAGGGGAAACCATCCCATCAGACGGAACAATTATTGAAGGGATTGCAACGGTTGATGAATCTGCAATTACAGGGGAATCAGCACCAGTGATTAAAGAATCAGGTGGCGATTTTTCAGGTGTTATTGGTGGCACAACTGTAACATCGGATTGGCTTATTATTGAAGTCGATAGTGAGGAAGGGGCTACGTTTTTAGATAAAATGATTGCCTTAGTCGAAGGTGCACAACGTAAAAAAACGCCAAATGAAATTGCACTTTTTACCTTACTTATCACTTTAACGATTATCTTTTTAGTTGTTATTTTAACGTTTTATCCTATTGCACAGTACTTAAAACTGAATGTGCCCATTGCAACGTTGATCGCATTAACAGTATGTTTAATACCGACAACGATTGGGGGATTACTTTCAGCTATTGGTATTGCTGGGATGGACCGTGTGACACAGTTTAATATTTTAGCTAAAAGCGGACGTTCCGTAGAAACATGCGGGGACGTAGACGTATTAATTTTGGATAAAACCGGCACAATTACTTATGGTAACCGTTTAGCGGAATCATTGATGCCTGTGCATGAAGAATGGTACGACAGATTACTCGTCGCAGCTTACGAAACTTCTGTTTATGATGATACACCTGAAGGCAAAAGTATTGTTACTTTGGCGCAAGCTTCATCGGTTCAATTACCGGATGAAGTCAAAGGTGACTACCAACCTTTTAAAGCGGAAACACGTATGAGCGGTATTATCATGGGTGATCGTGCTGTCTTTAAAGGGGCACCTAATAGTATGATTAAATATGTTAAACAAAAAGGCGGCAGGGTACCTTCTAATATTGAATCGCTGGTTACTGAAGTCTCTAGTAAAGGCGGAACACCTTTAATCGTCGTTGAAGATCAAACCATTTTAGGCGTTATTTACTTAAAAGATGTCATTAAAGAAGGATTGGTCGAACGTTTTCAAGAGTTACGTCAAATGGGCATCGAAACAGTTATGTGTACAGGTGATAACGAATTAACTGCCGCGACTATTGCGAAAGAAGCGGGTGTGGATCGTTTTATCGCAGAATGTAAGCCAGAAGATAAAATAAAAGTCATTAAAGAAGAACAAGAAAAAGGGCATATCGTCGCGATGACAGGAGACGGAACAAACGATGCGCCTGCATTAGCACAAGCCAACGTTGGATTAGCTATGAACTCAGGTACATTAAGTGCAAAAGAAGCAGCAAATCTAATTGATTTGGATTCAAATCCAACTAAACTGATGGAAGTTGTTAAAATCGGTAAACAATTATTGATGACGAGAGGTGCGTTGACAACATTTAGTATTGCGAATGATATTGCGAAATATTTTGCGATTTTACCTGCAATGATGATGGTCACTGTACCGGAAATGAGTATTTTAAATATTATGCGTTTGAATTCTCCTGAATCTGCAATTGTTTCAGCGTTAATATTTAATGCACTGATTATTGCATTATTAATTCCAATTGCGATGAAAGGTGTGCGCATTAAAGGTGCTTCAACGGAGACCATCCTCATGAAAAATATGTTGGTATATGGATTGGGTGGTATGATTGTTCCGTTTATTGGAATTAAACTCATCGATCTCATTGTTCAATGGTGGATATAGGAGGGTGTATATGAAAGCGATAAGAAGTAGCATAGGACTCGTTGTAATGACAATGGTTTTGTGTGGTGTCCTCTTTCCATTGGCTGTAACGGCAGTTGGACAGACGTTGTTTCATCACCAAGCTAACGGAAGTCTTGTGACACAGAATGGTAAGGTAGTAGGTTCAAATCTCATTGGACAGCAGTGGAATGAACCTCAGTATTTTCACGGAAGAACGAGTGCTGTCAAATATAATATGGATAAAACGACATTAAAAGAAAAAGGGGTGGCTTCTGGTAGTGATAACTATTCAAATGGCAATCCTGAACTTAAAAAGAGAGTAGAAGACTTAAAACAAGATGATGGTCACCATACACCGATTGATGCGGTGACAGAATCTGGTTCAGGTTTAGATCCGGATATTACGGTGGATAATGCAAAACAACAGGTGGCACGTATTGCAAAACAACGAAATCTCTCACCACAACAAATTGATCAATTAATTACTAAGCAAGCACATAAAGGAACGATGTATGATGACTATGTGAATGTGTTGGCGTTAAATATGGCGTTAGATCATTTGTCAGCACATTAATTGTTGATTGTACAGTGGCCGTTGTACGGTTTATGATGAGATGAGGCTGGGGTTATTTCCTCAATTCAAACGCTCTAAGATTGTTTTTAATTAAACTGTCTTAGAGCGTTTTTGATGTTGGATTACTTGTATGGATGGCTTCGCTTTCCGAGGGGACAGCCTCAGCCTGTAGTCTTCGGCTTGTCCTGTTCCCTCAGGCGTCTCGCCATCCATGCATCGTCAAAAATATACAGTGCTTCATTGTTTTAAATTCAAACGTGCATCGATTCATCGTAACAGTGAGTCATTGAACAGTGTGCAATTTCTAATGGCTTAATAAGGGCGTTGAAGTGTTTTATAGGTTGATACCCAGGCTGTTTCAACTGAATGTAAAATAAAAAATGACGTAATAAAAAGGGCCATAAGACGCGAATTTATCGAGATGAAAATTTAATGCGATATTGAATGAGGTCTAAAAAGTGCATTTTCGGGTACAAGACAAGAGACTTTATTTTATTCGTAACACAATCTATCGTAAAATATAACAACCAAAAAGAAAGGAGAGAAAAGATGTCATCATCAACACATCAACCCCCTAGTAAGGCTTATGGAAAAGTTTGGCTCTTTTTTGTTTATTATTGGCTTATTTTTGGGATTTCAACTTATTTAGGTCAATTTTTACCAGAAGCATGGCGCCAACCGCTATCGATAGGATTACTTATCCTTATTCTGATTTCGATGGTTGTCCAACGTGTACGTTTTAGTGGTCCTATCATTTCACATATTTATACCATTGTTGCAGGCTTATTATCCTATGCCACATTTATGTATACGTTAGAAGATTTAGGGCCAAGTGTATTTTTTAACACTGTTTTATTAGCGATTGCGGCGTTTCTTATCTTTGGCTTTTTAGGTTATTTTTTGATAAAAGATGCTTCAAGTATTGGAAAATATTTATTCGTGACACTTATCGCTTTAATTTTAGCAAGTCTACTTGGGTGGTTTATCCATAACCCGATTTACCATACGCTCATTGCGGTGGTAGGTTTGTTATTATTCTTATTGTATACGCTTTATGACTTTAATCGGATGAAACGAGGACAATTTTCACCTAGAGAGATGGGTTTCAATTTGTTCTTAAACCTTTTCCGTATTATTCGTTATGTGTTAGAATTAACACGTATGGTAAAACGTTAACGCAATTGAATAGATAAAACGATTCCACTGGAAGTGCCATTGCGAATGGCTGAGATTGAAATGCGATTTCAAAATTCCTGAACCTGATCCAGTTCGTACTGGCGTAGGAAAGTGGCTGAATTCGTGGGAATAACACGCTACTTTTCTTAATTTGATTTATGAAAAGTAGCTTTTTTTGTTGCGTTAAGGAGGATGGATACGATGATTGTAGTGGTTACACCTTATCAAAGGCTTGATTATACGCATATTCAACGCTTGTGTGCAATTGAACCTGATATTGATGGCGTCATTTTCAGGACACCTATGAGAAAGCCTGAACTAGAAAATTGGATTTTAAAGTTGCATGATGAAGGTTTTCCAAAATCTAAAATGATTGTACATACGGATGTGCAGCTTGCCGAGCAATTGGGCATTCATCGCCTTCATTTCAGAGAAGGTGATGTTAACGCCGAACATATCAAACAGAAGTCGCCGGATTATCGTATTAGTATGTCTACGCATTCTGAAAATAGTATTCGCTATGCGCAAGCCCAACATTTTGATTTCGTATTGTTTGGTCATCTCTTTCCCACACCCTCTAAGCCCCATCAGCCACCACGATCCTCTAGTGAAATTGCAGCAGTGTTGTCTATTGACTTTCCTATTATTGCAATTGGAGGCATTCGTCTTGAGACAATCCAAAACGTTCCTACAGGTTTTTCGGGGATCGCATGTATCGGAAGTGCGTTTTCAAACGAAATCCATCAGTTTAGACAAATGGTCACTTATTGGCGTGCAAAGGAGTGAAGGTAATGCAAGTATATGTGAATGGTGAAAGGCAACTTTTCGATGAAGGCACTACGATTCGTGATATATTGAATCACTTTGGTATTGAATCAAAACGCATGGCAGTTGAACGTAACGAAGAAGTTGTAAAACGCTCAGAGTGGGATACAACTGAAGTGCGTGAAGACGATCAGTTAGAACTTTTAGAATTTGTTGGAGGCGGTTAATGATGTTTAAAATTGGTAATTTAAGTTTCAATTCAAGATTGTTTTTAGGAACAGGTAAATTCGAAAATGAAGAGATTCAATCTCGTGCAATTGATGCATCTGAAACAGAAGTACTTACATTTGCGGTACGCCGAATGAGTTTGTATGATGAAAAGTTGCCGAACCCTTTAGCCAATGTGGACTTATCTAAATTTACGACATTTCCAAATACAGCAGGTGCGAAAACGGCTGAAGAAGCAGTACGTATTGCTGAATTGGCAAATGAAGCTGGTGTATGTGACATGATTAAAGTAGAGGTAATTGGTGATGATGAAACATTATTACCTGATCCCCTCGAAACTTATAAAGCATGTGAAATTTTATTAGAAAAAGGCTACATTGTTTGTCCATATATTTCAGATGATGTTGTGTTAGCGAAACGTTTGGAAGCGCTCGGTGTACATGCCGTGATGCCACTTGCTTCGCCAATTGGTACAGGAAGAGGGATTAGCAATCCTTTAAACTTACGTTATATTATAGAAAAAAGCCAAGTTCCTGTTATTGTGGATGCGGGGATAGGTTCAGCAAAAGACTGTGCGGAAGCGATGGAACTTGGGGCAGATGCGATATTATTAAATTCTGCAGTATCACGTGCTAAAGATTCTGTGAAAATGGCAGAAGCAATGAAAAAAGGTATTGAAGCGGGTCGCTTGAGCTATGAAGCGGGTCGTATTCCTATTCGCTATAATGCTGTTCAATCAAGTCCATCAGAGGGGTTAGGGTTCTTATAATGACCCGCTATAACAGACAAGAGAAATTTAAACCTTTTGGTCAACAAGGACAAGTCCAACTGCAACAATTACATGTGATGGTTATCGGTGTTGGTGCGCTAGGCAGTGGTATCGCAGAGCAATTGACGCGAAGTGGTGTCGGCCGTTTAACAATTGTTGATAAAGACGTGGTGTCCTTATCTAATTTACATCGTCAAAGTGGCTATACTGAAGCAGATGTACAAGCTATGACGCCGAAAGTATTTGCATTACAACAACATCTGTCAGCAATGAACCATGAAGTGACGATAGAACCATTGAATGAGGAGATTACAGCAAGGAACATATTGGGTATCCTCAATGAAACGCAACCCGACATGATTTTAGATGGACTTGATCGATTTGAAACACGTTATTTAGTTAATGAAGCCTCTAGAAAGTTAAATATTCCTTATATTTATGGGGCAGTAGTGGGGAGTCAAGTGAGTGTTTTTCCAATTCATCAAGATGGTCCATGCTTACATTGTGTAATGCCAGACGTACCAGATACAATGGAAAGTTGTGATATTAATGGTGTTCTTCCGCCCGCTGTTCATATGGCGAGTAGTCTGGTTGTAGCAGAAGTCTTCCATTATTTGATGCATGGTGATTTTTCTTATCGTATGACGACAATGGATATTTATCGTGGCAAAATGAAAACATTGTCTATCAAAGCATTGAAAGAAGAAGATTGTAAAGTTTGTGCTCAACATCAATATGATCGATTAAATCATAAACAACTTGAACAAACACAATTACTGTGTGGTGGCGTTTATCAATATAGACTCTCTCCAGAGCAGTTTTCAGCAAAAATCCATCCTAGTGTGACATGTTTAATCGAAAATCATTTTATTAAACGATTACAATATAAAGACTATGAAATGACATTATATCAAGATGGGCGGTTGTTGATTTATCACGCGTCAGATCAGCAAACGGCGCATGAATTAGTACAACGATTATTCGTACAACCTGTTCACATTGAGTAGAATTTGCCATACTGTAAAATTTCCATGTATAATAAAGAGTATTCAAAAAAGCATGTGAAAGCGAGATGGAAGTAATGGGACGTAAATGGAATAACATTAAAGAAAAGAAAGCACAAAAAGATAAAAATACAAGTCGTATTTATGCAAAATTTGGTAAAGAAATCTATGTGGCCGCAAAATCAGGAGAGCCAGATCCAGAGTCAAACCAAGCGTTAAAACTTGTACTTGAACGTGCTAAAACTTATTCTGTACCCAACCATATTATTGAAAGAGCAATCGACAAAGCTAAAGGTGGCGGCGAAGAAAATTTCGATGCGTTACGTTATGAAGGTTTTGGTCCAAGTGGCTCCATGGTCATCGTTGACGCTTTAACAAACAATGTTAATCGTACGGCATCTGATGTAAGAGCCGCATTTGGTAAAAATGGAGGAAATATGGGTGTTTCTGGTTCAGTTGCTTATATGTTCGATCACACAGCGACATTTGCCTTTGAAGGTTTTGATGCAGATGCTGTACTTGAAGCATTAATGGAAAACGATATAGATGTTCGTGACGTAGTTGAAGAAGGTGATTTGACAATCGTCTATGCTGAACCTGATCAGTTTGCTACAGTTCAACAAGCTTTACGCGACATGGGCGTCACTGACTTTGAAGTTGCAGAATTTGAAATGTTACCGCAAACAGAAGTGCAACTTTCTGATGAAGACCAAGCGACTTTTGAAAAATTGATTGACGTATTAGAAGACCTTGAAGATGTACAACGTGTCTTTCATAATGTTGAACTATAATAAATCTTTGGGAGGCATTTATTATGAATGTTCAAGAATGGATACAGCATCTTAATTTAACCCCTCATCCTGAAGGGGGATATTATCGTGAAACGATATTAAGTCCAGATCAGACAGAAGGCCGTCCAAATTATTCAAGCATTTATTTTTTATTAGAAGACGCAAACATTTCTCATTTTCATCGCATTGATGCTGATGAAATATGGTACTTTCATGCTGGGCACACACTCACAATTCATATGATACATCCTGATCACACATATGAAACTGTGCAACTTGGTCCCGATGTAGCAAATGGTGATGTATTACAACTTGTTGTACCAAAAAATACCATTTTTGCATCTTCTATTGAACAAGAAAATAGTTTTGCGGTAGTAGGTTGTATGGTACAACCGGCATTTCAATTTGAACATTTTGAATTATTCACACAAGATGAGCTTATAGAAACTTATCCTGAGCATAAAACAATCATTCAAAAATATGCGAAAAAGAATGTGTAAATGAAAGGGAATGAGGAATGTGACCTCATTACATCAATCCCATAACATATAGGGCGATGATGGGAGACAGTGGTTGTGATTTTAAACATACTAAGGTGGATGTTAAGGTGATGAGAACCTAACGATTGTATACACTTTAGTATGTTTTTTGTTTCATATTAAGATGTATGAAATCATACGATGTTCTCATCTTTCAGAAAATCAACGTCCACGCTTAAATTGAACGCATAATAAATATTACACAGCACGCAGCTTTAGACAGACTGACATCTATCATCGAGGCATGGATGAACAAATTTCAAAACGGTTAGAAACTGAGAGAAGTGACATATAACGCTGATTTATATATAATGTACGAAAGGGGGTTGGTGGCTGTGAAAGTGAAATATATTGATAAACGTCACTGGCGTCGCCTCTTAGACCATGATTATATCGAAGTTAAAGTGAACAATAACAAATTTAAAGGCATCATAGGTTTAATTACAATTAAAAAGGTGAGAGAGCCATTAGAGGTGACTGTTGTAGGTAAAAAGATAGTCGTGGCTGATGATAACTATCAGTGGTTGCAAATATTACCAGAAAAAAAGCGTTACAGTATGACTGTCATGTTTAATGATAAAGGACAACCATTGCAATATTATTTTGATATTAATTTAAAAAATATTACGCAAAAAGGTAAGGCACGCACGTTAGACTTGTGCTTAGATGTGCTCGCACTACCTAACGGCCGATATGAACTTGTTGATCAAGACGACTTGGAATATGCACTGAAAACGAAGCAAATTACAAGAAAGCAATACCACGAGGCTTATGTGATTGCACACCAACTCATGATCCAGATTGACGAGGACTTTGAAAGTATCGAAAGACGGGCAATGTACTGCTATCAGAAAATCAAGCATAAGTATCAGAAAAAAGAAAAGCATAAACAGTATTAGTGATTAAAAGAAATGTTTTTCACACACCGTTACAACCAACCCAGCGTGTGCTGTGAAAGTATACAAGCACACTGGACAATGTTCTGTTTGTCTAGTGTTCTTTTATTTTGAGGAGGCGCTACGATGAAGATTGATGATTATCGGTTGTTAATTACTTTAGATGAGACACGTACATTGAGAAAAGCAGCTGAAAGACTATACATTTCTCAACCTGCAGTGACGCAACGTCTTAAATCTATAGAAAGACATTTTGGTGTTGAGATTTTCATCCGAACAAAAAAGCAGTTAATTACGACAACTGAAGGTGCGATGGTAATAGCGCATGCAAAATCAATGTTAAAGCAAGAGCGCTTGTTTCAAGATAAAATTAAAGCACATGTGGGTGCGATTAACGGGACACTATCGATTGGTTGTTCATCACTGGTGGGTCAAACAGTGTTACCTGAAGTGTTAAATCGTTATACAACTGAATTTCCAAATGTTGAAATTGAATTACAAGTGGGTTCAAGTGAACATATTAAAGCGAATCATAACGATTATCATATTATGATTGTTCGCGGGAATCCTTTGCTAAATATGCATAATGATCATTTAATGGACGATAAACACTATTTTATTTATCCTAAAAATAAAAAAGATGAGCTACATAAATTGCCTTTCATCGAATTTCAGGCTGATCCAGTTTACATTAATCAAATTAAAACGTGGTATCAACAACATATGTCTCAAGATTATCATGCAAGAATTAAGGTGGATCAAGTTGCAACATGTAAAGCGTTACTTTTGAGCGGTGTTGGCGTGACCATATTACCAGAAATTATGGTGAAAGACTTAGATATTACACAATTCGAGATGTTAAAAGTAGACATAGAAGCACATTCGCTCGTGCGTTCTACATATTTAAGTTATGACATGAGTATGATGCAATTACCGCAAGTGAGCTCATTTATTAATGTTTTCAAAGAATATCTACATCTTGATCAGATGTAACGCATACCATTGCACGTTTACGTGCGATGGTTTAAGGGCGTGCTTTTTTAGGTAAACAGAAGAAAAAGTAAGGGATGATGTAAAGTCATTTAAGAAAGAAGATAATTACGTATTAAGGAGAAAACAAATGTTTCGGGAATTATTAACTATTAAAAATTATAAGCTCTTTTTAGTCAACATGATGCTGATTGGCATGGGGATTGCCATTACAGTACCTTTTTTTGTGCTATTTGCAACAAACCAACTCGGGATGACTACCAATCAGTTTGGATTATTATTGGCACTTGCGGCAATTAGCCAATTCACAATGAATAGTATTGTAGCGCGTTTTTCAGACACACATGCTGTGAATCGTAAGTTATTAATTATTATTGGGTTATTTATGGGCGCGATTAGCTTTGCACTCCCCTTTTTTATTCATTCTATTACGCTATTTATTATTTTATATGCCATTTTTCAAGGGCTGTTCGCGCCTGCAATGCCACAACTTTATGCATCTGCGAGAGAATCTATTGATCAGTCGACTTCAAGCAGTCGCGCCGTTTTTGCGAATTCTGTGCTGCGGTCTATGTTTTCATTTGGTTTCTTATTTGGACCATTAGTGGGCAACATCCTTAATCAGTCATGGGGCTATAGCGGGCTGTTCGGAGGCACTGTCGCAATCATTTTGACAACGCTACTTTTACAAGTCTTCTTTTTCAAAGATATCAAGACGAAACAACCCACGCGTACAGCGACACATACGGAACAAAATGCGCCTTCTATGTTGAGACATCGCTATCTTATCGTGCCATTTGTTGCTTTTGTGTTATTACATATTGGGCAATGGATGTACACACTCAATATGCCACTTTTTGTTACGAAATATCTTGGTGAAGAAGAGAAATATGTAGGTCATTTAGCAAGTTTATGTGCAGGTTTAGAAGTGCCTTTTATGATTATTTTAGGCATTGTTGCGAGTAAGGTTCAAACACGAACGCTGCTAGCTATTGCGGCTGTTTGTGGCAGTCTCTTTTTTGGAAGTATCGGCGTGTTTGAAAGTGTGAGAATGATGTTAATCGGTCAAGTCTTACTTGCAGCATTTTTAGCTGTTTTATTAGGTATAGGGATTAGCTACTTTCAAGATATTTTGCCACAATTTCCAGGTTATGCTTCAACATTATTTGCAAATGCAATGGTTGTCGGCCAGTTGTTAGGAAACCTGCTAGGCGGTGCCATGAGTGATTGGATTGGTTTAGGCAATGTCTTCTATGTCTCTGCATTATCATTAGCATTAGGTTTTGTATTGATTTTATTTACTAAAAAAAGCCCAAAGACAGTTGAAGCGAGCTAAATTCGATACAGAAAAGAGGCTGGACAACTGAGGAGATAAATAGGGCTTCATTTGCGAAGTGATTTAAATAGTAACTAAAAAACGAGGCTAGGATATGCTCCTAGCCCCTTTTTTAATCATTTAAGCACAAATTAAGGGTGCGAAGAAGTTTTATTTTTTTCGCCTGCCTTCAAGCACCTTAGTACTTTTGAAGATTCATATGTAATATAAGAAAGCGTCGTCGCTTTACTTTGGACGGTGGCCGTGCTTAACTTTAGCGCCATGAAGGTCCGGTCTGTTTCTGTTTGTGATTCTGTAAATAAGCACCTACAGGCACAATAATGAGTGATGCCACAATAAAAGCCCAATTGCTGATATGAATATAAGGACCAAACTGTAAAAAGTTTTGTGGGAAGAAGAAAACAATAAAAATAATCACCACTAAAGCGATTAAAACTATGTAACCTAAAAGCCAGGCAATTCGGGAATAGCTAAAAGCTTGCAGCTGTACCATTTTAAAGCAAGCCCAAACAAACAAAAATGTAATAAAAATACCTAAAATAAAAGTGAACGGGAAAGTATAAAGATAAATTCGGGTATCATTGATAAAGAAGCCTAAAAAACCTTTTAAAAAGCAAAAGAGGCCTAATAAAAAAATAATATGTTGGAAAATATAACGAAATATATTGATAAATGTATGGTTGGGTAACTCTTTAATCGTTTGGATTGCATGTTTTTTGGGATCATGATTAAAAAAATACATCGCATGCATCCCTTTATTTTCAGCATTAAGCAAATGCGTCAAAATACGTTGTAGAACAATTTCTGAGTCATGTGCATTGACCCGCATATCTGCGCGTACATATGTCATATAGCTTTCAAATATTTGACGGTCTGTATTATTTAAGCGCAATGACTTAACATTATTTTCTTTCATGAGTTCGTTAGTTGTCTTCATTGGTCATGCACCTCCCTTTATTCGGTTCAACATTAAACTGTCACTATTATGACGATTTTATAGAAATAAATCAATACTTAAGAGAGAGGAATCCCTTATGTTTTTACTGAAACCAGAAAATCACCATTATATACATCAAGTGGCATCAATACATGTACAAATGTTGTATGAACAGCGTCATAGCAATAAAAAGACTGTGAGTCAGATGGAAATTGCATTATACGAAGAAATGATTGAACGTCGGTTGCGCTATACACAAGACTGGCTAGGTGTGATGAGGGAAGACGACGATAGAGTTCAAGCGTATGGATGGGCGCATTTTGATGGTACTTCTCAAACAGTGACGATTGAATCTCTTTATGTAACACCTGCTTATCGTAAACAAGGCTATGCAGAGCAATTCAAACAAGAAATTGAGCAGTGGGCAATCAAACGAGGGGCACATCAGTTGATTGGCAAAGTGGATAAGAATAATGAAGCTATGATAGCATTGAACCAAAAGTTAGGTTATCAAGTCGAAAAGTATACGATGGTTAAAAATCTTGAGCATTAAGACGTTAGGGAAGTGCGAATCGAGCTGTTTTCGAAGATAGTCTCTATTTTTGTAATAAGGAAAGGCTAAAGAAGTTAAGAGTGAATTCAGATTTTTTATCACGATGCGCATAGCCTCGTTATGCTAGAAGTGTAAAACCATGATAGAATAAAAGAGAAGTATTTTTTGATATGGGAGAAAGAAAATGAAAAAATGGCTAATTATACTTGTGACACTCACATTTGTTTTGTCTGGTTGTGGGAAGAGTGAAAAGGATAAACTGCAAAATGAAATTCAATCGCTAGAAAAAGAGCAAAAAACACTCCAACAAGAAAATGAGAAGTTAAAAAAGCAAGGTGATGATTTAGATCATCAAATTAAAAATGTAGAAAAATCTATTGATGAAGGTAAATCAACGGATACAGAAAAGAAAAAAGATAAACCGCAAGAAAAAGAAAAAAACCATCAAAAAGCCAATCATACAAAAGAACCAACAAGCGCTAATGAAAAGGCGTCTACACATAAAAAGACGAATGAAGTGCATAAAGAACAAGCAACTTCAGATTCAAACGACAAGCAACATTAACCACACGCAAATTATAAAGGCGCGTAATGGAAAGCCTTCACTCATTGACTACATCTCAAGCGTTTGATGTTAAAATGGAGAGGGTATTAAAAACACATATATGAACGTACAGAAAAGAGGGATTGCACATGTATGAAAAGGAATTTGAGTTATTAGAAGGTCGCGACATGTCTTTAATTGAACTCGGACGTGAGCTTGAAAATATTACAGGTTATTCAATTATAGATGCAACAGGTGAGTTGAAACGTGTAATTGCATTAAAACCAAATTTTGATCATGATTGGGAAACGTATGTCGCAACATATCGTTTGAACCATAAAAATGATTTTGTTGATGCGACATTTACAACAAGTAAAGGTCAAAATCCAAATCGCATAAAAGAAGTACCCGTTAAAATCCAACTGATTAGCTACATTTCAAAGGCATAATGGATATGGCATCACTTTTGCAGCTCTATGGCTATTGTAGCTATAGAGTCTATTTTTTATGAGCTGTTACAATGGGGGGATCATCAATGACAGTATATATAGAGACAGCACGACTAAAGCTAAGAGATTGGCAAGAGGAAGATTTACTACCTTTGCAACAATTAAATGCAAATCGCCAAGTCAGACAATATTTTCCGAGCCTGTTAAGCTATGAAAAATCAAGACTTGATTTTGAAGCGATGAAAACTTATCTTTCTAAAAATGAAGTCGGTTTATTTGCGGTTGAATTGAAAGCGACAAAAGAGTGGATTGGTTTTATTGGTGTGAATTACATACCTAAAACGAGCGACTATCCATTTGATAATTTACCTTTTTATGAAATTGGTTGGCGTTTATCACCAGAAGTGTGGGACAACGGAATTGCCACTGAAGGGGCGGAAGCGGTTTTAAATTATATTAAACAGCGAGGAGTATCCGAGGTATATGCCATCGCTGCACGCATTAATCGTCCTTCTATTCGTGTAATGGAGAAAATCGGAATGTCTTTTTATGATGAATTTGAAAAAAGAGAGCTAAGCCCGCATCATGTCTTAAAACAACAAGTTAGATACCACAAACCGCTTTATGATGACGTGGCAGAGGCGCATAAAAAGTCGTCGTAATTAAATAGAAGAAATGTCCAAAAATGGTGAAATGAAAAAAGGGAGTGGCATCAATCCCTAACAAGGGTTTTATTATACCAACTCCCTTATATGGCGTAACACGCTATCTCGAATGATTGGGATTAATCATATGTCCGTGTTGAGATAGGTTTTGCATTTTTAAGGCCTTCTAATAAACTTTCAGGCGTTTCATAAAGGCGTGCGAGATGCGTATATTTTTCATCAATAAATCCTTCTTTAATCATATGTTCAATTAAATTTTGAAGCGGATTAAAAAATTGTTTCGTATTATAAATACCAATTGGTTTTTGATGTAACCCAATTTGTGCCCAACTATAAATTTCAAAGAATTCTTCTAAAGAACCTGCACCGCCAGGAGCCATCACAAAAGCATCAGCTAAATCAGACATTTTTTGTTTTCGCTCATGCATCGAATCTACTAAGATTAATTCTGATACTTTTTGGCTTGTGATTTCTCGTTCATCTAGAAACTTAGGCATAACACCTATCACGCGTCCGCCATAATCTAAGACACCTTCTTGTATGGCGCCCATGATACCAACAGAACCTGCCCCAAAAACTAACTCAATTTGATGTTCTGCGAGGTACTTTCCTAGAGCGTATGCTTCTTTCACATATGTATCATCGTGACCTTTGCTTGCACCACAAAAAACAGCAATTCTTTTAATCATATTGCCTCCTCCTTAATATTGATGAATCTATTTGAGTATCATCTTCCAATGACCCGGTTTAGGTGACACATAATACGTAAAACTTGAATTAAAGGCGTCTACGCAATCGCGTCACCTTTTTTAATCACTGATTTTAAATAAAAAATTATGAAATCAGGTCATCTGTTACTGTTGTGTCTCAATTAATTTTAACAATTGTGATTCAAAAGATAAACGTTGATCTTGATTAAAAGCTTTTGGCCCTTTGGGATAACGTTTTGATTTTCGACGTTCTTGTTGATGATAATAACGTTGTGTGAGCAAACGTTCTATATTTTGAGCCGTATATAAATGTCCTGTATGATGCAAAACATATTTGACTTTATTTAAAAGTAAGCTCGCTAAACCATAGTCTTGTGTGACAACAATATCGCCGGGTTGAGCATATTGAAGAATCATAAAGTCAACGGCATCTCGACCTCCATCGACATATTTCACTTCAACGTGTTCGGGAAATGATTGAACAGAAAAATGGTCGTATGTGCGAAAGAGATATACAAAGATGCCTGTCTCAGACGTCAAACGAATAATCGAATCTACGACTGGACAAGCATCACCATCTATCAATATACGCATTGATTAATCCTGCTTGTTACGTGCATTTTGAGATGTGTCATTTAACTGTTCATCTTTTTGGAAGGATTTCATATTTGCTTTCAATGCTTTTTCACGTGCTTTTATATTCTTTTCTTCTTCTTTACGCAGTGCTTCTTGATGTTTTTTTAATTTTTTATTCATTTTTTCGATTTCTTTTTTATTTTGTTGCTCGATTTTATCGCCACGCTGCTTTGTTTTCAAATCTATGCTTCCAGGTGTATGACCGACTTTTTCTTCATACTTTTGCATTTTTTCCATATTTTTAACTAAGTTTTTTTGACGTTGCGCTAACGCTTTATCTTCTTCTTTATGGCGTTTTGAAATTTGTTTGTCTAATTTCTTTGAAAGTTTATCGATTTCTTTGCGATTTTCTTTCGCTAGCGCTTCACCACGCGCGCGTACATTTTCAGGGCGCATATAGCGTTGTTTTTCCGCTTCTTTTTTCATCGCTTTATTATAATCATGACGTTGTTTTTTAGTTTGAACACGATTTTTTAAATGGCTAGAACCAGAGACGACAGAGTCTTTAACATACCCAGCAGCATGTCCTGCTTTATGTGCTACTTTTTGAGAGGTATGCACGGTCGTTTGCGTCACTTTTTGTACATCTGGATGAGACTTGAACTTTTTACGTTCAACAATGAGTGGGACGAGAAAGACAGGTAAGATGTTTATAATTGTTTTGATCGTTTTGTTCATGAACGTTGCCTCCATTTGTGAGTATACTTATGTGTTATTACCCTTTCGCGCTTGGAAATAAACGCTTAAAGGTCGAGGTGAAAAAGCGTATGTAAAAGAGGGCGCCTTTAATCTTTAAGTCAACTGCTAGAGATTAAAGTACGCCCTCAATTTGACCCATCACTGAGATGATGATTGTGCGTGCCCCTTTTTATAAGATACCGTAGTAAACGACTGCGATAACGACGACGAGCACAATTCGATAAATAGCGAAAGGTAGTAACTTCACGTTTTGAATCAATTTTAAGAAAAGTTTAATTGAAATAAAACCAAAGATAAATGCAGCTAAAAAGCCTAAAATGTAAAACGGGATATGCGCAAATTGAATATAATTATAATGCTTTACGATGGATAAACCACTTGCCGCAAGCATAATAGGCACAGCCATCATAAAAGTGAAATCTGAGGCTGATTTGTGGTCTAACTTCATCAAGACCCCTGTAGAAATTGTTGATCCTGAACGAGAGAAACCCGGCCACATCGCAATAGCTTGAGAAAGTCCGATAACAAAAGCTTGGAAATAGTTAATCTCATCAACAGTTTTTGGATTTCGAACGTTGCGACTATACTTATCAGCTAAAATCATATAAATTGCGCCAAGGAAAAGGCCAATGAGAACAGTTGGTACACTGAATAAATACTTTTCAATTAAATCATCAAATAAAAATCCTAGTATACCAGCAGGAATCATACCGACAATAATATGTGATAATTTCAAACGTCGTGGCTTAGAACGTCGACCTTCTTGACGTTCAGGTGCATACTTACCAATATGTAACATTTCGAAATATTTATGTCGGAATACCCATGCTGCAGCAAAAATGGAACCTAGCTGTATGACAACCTTAAATGTAAAAGCAGATTGTGAGCCTAAAAATTCAGTCGACTTGAGCCACATATCATCGACGAGAATCATATGCCCAGTGGAAGAAACAGGTGCAAACTCTGTGAGACCTTCCACAATACCGAGAATGATTGCTTTGATCAATTCAAAAAATAACATACAAGTACCCTCTATTCATTTTTGTTTATTTGTTAATATAATATAGCATATGATAGCACAAGAACCCCTCACATGTCTTTAGTTAACCTATATTCTAGGACCAAAGTATGAAATCAAACTTAGATAACATGAAGAGATATCTAAAAGAGGACGTTATCCTATCTTAGTAAAAATAATTAAGTCTTGATATCAAAAGGTTGATGATATTCGAAAATCTGTCACATCTTCGAAACGAGTTCAGGCGCATTGATTCAGCGTACGAACATCATGAAAATCGATTGAAAATACCAATTTAATTTTTAGCTTTCTGCCTTATAAACAATGTAAAATAGAAAAAATAACGCATCCAAAATGGAGGCACGAAAAATGAAACAATTGCATTCATGGGCAAAGAAATTTTACTTATATCCATTATTAATGGCGGTTGTCTGCTTAGCTTTAGCAATCACAGTCGTGACACAAAATATTACGATTGGTGTGATATTAGACCGTCTACTTACAAATAAATCCACCCACTGGTTACCGATAGTGACACTTTTAGCAGTGGCACTTTTAATGAGAGCAAGCTTAGATTATTTGAATTCGTGGTTAGGTGAAAAACTTGCGCATCGTGTTCGGGCGACGATTCGACACCGTTTATTGAAACAAGTGAATCAACAAGCCGTTGGTGAAAGATTAACAATGGCTACTGAGACACTATCCGATATGCTACCGTTCTATCGAAATTATCTACCTCAAGTTTTTAAATCTACGTTTATTCCATTTGTCATTATTGTTGTCATGTTTAAAATCCATATTCCTGCAGCACTGATTATGTTAGTGACTGCACCTTTTATTCCAGTCTTTTACATTGTGTTTGGATTGAAAACACGAGATGACGCCAAAGACCAAATGACTTTTTTAAACCATTTCAGTCAACGTTTTCTCAACTTGACTAAAGGATTAGTCACTTTAAAATTATTTAATCGTTCAGAACAAGCGGTGGAGACTGTTTCACAAGAGAGTACACAATTCCGTGACAAGACGATGGTCATTTTAAGAAGTGCTTTTCTTTCAGGATTGATGCTTGAATTTATCAGTATGCTAGGCATTGGACTGGTCGCTTTAGAAGTAGGGTTAAGTTTGATTGTCTTTAAATCTATTCATTTCTACACAGCAGCTATTGCGTTAATTATGGCACCTGAATTTTATAATGCGATTAAAGATTTGGGACAAGCATTTCATACCGGAAAAGAGAGTGAAGGCGCAAGTGATATTATTCATGAGGCGCTCGATAATAAATTGCCGAGACAAAAGTTACCTGTGATAGATACCACACAGACCTCTCTCATCCAAGTTCGAGAGCTGTCATTTCGTTATGAAGGTATGGCGAATGAGGTTCTGAGTGATATTCAATTTGATATTAATAAAGGGGACAAAATTGCGCTTGTAGGCCCTAGTGGTGCTGGAAAATCAACATTGATTCAAATCTTACTTGGAGAATTGGCGCCACAAAAAGGATATGTTTCCTATCAAAACGCCCACCTTAAGATCGGTTATTTATCGCAAAATCCATATATTTTTAATGCAACGATTGCTGAAAACGTAAGTGTATTTAACACAGTTCCGCGTGAAAAAATAATGACTATTCTGCAAGCGGTCAACTTGTGGGATAAAATCAATGCTTTACATGACGGCATTGATACCCTGATTGGAGAGGGTGGTGAGATGATGTCAGGAGGAGAAATGCGTCGAATAGAATTGGCACGTCTTTTGTTAATGCAGCCAGACTTTGTTGTTTTAGATGAGCCTGTTGCTGGATTAGACCGCGCAACTGAACAGTTGATTCAACAAACGTTGGATGCCTATTTTAATGAGACGACGCGTTTGACGATTGCACACAGACAACAAACGATAGCACATGCGAACCGTCGAATTTATTTACAAGACGGAAAGGTACGCTCTGATGATACCCAAATTCAAATTGATTTCAAAGCGGATCAACAGGATGGTGATGTTTAAATGAATCAATACAATCAAAAATTAAACCGAACCATTAATATTAAATGGAACAAAGATATATTAATGGCCATCTTTATAGGTGTTGTAGGGAGTGCGGTTGCTTTAGGCATGTTTTTCTTAAGTGGCTATATGATTACACAAAGTGCGCTAGGTGCGCCTCTCTTTGCATTAATGGGACTCATTGTTACAGTGAAATTATTCGGTTTTACTCGTGCAATTACACGTTATTATGAGAGACTACGTTCTCATCGGGCCACATTTACGATGTTGCGAGATGTACGTGTACAACTCTACCGCGCTTTAATTCCAATCGTACCGGATGTATTTCGTAAATTTCGTTCAAGTGACTTATTAGGTCGTATGGTGACACAAGTGGAATCTTTGCAAAATGTGTATTTACGTGTCTATTATCCGCCTATTGTGATAGGAATAACGACTTTATTAACAGCGGGGGTCCTATTTTATTTTTCATGGACACATGCGGTATTAATCCTATTCACGATGGTGTTAACGCTGTTGGTTTTGCCTTGGCTGCAAGCACAACAAGCTAAGCAAGTTCAGACGACTGTTAATCAATCTCAACAACAATTTATGCATGAGTATCATGACAGAATTTTAGGACATAATGAACTGCGACGCTTCAATAGTTCTGAAAAATATGAGACTAAGCTTTCCAAAAGCGAAACCCACTTTAATTCAGCAGAACATCATTCACAACTCGGACATTTAAAGTATGCGTATGTGAGAAATATTATAAGTATGGTTGCACTCTTGGTCAGTATCATCCTAATTATTGTGATGGTCGAAAAGCAATATGTGGACGTTGTTTATGCGACAAGTATTATTTTAATGATTCTGACATTACTTGAACAAGCAGTGCCAATGAGTCAAGTGGCTTATTATAAGAGTGAGACAGAACTTGCGCAACAAAGTTTATCAGAAGTGATGCGCGAACAAGGTAGTGAAAAGGGGCACCAAAATTTAAATATTGCAGACATTGAGAACGGCGAACCAATGTTCAATTTGACAGATGTGTCACTACGTTATGAACATCAACAAAGACCCATTTTATCTCATTTGAACTTAACGATTCATCAAGGTGAGTATGTGGCGATTGTTGGAGAATCAGGTGCAGGAAAATCAACGCTATTATATCTTTTGATGGGCTTGTACGAGACAACAGAAGGTCAAATAACGATCAATCAGATGCCTATAGGCCAACTCGATACGTCGCATTTTCATGCGCAAATCAATACCTTGTTACAACAACCGCACTTTTTCGATGGTACAGTGTATGATAATTTATTGACCCAAGCGTCAGAGACAGAATGTCGTAAAGTGTTAGATCAATTGCAGTTAGCGCATATTCCATTAGAACGACCGATTACGATGACGAAAACGGCGCTTTCTGGTGGAGAATTTCAACGATTAGCTATTGCACGTATGCTGCTTCGTCGACAACCAGTTTGGATCGTTGATGAGCCAACCACTGCGTTAGATATCGAAAATTCAAAATTGGTCATGCAACAGCTTCATCAACAAGCGCAAACGTTGATTGTCGCGACACATGATATGGAATATTTAAAAGGTTTTGATCGTGTGATTGTTATGCAAGAAGGAAAAGTGGTAGGAGATATGTCCCCAGAATCATTTTTGACGCAATATGTTCATCACCCCATTGAACTATAAACCATATGTGTTGAAGCGATAGCCTAATGATAGATGAGATGTGCAATGTAGAGTAGAAAAAGGCAAAATAAAAAAAGTGCGTGAATGCAAAGTCGTTTATGCATTCAACGCGCTTTCAGTCGTTGATAAAGTATGTATAGATAAACCAAGGTGGTCAATATCAAATACCTCATTTTTTTGATATGATTTCGTAAATATTGATTCGGTCCCCAAAAATCAAAGTCTATCTATAGCAATACACTGTCATATTTGAAACTTAGAATAACTGATTTTATCACCCATTAAATAGAACACACTTCAAGAACTGTTAATTATTATTTCTTTTCTTCAAATGCAGTAATTACTTTTTCAAGTAATCGATTGAGCTCCTTAACCTCATCAGTTGTTAATGATGAAGCTTCAGTAACAAGTTGTGATGCATTTGCGAGCTCTGGTTGCATATCTTTGCTTTTTTCAGTTAAATGTACAAACACTTCACGTTGGTCAATTTCAGAACGTTCTCTTTTAATGAGATTAATTTGTTCCATACGCTTTAATAATGGTGATACTGTACCCGTATCAAGCGCTAAGTCTGTTACAACTTTCTTTACATTAACAGGAGAATGGTCCCATAAAATTTCTAATACTAAAAATTGTGGATACGTGAGATTGTATTTTTTGAAAATTTTGTTTGAATAATAACGATTAACTTGTCTTTGTGCGTTATACAAACTAAAACATACTTGCTCTTTCAAGTTTAAATGGTCAGACATAATTAGTTCTCCTCCAGACATTCTATTCGTTTTCTCTCTCTATCACGAATGGGAACCCGTCCATAATCGAGTGGATTTAAGCCGTTCTCACTTAAATCTATGCTATCCTTAAAATATAGCATGCGGTAATTTTAGAAGATAAAGCGTACTTTATCAAGTTAAAAGTCAGACATACACATATATTATAACAGATTTGTAGATTTATTAAGAGAAAGGATTAAATTTATGCTTAAAAATAAAACGCGTCTTACAATCGTTAATGGGTTTTTAGGAAGTGGCAAAACCACATTCTTAAATCATTATATGACGCAAATATTAAAAAAAGATGAGAAAGTCGCACTCATTGTAAATGAATTTGGAGATTTTGATGTGGATAGTCGAATTTTAAAGGATTACAACGTCAAACAATCCATATTGCAAGGCTGCATTTGCTGTGATTTACAACATGATTTAATTGCAGTTTTATATCAACTGAGTCAACAAGAAAACAATGTTGATCATATTATTATTGAAGCGACAGGGATTGCAAATCCGATTGATGTTTTGATAGCTTGCCAAGACCCACTTATTGCGCAAGCCTTCGAAAATCCAGAAGCGATTTGTATTGTAGATAGTTCAAGATTTTTATCTCGACAAAACTATTCGAAACAAACGCTTGATTTATTAGAAGACCAAGTTCGGGCGAGTCAAACGATTGTTATTAATAAGGTTGATTTATTAACAAATGACAGCGACTTAAAGGAAATTGTAGAAGCGATTGAAACCATTGCTCCCAAAAGTCGTGTGTTAATTTCAGACCATGGACAAGTGCAACAAACTGTCATTGAAAACACAGGCGCTGAGTATACGTTACCTGAGCATGCACATCGTCACGGACATCATGCGCACCATAATCATGAACATCACCATGATGGTAATCATCATCACGACCATCATCATGCGCATTATACAAGTCTAAAATATACTTTTAGTTCAGCAATTTCACAAGCGCAGTTGGTGCAGTTTATCCTAAAATTACCTGAAAATGTGTTACGCTTAAAAGGTTACGTTAGACTTCGAGAAAGTCCGAATGAAATGTATTTAATTCAATATGCTCAAGGTTTGCCTACGATTGAAAGTGTTGGAGATGTAGATTTTCCATCATCAGTCGTTTTGATTGGGGAGCAATTAGATGAAGCCAGACTCAGAAATAATTTGGATGTGCTACAATTTAGCTAATATGGATCAATCAAGAGGTGTTATTTATGGAGAAGATTGCAATTAATCAACATGTACACTATTCAAGAATTATTCAAGGATTTTATCGTGCAGATCAGTGGGGAATGACACCACAAGAAATGAATCGCTTTATTCATGAATTGGTTGAGCGAGGTGTCACAACCATGGACCATGCAGATATTTATGGCCATTATACTGTAGAAGGGATGTTCGGCAAGGCGCTTGCGTTATCTCCTGCGCTTAGAGATCAACTGCAGATTGTGACAAAGTGTGGGATTGTCCAGCCAAACACGATTCACCCTCATCAAACCGCACATCGATATGATCTTAGTAAAATACATATTAAGCGTGCAGTAGAGCGGTCTTTAAAAGAACTTCAAGTTGATTACTTAGATAGTTTACTCATTCACCGACCTTCACCACTGATGCAGCCTTGTGAAATTACAGATGCTGTGAAAGATTTGGTCGATGAAGGTAAAATTCGTTCGTTTGGTGTATCTAATTTTAAACGCGCACAATATGAATTGCTTAATCGATGTTTGAAAGACGATAAATTTCATATTGCAGTGAATCAAATTGAAATTTCTCCACATCAATTGATCGCTTTTCAAGATGGCACGATTGATGATATGCAACGCGAAAACGTCAAATTAATGGCTTGGAGCCCTTTTGCTGGTGGTGCACTATTTCAAAATGACGATCAAAAAGGACAACGTGTTATGAAGGAACTTAAACGGATTGCACAAGCACATCACACAACTGTTGAAGCCGTTGTTTCGGCTTGGTTTAAAAAGCATCCTGCTCAGATTATGCCGATTATAGGGACGCAACAGTTAGAGCGACTTGATCGTGTAATCCAAGGGCTTGATATTGAATTATATGACCAAGAATGGTTTGATATATTTACTGCGGCACAAGGTTATGATATTCCATAATTTGTCACAACTTGTCGGTGCATCATATTTAAAAACATTGTAAAATCGGATTATTATGAATTGAAGTTAGGGGCAGTCTTATGACAGAAGAAGAAAAAATTAAACGTAGTCGTTTTAAACGCAACGTCATCGCTATACCTTATATTATTTTTGCACTCATCGTTGCATTTTTATTTATCTTTTCACCTGATACGGTTTGGTTAGTGACAGTTTTTGGTATTTTTATGGTTTATAACGTCATCGCGATGTTCATCGCATTCTTATTTAAATACGGTCGTACAGCATTGTATTTATTAATGATGACCGTGTTAATGATTGGCGCATTTTCGTTATACTTATATATGTTTTTCAAATATCACTAATGTAAAGAATGGCACTTTTATCATCAGCTTATTGAAAAAGACTGATGTAAAAGTGCTGTTTTTTTGATAAGGACGCAATGTTTATGACCTAAAGTAACGAGAATTTGATAAGTATCGAATCGCTTTTGCGTCAAACGAAGTATCGCATTTGGACTTTATGATAGGGAGGCGTTTTTTGTGTCTATCGATTTGTGAATGGAAGATAAAAAAAGATGCAAATGATTTTACTCTAAAAATGAAAAAAAGCAACTCGAGGGTGTTATAATAAAGACGATGATATACAAGGGGGTAGTGAACATGAAACGTAAAAAAGTTTCTATCATTGGATCAGGTCATACAGGGGCAACATTAGCATTTATTATTGCGATGCATGGTCATGCAGATGTCTTACTTGTAGACCGAGAAAAAAATGAATCGGTGATGAAAGGGAAAGCCTTAGATATGCAACAAAGCGGTGCAATTTTAGGGTTTAATGTACATGTGCATGCAACTGTGGACTATGCAGAAACTAAAGATTCTGATGTTGTTGTAATTACAGCTGGCTTGCCAAGACAACCGGGGATGAGTCGAGACGATTTAGTTCAAACGAATGAAGAAATTATGGTCGAGGTCACTCAAAAAGTAGTTAAATATTCGCCAAACTGTACAATTATCGTATTAACTAATCCTGTTGATGCGATGACTTACACCGTTTATCGCACGTCCGGCTTTCCTAGTGAAAGAGTGATGGGTCAATCAGGCGTTTTAGATACAGCGAGATTTAATACTTTTGTAGCTGAAGCGCTCAACGTCGCAGTGAAAGATGTGACAGGGCTTGTTTTAGGTGGACATGGAGATACTATGGTCCCTTTAATTCGTCACAGCCAAGTGAACGGCGTGTTATTAACTGAACTTATGCCACAAGAACAAATAGACGCTATTGTTGAAAGAACAAGAAAAGGTGGCGCAGAAATTGTAAAACTATTAGGCAACGGCTCTGCATATTATGCACCTGCTGCAGCAGTATATGAAATGGTTCTTGCTATTTTAGAAGATCAGAAGCGGGTACTTCCAACAATTGCATACTGCCAAGGGGAATATCAATTAAATGATATTTATATTGGTGTACCTGCCATCTTAGGTGCGAATGGTGTAGAACGCATTATCGAATTAGAACTGAATGAAGACGAACAGCAACAATTAGCACATTCGGTTGAAGCGGTTGAATCCGTTAAAGCCTCATTAAAAACAACGTCATCACAATCACATTAAATCGACGTATAAAAAATAGATTAAGTTTGGGCTAGTGCCATTTTAGAAGATGACTCGATTTTTAAATTTGTATAGACATTTTTAAAAATTGAGTCATCTTTTATGTGAAAAACAAAATATTGAATGACACTGTGATTTTATAACAAAGGAGCCTGGGACATAAATACCAAAATAAATAGCTCGAAGATGATTTTGATAAAAATCGTCTTCGAGCTTCCTTTTTATTATCATGCTTCGTATTATATAGGATCGCTTTCCGAGGGGACAGCCTCAGCCTGTAGTCTTCGGCTCGTCCTGTTCCCTCAGGAGTCTCGCTATAAATACTTCGCTTATATATGTAATCATTCACCATTATACTTAAAAAAAATAAGGCACTTTCGTATAATTTAATTCATCACAACAAAAACTAAATTAATGAGGTGCCTAAGGAAATTAGTCGCATCTAGTGCGGCTAAACTGATGATAAAAGGAAAACATACGAGATTTTTCGTTTTTTACGAAAACCTCGGATTTCATCGATTATTGAGACAATTTTGTCTCAGGCTCGTATCGATTACACTATGCGTGAAGCTGAATCACCATAATGATAAACGCCATAAAGTTGTTAAACATGTGCATCATAATTGAAACTGCAATATTGCATCCACTTTTGATGTAAGTATAGACAAATAAAATTCCTAATAATAGATATGGGAAAATTTCAAATGGAGATTGTGCCGCTTGCATATGTAAAAGTGCAAAAACGACAGCGGAAATGATTCCCATTATTACATATCCAAATTTTTTTCCGAGTTCCCCAATTAACACATGTCGAAATAGTAACTCTTCCGTAATAGGAGATAAAATAACAATGCTTAAAAACGCAAGCGGTAACCATTTAGGGTCATTGAAAAAAATCATCAAGCTCTCTTGATTACCTGTTTCCTTAAATTTCCATTGTTCTGGTAAAAATTTAAAAAGGTACGTTATGAGCCCATTGGCAAAAATATAAAGGAAATAAGCACCAATCATTGTACCAACATACTTTCGAGACGCTTTAAAAGCATGGATTATTTTTTCTTTCCAATGATGTCGATGGGACCAAATTAAATATCCAATCACCGTTAATGCAGTGATAACCCCGATAAAGATAAATAATAAACCTACTGGGAAAATATGCAATGGAACTAACAATAAGTGAAACAAATTTGCTAAGATGACTTGAACTAAAATATAAATCACAAATGCCCATAGGTCTCGCCAGGCAACAGGATGATTTGAAGATGCGCGCATAAGATGACCTCCATATATGAACTATGATGATACTATTAAACCACAAAAATGATTAAATACAATGCAACAAACTCTAAAAACGTCAAAATATAACTATACTTTAGTAATAATTTTGTTTTAAATGCGACATCCCAATCTTTATGAAAACGTTCGTAATAGAATAACTGTATTAAAAACAACGCGATACCGAACGGAAATGAAAAGACAATAAGACATACATACCATGGCCAATTCATTTGAGAATAGAGTATAGCAATGATTGCTTGTATCAATACGATGGCAATGACAAAAATAAAGAGCATATTCATGATTGACTACGCACCCCTTTCACAAATATTAATAAGAGTGCTTGTAAGCCAACGATTAACGAAATGAAAATCATGGCAGGGGTATCAATGGCTTTTAACGTTGACCATATGACAGAAAATGGATGGTTAATGACGTGTACACTATGGAAGCGTAAAAAACGACCTACATAAATACCGACGCCATTTAAAATCATCATGCCAAGCAGGACTAAAACCCTAAACCACTTCGATGTTATCATATGATAAAGTTCTAATGCGATTAATACATAACAGTATGCCGCAAACATGACGGAAGCTGTCAATAAAGCAAAATTGGTCCACTCTATGAGATTAAGACCTGATAGAAAATCAAAGCCAAAATGATTAAGATGTATCAAATCTGTCACCATATAAAAGGTATTAGGTAACATTAAAATAAACACTGTTAAAAACACTAAAAATAATGGCCATTCAAACCAGCGTTTTGGAAGAAAGAGTTTAAGCAAAAATACAAGCTCTAAAGGAATGTAGGCAAGTGTAATATTCAGTGCTATAAATTTATATTGTGTAGGTGAAAAAAGTGAGATGATGAATAAGACAATATAAAATAAACGTGTAATATAACGTGCTTTCATTATCAAGCCTCCTTCTATGTGATGCGCAAATAAGGATAACTTGTTATGAAAAAGGATTCAAATATTTTATAAGATCAGAACAAAAAAATATACATATAATTAAATTTGTTACTCATTGAAATAGGGTAAATGAAGGGTATGGAAGAAATTAGGAGTAGCCTAAAGCCTGATGTTATAAGGGCATATTGTGTATCGTGATTAAATAGAGCGCCTTCAATTATAAGCCGATGAGATGAGAAGTTTTGTAAAGTGGACTATCTATTTTGTAAAGACAAAAATAAACGCTCAAATTTTATTTTAAATAGATATTTTAAATGGTTTGATTTGAGTTTTTGTTCTTTATTTTGTTAAGTCGTTGTTATATAATGTTTTAATATTTTGAATGCATTGAGGGAGGGAAGTGTATGAATAAACAGTTTATTATTTTATACTTAAATATTTTTCTAGTATTTCTAGGAATTGGTCTCGTAATTCCAGTACTTCCTATCTATTTAAAGGATTTAGGGTTAACTGGTTCTGATCTCGGAATACTTGTTGCTGTTTTTGCGCTTGCACAAATGATTATTTCACCTTTCGGAGGTGCATTAGCTGACCGTTTAGGTAAAAAATTAATTATTTGTATTGGGCTTGTGCTGTTTAGTGTTTCTGAATTTTTATTTGCAGCGAGCCATACATTTTCATATTTAATCCTTTCTCGCGTATTAGGTGGTTTGAGTGCAGGAATGGTTATGCCAGGTGTGACCGGTTTGATTGCAGATTTATCACCCTCAAAAGATAAAGCGCGTAACTTTGGATATATGTCAGCGATTATATCAGCAGGCTACATTCTCGGTCCCGGCGCCGGCGGTTTCTTTGCCGAAATCTCACATCGTATGCCGTTTGTTGTGGCCGGGGCACTTGGTGCATTAGCTTTTGTCGGAACGGTCATCTACGTCCACTCTCCAAAAAAACAAACGACACAAGGTTTTCATCAGTTTGATAACGCCGAACTAGGAAAAATTAATTATAAAGTATTTATTACGCCCGCCATACTGACGTTAATCCTTGCATTTGGTTTATCTGCATTTGAAACGTTATTCCCGCTATATACAGCAGATAAAATTAATTTCAAACCGGTAGATATTTCAATTGCCATTACAGGTGGGGGCATCTTGGGAGCCATCTTCCAAGTGTTCTTGTTTGATAAAATGATGCGTTATTTTAGTGAATTGAAATTTATTGCTTATGCTTTGATCTATTCAATGATTATTTTAGTATTAATGATTTATGCACATACGTATTGGCATGTCATGTTATTATGTTTTGTTGTCTTTATTGGCTTTGATTTAATTCGCCCAGCCCTTACCAATTATTTTTCAAATATAGCAGGACATCGTCAAGGATTTGCAGGAGGACTGAATTCGACATTTACAAGTATGGGGAACTTTATTGGACCATTAATTGCAGGAACGCTTTACGATATCGATATTGAATATCCGTTATTAATGTCCATCGCTTTTATGATATTAGGTTGCGTCGTCATTGTCATTGAAAACCAGTTTAGAGCGAAATATCAAAAAAGCAAGTAATGATTGCTTTGCTTAAAATCAAAACATGCGCCCATGTGGGTGAATGATGAAATGACACCTCGTTGATAGAAATATGGGTTGAATGGCTGTAAAATAAGCCACCCATCTTAATTCTATGAGCGAGGTTTTATTCTTGAATACATAAAATGATAGTGGAAAGTGAGAAAGTGCAGGCTAATGTTTTCAGCCGAAAAGGCAAAGCATTCGTGATATAATAGGAGAAATTGAAAAGTAAAATTAGGAGCGAATTCGATATGCATATTAAAATATTGGGTTATCATATTTTTCAAAAAGGAGGCACAACAAGAAGTAATTTAAATTTGATTCAGTCGTTGTGCCAAGCAGGTCATCAAGTGACTTACGTCAACTATATGGGTGTGAGAAAACAACGATTAAAGTCACTGATAGCAGAAGAAGGTGGGCAACTAAAAAATGTGAAATTCCAATCGTTTCTTGGTGCAAATTCTATTGCGCACGCAGATTTATTGATCATCACACGAGAAGACTTTTTTAAATTTGCACGCGAAGTGAAGCAGCTTTCACCTGAAACAGTGATACTCGGTGAAATTCACAGTCCGTTAGCTTATATTTCACCGCATATGGACTTGGCGTTAGAAGCGGTCGATGCAGTACGTGTAAGTACAGAAGCCATTGCACGAGCATTCGAACAACGCTATGATTATCCGTACGTGTTTCCGATGTATGTCAATACAAGTCATCTAAAAATAGCGAAAGCCCCTACAGCTACGACTTATAATTTATTAATTAAAGCACGTTTTGAAGACGAAATTAAAGATATTTCTTATGCATTAAAAATGATGCGTTATTTCATACACGAACGTCACCAATCACAGATTCATTTGTATCTTCAAGGCTATGGGCCTTCACTTGAACTTTATGAGAATTTAGTACGCTATTATCGTTTAGAAAGCAATGTTCATATCAATGAAGCAGAACCAGAATCTTATATTTATTTTTCATCTTCGCCCTATGAAACATTGGGCTATTCTATACTAGAAGCCATCGCACAAGGGCATCGTGTATGCCTTTATCCTGGAGATAATCAGGTGTTGAGAGCTATTTACACACCTTTTCATGCTGTGCACTGGCTTCAAAAAGATTTAAAATCAGACGCCGATACGTTGATGCAAGCTTATAGTGCGCAGTACACGGATGAAGAGAGACAAGAAGATATTGAGGTTTTAAAACAACAATTTATCCGTATTAATGATACAAATGCGCTCATTGCTAAAACGATGGAAATCGCACAACAGCATCAAGTGAACCAAGCTGAGATTCAGCCCCCAAAAATAAAAGCGAGATATCAATTTGCTCAGGAAATGGCGAAAAGATTTGCAATCCAGACAAAACAAAATTTAGAGTCCTCATCTAAAGGACCGCTACGTAAAGGTTCTCGCGTTTATAATAAAGTTCGCCAAGCTATTTTTAAAGTCGAAGGACGTGTGAAACAACGCCAAATTCATCAACGTCAAGTCTCTAAAAAACACGTCTTTGTTGAATCTTTTCATGGCAAAAACTTTTCAGGGGATCCTAAATACATTGCCTGTGCACTTAAAAGATTAGATCCAGAATTAGAAATTTACGTAAGTGCTGCAGATCCGTTAGTTGAATTGGAGATTAGAGCTTTCGGCATGACACCGATACGATTTGGTACACGTTCATATATGCGTGCTTTTGAGAAAAGTGCCTACGTTATAATTAATGGGAATTTATGGGATCGATTAGTGAAACATCCACAGCAATGTGTTGTTCAAACATGGCATGGTTTTCCGTTAAAACGGATGGTGAATGACTTAATGGATGAGCAAGAACGTCAAAAGCAAGCGCTGCAATTTGCCCCGCGTATGAAAAAATGGGATGTTTTGCTTTCATCTTCACCACGTTATGAACAATACATTCAATCTGCCTTCCAATTAAAGACGCATCCAAATTTAAAAATATTGCGTGAAGGCGCACCGAGAAATAGTGATTTGATGCGCTATCAAGACGATGTGGAGAGAAGATCAACAATCCAAGAAAAGTATATGTTTACTAAGAATGAAGAGAAGCGATATATTTTATTTTGTCCTACATGGCGAAAAGATACACGTCAATCCGTCTCGACACTTGATATTGTGTCATTGATAGAAGGGCTGCCTGATCAGTATGAAATGATTGTTAAACTGCATCCGAACGAGGGGCATTTACGTGAAGTGTATGATCGATTACATCCAAGAATTCATTGTTTCTTCAATGAATTGGTTGATATTCAAGAGTTGTATTTAATTTCAGATGTCTTAATAACAGATTATTCGTCAGCAATTTTTGATTATGCACACTTAGATCGACCTATACTTATCCTTGAGGAAGATACGACGCGTTATCAACAAGATATCGGTTTTTACTTTGATATTGAGCAATTTACAAACATTCAAAAAGTAGGTCAAAACATCGAACAAATTCAGCACATGATTTTACAAAATAAACATGTCGATCATCAAAAAATGACAAACGAACTTATGACCTATGATCAAATCGAGAGCGATAATAAAGTGGCACAGTTTATCTTAGAACAATAGTAAGACTTGAAAGAAGGGATATCATGGCAAAGCAAAAGAAAACAAATGCGATGCGCATGTTAGATCAAGCGAAAGTAGAATATGAGATACGTACTTTTCCTGTGAGTGATGCACATATTGAAGGGCATGAAGTTGCTGCTTTAATTCAAGCAGAGACAGATACGGTATATAAAATACTCGTACTTGAAAATGATGACCATGCCCATTTTGTGTTCGTTATTCCAGTTAATGCACACTTAGATATGAAAGCAGCAGCGGCTGCCGTCAATGAGAAAAAGTTGCATCTTATGCCTTTAGATGATTTGAAGAAAGTAACAGGTTATATCCGCGGTGGATGTTCACCTATAGGGATGAAGACACATTTTCCAACGACGATTCATACGGCAGTTTTAGCTTGTGAAACTGTATTTGTGAGTGCAGGTCAAAGAGGTGTACAAATGGGAATTGCACCAGAAGACTTAATTCGAATGAGTCAAGCACAGACAGTTGATGTAATCCAGTAAGTGAAATGACACATTTTGGTTGTTTTTGATTGAAAAATGACTAAAATGTGTCTTTTTTATTTATTATATGGTTGTTATTGGTTAGTTTTGATTGAAAACGATTGATTTTTGAAAACGGATACACTATAATGAAGGCGAATTGAGGTGGGAAGATGTTAACTGAGAAAAGACATGAAATGATACTCGACGCATTAGCACAACATAACTTTTTGTCATTACAACATCTCGTCGAATATACAGAGTCAAGTGCCTCGACGATTCGAAGGGATTTATCTCGGCTACAAGAAGAGGGCAAGTTAACACGTGTGCATGGTGGCGCAAAATTAATTAATAATCCTAAAGAGCCAGAACTTTACGAAAAAAGAACACAGCATATTGAAGAAAAAGTGGCCATTGCTAAAAAGGCGGCCCAACTCGTTAATGAGGGAGATTGCATATATCTCGACGCTGGCTCGACGACGTTAGAGATGATTCCTTATCTGAGTGCGAAAGAGATTACCGTTGTGACAAATGGTTTATCTCATGTTGAAGGCCTACTCAAACAAGGTATCCCAACTAAATTGATTGGCGGAGATGTGAAAGGAAATACGTTGGCTGTTGTAGGCGGTCGAGCTGTTGATTTTCTAAAGCATTATCGCTTTAACAAGGTGTTTCTTGGTGTGAACGGGATTGATATTGAGGCAGGCTTTACAACACCTGATGAACGAGAAGCGATTGTTAAAGAAACGGCCGTGTCACAGGCGCAACAAGCTTATGTACTCGCAGATACTTCCAAATTCAATGAACAATTTTTAGCGACGATTCATACACAAGAGCGACCCATTATCATCACTTCAGAAAAAGTGAAAAGTATCAATGGTTATGCACAATATGATTCACATTTTGAAATTTTAGGAGGGCAATTATGATTTACACAGTGACGTTTAATCCATCCATCGATTATGTCATGTTTGTAGATAATTTTGAAACGGGCGGACTGAACCGTACGACAGACACTGCTAAATTTGCAGGAGGTAAAGGGATTAACGTTTCCCGTGTCTTACAAACATTAGATACGCCATCCACGGCTCTCGGTTTTGTAGGTGGATTTCCTGGGCAATTTATCGAAGACACATTAAAAACAGCGGGTATTCAAACTGCATTTACCCACGTCAATGAAGATACACGTATTAACATTAAGTTAAAAAGTGGTGACGAGACGGAAATTAATGCTGCCGGTCCGCATATTACTGATGCACAAGTCGAAGCGTTATTTGAACAACTTCGTAAAACAACTGCAGACGATGTAATTATTGTTGCCGGAAGTGTACCGAACTGTTTGACTGGAAGTATTTATTCCGACATTGCAAAAATCACGCAACAAACAGGAGCACAATTGGTTGTAGATGCTGAAAAATCATTAATTGAAGGGATATTACCTTATCGCCCACGCTTTATTAAGCCGAATCAACATGAACTAGAGCAGATGTTTAATGTCGCAATTAAGACTGATCAAGAAGTACTTAAGTATGCACGTCAATTAGTTACAAAAGGTGCACAGGCCGTTATCGTGTCTCTAGGTGGTGCAGGCGCGATTTATGTTGATGAGAAGGAAGCCTATCGGATTCAAGCACCACAAGGTCAAGTGATTAATACAGTCGGTTCAGGTGATAGTACAGTGGCAGGCATGGTTGCAGGATTAACTCAAAAATTAACAGTTCCAGAAGCATTGAAACTCGCGATTGCTTCGGGCTCTGCAACGGCGTTTAATCATGATCTAGCAGAATATGACAAAATCCAAGAACTGAGAGCACGAGTGACAATCCAACCATTATACGAGGAGGGGTAACATGAGAATTACAGAGTTACTCACTAAAGAAACGATTGCTATGGATCTTTCTGCGACAACAAAAGATACAGCAATCGATGAACTTGCACAGCAATTAAATCAAGCAGGAAAATTAAGCCATCTAGAAGATTTCAAAAAAGCCATCCACGCACGGGAACAACAAAGTTCAACAGGAATTGGTGAAGGGATTGCAATTCCACATGCAAAAGTAGCAGCTGTAAAACAACCTGCGATTGCATTTGGTAAGTCAAAAGCAGGGATTGACTATGACAGTTTAGATATGCAACCCGCACATCTCTTCTTTATGATTGCGGCACCTGCTTCAGGGGCACAAACACACTTAGATGCATTAGCGAAACTCTCAGGTATTTTGATGGACGAAAAAGTGAGAGAAGCACTTTTAAATGCAGAGACGCAGGAAGATGTATTAGCAATTATTAATCGTGCAGATGATGAAGCAACAGATGAAGACAGTGCTGAAGACGCACAACCTATTGTCGATCAAGATCAACCTTATGTATTGGCGGTTACTGCTTGCCCAACAGGTATTGCGCACACTTTTATGGCAAGGGATGCATTGAAAAAACAAGCTGAAGAAATGGGCGTTAATATTAAAGTAGAAACAAATGGTGCAGGTGGAATCAAAAACAAATTGACTTCAGAGGATATTGAACGCGCTAACGGGATTATTGTGGCAGCGGATGTGCATGTTGAAACAAACCGTTTTGATGGAAAAAATGTTGTTCAAGTACCTGTTGCTGATGGTATCAAGCGCCCAGAAGCTTTAATCAACAGTGCTTTAGATACATCAAGAAAACCTTTTGTAGCTGCCTCTGGACAGCAAACTGAAGAAAGTAATGAAAAATTAGGTGTCGGTAAAACAATCTACAAACACTTGATGAACGGTGTTTCTAACATGTTACCACTCGTTATAGCAGGTGGTATTTTAATGGCGATTGTGTTTATGATTCATCCAGATGCATTTGACCCGAATAGTAGTCATTACAACGCTTTTGCAGCAACGTTATGGCAGATTGGGAACAAAAGTGCATTTGCATTAATTATTCCTATTTTAGCAGGTTATATTGCACGAAGCATTGCTGATAAACCTGGTTTTGCCGCAGGTCTTGTTGGTGGGATGCTCGCTATTTCAGGTGGTTCAGGATTTTTAGGTGGTATTATAGCTGGTTTCTTAGCTGGTTACATCACTGAAGGGATTAAAAAATTAACAAGAAACTTACCTCAAATGTTAGAAGGTTTAAAACCAACATTGATTTATCCAATATTTTCTGTATTCTTGACAGGGATATTGATGATTTATGTTTTCAATACGCCGGCCGCATGGTTAAATAACGGCTTAGTCAATGGATTAGATCATTTATCAGGCAGTAATATCGTATTGCTTGGTGTTGTTATCGGTGCGATGATGGCCATCGATATGGGCGGACCTTTCAATAAAGCCGCATATGTATTTAGTACTGCTGCATTAACAGCGGGTAATACAGCACCAATTTCTGCAGCAATGATCGGCGGTATGGTGCCACCTATCGCAATCGCGCTTGCAATGTTAATTTTCCGCTCAAAATTTACAAAAGAGCAACGTGGTTCTATTATCCCGAATTTTGTAATGAGTGCAAGCTTTATCACTGAAGGTGCAATTCCGTTTGCTGCAGCTGACCCATTGCGTGTCATTCCTTCCATGATGATTGGTTCAGGCGTAGCGGGTGGACTTGCCCTATTGTTTGGTGCATCTATTAACGCGCCACATGGTGGATTGGTCGTTATTATCGAGACTGATCCAAGTCATGCATTTTTAACAATTGTTGCCATTTTGATTGGTGCTATTGTAAGTGCGGTCATTTATGGATTGTTGAAAAAGGCTCCAACAAAACCTACTATTTAAAAAATAAGATGATTATTAATAGTAAGGTGATGAGATCATTTACAAAAGCCGATAAGAATGGAAAGTAAAGTGATAGATTTAAAGCGTTTCGGTCATCAATACTAAATTAAATAGCGTTAAGATGGTTTTAATAGAAAATCGTCTTAACGCTTCTTTTTATGATAAAAACTTCGTATTGTATGACTTCGCTTTCCGAGGGGACAGCCTCAGCCTGTAGTCTTCGGCCCGTCCTGTTCCCTCAGGAGTCTCGTCATCCATACTTCGTTTATGCATATAATTATTCACTATTATAGTTAAGAACAAGTCGCTTTTGCTTAGTCTAGTCAGCTTTGCATAGGCAATACAACGAAATCTTTGTTGCACATGTGACTTCAGCCCCTAAGCAAGCGAGTTCATGAAGACAAATTAATCCAATATTTTATGTCCCGAACGCTCTGTTTTATACAGAAACAGATTGCTTTTAAATAATGTGATGAACTAAGAATGGCTGAGTGAAAAAGATGTGCGTGTTATATTGGAAATCCTACTAAAGTACGATAGTTTCATAGTATTATTTCACTAAAAGTTATGGTATGATAAAATTAATATTTTTATGTCTGGAGGTAGCTCAATGGGAAGGATTTAGGCATGAACACGCTGTTGTGTCACTTAGGTCATATACACTTATCATCATCGCTTTCTATTGAGCGATGCAATTAACGGAGGTGAATCCCTATCTATTAGGGAACTAATTGGATAGTACGACCATATTATATTTATTTATATTTTTTGCATTAATTGCCTTAACTACTGTATTTGTCGGTTCAGAATTTGCATTAGTTAAAGTAAGAGCATCACGCATTGAACAGCTAATTGCTGAAGGGAATGGCAATGCGCGTGTTGTAAAAAAAATGATTTCAAATCTTGATTATTATTTATCAGCCTGTCAGCTAGGGATTACAGTGACATCTCTAGGCTTAGGGTGGTTAGGTGAACCTTTATTTAAGCACTTATTAGAGCCACTGATTGGACTCATTCATATTCCTGATGCGATTGTGACAACCGTATCAATTGTGACTGCATTTATTATCGTGACATACATTCACGTTGTTATCGGTGAGCTTGCACCTAAAAGTTTAGCAATCCAACATACAGACCGCATCGCATTATTATATGCGAGACCTTTATATTACTTCGGTTTTGTGATGAAACCGTTAATTTGGTTAATGAATGGTTCTGCGCGTTTAATTATTAGAATGTTTGGCGCTGATCCAAATGCTGGTAATGAGGCGATGTCTGAAGAAGAATTGAAAATCATTATGAACAACAGTTATCATGGTGGTGAAATCAACCAAACTGAACTTGCGTATATGCAAAATATTTTTTCATTCGATGAGCGTCATGCCAAAGATATTATGGTGCCACGTACGCAAATGATCACATTGAACGAACCTTTCAATGTAGATGAGTTATTAGAAACAATTAAAGAGCATCAGTTCACACGTTATCCGATTACTGAAGATGGTGACAAAGACCATATTAAAGGATTTATCAACGTAAAAGAATTTCTGACAGAATATGCATCGGGTGTGCCAATTAAAATTGCCAACTATATTCATGAATTACCAATGATTTCAGAATCAACACGGATTAGCGATGCGCTTGTTCGAATGCAACGTGAGCATGTGCATATCAGCTTAATTATTGATGAATATGGCGGTACAGCTGGGATATTGACGATGGAAGATATTCTTGAAGAGATCGTTGGTGAAATTCGTGATGAATTTGATGATGATGAAATCAATGATATTGTCGAGCTCGATGAACAAACATATCAAATCAACGGTCGTGTACTACTAAGCGATTTAGAAGAAAAGTTTGGTATTTACTTTGAAGACTCAGAAGATATTGATACAATCGGGGGCTGGCTTCAAGCTCAAAATACAGACTTAGAACAAGATGATTACGTCGATACAACTTATGATCGTTGGGTGATATCAGAAATCGAAAATCATCAGATAATTCATGTATTGTTGCGTTATGAATACAACTTAGAACGTCCTCGACAACGTGATGAAGATGATTATGAACTTCAAGAAGAATCTTGAAGATAAGTATCATCATACTGAAAAGTGAATGATTTTAATGAGGAGTGTCCATGACATAAAGTGGACAACTCCTCTCTTTTTTTAGATTTTATATTCGACGCTATCATAGACTGGAAAGGGCTTTGAGATTAAAACCGAATGATCATATGCTATCCTTTAGAGGTAGGGATAGCGCCTTGCGTGAGCGCGCGCTTTTCTAATGAACGTTACTTTTATGTAGGAAATGGGTAGAAACAAAAGGATGAGACATAGAAAAAGTAGATAGAGTAGGTGCACAAATAATGAAATTACGTGTGATTGTCCCATGTTATAACGAGAAAGACGTACTACATCAAACCATACAACAATTGATAGGAATATTAGAAAAAGACAGTGTTGCACAAGTGTATGAGTATGATTTGTTGTTTATTGATGACGGGAGTCACGATAATACGATTACAATACTTCAAGAGGCAGCCAATGAAACGCAACATCTTAAATATATCTCATTTAGTCGAAATTTTGGTAAAGAAGCAGCAATGTTTGCAGGATTTGAACATAGTGTAGATTGTGATGCGGTTGTGATGATTGATGCAGACTTACAACATCCTCCAGAACTTATACCTGATATGGTAAAAGCATACCGGGAAGGCTATGACCAAATTATCGCAAAGCGTAATCGCGAAGGTGAACACGCTTCTCGGAAATGGATGACGCGCTGTTACTACAAAATGATCAACTATTTCATTGAAGATATTGAATTAGAGGATGGCATTGGTGACTTTAGACTTTTAAGTCAACGCGCGGTGCGTTCGTTAGTAAGTTTAGAAGAGTATAATCGTTTTTCTAAAGGCTTATTTTCATGGATTGGTTACCGTAGTAAAGTGATTCAATATGAAAATGTTGAGCGGGAAGCAGGACAATCAAAATGGTCAATAAAAAGTTTATTCAATTATGCTATAGATGGATTGATTTCATTTAATTATAAGCCACTACGTACAATGATTTACTTGGGATTGTTCATTTTTTTAATGAGTATGGTTTATATTATTTACTTATTTGTTGATACACTTATCCATGGTGTTGATGTTCCCGGCTATTTTACGTTAATTGCGGCGATATTATTTATTGGTGGTATTCAACTCGTCTCTATTGGAGTGATGGGTGAGTATATCGGGCGGATATATTATGAGGTAAAGCGACGACCGCAATACATTGTGCAAGCCTCTAATGTAGAAACACCAAAGTTTGATAAAAAGTAACAAGTATCAATTTTATTTTTAATCTTCATAGGGGCGACTGTTTTTTGTGGAGCGTAGGATGACGAAATCAAAACGATTTCTCTCCTACGCTTTTTTTATTTCAAAACAATGGTGAACTTGCTTTAAAGAAGGGCAAAGTGTATGTTGTAAAACTTAGAATAGATTTAAAACGATGCATAGGCCACGTAGTGCACAACTAATACGAAAATGCGCGCAAATGATGTTGAAAATGACCATTTTTGTTGTACGACCATTGTATTTTTCAAACGCATCATTTCAATTTTAAGCTTTTTGAATAAATTTTAGCGCACAATAAACTCAACACAAAATAAAGTAAGAAGAAAACAATCAAGTGAGGTATGGAAAGTGAATGTTCTTTTAAATTCATAATAGAGCCATTTGTCTCATAGGAATAATGACAAGCAAAGATTTGAAAATGAGAGTTATTTAATATGGTATTTGCAGAAATAACATAATATGCAATATTGAAAACACTCATTGTTAATAATGTCAATATATTATAAGATTCTTTACTCATAAATAAAGAGAGGATATTAATCAAAACAGGAACTAAAATAATCGTAAATGCCATAATCATTAAACCGATATTAAACTTTAATATGAACATTAGAATTGAAAATAATATATTTAAAAAGAGTGCAAATAGTGCAGCTTTATAATTCATTTTCATTAATCATCTCCCATATTATCAATATCTAGTGGATAGAGATAAATCATCAAACACTGTATAAAATGTAAAATTTAGATTGTATTGGTTGCGTTCAAAGATTCAAAATCATAGTTATAAAAAGGCCAAGACCTCACTATGAAGAGAGGTATGCCTTTAAAAGTATTATATGTAAACTAATTTTAAAAAGCAATATTATAGATAAATAAATATTAGTGAGTAAAATACATTCGTTTTATATTTAAAATTTAAATTTTATACAATGCAAAAAGAAGCTTTCTGAGGATAAAGTCGCGGATTGATGAATGGTAGTTATGTAGCGTTTATCAAGGCGCATTAAGGATGACAGTGTTATACAAACACGATACTTTAATACCTTTTTTTATACATAAAAAAATACATGAGCCAAGGCCCATGTATTTTAATATTCAAATTTATTTTTTACCACGCATTTTACCTAATACTAATGACACAATTGCGATAACAAGAATTGCACCAATTAATGCTGGTAAAATATAAACGCCGCCTAATGATGGGCCCCAATGACCGAATAGCCAGCTACCAATTGCAGAACCGACTAAACCAGCGATAATGTTACCAATAATACCACCTGGGATATCTTTACCTAAAATTGCTCCAGCAGCCCAACCGATAAGACCACCGACGATTAACATAATTATAAAACCCATAGTGTATGCCTCCTTTTTTTTCTATACCATAAGGTTCTACAAGTAAATACCACATTTATGGATAGTTTAATCATTTTTTGGTAAGATAAATATTTTTTCAATCGTTAACGTTGCCCAAAAGCCGATGTAAACTATCACAAAAAGGTACCAAAAAGGCGTGAGGCTAACCATTGTAATCATTGATAAGAGAATCAAAGTGCCACCCATCCAAATGGGATGCTTTATTTTCAAAACTTGATAAAATTTTGAAAAACGCGGTGAGTTTAACGTAGTTGAAAATTGTAATATCCCACCAAATAGAAAAATGGCAGGGGCTAAATACGGTACAGACATATAAATCGATGCTTCAGATGTCCGTGCCAAAATGACAAATAAAATACTAACCATAATGGTCAAAATACCAATAAAGAATTTTTGGTGTCGAATTTTAAATGCATGATGCGTGTAATCTAAATGATATTGTAAGATCAACCATGTTAAATACATTAACATCGTGGCGAGTGTAATAAAATTAAGCTTATTCAATAAGATTGGGTTCACAAAACTACTCAACGTGAGTGATAGTATCACCGAACTGAGTCGAATATATTGATAGTGATGTCGATGTAAATCAACTAATAATGTCCCAATCACGATAATAATGTTTAAGATGACAAATAAGGCCATTATGTTCTCCTAACTATTCGCAATTCATTTTTCCATTATATCAATCTCATCTCTTATTAGCATTTAATAACACTTTAAATCTTTATAAAATTTAATAGATGAAGGAAAATCGTCATACAGACAGGTTTCCTTCATCTATTAATCTCCATCCTCAAGAGAGGATATACTATATGGATGAAAGGCTGAGTGAGTTAAACGCCTTTCTTATTACTCCAAACTAATGTGTGCAATTGTGGCAACACGTATACTTCATTCATTTCTGCATCTTCAGTGACACGATCAATCAGTTGTTCATAATGTTCAAGTAATTTTTGAGTATGGTGTTCGACATGATCTTCAAGATAAGGATTTCCAACTTGTAAATAAAATGGAAGGTGAGGATAGCGATGATGAATCATTTTAGCGAATTCATAATCCGCATCATCAAATACAACAACCTTTAAATTAATCTGGGACACGTCACATTGCGCGATCACATGATTTAATCGCTCCAAATCTTGTTTCATACCAGAACTTGGTGGTTTCGGTGAAATCGTTAAATCATCAATTTGACGCATCCAAGGTTGGAAATGGCTTCCTTGTGTTTCAAGAGCGGTATGGACGCCGTGGGATTGACAAACATCGATTAATGCTTGTATCCCTTTAATGAGTGCAGGATTTCCACCCGAAATCGTGACATGATTAAAGCAATCACCACCAATCGCTTTAAGTTGGTCGAAAATGGCTTCAGCGGACATCATTCGGATTTCATCTTTCATGCTGCCATCCCAAGTGAATTTAGAATCACACCAACTACAACGAAAATCACATCCAGCTGTGCGCACAAACATTGTCTTTCTACCGATAACACGACCTTCACCTTGGATTGTAGGACCAAAAATTTCGAGTACAGGTATTTTAGCCATGCTTTGGCTCCTGTTTTTTCGGTCGATAGACGACATAGCTTGTAGGTGTTTCGCGTAAAAAGATCTGAAGACATTTTGGCGCATGTGGTAAATCTTTTAAATGTTCAGCGACAATTTCGTAAATTGTTTGCGCTACGATTTCAGTAGAGGGGCTTTTGCCTTGAAAATGTGTTAAATCATTCAATAAATAATGATCAAATTTGTCATGGATGAGACTTTTAAGTTCACTAAAATTAATGAGGAAACCAAGTTCATCTAAGGCATCGCCTGCTATCGTAATATTTACAAAATACGTGTGCCCATGAACGCGCATGCATTTACCCGCACGTTCATCAGGGATAAAATGTGCAGCTGAAAAGTTAAAGTCTTTATTGAGTTCGTACGTATAATCATGATTTACAGATGGATAAATTTGTTGCATCATGATTTTTCACTTCCTTTCTCAGCAAGATATTGTTCTAAACCGCGTTGACGTAAGCGACAAGCTGGGCATTCGCCACAACCTTCTGCGATGATGCCGTTGTAGCAAGTAAGTGTACGATGACGCACATAATCAAGTACGCCTAATTCATCACTCAATGCCCATGTTTCTTTTTTATCTAACCACATTAATGGTGTATGAATAACAAAATCGCGTTCCATCGATAAGTTGAGCGTGACATTCATTGATTTAATAAAGACATCACGGCAATCTGGGTAACCCGAGAAATCTGTTTCACAAACACCTGTAATAATATGTTTCGCACCAATTTGATAGGCGAGTGCACCGGCAAAAGAGAGGAAAAGTAAGTTTCGCGCAGGAACAAAGGTGTTAGGTATTTGTTCATCCGTCTTTATTTGCATGTCGTGCGATGTCAGCGCGTTTGGTGTTAGTTGAGATAATAAACTCATATCAAGAATATGATGTTTAAGCCCTTGATCCTCTGCGATTTCTTTCGCAACTTCTATTTCTTTCGCATGACGTTGACCGTATTCAAAAGTAACCAACTCCACCTCTTTGAAATGTTTTTTCGCATAAAAGAGACAGGTTGTACTATCTTGGCCACCACTAAATACAACGACTGCTTTTTCATCATTGAGCACCTTAGACATAATTGTTTCGCTCCTTATTTTATGTAGAGATCCTAAAATAAGACATAAAAAAAGCCGTCTCTATAAAAAGATAGACGGAAGGTGTCTAGTTTTTTATAGAGGGTTGGAAGCTAGGAACCTCTTTAATTCAATTACGTTCCATACTGTAATACATTTAGGCGCAGAAATCAAGTCATCCTTATATTTTAAAATGAAATTGGCTAGAACTTTGTCAATTATGCGCACATTTGTGATAATAGAATTATTAAATAAAAATGAGGCAAAAAAATGATAGTCATGATAGATAATAAAGATTCATTTACGTATAATATTGTTGATTATTTAGAGGTAGAGAGTCAGCAAACAGTAAAAGTCATTGATGTCGATGAGGTATCTCTTCCTATGCTGGAGCAGTTGAAACCGAGTGCTATTGTGATTTCTCCGGGACCTGGTGCACCCGAAGATTATCCAATATTGTTTGACGTAATGCGCACATTTGAGAAAGAAGTCCCAATTTTAGGTATCTGTTTAGGATTTCAACTTATTGTGACGTATTATGGCGGAAAAATTATTCATGCCCCGCGTCCGGTTCACGGTCATACGACACGTTTGCGTCATGATGGGTCAACGTTATTTCATGCGTTGCCTAAATCTTTTAACGTGATGCGTTACCATTCATTAATGGCTAACCCTACCACAATACACACGCCTTTAGTCGTTTCAGCGTTGAATGAAGATGACATTGTGATGGCAGTGCGCCATATGCAGTGGCCAATTTACGGTTTACAGTATCATCCGGAGTCCATTTTGTCAGAGTACGGACATGAACAAATGAGAAATTTTTTAAGAAAAGCAGGGATTATCGATGATTGTGAAGTTTAATTATAAATATTATAGCGATGCAAATACAACGACATCTTATCGATATCATTTTGAGCATCCCGTTGAGCAAAGGATTGCTTATGAAATTGAAGAAGTTGGACCTTTAATTGATGAAGCAGAAGCCTACCAACGACAAGGCTATTATGTCGCGCTTTATTTGCCTTATGAGGCAGCGCCTTATTTCCAACGCGACTTCATTACGCATACACCAAAGCATCATATTTATGCAGCCTATTATGTGTTTGATGCACCAGTGAACGCTGTTGAAGAGGAAGAAAGAACAGAGAAGGCAGTCGGACGTTTTCATTTCGTGACACCGCCGGAAACCATTAAGCAACACATTCGCAAAATTCAAGATGAAATCACTGCTGGGTGGACATACCAAGTCAACTATACGACGCGTCTTAAAAGCTTTGATGCGATGTCGATTTCAGCTTTGTACCAACGCTTTACTCAGACCGCGAATGGGGACTATACGGTATTAATAGACACTAAAGAAATTAAAGTAGCATCTATTTCGCCAGAATTATTTTTTCAATTAGGCGATTTCGAAACAAATCCTCGTACATTGGTAAGTAAACCGATGAAAGGGACGATGCCTCGAGGGATTACGGTGAAAGATGATCAAGCTAATGAACAAACGTTAAGAACTTCTCAAAAAGACAGAGCCGAAAATGTAATGATTGTTGATTTATTAAGAAACGATATTGCACGTGTAGCGAAAAAAGGGACCGTTCAAGTGAAACATCCATTTGCGATCGAACGTTATCAGACTGTTTTTCAAATGACAACGATGGTCACAGGGGAAATTTCAGATGATACAACTTATCAAGATTTACTGCGTGCGCTATTTCCTTGTGGTTCGATTACCGGGGCGCCTAAAATCAATACGATGCGTATCATTCATGAACTTGAAGCGACACCCCGTCATATTTATTGTGGTTCGGTAGGCTTACTTCATCCGAATGGCCGTGCGATTTTCAACGTACCGATTCGGACGATTGAACGGATCAATGAAGTTTTTTATTACGGTGTAGGTGCAGGCATTACGATTGATTCTGATCCCGACAAAGAATATGAAGAATTTTGTGCGAAAACTAAAATATTAGAGGTATAGTTATGAAATTATTTGAAACGATGCGGCTTGAAGCGGGCCAGATTGCTCGCCTTCAATATCATTATAAAAGAATAAGAAGTGCGAGCCAGTCATTAAACATCCCCTTTGACTCTGAACGATGGCAACACAATTTGAAGCATGTTCAAACACAATATCCTAGTGGACTGTATCGGGTCAAGCTGATTGTGCATCAATCTGGGGAGATGCAAGTTGAAGTTGGTGCGCTTGGTGAAACCAAAAAGATGACTGCACAGTTGATACCATCAAAAAATCAAGTACCTACGTGGCAACGAATCTACAAAACATCTGAACGCGATTATTTAACACATGATCATACGACACAGTTAGCACTTTTTTATGATGCGGATGGAAAAATTTTAGAATTCGATATAGGGAATGTTGTTGTCGTGCTTAACGGCCAATCTATCACGCCCAATTACGCACACGATTTTTTGCAAGGGTGCATGCGCCAAATGCTACTGGAGCAACATAAAATTACTGAGCAGTATTTTACAGTGGGCGACTTGTTAGAAATGTTACAACAAGGTGGTCAGTTGTGGATGATTAATAGTTTGCGTGAATGGGTCCCTATTTCACTTGAACTAAAGAATTAGGTGATTTTATGATAGTGGTATATTTATTAGGATTTATGATCGTACTCTGGCTTGGCCAATGGATAGGTAATCAACTTATTTTTCATCAAAAGCGTTTTTGGGCCTATGTATGGATGCTATGTGTGCTCATTATTCAAGGGGGAATCATATACGGGTTGATAAGTGAATTGGCACCCCGTGTCATTGAGGTTTTAAGCTTATTTTATGATAATTAATAGAGGTGGAAAAATGAAAGTATATAGTCAAGGGGATCAAGCGATAGTGGTCTCTTTAAAAGGGGCTGTCACGCCAACAGCGACACAAAGGTTACTGATGATTCGTAATTATTTAGTCGCTCAAAATTACCCATATATTACTGAGATTGTCCCAACGGAAACAGATATGCTCATTTCTTATGATGCATATATGATGATGAGACATTTAAAAATAGCGTCTCCTTTTTACATATGAAATCGCTTATTGAACATATTGATATCAGTGATGCTGTTTTTGAAAAACAACAGCGCTGTATTAAAGTGCCAGTGGAATATGGGGGCATACACGGTTTGCATTTTGAGAAAATCTTAGCGGAGTTGAATATGGATGCGCAAACTTTTATTCAACTCCACACGGAATCAGACTATTTCGTATCGATGATGGGTTATTCGCCAGCTTTCCCTTATTTAACGGGCGTTGATCCTCGCATTATAGTCAATCATATGGCGAATGAGCCACGTGTGATTCCTGCGGGTTCTATTATTATGGAAAATAATAAATGTGGTATTACAACGACTGAAACGTACGGCGATTGGTTAGTGATTGGGCGTACACCATTACAATTATTTCAACCGAATAAAAAAGATTTTGCAAGAATTTCGTTAGGAGACCAAGTGAAGTTTACAGTTGTAGCACAAGGAGGGGATGCATAATGGCCATCATCATAGAAGATAGTGGATTGTTTTCGAGTTTTCAAGATTTTGGAAGACAGGGCTATGAACATATGGGTGTTATTCGAAGTGGGGCGCTCGATGTGCTCGCTCACGAAATTGCGAATCGACTCGTTGGTAATGATCGGAATGAATCGACGTTAGAAATGACACATAAAATGGCTAAAATTCGGTTCACGGAGCCGACATTAATTGCATTCTCAGGTGCACAAGTTTTAGCACATACAGACGAAATGCAAGTTCAAGTTAATAAACTGTATTTAATGAACAAAGGCGATGTGCTTTCTTTTGATCATTTATATCGTGGTGCACGAGTATATCTTGCGATTGCAGGTGGCTTTGAATTGGATGAATGGCTGAATTCGACTTCAACTGACATGATTTCAGGAATAGGTGGATTTCAAGGTCGTCGTTTAAGAGATGGCGACACCGTCAATATGAAGCGGGATTATAACGAAAGGCATCATCAATTGTTTAAAAAATTGGAAGAGCGAAAGACTGTGTCATGGGGTGTTGATGGTTATGCACTCTCTTTTAACTATTTATCTGATGTTGTGCATGTCATCCCGAATAAAGGTACAGAAGACTTTGAAGAAGCTATTCTCAAACGTTTTACTCAAAGTGAATACCAAATTTCGAGCAAGGCCAATCGTATGGGAATGATATTAGAAGGCCCATCCATTAAAGCCTTTTACAAAGATATGCCCCCACATCGGTCAGTCAAACGAGGTACTATTCAAGTTAAGAAAGAAGGCGCACCGATAGTATTGCTTAATGATCATTATACGTTAGGTAGTTACCCACAAATTGGGACAATCGCTTCTTATCATCTATCTAAAATTGCACAAAAAAGTCAAGGTTCAAAAATTAAATTTCAGTTTATTGATGTGTTACAAGCTGAACAAAATTTAGTGAAGTATCATCAGTGGCGGAAGCAATTATTCCAAGGAATAGAGTTTAGAATGCAAAGCGAGTTGTTAAAATAAGCGTTTAAACGAGTTAAATCTACAAGATGTAGAAATACAACTATGGGCCGAGTCATTTAAAGCGTGATTTATGTATAATCATATACGTTCTGATTGAGAGGCGAGTATATTACAATTTTATATTGCATATCCTTACATCAATTTAAAGCAGTGTTTTTTAAAATATTAAGCCAATATAAAGTCAATATAAACCCAGATTGAAAGCCATTTTAATCTCAATCAAACGAACGGCTTTCGCTTGAATTTTTGTCTTAATGGGTATATATTGTTATATTGAACTTAATCATGTATATTACAAGAATATTACATATTAATAAAGCTTTTAGTGGAGAATTTTACAAATTTAGAGAAATTATTAAACGATTGAATTTTAATCAACAGATAAAACGACGGGGGAACAAATATGGAAAAAGGAAAAAAAAGAATAGGTATATTTGCGTTTTTCCTACTGACGGTTTTAACCATCGCATTAAAAACGTATTTTGCTTATTATGTTGACTTGTCACTTGGTGTTAAAGGATTAACACAAAACTTAATTTTACTCATGAACCCATATAGCTTAGTTGCATTGCTATTAAGTGTGTTTTTATTTTTTAAAGGTAGAAAAGCCTATTGGTTTATATTTACAGGAGGTTTCTTATTAACTTTCTTACTTTATGCCAATGTCGTCTATTTCCGATTTTTCTCAGACTTCATTACTTTTAGTACATTAAACCAAGTAAGCAATGTGGACTCAATGGGCGGTGCTGTTGGGGCATCATTCCAATGGTATGACTTTGTTTATTTTATTGATACATTAGTGTACTTATTCATTCTTGTTTTTAAACAAAAATGGTTAAGTAAAAATGTGTTCCATAAAAAATTCGTGCCAGTTGTGATGGCAACAGCGATTGCTTTATTCTTCTTGAATTTAGCATTTGCAGAAACAGATCGACCAGAGTTATTAACACGTACATTTGACCATAAATATTTAGTCAAATATTTAGGACCTTATAACTTCACAGTTTATGATGGCGTGAAAACAGTTCAAAACAATCAACAAAAAGCACTAGCTTCTGAAGATGATTTAACAAAAGTGTTAAATTACTCTAAGCAAAAAAATGTTGAACCGAACATGCAGTATTACGGTAAAGCTAAAGGTAAAAACGTCATTAAAATCCACTTAGAAAGTTTCCAAACCTTTTTAATTAATAAAAAGATTCATGGACAAGAAGTTACACCATTTTTGAACAAACTTTCATCTGGTAATAATGACTTTAGATACTATCCGCATTTTTATCACCAAACAGGTCAAGGTAAAACATCGGACGCTGAGTTTACTATGGATAACAGTCTTTATGGTTTACCACAAGGTTCAGCTTTCTCTTTAAAAGGAGATAACACATACCAATCATTACCAGCTATCTTACATCAAAAAGAGGGCTATACGACGAATGTTATGCATGGTGACTACAAAACGTTTTGGAATAGAGATCAAGTATATCGTCATTTCGGTATTGATAAGTTTTATGATGCGACATATTTTGATATGTCACCAGAAAATCTTGAAAACTTAGGTTTAAAAGATAAAGTCTTCTTCAAAGAGGCAGCATCATACTTAGATAAAGAAAAACAACCTTTCTATTCTCATTTAATTACGTTAACGAACCATTATCCATTTACGTTAAGCGATAAAGATGCATCGATTCCGAAAGGGGATACAGGTAACCCAACAGTCGACGGTTATATTCAAACTGCACGTTACCTCGATGAATCTTTAGAAGCATTTATTAACGATTTGAAAAAACGTGGTTTATACGACAACTCTGTAATCATGATTTATGGTGACCACTATGGTATTTCTGAAAATCATAATAAAGCAATGTCTCAATTGTTAGGTGAACCGATTACGCCAGCGAAGTTTAATGACTTAAATGCGACTGGTTTTTGGTTGAAAGCACCTGGTGTTGAACCAAAAGTGGATGAAACATATGCAGGTCAAATCGACGTGATGCCTACATTACTTCACTTAATGGGCATTGATACGAAAAACTATTTGATGCTTGGTACGGATATGCTGTCTAAAGATCACAAACAAGTGGTGCCATTCCGTAACGGTGACTTTGTAACAAAAGACTACAAGTATGTAAATGGCAAGGTATACAGCAATAAAGACAATCATCCAGTAGAAAAACAACCTGCTGATTTAGAGAAAAATAAAAAGCAAGTTGAAAATGACTTAGAAGTCAGCGATAAAATTTTAAACGGCGATTTATTCCGTTTCTACAAAAACCCAGACTTCAACAAAGTGAATCCATCTAAATATAAATATCCACAAGGTCCAAAAGCAGACATTAAGCAATAATTTCGGTTTGTATAAGGCTATTGATATCAAATAGTGACATTGTGGAATATAACTTTCCCATTTGAAATGGTTAGGGGTTGAGACATATAAATGTCTTGACCCCTTTATTTATAGGGTTCTTTGTCAACGTCGGTTGGCGAGACGATAACGCATTAAGCAACGTTATTTTGTTGTTTAATGCGTTTTTTATATTCACTTACAAATACCTTGGAAATGATTAAGATTCGATTCCTAAAATTCCAGAAATTTCTATAACCATAAGAAACCCGTTTAATCAGTTTTATTTTATTATTAATGCCCTCAATTGGCCCATTCGTTAAATGTGGGTAACGCATCGTATTTGAGATATAGGGCAAGTATTTGATGAATGTTTGAATGACGCGCTTGAGGCCTTGTGAAATATCTTTTGTCTTTGAATACTGTAAGATGAACTGTAATTGCTGGATATCGTTTGATTTCAGAGCACTTAAAAGACGATGCCCTGTTTCATATGTCTCTTTGAGTCTCTCATCAAGGCCCAATAAATACTGAACTAAACTGTATTGACTCTGCCAAGACTTAAAAAGTCTGTATGACTGATATATCATTCGATCCAAATCTAAGGGCGCTTTTAATAGTAACTTCCAATAACGCTTTAATTTATTATATTGAGGTCTGTCTTTTGTCCTAAAACCATTCATAACTTGAACTCGGCATCGATTGATTTCACGATTGATAGCCTGCACGATATGAAAGCGATCAATAATCATCTCCGCATGAGGAAATAAGTCTTGAATGAGTGCGATATAAGGCGGAAACATATCTATAGAGATGGTTTTCACTCTTTCACGTTGCTTTCTAGAGAACTTTAAAAAATAGGCTTCTCATTTATGTTTGCGACGATCAGGTAAAATATCGATGATATCATGGGTTACACTATCACAGTAAATAAAGCTCATCGCACCTTCGACACCTTTCGTTGATTTGAATTCGTCAAAAGCTAAGTGCTCCGGTAAAACATGATGTGCCTGCGTCTTCACCGAATCACTTACCTCTTTTAAATGGCGATGGACAGTTGAAGGTGATACACATAGACTTTCAGCGACATCCTTTTCAGAGATGACTTTAGATAGTTTCCGGATCATCATGCATTTGACCTCATTTGAGATGGTACATCGGGGTTGAATATAAGGTGTTTGAGCTGTAAAGGTTTGTTGACAAGCTTTACAGTAAAAGCGCTGTTTCTTCAATTTTAAATAGGCAGGTCTTTCAAAAATTAATCCCATATAAACTTTCGTTTTACGAAAGCCATGTTTAATAATTAAATGGGCATCATTTTTAATTCCACAACACGCACAAGCACTGGGATGATATGTCAATTGGCCTTCGTATAATAATGCCTTTACGTTTTTATGAACATGTAATCCTAGATTTTGAGTGATTTTTAAATTTTTGATATTAATTTCAAGCATTTCTGATATATCATTACAGGTAGGCACAATATCTCCTTAATCGTTGGTTTAGGCACTTACAATTATAGAGATATTTGTGCTTTTTTAATATCAAAAATTAAAATAACGGTCAGTGAATATTTCGCCAACCGTTAAAAATATACAACCTAGGAACGCCTCCAGTGTGCTCAAAAGATTCTTTTAAACATTGAAATAATGTATCTTGTTTTCTATCCCAAGTTAATGTGATATACTTCATTTTTGAATAGTGTAGAACGTAAAGAAAGATATTGAATTGATAACGTTTGCCAAATTTATCATGCATGACCATATCTTCTTTCCAGTCTACTTCAGCAGCTATACCAGGGCGTTTTTCTACCCGTATAGTTGCTTTTTTAATTTCCTTTTCTTTCTTTTACTTACAATATTCTCTTAGAATCGTATACTTGCCTTCATATCCTTTTTCAGAAATATATTTATAAATCGCCATAGCCGTACAACCTAACTCTAATTTTTCGTCTATGAGCGTTTTATAGGGTTCTAATTTTGATACTCTCTTTGCCGTTTTCTTTGTTTTTAATTTTTTCAACTCATTGCCTTTCCCAGCTTCATAATATTTTTTAACTGTCCTTGGATCGCAATGATATTGTCTAGCCAGCTCAGCGTAATTTGGTTTTATGCCTTTCATAATGTAAAATAACACTCCTTCGTATATATCATGTCTCAATCAAACAACCTCCATTCAAAGATTGAGTTAAGACATGATTATATATTTTAGAAAATAAAAAATGTAGGAAAAACAGCATTTTCATTCCGCCATTTTCCTACATTTTATAACCGCCATTTACAGCATGAAATAGCAGTGAATGAAGGTGTGTATATTATGGAGAAAAACAACACTATTTATACTGGTAAGCTTCAAAGTAATAATTTAGATGATTTAATTCGTGAAAGTTCTGAACCACAGCAACTCATAGATGTTAATGAAGTAGCTGAAAGATTAGGTGTAACAAGACAAAATGTTACTATGCACGTCAAAAATAAAAATTTTAAAGTTGTGCCTAAGCCTTTATTTTATTATGAGAATAAAAGTTACACTAAATATTTTTGGATTGCTGAACAATTTGAGTAAAGGAGTAATGCAATGAAGATATTTAAACCACTGATAGCCTTATTATTATCACTTATTGTATTAAGTGGTTGTGATACAGAAAAGGCAATAAATGAAGTTGATAATTTAATAACAACTATTAGTGATTTCAGTAAATCAGATACACCTGAAATAAAAAACAGTAAAGAAGATATAAAACTTATTGGTGCTGAAACTAATAGTGAAAACTATGCTTTTATAAACGACAACAAGACAGAATTAAGTCAGGAAGATCAAAATTTATTAAATAAAAAAGGTAATGACCGTTTTTGGGCCGATTATCCTGATTTGGATAAATACGGTAGAGCAGGCAAAGTTAAAGCGTTGATTACAAATGAAGCTGTTCAAAGTCATTCTTTAAAAGCACAAAAAAGACCATCATTTGATTACGGTGTTCATGTAGCTGGGGAGTATAAAGATGGAACATATAACCCTGAAAAGCAGGCATGGGAAGGCGAGAACTCAAACAACCAAATATTACAATTAGATGGGTATAGGGGTTATATATATAATAAATCTCATTCGCTTGCCTGGTCATTGGGCGGAGATATGGAAACACATAATTTAACATTAGGTACTAGGGCGCAAAATGTTGGATCTAATAAAGACCCTGAAGGTGGGGGCATGGGTTATCCTGAAACGCAAATAAGAAATGCAATGTATGATAATCCTGAAACAAAAGTGTTTTATGAAGTTACGCCCGTTTATAAAGATGATGAACTTGTGCCAAGAGGTTCACACGTTAGAGCCTACTCAATTAATGATGACGGCCAAACAATAAATATCAATGTTTGGATTGCGAATAAACAAGAAGGCGTTCAGATTAATTATAAGGACGGTAGTTATAACTATTAAAAAGGGTTAAATAAAAATGAAAAAATTAATGGTTAGTACAGCAGTAGTAACATTATTATTAACTGTTCCAGGTATGGCCAAAGCAGAAAAAAAGTAAGATTGGGATAAGCCTGTTTTTTATAAAGGGCGCTGATCTTGAAGGTCAAGGTTTACAACAGACTGAAGATGATTTAGGCGTGAAAGATGACTATGAAACATACAGCGTAACAACAGATGACGTTAGTAAATATATTCCTAATAGTGGTAATTTAAGTTATATATATTCAAGTACAACTATTAAGCATAAAAAATGGGGTAATGGTGTAGATGTGGAAATAGACACACCTGATAACATTACAAAGGTTACAAGTGAACAATATCAAAACGCGTCAATCACAGCAGGTATTAAAGACGCTGAAATTCATATAGCTTCAGTTGAAAAAGTTACTGGAGAAGGTGCGTTAGCAGGTATTTATAAAGCTTATGAAGAAAAAGGTAACAAATTAAATTCTGAAGATATCCAAAACTCAAATAAAGAAATGCAAGATTTAACTTCAATATCTGAAGAAAATCAAAATAAATATGGGTATTCAGACGAAGCTTTAAACGCGTCTATAGCAGATATTAAACAACAGTTAGCAGATATAAAGAAAAAACAAGATGAACAGATTACGCCAAAACAAGTTGAAGACATAGTTAATAAAGTGCTTGATGAAAGAGGATTGTCTGGAACTTTAACAGATAATCAAAAACAAATGATAACTGAAAATAGGGCTAATGTTGCAAATTCTAACGCTTTAACTTCAGATCCTAAAGCATTTGCTAAAAATGCAAAAGTCGCTTTGAAAAGTATAGAAAAAATTCAGGCGATTTATTAGATAAAGCTAAGGAAAAAGCTAAAGATTTAAACACAGAAGAAAATAGAAACTTTTTACAAAAAATTTGGGATAGCATTTTACAAATTATTCAGACTATCATAGATTTCATTTCAAGTTTATTTAATCGTATTTTTTAATCAATGAATAGGAGGTTTGACGTGTTATTGAGTATAGATAAAAATTCTAAAGATGTAGCGTTAAAGAAGGTTAGCGATAACGAATTATTGTATTTAATGAGTTGTTAGAATAGTTTTTCCGTTGCTGGTAGCTACTATATCAAGGATATGAACAAATTATATTATGAATTTAATTTTGCAAGACAACCCATAGCAATGACAGATACGTATATTAATAAAAAATTCGAATAAGGACATTTTATATGAATAATTACTATTTTTGTATATTTAGTTGACTTTTCAGAATTTTTAGTATATTAATTAAAGTATAAAAATGGAGGTGTTTTCATGAAAGAAAAGTTTATTTATGTAACTAATACTGATTCAAATGACATTTCTGTAATTAGTAGTAAGCAGGAGAGCGAATTAACTAGGATTCCTGTAGGAGGGAGTCCTAGAGGTAGTATGGCTTTACACAAAAGCTTGCCTTATGGTTACGTTTGTAATTGCGCAGGTGATACAATTTCAAAAATAGACCTTACAAATAACAAAGAAGATAGCAAAATCAAAGTAGGACTGGCTCCTAGGGGGGTATGTGTCGATCCTAACAAAGAAATTATATATGTTTCTAATTCGGGATCAAGCGATGTTTCTATTGTTTCAACTGAAAATGATCAGGAAATTTCACGTATTAAGGTTGGCGAGAACCCTAGATTTTTATCTGTATCTTCAGATGGGAAATATTTAAGTGTACCTTGCTCTGGTTCAGATAGTATTTATATTATTGAATTAGGTGAGAATATTTTAGATTCAAAAATTAGTTCAATAGTTGAATTAGGCGAAAATGCTAAACCATATCACGCATTTACACACAAAAACTATAATGTCTATACAGCAAATACTCATAGGCATTCTGTAAGTGTTATTGATTTGCATAAAAAGACATTGATTACTGAAATACCCGTAGGCTATGGACCAAGAGCTGTTATAGCTGATCCTTATAAAAACCTTGTATATGTAAGTTGTGAAGCTTCGAATTCAGTAAGTGCAATTGATATAAATAAAAATGAAGAAATAAAACATATTGATGTTGGTCCTACACCTAGAGGATTAAAAATTGATGAGGAAAGCGAAACTCTATATGTTTCAGCTTTTAAACGAACTATGATTAGTAAATATAATCAAGATGGCGACGGTTTATCTGTAGTAGACCTGAAAACGTTAGAAAGAAAGGGATATGTTAAAACAGGATTAGGACCTTGTAGTGTATCTATATATGAACCAAGTTCAGAAACACTTATTAATACTTATGAAACTAACAATAGTACAACGGTATAAAAAAGGGGGATACTCCCTTTTTTATAGTTTTGAGGAGATTAATAGTATGAATATAAATATACTAGAACTTTTTAAATGGACTGAATTACCAAAAAAAGGAGCTACTGGAAATCTTTCAAATCAATACGAAGGATTAAGATGGCTTTCTCAAGAAAGAGTTAAAGGAAAGTGTTGGCCGTATAAGTTAGCTATAGAGACATCTTTAGAAGTCTTGGCACCATTTGATATTACGTGTGAACCATTGGTAGAAACTCAAGTTAGCGTAAATGATGAGATGGAATTAAACAAACTATCAGAGTTTACTGAAACTACTTTTTGGATAAAAAGAGAAAAAATATATATCGGTATTCGAAATTCAAATTGGTTTAGGTTATATCAATATTTCAGCAATGGAAGTTGGCATCCTGTGTTTATACCTAATGGGCAAGGTAGTTTAGAATGGAGGTTAGGATGGGGAATAGAGATCCCAGAAGGCTATTCAATATTAATACAACCAATTGAAGGAGAATCAAGATTTAGAATTCATCCTGGTATTTTAAATGAAAAAAAATTAAAAGAGATGAATGACACTGGTTTGGGATTATCTATAGCAATAGAACCTATAGTTGAACATAAAATAAATAAAGGCGATTTATTGTGTCGAATATATGTCGTTAAATTGGATTATAAGTTAAATGTAGAATACCTGCGAGGTTAGTATAATGATTTCAATTTTAAAACAAAAGAATTTTTTGAGTTTAATTAGTGGTAGTTTTATTTCAAATCTAGGAGATGCCATGGCTAATTTATTTTTAGTTTGGTTGATATATTCTATAACTAATCAACCTATTTATATTGCCATCGCATTACTTTGTTTAGAAGTACCTGCAATTCTATTTTCTCCATTAATTGGGAGACTAATTGATAAAAATATAAAAATAATTACATATATATCGTTTTTATCAAGAGCTATAGTGTTTTTTATAATACCAATATTATTATACGATAATAATGTATATATAGTATTCATTTTACTCTTTATTTCGGGTACGTTTTCATCAGCTAATGATATATTATCAAATATTTTAATACCTAAAGTTGTTAATAAAAATGAGTTAATATCCGCTAATAGTATTCATTATATCCAATTTGATATAGCGCTTATTCTAGGGCCGATTATTTCAGGGATTTTCTTGAATTTTCATTATAATAGTATTGGTTTTATAGTGAATGCAATTACATTTTTAATTTCATTATTTCTATTTTTAAAACTTATAAATAAATTGGATAATAAAAAACTTAGTGACATAGCTCAAAAAGATATTTCAAAAAATTATTCTTTGAAAAAAATTTTAAAAGAAACTAGTGTTTTATCATTGTTAATAAATAACTCATTTTGGAATCTATTTATATGGGGGGTATATCCGGTTGTGATACCTATATTTATTAAGAGTGAAATTGGTGATAGTCCAATAATATTTTCTTTATTTTCATCTCTTTTGTCTTTAGGCATAGTTGTAGGAAGTGTTATTATTTCTAAGTTAAAAGTTAGAAGTAATAGAAAGATCATTGATTTTTCTATCATAGCGCATGGAGTAATATTTTTTGCTATAGGTATATCTAATAATGAATTTTTCTTTCTTTTGCTAGCATTATTATTTGGCATTATTTCTGTTCCAGCAATGATATTTTCTAAGACTTATATACAAGAAAATATACCTGAGCAAAATCAAGGGGAAATATTTTCTTTATTTTATTCTTTTAGTACAGCAGGCTATCCTTTGGGATTGGCTTTATCAGGTTTTATAGTTAATGTACTAGGTGTTAAGTATACTATTGTTATTTTATCAACAATTTTAATAACAATTGTTGCTTTTTCGATTATAATCAGAGGTGTTTATGCAAATATCAAACAAACAAATTAAAAATTTTAGTATATTCAAACAGAAGTTAAATAAAGGTAATTATTTTACTGATATATATGATGCTCTTGATAATATAGGTATAGTTCAGTTAGATAGTATTAACGTTTTTCTTAAGACCCAAGATTTGTATTTTGTAAATAGAATTAAAAGTTATGAGCAAGAAGATTTATTAAAATGTTATGAAAAATTTAAAATAAGTGAAAATTATAGTAGAGCGCTAACTATAAATAATATGCAAGATGATAATAAACATTTTTGGAGGCAGGCTAGCTTCTATGAAAAATATAAAAGGTCTTATAACACAGACGATTTTGATTTAATGGAAAAGATATTAGAGTCTATTTCAGAAAATACGCTATTATCGTTTAAAGAATTAACTAACATCTATAAGTATAATAAGTCTAAAGGGTGGAAAAAAGGCAAAATACAAGATTTAACAGATTTTTTATTTAGAACGGGACAGATAGGAGTTTTAAGAGATAAGAATTTTCAAAGGTATCTATATAAAAAAGAAACTATAGATAATTCGTATAGCTATAAGGAATCTTTAAAATATTATGTGTTGTGTTCTCTTGAAGGATTAGGTGTATTAACAGCTAAGGAAATAGCATTTGAATGGAAAGTGAAAATTAACGACGTTCAAGAGGTTTTAAGTGAATTAGAGAAGTTAAATGAAGTGAATGCTTTGTTTAATGAAGCTGAAAAGCATTATATACTTAACAAAGATATTGAGTGTTTTAATAATCAAAGTAGTGAAATAGTATCTAAAAATGTGTTTTTATCTCCTTTTGATAATTTAATTTATAATAGAACACGATTAAAAAAACTTTTTTCTTTTGAATATAGATTAGAGTCTTATATTCCTAAAAAAAAGAGGAAAAATGGCTATTATGCTTTGCCAATTTTAATAGAAAATAATTTAATAGGCACTATAGATTTAAATTACAATAGAGAGGAGAATGAATTAATAGTTTTATCATTAAATATCCTACAAGCATATAGAAATAGAAAAATAGAAAAAAAAGTGTTTTGTCTTTTAGAATATTATGCTAAAAAAGTAGGTGCTAAAAAAATTACTAGATTAAATTATTAAGCAGGTGGTTTATTTTTGATATAGAAGAATATAAATATAAATTATGCATTCCTTGTAGTATTTTGAATCATTATGAACTATGTCCTAATGATGATAGTTATATATATTGTTCAAGAGAAGAAGTGATGCGAGACTAAGAAACGGACACAGTAAGTTGATAGGAATTTAATGTATAGTAAAAAAAATCAATTTATAGGAGTGTCAGTGATGGCGAGAAGAAAATACGATTATAGCTTTAAAATGGAAGCAATTCAATGAGTAGAATCAGGGAGACGTGCCTCAGAAGTTTCGAGAGATTTAGATATTCCTATTCAAACCTTAACAAGATGGCTGAGTATATACCGTAAAGACGGTGAAAAAGGTTTTGTTGGTAGCGGTAAACGTACGTCAAATACACAAGTAGAAGCAGATTTAGAAAAGCGATTAAGAGACTTAGAGGAAGAAAATAAAATCTTAAAAAAGGCTATGCACATCTTTGCCAAAGACCAGAAGTAATATATAAGTTTATCTATGAACACCGACATGAATTTCGTGTCGTAAAGATGTGCCAAGTACTAGGTGTTTCGAGAAGTGGTTATTATGATTGGAAAAATCGCAAGCCAAGTACGCGTACAGTGAAGCGTGAAGGTTTGAAGAAGTATATTTATCAAATCTATATTAAAAGTCAAAAACGATACGGAAGCCCCAAAATCACACAAATACTAAGGCGTCACGGACATACTGTAACTCAAAGAACTGTCAGTAGAATGATGAAGGAACTCGGTATAAGGTCTATCACAAAAAAGAAATACAAGGCAACGACCCATTTAAAGCATCATCTTCCTGTATACCCCAATTTATTGAACCAACAGTTTAAAGTATCACAACCTGGCAGCGTTTGGGTGGCTGACATCACGTATGACAAAAGAATTTGTGATGTCAGCTTTAAACAAAGCGTATACAATTCAAGAACCTAGAGAAGGCCTAATCCATCACTCAAATCAAGGAAGTCAATATGCCTCAATAGAGTATCAAAATTTACTACGTGAAAAAGGGATTTAGAGCAGTATGAGTCGTAAAGGAAACTGTTACGACAACGCATGTATAGAATCTTTTCATAGTATCATCAAAAAGGAATTGATACATCATCAGAACTATAAAACTAGGAATGAAGCGATGTTTAGCATTGTGGAATATATCCTTACTTTTTACAATTCTAAAAGCGTACATTCAACGTTGAATTATATGACTCCCATTGCATTTGAGAAGAAATACGCAACAAAATAACCTAGCTCAGAATGTACTTTTTGATTTTTAAAAGTACATGATGGGCTAGGCTAGCAAGCGAAGCGCGGTAGAATTCTCTTTTTCTGTGTCCGTATTCTTGACATAAATCCAAAGTTACTTCGAAATATTATTTTTAATGACTTCAGTCAGTTGGGTACGATAACAGTGTTAAACAATAAACTACTTGCTATGTGAGCGGTCAATCAGAGTTATTCTAAAAGAGCCCTGCTTAACGTTATAATTAAGGTGTTCAAGCCAAATTAATAACGAAAGCAGGGATTTGTTACGTCTAATAAAGCGATAAAAAATGAATGTGTAAATATCAATTATAAAGATTATAGAAGGGTATATAATGCCAAATCATACTCATCTATTACTGGATATTCTTAAAAAAATCTCAAATTTCAGGAAACATTTAAATAGAACCGTTGAGTACTGAACTATAAACCAGGCAATGTAAGATGTAATAAGCTAAATATCCAAATTAATAGCAATTCTTATAATTGATTTTCCTATTAGCCTAATGCAACATCGAGTATCATCATTATGGTAAAACCAAGCATCAAACTCAAAGTTGCGAGGTCTGTATTATCCCCAGATTGTGAATCTGGAATCAGTTCTTCAACAACGACAAAAATCATTGCGCCTGCTGCAAATGCCAATGCATATGGTAATATTGGCGTCACGACCAAAACAGCTGCAGCACCTATTGCTGCAAAAATCGGTTCGACGAGCGCTGAAGCTTGCCCGTAATTAAAAGCGCGCCACTTTGTTTGACCTGATGCGTGTATAGGAAGTGACAATGCGGCACCCTCAGGAATATTTTGTATGCCGATCCCTATTGCCAACCCTAAAGCGCCAAGCCATGTTGCATGTGCATTTCCAGTTGCAATACCGCCGAACGCAACCCCAATCGCAAGCCCCTCTGGTATGTTGTGCAAAGTAATCGCGAGTAATAGCAATGTGTTTTTATCTAAGTGCGTCTTGACACCCTCTTGTCTTTGTGACGCTTCTTTTGCATTGCGATGGATATGCGGGATGACCCCATCTAAAGAACGGATAAATACGCCCCCTAGAAGAAAGCCAATCGTCGCAGGTAACCACGGCGTCGCACTGTCAGCACTGCTTTCAATAGCAGGCTGCAAAAGTGACCAAAAACTCGCAGCAATCATAATACCGGCTGCGAAACCTTGCATTGAACTCAGTACACGTGTATTGACCTTTTTAAAAATAAATACCACTGCAGCCCCTAATGCAGTTAAAAGCCAAGTCACGATACCTGCAATGAGTGCTTGAAGAAAGGGCGGTGCATTTGAAATATATTCCACCAAGCACACCTCTCTTTATATCATTTGTTCCAAAAAAAGTGTATAATATATAGAACTGATTTAAGGTTAACAAATAAATACGAGTAAATCTATAAGAAAAAGGGTGCATGTGTTGTGGAAGCGTATAAAATTGAACACCTCAATAAATCGTATGCGGATAAAGTGATATTTGATGACCTTCATCTATCCATTTCTCATCAAGAACGAATTGGATTAGTAGGAATTAATGGGACAGGGAAGAGTTCGTTATTAAAGGTGATTGCAGGTAAAGACGATGACTTTGATGCCGAACAGTCGCATCCTAAAAATTATCGCATTCGCTATGCTGCACAAAATCATGATTTAAATCCCGAGATGACAGTGTACGAAACAGTATATGGTGCAAACTCTAAAGAGTTACAAGTTATTAAGCGTTATGAAGAAGCCACTGCAACTTATGCTGAAGTACAAAGTGACCAAGCTTTTGATGCAATGATGGCAGCGCAAACAGAAATGGACAATTTAGGTGCATGGGATTACAGTGCTGAAATTAAAACGATACTTTCTAGATTAGGTATTCATGATACAACGCGGCAACTCGGATCTTTGTCAGGGGGCCAACAAAAGCGCGTTATTTTAGCACGTACATTAATTGAAAAACCAGATTTACTGCTTTTAGATGAGCCGACCAATCATTTAGACTTTGAATCTATCCATTGGCTTATTCAGTTTGTAAAATCTTACCCGAAAACAGTTGTCTTTGTGACGCATGACCGCTACTTTTTAAACGAAGTGGCGACGCGCATTGTAGAACTGAAGAATGGTCAGCTAGAAACGTATCCGGGTAATTATGAGGCCTATATCGCGATGCGTGCAGAACGAGAAGAAATCGAAGCACGCCAACAAACCAAGCAACGTGCCCTATACAAACAAGAACTTGCGTGGATGCGTGCGGGCGTTAAGGCGAGAACGACGAAACAACAAGCGAGACAAGATCGGTTCCATGATTTAGAAAAGCAAGTCAATGCGCAAAAATCACAGGAAAAAGGATCACTAGGTCTTGCTTATTCACGCTTAGGTAAACAAGTTTTTGAACTAGAAAATGTAACGAAAGCAATCAATCAACGCACGTTATTTGAAAATATTACAACATTGATTCAAAAAGGGGCACAAATTGGTATTGTTGGACCGAATGGCGCTGGTAAAACAACATTATTGAATATTTTAGCAGGAGAAGACACCGCATATGAGGGTGTCGTTAAAGTGGGTCAAACGGTTAAAATTGCTTACTTTAAACAAACAGATGAGCGTTTAAATCGAGATATTCGTATGATTGATTTTCTGCGAGAAGAGAGTGAATTAGCCCGTCAAAAGGATGGCACAACCATTTCGATTACACAGTTGTTGGAGCGTTTTCTCTTTCCGAGTGCGACTCATGGTAAAAAAGTATATAAACTGTCTGGTGGAGAACAGAAGCGCTTATATTTACTTAAATTGTTAGTTCATCAACCGAATGTTCTATTATTAGATGAACCGACGAATGACTTAGATACTGAAACATTGACGATCCTTGAAGACTATATTCAAACTTTTGGTGGAACAGTCATTACCGTAAGCCATGACCGTTACTTTTTAAATAAAGTCGTCGATTGTTATTGGTATATTCATGACGGGCAATTTGATGTGATATTAGGACAATTTGAGGACTATCTTGCTTATCAGAAACAATACGTTGAAGCATCAACACAAGTGAAAGATTCGAAAGATACGCCAAAAGAACAACCGAAGAAAAAGAAAAAAGGATTATCATATAAAGAAAAAAGAGAATACGACATGTTAATCGTTAGAATTGATGAAACAGAAACACGTCTCAAAGCCATTGACGAAGAGATGATTGAAGCCAACGCAGATTATTCCAAAATCAAAGCATTGAGTGAAGAAAAAGAAGCGCTTGAGACGCAATATGATTTAGACATCACGAGATGGAGTGAACTAGAAGAAATTTTAGAACAGTAAGAGGGATAATATGGAGCAAACACTGTCGCATTATTTTGGATACCAGAGTTTTCGTCCTGGTCAAAAAGAAATTATTGAATTGATTTTAAATCATCATCACACATTAGGTGTTTTACCTACTGGGGGTGGTAAATCAATTTGTTATCAAGTGCCAGGACTGATGTTAGAAGGTACAACAATTGTAATCAGCCCGTTAATTTCATTAATGAAAGATCAGGTCGATCAATTGAAAGCGATGGGCATTGCAGCGGCTTATTTAAATAGTAGTTTAACTGCACAAGCCCAAAAAGAAATCGAGCAACAATTAGTCGATGGTGAATTAAAATTTTTGTATGTCGCACCAGAGCGATTCGAGAGTACGTATTTTGAAATGCTGTTGCGCCGTGTCAATATTGCGCTTGTCGCATTTGATGAAGCACACTGTATATCGAAATGGGGCCATGATTTTCGTCCAAGTTATCAAGCGGTCATTCAACGGGTCCTAGCTATGCCTCAACATTTTGCGATTATAGCACTTACTGCGACTGCTACGACGGAAGTACAACAAGATATTATGTCGCGCTTGATGATTCACCCTAATCATGTCGTAAAAACGAGTATTAGACGTCGTAATTTAAAATTTCAAGTCAATGCGACTTATCAAAGACAAAAGTTTATTGTTGATTATGTTAAAAGTCATGCGAAAGTTTCAGGCATTATTTATTGCTCTACCCGTAAACAAGTAGAGGCGCTTTATGAAGCACTTGAAGATGTCGGTGTCGCTGCAACTTATTATCATGCAGGGCTGACATCTAACCAAAGAAACGAAGCACAAAATGATTTTTTGTACGATCGTATTCGCGTCGTCATCGCCACAAATGCCTTTGGTATGGGGATTGATAAATCCAACGTTCGTTACGTTATTCATTACAATATGCCGGGTGATTTGGAATCATATTATCAAGAAGCGGGACGTGCAGGACGAGATGGTTTAGAAAGTGATTGTATATTATTGTATAGTGATCGTGATATCAGTTTACATCAGTATTTTATTAGTAGTTCAAAAGCGGATGATGATTATAAGGAACGCATGGGTGAAAAGCTTACGAAGATGATCCAATATACTAAAACAAGTAAGTGTTTAGAAGCTACACTCGTTCATTATTTTGAGCCCAATGAAAAATTAGAAGAATGTCAACAATGTAGTAACTGTGTAGATAAAAATAAAACGTATGACATGACAAATGAAGCTAAAATGATTGTCAGTTGTGTTGCACGTTTAAGACAAAATGAAAGTTATCAAACAGTGATTCAAGTATTGCGTGGTGAAAAGACAGACTACATACGTCATCACGCGTATGAGACACTTTCCACATATGGCATCATGAAACATTATACGACAGGTGAATTACATCATTTAATTGACGAGTTACGCTTTAAAGGTTTTTTAAATGAACACGATGAAATTTTGTTGTGTGATCAATCTGTCGAGACGTTATTGTATGACGAAACGAAAATTTATACGACACCTTTCAAACGAAAATCAAAAGAAACTGTTAATATTAATACTGTCGAAGGTGTTGACCGTATTTTATTTGAAAAATTAGTTGAAGTACGTCAACATATGAGCGAAAAAATGAATATTCCACCGACGAATATTTTTACGGATTATACATTAGAAGCGTTTGCGAAACGAAAGCCACTTTCAAAGCAAGATATGATTCAAATTGAAGGTGTAGGTAGTTATAAATTAAAACACTACTGTCCTGAATTTTTAACAGCTATTCAAGATTATAAAATGCATAGTTCATAAATAATACGTCGGAGTGACTATATTAAAGGATAGGTCGTTGTAGCAGTAGAAAATAAAGCAGCACAGACAATGCAGTCTGTGTTGTTTTTTATTGCTTTTTTGAGACAATGTTTTTGTAAAGACAATTAAAAATTTTGATCATCGCCTGCGATAAAATGGATTAGATTATTGATATACATAATGGCGTTAAAAGAAACAGTTTATATAAAATTGAATGCTACTTGTAACGTATTATTTTATAGATTAAGCTCGATTAAAAATTAGAGGCAAATTGAGTTATTTTTTCAATGAATTATGATTTAATAAGTATAAGTTTCAAAGTTTGGGGTAATTGAGCTATATAAATGAAAATCAATAAAATAGAGAACGAGGGATTCAATGATTAAGTTTAATAATGTAACGAAACGTTACGGTGATAAAGTCGTTGTTGATCAAGTCGATATGGAGATTCAAGAAGGCGAATTTTTCGTTTTAATTGGACCATCAGGATCGGGCAAAACGACAACGATGAAAATGATTAACCGTCTTATCCCCTTATCAGACGGCTATATTTACTTTAAAGAAAGACCTATTAGTGACTATTCTGTGTATGAGATGCGCTGGGATATGGGGTATGTGTTACAGCAAATTGCGCTGTTTCCACATATGACAATCCGTGACAATATTGCGCAAGTGCCTTTAATGAAAGATTGGTCTAAATCAAAAATTGATGCGCGTGTCGATGAGTTATTGACAATGGTAGGTTTAGAACCTGAACAATTTAAAAATCGTAAGCCTGACGAGTTGTCTGGCGGTCAACGTCAACGTGTCGGTGTCGTGCGTGCACTAGCAGCAGACCCGCCTGTCATTTTAATGGATGAACCTTTCAGTGCTTTAGACCCGATTACACGTGAAAAATTGCAAGATGACCTTTTAAGCTTACAAAGTAAAATCAAGAAAACTATTGTGTTTGTGACGCATGATATTGAAGAAGCTTTTAAATTAGGCGATCGGATATGTTTACTGAATCATGGACGTGTTGAACAAATTGGGACACCTAATGACTTTATTAAAACGCCTAAAAACGATTTTGTACGCCAATTTTTAGGAAACTTGACCGGTGTGGTATTAAATCATTTTACACTTGGAAAAGTAGCCGAACTTGCAGGAAGAAAGCTTGATACGAACGAAACATTAGATTATCCGGTTGTCGATCATAATCAAGCGGTCAGCGACGTCTATCGCGAACTCGTATCACATGATGCAGTTATTGTTACGGTCGATGCACAATCTTGGTTATTGTCACGACAAGATATTTTTAGTTTCTTATCAAAAAACCAGGCAGGTGAATCTGTATGAATACCATCCTCAATACTTTAAGTGATCGAAAAGGGGAATTATTAGCTCGATTACTTGAACATATTCAACTGTCTTTTGTTGCATTACTCATTGCAGTGCTTATTGGTGTGCCACTTGGAATCCTTTTGACAAAAACAAAGAAACTGTCAGAAATTGTCATTAATATCGCTGCTGTATTACAAACGATTCCATCGCTAGCGTTACTGGGCTTGATGATTCCATTATTTGGTATTGGAACAGTGCCGGCTGTCATTGCTTTAGTTGTGTATGCCTTATTACCTATTTTACGTAATACATATACGGGGATAACAGGTGTTGACGATTCATTAGTTGAAGCAGCTAAAGGGATTGGTATGAAGCCTATGAGACGACTCACTAAAGTAGAGTTGCCTTTAGCGATGCCTGTCATTATGGCCGGGATTCGAACAGCAATGGTATTAATTATTGGTACTGCGACACTTGCTGCTTTGATTGGTGCTGGTGGCCTTGGGGACTTAATCTTATTAGGGATTGATCGTAACAATACGTCTTTAATTTTAATTGGTGCGATACCAGCTGCGATTTTAGCTATTTTATTTGATGTCGGTTTAAGAATACTGAGCCACATTTCTTATCGTAAAATGTTAATCACATTGGGTGTGATTTTACTTGCGATGTTCCTTGTTACAGTGGCACCGTTGTTGTCTCACAAAGGTGAAAAGATTACAATCGCCGGTAAACTCGGAACAGAACCTTCTATTATCACAAATATGTATAAAATATTGATTGAAGATCAAACAGATTACACGGTCGATGTTAAAGACGGTATGGGTAAAACGAGCTTTTTATTCAATGCCCTTAAATCTGATAAAATCGATGGTTATCTTGAATTCACGGGTACGGTGTTAGGTGAGTTAACGAAAGAAACACCAAACTCAAAAAATGAAAAAGAAGTGTATCAACAAGCCAATCAAAGTCTTGAGAAAAAGTTTGATATGACTTTATTAAAACCGATGAAATATAACAATACGTATGCACTTGCGGTTAAACGTGATTTTGCAGAGCAACACGGTATTAAGACGGTCAGTGATTTACGAAAAGTGCAAAGTGAAATTAAACCAGGTTTTACTTTAGAATTTAATGATCGTGAAGATGGTTATCCAGCTATTAAAAAATTGTATCACTTGAATTTTAAAAATGTGAAAACGATGGAGCCTAAATTACGTTATCAAGCTGTCGAGAAAGGTGACATTAATCTCATTGATGCATACTCGACGGATGCGGAATTAAAACAATTTGATATGGTCGTATTGAAAGATGATCGAAAAGCTTTCCCTCCTTATCAAGGGGCACCATTATTTAAAAAATCGTTTATTGATAAGCATCCTGATGTTGAGAAAGCATTAAACAAACTACAAGGTAAAATTTCTGATGAAGAAATGCAAGAAATGAATTATCGTGTTGCAGAAAAAGATGAAGATCCATATCAAGTTGCAAAAGACTACTTGAAAAAAGAAGGACTCATTCATTAAAAAGCATATCGAATGATATATATGTAAAATAACGTAAGCACTTCAAATATAACTTACGCCATTGAATGCTTTGAGACGGGATAGAACGGTGAATCTTCTGTAGAGAGATGACCCTGCTATCCCGTCTTTTTAGATTTTAATCAAAAAGCGTGCAATATGACTAGAAACCTAACTATAATTAATATGTAGCGTATATGAAATGTTTTATAACAAGTAGGACCATCGATGATGATGGCTACACACTCTAGCATTTTAAAGTAAAACTCGTTATAATAGTTAACATATTTAAAAAATTCTGACATATAGGAGGGCTAGAAATGAAATCTCAAATTTCTAAATTACGCGCTTATCAACCAGGCTTATCACCAGAAGGACTTAAGAAAAAATATGGCATTGCAGGTGAGCTATATAAACATGCTTCAAATGAAAATGTATATGGCCCTTCTCCATTGGCAAAACAAGCGATTAAGGATCATGTAGATGATCTCTTCTTATATCCAGAACCCAATGCACCGCTTTTACAACAAGCCATTGCTTCTCATTATGGTGTTGAGCCATCACAAGTTATTTTTGGAGCCGGCCTTGATGAGATGATTGTAATTATTTCTAGAACAATGGTTCGAGCAGGGGATAATATTGTCACAAGCGAAGGTACTTTTGGACAATATTTCCATAACGCTACTGTAGAAGATGCCGAAACAATTCAAGTGCCACTGATTGAAGGCGCATTTGATTTAGATGGGATTGCAGAAGCGGTAAATGAGCAAACAGCGTTAGTTTGGATTTGTAACCCTAACAACCCGACAGGTACTTATCATACACACGCTGAAATAGAAGCATTTTTAGAAAAAATCCCAAAAGATGTAACTGTACTTTTTGATGAAGCATACGGTGAATATGTCACTGCAAAAGACTTTCCAAATACGATTGAATTAATGAAAAAATATGATAACATTGCGATGATGCGTACGTTTTCTAAAGCATACGCACTTGCTGGTTTACGTATCGGTTATTTAGTTGCGACAGCTGAATTGGCTGCACAATTAAATGTATTACGACCACCATTCAATACAACACGTTTATCAGAGCAGGCTGCTTTAAAAGCATTTGAAGATCAAGATTACTTACAAAAAGTTGTGGAACGTAATCGAATTGAGAGAGAAAAATTTGATGGTTTAGAGACTTCTGTAAAGCTTTATCCATCGGAAACGAATTTTATCTTTGCACAAACAGATCGAGCAAAAGAACTAGACGAACAGTTGCTGCAAAATGGAATCATTGCACGAGGGTTTCCAAATGGCGTGCGCATCACTTTAGGTTTTCCAGAGCAAAATGAAGTGATTCGCAAAGTTTTACAATCCTTTTAATACATTGATACTATTGAAATAAGGGCGTGTTATAGAGGCATTAAAGCATGACTGTTTTGATAGCCTTCTAAATGAAATGAATAATAGGGAGCGATTAGATGAGAGCGTCAATTGGGATAGACATGGATGAGGTTTTAGCTGATACGACGGGAGCACTAATCGATGAATTTAATCGTCGTACCGAACTAGGTATAACCGTAGAACAAATTATTGGACGTAAAATTTACGATATTATGCCTGAGCATACCGCAGAAATTCGTGATATTTTAGCGTCTGAAGGGTTCTTTCGACGCTTAAATGTCATGAAAGATGCACAGGGAGTCGTTAAAAAACTTGCTGAACATTACGATATTTACATTGTAACTGCAGCGATGGATGTGCCAACATCTTTCCATGATAAATATGATTGGTTGTTAACACATTTTCCATTTTTAGATCCACAGCAATTTGTTTTCTGTGGGCGTAAAGGTATCGTTGCGACGGATTATTTAATTGATGATAGTCCTCGACAATTAGCGATTCATACAGGTAAACCTTTAATGTTTACAGCGCCACATAACGAAGGGAATACGGACTTCGAACGCTTAAACAATTGGAAAGAAGTTGAAGCTTACTTTTTAAGTGATATTTCTGAAACAGAGTCTTTATCATAGAAAGTTAGATTAAATACAACCGCACAATAAAACACATGTGTCAGTGACTTTTTTACTGACACATGTGTTTTTTATTGATTATTTTCAGCGGGTGGAGCTGTTAATAATTGAATTGCATTTGGAATAATTTCAATCGTGGTTGGTGTTGTCATATCGATTTCACCATCTATATCGACGCGCATTTCAGGATCAGTCGTAATTTTGATTGTATGACTGGAAATATGCTGGATATTGTCGCTAATTTCATTCCAAGTCATACTATCCCTTAAACTGAAAATATCTTTAAGGATACTCATACTGTAGTTATTAAAGATAAAAGTGTTGAGTACACCATCTGAAGGGGACATATCTGTTAAGGGGATTTTTCCGCCTCCAATAAATCGGCCATTTGCAAATAAAAGCATAGACGTTTCGCCAGAATAACTTTGTCCATCAATTTCTAAAGTATATTTAAAATGTTCAGGGTTTGTTATCGTTTTAAACGTAGACGAGATGTAGCTTAATTTTCCGAAGAGGTCTTTTGATTTGCCTTTAACATTCTCCGCATTTTGAACCATTAAACCAATCCCAGCAAAATTGAGGGCGTAGCGCTCGTTCACTTTCATGACATCATAAGTTTGCGGCGTCGCAACTAAAAGGTCATGACTCGCTTCACCGGCTTTATTCGTTAAATTGAGTGTCTTTGCGAAATCATTAAACGTTCCACCTGGGATGACGCCAATTGGAATATGAAGTTCGTGTTTGAGGACACCATTGACAAGTTCATTAACCGTACCATCGCCACCTAGAATAAAGAGCACATCTATGTATTCAACATTGTTACCGTCTTTTATTGTTTTGCAGTAACGTTCAATATCGCCTTCATTTTCACTCAGTTGGATGGAAAGCCTTTTACAAAGTTGTGAAAGTGCAACTGTCACTTCCCCTATGCCTTCATGGATATTTTGAAGGCCTGAATGTTCATGATAAAAAAGTAAACCGTGTTCATATTTCGGGGCCATTGTGTTGACTCCTTTCGTTAATCTTAGTTCTCATTGTATATCTAAACGTAGTGTATGTTAATCATTTTAAACAGATCTAAAAAGAGTAGGAGAAGTCTAAAGTTGAACTTAGATTTCTCCTACTCCTGTTTTACTTTATTGTATTTGAAGTCAATTATGCTATCCGTTTAAAGTAATGTTTTAACGAATACCTTTCATCGCTTTAAGAATAAGTGGTGTACCAAGTGCAACGAGTAGAGCAACGACAACAGCAATACCACCAATTAAACCGAAGTAGTTTTGATCTCCAATAATAGGTTGTAACTTTACAAGCTGTGCGTTAATTGCTTGTGCAGTTGCATTTGTCAGTAACCATAAACTCATCATTTGTGAATTGAATTTTTCAGGCGCTAGTTTTACCGCTGAACTGTTACCTGTTGGAGAAATACATAATTCACCAATAACACAAATGAAATAAGATAGAACAATCCACATAAACCAAATATCTGAGCCATTATATGCGTATATGACAACCATCATTAATATAAATGAAATACCTGCTAATACGAGACCAATCGCAAATTTGATAGGTAGACTCGGCTCGAAGCGACCTAATTTACGCCATAATAATGAAATAGCAGGCGCTAAGACGACGATAAAGAATGGGTTAATCGATTGGAACCATGTCACTGGAAAAGCGCTATGCCAACCTAGCAAATTAAATGTGAGGTCCGCTTTTTCATCCGCATAAACGTTGAGTACGTTGGCGCCTTGCTCTTGAATAGACCAAAAAATAACGCCGACAATAAATAAAGGAATAAATGCAATTACACGTGAACGCTCAACATCAGATGTGTCTTTACTAACAATCATAATGAAGAAGTATCCAATCGGTAAAGCAACGCCTAATATTAAAACGATGAGACTAATTAAATCAAATGTAAGTGTTCCTGTTGCGTATGTAACGCCAAGTAAAATCAGTAAGAGTAAGCCTAAGCTTCCAAATGTGATGCCATATTTTTTCTTTTCTGATGGACTTAATGGGTGAGGTGCAGTTGTTCCAATATCGCCTAAATTTTTCTTATGGAATAGCAAATAGAATAAAAGTGATAATGCCATACCAATTGCGGCAATAAGGAATCCACCATGGAAGTTGCCCGTATTTCTAAAATGATCCAATACAAGTGGAGAAAGAAATGCCCCCATATTTACCGACATGTAAAAAATAACAAAACCTGAATCGACACGATCATCACCTTTAGGATATAAGCGGCCAACAATGTTAGAAATGTTCGGTTTCATTAAACCAGAACCTACAATGATAAATACCATTGAAGCAAGTAATCCGGATAATCCAAACGGTAAACTTAAACAGATATGACCGATAATAATCAGTAATGCACCGTAAACCATCGAGCGACGTGTACCCAGTATACGGTCAGCAATCCATCCCCCTAGAATGGAAGTCATAAAAATTAATGAACCGTAGACAGCCATCAACGACTGGGCAAAAGTTTTTTCAAGGCCTAAACCACCTTGACCTACATTGTAGTAAATATAGTATATCAGAAGGGCTCTCATACCGTAATAACTGAATCTCTCCCAAAATTCAACAGTATAGAGTACTCCTAAACCACGAGGGTGTCCGAAAAATCCTTTTTGAGGAATGGTCTGGACAGCTTTTTCGTGTGATAATTCTGACATTTTAATCAATCCTTCCTGTCTGAACAAAGCATATAGAAGCCATTTTACGCCTGATATATTTAAATTTCAATAAGTTTCTGAAAATATAATTTTGAAAATGTGAATTTTGTATGACGACAAAATATTTTGAATAATTTTAATTTTATCACTTTATCTATCAAGCGTGATTGAATGAATCTGAAACGAAGTAGGGCACTATTTAATAGTGTGATTACTTTAAGGCACCTAAATCGGTTATGACAAGTGATCTATTGGATGGTCTAAAACATTCAATAGATGACGCACATTTAAGAAAACAGTGGTCATTCGTGTTGGGACTTATTAAGGTAAAAGTGCCTGTTTCACTTGTTTTAAATAGATTTCTAAAATAAAAGATTAAACTTTCCAGACTCTCATATGGTACCAAATAATAAAATAAGAAGAAAGTAATTGATTTTGAGCATTGTATTAATAAAAATAACCAACAAATAACAAATCAAGTTATCAAGCATAAAATAATTTCGTAGAGATAGACTTAATTAACGCCCGATATGATAGGGAATCTATAGCAGATTTTAGTTTAGGTGAAACATTTTTAGTAACAGAGAAATAACGCTTTATCAGATAAATAAAAAGGAAGTAGAACTGAAATCGAATCGATTTCGTTGTTCCACTTCCGCTTCTTAATCGTGCCATCGTTGAAGTTAAATGTTATTTAACACCTTGCATTAAGTTTTTAATGAATGGTGCGATACAAATTAAAACGATACCGATGAGAAGTGCGACTGCACCAGAAATTAAGAAATATTGGTTGGTACTAATATGCGTATACATCGTTACCATTTGTGCGTTAATCCCTTGTGCCATCGCGTTAGATAAGAACCACACACTCATCATTTGTGCGGTAAAAGCTTCTGGCGCTAATTTAGTAGTTGTCGATAAGCCAATAGGGGATAAGCAAAGTTCACCCATCGTTACAATTAAGAAACTTGCAACCAACCAAAATGGATTAATTAAATCAGCATCGCCAGGGATAACCATGATTAAGTATGAAACCCCTGCTAAAATAACACCAATTGCAAATTTGATAACAGTAGGTGGATTAAAACGGCCTAATTTCACCCACAATATAGAAAATAATGGTGCAAGCGTAATGATAAAGAGTGGATTTAGCGATTGGAACCAAGCAGGTGGAATATGAAAATCGATGAGTCCACCCGTCACTTTTGCTAAATCAAGTTGTGTTTTAGTATCAGCGAATTGTGCAAGTACAGTTGAACCTTGCTCTTGAATCATCCAAAACGCAACCGATGCAATGAATAAAGGAATATATGCGTAAACTCTTTTGCGTTCATGATCGGCTGTTTTTTTACTTAAAATAATTTTAACAAAATAAAAGAGTGGTAAAAACACACCTAAAAGTGTAATAAAGGTTGCGAATGTACTTATCGTTAACAGTTGTAATAGATTTAAAATAAAGCAAACTACTGCAATGACAACAGCCACAATAATAACGATTTTGATTAATTTTGAACGCTCTGCTTTTGTTAATGGATCAGGTACTTCTAATCCAGCAAGACCCAAATATTTTCTATTCGTGATGTAGTATGTAACCAACCCAATAAACATCCCTACTGCAGCAATAGCAAAACCAAAGTGGAAACCAAGGTTCACTTGTGCCCAACCTACAATAAGTGGGGAGAGTAATGCCCCTAAATTAATACTCATATAGAAAATTGTAAAAGCCGCGTCTAAGCGTGGATCATTTTTTTCATACAATAAGCCTACTGTTGAGGAAATGTTAGGTTTCAACATCCCTGTCCCAATAATTAACACGAGTAATGCAATTAAAAGGATTACAAAGTTATTGGGTAGAGATAAAAGAATATGCCCGAGCATAATGAGTGTTCCTCCGTAAAACAGTGCGTGACGTGTGCCTGTAATACGGTCGGCAATCCATCCACCGATCACACCACTCATATAAACTAACGCACCATAAATAGACACAATTTGTAGTGCGACACCTTGATCGAGGCCAAATCCCCCTTTAGCGATAGAATAATAAATATAGTAAGCTAAAATGGCTTTCATACCATAGTAGCTAAAGCGCTCCCAAAATTCAGTGAAAAATAATGTACTTAAACCTTTAGGATGCCCAAAAAAACCTGTACGTGGCGTACTGTTCAATATTTCTTCCTTTGTGTAATGTGCGCCCATAAAAAAAGTCCCCCTCTTCGCATGAAGTTAAAACTATTCTATAACTAAATTGTAGATTAAACAAGAAAATGATTAATATGATATACAACTCAGCTTTATACATTTCAAAGAAAATAATTCATTTATGTACATATTTTTAGGTGTGATGATATAGATTGAAAGAGGTTTGTTCTAAAAAGAGGAGAGGCGCTGCGAGATATGAAAAGCCGTTTTACCATAAAAAAGGGTTCTTCATTTTTTATGGTGGGATGACATAAGTCATCCTGCTTTTTTGTACAAAAATAGCGCAAATGCCTCTATCATTTTAAGTGACTAAACCAAAAATAAAGGAGACATATTGCGCCTATGTGTAATGATATATTAAAGTTACTAAAAATTAAAGATAATAATATTAAAATCACTAAAGTTGAAGAAGATGTAGTTATTAGAGGTAAGAAATCTAACGTCATCTTTGGTACCCTTTCATACAAGCCTATGACTTGTCCTCACTGTTATCATTCGAATCCAAACCGAATACACAAACACAGAAAACGTTTATCGCGAATTACTTTTTTAAGATTCCAAGAGATAGCAGTGTATTTAAATCTGTTAAAACAACGTTTTAAATGTATGGATGGAAAGTGTTACGCTTCTACAGAAAGTATGAGGATATCATTGCTTATACGATTGGAACCCCTCAATTCAATAATGGTGCGATTGAAGGAATTAATCAAAAAGTTAAACTAATTAAAAGAGTTTCATATGGCTATCGCAACTTTTATAACTTCAAAAATCGCATTTTTATTATTTTTAGACTGTATAAAAGACCAAAGAAAAAAGCAATGCCACTTTTCAATAGTGAAATTGCTTAAATAGATTGCGTACCGAGTCGAGACTCCCGAGGCATAGAGCCGAAACCGAAAATCCATTTTGGCTTCTTATGAGTTACAATAAAAGCCAAAATTAGTTGAGGTAAGGCACCTGGGAAAGCGAGACTCGAAGAAGCAATCGGAAGTTTGCGACTTAATTATTATAGATACATAACCACCATATAAAGTGTACAGCCCAAAAAAGAAGCGCTCAGACGACTTTCTATTAAAAATCATCTGAGCGCTATTTATTTTGAGATTGATGTCCCAACCTCGTGTGCTTTAAATGTATTTAAATAAAATTATCTGTTATCAATTGTTTCAGGATATAAATCGTGATTCATCATGCGATAGTCGGCCATTTTTTCATATTTTGTATCTGGACGACCATAGTTTGTATAAGGATCAATTGAAATACCACCACGAGGTGTGAATTTACCCCATACTTCAATGTAGTGAGGGTCCATTAATTCTATAAGGTCATTCATGATAATATTCATACAGTCTTCATGAAAATCACCATGATTACGAAAACTAAACAAATAAAGTTTGAGTGATTTTGATTCAACCATTTTTACATTTGGAATATATGAAATATAGATGGTAGCAAAATCAGGTTGACCTGTAATTGGACATAAAGATGTGAATTCAGGGCAGTTGAATTTAACAAAGTAATCTCGTCCCTGATGTTTATTATCAAACGTTTCTAATACGTCTGGACGATAATCAAAATCATATGTGTTGTTTTGATTGCCGAGTAATGTAATATCCTTTAATTCTTCTTTTGAACGACCTTTAGGCATGGGTATGCCTCCTTCTTTAATTTGATTGTTGCTTTTTATGACGATGTTCAGAGTAAGTTGAGCGTCTTGCTTTTTCAAACATATAATAACTTGCACCTAGAATAAAAATATAACCAATGACAGCATAGAAATCAGGTGCTTCTTTGAATAAAACAAAGCCTATGAGTGCTGTAAAGATGATAGAAGCGTATGTGAAAATAGAAATATCTTTTGCCGGTGCGTAACTATATGCGACAGTAATGCCGATTTGACCAACAGCCGCTGAAAGTCCTGCTAAAACAAGGTAGATGATTTGTATACGGCTCATCGGTTCGTACGTAAATATCACAAACGGTAACAGTGCAATAACTGAGAAGAATGAAAAATAAAAAACAATTGTGTAAGGTGCTTCGCGTGTACTTAGTGCACGTACAGCTGTATAAGCAGAAGCTGCAAAAATACCGGACAATAAGCCTGTCAAGGCAGGTAATATTTCTGAAGAAAATTCAGGTTTGACTACAAAAAGCATCCCAACGATTGCGACAAGCATCGCTGTAATTTGATACTTTTGAATATATTCTTTTAAAAAGATTAAACTTAATAGAATCGTCCAAAATGGGTTGAGTTTCATAAGTATGTCTGCATCGCTTAAAACCATATGATCAATGGCATATATATTTAACAACACACCCGTTAATCCTAAAATCGAGCGTGTAATGAGTAAAGGTTGACTGCTGAGTTTACCGAAAAAGGGTTGCTTGAATTTAATAATAAAGAAAAGGGGAATAAACATCGCTACAAAATTTCGAGCTAATGATTTTTGAAATACGGGCAAATCTCCCGCGAGACGAAAGAACACAGCCATAAAGCTAAAACCAATCGCAGAAATTAAGATAGCAACGATGCCTTTCATTTTTGAATTCATTAAATCGCCTCTTAATTATAAAAATTTGACTTATACATCGTAGCATAAAAAGCGTTACCGTGCATTATATCTTGAAATTTTGTGAAGGAAGTGTACAATAAAGGGGAACATATGTTCTATTTGCGTCGCCTAGTAATCCTTTTATCATCAAAAGTCAAGCGTTAAAAATGTTTTCTTACAGAAAAAATTTTTCTGTTTCCTAAACCTATTGATACTATCGCTTTTGATGACAATCGGTGACAAAAGTTCATATTTATCTCTTTAAAAACAGAAAGGACTTATGTATAATGAAACACATAATATAGTACCGACAAATAAAAACAAACACTATATATTGTGTTTGAAAGATGAGAAATAGGATAAAAACAGATGGAATTGATAGAGGATTACACGTTTTTGCACATTCTATTTCTTTTCTTCTCTACATGTAGTGTTATTAATTTTTTGATGAACGATTGCATGATGAATATAACAATTTGCGAAATGCGCGCATCATTTTAAAGCGCATATGACAACAAATATATGTTCGCATTTAATTTAATGAGAATTATATTGTGATTGAGAGAAAACAAAAGCAATTATATAAAAAGCGTTCATTTAATATGAAAGGCGGTTATTCAATATGAAAGTCGTTTTTTATTCTTTTACCGGCAATGTAAGACGCTTTGTTAAGCGTGCAGAACTTGATAACACACTTGAGATTAATGAAACGAATGCATCCAAAGAGATAACAGAACCCTTTATTATTGTGACAAGTACAATTGGTTTTGGAGAGGTGCCTCAACCAGTACAACAATTTTTAGGGAAAAACCATGAATATTTAAAGGGCGTTGCAGCAAGTGGAAATCGCAACTGGGGACAAAACTTCGCAAAGGCTGGCGTAACAATTTCTGATGAGTACAATGTCCCTTTATTATTGAAGTTTGAATTACATGGGAATGCCCAAGACACAACAGAATTTAAAGAGAAGGTGGTCAATTTTTATGAAAACTATGGAACAAAAGCAGTACAATCACATTGAATTAAACAATCAAGTCACAAAGAGAAATGAAAACGGCTTTTTTCAAATAGAAAAAGACCAAGAAGCGTTAGCGGTGTATCTTGAAGAAATTAAAGATAAAACCGTTCATTTTGATAGTGAATTGGAGCGCCTTCACTTTTTAGTTGATAATAATTTTTACTACAACGTATTTAACGAATACAGTGAAGCGCAACTTGCTGAAGTCATTGCATTTGCATCTTCAATTCCATTTGCATTTGCGAGCTATATGTCAGCAAGTAAGTTTTTTAAAGACTATGCACTTAAAACCAATGATAAATCAAAATACCTTGAAGATTATCATCAGCATGTCGTGATTGTGTCACTATACCTTGCAAAAGGTAATGTCGCTTTAGCAAAACAATTTATTCAAGCGATGATTGATCAACGTTACCAACCAGCGACGCCTACATTTTTAAATGCAGGACGTGCGCGCCGTGGGGAACTTGTATCATGTTTCTTATTAGAAGTGGACGACAGCTTAAATTCCATTAACTACATAGATTCAACTGCAAAACAACTGAGTAAGATTGGTGGCGGTGTCGCTATTAATCTATCCAAACTACGTGCCAGAGGCGAAGCAATCAAAGGCATCAAAGGTGTAGCAAAAGGTGTGCTCCCTGTTGCTAAAGCTTTAGAAGGTGGCTTTAGTTATGCCGATCAGTTAGGTCAACGTCCAGGGGCAGGTGCAGTATACCTTAATATTTTCCATTATGACGTGGAAGAGTTTTTAGACACTAAAAAAGTAAATGCCGATGAAGATTTACGTTTGTCTACGATTTCTACAGGTCTAATTGTGCCATCTAAGTTTTTCGAACTAGCAAAAGAAGGTAAAGACTTCTTTATGTTTGCACCACATACGGTTGAAAAAGAATACGGTGTCACACTTGATGACATTAATATTGATGAATATTACGACCAACTTGTTGAAAATCCAAATATTATGAAGAAAAGCAAAGACGCACGTGAAATGTTAAATATGATCGCGCAAACACAATTGCAATCAGGCTATCCTTATTTAATGTTTAAAGACAACGCCAATCGTGTGCATGCGAACTCTAATATCGGCCAAATCAAAATGAGTAACTTATGTACGGAGATTTTCCAATTACAAGAAACATCTGTCATTAATGATTATGGTATTGAAGATGAAATTAAACGAGATATTTCATGTAACTTAGGTTCATTAAACATTGTCAATGTAATGGAATCAGACAAATTCAGAGATTCTGTGCATACAGGTATGGATGCACTGACTGTTGTAAGTGATGAAGCTAATATTCAAAACGCACCTGGTGTAAGAAAAGCAAACAGCGAACTTCATTCAGTTGGTTTAGGTGTGATGAACTTACACGGCTATCTTGCGAAAAATAAAATAAGCTATGAATCAGAAGAAGCTAGAGACTTTGCCAATGTTTTCTTCATGATGATGAACTATTACTCAATTGAACGTTCTATGGAAATCGCAAAAGAACGTGGCGAAACTTTTGTTGGCTTTGAACAAACGGATTATGCGAATGGTCGCTATTTTGAGCGTTATACATCTGAAGACTTTTTGCCACAATATGACAAAGTCAAAGCATTATTTGAAAATCACGATATACCAACACGAGAAGACTGGAAAGCATTACAAGCTGAAGTTGAAAAATACGGTCTTTACCATGCATACCGCTTAGCGATTGCACCAACTCAAAGCATCTCATATGTACAAAATGCGACAAGTTCCGTTATGCCAATCGTGGATCAAATTGAACGACGCACATACGGAAATTCTGAAACATTTTATCCAATGCCATTTTTATCACCGCAAACGATGTGGTATTACAAATCAGCATTTAACACAGATCAAATGAAATTAATCGACTTAATTGCAACGATTCAAACACACATTGATCAAGGTATTTCTACAATTCTCTATGTAAACTCAGAAATCTCAACACGTGAATTATCTCGACTTTATGTTTATGCACATTATAAAGGGCTTAAATCTTTATATTACACAAGAAATAAATTACTTAGCGTCGAAGAATGTACAAGTTGCTCAATTTAGGCATAAATTGATGCCAAATTCATATTAAGCATAAGTGCATCTCTATTATAATGCTTGGGGCAACGAAATCATTGATTTTAGCCCCATACATGCGTGATGCATAGATCGTGATACTAATAAAAAAGATAAGGAGAAATGGAAATTAATGATAGCTGTAAATTGGAATACTCAAGAAGATATGACGAATATGTTTTGGCGTCAAAACATTGCTCAAATGTGGGTTGAAACCGAATTTAAAGTTTCAAAAGATATTGCGAGTTGGAAAACTTTAACTGAACAAGAACAAGATGCCTTTAAAAAAGCATTAGCCGGGTTAACAGGATTAGACACACATCAAGCTGATGATGGTATGCCTTTAATCATGATGCATACAAGTGACTTACGTAAAAAAGCGGTCTATGCTTTTATGGGGATGATGGAACAGATTCATGCGAAAAGTTATTCACATATTTTCACAACATTGCTTCCTTCAAGTGAAACAGATGAGTTATTGGACAAATGGGTAATTGAAGAGCCACATTTGAAATACAAATCTGAGAAAATTGTCGGAACGTATCATAAATTATGGGCGAAAGAAACAACGATATATGATCAATATATGGCGCGTGTTGCAAGTGTGTTTTTAGAAACATTTTTATTCTTCTCTGGTTTCTATTATCCACTTTATTTAGCAGGACAAGGTCGTATGACGACATCTGGAGAAATTATTCGTAAAATTTTATTGGATGAATCCATTCATGGTCTATTTACTGGACTGGATGCACAAAGTTTACGTAGTGAGTTATCCGAAAGTGAAAAACAAAAAGCGGATCGTGAAATGTATAAATTATTAGAAGATTTATATGCAAACGAAGAATCTTACACACGTAAATTGTATGAGCCTCTTGGTTTAGCTGATGACGTGCTTAATTATGTACAATATAACGGTAACAAAGCACTTTCTAACTTAGGTTTTGAACCGTACTTTGAAGAAAAAGAGTTCAGCCCAATTATTGAAAATGCTTTAGACCGTACAACTAAAAACCATGACTTCTTTTCAGTAAAAGGAGACGGTTACGTATTAGCGCTTAACGTTGAAGGCTTACAAGACGAAGACTTTATTTTTGATGACAACGATAAAGCATAAAAGATATGAACTCCTCTTTTTCTAGGCGTGATGACATGTTAGACGCCGGGATGTCTTGAGGAAGTCTATACAATTTGATCGAGCAACCTCACCTCCAACTGGTGAGGTTGTTTTTGTAGCTCTTTCAAATAGAACTGAAGCGCAAAATGTAGAGGTGAATCTAAGTCAAGAATACGGTCAAACAAAAAAGAGAATTTTTGCAGCTCATATCATCTAACTTTGAAAGCACGCTTTGAGCATTGGATATATTCCACAATGCTCAACATCACTTCATTCTATAATTAATATTTAAAGATGAGGTTGGGACGGGATATCCAATCTTATTTTGATAAGACAATAAAAAGAGCGGGGCAAAAATCGTGTAGATTTTTGTCCCACTTTAGCTGTTCATGCTAGGGGAGGCATGATTCACCCCAGTCATTCCTTTTCAGTCATTTCACTAATGTGAAGTTATGATAAACAAAATAAAAGAATTTCTGATTTTAGCTCAAATGAAAGCCATATTAAATCTCGAAATAGTGATGATAATGGAATTTACATCGATTGTTAAAATGGGCATCACATTCTGGACAAGCTTCCGACATCATATAAGTTTCAATTGACATTTCATGGCCGCAAACGCCACACATAATGGCATTTACTTGGAATTCATCTGAGTGCCAGCGTTTTGGGCGATGCTTCTCAGATTCATTATGGCACTTAAAGCAAGGGTAATATTTTTCACAGCATTTAAACTTTATTGCAATAATATCATAAGGCGTATGATAATGAATACATCGTGTTTCTTTATCTACAGTGGCACCATACACTTTAGGCATGCTATTCGCTCCTCACATCAGTTACTATTGATCTTCTAACTTTTCTCCAATAATGCGAACTTCACGTTCTAATGCGACATCAAATTTCTCTTTTACAACAGATTGAACATGGTGGATGAGACTTTCATAATCTGTTGCTGTCCCGTTATCAACATTTACCATAAATCCTGCGTGCTTCGTCGATACTTCTACGCCGCCAATACGATGCCCTTGCAAATTTGAGTCTTGTATGAGTTTCCCAGCAAAATAGCCAGGTGGGCGACGGAAGACACTCCCACATGATGGATATTCAAGCGGTTGTTTTGACTCTCGGCGCGCTGTTAAATCATCCATCTTTTCTTGAATACTTTCGAGCTGACCAGGTGTTAGGGTAAAGGCAGCTTCAAGGACAACATAATGTTGCTGTTGGATAATACTATTTCGATAATCGAGTTCTAATTCATTATGTGTGAGTTGGAGCAATTCCCCTCGTTCGTTAATCACACGTGCATAATCAATGACATCTTTAATCTCGCCACCATATGCGCCAGCGTTCATATAAACAGCGCCCCCAACTGAACCTGGAATACCGCAAGCAAATTCAAGCCCTGTCAGTGACAAATCACGTGCTTTTCTTGAGACGTCAATAATTGCTGCACCACTACCCGCAATGATTGTCGCATCAGAAGCTTCAATATGATTTAAATCTAACAAACTTAAAACAATGCCTCTAATCCCACCATCGCGAATAATAATGTTAGAGCCATTACCTAAATAAGTTACTGGAATTTGGTTATCGTAAGCGTATTTTACGACTTTTTGTACATCTTTATATGAATCAGGCGAGATATAAAAGTCTGCTTTACCTCCAGTTTTTGTATAAGTATAACGTTTAAGAGGCTCATCTACTTTAATGATGCGTTCTGGGACGAGCGCTTTTAATCCTTGTAAGATGCTAGAATGATTCAAAATTAACATCCTTTCTTTGTCTGTATTCATTGATAATATAATTATTTCTGCACTAAAGTTCTGTTTAATATTTTATTTTAGAAATGTCGGCAGAAATTTATTTAATTCTATTTTAACTGTTTTATGATAAAGCGTCATGTTTTAATCGAAATTCTAAGATGAATATTGGCGCAGATTTTTAAACCATTGTGCTTTTTGTGCTTCATAATCTCGAATAGCTAACGTTGTACCTGTCAATTGCTGTTTTTGTGTTGAAAAATAGTCAATGGCTTTTGGATGGGATGTTAACAAATCGTGATATTGCGCATACTGTTCGAAAATAGGGGTGTGACGTTGGAGAATATGCAGTCGGACTTCCTGTTTTAAATCAATTAAGTTATTAAACTTTGCCATCATGACCTTTTTTTCATAAGGATGATGCAAACGATAAAATCCAGCATAATTTAATCTTTTTTCATCTAATGAAGTAATGTCATGAAGGTTGTCCACACCGACTAAAATGTCTAGGATGGGCTCAGTAGGATAGTTAAAATGAAAGGTCCCTCCGATATGCTGTGTACTTTTCACTGGAGACTTCAATAAGTTAAAGAGAATGTCTCGATATTTTTGATATTGTTGCGCATAAAAATCTTGGTGTTGCGCAGTAATAAAAGGTTGAACATGACGATACATGTGAAAGCCTCCTTATGGCTAAAATAAGGCATTTTGCTTAATTCTGCATAACTATAACATATATTATTTTCAAGTTAAATATGTTTCTGTATAATACGAATTAATAAGGGGTGCAATGATGAAAAAATGGATTAAAATTATAATTTTAAGCTTTTTAGCGCTCACGTTACTTCCGGCATGTATGCATTCGTCTGAAGACCAATTAAAAGCGTTTGATCAACGCATGAAAATAGTCAATGAAAAAGAACGCGTATTAAGCAAAACACTCAATCAAATGGACTTAAATCAAATTCATTATTTAAGTCAAACTGATACGACAGATAAAAATAAACAAGCTTTTAATGACATAAAAAAAGCAATTGATCAAAAGTTAAAGCCAAAATTTAAAGATTATCGAGAGGCAGCCAATCAACTACCGGCACGAGATGATTCATTGAAAGCATTAAAATCAACATATTTAAAAGGAATTGATCAAAAAGAACATGAAATCAAACAATTAGATTTATTTATAGCACTTTGTCAAAAATCTATTCAATCTAATGAAAAAATTCTCGATTCTACACAAGCATTTGAAAAACACCGTAGTCGTGTCGAGTCGCAAATGAACTTGGCGAAACAAACAGAGCAAGGTTCAAGAGAAAGTGAAATGCTTGAAAATAAACTCATTAGTAACAACCAAGCGATTAAAGAAATAGCAGAAAAGTCAATGAATGCTAAAAGTGAAAAGGCGCAATTAGATGCCATCCATAAAGAAATGTTACCGCTCATTCAAGGACAAATAAAAGAATTAAACAAAACGCAATTAAAAGACAGTGCCACAAATAACGCGCGTCAAAATGCGATTGAAATGTATTACAAATTAGAACGTTATTATCAAGAAAGAGCGAAAACGATTCAATATAGTGAAAAATTATCAAAATTTGATGTGAATCAATTAGTAACAAAAGGAGACGATTTAGAACGTTTCGATCAACCTTTTGAAAAGGAAAAAAGAAAGTTAGAGTCTAAATAATATCACTCATAAGACTAAGGATTAATGGGGAATCATTTGCTTCATAAGGAAGGAAAGAACGGATTTCATACGTGTAGATTTCCAGTTTCAATCAAAATTAAAGGTTAACAAGGATAGATTATGTGTGTATAATGGTACACATTGAGAAAAGTTGAATTAAATGATAGATAAAAGACAAACAGAAAATATACTTAGAGGTGAAGAGAATGGCGATAAAGCTAACTTCGATTGACCAATTTGAGCAAGTGCTTGAACAAAACAACTATATTTTTATATTAAAGCATAGTAACACATGTCCGATTTCTGAAAATGCATTTGATCAGTTTAATAAATTTTTATATGAACGTGATATGGACGGTTATTATCTCGTTGTTCAAGAAGAAAGAGAGTTATCGGATTATATTGCTGAAAAAACAGGTATTCAGCACGAATCACCACAAGCATTTTATTTTGTAAATGGTGAGGTCAAATGGCATGATAGCCACAATAATATTAATGTATCTTCACTTGCGCAAGCTGAAGAGTAATCAATTTGTAAAAAGGAACGCTTATAGGTTATTGTAGAATCACTACAAAATGTCTATAAGCGTTCTATTCGTTTGTATTCAATTATAAGTCAACGCTATAATATGGAGTGGTTGAACAATCCATGATTATTAAAATGGACAAACAGGGAGAAAATGGAAGTTTAATCTTTCCAAAAAGCAAACCTTGTTATAGCATTTATGCCAGCAAGGCGCCTATTGTATCATAAGCCTAGCGATCATAGTACGCTAGCAGTTTGAGTAGTGAAAAAACAGTATAATCAATGATGAATCGTTTCGATTTGATATTTAAGTGATATGAGAGATAAGAGGGTGACAAAATGAAAGTTTTAGTTGCGATGGATGAATATAATGGCATTATTTCGAGTTATGATGCTAATCGCTATGTGGAAGAAGCTGTAGCGAGCCAATTAGAATCGGCAGATATCGTTCAAGTTCCATTATTTAATGGTAGAAGAGAATTGCTGAACGCAGTATTTCTATGGAAGTCTGGAACACAATATCGAATCTCTGTGCATAATGCTGAAATGCAAGCCGTTGATGTCACATACGGCCAAACAGATGATGGTTTAACAGTGATTGAAGCAAGTCAATTTTTAACAGGTCAAGCGTCACACGTCAATTTGACAAGCTATGGTCTGGGTGAAGTCATTCGACATGCGTTAGATAAAGCGGCACAACATATCGTTATTTCAGTTGGTGGCATTGGTTCCTATGATGGCGGTGCGGGTATGCTAGAAGCGTTAGGTGCACGTTTTTATGATGACGAGGGCCAACGTGTTGATATGACTAAAGGCGCACGCCAAATTAAACATGTTCGCCGTATTGATACAAGTGATTTGGATCAACGGTTACAACAATGTCGTATTCAAGTTCTGGTCGATTTTGAAAGTAAGTTATATGGTAAACAAAGTGCGATTATGAAAACTTATACAGAACAGCAAATAGAGAGAACGCAAGCTGTAGAAATTGATAATCTATTATGGTATTTGAGTGAGTTATTTAAAAACGAACATCAATTGTTGTTAGGTCCTATTGAAAGAGGCGGTGCAGGCGGAGGGATTGCTGCTACTATGGCGGCACTCTTTAATGCCGAAATCAATACAAGCCATGAACTTGTGGATCAAATTACAGGACTTGACCAATTAGTTGGACAAGCAGATTTAATCATTTTTGGTGAAGGCATAGATGAACAAGATGAAATTATCGATACATCATCATTGCGCATCGCTGAATTATGTCAAAAGCATGATAAAGTTTCTGTGGCATTGTGTGGCACTGCAGATAAATTTGAACGTTTCGAAGCTTTAGGTGTAACGGGCATGTTTAATAGCTTTATCGAAATGCCAAAGCAATTGACGGATTTCAAAATGGGGATTCAATTACGCCATAATACAATACAAGCCATCAAGTTATTGCGCACGCATTTACCACAATAAATGTGGCTTAGGATAACACCAATTTAAGTGGTTTTAATGATAACTTCTAGATTGAGACGTTTTAAATTATCTCCCTCAATGAAGAATGATTTAAAAGAGAAATACAGTCGATAAAAAAGAGTCAGAGAATACAGCTTCTCTGACTCTTTTTGACCTCTTTTGATAGTCATAAAGTTATGCTTTTTGATTTTCAGCCACTTTTTGTACGATACCAATGATGACTTGAACTGCTTTTTCCATAACATCAATCGATGCATATTCATACGGCCCATGAAAATTGTCACAGCCTGTGAAAAGATTTGGTGTAGGTAAACCCATAAATGATAATTGTGAACCATCTGTACCGCCACGGATAGGTGCAGTATTTGGCGTAATACCTAAATCTTTATAAACGGCTTTAGGAATATCTATAATATGTTGAAGTGGTGTGATTTTTTCTGCCATATTATGGTATTGGTCATGAATGACAAGGTTTACAGGATTGTAATAATACTGTTCGTTTATTTTCTCTTGAATTTCAATTAAAGTTTGTTTTCGATTTTCAAATGAAGTACGATCATGGTCTCGAATAATATATTGTGATGTCACTTTTTCAACATTACCATTCATTTGCATCAGGTGGAAGAATCCTTCGTAACCTTCTGTGTGCTCAGGAACTTCGTGAGCAGGTAGCGATTGATGAAAAGTATTCGCTAGATTTAAAGCGTTGACCATTTTATCTTTTGCAGAACCGGGATGAACATTGACGCCTTCAAAAGTAACCGTTGCTTCTGCAGCATTAAAACTTTCATATTGAAGTTCCCCTAATTGACTGCCATCCATTGTATAAGCAAAATCCGCATCAAAACGTTCAACATCAAATTGATGTGGTCCACGACCAATTTCTTCATCAGGAGTGAAGCCTACTCGGATACGACCATGTTTAATTTCTGGATGCTCTAATAGATAACGTAATGCTTCCATGATTTCCACGACGCCTGCTTTATCATCTGCACCTAATAATGAAGTGCCATCAGTCGTCATTAAAGTATGTCCTTTAACTTTAACGATGTCTGGAAAAACTTCAGGATTGATTTCACGTCCAGATGTACCTAATTTAATAATGCCACCGTCATAATTGTCGACGATTTGAGGATTGACATTTGCAGCATTAAAATCAGGAGAAGTGTCTACATGCGCTAAAAAGCCAATAGTTGACACCGGCGCTTCAATATTGGCTTCTAATGTCGCAAATAAATAGCCTTGATCATCCAAATCTGTTTGCAATCCCATCGCTGTCAATTCTTCCTCTAAAAGATGTAATAAATCCCATTGTCTTGTAGTGGAAGGTGTTGACTCACTATTTGGATCAGATTGTGTATTAATTTTAGTGTAGCGTGTAAGTCTTTCAATAATTTGTTCTTTCAAGTTGACCACTCCTTCTCTTACGTTAAATACGATTATTCATATGATATCCTTTACGATAAGTCTTACCTTTTAGTTTACCATAGTAATGCTTGATGCGTGTATAGATGTAATAGAAGATCTCAGCGCAGAGTATTCCAAAAGCAATCGCGCCTGATGTTAGTGTGACTTCTAAAAACTGGTTTACAGCGGGTGTATAGGAATTTGATACTAAGAGTCGTGTTGCCTCATAAGCTGCGCCTCCGGGTACAAGAGGAATGATACCAGGTAATATAAAAATAATGACAGGGCGTTTATAACGTCGGCTCATCGTATGGCTCATAACCGCTAATATAAAGCTTCCAAGAAAAGCAGCCATCACGATACCGTAGTTCATATCTACAGTGAATTTATAAATAGACCAACCCATTGCACCAACAAAGCCTGACGCAACTAGCAATCGCTTAGGCGCATTGAATATAACTGAAAATAGCATTGTAGAAAAAAAACTAATCATAAACTGCGCAATATAATACAAAATGACTGTCAATGCTTCCCACACCTTTCTTAAAATATGAGTAAAACAATCGCGACGCCTGCACCGATTGCAAAAGAGGTCAATGCCGCTTCGACACCTCGAGACATTCCGGCAAGCAGTTCTCCCGCCATTAAGTCACGAATGGCATTCGTAATTAAAATACCTGGGACAAGGGGCATAACACCAGCGATTGTGATAATATCCTGATTGATTGCCCAGCCGATCTTAGTAAAAAAGGCAGCAATCGTAATCACGACCATTGCACTTATAAATTCAGAGAAAAATTTAATCTGTATAAAGCGTTGTACTAAATCAAATGTTAAAAATGCCGCGCCACCTGCAATAACTGCATAAATAAAATCATGTGCGACACCGCCAAACATGAATAAGAAGAAGCCACATGCAATGGAAGCGGATATAAATTTAATAATAAACGAATACTGTAACGAAGCATGGTCTAAATGAATTAACTCCGATTTTGCTTCATCTAATGTTAAAGCATTTCGTGAGATTTTTCGTGAGATATTATTAGCCATTGCAATTTTTTCTAAATCCGTCGTACGTTCACGCACACGAACAAGACGTGTATTCGTACGATCATTTAAAGAAAAGATGATGGCTGTAGATGTGACGAAAGCATATGTATCTTCAAGTCCATAGCTTGCAGCAATTCGGCCCATTGTATCCTCAACGCGGTACGTTTCAGCACCACTTTCGAGTAGGACTTTGCCTGCAAGTAAGACAACGTCAATGACTTTATCTTCATCTATAATCGTTAATGCCTCTGCCATGACTATGCCTCCTTTTTAATAACAATCAATTGTCAGTCTACATTGGAATAAAGGGTCTTGCAATATATAATACCCATGTTTTCAAAAAATCATAAGCAAAAGCTTTATATATAGGGAATAAATAATATTTTTCATAATAGGGTCACACAAAAAATCATCTTAAAATAATTACACATTAGAAAAAAGGAGATTCATTTATGCGCTATATGCTTAGGTTTCTGAACAAGGCGTTATTGTTCTAGAATTGTTTTTTAATTTGAAATAAAGCGACTAGAAATATAGAGATCAAAAAAGACACTTGGCGTGATTGAACATGTCTTACGCGAAGTGTCTAAAATATTTTGCTTATTGTAATTTAATAATTGGATTAAACATCACTTTATTACGGCCTTCATTTTTTGCAACGTGGAGCATGTCATCTGCATCTTTAAAAACTTTTCGATGAGATTTATGTGCGTCACTATCTAAATAACCAACACCAATCGATACAGAAAGTTTAATTACCGTTTTATCAGGAAGGTGAAAATTAGACTTTTCAACTGCTTTTCGAATGTTTTCGGCGAGTTTCACACATTCATCTAAAGAATAATGACGAAGGACAATCGAAAATTCTTCACCGCCATTACGAAAAATTTTAGTCTTTTTAGGCACGTAATTTTGGAATAAGTGAGACATTTGTTTTAAAACAGCATCTCCAGCACGATGTGTATGTGCATCATTGACATCTTTGAACCCATCAATGTCTATCAGCAATAAAGCTAAACTTTGGTTATTATCATCTGCAATACGTGAGACTTCGTTGAGATGACGGTCAAATTCTTTAACATTTCCTAATCCCGTCAAATAATCCACCGTTTCTTCATTTTCGTAACGTTCGATTAAAGAGAAAAATCTTAATAAATCAACATAGAAAATCGCTGTTACTAAAGTAGCAATCACAGAAAGTGGTATTAAGTAGATGACTTCTTTAATATCATACGATGGCATGAATAATGCAATAACGGTCAAAATAATGATACTTAATACATTCAAAATTTGAATTGCAACGACATGGTTCTGTTTTAAAAATGGTCCGATAGTGCTCACAACACCTGCAATGATAATGAGTGCTATAGCATAAGTTAAAGATGTAGATAATACAAAATAGCCAACAAGCGCAATAATCATGGCTGAAATAAATGTGTAAAAGGAATTTGTATAGCGTCCTAAAAATAGTAAAGGAACAAAAGAAAGCTGAACCATATAATGTTCTATAGGTACAGGATATAATGCTAATAATAGTCCAACAATTGTCATCAATACGGTGATATAGCTTTTTGAAAATCTAAAATCGTGTGATTCTGCGTATTGGAGACGATGAAATAAATATATACCAGCAATGGTTACTGAAATATTATAGATAATAGCTTCAATCATAATTTATGACTCCTTTTCTTTACCATTAGTTATTGTAAGTGAAATGTTACATTTTGTCATTCATTTTTATAAGAGAAAATCAGAATTTTAAATGATAAAACGTCGTATTAGTATTTTTATAATAAGTTAAAAAAATTAAAATATCACAATTGTGTCAAATAGTTGTCGATTATGATGCATTGAATGATAATGAGAATAATCGTAAAAGAATATACAATGATAATGAAAAAGAAAATAATAATTTTCGCTCCTATAAATGTTATTAAAGGCATTTACATGTTAATATATGATAATATAATAAAGTGTTTGAAGCGTTTGAATGGTAGGATATATAACAGGATTGAGCGTGTAAAACCATTTTTAAATTGATTTTAATGCAAATAGTTTTATTTTAAAATAAACCGCATGAGTATTTGATTCATGCTCAAAGCGCAATCGCGCACAAGGTGACGTATGCGCTTTACAAGCGTGCGCAATTTACCGTTTGAAGTTTATAAAAGATGAATGTTGGTTCTAACTTCTAGATTGTCTTATACAAAGCATTCTAACTTTTATTTATGTTTTAGTACAGTTCATTCTTTACGTTAAACTTTCTAAAGGTAGCTCATTATAAATATGCTGTTGTTTGTCGAATATTAATAAAGAAAATTTTCATTTATTGAAGGTGAACTGATGTATACTTTAATACTCATTGGCGTTTCAATGATAGTCAGTTTGATGATTATACCGGTCGTTATCGCTGTTTCTAAAAAATTGGATATTGTTGATAAGCCTAATTTTCGTAAGATCCACACTAAGCCTATTTCAATGCTGGGAGGATCGGCGATTTTACTCTCATTTTTAATTGGTATATGGCTTGGAGAACCTATTGAAAGGGAGATTAAGCCGTTACTTCTAGGTTCAGTTGTGATTTATTTAGTGGGTTTGATTGATGATTTATATGACCTTAAACCTATTATTAAGTTAATAGGTCAAATATTAGCAGCAACTGTAGTTGTCTCTTATGGGGTGACCATAGATTTTATTTCCTTGCCTATTGGACCGACAATTCATTTTGGGTGGCTAGGTATCCCGATTACTATTTTTTGGATTGTTGCCATTACAAATGCCATTAACCTTATTGATGGTTTGGACGGCCTAGCTGCAGGGGTATCTGTCATTGCATTAGCTACGATTGCATTTATTGCCATCTTACAAGGTAATATCTTTATCATCATGATTTGTAGTGTATTAATTGGTTCACTACTCGGTTTTCTCGTATTCAATTTCCACCCTGCAAAAATATTTTTAGGGGATAGCGGGGCGTTATTGATTGGCTTTATTATTGGCTTTGTATCATTACTTGGTTTTAAAAATATTACATTTATATCCCTATTTTTCCCGATAGTCATTTTAGCTGTACCATTCATTGATACTTTATTTGCAATGATTCGTCGAGTGAAAAAAGGGCAACATATTATGCAAGCAGATAAATCGCACCTCCATCATAAACTGTTGGACTTAGGTTATACACACCGTCAAACCGTTATACTCATTTATTCCATCGCTTTCATGTTTAGTGTTGTAAGTATTATTTTATATTTATCACAACCATGGGGCGTATTCTTAATGATTATTCTGATTGTGGTTACAATTGAATTGATTGTTGAGTTTACGGGATTAATTGACGATGATTATCGACCGCTACTTAACTTAATTTCAAAGCGAAAAGAGAGCAGAAAATAGTGTAGTCTTTTCAAATTCATTTTGATGACAGAATCTTAAGGATGGATTTAGTATTAAGAAGATGAAGTGCTTTTATCGAAGCAAATATTAAAAATTTAAAGCGTAATTCAACGAAGTTCGTTTGTTCATCAACAAGTTAGAACGGGATTGGGTGTATAGCCCATTCCCGTTTTTATTTGCTTTTCATGAAAGAATATTGAGGATATATGCATCAATGATTTTTCACAAGTTATGAAAAGGTGAATCGATTTTTGAAGTCATTCGTTAATCGATATCGAAAGGCAAACGTTTAACAGGATCTTCTTCCATAGTGAACTTGCCTTGCGTATGTTGGTTTACAAATTGAATATACGCATCGTAATCTTCTTCTAACACATCAATATGATATGTAACTTGATCCGTATAATTTGTATCTCTTAATATGAAGTTGGTACTTTGAAGTTCGTGCTCAAACTTACCTGTCAGTTCATATGCAATCGACAGTCGCGTTGGAATTGCAGGCTTTAAAGTAACACGTCCAATATCTTGGATGACATCTCTCACTGCGCCACCATATGCACGAATCAGACCGCCCGTACCTAATTTAATGCCTCCAAAATAACGTGTAACAACGACCGCTGCATTATGAACCTCCAGTTTTTTTAACATTTCTAACATAGGAACTCCTGCAGTACCACTAGGTTCACCATCGTCATTTGCTTTTTGGATTAACATGGTATCCCCAATTGTATATGCTGAGCAATTGTGTGTGGCTTCACGGTGTTCTTTCTTTTTGGCCTCTATAAATGCTTTTGCTTCTGATTCATCTTGTACAGGTTTGATATGTGCAATGAATCGTGATTTATTAATTACATTTTCTATGATATGCTCATCTTTTATTGTAATGACTGAATCTGTCATAAATGTCACCCTTTATTGTTCAAATTACGTTGTCTATTATACTATATTAATAAGCTTCATATAAGGTTAGGCAAATGTTGCAATCATTTTTTGTGCTTGATGTCACACCACGATGTGTGATGATTTTTCTTGTACGCGTTAGCAGTTATCATGAATGAATCAAGCGTCTTTCATGTATTGTTAAAGCATAATAATTGATGTGCGTGAAGTGATTGTATCCACAATACCTATTGGAAACCTATGAAAACTGTTGATATAATTATAAATTGTTGTATGTTAAAACAATAGCAATATAATAAGAAATCTGATATAAAAGAAAGTATCAAGTACATATTGTAAGGATTTGTGTCTTTCGGTTGAATTAAACTGGAGGTGTAAAGGCGTGTGTAGGTTTCGTTTAAATATGCATCGCCATACTTGACAACATTCGAGTCCGAACAGCACACATTGACAATTATCGCTATCTTTTCGATTAGCGTTCATATCACTTAAATCATATCAAAGTGATTGCAAATAAAATACACGATTGTGTTTTAGCTTTTAGAGGAGGAAATAAAAATGAAGATAGCTGTGATGACTGATTCAACAAGCTATATCCCTCAGCATGTTTTAGAAAAATATAATATTCGTGTTGTACCATTGAGTATTACATTGGAAAACGGTGAGAATTATAAAGAAAATATTTCAATTTTTGCAGATGAATTTTATGATATATTAGAAAAATCAGCGACAATTCCGACGACAAGTCAACCCGCAATTGGCGAGATGATAAATGCTTATGAAGCATACAAAAATGAGGGCTATACAGATGTAATTACGGTTCATCTTTCAAGTGGTATTAGTGGTGCGTATCAAACAGCATTACAAGCAGCTGATATGGTTGAAGGTATTAACGTTCACCCAGTCGATTCAAAAATTGCATGTTTACCAGAGGGTGCACTTGTTATTCGTGCGTTAGATCTAATTGCTCAAGGTTTAGATGTACAAGAAATATTAGCCGATTTGATTGAAATGAGAGATCATACGGGTGCTTTTTTAGTTGTAGATGATTTGAAAAATTTACATAAAAGTGGCCGAATTACTGGGGCGCAAGCATGGATTGGAAACTTACTCAAAATGAAACCCGTGCTTACATTTGAAGATGGCTTAATTGTTCCTTATGAAAAAGTCCGTACTAAAAAGAAAGCGTTGAAATTAATCGAACAAAAAGCAATTGAATTAGGTGATCAATTCGATACAGCGACAGTGATGGTGATCGGTGGTAATAATAAAGAAGAATCACGTGATGTTTTTCAAAGTTTACGCGAACGTTTCCCTGAGAAAAACATTGCATTTTCTGAATTTGGTCCTGTGATTTCGTCTCATTTAGGATTAGGTGGATTTGGGATTGGTGTGACGAACCGTGATATCCGTTTACCTGAAGCAGATGAAGAAGTTGAATAAACTTATTCAAAGTATAAGGCATTTTAAAACCAAACGCTTAGTGTTGGTTTTAAGATGTCTTTATTTTTTTGTGATGTTTAAAGACGAATCCGCTTATAAAAGATGTTTCATTGCCAGTTATTTAAATTCATCGGCCTGTCATTGATTTTTGAATAGCATGAAGTTATAAAACAATGTGCAAATATTTTTGAAAGCGAGAAAGTAATTCATTGGACATAAACGTGTATACAGGTGAAAGGGGCCACTTAAATGTATCTTAACGGACAACTAATTACTGATGTAGCGCTATGTAGGGAAGTAGATATCGAAACACAAAAGAAAGGCATTGAACGAACGAAACAAGGATGGCTTTGTGCGAGATGTGCGACAACAGCGCCTGAACATTTTTATCGTTACAAGAGTCCGTACCACGATAACACAGTTGTATATTGTCGCCACTGTATTCAAATGGGGCGGATTGATAATTTAACGACGGTCTTTATAACGAAAAGTTTAATGAAGTGTACAACAGGTGTGTATCATCTCACTTTCCAGTTGTCGGAACAGCAACAATTTGCTTCTGATCGTATTGTACAAGCGGTTATGAATTTCGAAAGTTTATTAGTTCATGCTGTAACAGGTGCTGGGAAAACAGAGATGATGTTTGAAGCTATTGCACGCGCAAGACGCGCCGCCTACAATGTGGCAATCGTTTCTCCGCGACTAGATGTTGTGATTGAACTCAGTTATCGTGTTCAGCAATCATTTGAAAGCGAAGCGATTGATGTGCTACATCAAGCGAGCAAACAGCAGTATGATGCGCATTTTGTAATTTCAACTGTACACCAGCTGTATCGATTTAAAAATCATTTCCATGTGATATTTGTAGATGAAGTAGACGCTTTTCCTTTGTCGATGGATACGACTTTAATGAGCACAATTGAAAATGCCGCAAGAACACATAAAAGTTTGATTTATATGACAGCTACGCCACCTAAAAAATTAAAAGCACAGTTTGATAATGAACATACGATTACTTTACCTGCTCGTTTTCATCAAAAGCCACTTGTCGTCCCACGTTTTAAATACTTTAAAGTTCGTTTTTCCAAAGTTCAACTTTACCTTCTTAATCAAATGAAACATCAACAAAAACAGCAACGAACCACACTGATATTCTTTAGTGATATTCAACAAATGCGAAAATTTTTTGAAACGTATCGTCATCAAATAGAGCAACTGCACTTTGTGCATAGTGAAGATAGTGCGCGCATAAAGAAAGTTGAAGCCCTACGACAAAAAGCGTATTCAATTATGTTAACAACCACGATATTAGAACGTGGCTTTACAATGGCAGACTTAGATGTCTGGGTGGTTGACAGTCATCGATTTTCTGCAACAGCATTAATTCAAATTGCTGGACGTGTAGGGCGGAAAATGCAAAGCCCAGGAGGCGATGTATGTTTTTTCCATGAGGGAAGAACAACAGCGATGTTTACAGCACGACGTGAAATCAAAATGATGAATCGAATCGCGAGGCAGAGAGGGTGGATTGATGGGTGAGATGCCATTACTGTATGAAAACGTATGATGAAGAGGTGGGGATACGATCGCTTTTTTTAAAGCCAAAAATTGTATGTATAAGTTGTGACGAAGCTATCCAAGCTTGCCGTTTTAATAAAGAGGGCCGATGTCCTTATTGTTTAGGTGCCTATACATCTGGATATTGTCGTAATTGTGATCACCTCAATCTTTCTACGCAACCCTTTGAAAGGATAAACGCGATTTTTCATTATCAAGGTTTTATTAAAACGCTCTTTCACCAATATAAATTTTTACAAGATGTGGCGCTAGCAGAGATTTTTGCTTATTATATTAAAATACCAGCACATGATATTGATTTCATTGTTCCTATGCCCTCAAGTCGAGAAAATGATATCAAACGTACTTTTAATCCAGTAAAGACGATATTAGATTTTCAAAAAATCGCTTATGTTGATTGTTTAAAGATGAACGTACGACCGAAACAATATACTTTGACGCCAAGCGAACGATTTAAGGTTCAGAATCCGATTTATTTTGAACATGATGAAAGTGTGATTTGTTTAGAAAACAAGTCTATTCTACTTATTGATGATATTTACACAACGGGGCATACAGCGCATTGTGCCGCAGATGTATTATTACAACAAAAAGTCAGAAAATTAAGTATGTTAACGTTTGCGAGATAGCGTAAACATGTTAAAATATAAGTAAGGAATATATTTTAAAAAGAGGTTGAAAGGAGCGAGCACTATGATTAACTTTGAAATTCATGGAGACAACCTCACAATCACAGATGCTATCAGAAATTATATTGAGGAGAAGATTGGTAAATTAGAACGTTATTTCACTAATGTACCCAATGCAACTGCTCATGTTAAAGTTAAAACATACCAAAACTCTAGCACTAAAATTGAAGTGACAATTCCTTTGAAGAATGTTACACTTCGTGCGGAAGAACGTCACGATGATTTATATGCCGGAATCGATTTGATTAATAATAAACTTGAACGTCAAGTCCGTAAATATAAAACACGTGTAAACCGTAAAAATAGAGATCGTGGTTTTGAAGAAGACGTTTTTGTTGATGTTGAAGGTGCAGAACCAGAAGTTGAAAACGAAGCTACAGATTCTGATATCGAAATCATCCGTTCAAAAACATTTAGTTTAAAACCAATGGATTCAGAAGAAGCGGTTTTACAAATGAACTTATTAGGACATGATTTCTTCGTATTCAATGACCGAGAAACAGATGGTACAAGTATTGTATATCGTCGTAAAGATGGAAAATACGGTTTAATTGAAACTGAATAATCAATATGTCGAGTAAGAAAGCGTGAATTTCACCACTTAGGCATCGTTTTTGAGCCTATCATTATAGCGAATGGAGTTCATGACATATTGGATTGATATTTAAGAAATCTATGGTAGACCATTGCCATAGATTTCTTTTTTAGTAAAATACGCGTATGATAGTAGTGTGATAAATAACGACGGCAATGTAACTGAGTATTTGAGTATAAATTTATACTCAAAAATGGTATGATGAGTTGTTGTAAGCGACACAGTATTAACGCTAAAGGAGCGAACAAAATGGGTTTTTTAACTAAACTGGTTGACGGTAATAAAAGAGAAGTCAAACGTTTAAGTAAATTAGCAGATAAAGTCATAGCCTTAGAAGAACAAATGGCGCTATTAACTGATGATGAAATGAAAGCGAAAACGAAAGCTTTTCAAGAAGAAGTACAAAAAGTTGAAGATATTAGAAAACAAAATAATAAGTTAGATGACATTTTACCTGAAGCATTTGCGCTCGTCCGTGAAGCCTCTAAACGTGTATTCAATATGACACCTTACAAAGTTCAAATCATGGGTGGGATTGCTATCCATAATGGTGACATCGCTGAAATGAGAACAGGTGAAGGTAAAACATTGACTGCAACAATGCCAACGTATTTAAATGCACTCACTGGTCGCGGTGTGCATGTCATTACAGTCAATGAATATTTATCTAGTGTACAAAGTGAAGAAATGGCTGAACTGTATAACTTTTTAGGTCTATCTGTAGGCTTGAACTTAAACAGTTTGAGCACTATCGACAAACGTGAAGCGTACAGTAAAGACATTACGTACAGTACAAATAACGAACTTGGTTTCGATTATTTAAGAGATAACATGGTGAACTATAAAGAAGACCGTGTTATGCGTCCGCTCAATTTTGCAATTATTGATGAGGTTGACTCTATTTTAATTGATGAAGCACGTACGCCTTTAATTATTTCTGGAGAAGCCGAAAAATCAACGTCACTTTATACGCAAGCCAATGTTTTTGCGAAGATGCTTAAATCTGAAGAAGATTATAATTACGACTTACAAACAAAAGCGATTCAATTAACTGAGCAAGGAATTGATAAAGCTGAGCGTATGTTCAAAATAGAGAATTTATATGATGTCAAACACGTTGATATTATTCACCATATTAACCTTGCGTTACGTGCACATTATACAATGCAACGCGACGTTGACTATATGGTGACAGGCGGCGAAATTTTAATTGTAGACCAATTTACAGGTCGTACAATGCCTGGACGTCGTTTTTCAGAAGGATTGCATCAAGCAATTGAAGCAAAAGAAAACGTAAAAATTCAAAATGAGTCTAAAACAATGGCCTCAATTACATTCCAAAACTATTTCAGAATGTATAACAAGTTGGCTGGTATGACAGGGACAGCTAAAACAGAGGAAGAAGAATTCCGTAATATTTACAATATGACAGTAACGCAAATCCCAACCAACCGACCTGTTCAACGTCACGATAAGTCCGATTTAATTTATGTGAGTCAAAAAGGTAAATTCGATGCGGTTGTCGAAGAGGTTATAGAAAAACACCGTAAAGGTCAACCGGTTTTACTAGGGACAGTTGCGGTTGAAACTTCTGAATATATTTCTAACTTGCTTAAAAAGCGTGGTATTCGTCATAGTGTATTAAATGCTAAAAACCATGAAAGAGAAGCTGAAATTGTTGCGGGTGCAGGTCAAAGAGGATCAGTAACAATTGCAACAAATATGGCCGGTCGTGGTACAGATATTAAACTTGGCGAAGGTGTAGAAGAACTCGGAGGACTTGCTGTTATTGGCACAGAACGACATGAATCTCGCCGTATTGATGACCAATTACGTGGTCGTTCAGGTCGTCAAGGCGACCAAGGGGACAGTCGTTTCTACCTTTCATTACAAGATGATTTAATGGTGCGTTTCGGTTCAGATCGAATGCAAGCGATGATGAACCGATTGGGAATGGATGACTCTACGCCGATTGAATCTAGAATGGTTTCTCGTGCTGTAGAATCTGCGCAAAAACGTGTTGAAGGTAACAACTTTGATGCACGTAAACGTATTTTAGAATATGATGAAGTTTTACGTAAGCAACGTGAAATTATGTATGAAGAGCGAAATCGCATTATTGATGAAGTTGAAAGTTCAGAGCTCGTGATTCAAATGATGAAATCAACGTTGCAACGAACATTGAATTATTATGTGAATGAAGACGAAGAAAAAATGGATTATGAACCTATTATTCATTATATCGAAGACGTTTTCTTACATGAGGGTGACTTAAAAGAAAGTGAAATTAAAGGTAAAGACCAAGAGGATATGTATGAAGTCATCTGGGCTAAAATCGAGGCTGCCTATGAGCGACAAAAATCTCAATTAGGCGATCGTATGCCAGAGTTTGAACGTATGATTCTCCTTCGTTCTATCGATGATCATTGGACATCACATATCGATACGATGGATCAATTAAGACAAGGGATTCACTTACGTTCATATGGTCAACAAAATCCTTTAAGAGATTATCAAAATGAAGGTCATGAGTTATTTGATATCATGATGCAAAGCATTGAAGAAGATGTAAGTAAATATATCCTAAAATCAGTAATTACTGTGGATGATGATGTGGAGCGTGAAAAAACAAAGGAGTTGGAGGGGAAGCACGTCTCAGCTGAGGACGGCAAAGAGAAAGCTAAGCCCCAACCTTTTGTAAAGGACCAAGAAATTGGTCGTAATGAGCAATGTCCATGTGGTAGTGGCAAAAAATATAAGAATTGCCATGGAAAATAAGTTGTTGAACATTTGAAGGAGAGATAAATATGGAATTATCAGAGATTAAGCGTAATATTGATGACTATACCTCGAAATTAGAACAACTTAGGGGGTCTCTTTGACTTAGAAAACAAAGAGACAAATATTCAAGAGTATGAGGAAATGATGGCTGACCCACATTTTTGGGACAATCAAAACCGCGCTCAAGAAATCATCGATAAAAATAATGCGTTAAAGTCAGTAGTTCAAGATTATTATGAAGTCGCAGAAACGATTGAAAATATGGAAGCAACCGTTGAGCTCTTGCAAGACGAATATGATGAAGATATCAAGCAAGATATAGAGGCTGAAGTCATCGATTTTGAAGAGAAGCTTAATCATTTTGAATTGCAACTCTTACTTAATGGTGAACATGATGCGAATAACGCAATTATAGAGTTGCACCCCGGTGCAGGTGGAACAGAATCTCAAGATTGGACCAATATGTTGTTACGTATGTATCAGCGTTTTTGCGAGCAACAAGGATTTAAAACGGAGATTGTTGACTACCAAGCGGGTGATGAGGCGGGTGTCAAAAGTGTTACCATGCTTGTGAAAGGTCATAATGCTTATGGCTATTTGAAAGCTGAAAAAGGTGTTCATCGTTTAGTACGTATTTCACCTTTTGATTCTTCTGGCCGACGTCATACGTCTTTCGCATCTTGTGATGTAATACCTGAGTTCAACAACGAAAAGATTGAAATTGAAATCAATCCTGATGACATTTCCGTTGATACTTTCCGTGCTTCTGGTGCCGGCGGACAACATATTAATAAAACAGAGTCTGCCATTCGTATTACGCACCATCCAACTGGTATTGTGGTGAACAACCAAAATGAGCGTTCACAAATTAAAAACAGAGAAGCTGCGATGAAGATGTTAAAAGCAAAGCTTTATCAACTTGAGCTCGAACAAAAAGAGCAAGAGTTAGCGGCTATTCGTGGTGAACAAAAAGAAATTGGATGGGGAAGCCAAATTAGATCCTATGTATTCCATCCGTATTCCATGGTAAAAGATCATCGAACAAATGAAGAAACAGGCAATGTCAATGCAGTGATGGATGGCGATATTAGTCCATTTATTGAGGCTTATTTAAGACATCTCATGCATTAAGTTGTATCAAAATAGGAACGAAAAATGAACCCTATGATATTAGGATTCATCTTCGTTCCTTTTTTATACATGTTTTTCAAATTAAAAATGAAGAACCTTTATAACTTCAAAAATCGCATTTTTATTATTTTTAGACTGTATAAAAGACCAAAGAAAAAAGCAATGCCACTTTTTAATAGTGAAATTGCTTAATAGATTGCGTACCGAGTCGAGACTCCCGAGGCATAGAGTCGAAACCGAAAATCCATTTTGGCTTCTTATGAGCTACAATAAAAGCCAAAATTAGTTGAGGTAAGGCGCCTGGGAAAGCGAGACTCGAAGAAGCAATCGGAAGTTTGCGACTTAATTATTATAGACACATAACCACCATATAAAGTGTACAGCCATTAAATGCTAAAAAAACTGATATTGATGGTGCGTCGGCTCGTTTGTTTTTTAAACTTTATGACTTCGCGTAAAGAATTATTTTAAATTGTATTCATTTTTGTTAAATATCAGTGAAAGCTGTAAAAACAAGTGAAAAATTCAATATAAATGTGTTAATATAATCAACAAATAGCTTGCATGCGCTTAATTGATTTTAGAGGAGGTTGGCTATGGGCGTCCATCAATATTTTAAAAGATTATCAGATTTAGAAAAATTAATTCGTTTACCGGGAAAATTTAAGTATTTTGAGCATAATGTAGCGGCACATTCATTTAAAGTAACAAAAATCGCCCAATATTTAGGCACTGTTGAAGAGTATCATGGGAAAACAGTGGATTGGAAAAGTTTATACGAAAAGGCATTAAATCATGACTTTGCAGAGGTTTTTACTGGTGATATTAAAACACCTGTCAAGTATGCAAGCGGTGAGTTAAAAAAACTCTTTTCACAAGTTGAGGAAGAAATGGTTGATACTTTTATTAAGGAAGAGATTCCAGAAAAGTATCAAGATATATATCGACGTCGATTACAGGAAGGGAAAGATGATTCTCTAGAAGGACAAATTTTATCAGTAGCTGATAAAATTGACTTACTGTATGAAACGTTTGGAGAAATTCAAAAAAGAAATCCTGAACCGCTATTTTTCGAAATTTACGAAATGAGTCTCGAAACCATCATGCAATTTGATCATTTGTACTCAGTTCAAGATTTCATAGAGCATATTATTCCTGAAATGTTAACAGAAAGATTTATCCCTAAAACGGAATTAAGAGAAACAACAATGCATATCCTTAATAAAAGAAAGATGTGATTGGATTGATCTGGTATATATTAGCCGCATTTTTTCCATGTGTACTTGTTGTTCTTTTCAGTACGGTAACGAGAAGTAAATGGATAGGGACTCTCATTACTCTTGTAGTTATAGGGGCTTCAGTCTACAAAGGCTTCTTTCATAATGAATGGATTATTTTCTTAGATGTTGTCTCATTGCTAGCAGGATATCTCATTATGGATTACTTAGAGAAAAACCGGACTGAGCATGATGATGACAGTGGAATATAACATTTAAGAATATTTACATTACAAATGTTATATTTAGAATGATTATAAAAATAAATATTTTTCACCAGGAGTGAATCTGAAAAGCAAGACATGGCAATCAGATACGCTCCTTTTTGACATGTTAAAACATCGCGCAAGCACAATCACGTGTTACGAACAAATGTTTGTATTTTTTAATTGTATTCTGTTAAAATATGAGTATTAAGTTGATAGGAGGCGAACAGGGATGGAGCATCATGATTTTAAAATTGCTTCAAAATTTGATCCACAAGGTGATCAACCTAAAGCAATAGAGGCGCTTGTGAAAGGGATTAAGGAAGGCAAGCGCCATCAAACATTGTTAGGGGCTACTGGAACAGGTAAAACCTTTACAATGAGTAATGTGATAAAAGAAGTAGGGAAACCAACATTAATTATTGCTCACAATAAAACGCTCGCAGGACAACTCTACAGTGAATTTAAAGCCTTCTTTCCTGAAAACAGAGTAGAGTATTTTGTGAGTTATTATGATTATTACCAACCTGAGGCGTATGTTCCATCTACTGACACATTTATAGAAAAAGACGCATCTATTAATGACGAAATTGATCAACTGCGTCACTCTGCAACAAGTGCGTTATTTGAGAGAGATGATGTCATTATTATTGCAAGTGTAAGCTGTATTTATGGTTTAGGGAATCCGGATGAATATCGTGACTTGGTAGTAAGTATTCGTGTCGGAATGGAAATGGATCGCAGTGATTTATTGAGAAAGCTTGTTGATGTGCAGTATACACGTAACGATATCGATTTTAAACGGGGAACTTTCAGAGTGCGTGGAGACGTTGTTGAGATTTTCCCAGCTTCACGTGATGAATTATGTATTCGGGTTGAATTTTTTGGTGATGAGATTGATCGAATTAGCGAGATTAATTATTTAACTGGGGAAGTTCTTAAAGAACGAGAACATTTTGCGTTATTCCCTGCATCACACTTCGTAACACGTGAAGAAAAAATGAAAATTGCAATCGAAAGAATTGAAAAAGAACTTGAAACACAACTTGAACATTTAAGAAGTGAAAACAAACTTTTAGAGGCACAACGTTTAGAACAACGTACAAATTATGATTTAGAAATGATGCGAGAAATGGGATTCACTTCAGGGATCGAAAATTACTCGGTTCATTTAACATTAAGACCTTTAGGTTCGACGCCGTATACGTTGCTAGACTATTTCGGTGACGATTGGTTAGTGATGATTGATGAATCACATGTGACTTTACCACAAATCCGGGGTATGTATAATGGTGACCAAGCACGTAAAAAGGTACTGGTTGAGCATGGTTTTCGTTTACCAAGTGCGTTAGACAATAGACCTTTGAAATTTGAAGAATTTGAAGAAAAAACGAAGCAACTCGTATATGTTTCAGCAACACCAGGACCTTACGAACTTGAACATACTAACGAAATGGTGGAACAAATTATTCGACCAACAGGCTTACTAGATCCTAAAATTGAAGTACGACCTACGAAAAACCAAATCGACGACCTGTTAAGTGAGATTCAAGAACGCACAGAGCGTAATGAACGTGTCTTAATTACGACCTTAACGAAAAAAATGAGTGAAGACTTAACCACATATCTTAAAGAAGCAGGTGTCAAAGTTAATTATCTCCACTCAGAAATTAAAACGCTTGAACGTATAGAAATCATTCGAGATTTAAGAATGGGAACATTTGATGTATTAATTGGTATCAACTTGTTGCGTGAAGGTTTAGATATACCAGAAGTTTCTTTAGTTGTGATTTTAGATGCTGATAAAGAGGGCTTTTTACGTTCTGAACGTTCCCTTATTCAAACGATTGGTCGTGCAGCCCGAAATGACAAAGGTGAAGTTATCATGTATGCGGATAAAATCACTGACTCTATGCAAGTCGCAATCGATGAAACCGAACGACGTCGTGAAATTCAAATGGCTTACAATGAGGCGCACGGCATAGTGCCTCAAACAATTAATAAGCAAATTCATGATGTGATTAGTGCGACTGTGGAATCTGATGAGACAAATGAAGATGCACGTACAGAAGTGCCGAAGAAAATGACGAAAAAAGAGCGTCAAAAAACGATAGAAAATGTCGAAAAAGAAATGAAAGAAGCAGCAAAAGCACTGGATTTCGAAAAAGCAACAGAATTAAGAGATTTATTATTCGAATTAAAATCAGAAGGGTGAAAAGCATGAAAGAACCGTCGATTGTTGTGAAAGGGGCACGCGCCCATAATTTAAAAAATGTTGATATTGAATTACCTAAACAAAAATTGATAGTGATGACGGGTTTATCTGGATCAGGTAAATCCTCATTGGCTTTTGATACGATTTATGCTGAGGGGCAACGTCGATACGTCGAATCATTAAGTGCATATGCACGTCAATTTTTAGGTCAAATGGACAAGCCTGATGTGGATACAATAGAAGGCTTGTCACCTGCAATATCAATAGACCAAAAAACAACGAGTAAAAATCCACGTTCTACAGTAGCTACGGTAACTGAAATTTATGATTATATTCGTTTGCTATATGCACGTATCGGCAAACCTTATTGTCCAAATCATGGTATTGAGATACAATCACAGACTGTACAACAAATGACGGATAGAATTATGGCGTTAGAAGAACGGACAAAGATCCAATTAATGGCACCTGTCGTTAATCATCGTAAAGGAACGCACGAAAAATTATTGAATGATATTAGTAAAAAGGGATATGTGCGTGTCCGCGTTGATGGCGAGATAATGGACGTGACACAAGTGCCAGAACTTGATAAAAATAAAAATCACACCATTGAAATTGTTGTCGATCGTTTAGTAGTCAAAGCAGGTATTGAAACGCGTCTGGCTGATTCAATTGAAACCGTATTAGAACTTGCAGATGGTCGTCTTGTTGTCGATGTCATTGACGGAGACCAACTTGAGTTTTCTGAAAAACATGCATGTCCAATATGTGGTTTTTCGATTGGTGAGCTAGAGCCAAGAATGTTCAGTTTTAACAGTCCATTTGGTGCATGTCCGACTTGTGATGGTTTAGGAACTAAATTAACCGTTGATATTGATTTAGTTGTTCCTGACAAAGACAAATCCCTTAATGAAGGGGCGATTGTCCCATGGGAGCCAACGAGTTCAGATTTTTATCCAACGTTATTAAAACGTGTGTGTGAAGTTTATAAAATCAATATGGATAAACCTTATAAAAAATTAACTGATCGACAAAAAAGCATTATTTTGCATGGTTCCGGAGATAAAGAAATTACTTTCTCATTCCAATCGAAAAATGGACAACAGCGTACACGTACGATGCCGTTTGAAGGGGTCATTCCGAATATTGAGCGCCGTTACCATGAATCGCCTTCAGAATATGTCCGTGAAATGATGCAAAAATATATGGCAGAACAACCTTGTGAAACGTGTCATGGACAAAGATTAAGTCGAGAAGCACTTTCAGTTTATGTTGCTGGAAAAAATATTGGTGAAGTCGTTGAACAATCTATAAAAGAAGCGCTTGATTACTATGAAAATATCGAATTATCAGATCAAGATGCCCAAATTGCGCGTTTAATTTTAAAAGAGATTACATCTCGTTTATCCTTTTTGAATAACGTAGGTTTGGATTATTTAACGTTGAATCGTGCATCAGGTACACTGTCAGGAGGAGAAGCGCAACGTATCCGTTTGGCAACTCAAATCGGTTCACGTCTTTCTGGTGTCCTTTATGTACTTGATGAACCTTCGATTGGTTTGCATCAGCGTGATAACGATCGTCTCATCAATACGCTAAAAGAAATGCGCGATTTAGGAAATACATTAATTGTTGTCGAACATGATGAAGATACCATGATTGAAGCGGACTATCTTGTCGATATCGGACCAGGTGCAGGTGATCATGGAGGTCATGTTGTTTCTAGTGGTACACCTAAACAGGTGATGCGAGATAAAAAATCACTGACAGGTCAATATTTGAGTGGTAAAAAGTTTATTCCTGTTCCTGAACATCGTCGAGAAAAAACCGACCGTAAGATTTCAGTGAAAGGCGCGAGAAGTAACAACCTTAAAGGTGTAGATGTTGATTTTCCGTTGTCAGTGATGAATGTGGTAACTGGGGTTTCAGGTTCTGGAAAAAGTTCGCTTGTTAATGAAGTATTGTATAAATCTCTTGCTAAAGCGATCAATAAATCAAAAGTGAGACCTGGTGCACATGATGAAATTACAGGTATAGAAGAGATTGATAAAATTATAGATATTGATCAGTCACCTATCGGTCGTACGCCAAGATCTAATCCAGCCACATATACAGGTGTTTTTGATGATATACGAGATGTTTTTGCCTCAACGAACGAAGCAAAGGTACGAGGTTATCAAAAAGGACGTTTTAGCTTTAATGTGAAAGGCGGACGTTGTGAAGCATGTAAAGGTGACGGTATTATCAAAATTGAAATGCATTTCTTACCAGATGTTTATGTACCTTGTGAAGTATGTGGAGGGAAACGTTATAATCGCGAAACTTTAGAAGTCACATATAAAGGTAAAAACATTTCTGATGTTTTAGAGATGACAGTTGAAGACGCAGTCCATTTCTTTGAAAATATCCCTAAAATCAAACGTAAATTACAGACGCTTGTGGATGTAGGTTTAGGTTATATTACGTTGGGTCAACCAGCAACAACACTATCGGGTGGTGAAGCACAACGTGTGAAACTCGCATCTGAATTGCATAAACGTTCAACTGGACGTTCAATTTATATTTTAGATGAGCCAACAACAGGTTTACATGTTGACGATATTAGCCGATTATTAAAAGTTTTAAATCGACTTGTTGACAATGGTGATACAGTCGTTATTATTGAACATAACCTTGATGTCATTAAAACTGCTGACCATTTAATTGACTTAGGGCCAGAAGGTGGTGACGGTGGCGGGACAATCTTAGCAACAGGAACACCTGAAGAGATTGCCGCACATCCAACTTCATACACTGGACGATATTTGAAAGAAATATTGGCACGTGATAAAGCGCGACAGGAGGGCTAGTAAATGAAAGAAGCAAAATTCAAAGTGTTAGAATTACTACAAGCTGGAAAGATTTCAGTAGAAGAAGCAGCAATACTATTAGATGCAATGGCAACAGACACAACGACAGCACAAGCGCAAACGAACCATTCAGATACTCAAAAAACCGAAGCAAAAGCCGATGATACAAATGTAGACAGCGATTTTAAATCTTCAGTAGAAGACTTTGTCCGCGATACATTTGAAAATGTGAGTGAAACACTACGTCAAGGCGTTGAATATGTCAATCAACAGCGCGAACAAGCAAAGCAAAATAAAGAAGCACACCCTATTGATCCTTTAAAACAATTTGAAAAAACATTAAAAGAAGTGACAGATAGATTGAATAAAGAAAAGTAAATGCCCTTTATTTAACAGATGATCATTGTGATTTCGCACTAAAATGATAGTGTAGAAATTGTTCTTATATGAGTCCCTAAAATTCATGTGATTTATGAATTTTGAGGACTTTTTTATCTGTCTAGTGGTAGATGTTCCTTCTTAAATAGTAAAAATGTTAAAATGAATAGGGTCATTGAGTAGAGTGAACCGTTTTTAATGGATGAGACACAACGAGTTAAGATGAATGTAAAAGTTTTTTAATAATGAAATACATCTCATTCTTTCGCATTTCATGTATAATATAGGACATAATTAACCACGATAGGCACAGTACATCGGATAGGACTGCGTTAAAAAGAAGTGTGATTAAGTAAGCGCGTGGAGATTAGTCTCGCAATAGACTGTTATTTTGCGTCTTTCTATATGATGATTAACGAGAGATAGAGTGAATACTGAGGTGACTGACATGTTAACAACTCAAGATTTAGTAAAGCGATTTAATTTGAAAGTGATAGCTGGTGAAGCAGGTTTAAACCGACCTATTCATAATACAGATATCTCTAGACCCGGTTTAGAGATGGCAGGCTATTTCTCGCATTATGCTTCGAATCGAATTCAACTATTAGGTACAACAGAACTTTCGTTTTATAATTTATTGCCAGATGAGGATAGACAGGGGCGGATGAGAAAACTTTGTCGTCCAGAAACACCAGCAATTATTATCACGAGAGGACTTGAAGCGCCTGAGGAATTGTTAGAAGCGTCTAAAGCATTAGATACACCACTCATTTATGTGGACGAAGCTACGACACGTGTCATGGGACGTCTCACGTCTTATCTTGAGCACGAATTAGCAAATTCTACAGCATTACATGGTGTACTGGTAGACGTGTATGGGATTGGGGTATTAATTACTGGAGATTCAGGCATAGGTAAAAGTGAAACGGCTTTAGAACTTGTGAAGCGCGGTCATCGTCTGGTCGCAGATGATAATGTAGAAATTAAGGAAATCAATAAAAACGAATTGATTGGTAAGCCGCCTAAAATTATTGAGCATTTACTAGAAATAAGAGGGCTAGGAATTATTAACGTGATGACGCTTTTTGGAGCAGGTTCTATCTTGACGCAAAAACGCATACGGCTGAATATCAATCTTGAAACGTGGGATCAAAACAAATTATATGATCGCGTTGGATTGAATCACGAGACGCTTAAAATTTTGGATACGGAAATTACTAAAAAAACAGTCCCAGTTCGGCCAGGAAGAAACGTGGCTGTCATTATTGAAGTAGCTGCAATGAATTATCGACTCAATATTATGGGCATTAATACAGCAGAAGAATTTAATGAACGTTTAAATGCTGAAATATTAAAAAATAGTACACATCAAAAAGGAGATAAAGAATGATGATTGGTTACATCAATCCTGTAGCAATTGATCTAGGTGGTTTGCAAATCAAGTGGTATGGGATTATTATAGCAACTGCAATATTAATTGGTTATTGGTTTGCACAAAAAAGTGCACAAAAAGTGGGCTTTAAAGAAGACGATTTAATTAATATTTTAATTGTCTGCGTCGTTGTCGCTATCGTTACTGCACGACTCTATTTTGTTTTATTCCACTTGGATTATTACTTACAAAATCCCGCAGAGATTATTATGATTTGGCGTGGAGGGATAGCGATCCACGGTGGCCTAATTGGTGCGTTTGCCATGGGAATGTATTATTGTTATCGCAAAGATTGGCATCCTTTACAACTCGGCGATATCGTTGCACCTAGCATTATATTGGCGCAAGGGATTGGACGCTGGGGGAATTTCATGAACCATGAGGCTCATGGTGGGCCAGTTAGTCGCGCCTTTTTGGAACAATTGCATTTACCACAATTCATAATTGAGAATATGAAAATCGACGGTATTTATTATCACCCTACTTTTTTATATGAATCCATATGGAATGTGATTGGTTTTATCATTCTAATTCTTTTACGTCGACGTCTTCGCATTGGCGAAACATTTTTTACGTATTTAATTTGGTACTCAATTGGACGTTTCTATATCGAAGGCTTGCGAACAGATAGCTTGATGTTAACTGAGACGATTCGAATTGCACAGCTTGTCTCTATTATCGCTATTGTGATTGGTGTAGCACTGTTTATATGGAGACGATTTAAATCCAAAGCACCGTTGTATCGAGAAGCAAGTGTTTTAAATTGGCCTTGGGAAAAGAAAGGGTCACGTTAAATGAAAAGACGTTTAACGGTCATTCCGACCAAAACGCATAATGCGCTTTGGCACATGTATGACTATCAAAGTTTTACAAAATTGTTTAAAAATACATTAATTATTGAACTGGCGCGATTTGTACCGAGTTTGAAATTCAAACGCTGGCTCTATCGACATATTTTGAAGATGACAATCGGGCCATATACGGCGATTGCTTTCAAAGTGACACCTGATATTTTTTATCCTGAAAAAATAAAAATAGGCAAAAATGTCATTATTGGTTATAATACAACACTACTGACACATGAATTTTTGACCGATGCACTGAGAGTAGGAGAGATTGAAATTGGTGACGATACGATGATTGGAGCTAATGTTACAATTCTTCCTGGTGTTAAAATTGGTGCGCGTACTAAAATCGGTGCAGGCAGCGTTGTTTCAAAAGATATACCCAATGATGTCATTGCTTATGGTAAACCGATTCAAATAAAAGAACAATAAGAGAAAGAGAGGTGGCAATGATGACACAAAAGAATAATATTATACAGTTGTGGTCTGATGTCTCTGTTTATGAACGTTTGGCACAACAGAAAATGCAACAGCAAGATTATGTGAAAGCACAGCGCTATTTAGAAAAAGTGTTAGAATTGTCACCCGATCATTTTGAGGCGAAGCAACAACTTGCGACTTGCTTAATCAAATTAAATGCACCAAGCAAGGCAGAAGCCATTTATTACGAAGAAATCAGTAAAGGCTCTGAACTCGAGGCCTCTTATTATGAACTTAGTCAATTAAACATTGATTTAAATGAACCGAATAAAGCTTATTTATTTGGTTTGAGCTACGCGTTTATCGCGGAAGATGAAGACTACCGCGAAGAACTTGAGAGTATGTTTGAAGTTTCTTTTACTGGCGAAAATGAACTTGAATTAGAAAGCCAATTGTTTGTAACACAAGTCGTTTTTCAATATTTGTTTGGGCAAGGGCGCTTGTTAGATGCCAGAGCGTACTTACTACGACAAGATGAAGTCATTCAAGAAAATCGCCTCATTCGAAATTTACTTGCCATGTGCTATCTCTATTTAAACGAGAACACGATTGCAAAAGAAATGTTTGAACGGCTTTTGAAAGAAGACGCTTCAGATGTCCATGCTTTATGTCACTATACTTTATTGTTGTATAATATGAATGAACAAACACTGTTTAATCACTACCTCAAACTACTCAATAAAGTCGTCCCAATTAACGATGAAGAATCTTTTAAATTGGGAATCGTGTTAAGTTATTTAAAGCAATATCAAGCATCACAATATTTACTCTTACCCCTCCACCGAAGAGGAAAATTTCAAACTTTCCAGCTTTTTCATGCACTTTCATATAATTATTATTACCTGGGTCATATTGAACAAAGTGAATATTTTTGGCAAGCATTGACACAATTTCTTAAAGCGAATCCTGGTTTTCCACCTTGGGTCGTGGATGAAAGTAGACAGTACTTTAACCGTCATATTGAACCACTATTAACCAGTGAGGATCAGCATGAACGTCTTTATGGGCTCTTTTTATTGAATCAATTAAATGGTAAAGAGGTTTTAATGACGAAAGATGTATGGGATATATTAGAAACACTAGGCGATTATGAGAAACTCTATCTTTCCTATTTAATACAAAACCTACAGCTCACAAAGTTACATTTTATACACAAAGGAATGGAAAAGCTTTATCACCTCCCTAAAACTAAAGGTGATGATGCATTATTTTTAAGTTGGATTAATTATGCAGATAGTTTATCGGTGGAAAAAATAGATGTTGATGAAGTAAACGCATATGTTGCGGCAGTTACCTATTTGTATTTTAATGCTGGTGCACAATCATTAAATCGACAAGAGCTCATTGAACTATTTGACGTGTGTCCAGAAATGTTTGAAATTGCGCTCAATTGGTTGTTGAGCATATAAGTTTGAGTCTCGTATTTAAATGTTGTAAAATTTTTATGATGAAATTAAGAGGAGGAACGAATCATGTCAGAACAAGTAAGATATGATGTTGCAATCATCGGTGCAGGCCCAGCAGGTATGACAGCTGCGGTTTATGCTTCACGTGCGAATTTAAAAACAGTTATGATTGAACGCGGTGTGCCAGGTGGACAAATGGCGAACACTGAAGAAGTTGAAAATTTCCCAGGTTTTGAAATGATTTCAGGACCGGATTTATCAAATAAAATGTTCGATCACTCTAAAAAATTTGGTGCCGAATACAAATATGGTGATATTAAAGGCATCGAAGATAAAGGCGATTACAAAGTTATCGATCTCGGCACAAGCGAAATCGAGGCAACTGCTGTGATTATTGCAACAGGTGCAGAATACAAAAAAATTGGTGTACCTGGAGAAGAACAACTTGGTGGCCGTGGTGTGAGTTACTGTGCTGTATGTGACGGCGCCTTCTTTAAAAATAAAAATGTCTACGTTGTAGGTGGAGGAGACTCTGCTGTTGAAGAAGGAACTTATCTAACAAAATTTGCAGATAAAGTGACTATTGTTCACCGTAGAGATCAATTAAGAGCACAAAAAATATTACAAGATCGTGCGTTCAAAAACGAAAAAATTGATTTTATTTGGAACCATACACTTAAATCAGTTAACGAAAAAGATGGTAAAGTAGGTTCATTGACGTTAGTTTCAACAGTTGATGGCACTGAACAAACAGTGGATGCGGATGGCTTATTTGTCTATATCGGCATGAAACCTCTTACACAACCGTTTGAAAACTTAGGCATTACAAATGAAGTAGGCTATATTGTCGCAAATCCAGACATGAGCACAGCTGTTAAAGGGATTTATGTAGCTGGAGATGTTCGTGAAAAAGGATTACGTCAAATCGTAACAGCAACAAGTGATGGTAGTATCGCAGCAGAAAGTGTTCAAGCGTATATCGAAAGCTTGCACGATGAAGCTTAATCACGATTTTAAGTAATCGTTTTATAAGATTGAAGTTAATCTGTTCGAATACGCTATATTTTGCGTGTTCATATATTAAATAAACGACACCCTATACAGGTGGGACAATGGAATCTAACGTAACAACGAGTTTCCAAGTCCCACTCTTTTTATTTATCATTGTTTTTTATGCTTATGAAAATAGTGCTTTGTTATGACAAGATGATCAGAAAATGAGTGCTAGCCGAGTTGTTAAAGTATATTGGTAGAGACTATCATTGTTACATCATCATCAATACATACGGTTATGAAAAGTGTTAAATTTTAGCTTTCTGTCTATGACTTTGAAGGATTTTCATGTACACTAAAAGAGAATCTTAAGGGATGGTGGTCAACAATGCAACATGAAGAAAACAATGAAATCGTTAAAAGTGAATTACTCGTCATTACAGGACTTTCAGGCGCTGGAAAATCTGTCGTTATTCAGAGTTTAGAAGATTTAGGCTATTTTTGTGTCGATAATCTTCCACCTATTTTATTGCCTAAGTTTGTAGAATTAATGGAGCAAGGCAACCCTTCGTTACAAAAAGTAGCGATTGGTATCGACCTAAGAGGACGAGAATTTTTTAAATACTTAGTGCGTGAAATAGATGCTGTGCAAAGTAGAAAAAATGTAATCGTAGATGTACTGTTTGTAGATGCTGAAACGGAAAAATTAATTTCTCGTTATAAAGAAACACGCCGTAAGCATCCGCTTCAAGAGCAGGGCGATTTAACTCTAGTTGCAGCGATAAATGAAGAACGTAATTTACTTGCCGAAGTGAGAAGTTTGGCCAATTATACTTTAGATACTACAAAGTTAACACCGAAAGCATTAAGAAAAAGAGTATACGAGAATTTTAATAAAGAGAATAAATCAACATTTACAATCAATGTGACAAGTTTCGGTTTCAAGCATGGTATTCAAATAGATGCAGATTTGGTTTTTGATGTACGCTTCTTACCGAATCCTTTTTATGTAGAGGAGCTCCGTCCGTTGACAGGTATGGACGAAGAAGTATATAAATACGTGATGAAATGGAAAGAGACGAATACATTTTATGAAAAATTATTGGATCTCTTATTATTCATGATTCCTGGATATAAAAAAGAAGGGAAATCACAACTTGTTATTGCAATTGGTTGTACAGGAGGACAACACCGTTCTGTCGCATTAGCACAACGATTAGCTGAGGAACTTAAGCAGACGTATGATTATAACATATATGTTCATCATCGTGATGCACATATAGAAAGTGGCGAATAAAATGAAACAACTCAAATTAGTGCTGATTGGCGGAGGGACAGGCTTATCTGTTTTGGCAAGGGGTCTCAAATCCTTCCCAATAGATATTACAGCGATTGTAACAGTCGCAGATGACGGCGGAAGTACAGGCAAAATCAGAAGCGAAATGGATATACCAGCACCGGGTGATGTAAGGAACGTACTGGTTGCATTGAGTGATGTCGAGCCGCTGTTAGAACAGCTGTTCCAATATCGATTCGAAAAGGATATCATTAGCGGCCATTCTGTTGGCAACTTATTGATTGCCGCATTAACCAATATTACGAATGATTTTGGCCATGCGGTAAAAGAGCTCAGTAAAATCTTGAATATCAAAGGACGCGTCATACCGTCTACAAATTCAAGTGTCGCGCTTAACGCAGAGATGGAAGATGGAGAAATCGTAACGGGTGAATCTAATATTCCTCGAAAACATAAAAAAATTAAACGTGTCTTTTTAGAGCCGGCTGATGTGAAACCGATGGATGAAGCTGTTGCAGCACTAAGAGAAGCAGACTTAATCGTTTTAGGGCCTGGTTCTCTTTATACGAGTGTGATTTCTAACCTTTGTGTCAATGGCATTGCCGAAGCTATTGTCGAAAGTGATGCTAAAAAATTATATGTTTCAAACATAATGACCCAGCCTGGAGAGACAGATGAATATACAGTTACAGATCATATTCGTGCCATTCATCAACAACTGGGTGCAAATGTCATTGATTTTGTGATTGCGAATCAATTACCATTCTCACAAGAAATACTTCAAAAGTATGAAGACAAAGGTGCTAAACCTGTTTATTGTGATGAAGAGGTATTAAAGGAACAAGGTGTTCAACTTGTAACAGGAGAGCATCTCGCTGAAATTACAGAGCACGAATACGTGAGACATCGAACAGAAATATTGGCAGAGATGATTTATGAAATTGCATTACAAGAAATTAGTACAATTCAATTTGACCCTGATCAATTCAAATCATAACTTTAGCCATATTGATTCTTGATAAATAGAAAGGAAACGATTCATTATGAGCTTTGCATCAGAAATGAAAAATGAGCTGACAAGGATTGAAGTTGATAAAGATAACGCTAAGGCAGAGCTCAGTGCTTTAATTCGTATGAACGGGGCCTTAAGCCTATCGCATCAACAGTTTGTCATTAATATTCAAACTGAAAATGCCACAACTGCAAGACGTATCTATACACTAATAAAACTTGTTTTTCAGGTTGAAGTCGAAATATTAGTACGTAAAAAGATGAAATTAAAGAAAAATAACATTTATATATGTCGAATAAAAATGAAAGCAAAAGAGATTTTAGACGAGTTAGGAATACTTAAAAATGGAATGTTTAGCCATGATATCGATCCAACTATGGTTAAAGATGACGAAATGAGAAGAAGTTATTTACGCGGCGCATTTCTCGCAGGAGGTTCAGTTAATAACCCAGAAACTTCATCATATCATCTAGAAATATTTTCTCTGTATGAGGGTCACTCTGAAGGACTTACGCAATTGATGAATACATACGAGCTCAATGCGAAAAGTTTGGAGCGTAAAAAAGGTTGGATTACGTATCTTAAAGAAGCGGAACGTATAGCAGAATTTTTAAGTTTAATCGGTGGTTACCAAGCATTGCTCAAATTTGAAGACGTTAGAATAGTCAGAGACATGCGAAACTCTGTAAATCGACTGGTAAATTGTGAGACAGCGAATTTAAATAAAACGGTCAGTGCAGCTATGAAGCAAGTTGAAAGTATTCAACTGATAGATGAAGAAATTGGGATAGATAATTTGCCGGATCGACTGAGAGAAGTGGCAAAATTAAGAATTGAACATCAAGATGTCTCATTGAAAGAATTAGGTGAAATGGTCAGTACGGGAACCATTTCGAAATCGGGCATCAATCATCGTTTAAGAAAGTTAAACGAAATGGCGGATAAAATCAGAAGCGGAGAACGATTTGAAGTGTAAAAAGTAGGCAATTAATCAGTCTGGATAACCTGTTTTTTATGTTATATTTCAATGCTATTTGATAGTGCATTTCGTAAAGTATGCGCGATATGGGCTTAGACATCAATTCAAAAAAATGGTGCTCAGAGACTTTTACTAGAAAATCGTCTGAGCGCTTTCTTTGTATAATAAAACTTCGTAAGAAATGACATCGTTTTAAATCACTGAAGTTCAATATAATATGGTATATGATTAACGAGTAAAATAAAAAGAACCCCATCGTTAGGGGGCCTTGATTTTAAAAAGTAAGATAGCCCCCTCGAGAGGAATCGAACCTCTATTGTAAGAACCGGAATCTTAAGTGTTATCCATTACACTACGAGGGGTAAATTGAAACGTACACTCATCATTTTACCTTCATGCATTGTAGGGGTCAACTCTTAAAATAGTGAAAGTTAAAAGCGTAATTTTTGACCATGTTTGACTTTTAGGTTAGAATAAAATCAAATCAAAGAAATTAGGAGGAAATAATCTATGAATTTAATTCCTACAGTAATTGAAACGACAAATCGCGGGGAACGTGCATATGACATTTATTCACGTTTATTAAAAGACCGTATTATTATGTTAGGGTCTGCTATTGACGATAATGTAGCAAACTCAATCGTATCACAACTTTTATTTTTACAAGCACAAGATGCAGAAAAAGATATTTACCTCTATATCAACTCTCCTGGTGGTAGTGTAACAGCTGGATTTGCGATTTATGATACAATCCAACATATCAAACCAGATGTACAAACAATTTGTATTGGTATGGCTGCTTCAATGGGCTCATTCTTACTTGCAGCAGGAGCTAAAGGAAAACGTTACGCGTTACCTAATGCTGAAGTGATGATTCACCAACCACTTGGTGGGGCGCAAGGTCAAGCAACTGAAATCGAAATTGCTGCGAACCACATTTTAAAAACACGCGCAAAATTAAATAAAATCTTAGCTGAACGTACAGGCCAAGATATTGAAAAAATCGAGAAAGACACTGATCGTGATAACTTCTTAACTGCTGAAGAAGCTAAAGCTTATGGCTTAATTGATGAAGTAATGCAACCAGAATAATAGAGAAGTTTCTGTTATTTATAAGATGATGAACCTATCTCATCTTAATATGTAATGAGTGGAGCAATGAAATCTGAAAGCGTATTTTAGATTTATGCGCCACTCTTTTTTAATGAAAAAATAAATAGGCTTTATTTAAATGAGGGAAAAGGGGAGAAAAGACGTGATAAGACAGGCACAAGTGAATGATCTGACTCAAATTCAAGAAATCTACAATCATGCGATTAAGCATACGACTGCTGTCTATACATATGAAACAGTAACATTAGAAGAACGTGAAAAATGGTTTCAAACGAAACAACAATTACAACAACCTGTATTTGTATACGAACGGAATGGGGAGGTCTTAGGCTTTGCTACGTATGGTCAATTTAGAAATTGGCCCGCTTACCAATTTACGATCGAACATTCTTTATACGTCAGTCCTAATGCGAGAAGACAAGGCATTGCTTCTCAATTATTAGAAATATTAATTCAAGATGCCCGTGAAAAACAGTTTCAAACGATGGTGGCAGGTATTGATGATCAAAACATACAAAGTAAACTGTTACATGAAAAATTTGGATTTCGACATATGGGAACGTTAGAGAAAGTTGGATATAAATTTGAACAATGGCTTAATCTTGCGTTTTATCAGATACAATTAAAATAAAGTGTCTTTATGTGCGCGATTTAATTAGCGATAACATTAAAAATCAGAACTGACATGTATGGTGTTTCAACGTGTCAATTCTGATTGATTATATCACTAGAAATGATATCATCGGAGCACTTTTAGCATTCAACACGGGTCAGTTCACTTAATGGCTATAGATGTCATTAAGTGCAAGTGAAAGCGTTGGATAATTAAATGTAAAGTGGAGCTGATTGAGTTTTTGAGGGACGATGAATTGTGTATCAAGTACCAATGTTGACATTTTCCCTAGAACTAGTCGCATAAGTGTAGCTGGCATCCATGTGTAGTGGGGGCGATGCAACGTATTTCCAAGTATTTTCCCAAACTGATTTTGCGTTTCAGGCGCAGGTGCAGCAAGGTTGTACACACCGGAAGCTGTTTTATGATCAATCAAGAATAGAATTGCGCGTTTTAAATCTTCAAGATGAATCCATGAATACCATTGATGACCACTACCGATACGCCCTCCTACAAAGAAACGATAAGGTTTTTCGATCATAGGCAGAGCGCCACCATTTTGAGAGAGGATGAGGCCAAATCGGCCTAAAATCACACGTGTACCTAGTGATTCAAATAGTGAAGCCTGCTTTTCCCATTGATAAACGATTTCGGATAAAAGATCATGTGGTGTTGTACGAAAGTCTTCCGTATACGTTGCAGTATGAGATGGTGGATAATATCCCATCGCACTTGCGTTGAAAAGCACACTCGGCTTTTGCTTGCGTGTTTTAAATAAGTCATATAGTGCGCGCGTGGATTGTATTCGGCTTGTCATCATAAGTTGTTGATGCGTCTTTGTCCATCTTTTATTTAACGTCGCGCCTGCTAAGTTAATAACGATATCAATGTCGGGGACTTTTTGTTCCCAACCCGTTTGATTCCAATTTATATATTGAATACGCGAAGATTTTGAACTTCGATCGCTACGTGTAAGGATGTAAATCATTGAATCAGGTCGTTGTGAAATGTCTTCAACTAGTGCTGTACCAACCATACCTGTGCCACCAGTTATTAAATAATTCGTCACTTAAACCACTCCTTTTGACTTGTTCATATTATTGTCATAGAACAGACATTAACTTTTCACTTTAAATGCATTAAAGTGTGTTTATTAATTCACAAAGTGCGTTATAATAGAAGTACCTTCGATAATTAATACATCTCTTAATTAAATTCAGTATACCCCATAATATATACGACGAAGGTAATTTTTGACTCCCTTTAGTTGAGGCCTGAATGATGCAGCATTCAGACCTCTTTTTATTATCTTCGTTTATGTTTAGATGATTAATGGTGTAATAGTTAATCATTTCCTCATTATGATTATTTTTAAACTTCACCTTGAAAGTAGTATCAGCAGATGAGGCATGGAAGTTTTTTAGATTCAATAGCAATTTGGACTTAATATGCCCCATTTCGTTACAATAGTAATGAATCATAGTTTTGGGTAGTGTTGTTTCATAAAAGGTGAGTGAGATGGATCATGGTTTTGATTTAGGAGATTTCGATAATTGGTGCCTTGTCGTTTTGAGTGATATGATTTATATTGAATGTTATTAATTTAAAAGTCACATAGTCGTCAACTTTCTAATATTGTATAATTGTAATATCACAAGGCAGACAAGACGTAAGTTTAAAAATAAATATAGCTTAAACTAAATAGATTGAGATCTTAATAAAGAGAGGGAAAATCATGTCAGCACCAAAAAGAAGTGGACAAGGACCAAAATATGCTGAAAACGGGAAAAAGAAAAAACGAGGTTTAGCGATTATCAGTATTATTGTCGTATTATTATTGCTAGCAGGATTAGTGTTTGCAATCTTTTCATTCGTCGATCAATCACACCGAAGTAGTGAGCGATTAAAAGAGAAGTCTATTGAGGAACAAAAAGAAAAGCGTGATGCTGAAATTAAAAAAGAAAAAGAGAAAAAAGCGCAAGAAAAGAGAGAAAAAGAAAAAAGTATTGAAAAAGAACAAGCGGAGCAAGAAAGATCTTTAGAAGCGGCGCGTCAACAATCGATTGAAGCGGAACGTCAAGCAGAGTTACAAAACCAACGTAATCAGCAGCAAAAACCTAAATCAACAGAGCCGAAAACAGAAAAACCTAAGAAAGAAGAGCCGAAGACTGAGGAACCTAAAAAAGAACCGAAGACGAATGAAAAACCAGATAGTTCAGAACCAAAATCGTCGGAACCGAAGACGAATGAACCATCTTCAAACGAACCTAAAACGCCACCATCTTCAACACAGGAGCCTAAAAAGGAACCTTCAACACAACAACCTAATGGTCATTCTCAACAACGACCTCAACAAAATCAAAACCAAAACCAAGGCCAAAATCAAAAACCGTCAGAAGATAAAAGTAATCAACATTAAAATGGCTTAAGAAATACACTTTGAAACGCAAAGTAAACGAAGAACGGAAGATTTTGAACCGTATCGTGTTGCGCGGTTACTATATGAATAAGATAAAGAAAAGGCATAGTCAACTCAACGCATAAAGCGTGTGGCTATGCTTTTTATTTTGCAACTTTATTATTTCTAATCACTTGATATGGATGTTGACTAGAAGTATAAAATGCGCATTTCGACTTATTTCTTCTTGTTCATATTAAAAAAGTAAATTGAGTAATAATGTTAAAAGTATTGATAAAAAAATGGAAAATAAACAACCTGGCAAGCAGCCTACAGGCGTACACCCATAGTAACGCGTATAGGTATAATTTCCACCTTCATATCTATTTTCGTTTAAACCGCGTTGTATATCTTCGGGGCGACGATAGCGTGGATCTGAAGGGTCTATAACCTCGGGCTGTTCGGAATCTCTTGACATAGAATCACCTCTTTATGTAAATATATGAAATAACTTAACGTCTTGCAATAAAATAGATAATGATGTTTAAAAATGGTGTAACGTGCTATAAATGAAATGGAAGTCATATGAGATTATTGTTGGTCGTTATTCGTCCAACCTTTTATTGAATTGGGATGGTTTATGACTTGCATTTTATCTTTTTCAGTAGTATGATGGGTTTGTAAACAACAAGATATATTTTTTTACAGTGCTTGGGACTATAAATGTCAAAGCGTGGCTCAAAGTTGACCATCTAATTGACTATTAAGGGGGCATTTACCTTGGAACGTATGATTCAAGTGCAACAAAAAATTGTGCCTGACTTGATAGACAAAATGTATCGAAGGTTCTCTATTTTAGCAACGATTCAGAAATATCAACCTGTAGGACGACGAACTTTGAGTGAGATGTTGAATTTGACAGAACGTGTTTTACGTTCAGAAACAGATTTACTTAAACATCAAGAGTTAATTTCTGTCAAACCCACAGGTATGGCGTTGACAGTAGAAGGTAAGGATGTAGTCACACAGTTGAATGCTTATTTCAATCATTATTCTGATTATCATCGCCTTGCTCAAACGATTAAAGGTCAATACGATATCAATGAAGTTCATGTCATTCCGGGGAACAGCGATACAGATTCTGCTGTAAAGGTAGAACTTGGTCGAATTGCTGGGCAACTGCTTGAAAAGCAATTGTACGATCGTGCAATTGTTTCAGTAACGGGTGGTTCAACTATGGCATCAGTTAGTGATGCGATGTCGAAACTTCCCTTCCATGTTTTGTTTGTTCCAGCACGCGGTGGCTTAGGTCAAAATGTTGTTTTTCAAGCCAACACAATTTGTTCTAGAATGGCACAGAGAACCGGGGGCGACTACACTACACTATACGTCCCTGAGCAAGTGAGTGAGTTGACTTATCAAAATTTGATGCAAGAACCTTCTGTTATCCAGACATTGGATAAAATTAGAGAGTCTCAATTCACTATTCATGGTATTGGTGATGCGCTGAAAATGGCGAAACGAAGACAATCGCCATTAGAAGTCATCGAAAAGCTTCAACATCATCATGCTGTCGGTGAATCGTTAGGATACTATTTTGATCAACAAGGTAACATCATTCACAAGGTTAAAACGATTGGAATTCAGTTAGAAGAAGCTCAATCAAAAGCACACATTTTTGCTGTAGCGGGTGGTGCGTCGAAAGGTCTTGCAATTAAGGCATACCTTAAAATCGCTTCTCCCAATACTGTTTTAATTACAGATGAAGCTGCGGCAAAAGTCATTACGAGTGAAACAATTTAGTTATAATAAAAAGTGCGTGATTTGTTTAATTTTGAATTGATCCACTTTTTAAATATCATTAAAGGAGGCCATTAACATGGCAGTAAAAGTAGCAATTAACGGATTTGGTAGAATAGGTCGTTTAGCATTTAGAAGAATTCAAGATGTAGAAAACATTGAGGTCGTAGCTGTAAACGATTTAACAGATGACGATATGCTTGCACATTTATTGAAATATGACACAATGCAAGGACGTTTTACTGAAGAAGTGGAAGTAATTGATGGTGGTTTCCGTGTGAATGGTAAAGAAGTGAAATCATTCTCTGAACCAGAACCTGCTAAATTACCTTGGGGTGACCTTGGTGTAGACGTAGTATTAGAATGTACTGGTTTCTTCACAGATAAAGAAAAAGCTGAAGCACACATTCAAGCAGGCGCTAAAAAAGTATTAATCTCAGCACCGGCTAAAGGTGATCTTAAAACAATCGTATATAATGTTAACCACGACGATTTAGATGGTTCTGAAACAGTTGTTTCAGGTGCATCATGTACTACAAACTCATTAGCACCTGTTGCAAAAACTTTACACGACGAATTCGGTATTGTTGAAGGTTTAATGACTACAATTCACGCATATACTGGTGACCAAAATACACAAGATGCACCTCACAGAAAAGGTGACAAACGTCGTGCGCGTGCTGCTGCTGAAAACATTATCCCTAACTCTACAGGTGCAGCAAAAGCAATCGGTTTAGTTATTCCAGAAATTGCCGGTAAATTAGACGGTGGTGCACAACGTGTTCCAGTTGCAACTGGTTCATTAACAGAATTAACAGTTGTTTTAGATAAAGAAGTGACTGTTGAAGAAGTAAACAAAGTAATGAAAGCAGCAACTAACGAATCATTCGGTTACACTGAAGACGAAATTGTTTCTTCAGACGTTTTAGGTATGACTTACGGTGCATTATTCGATGCAACTCAAACTCGTGTAATGACTGTTGGCGACCGTCAATTAGTTAAAGTTGCTTCTTGGTACGACAACGAAATGTCATATACTGCTCAACTTGTTCGTACTTTAGAACATTTAGCAAGCCACGCTAAATAAAATAGATTAAAATAGGATTGTAAGTACGACTATATGTGCTTCGAACTATTTTGTAGCTTGTAGTAAGCGGAGGAGCACAAACGCTTCTCCGCTTATTTTAAAATTCATGACTTTTTATGAGGAGGATTCTCGATGGCAAAAAAGGATGTAACAGATGTTGAGTTAAAAGGTAAAGTTGTACTTGTGCGTGCAGATTTCAATGTTCCAATGAAAGACGGCGAAATTACGAACGACAACCGAATTGTTCAGGCATTACCAACATTAAAATATATCATTGAACAAGGTGGGAAAGTTGTTGTTTTCTCACATTTAGGTAAAGTCAAAGAAGAAAGTGATAAAGAGAAACTCTCATTAGCACCGGTTGCGAAACGTTTATCAGAAAAACTAAACAAAGAGGTTCAGTTTATTCCAGAAACACGTGGAGAAAAATTAGAATCTGCCATTAAAGCATTAAACGAAGGCGAAGTTTTAATGTTTGAAAACACACGTTTTGAAGATGTAGATGGTAAAAAAGAATCTAAAAATGATCCTGAACTTGGTAAATACTGGGCATCTTTAGGTGACATTTTCGTCAACGATGCTTTCGGTACAGCACACCGTGAACACGCTTCTAACGTAGGAATCTCAACACACCTTGAAGCTGTTGCAGGTTTCTTAATGGAAAAAGAAATCAAATTCATTGGTGGCGTTGTTGAAAATCCTGAAAAACCTGTTGTTGCGATTTTAGGTGGCGCTAAAGTATCTGATAAAATTGGCGTCATTGAAAACTTATTAAAAATAGCAGATAAAGTGTTAATCGGTGGCGGAATGGCGTACACTTTCTTAAAAGCACAAGGTAAAGAAATCGGTCTTTCACTACTTGAAGCAGATAAAATTGATTTTGCCAAAGATTTATTAGACCGTGCAGGGGACCAAATCGTATTACCAATTGACGGTAAAGTGGCAAAAGAATTTTCTAACGATGCACAAATTACAACTGTATCTATCGATGAAATCCCTACTGATCAAGAAGCAATGGACATCGGACCAAAAACTGTTGAGTTATTCAAAAAACAACTTGAAGGTGCACATACAGTTGTATGGAACGGCCCAATGGGTGTTTTTGAATTTAGTAACTTTGCTAAAGGTACAATTGGTGTATGTGAAGCGATTGCAGAACTTAAAGATGCAACAACAATAATTGGTGGTGGCGATTCAGCTGCTGCAGCTATGCAACTTGGTTTTGAAGAAGACTTTACACACATTTCAACTGGTGGCGGTGCGTCATTAGAATATTTAGAAGGTAAAGAATTACCTGGTATTAAAGCAATTGCGAATAAATAATTTTAAAGCGTGAATATAGAAAGCAAACTAAGAATTAAGAGGGAGTGTTCTGAAGTGAGAAAACCTATTATCGCTGGAAACTGGAAGATGAATAAAACAGTTCAGGAAGCTAAAAATTTTGTAAAAGAGCTACCAGCATTACCAGATACAAATGAAGTTGAGGCAGTGATTTGTGCACCAACAATTCAATTAGATGCATTGATTTCTTTAACAAAAGAAAATGTTGCACCGGGTCTTAAAATTGGTGCGCAAAATACTTATTTTGAAGAAAATGGTGCTTTCACAGGTGAAACATCTCCTGTTGCTTTAGAAGATCTAGGTGTAAGTTATGTCGTTATTGGTCACTCTGAACGACGTGAGTTATTCCATGAAACAGATGAAGATGTCAATAAAAAAGCGCATGCTGTATTTAATCACAACATGACACCTATTATTTGTGTAGGCGAAACAGACGAAGAACGTGAAAACGGTAAAGCAAATGAAGTTGTAGAAGCACAAGTAGAAAAAGCTTTAAAAGGTTTATCAGATGAACAAATTAAAAATGTAGTCATTGCATATGAACCAATTTGGGCAATTGGTACAGGCAAATCGTCTACTGCTAAAGATGCGAATGAAATGTGTGCAGCTGTTCGTCAAACCATTGCAAAATTTACAAGTGATGAAGTTGCACAATCAGCACGTATTCAATATGGCGGTAGTGTAAAACCAAATAACATTAAAGAATATATGTCTGAATCAGATATCGACGGTGCACTTGTAGGTGGCGCATCATTGAAAGTTGATGACTATGTTCAATTGTTAGAAGGTGCGAAATAATTATGGCCAAAAAGCCAACAGCTCTTATTATTTTAGACGGATTTGCAAATCGTGAAGAAGTCCATGGTAATGCTGTCAAATTAGCAAACAAACCTAATTTTGACCGCTATTTTGAAAAATATCCGACAACGCAAATTGAAGCGAGTGGTTTGGATGTAGGTCTTCCAGATGGCCAAATGGGTAACTCAGAAGTTGGACATATGAATATTGGTGCTGGACGCATTGTGTACCAAAGTTTAACACGTATTAACAAATCTATTGAAGAAGGTGACTTTTTCGATAACGCGGTTTTAAACAGTGCAATCGATCATGCGTTGAATCATCAATCCGCATTACATGTTTTTGGTCTGCTTTCTGATGGTGGTGTGCACAGTCATTACGAACATCTTTATGCGATTTTAGAACTTGCTAAAAGAAAAGGTTTAACAAAGGTTTACGTGCATGCATTTTTAGATGGTCGTGACGTTGATCAAAAATCTGCACTTAAATATATTGATGAAACTGAAGATAAATTCAAAGAACTTGGTGTCGGTCAATTTGCTTCTGTTTCTGGTCGTTATTACGCAATGGACCGTGATAAACGTTGGGAACGTGAAGAAAAAGCACACGATGCGATTCGTGGATTTGATCATGTCGTTAAATATCCTTCAGCACACGAAGGGGTTCAAGCAAACTATGATAACGATTTGACAGATGAATTTATCGAGCCGTTTGTTGTAGAAAATCAAAATGATGGTGTAAATGACGGTGATGCAGTCATTTTCTATAACTTCAGACCTGACCGCGCTGGACAACTTTCAGAAATCTTTACAAATAAAGCTTTTGATGGTTTTGAGGTTGAACAAGTTAAAGATTTATATTTTGCTACATTTACAGGCTATAATGATCAAGTTGATGCACATATTGTATTTGAAAAAGTTGATTTGAAAAATACAATCGGTGAAGTTGCACAAGATAACGGTTTAGTGCAATTAAGAATTGCAGAAACTGAAAAATATCCTCACGTGACTTACTTTATGAACGGGGGTCAAAACGAGGAATTCAAAGGTGAGCGTCGTCGTTTAATCAATTCACCTAAAGTTGCAACTTATGATTTAAAACCTGAAATGAGCGCTTATGAAGTTCGCGATGCATTATTAGAAGAATTAGATAAAGGCGATTTAGATCTTATTATCTTAAACTTTGCGAACCCAGATATGGTGGGTCACAGTGGTAAGTTAGAACCAACTATTAAAGCAATCGAAGCTGTAGACGAATGTCTCGGCGAAGTCGTTGATAAAATCATCGATATGGGTGGTCACGCAATAATCACTGCTGACCATGGTAACTCTGATGAAGTGTTAACAGATGATGATCAACCAATGACAACGCACACAACAAACCCTGTTCCAGTAATCTTGACTAAAGAAGGCCATACTTTGCGTTCAACAGGACGCTTAGGTGACTTAGCGCCAACATTACTTGATATCATGGGCTTAAAACAACCAGAAGATATGACTGGTGAATCATTAATCGAGCACTAAATCATTTTGAAAAATAAGTATTACTCGTTATAATAACAATGAACAGCCAACCTGTTTTGGATAAAATAATGTCTGTTTAAAAAATTAAGAACAGATCATAAAATTGATTGAAAAAGGAGATTTAACATTATGCCAATTATTACTGATGTATACGCTCGCGAAGTACTAGACTCACGCGGTAACCCTACAGTTGAGGTTGAAGTTTTAACAGAAAGTGGTGCGTTTGGTCGTGCACTCGTACCTTCAGGTGCATCAACTGGTGAACACGAAGCTGTAGAATTACGTGACGGAGATAAAGCACGTTATTCAGGTAAAGGTGTAGAAAAAGCCGTTGAAAACGTAAACGAAATTATTGCACCAGAATTAATCGAAGGTGAGTTCTCAGTACTAGAACAAGTTTCAATCGATAAAATGATGATTCAATTAGATGGCACTGCTAACAAAGGTAAGTTAGGTGCAAACGCAATTTTAGGTGTTTCAATTGCTGTCGCACGTGCAGCTGCAGACTTCTTAGGTCAACCATTGTACAAATATTTAGGTGGATTCAATTCAACTGTATTACCTACACCAATGATGAACATTGTAAACGGTGGTTCTCATTCAGATGCACCAATTGCATTCCAAGAGTTCATGATTTTACCAGTAGGTGCTGAAACATTCAAAGAAGCATTACGATGGGGCGCAGAAGTGTTCCACGCATTGGCTAAAATCTTAAAATCACGCGGTTTAGTGACTGCAGTAGGTGATGAAGGTGGATTCGCACCTAAATTCGAAGGTACTGAAGATGGCGTAGAAACAATCATCGAAGCTATTAAAGCAGCTGGTTTAGAACCAGGTAAAGATGTTTACCTTGGATTCGACTGTGCTTCTTCTGAATTCTACGAAAATGGTGTTTATGATTACACTAAATTTGAAGGCGAAAATGGTGCAAAACGTACAGCTGAAGAACAAGTTGACTACTTAGAACAACTTGTTGATAAATATCCAATCCTTTCTATTGAAGATGGTATGGATGAAAACGACTGGGAAGGTTGGAAGTTATTAACAGAACGTATCGGAGATCGCGTTCAATTAGTTGGAGATGACTTGTTCGTAACAAATACTGAAATTTTATCAAAAGGTATTGAACAAAACATCGGTAACTCAATCTTAATCAAAGTTAACCAAATCGGTACTTTAACTGAAACATTCGAAGCAATCGAAATGGCTCAAAAAGCTGGTTATACAGCTGTTGTATCGCACCGTTCAGGTGAAACTGAAGACACTACAATTGCTGACATTGCAGTAGCTACAAATGCAGGTCAAATCAAAACAGGTTCTTTATCACGTACAGATCGTATCGCAAAATACAATCAATTATTACGTATTGAAGATGAATTATATGAAGCAGCTAAATATGAAGGTTTAAAATCATTCTATAACTTAAACAAATAATATTAAGTTAAATAGATGAATTAAATGATAATTGAGAGGTTGAGTAACACTAATTTGTTGCTTAACCTCTCGTTTTTTCATTCAAAACTTTAATATAAGTGGAGTGCTCAAATAGATATCGTTGTGTTCGTTTTATTTCGACCAAGACTTAGATTTTCAATGTGTTTTGAAACTGATATAATAATATTAAAAGTATAAGAAGGAGTCTTTTATGTCACAACTACAAAACTCTGAAATGCGTGCACAACATACCGGCAAATTATTAGGCTATATTTCATTTTTATTTGCGGTCTGCTTAGTGATTCATCAGGTCGTTATTGTTGATGGTCATGTGATTACGTATATGTTGGAACATTCGGGTAATAAGGCAACAGAAAATAGCATCAATGCAATTAATAACAGCTTACGCTATGTAGGCATTTTATATGTTTTAGCCTATGCAGCAGGTGTCGTTGCACTTAAAAATCAACATCCTTATTTATGGTGGTTTATGCTTGCAGTCTTTATTTCCCAATTATTTAATGCGCTACTCAATCCACCCATCCTTTATGCAGCGATTTTTCATGTGAAAGGATTTTTCGCACTAGTTCCTTATCTCCTCGTGAATTTAGGTTCTTTAGTTCTCGCGATAATGATGATTACCGTAAGTGTGAAGCGTAAATCGACATTTAATCTTTAAACTATATTGTGAATATACGGCAAATATGGTAAAATAGCTTCCGTATATGATGAATGGAGGACAGTCTGATGCATACCTTTTTTGTAGTATTACTCATTATTGACTGTATCGCACTCATCACGGTTGTTTTATTACAAGAAGGTAAGAGTAACGGCTTATCAGGCGCAATCAGCGGTGGTGCTGAACAGTTATTCGGTAAGCAAAAACAACGTGGTGTAGATTTATTTTTGCATAGATTGACAATTGTACTATCGATTATTTTCTTTGTATTAATGTTAGGTATCAGTTACTTTAATATGTAGAGTCCGGCCGTTGAAAAGTCGGGCTTTTTTGTTTGTATGTACGATTTTTTATCGATAGAATGAATCATATGAGTGTTTGAAAGGACGAGATTGTATTATGAAAATTCAACTACCTAAGCCTTTCTTTTTTGAAGAAGGGAAACGCGCTGTGTTATTATTACACGGTTTTACAGGTAATAGTTCAGACGTACGCCAGTTAGGCCGCTTTTTACAAAAGAAAGGCTATACTTCCTATGCGCCTCATTATGAGGGACATGCAGCGCCACCAGAAGAAATTTTAAAATCAAGCCCACATGTGTGGTATAAAGATGCAGTGGATGGTTATGATTACTTAGTAGAACAAGGCTACGATGAAATTGCTGTAGCAGGTTTATCATTAGGTGGCGTATTTGCGCTGAAATTAAGCTTAAATCGCAGTGTGAAGGGTATTGTAACCATGTGTACGCCGATGTACATTAAAACAGAAGGTGCAATGTATGAAGGTGTTTTAGAATATGCTAGAAACTTTAAAAAGTATGAGGGGAAAGATGAAGCGACGATAGAAAAAGAGATGGTAGCATTTCATCCGACTAGTACTTTAAAAGAACTCCAAGGTACATTGCAAGAAGTCAGAGATGCTGTAGATGAAGTGATGGATCCGTTACTCGTGATTCAATCAGAAAACGATGAAATGATTAATCCGGATTCTGCTAATATCATATACAATGAAGCTATTTCTGAAGATAAGCATTTATCATGGTATCAAAATTCAGGTCATGTCATTACAATTGATAAAGAAAAAGAAGCTGTGTTTGAAGAAATTTATTCATTTTTAGAAACATTAGATTGGTCTGAATAGCGCATATTAAAAAGTCAATTTTAAATACGTGACAAGTTAGAAAGTCATTTAAATCAGATTTTAAATAGAAAGGAGGAGCAAGATGAATTTAAAAGAAGAGATTAAGGCAATTATCCAAAGCGCTGATTATGAACCGATGTCAGTGTCTGACTTCCAAGATGCATTAGGATTAAATAGTGCAGATTCATTTCGTGACCTCATAAAAATATTGGTTGAGTTAGAACAATCAGGAATGGTTACACGGACAAAACAAGACCGTTATCAAAAACGCGGACCTAAACCAGGCATTGTCAGAGGAACATTAAGCCAAAATAAGAAAGGGTTTGCGTTTCTTAGACCTGAAGAAGAGGACATGGAAGATATCTTTATACCGCCTACAAAAATTAATAGAGCAATGGATGGCGATACGGTTATCGTAGAAGTGAAAAAATCTCGCGGCGACTTCCGTAAAGGAAAATTTGAAGGTGAAGTAAAGGCGATAGAATCACATTCGATTAAACAAGTGGTTGGTACATTCTCAGAAGCCCGTCATTTTGGTTTCGTGGTGCCTGATGATAAAAGAATTATGCAAGACATCTTTATTCCTAAAGGGCAGGATTTAGGTGCGATTGATGGCCATAAAGTTCTTGTACAAATTACAAAGTATTCTGATGGAACTAATAATCCTGAAGGCCAAGTATCAGCGATTTTAGGTCATAAAAATGATCCAGGCGTAGATATTTTATCCATCATTTATCAACATGGAATCGAGATAGAATTTCCAGATGATGTTTTGAAAGAGGCTGAACGCATTCCTGAAACAATTCAACCGTCAGAACTTGAAGGACGTCAAGATTTGCGTCAAGATTTAACTATTACCATTGATGGCGCAGACGCGAAAGATTTAGATGATGCGATTGCAGTCAAAAAATTAGATCATGGAAATACTGAATTAACAGTAAGTATTGCTGATGTGAGTTATTACGTCAAAGAAGGTTCTGCACTCGATCGAGAAGCTTATGATCGTTCGACAAGTGTGTATTTAGTTGACCGTGTAATACCAATGATTCCACATCGATTAAGTAACGGAATTTGTTCGTTAAATCCAAATGTTGATCGTTTGGCGATGAGTTGCCGTATGGTCATTAATCCTGAAGGTAAAGTCATCAAACACGAAATATTTGATAGTGTGATTCATTCTAATGCAAGAATGACATATGAAGCTGTGAATCGTATCATTACTGATAGAGATCCAGAAACACGCCAAAAATATCGTGAGCTTGTACCCATGTTAGATTTAGCTAAAGATTTATCTCAAACATTAATCGATATGCGTAAAAAACGTGGCGAAATAGATTTTGATATCAAAGAGGCTAAGGTTTTAGTCAATGAAGAAGGTATTCCAAAAGAAGTGGTTACACGTGAACGTGGTGAAGGTGAGCGACTTATTGAATCATTTATGTTGATTGCCAATGAAACGATAGCAGAACATTTTAGTAAGATGGAAGTTCCATTTATTTACCGTGTTCATGAACAACCAAAATCAGAGCGATTACGCCAATTTTTTGACTTTATTACGAATTTTGGCATCATGATTCAAGGAACAGGGGAAGATATTCATCCAAGTACTTTACAAAGTATTAGTGAAGAAATTACGGGAAGACCAGAAGATATGGTCATATCCACAATGATGCTTCGCTCAATGCAACAAGCGCATTACGATGCAGAAAATTTAGGTCATTTCGGTTTAGCAGCTGATTATTATACGCACTTTACATCACCTATACGACGTTATCCAGACTTAATCGTACACCGATTGATTAGAAAATATCTTATTGAAAAGTCGATGGATGGAAAAGCGAAACACGAATGGGAAGAAAAGTTACCTCAAATTGCTGAGCATACGTCACAACGTGAACGTCGTGCGGTCGATGCGGAACGTTATACGGATGAACTTAAAAAAGCAGAGTACATGATTCAACATATTGGTAATGAATTTGAAGGTGTCATTAGTTCAGTAGCAAACTTTGGTATGTTTATTGAACTCCCAAATACAATTGAAGGGATGATCAATGTTCAAAATATGACCGATGACTATTACCATTTTGATGAGCGACAAATGGCGCTTATCGGTGAAAGAAAAGCGACTGTCTATCGAATTGGTGATGTTGTAAAAGTCAAAGTGGTTCATGTAGATGTAGAAGAACGACAAATTGATTTTCAAATTGTAGGCATGCCTATTGATTTTGGTCGACAACGAGATAAAAAAGCACGCGGTAAAACGATACAAGCAGCAACAAAAGGTAATCAGTTTGAAAAGAAAAAAACTAAAAAGAAAAAGCAGAAGCAACGTAAAGGAAAAAACGCACGCCGTCGTGAAAAATCTGGAAATACAGAGCATCAACCTTTTTATAAAGGGAAAAGTGTGAAGAAAAAAGCACGAAAAAAGAAAAAATAATTTGAGGTGAAACCAATGCCAAAAAAATCAGGTAAAGGCACATTAGCAGAAAATCGTAAGGCACGTCATGATTATAACATCGAAGACACGATTGAAGCGGGCATTGTGTTGCAAGGGACTGAAATTAAGTCGATACGTCGTGGAAGTGCGAATTTAAAGGACAGCTATGCACAAGTTAAACGCGGTGAAATCTTTCTTCACAATATGCATATCGCACCTTATGAAGAAGGTAATCGTTTCAACCATGACCCAAGACGTATACGCAAATTATTGTTGCACAAGCGAGAAATTACTAAACTCGGTGAACGTACACGTGAAATCGGATATTCGATTATTCCGCTCAAGCTCTATTTAAAGCATGGAAATTGTAAAGTATTACTTGGTATTGCAAGAGGCAAGAAAAAATACGATAAACGTCAAACTTTAAAAGAAAAAGCTGTGAAGCGAGATATGGATCGTGCAATGAAACAAAAATATTAAAGCATTGCTAAGATTGTAAAATTTTGATATGATATAATGTGCTTTCGTATAAAGAAAGCACATTTAGAATAACGGGGACGTTTATGGATTCGACAGGGGTCCCCAGAGCTCATGAAGCGTGTCGGAGGGTTGTCTCCGTTATCAACACATCAGTTTATAATAACTGGCAAAACTAACAATAATTTAGCAGTAGCTGCGTAATTGCACTCTGCATCACCTAACCGCATCGCCTATGTGCTGTTAACGTGATTCAACTTTAGTAGGATACGCTCGTCACTGCCGTTTGAAGTCTGACGAGAAGAGATCAATCAAACTAGCATCATGTTGGCTGTCTATCGCCTTGCATGATGTGAAATTCATGGATAGACTACACACGTAGAAACATTTGTATCAGGACCTTTGGACGCGGGTTCAAATCCCGCCGTCTCCATACTTTAGTCTATAACCCTTGTGGTTATGGGCTTTTTTTATTGGCTCTATGTCAACGTCGGTTGGCGAGACGATAACGCATTAAACAACGTTATTTCTTGTTTAATATGTTTTTTACATTCACTTACAAATGCTTTTTGAATGACACACTTGAGTCCTTGTGAAATATCTTTTGTTTTTGAATCCTGTAAGATGAACTGTAATTGTTGGATATCGTCTGCTTTTAAAGCACTTAAAAGACGATGCCCCGTTTCATATGTCTCTTTGAGCCTCTCATCAAGACTCAATAAATAATGGACTAAACTGCATTGCATCATAACTCAATCGTCTCTATCGTTGGAAAGTCCTATAGATTAGAAAAGCATTTCCTTTCAGAAAAGGAATAAAACTGTATATTCTTATTTAAGTGAAATTGTACGTATTTATCTTGACGTTTATAGGTGATTTATTGAAAAACTATCTTAAAGGGGGAGTTTTTATTGATTTAATAATATTAAACATACATATGGTATTTGCTAGAAGAAGAAAGGAATAAAAAACACATCATTTCTAGGTGAGTATCTAAAACTCCAGATGAAACGACCAGAAACGAATTACGTGTATTAAAGAAATAACTTAAACAATGTGACGAAGAAAAATCACACTTTGAGCCACAACTGAAACAAGCACAACGTTCAGAAACGATTGAGCGTAAGAAAATAGAAGATGCTGAGAAATAAACGAAAAAAGTACCCTAATAGAACTAAAATTATAGATGATGTTCTATTGGAGGGTTAAAATTAAAAAGAGCCTAGCAAATCAATGCTATGCTCTTATTTTTATACTCTTAAATCAAGATATAACTTTTGTGCATATGGTAATAATTCAGGTATATAATTTCTAGCGTAGCCTTCTATAAATCTTAAAGCTTGAGAGTCTGTTATTTCGTCATATTTAGCTATATTTTTAATTAGTATAGATTTAAATTCTTCAATGTTCATATCATCAGTATTTTTGTTATTAGACAACCTTATAAATGCCATCAATACTTTTTCATATTCATCTAGAGTGATACCTAAGTCTAAACATAAAAGACTTATTGATTTTGTATTGTAAGGATGATGTCCTACGATTTCAGCTAGTTCTGAAACTGCTTGATATAGTAACCTTATATCATCTTTATTTTCAAACATTATTTTCACTCCTAAACAAGTAAGTTAATACCTTTTTTACTGCAACTTTAACTTGACCAGCGAGGCCTTTTTCAACGCCAGCTTCTACTAATCCTCTATACACTGCATCAGCAACTGAGTTAGCTGGGACTTCAGATAATTTTAACAAAGGGCGTAGTTCTGCATCAATTGCTTCGAAATTTTTTGAAACAGCATTTGCTGCTTTTTGATTGTCAGTAACAGTTTTAACTGCACATACTAATTTACCCTTAATAGCTTTTTTAGTAAGTTATATCCTGGTTTTAATTGTCCATTTTTCATGTGGTCATCTTTCATTCCCATAAATGCCGCATCATGACCTGTTGTTGAATAGCGCTTTCTGTCACCATAAATTTCCTTTTGATTCTCATATTTAATTTTACGTTCTCTAAGATCATTAATTGCTTTTTTGCTTTTTTTAATTTGGCTTCGCTATTTTCTCAATGTTTTACGTTCTTGAGTATTGGCCGTATTTTCGATTTGAGAAATTTAATTTTTTTCTTTGTTCTCTAGATAGGTTTCAATTTGATTCATCTCTTCTTTAGATAACTTTTCTGAGGATTCTTTTTTTATTTTTGGAATTATGTCCCAGCCCTTTTGGTTTAATTATGAATTATGATTTAGCGTATTTAATAGCTATATCATTTTTAGGGTCTTTTTCAAGTACTTTATTTGCAACCATTTCAATATTCTCTTTACTAATCATATCGAAATCTGGTTCATCCAGAATCTCTAAAAATTCATTCAACAAATTTTGATTTTTAAATTGTGAAATCTCAAGCGATTGCCAATAGTGATAATAAGCTAAATCATAAGCACTAACTACATAATTAAAATGAAAATGATAGATGCTTGCGACCATTTCGTGATATTCAATCGTGTTAATTTGATTAGCAAGGTTTGATAAATAATATGCTAATTTTTCGTCTGAAATGTCGTTTGACATAAAGTATGTTAAAACATTGTCCAAGTCTTTGTTTTCTAACATTCTTTGCAATTCAGTTGGTAATAAATTTAATATAATGTTAGTGCTTTTCATTTATTTGCCTCCATTCGATACATATATTTTACTTTTTTCGTGTGTAGGTTACGACTACTGTTCTAGCACTCATGGTAAGTGTTTTTTAATATACAGTATTCTTATTTCTGCTTTGCTTTCCCTGTCTCATAACATGTGACATTACTTTAGAAACGTCACTCCAATTATTTTTAGTTACTTTGCTCAAATTATGTTTACTAGCAAGAATGTGTTTTCCTTTATTAGCTCCTAAATGGGCTATTGAAGGTAAAACTTTACCAAAGCTTTTAGTTTTAATAGCGTTTTGAGTTGCGCTCTTTCCATATTTTTTACAGCGTATTTCACACCATATCTAGCTACAGCTGCTAATATTATTAATGGCCATGCAGATGATTTAGCTTCAATTGAGTTGTGTTTTATTATTTCACTAGTATCTTTGTCGATAAATGTAGCTTCATACTCTTCATTTTCAAGTTGATCTATTAAAACATTAAACTTCTTATTTATTGATTCGCCATTTTCAACAATATAGCTACCTTTGACTTCCATTGTATCAGTATCCAAATCATATTGAATATTTGCCTTTAAATCAATATCTTCTTTAGGTAATTCAATAACTGGATCTGCATCGCTATTTGTTTTATCAATAATTTCTACTTCATTTGGATTTTGTAAATTATTTTTATGTAAATCTTATTGTGTGATTTCATTACTAGAAATTTCACTTGTTTGGATTATACATGGTTTTGAAGACTGAGCAATTGGTGTAGCAAAAAAAAAGATTAAGCAACGCTATGCTACTTAACCTCTATATTTTATTCATCAGTCCTATTTGACAGAAAATCTATACGAGTTGGACGGTGTGGTTTAAATATTTTAGAGTTATGTCATATTTATTTTTCAGCACTACTAACTTTGTATTCAGGGTCTATAATCAGTACAGGTTTGATTACTTTTCCAGTGTTGGAATCTAAACTTGCTTGATTAATCTCTTCAAATTTGTAGTATTGAATTAATCTATCGAAATTAAATTTTCCTTGTTGATATAATGCTATCAATTGAGGAATTTCAATTTGTGCAATGGCATCACCCATTAAACCCCCTTTGATTGTTTTGTTTTGAAGAACTAAATCTAAAAATGGATTAATATCTATAGTTTTGGGGGTAACTGCTACTGGTGCAGCAATGCCTTGTGCACTCAGTATCTCAATAGAAGATTTCATGATATCACGCACTCCGGTTGTATCTACAGAAAATTTGACCCCTTTATCTTGAGTGATACGTTTTACTGCTGAGCATATGTCTTCTTTAGAGCTATTGATAACATGTGTTGCCCCTAATTCTTTAGCGATTTGTAGTCTATAATCATGAATATCAATAGCAATTACAGTCGTACATCCTTGAGCTTTTGCTAACATTAAGGCAGCAAGTCCAACTGCACCTGTGCCAAATACAGCTATACTATCTCCTGATTGAGGTTTTAAGCCATTTACGACGGTACCAGCACCAGTGAGAAAGCCGCATCCTAGTGGGGCGACTAATCTTAAGTCAATGTTATCATCGATTTTAACTAAATTCTTATAGTTCGTTAAGGTATACGTGGAAAATGCACTTTGAGTAAAAAAGTTCGAAACCGGTGTACCATCTTGTTTTTTGAATACATAAGAACCATCAAGTCTTGTGCCACTCATATTTAGCGCTGCCCAAGATTTACAAGAAGAGGGGTGCCCAGATTTGCATTGCATGCATTCACCACAAATATTATAGGTCATTAAAACGTGATCACCGACCTTGAAGTTTTTTGCTGCTTCTCCAACTTTAACGATAATACCAGCGCCTTCATGACCCAAAACTGCAGGTAACGGTATTTCTGCCTCTCCAATTCTAATTGCCTCATCTGAATGACATATTCCAGATGCAACGACTTTTACAATAACTTCGTCTTTTTGCATATCTTGGAGCTCTAATGTCTCAAATTCATAATCCTTGCCAACTGCATTCACAACGGCTGATTTTACTAACATACTATACACCTTCTATTATGATATATGTGTAATATGACACTAAGTGCATTTTTTCACAAATAAAAAATGCTATAAAATTTTAAGTGAATAAATATAAAAAATGATATTTAAAAAACAATGTGTTGAATAGAAAGAATATATTGTATTTAATGCTTAGAAAGTAGATAGAGAAGCCTTTTTATGTTTATTACGTCAACTTGAATAGATGAGATATATTTTTGAGAGAGGATAAATAGCAAATAGAGAGTTAATTTAATCATTTTTTCACTAGCGTATTTCATAGCTATAATGTGTATTGTTTTTTTCATTACTTCATTGTAACCTTAAATAATTTAAAATAGCAGTACTCGAAATTGAATCAATAAGGAATGTGATCAGCTATGGGATTTGTCATGATATCACTTTAGATTATAATAGAGATAAATTAAATTTCTAATATGACTGTACTTTAAGCGTTGCTACATCTTATTTTATAAAAAGGTTTTTGCGGTGAAATCATGAAAACAATATATCAATTACTTATAGGAAGAATAGCGATAAATATTGGAGATAGTATTATATTAATTTCATTAACTTGGTATATTGCTACTCAATATGATAACCCCGTATATTTAGGCATAATAGGCGCTATTGTAGGTATTATAGATGTGTGTATGATATTCTTAGGACCGATTTTAGATAGATATCATATTAAAAAATCCTATATCTAAGTACGATGATACAAATTATTTTAGTCACTTTGTTAGCATTGTTATTTTATAGTGGACACATGGGTTTAATAAAGATGTATATATTATTGAGTTTGTCTTTAATATTTTCATCTCTCATTTATCCAGCAGAGAGTGTCTTAAATCCTATCTAAAGATGAAGATGAAATCATGAAGAACAATTCATTATTTCAACTTACTTATAAAGGTTTAAATATTATCCTAGATAGTTTTATTGGTTTTTTATTAAGTGTCATATTAATTCAAAATCTCATGAGCTTGAATATATTCATATTTCTAATCGCGTTTATCATGTTTAAACTATTAAAAGTCAACATAGCTCACCAGAACGGTCATCCGAATGATCAATATAAAACAATCAGCACAGAATACATGGAAGATTTTAAGGAAGGCCTACGATATGTTTCTAACAAGAAAATTCTTAAATTGTTGCTTCCTTTATCTCTCATTAATTTTTCAATATCGGCTGTTACAGTTATTTATCCGAAATTGGCACTAGCATATGGTCATGATAGTAAATATATGCTGTGCTCCTTTTCGCTAACGGTTTAGGTATGATGATAGGATTTTTAGCAGCTCCAAAGGTCATTAAGCAATTTAAATTTAACAAGTTGTTATTTCTTAGCTTCTTGATTTTATCAATCGTGTGGTTCATTCTTTATTTATTTGGGACACATAGTATCATCGTTTGTTCGATATTGCTATTTTTATCAATCTTTCATTTATTAAGCTTTTCAAATTTTGCCTCCCAAACATATGCTTGGTCGAGTCGCAACAACAAATGAAACACTTTTGAGTATTCTTATACCGATTGGTGCACTGGTAGGTGGTACTTTGCCTAATATTTTTAATTCGATAAGTATCAATTTTATTTTAATCGCTATTTTGAGTATAGCAATCTCATTATTCTACTTGTTAGATAAAGATATTCAACGTATAAAAAAGTTAAATCTTCTAAAGTGAGGTAGCAAGGGTTTTACTCTGTTAGCAAAAGTGGTGTTGAGTGCTGTTAGACTAAAAACAGCTACGGTAATAGGGAAAATTAAGTTAATAAGGGCTTAACATTATGTATTTTAATAAAGCTAATTTGGATATTAAAAATTTGTCTTATTTTAAAGAATACTTAAAAGTGAATGACGATACTGTTTTATGCGATGGGGTTGCATATCATTGTTCTATAAAGGATATTAAATATAAGAAGCTAATAAAGGTTATAGCCAATCAAGATTTTATATGAGGCGCATTATTAGCTTAATTAAGAGTGATCAGATAAAGTTACTTGCGCGCTTTTGTATCAAAACAGGACCTGTGATTGCATCACAAGTCCTATTTAGTATAGTATCTTAATTTTGAAGTAGCGGCTGGAATGATTTTTATTGTCTGACTCTTTTCAAAGTAGTCAATTATCCTTCTGCGTACGGATCTTTTGTGATGATATTGCGTTCTTCTGGTGTTTTTAAAAGTTGAACTAGAAAAGCGGAACTTAAATAAATAGCTGCTATTAACCACATCAGGCCTCGTGTTCCAATCGTATCGTGTAATAATCCTACAAGACCAGGTCCTATAAATACGCATAAACCGACACCTAAGTTTAATAGAGACATGGCCGCGCCTTTATGACTATCGCCAACTAATGAAGGGGTTAAAGCGTTGATTGGGACAAATCCAGCAAGGCAAATTCCCCAAAGTATACCTATAATAGCGATAAGAATAACATTTCCTCCGAACCATTGAGGTACAAAATATAAGCCGATGGTGAATAAGGCACAGCCGACACCACCAAACCAACGAATCGTGGTACGCCAGCCCAATTTATCTCCAATCCAACCAAATATAAGGTTAAATATGACATTTGAAGTGAAAATAGTGCCCCAAATATTCAGCCAAGTGGTCGTTGTGATACCCTTTTCCGACAAATAGACAGGTAAGAATAGAGGGAAAGCATAAGTAGCTATAGAATTAATAACGCGAACTAAGCATGCAACGACGACGCGTGGCTCATATGCAACGATTGTGAAGCCTTCTAAAAGTTGTTGCCATTTATTTTTATGTGAATGACTTTCATTTTTAACAAAGATGTCTTTGTTAGCAACGATTGCTAACAGGGCACCAATGATGACCCAAATTAAAGCGGTCCATAACGTTCCAATATACTCTAATACTTTAATAGCAATAGATGAATAATACGCACCAAAAACATACATTCCTGCTACAAATACAAACCAAAACCAACCGACTGCGGTTCCTAATTTGTGTTGAGGTGAGCGATATGTAATCCATACGAGAAAAGCATATGCAAATAAAGGATAGCCAAATCCACGTACACTATAGGTAATAATCATCAAAAAATACTGTTCAGAAGGTAAAGCCCAACTAATAATATTTGTCCAATGATATAGATAACTGTACCTGTCAGCATCACTTTTCGTGGTCCAAACATTTCAACTAACACACCAGAAAACCATGATGCAATGGCTATGGTTACACCGTAGCCAGTAGTGACATAGGCAGCTTGTTGTAGTGTCAAACCATGGTCAATAAGATAAGGACTAATCCATGCGGCTTCTAAACCGTCTCCCATCATAAATATTAAAACACCTACGTAGCCCCATAATAATGAAGGTGGAAATCCAAGCTTTGAGACTGAAATTTTCATATAATCCCTCCCTTTAGAAAATAAAAATACAGTAGTTTTTAATTTGAAAGTTGACGTGCTGGATGATCTTCACGAATGTATTTTGCACCTTTACCAAATAGGTTTTCTCGAAGTGTCTCTCCTTCATAATCTTGTCGATAAATGCCTCTTTCTTGAAGGACTGGAACCACTTTTTCAACAAACTCTTCAAGTGTGCCCGGAGAATAGGCTTGTGCAACATTAAATCCGTCTACATCAGCATCACGAATCCATTCTTCCAGTTGATCTGCAATCTTTTCAGGTGTACCTACGAAGCGGACTGGACCTGTCCCTAAGCCATGAAATTTAATCGCTTCTCTCAACGTCCATTTGCGATTTGGGTCTTTAGTATACATATCCATAGCATGTTGAATCGCACCGGTTTCAATGCTTTCTAGATATTGATCTGGATCGTATTGAGAGAAATCAATACCGGTATGTCCACTCAATAAAGCAGCTGTTCCTTCATAACTGACCAGTTCGACCAATGCTTGATGTTTTTCTTCAGCTGCTTCTTCAGTTTCTCCAATGATTGGCATAATAAGCGGTAAAAATAACAATGAGTTTTTATCACGCCCGAATTTTTCTGCGCGTGCTCTTACATCCGCGACATAAGCTTTACAAGCATCTAAAGAGTGCTGAGTCGTAAAGACGGCTTCTGCATGTTTTGCTGCAAAATCACGACCCCGTGAAGATGCGCCTGCTTGGAAAATAACAGGTGTTCGTTGCGGTGAAGGATCAACAAGATGAGGACCCGGAACATTGAAAAACTTGCCTTTGTGATGAATTAAGTTGACTTTATCAGGATCAGTATATGTATCACTGTCAATATCTCTGACGATAGCTTGGTCATCCCAACTCTTTTCCCATAATTTGTAAGTGACTTCTAAAAATTCATCCGCACGATCATAGCGTGTTTCTTTTGGCAAGCGCTCTGTGAGACCTAAGTTGACAGCCTCACTTTCTAAATAAGAGGTAACGACATTCCATCCGATGCGTCCTTTAGATAAGTGATCTAGTGTAGAGAGTTGTCGCGCTAATTGATAAGGTTTTGCATATGTTGTCGATACGGTAGGTGCAAAACCGAGGTGCTTCGTAACTGCTGCCATTGCTGAAATCGTTGCAATAGGATCATAAGCAGGAAATTGAACTGCATATTTTGTGGCAGCCCTATGAGAATTTTCATAAACACTATAAGTCCCTAAAACGTCAGCCATAAAAAGGGCATCAAACTTTCCTTTTTCGAATGTTTGCGCAAGATGCGTCCAATATTCGATATCTCCATGAAGATGCCCTTTATCTTTTTCGTGTTTCCATAAACCTATGGAATGCGGTGATGGAGACTGTTGGACAAAACCGTTTAAATGTATTTGTTTCTTTGACATAAAAAGACCCCCTAAAAAATAAAAACAATACTTCTTTATTGGAAAGATAAGAAGTATTGCCATGTAATCTTATCTTCTAACCGATACGAAGACCGTATCAGTTACTGGAATTGGCACAGTGCCGTAGCCTGTTGCCGAAGCTTCATAGGGCCAGTCCCTCCGCTTCTCTGGATAAGTTTTATATGAATTTTCTGAAAATAATATATTTTGTATTTTAGTGGGTGTCTTTTAAAAAGTCAACTATACTTATCAAATTACTAATAATATTAAATATTAAAGATTGTAAAAACTGAAATAGAAGTTAAAGCATTCATACTTAAATTTGAAATGAATTGTGTATAGGAGGGTTTTAAAGAAACTGTATTGCATTTTAAAATAAGGTAAATATATAGTAAAAATAATATTAAGCGATTAAACATAAAGAAAAATTTATTACACTTAGGAATTAAAATAAACCATTTACGCAAAAAGTAACAAATTTTTAGAAAGAGGTATTACAATAAAAATGTAATCAAATAAAAGGAGATGAAAGAAATGGCTGACATTTTCGGTTTTATCAAAAAAGTATTTGACTTATTAAGTAGCATCCTTGTACACGGTGAACCAAGAAACTAAACGATTGAGGCTGAGGCAGAAAAAATTGTCTCAGCTTTTTTATTTTAAATAGATAAAAATGTTCTTGTATATGCTTTGAAATAATAATGTATATAAAGTTAGGTTCATTCACTCAATGTGCTTCCTTAAAATTTATCATTTTTTCAGACATTAATACTTCGGATTTATAAAGCTTTTAATGTGTAAAATAATCATAGTGGACAATAAAATCATTAAATATTTTTGCAAAGTATTATGTTCGTGGTAAACTCTATATTGTCCAGTCATAGCTCAATGATGGGGAGATGTTCACTTTCTCTTATTGAACAGTGGCCGAATACCAAGTTTTAGATTGAGACAGGTTTATCATAACTGCAATCGATGATGTCTAAATCTGGAACTTGTCTAATGATTATAAGAGGAGTAAAACGAGAGTGAATAAAAAAAATAAATCATTATTAGTGAACGTATTCGTTTGTTTTGTTGCATTAGTCATATTAATAGGCAGTTTGAGTTTATACCGTTATTTTAAAAAGCAGCATGAACAAGAGCTGACAAATTTTCAAGCGAGTCAGCAAGAGAAAAAGAAAAATAGCATTGAGAATATGGATCATATTCCTCGCTTAAAAACGGTACTTGATCAAAAGAATCTGAATTATACCCAAATTGACCAGTATTTAAAAAATGTGCAATTTAACGGTTCTATCGCTGTTTTCGAAAATGGTAAGTTAAAGATGAACAAAGGCTATGGATTTCAAGATTTAGAGAACGGGAAACCGAATAATCCTAATACCCTTTACTTGATTGGTTCAGCTCAAAAGTTTTTAACAGGAATGATGGTTAAAAAACTCGAATTAGACGACAAAATTAATATTAACGATGACGTGGATCAATATTTACCTCATTTTGAAACGACACCGAAAATTACGTTGAAAGACTTGATGTTACATCGTAGTGGTCTTTACAAGTACAAAGGTTCTAAAGATATTCTAAATTTAGATGAGGCTGTCGATTCGATTCAAAAAAGAGGTGTAGATCCGAAGCATTATCACAAACACTTCTATAATGATGCAAACTACCTCGTGCTCGCAAAAGTGATTGAAGAAGTGACACATCATACTTATGCCGAAAATTACTATAAATATTTCGGTAATCCTTTCCAACTTAAACATAGTGCATTTTACAATGATGTACGTTATAAAGAAGATATGGCGAAAGGCTATCAATTAAATAAAAATGCACCTGTATTTAAACCACCTATGTTTTTGAATCAATATTATGGGGCAGGCAATTTATATATGTCAGTACATGACATGGGAGTGCTCGTTAGAAAGCTTCAAATGAATAAAGTTTTCCCATCAAAAGATACAAAGCCGTATCTTCATGAGTTAATGACAACCCGATATCCTGAAAAATATCGCTACGGTTTTTACACTTATCCTGACCATAATCGTATTAATGGTATTTTTTACGGACAAACTTTCACGTCGTATTTTAATGACCGTTATATCGTTGTTTTAGCGACGAATTATGAAAACCCTAAACCTAACTTAAACGAATCTAAAATTAAACACATTTATTATAATATTTTAAAACAGCATAAAGTGACAAATCATCCTGGTTTAACCGTAGCTACAAACGAATAACTAAAAGAAGCATGAATGAGAGTATGAAATTAAAAGAATTTGGTTCTTTGTCAACGTCGGTTGGCGAGACGATAACGCATTAAGCAACGTTATTTTGTTGTTTAATGCGTTTTTTATATTCACTTACAAATA
>NZ_KE150417.1:308171-436624 GCF_000411275.1 Staphylococcus sp. HGB0015
ATTTTGAGTGATTTTTAAATTTTTGACTTTAATTCCAAGCATTTCTGATATATCATTACACATAGGCACAATATCTCCTTAATCGTTGGTTTGGTCACTTACAATTATAGAGATATTTGTGCTTTTTTAATATCAAAAATTAAAATAACGGTCAGTGAATATTTCACCAACCGTTAAAAATATACAACCAAGAATTTCTGTCTCATTCATGCTTTTTCTATTTTTAATGCGCACTATCAATAATGATTTCGTGTAATGCTTTTGATATGAATGATTCAAGTTTGGCTTTGAAAATGTGGTCATGATGTGTACTGAGGAAAAAAGTATATATTGTGATTGTAAGGGGAGTCAAATATGCTTACGGACTAACATGTGTAGTAAATCAGCCAATGTTCCTCGATATAATGATCATCGATTTTTCTAGCTTTTTCTTCTAGGCCTAAAAATTCGAAACCAATTTTGTCAAAGAATACTTTAGCTGTAATATTATTTGATGCAACAGATACCATAATATTTTCTATGCCATGATTTTTGGCATATTGAATAAAGGCATCGATTAATTGATGGGCTAGCGATTCATAGCGATATTGAGGTGTGACATATAAACTTTGGATAAAGGCTTTGTGTTTTTTAGTGATGTGCTGGCTATGGTAAAGTTGTAAAAATCCAACGAGCGTTTCATCTTGAAAAGCACCGAAAACGAGATTTGTATTTTGATTTTCAGGATTGAGAAGATTGTGGATTTCTTCGTCTGTAATTTCAGGGGGAGTATTGAATTCGTGTAAAAAAGTGAGTGGATCATTCTGGTAAGCTTCAGTCATGAGTTTTTTAAATTGACTGGCATCATTATCGGTTAATATTTTAATCATAGGCAACCTCCCGCTTCTTGTTTAAAAATATCTTCAATTACAATCATAATAAATAACATTTAAAATTTCAATGTTATTTTAGGTTTTATAGATTTTATATATTTAATATATAAATGGACGTGATTTTATTGCTTTGTCTCGTTAAAATGTAATAGAATTAAATTTTTGGCTTATGATGAGATGACTCAACTGAGAGGAAACGGATTTAAAATCAAAGAGAGATTAGCGATAGAAGGAAGCGCAAATAAGGTTCACGGCTATGATTAAAATGGAGTCATGCGATTAAAAGTATCAGACATATGAATTAGAAATATAAAAAAGCGATGAAACACGAAAATCAAATCCGTTGTTTCACCGCTTTTTTTATAGATTTATCTATTCAACAACTTCTACATCAAGTGTTACATCGATGTTGCCTTTTGTAGCTTTTGAATAAGGGCAAAAGGCATGTGCTTCTTCTAGTGATTTTTCAGCATCTTCTTGTGAGATGTTTTTAACTTTTGCGCGTATATCAACGGCTAATTTAGGGCTTTCACTGTCAGGGTCTTCTTGAAGTTTAACCGTTAAATCGACAACGGGCTCTGCTTTACGAAAACCGTTTCGTTTTAAGATTAAATCAAAAGCACCATTGAAACATGAAGCATAACCTGTTGCGAAAAGTTGTTCAGGGTTTGTTTCATTTTCTTTAGCGTTATCAGGAGGCGCTAGGTCAAATTCCAATTTTTTATCGTCTGTTTGTACGTGACCTTTACGACCACCTGTATTAGTTGCAGTTGTTTCATAAATTGTTGACATCAATGATTCCTCCCTTAAATACGTATCTGTCAATCTTTACCCATTTACTTAGTTTTTAATCATCACATCTTTTCAAACAAGCAGTGATACGCTATAGTGAGTATATTCAGAAATGACTGACAACTTCAGGAGGGATTAATATGACAAAAATTAAAGTATTTGATGTTATAGAAGATGAGTTACCAGCGCTTCAACAATGGATTGAAGCGCATAAAGGGACAGTTGAAGTAGAATTAACAGCGTCTCCTTTAAATGAGCAACAACTTGAAACATTAGATGATGTCGATGGGGTGACAATTTCGCAAACGACATCATTTGATAGTGCTTACTATGAGCGATTAGTAGATAAAGGGATTCATCATATCGCACAGCGTTCAGCAGGTTATGATCAATTTGATTTAGAAGTTGCCAACCAATACGGCGTTAAAATTTCCAATGTGCCAAGTTATTCTCCTCAATCCATTGCTGAATTTGCGGTTACACGTACATTGGAATTAGTACGTCACACACCACAAATTGATAAAAATATTGCGACACAAGAATTTACTTGGAACTTAAATCTACAGGGACGTACCATAGAATCGCTAAAAATTGGGGTCTTAGGTACCGGTCGTATCGGACGCCGCGCTGCTAAAATTTTTAGTGGTTTTGGTTCAGAAGTTTTAGCTTATGACTTACTTCCTGATGATGATTTGAGAGATGTTGTGACATATGTGGATAGCTTGGAAGAACTCGTTTCAAAAGTAGATGTATTAACATTACATATTCCTGGCTCAAAAGAAAACCATTATTTGATTAATGAGGCGATACTACGTCAAGCGAAACCAGGCCTTATTATCATTAATGCTGCCGTGGTAGCGTTTTGGATACACAAGCCCTCCTTAAAAGTTTAGATGAAGGGATTGTTGCAAGTGCGGCAATCGACACCTATGAAAATGAAGGGGCATATTTTAGACATGATTGGGGAAATAAAAAATTAGATGATCCAGTGTTACAAACGTTGTTAGAACACGAAAATGTGTTGGTTTCTCCACATGTTGCATTCTATACGGATGAAGCCGTTAAAAATTTAGTGGATATCCCACTAGAAGATGTTTTATCATTTATTACGACAGGTCAAGCTGTAAATATTGTCAATCCATAAATGAGAAAAGGTGAATCGCCATTGAAAACACAAATTGTAGCAAGTTTTATGCCACGTCAAAAGCAGTTATCAAATGAACAACGCGCATTGATTCAACAAAATGCGGCTTATTTTGACATTCTTGAATTGCGAATTGACGCCTTAACAGAATGTCACACCATTGTTGTCGAACAACTTATCGATCAAATTTTAGAAAACTATCCAACTAAGCCATTCGAAATCTTAGTGACTTATCGTACACAAAGTCAAGGTGGAGAAGGGCATTACGAAAGGAAAGACTACTTTAAGTTGTTGCGCGGATTAACACAATTAAAACAGATTGATTTAATTGATATTGAATGGGTGCCTGATCAACAAGAGCGAGGGGAGATTGTATCACAAATTCACCAAGCGGGAATGGTTTCGATTGCTTCATACCATAACTTTGAAGAAACACCACCGATAGAAGTGTTGAAAAAAACCTACTATCATATGTCTCAACTAGGAGCCAATCATTTAAAAATTGCAGTCATGCCGAGAACGACACAAGATGTGTTAGTGCTACTACAAGCGCTTTCTGAAACGAGTGACGCCTTGCAACAGTGGGTGACAGGGATATCAATGTCACAATTAGGTTTGATTTCACGAACTGCTCAAAATACTTTTGGTGGGGCACTTTCATATGGTGCATTGGAAAAAGGGGTGGCTCCCGGTCAACTTCATGTTAAACAATTGGCAGAAGTACTTCCATTGTACAGTTTATTTGAAAGTTAAAAGACTCTCGTTTATAATTGATAATGATTATCATTTTAAGGGGTAGATAGAGATGGAGCTTCGTGAAGCAATTAGTTCAAGAAGAAGTATTAAGAAGTTCAAAAGGGATATGTATATTGATGAGTCTGCATTGAAAGAAGTAATATTAGAAGCGGCTGACGCACCAAATCATGGTTTGCGCGAACCGTGGCGCGTTGTCTACGTGCCTAAAAATAAATTAGGCGAAATGAGCCGAGAAATATCAAAATATGCATTCCCAAAAGATAAAGAGAAACAAGAAAGTCATTATGAGGCCGTTACAAATTTGGGAGGATTTTTAGCGCTTATTATGACATGTGATGCGAGACAGAGAGAAGAAAATGAGAACTATCTAGCTATCGGTGCCTTCGCACAAAATCTATTGTTGTTATTGTATGAAAAAGGCATCGGAACATGTTGGAAAACACCGGATTATATTTTTAAACCCAAAATCAGAACTATCTTTGGCGTGGCGCCAGATGAAAAACTTGTTGGTTTTATTTATTTAACAGACTTAGAGGATGAGGCAGATTTTCCGAAAGTAGAACGCAAAAATAGAGGGATATTAACAGAGTATATTTAGTCCAAAACGTTGTTTGAATTGGATTACTGAAAGTGTTCTATTAAACGCATCTCAAAGTAGATAAGGGATAACGCACTTGTGTGTATAGATAAATAGAGGGGCTAGGACATCATCTCGTCCTAGCCCCTCAAATGATTAGCCTAAGCTTTCAGCTAAGTAGCTTTCAACTTGTTCAGGTGATTTTGCATTAGCAGAGTGTAAGTGGTGTAATTTTTGGCCATCTTTAAAGATTAAAATACTTGGAATACCCATAACTTCGTATTCTTCCACTGCTTGATCAAGTTCATCACGATCAACAGAATACCATTCATATTGATTGTATTTTTCAATAATTGGATCAATCCACATATCCATCGCTTTACAGTCTGGACACCAGCCAGCTTCAAATTTAATAATAACAGGTTGCTCGCTTTGGATGATTTGATTGAATGATTCCATGTTAGTAATGCGTTGCATCTAAAACATCTCCTTTATATCTATTACGTAACGACATTATAACGGATTTCATAGGTGAAGTCATCTATGTGATTCATTGATAAACAACGGCATAAGTCGTGCATCTCCTAATATTTAACCGTATTGATATTGGGTATAAAACAAGTGAAGCAGTGGGTGTCTAGTGAAACTACACAATGTTCCACTCGTCTATATAAATTTAGTATCAAACAATGTAGCAATGAATTTTTTGAAAAAAACAAGCATTTTAATTAATAATTTGATATATTAAAATTAATTGGAATAAGGAGGTCAAAGGCATGATCAAATTTTATCATTATCCAAATTGTACAACATGTAAAAAAGCAGCGAAATTTTTATCTGATCATGGTGTAAGCTATGAACCTATCGATATTGTACAGCATACACCGACAGAAAAAGAATTTCGTCAAATTATAGAAAAATCAGGCTTGGATATTAAAAAGTTCTTTAATACACATGGCGCAAAATACAGAGCGTTAAACCTTAAAGACAAATTAGAAAATATGAATGAAGATGAAAAATTAAGTTTACTTGCTTCTGATGGCATGTTAGTAAAGCGACCATTAGCGATCTTAGGTGATAAAGTGACAGTCGGCTTTAATGAAGAGGTCTATCGCAATACTTGGCTATCATAAAATAGTTGATAGAACCGTTCCAATATGTCATGATAAAATTGTAATTGTAAACATTATAGGAGGGGATTAACGTGGCAGTGCCAAGCGAATTAAAATATTCTAAAGAACACGAATGGGTAAAAGTTGAAGGTCAAACAGCAACAATTGGAATTACAGATTTTGCGCAAAGCGAATTAGGTGATATCGTCTTTGTTGAGCTTCCAGAAGTGGAAGATGAACTTACTGAAGGTGAAACTTTCGGTAGTGTGGAATCAGTTAAAACTGTTTCTGAATTATATTCTCCTGTATCAGGAAAAGTCATCGAAGTGAATGAAGGTTTAGAAGACGAACCTGAAGCGGTTAACGAATCACCTTACGAAAAAGCTTGGATGGTAAAAGTTGAATTAAGCGATGAAAGCCAATTAGATGCATTACTAAGTGCAGCTGATTATGAACAAATGATTGGTGAATAATGCCCGCATAAAGACTCCTCGGTAATCTGATTATCAAGGAGTTTTTTGTACTCAAATATTTTTTAGAAGGTGAAGACCATGGCGATGATCAATAAGGTTATTGTTGTAGAAGGTAAATCTGATAAAAAACGTGTTCAAGAGGTGTTGTTAGAACCTGTCGAAATTATATGTACACATGGAACGATGGGAATTGAAAAATTAGACAATATGATTGAATATTTGTATGATAAACAGGTCTACATTTTAGTAGATTCAGATGCGGAAGGTCGAAAAATCCGCAAATGGTTTACAACTTATTTGAGTGAGCGCATCGATATTTTCATCGATACGAATTATAGTGAAGTGGCACGTTGTCCACGCGATTACCTCTCTAATGTATTACAACATTTTGGATTTAAAGTAAAAAAAGATTTTTATGTTAAAGGGAAGTATTCATATCATGAGTGTTTCAGAGCAATTGAACAATATATATAGAAATAGTGATCAAAACGTTCATCTCATATTCGGTTATACACCGATGTGTGGGACATGTAAAATGTCTGAAAGAATGTTAGATATTGCCAATGAGATGACACAATTACCAATTGTGAAAATAGATTTAAATTTTCACCCAGATTGGAGTCAAGCAAATGAAATACAGTCTGTGCCTGTGTTAATGATCATGCATTATGATCAAGAAGTAGAAAGATTGTATGCTTTTCAATCTGTACCGTACTTATTAGAAAAATTAAAAAAAGTGATTGACGCATGTTGATTACAATGATAAGATTAATATCAATTAAATAGTCAGAAAACTCTTATCCGGAGTGGTGGAGGGATGTGCCCTATGAAGCCCGGCAACCGTCTAGTATATAGAAATGGTGCCAATTCACATAAAGTAAAAATTTTACTTTTGAAGATGAGAGAAAAGCGATTCGTGTTAGTGCTTTCTCTTTCATTTTTAAAAAGAGAAAGCATTTTTTATTTTGCAGATAAGAGGGGAAACACAAGGAGGAACAGTATGATTGAGCTTAAAAATATCGTTAAAAAGTACGAGAGTAAATCAAAATCTGTGACAGCTGTAGATCATGTTGACCTAAAGATAGAGAAGGGTTCAATCTATGGTATTATCGGATTTTCTGGTGCTGGTAAAAGTACTTTAATACGATTATTTAATTATCTAGAAACACCTACATCGGGCGATGTGGTTATCGTCGGGGATAACATAGGTCAGCTAAGTAAAGCAGATTTACGTAAAAAACGACAAAAAGTCAGCATGATTTTCCAACACTTTAATTTATTGTGGTCAAGAACGGTATTGGATAATATTATTTTTCCACTAGAAATTGCAGGTGTTGCAAAAAGTGAAGCAAAGCAGACAGCATTAGAGCTCGTTGAACGTGTCGGTTTGAAAGGGAGAGAGCATGCGTATCCTTCTGAATTATCAGGTGGTCAAAAACAGCGTGTCGGCATTGCCCGCGCACTGGCCAATGATCCAGAAGTCTTACTGTGTGACGAAGCAACAAGTGCACTTGACCCTCAAACGACAGATGAAATATTAGATTTACTTTTACAACTTAAAAAGGAAAAGAACTTAACGATTATTATTATTACGCATGAGATGCACGTCATTCGTCGAATTTGTGATGAAGTATCTGTAATGGAAAATGGTCGTGTCATTGAGCAAGGTAAAGTTTCTGATATTTTTGAAAATCCACAGCACGCAGTGACACGTCGCTTTGTTCAAGAAGACTTGAAACCGAGTGATGAGAGCGATGAGCTTGTAGCGACATTTCCTCTAGCAAAGGATGATATTTTAATTAAATTGACTTTTTCTGGCGATAATACAACACGTCCGATATTGTCCCATCTTTCGCAAGAATATCATCTTTCAGCCAATATTTTAGAGGGGAATATTAAACATTCAAAAACGGGCACTATAGGCTATTTACTCGTGCACATTCAAGATGTCTCAAAAATAAATTTTGATGAAGTACAAGCGGACTTAGAGTCACAAAATATCGATGTAGAGGTGGTCAGTCATGGGTAAGAGTTTTAGCGAAATACTTCAAGAGATGATAACAATGCCGAATGTACGTTGGCCTGATGTTTGGGTAGCGACATATGAAACGCTATACATGACAATCATCTCAACAGCATTCTCATTTATATTTGGGCTCATTTTAGGTGTGATTCTGTTTTTAACATCTAAAAGTAAATCTAAAGCAGGTCGTGTATTTTATAGTATTGTTTCTTTCATTGTGAATTTATTTAGAGCGATACCATTTATCATTTTGATTTTATTATTAATTCCATTTACAAGTTTACTTTTAGGCACAATCAGTGGTCCAACAGGTGCTTTACCTGCTTTAATCATTGGGGCATCCCCTTTCTACGGCCGACTCGTAGAAATTGCACTTAAAGAGATTGATAAAGGCGTTATTGAAGCGGCGAAATCAATGGGAGCGACAACTTGGACAGTCGTATTAAAAGTATTGATACCAGAATCACTACCAGCCTTAATTTCAGGTATTACTGTAACAGCGATTGCTTTAGTAGGATCAACAGCAGTAGCAGGTGTTATCGGTGCAGGTGGTTTAGGTAACTTGGCATACTTAACAGGATTTACGCGAAATCAAAACGACGTTATTTTAGTTTCAACCATTTTAATATTAATTTTGGTATTTATTATTCAATTCTTAGGGGATTGGATAACAAATAAAATAGATAAACGCTAATAATAGTGAAGAGGAGACTGTATTAATGAAAAGATTTTTATCGATTATTGTTGTTCTTGTTGTTGCAGTTGCTTTAGCCGCATGTGGAAATGGTTCTGATAGTAAAAAAGAAGACAAAAAGATTGTTGTTGGTGCTTCACCTGCACCACACGCTGAGATCTTAGAAGAAGCAAAACCATTATTAAAAGATAAAGGTTATGATTTGGAAATTAAAACAATTAACGATTACACGACACCAAACAAATTGTTAGATGCTGGCGAATTAGATGCAAACTTTTTCCAACATACACCTTATTTAGACACTGAGAAAAAAGACAAAGGTTATAAAATTGAATCTGCTGGTAATGTTCATTTAGAACCTATGGCGGTTTATTCAAAAAAATATAAAAGCTTAAAAGATTTACCAAAAGGTGCAGAAATTTTCGTTTCTAACAACCCAGCTGAACAAGGTCGTTTCTTAAAATTCTTTGTTGATGAAGGTTTAATTAAGATTAAAAAGGGTGTAAAAATCCAAGACGCAACATTTGATGATATTACTGAAAATAAGAAAGACATTAAATTCAACAGTAAACAATCTGCAGAATTCTTGCCAAAAACATATCAAAATGGTGAAGGTGATGCGGTAATCATCAATTCAAACTTTGCAATCGAGCAAAAATTAAATCCACAAAAAGATTCTATTGCAGTTGAAAAAGGGAATAATAACCCATATGCAAACTTAATTGCTGTTAAAGAAGGTCATAAAGATGACAAGAAAATTAAAGCTTTAATGGAAGTATTACAATCCAAAGATATTAAAGACTTTATTAAAAAGAAATACGATGGTGCAGTTGAACCAGCGAAATAAAAAGCTTAGTGACAGCGTGTTTCAAATGTTTGAACACTTGTCAGCGAGATATGTATCCATGATTTGAATTAAATTTAATGCGTAGTACAAACGATCATCGACTATAAGTGTATGAAAGTGAATGTACTACGCATTTTTTATACCTATTCGCACTTAGAATCAAGCTGTTGTTATTTGAAAGGAGCATACATATGAAAAAATTAACGTTATTACTTACATCTATTGCAGTATTCGCACTTGTATTAACGGGCTGTGGACAAGATAAAACGAGCAAAGCAGATGACAAAAAAATAGTTGTCGCAGCAACACCAACACCCCACGGTGAAATTGCTAAAAAAGCTGGCGAAATTATGAAAAAGAAAGGTTATGATGTTCAAATTCGCGAAGTCAATGACTACAAAATCCCAAACAAGTTATTAGATAAAGGCGATGTCGATGCTAACTTATTTCAACACGTTCCTTACTTAAAAGAAGAGAAAAAATCACACGGTTACAAAATTGAAGAAGTTGGCAAAGTTTTAACAACACCTATGGGCGTCTACAGTAAAAAACATAAAAGCTTAAAAGATTTACCTGATGGTGCGAAAATCTATATTTCTAATAATCCAGCAGAAGAAGGACGTTTCTTATCATTCTTCGTAAAAGCTGGGTTAATTAAAATCAAAGACGGCGTTAAAATTGAAGATGCAAAATTAGATGATATTGTTGAAAATAAAAAGCATTTGAAATTTGATAACCAACAAGGGGCAGAGTTTTTACCTAAAACGTATAATAATAATGAAGGCGATGCGGTTATTATGAATTCAAACTATGCGATTGACAATGGTTTGAAACCACTTAAAGATTCTATTGCGGTCGAGGATGAATCGTCACCATTTGCGAATATTTTAGCTGTCAAAGAAGGCCATAAAAATGATAAGAAATATCAAGAGTTTCTAAAAGCCTTACAATCTGCTGAAGTGAGAGACTACATTAAAAAAGAATACGATGGTGCAGTGATTCCTGCAAAATAACATTGATAATTAAGGGAACAGTCTGAGAATTTCATCTCGTAATTGATAATATGGATTCAGTAACGGGCTTTTCCTTCTTTAATAAGAGGTTTAAAGATTGTTATTGATGGGGAGGAAATGAAGTTGCTTCTAAGTGGAATCAATCAAAAATGTACCGAGTTTCTTCCTATTTAAATAAATAATAATTTTATAATAATCAATGAAAAGGCGGGGCAATGAAGTCAAATCGATTTCTGTCCCGCCTTTGTATATGATTTAGGACTCATTAGTGAAGCGACCTAAAATAAAACTAATTATAAATCCTAAGATAAGTGTGATTATCGATGCTAACCATGTAAGGCCCTGATTAGGCAAACCAGGAAAAACTGAAAATAGTGAACCAATCACTAAACCGAGTATGGCTGCATAAGTGAGATAAGTGTAATGCTTTAACAAATACGTAATCACTTTACTTGCGATTAGAAACCCTACAACTATCCCCATACCTACCATTAAAATAACAGGTAAAGCTTCGAAATTGAAACGTACAATTTCAGAAATGGAATAAGTTACAGTACTGTATACACCGAATAATAATAATATAAATGACCCAGAAATCCCTGGTAATAACATTGCACTTGATGCACATACGCCAGCAATAAAATATTTAATGAGCATTGGCAGGGACAAATCAATATGGCTAGGTGCAGCATGTGAAGTCTCCCCTTTAAAATATGCCATCAATGCAAGTGCTATAATAGCCACTCCCATAATGATCCAATGTTGGATTTTGTAGGTTTGTTTGTAGTGTGAAATACGTAATAAAAATGGAATAATCCCTAAAATTAATCCAAAAAAGAAAAACATCGTTGGTATTAAGTGTGTTGCTAACAGATAATTGATAACGCTACTTAAAATGCCGATTGCCAAAGCCATTCCGATAATAATAGGTAATAAAAACAAGATACTTTTTTTGAAATGCTTTGAAAAAACACCACTTACAGAAGCGATAAAATCATCGTAAATGCCTAGGAGTAATGCGATTGTTCCGCCACTGACGCCGGGAATCAGATCACTAATGCCCATCGCAAAACCTCTAGGGATATTTGAAATCTTAAATTTCGACATGATTCTATTCCTTTCCTTAGTTTATCGTTACATCATACCACATTATAACTGATTTCAATCCTATGTCATCTATAATATATGTCAAAAATGACGAATGAGAACAGGAGGGATGTGATTATCAATAACTTTTCTAAAAAAGATTCTGGTTTGCTTTCTCAAGATGTCTTGTAATATAACCCGAAACGGTTTATAATTCCCATCATTTCCGTTATAATAAGCAATTAGAGACCAAAGAAAACTTTTTGACGTTACATTAAAATTATTATAAACTAAACTATGGAATCTAACATTATTTTGGAGGGAATATTAATGCCATCAACATTAGAAATTAAAGACTTACATGTGTCTATTGAAGATAAAGAGATATTAAAAGGTGTCAATTTAACGATCAATACTGGGGAAATTCACGCGATCATGGGGCCAAATGGTACTGGGAAATCTACTTTATCATCAGCAATTATGGGGCATCCGTCATATGAAGTGACGAAAGGTGAAGTATTATTAGATGGGGTCAATATTTTAGAATTAGACGTAGATGAACGCGCTAAAGCGGGTCTATTCTTAGCAATGCAATACCCATCAGAAATCACAGGTGTTTCAAATGCAGACTTCATGCGTTCGGCTATGAATGCACAACGCGAAGAAGGTAACGAAATTAACTTAATGCAATTTATTAAGCAACTTGATAAACAAATGGATTTCTTAGACATGGACAAAGATATGGCACAACGCTACTTAAACGAAGGCTTCTCAGGCGGTGAGAAAAAACGTAACGAGATTTTACAATTAATGATGTTACAACCTAAATTTGCTATTCTCGATGAGATTGACTCAGGTCTTGATATTGACGCTTTGAAAGTCGTATCAAAAGGGATTAACGAAATGCGTGGCGATGAATTTGGTGCGTTAATTATTACACACTACCAACGTTTATTAAATTACATTACACCGGATCACGTTCACGTTATGTATAATGGTATCGTTGTAAAATCTGGTGGCTCTGAATTAGCGAAACGTCTTGAAGAAGAAGGTTACGAGTGGGTTAAAGAAGAATACGAAACAGCTATTTCAAATCAATAATCATCATAGGAGGAAATAATTATGACTACTGAAACATTAAATATTTCTGAAGCACAACTTGTTGATTATTCCCAATCTCAAAACGAACCTTCTTGGATGACAGAGTTAAGAAAAGAAGCGTTTAAACAAGCTGAATCTTTGGAAATGCCAAAACCTGATAAAACGAAATTAAATAAATGGGATTTCGATTCATTCAAACAGCATGAAACACAAGGTGCTGTGTTCCATGATTTAAAGGAATTACCAAGTGAAATTGACCGTATTATTAACGTTGAAAATACAGAAAACCTTGTGATTCAACATAACAATACATCTGCATATACAAAAGTTAATGATAAAGCACTTCAAGATGGTGTGATTATTGAGCATATAAGCGAAGCGTTAATCAATCATAGTGATTTAGTTCAAAAGTATTTTATGAAAGATGCCGTTACGGTAGATGAACACCGCTTAACTGCTTTACACACTGCTTTAATGAATGGCGGAATTTTTGTATACGTTCCTAAAAATGTCGTTGTTGAACATCCAATTCAATACGTTGTACTTCATGACGATGAAAATGCGAGCTTCTTTAATCACGTTCTTTTAGTGACTGAAGAGAGTGCTGAAGTGACTTACGTTGAGAATTATCTATCAACGACAAGTGGAGAAGGAAATCAATTAAATATTGTTTCTGAAGTTATCGCGGGTGCCAATTCTAACATTTCATATGGATCTGTAGACTTCTTAGATAAAGGTTTCACTGGACATATTATCCGTCGTGGTGTGACAGAAGCAGATGCAACAATTAAGTGGTCTTTAGGTTTAATGAATGAAGGCAATCAAATCATCGACAATACAACAAATTTAATTGGTGACCGTTCAACTTCTGAATTGAAGTCAGTTGTAGTCGGACGTGGCGATCAAACAATTAACTTAACATCAAGAATTGTACAATATGGTAAAGAAACAGATGGCTACATCTTAAAACATGGTGTAATGAAAGAAAGTGCCTCATCCATTTTCAATGGCATTGGACATATTAAACATGGAGGCTCAGGTTCTGCTGCTAACCAAGAATCACGTGTGTTAATGTTATCTGAGCATGCACGTGGGGATGCGAACCCTATTCTTCTTATTGATGAAGACGATGTAGAAGCAGGACACGCGGCGTCTGTAGGACGTGTTGATCCTGAGCAACTTTACTATTTAATGAGTCGTGGTATTTCACAACGCGAAGCAGAACGTCTTGTCATTCACGGATTCTTAGACCCAGTAGTACGTGAATTACCAATTGAAGATGTACAACGTCAATTACGAGAAGTTATCGAATTAAAAATAGGCAAATAATACAATTCTAGAAAGGTCTGTGATTGTAGTGGCCGATACAAAATTAGATGTAGAAGCAATTATCAAAGACTTTCCCATTTTAGACCAAAAAGTCAATGGCAAACGTCTTGCATATTTGGATTCAACAGCAACAAGTCAAAAGCCTAAGCAAGTGATTGATACATTACGTGACTATTACGAGCGATACAATTCTAATGTTCATCGTGGTGTGCATACATTAGGCTCACTTGCAACAGATGGTTATGAAGGTGCACGCGAAACGGTACGTCGTTTTATACATGCGAAACACTTTGAAGAAATTATTTTCACACGTGGAACAACAGCATCTATAAACATGATTGCACATAGTTATGGTGATGCAAATGTGGAACAAGGCGATGAAATCGTTGTAACCCAAATGGAACATCATGCGAATTTAGTGCCTTGGCAACAGCTTGCACACCGTAAAGGGGCGACCCTCAAATTCATACCGATGTCAGAAGATGGCACATTATCCATTGAAGCGGTTAAAGAAACGATTACCGATCAAACTAAAATTGTGGCCATTGCGCATGTTTCAAATGTCTTAGGTACAATTAATGATATTAAGGCAATTGCTGAAATAGCCCATGCACATGGTGCCATAATCTCAGTTGACGGTGCACAATCTGTACCGCATATGAAAGTAGATGTACAAGATTTAAACGTTGATTTTTATAGTTTTAGTGGCCACAAAATGCTTGGACCTACTGGTATCGGCGTTTTATATGGTAAACGTGAACTATTAAATGAAATGGAACCGACAGAGTTCGGTGGAGATATGATTGATTTTGTTGGTTTGTATGAAAGTACATGGACAGATTTACCTACAAAATTTGAAGCGGGAACACCTCTGATTGCACAAGCGATTGGTTTGCAAGCAGCGATTGAGTACATTGAGTTTATTGGATTTGATGCTATTCATGCGCATGAGCAAGCATTGACGCAATATGCTTACGAACAAATGTCTCAAATCGAAGGTATTGATATTTATGGTCCAGCTAAAGACAATCGTGCTGGTATTATCACCTTCAACCTCAAGGATGTTCATCCTCACGATGTGGCAACTGCTCTAGATACGGAAGGTGTCGCAGTTCGTGCAGGCCATCATTGTGCACAGCCGTTAATGAAATGGCTCAATGTATCATCAACAGCGCGGGCAAGTTTTTATATCTATAATACAAAAGAAGATGTGGATCAACTTGTCGAAGGATTGAAACAAACGAAGGAGTTTTTCTCATATGAATTTTAATAACCTAGACCAATTATATCGTTCAGTTATTATGGATCATTATAAAAATCCTCGTAATAAAGGTGTAATCGAGGATGGTACGATGACAGTGGATATGAATAACCCAACATGTGGTGACCGTATTCGTCTCACATTTGATATCGTCGATGGCATTATTAAAGATGCGAAATTCGAGGGTGAAGGTTGTTCGATTTCAATGTCGAGTGCGTCAATGATGACTGAAGCGATTAAAGGGCATAGTTTAAAAGAAGCAATGCAAATGAGCCAAGAGTTCACAAAAATGATGCTTGGTGAAGATTATGAGATTACTGAAGATATGGGAGATATCGAAGCGTTACAAGGTGTTTCTCAATTTCCAGCACGAATTAAATGTGCCACACTCGCATGGAAGGCACTTGAAAAGGGTACAGTTGAAAAAGAAGGTAAAAGTGAAGATTAACACTAAATGGTGTATACGAGAAAACGTATTTCAAAATAGAGAATTGGGTAGTCAAAGGGTACTCATGTATTAATTAAGAAATAGGAGTGATGATTGATGGCTAAAAAAGCACCTGATGTAGGCGATTATAAATATGGCTTCCATGATGAAGACGTATCTATTTTTAGATCAGAGCGTGGTTTGACAGAAAATATTGTACGCGAAATTTCAAGAATGAAAGATGAACCTGAATGGATGTTAGACTTTCGTTTGAAAGCTTTAAAGTTATTCTATAAAATGCCGATGCCTCAATGGGGTGGAGATTTATCAGAATTAGACTTTGATGACATTACGTATTATGTCAAACCTTCAGAACGTTCAGAGCGTTCTTGGGATGAAGTGCCAGAAGAAATTAAACGTACGTTTGATAAATTAGGTATCCCAGAAGCAGAACAAAAATATTTAGCAGGTGTTTCTGCACAATATGAATCTGAAGTTGTTTACCATAATATGGAGAAAGAATTAGAAGAAAAAGGTATTATCTTCAAAGATACAGATACTGCACTTAAAGAGAATGAAGACTTGTTTAAAGAGTATTTCGCATCTGTTATCCCTGCTGGTGACAATAAGTTTGCTGCTTTAAACTCAGCAGTTTGGTCAGGTGGTTCATTCATCTATGTACCTAAAAATATTCAATTAGATACACCTTTACAAGCATACTTCCGTATTAACTCAGAAAATATGGGACAATTTGAGCGTACACTCATTATTGCTGATGAAGGTGCCTCTGTTAACTATGTTGAAGGCTGTACAGCACCAGTGTATACAACAAACTCTCTACACTCAGCGGTTGTAGAAATTATCGTCCACAAAGATGCACATGTACGTTATACAACAATCCAAAACTGGGCTAACAATGTTTATAACTTAGTTACTAAACGTACGTTCGTTCATGAAAATGGTAACATGGAATGGGTCGATGGAAACTTAGGGTCTAAGTTGACAATGAAATATCCTGCCTGCGTATTATTAGGTGAAGGTGCTAAAGGTAGCACACTTTCTATCGCTTTTGCAGGTCAAGGTCAAGTCCAAGATGCAGGTGCAAAAATGATTCATAAAGCACCAAACACATCTTCTACTATTGTGTCAAAATCAATTTCTAAAGATGGCGGTAAAGTGGTTTATCGCGGTATCGTTCACTTTGGACGTAAAGCGAAAGGTGCACGTTCTAATATCGAATGTGATACTTTAATCCTTGATAACGAGTCAACTTCTGACACAATTCCTTACAACGAAATTTTCAATGACAATATCTCACTTGAACATGAGGCAAAAGTTTCTAAAGTTTCTGAAGAGCAATTGTTCTATCTCATGTCACGTGGTATTTCTGAAGAAGAAGCGACAGAAATGATCGTTATGGGATTTATCGAGCCATTCACAAAAGAATTACCAATGGAATATGCCGTTGAAATGAACCGATTAATCAAATTCGAAATGGAAGGCTCTATTGGATAGAGTTACTCTTCGTTAAAATAGGCATTTAATGATTAAAGGATAGTCTCGCATTAGAGACTATCCTTTTTTAATAGTTATCATTTTATATATTGTATAATATTGGGCTAAATGTTATGCTTGTAAAAATTTGTATAATAGGATGTATTTATGTCAAATCTTACAATAAGACGACAGAAAATAAGATATCAAGATTTTATATTATTTCCACTTTTTCTTTTGCTTCAATTCTTTTCTCCCTTATTAGCTGAGCAATACTTGCCAAATATGTTATCTACGGTGATGAATTATCATTTAACCCCTGAAATGCAAGCACTGTTATTCAATATTATTATGTTTACAGCACAGCTGATTATTATCCTACTCTTCATTTTTTTAAAAAGAGATTCAATTTTCAAACATTTTCAACACAGGTGGATGGAATTACATTTTTATATTAAGAAAATCATTTTTGTTTACATCATTTGGAGTGCTTTTATTTTGATTTATCAAAAAGTAGCCCCACTTGCAATATTGGACACTCAAAATTATATTTTTATATTGAGCTTATTAACAATAGGTGGACTGACGCCAATTGTCGAAGAAATACTCTTTCGTCATTTACTTATCGGCGAATTAGGGAAGAAATGGGGCTACCTAACAATGTCTTGTGTCTATCTTATTATTTGGTGTTTCACACTTTTTACATTTTCAATCTATTTGGACATTCTTACCTTTTATTTTAGGAGGTATTACACTTACTTATGTATATTTAACATCAAATCGAAACCTTCTCGCTGTGATTGCATTGCACATGCTTATTAATACAGTGTCGCATATTTTAAATTCAATTTAACAAGTATCAAAGTATTGTTCCACTCGTATGGAACAATTCATCAAGTATCATAATCAAAGTCTACAATACATACTATGAATTTAAAACTCATTGTTTTAATTGTTCTTTTTAAGTGTTACTGAGGAGCGTTAACATGCTGCTTTGAAATGTTACGAGATGCGATTGCATATGCCTAACTATTATGGGTATAAACTTAGTAATCTTTTTTGTCAGTAGTTAACTTGCAATTTAAATGCGCATCATAGACAATAAAGTTAATATGATTTATGATTTAAAATTTTTTCGATTTTAAGATGATTTTAAAGGTAGAAAGTTCAACTAGAAAACACTGTAGGCCGAGTTTTTTGTCGTTTTCGATGAATGCTTAAATAACTGGGCTAGAGGCTTGTTGACTTTTACTGAAAATTAGAGGGGGAACCGATTAATGATCATTGCGATCATTTTATTAATTTTTGTATCTTGTTTCTTTTCAGGAAGTGAAACTGCACTCACTGCAGCAAACAGGGTCAAACTCAAATCTGAAGCAGACCAAAATAATAAAAAGTCCGCAAACTTATTAAAGCTTTTAGATAAACCGAGTGCGTTTATTACGACCATATTGATTGGTAATAATATCGCAAATATTTTATTACCGACGTTGGTGACGATATTGGCGGTTGATTTAGGGTTAAACGTCGGGATTGCTTCGGCGATTTTAACTGTAGTGATTATTGTTTTTGCGGAAGTGATTCCAAAATCAATAGCTGCCACATTTCCAGATCCGATTGCTCGACTTGTCTTTCCTATTATTCGCTTTTTTGTCATTATATTAAAGCCAATTACCGTTGTTTTAAATGCGATAACAGATGGGATTAATCGCTTATTGTCTCGCGGTCAAGAGAACCAAGGTATGTCTAAAGAAGAAGTGCGTACAATGGTTTCTATTGCGGGGACTGAAGGCGCCTTTAATGAGATGGAGCGTAATCGTATCCAAGGTGTCATGAACTTTGACCGTTTGAAAGTGAACGATATTAACAATACGCCGCGCGTGAATGTGACCTCGTTATCTGTGGAAAATGATTATGATGAAGTGTATGACATTGTCACTAATCATCCTTATACGCGCTATCCGGTTTATGAAGGCGACATCGATCATGTTGTTGGTGTATTTCATTCAAAGTATTTACTTGCATGGAGTAAAACGCCTGAAAAGTCAGTTTTAGATTTCTGTTCAGAACCACTTTTTGTTTATGAGCATAATCGTGCAGAATGGGTACTCAGAAAAATGACCATTACAAGAAAACATATGGCGATTGTGTTAGATGAATACGGAGGCACAGATGCAATTGTCACGCATGAAGATTTGATTGAAGAAATGTTAGGTATGGAAATTGAAGACGAAATGGATCGTGAAGAAAACGATAAATTGAATCAAGTTCGTTAATCCGATTAACGAGTGTCATCATTGTTCTCAAAGACAAAGGGGAGATTTTGATGTGGTATCAAACCGAATTGACACTGCGACTTCGTATAAAATATCCAATCATACCAGCAGGAATGGCAGGTTCAACAACACCAGAACTTGTAGCAGAAGTGTCTCGAAATGGGGATTGGGGACGATAGGGGCAGGTTATTTGTCACCTGATGATTTAGCCACTTCTATTAAACAAGTTAAAGCGCTGACGTCAAAACCATTCGCAGTTAATCTATTTGTTCCTGAAACTTTTTCAAATTGCTTCTGTCAGTACACATATGTAGCCTTTGGAAATTTCAAAGCTTCAAGGATAACTTTTAATCTGAATTCTTTTCAGAGTTCTTCAATAACTCTTGATTCGATTTTAGCAGTCGGCTCGGTATACTTATCCCTGAAGCTTTCAACTTTTTTATATAGGCAAGTTCAGCTCGTAAAAGTTCGTTTTCATATTCAAGATTTATTACATAATTATTATTAAGCTTATTAATCTTTTTCTTATTCATAGATGGACGTCCTTCCTTTTTTTCTTTCAAGTCCTTCAATGCCGAATGCAATGTATGCATGATACCATTTTCTTACTATAGATCTATTAATACCATGGCGTTTTCCAATGGCACTATAGCCGCCTAATCCATTAATATAATCATTAACTACTTTCATCTTGAATTCCAAATCATATTTAGCCAAAATAAAACACCCTAAATGTTAGATTTTAGGTCTAACTTTTGGGGTGCACATCAAAGTTCAACTTGTAATGGGTTGTTTCTTTATCTATGAGGCACGATGAGAGAGCCATTCTAACAACATATTTTGATGCGTCGCTGTTGGATTAATACAGTCTAGATGATCTAAATAAGGCAATGCATAAAGTGTTATATAATGCCCATTTTTATAATTTTCTTGTACATAAGATAATGTCGTGTCTATATGCACAAAAGTATCATTAAATCCGTGAATGATTAATGTTTCCACATCAATCGGTGTTTGAGTGAGCGGTGAGGCTTCTCGTAGCGTATGTGTGGCAGAAGTATTAAAATATTCAGCTACAGCATCTTGACCTAAATGTTGATGCAATGTGTAAAGTAAATCGGTGACAGGGGCAAGTGCGACGATTTGATTGAATAAATCAGCTTGAAGGAGCGCAAGTTGTCCGCCAACAGAATGGCCTATACCAATGACTTGTGTGGGTGCGTAGTTTGAATCTTTAAAATGTGAGACAGCTTGTGCAACATCTTCAGTTGGACCAGGCCAAGGGTGTTCTGAGCCACGACGGTATTCGATATTGACAACTGAATAGCCTGCATCAATAAAAAAATCGATATAAGGATCCATCATTGATTTGCTATATTTTTGGCGCCAATATCCCCCGTGAATCAGCACAATCCATGCATTGAATTGAGCCTGTTGGTTTTCGTAGACATCGTAGTGTTGATCTTCATGTGTGCCATATTTGATTTGTTCAACCATGATTGAAGCTCCTTTATTGTGAGATTATTTTCTTCACTTATACCCTGCTTTCATATTAGTCAACCGTAAAGATAGTTGTGATGCACGTTAATAACTCAGTTTGATAAGAAGATGATATTGTTCAAGTGATTAAAAGGCAAGTCCCAATGTTGATATGATAAAATAAATACGGTGATTAAAATGATAGAAATTGGTCTAACAGGGTGGGGCGATCATGACACCTTGTACGAAGATTTACAAAGAAAATCAGATAAATTAAAAACATATGCAAGTCACTTTCCAGTTGTTGAATTAGATGCTTCATATTATGCAATTCAGCCTGAACATAATATTTTAAAATGGATTAGAGAGACACCTGAACGGTTTAAGTTTGTTGTGAAAATCCATCAAGCATTAACGCTTCATGCTGATTATCATGATTTTGCGGATTCGATTGCGCAATTGTTCAACGATTTTCGATTAATGATTGAACCGCTTGTTGAAGCACAAAAACTAGCGATGGTGTTAGTCCAATTTCCACCGTGGTTTGATTGCTCTACAAAGAACATTCAATACATTCGTTTTGTACGCGAGCAGTTGAAGCAATTTCCTGTATGTATAGAATTTCGACATCAGTCTTGGTTTAAAGGCGACATGAAAGAGCATACGCTTGCCTTTTTAACAGGACATCAACTCATCCATTCGGTGTGTGATGAACCTCAAGTGGGTGAGGGCAGTATTCCTTTTGTGAATCGAATTACGCATCAAACGGGATTAGTTCGATTTCATGGGCGAAATCAATACGGGTGGACTAAAAAAGATATGTCTGATCAAGAATGGCGTGATGTACGCTATCTTTATGATTATTCTGAAGTGGAACTTCAACAATTAGCTGACAAAATCAAGTTATTAGATCATAAAGCAGAGCAAGTCTATGTTGTTTTTAATAATAATTCAGGTGGACACGCTGCAAATAATGCAAAATACTTCCAGAAATTATTAGGAATAGACTACGAAGGACTTGCACCGCAACAACTTAAATTATTTTAAAGGGAGGTTACAATTTTGAGTATAGTTATTCTTATATTAGTGGGTTTTCTCTCCGCTATTATCGGTTCACTCGTTGGAATCGGTGGCGGTATTATTATTGTCCCTACGCTCATTTACTTTGGTGTCACCATGAATGTTTTAGATGGGATTACGCCTCAAACTGCAATTGGGACATCCTCAATTATTCTTATTGCGACCGGTCTTTCTTCAACGATTGGTTATTTGAAACAAAAACAAGTTGATATCAAAAATGGCTTTTTATTTTTAATTGGTATTATTCCTGGTGCGTTAATCGGTGCGTATTTAAGCCAATATTTAACAATCCATTCATTCAATTTATATTTTGGGATCTTTTTAATTGTAGTAGCAGTAATGTTGATGATACGTCATCGCATTCCACCAATCAAAGCGTTTCAACAAGAACGTTATATGAAATCTTTTACTGATGCGCATGGAGAACACTATCGCTATGGTGTCGTCCCTTCCATCGCTATTATCGCTTCATTCGTCATTGGTTTAACGGCAGGGTTATTTGGCATTGGTGGGGGTGCATTGATGACACCGCTCATGTTGCTCGTCTTTAGATTCCCACCTCACGTGGCTGTGGGTACGAGTATGATGATGATATTTTTCTCGAGTTTAACAGGTTCAGTAGGTCATATCGTTCTTGGTCATGTCTTATGGGGGTACAGTATTATCCTAATCATTTCCAGTTGGATTGGTGCACAGATAGGTGTAAAATTAAATAAAACCGTCAAGTCTGACACAGTCGTATTGATTCTACGACTTGTCATGTTAGCATTAGGCGTATATTTAATTATACGTTCATTCTTTAATTAAAGTGAGGCGATATTATGCGTTTAACGATTTATCATACAAATGATATTCACAGTCATTTGCATGCCTATACACGTATTACAGCATACCTCCAAGCAACGCGACCAACATTAACGCACGCTTCACGTTACGTCGATATTGGGGATCATGTCGATTTATCACTTCCTGTGACAGAAGGCACATTAGGTAAACGGAATATTGAATTATTAAATGAAGCAGGTTGTGATGTGGCGACAATAGGAAATAATGAAGGCATGACGATTTCTCATGAAGCGCTTAACACGTTATATGACGATGCGACATTTAAAGTGACTTGTACGAACGTATTAGATGAATCAGGCAATTATCCACGGCACTTTTTGTCGTCTTATATTGAAGAAATAGAAGGCGTTCGTATTATGTATGTAGCCGCAACAGCTGCTTTCACGCCGTTTTATCGTGCATTGGATTGGGTTGTCACAGATCCATTTGATGCGATTAAAAAAGAAATAGACGCTAAAAAAGGACAATATGATGTTTTGATTGTACTCAGCCATGTCGGCATCTTTTTTGACGAAAAACTATGCGAAGCGATTCCAGAAATTGATGTCATTTTTGGCGCACACACACATCACTATTTTGAACATGGGCAAGTGGAAAATGGGGTATTAATGGCTGCAGCTGGCAAATATGGTCATTTTCTAGGAGAGGTTACGCTCGATATTGAGAATCGAAAAGTTGTCTCTAAACAAGCGATTTTACATCCGTTAGATACGTTACCTGAAGTGGAAACGCATTTTGAAGAAGAAGGCCGCGCATTATTAGATCAACCGATTGTGACAAAGAGAATGACATTGCCTCGAGCTATGAATTATATTACGCAAACAAGTTATATACTTGCACAAAGTGTCCATGAATTTACAGAAGCTGATTGTACAATAATTAATGCAGGGTTAATCGTAAAAGGCTATGAAAATAAGTATTTAACAGAATATGATGTGCATCAAATGTTGCCACATCCGATTAACGCGGTACGAGTGAAACTCACAGGTGCGCAATTAAAAGAAGTGCTGTTGAAAGCGCGAGAACAAGCCTATATGTATGAACACGCACAGGGATTAGGTTTTCGTGGCGATGTTTTTGGAGGCTATATTTTATATGATGCTGGTTTTATCGCATCTAGTGAGCGCTATTTTGTTAAAGGTTTAGAGATTGACGATGATGAAATATATACGTTAGGCACGGTAGATATGTATACATTTGGGCGTTATTTCCCAATGTTGAAAGATGCAGAAATTACGTATTTAATGCCTGAGTTTTTAAGAGACATCTTTAAAGATAAATTATTGACAATATAAATAATAAGTCTCGTACATTTTAATTTTGTGTGAAGTTCGTTATAATGTATTGAGACCTATAAATTACGGGAGGTTATCCGCTGTTATGGCTACTAAAAATGAAGAAATTTTACGTAAACCGGATTGGTTAAAGATAAAGTTAAACACGAACGAAAACTATACAGGGCTTAAAAAAATGATGCGCGAAAAAAACTTACATACCGTTTGTGAGGAAGCTAAATGTCCTAATATTCATGAATGTTGGGGAGAACGTCGTACGGCGACATTTATGATTTTAGGTGCGGTATGTACGCGTGCTTGTCGTTTTTGTGCTGTTAAGACAGGTTTGCCGAATGAGTTGGACTTAGGTGAACCGGAACGTGTTGCACAATCAGTAGAAACAATGAATTTAAAACATGTCGTTATTACTGCTGTTGCACGTGATGATTTGAAAGACGCTGGTTCTAATGTATACGCTGAAACCGTACGTAAAGTGCGTGAACGTAATCCATTTACGACAATTGAAATTTTACCGTCTGATATGGGTGGTGATTATGAAGCGTTAGAAACGTTAATGGCTTCAAAACCTGATATTTTAAATCATAATATTGAAACAGTACGACGTTTAACACCAAGAGTACGTGCACGTGCGACGTATGATCGTACTTTAGAATTTTTACGTCGTTCTAAAGAATTACAACCAGATATTCCAACAAAATCAAGTATTATGGTGGGATTAGGAGAAACAATTGAAGAGTTGCACGAAACAATGGACGATTTACGTGCCAATGGCGTTGATATTTTAACAATTGGACAATATTTACAACCTTCTCGTAAGCACTTAAAAGTACAAAAATATTATACACCTTTAGAGTTTGGTAAATTGCGTAAAGTAGCTATGGAAAAAGGTTTCAAACATTGTCAAGCAGGACCATTAGTACGTAGTTCATATCATGCAGATGAACAAGTTAATGAAGCGGCGAAACAAAAACAACAGCTTGGTGACCAACAACTTAAAATATAAAATCCAGGTGATAGCAACATGATAAAAGTAGGAAATCACTATTTTGAATTAATTGAGTCTTATAAAGATGGATTTAATGAAGATGATTTTATCGCGAGATATTCTGAGATTCTAGATAAATATGATTTTATCGTAGGCGATTACGGTTATGAGCAATTAAGACTTAAAGGGTTTTATCATGATTCGTACAAAAAGGCAGACTTTAATAAGCGTTTTTCAACGATACAAGATTATTTATATGAATATTGTAACTTTGGTTGTGCTTATTTTATTGTCCGTCGTTTGTCGAAGCGCGAAGCTGAAGCGCAACTGGGGCATGAAGGGGCACCTTCAGAAGAGAACAAGCTGAAAGATGTTAAAATTCAGCCAACAATTCAAGATTAATACCATTTTATGATTAGCGTGTAAAAATAGAGAGATAAGCGGATAGACACGCAAAGGTCAGAAGATGTTTAGGCTTGGTTGTGTATGTTTTGGTAAAAACTATGCCCAACTTGAGTCATCCCTTATCAGGTGAGGCGAAATTTTAGCCTGTATACAAAAAGGGAGGTTGGGACAGAAATCCCAAAATAAATAGCGCTCAGATGATTTTTAATAGAAAATCGTCTGGGCGCTTCCTTGTTTCTTACTATTACAGTTAAAAATAAATTACTTTCGTATCATTTAATTCATAACGACGAAATCTAAAAGACCGATGGATTTTATTGAATCACTTCATTTAAATAAGCAGTAATTTCGTCTGCTTCTTCATCACTGACACCTAATATATAGGAAATGTAACCTTCCTCTTCTAAATCATCAGTTCCAATAATGCCAAACTTATTTGTCTGTGTATTTAACACCAAAGTTTTCCCATAATGACGATCTGTTTGAATCAACACGAGATCATAGCGGCTATGTTCGCCGACAAAGCCAACGAATCTAATCTGAGAAGGCTCAACATCATCATATAAAAACATATCTATCATCTTGTATACTCCTTTAAAATCATACTATGCCAAGTATAGCGATAAATGAAGTTGCATGCAAAATTGTGATATTATAGAGAAGAATAGGGGTGACATAAAAGTGTATTTCGTTGACAAAACACAATTAGAAACTAAACTCAAATATTTAGACCAATTAACCCAAGATTATCCAGAAGTAAAATCCAATTCATACGCATTTGAGCGTGTGGCACAAATGTTGATCGAGTCATCTGTTGACATCGGCAATATGATTATTGATGGCTTTATATTAAGAGACCCTGGAAATTACAAAGATGTGATTGATATTTTGGAACTTGAAGGTGCAATTTCTAAAGAGACTCAAAATATCTTACATGAAACGATTGATGTGAGACGTCAGTTTGTTCATTATTATGACAAGCTAGATGCGACACAATTAGTACCTTTATTTGATAAAGCCGTGCCGTACTATCAACAATTTATTAAAGAAATTGTCCAGTTTTTAGAAAATGAAAATGTACCAGTGACAGCATTTGGTAAAGGAGAGAAAGCGTGAATGAAAGCTTATAAAGGCTATTTAATCGACTTAGACGGAACAATGTATAAAGGCAGCCAAAAAATTGAAGGTGCTGCGGAATTTATTGATTATTTGAATCAAAATGATATTCCGCATATTTATGTGACGAATAATTCTACAAAAGCACCCGTAGATGTTGTCGATAAGTTAGCGAGTTTTGACATTTCAGCTCAACCAGAAGAAGTTGTGACCTCTGCAATGGCGACTGCGGATTATATTAGTGGAGAACACCCAGGCGCTACAGTATATATGCTAGGTGGAACAGGCTTAGCAACAGCTTTAGAGGAGAGCGGACTTCAATTGAAAGATGATATTCATGTGGACTATGTGGTAATCGGTTTAGATGAAGCGGTCAATTATGAAAAATTAACAAAAGCGACATTAGCTGTTCAAAATGGGGCGACATTCATTTCAACCAACCCAGATCCGTCTATCCCTAAAGAACAAGGCTTTTTGCCGGGGAATGGTTCGATTACAAGTGTAGTGACTGTATCTTCTAAGCAGACACCCATTTTCATTGGGAAACCTGAAACACCTATAATGGAAAAAGCACTTGAAATGTTGCAATTAGATAAAAGTGAAGTGGCCATGATAGGCGATCTTTATGATACAGACATTATGTCAGGCATTCATGTAGGAATGGATACCATTCACGTCCAAACAGGTGTAACTTCAAAAGAAGAGGCAATGAATCGAGAAACACCGCCTACATATAGTGTAAAAGATTTAAATGAATTGCGTGAAAATCTTATAAAAAGCGAGTGATTATTCATGGAGAAAATTTTAGTCACAAGACGTATTCCTCAAAAGTTTTTAGAACGATTAGAAGGATTAGGTGAAGTTGAGATGTGGGATCATGAACTAACACCTATGCCTCGCGAACAGTTTTTGGAAGCGGCGAGAGATAAAACAGCATTACTCGTAACATTAAGTGAACGTATCGATGCGGTGCTTTTTGAAGCAGCGCCACAATTAAAGGTTGTCGCGAATATGGCTGTCGGTTATGACAACATTGATCTTCAAACAGCTGAACAAAATCATGTGCAGGTTGCTAATACACCAGGTGTTTTAACTGAAACGACTGCTGAACTAGGCTTCGCTTTAATGATGGCCACTTCAAGACGAATTGTCGAAGCAGAAAAATATGTGCAACAGGGACAATGGGAAAGTTGGGGTCCATACTTGCTTGCAGGAAAAGATATTTATCAATCGAAAGTAGGTATTTTCGGCATGGGCGAAATTGGGCGTGCCTTTGCGAGAAGACTTAAAGGCTTTAATGCGGATATTTTATATCATAATCGCTCAAGAAATATGAAAGCGGAACATGAACTGGGTGCTTTTTACACCTCATTTGATACATTAATTAAAGAAAGTGATTTCGTCATTTGTACAGCACCTTCTACGCCTGAAACGCAAAATACGTTTAATAAAGAAGTGTTTAAAAAAATGCGAAATGATGCCATTTTCATAAATATCGGTCGCGGAGACTTAGTCGTTGAAGAAGATTTAGTGGAAGCAATAGAAAATGGTGAGATTGCGGGTTGTGGATTGGATGTGGTACGTGATGAACCAATTCCTACAGATCATCCACTATTAAAATATCCAAATGTGATTGTGACACCTCATATTGGTAGTGCGTCAGTGTTAACAAGAGATCAAATGATTCAAACCTGTATTTTAAATATTGAAGATGTCATTCAAGGTTATTTAGCGCGTAATCAGGTTGTCACGAATACACATTAATTTTAAAGTGCCTTTGAAGAAGTTAAGCACGAAAAACTTATCCATTTTGATATATCTTTTAAATATTAAAATGGATGTGGATGAGTCAATTCATCATTCATTTAGTTTTTGTCGTTATGAACTAAATGATATAGAAGTCATTTATTGTAACTATAATAGTGCGTCATGGCATGCATAAACAAAGTCATACCATACGAAGTTTTATTATAAAAAAGTAGCGCTAAGGTAATTTTCTATTAAGAAAATCATCTTAGCGCTATTTATTTTGGGATTGCTATCCCCAGTCTCTGTTTCCTTTTATATCCCGTTAACAATCTAATTCTATATTGAGTTTATGATTAGAATACTTGTTCTACCTCTACAACACCAGGTACTTCTTCTATTAAAGCACGCTCGATTCCAGCTTTTAGTGTGATGGTACTACTTGGGCAAGTCCCACATGCACCGAGTAATTGAAGTTTTACGATACCATCTTCAACGTCGACAAGTTCACAGTCCCCCCCGTCACGTAATAAGAATGGACGTAGTTTTTCAATCACTTCTGCAACTTGATCGTACATTGTCGCATTTTCAGTTGGCATGGATAATGCCTCCTTTCAAGTTAAATGGTTCTATTTGAGCTTATTTTTTTATTATAATAGAAGTAGAACAAAAAATCTATTGAATCAATTAGGGGGCATACATGAGAAAAGTGAGTGTGGTTGTCTATGGCGCGGATGTTATTTGTGCAAGTTGTGTGAATGCACCAAGTTCTGAAAACACGTATGATTGGTTGAAAACATTATTACCTAGGAAATATCCAGATATTGATTTTGAATATACTTATATTGATATTGAAAAAACAACTGAAAACCTAACAGATCATGATGTGCAGTTCATTGAACAAATTCAAGAAGACGAATTGTTTTATCCTCTTGTAACAATGAACGATGAATACGTAGCTGACGGATATATTCAGCTTAAACCGATTAAACGTTTTGTCGAACAACATTTTGATGTCACTGCAGAATAAAAAAAGCGTCAACGAAGCGTTAGAAATTAAAATTGACATGTTGTGGTAGGGTGATAAGTGAAGTTTGCCTGTTTATGGTGACACATACAATGGATTGAATGGGGAATAAATGTTAGCCTATTTCTAAATATTTAAGCGGTACAGCGTCAAAAGTTCGACGTTTGTACCGCTTCATTTTAGTTATGTTACATGTATAGAAAAAGCGTTGAGGATTAACCATTATGGTGTTTATACAACCATAGCACACCGGATTTTAATATGGATGCAAGTCGGCCAGTGACAGTTGTATCCATCAAGTAAGCAAAGCCTTTTTTCTCTCCTAATGAACCTAAAAAGCCCGGGATTTTAATTTCTGGCATCTGTTTAGGTAACGGTTTGCCAGCCCATTGTGTTTTTAAGACCATCGCAATTTGGTCTGCTTGTACTTCAGCAAGTTGAGCGCTCGGAGCGTGCGGTAGATTTGCGCAATCTCCAACAACATAAACGTTTGGATATGTTGGAATTTGATGATACTGATTGACCATAACGCGATTACTACGGCTGAGGTCAACTGGTAAATTCCTTACGATTTCAACAGGTTGTATGCCAGCTGTCCAAACAATTAAGTCATGTTTGTTTTCAGTTTCTTTATTGTAAAGGATGCCCGGTTCAACTTTAACAATATCTGAATTAGGGACGACTGTAACATCGTTCTCTTCAAACCATTTTTTAACATAATTACTTAGTTTTTCTGGAAATTGATTAAGGATGCGTTCGCCACGATCGTATAAATAAATTTTTAAATCGCTACGACTTTCTCTCAATGCACTTGCCAACTCAATGCCACTTAGTCCCGCACCGACAATACCCACTTGAGCGTTAGAAGGGAGTTCACTAATATCGTGGTATGTTTTTCTAGCTTTTTGCAGTGTTTGAATACTATAAGTATAAGCTTTAGCCCCTGGCACATTATGATACTTGTCTTCACAACCTAAGCCAATGACAAGTTCATCATAATCCACCTTGTTTTGTCCTACTGAAATAATTTGATTATCTAAATCGATATCTGTAATTTCACCATAGACTGTATTGGTTCTGTCGTGATGTGGAAAATTAACACGTACTTCTTTGTCAGACTTTGAGCCAGCTGCTAATGCATAGAACTCGGTTTTAAGTCCATGGTAAGGCATGCGGTCGATTAACGTAATATGATAATCTTCTGGAAGCGCATCAGGTAGAATTTTAGACATAATACGCATATTGCCGTAACCGCCACCTAACAAAACTAAATTCTTCATTTTTGAATACCCCTTTAGAGATGAAATTTACTATTCACACATTAAACATTTACCCCTTATGATCAATGCGGATAGTTGCATAAAATCCTACTTTCTTAATACTAATTATATCTTTTTTTCGAAAACCATACAAACATACTCAAAGTAAAATAATTGTAAAATTTCAATTATATATTGATTGTATTCAATAGAAACAGGATGTGGAAGGTGAGCGACTCCATAGAAGAAAAGGTTAAAGTTTGTTATAATGGCATCACTAAAAAATAGAAGAGGGTGTAAAATGAATCCGATTGTCGAATTCTGTATTTCCAATATGGCAAGAGGCTCAGAATCAGTGTATCAAACGTTAGAGAATGATCCGAATGTTGACGTTCTTGATTATGGATGTTTACAAAATTGCGGCATTTGTTCTTCTGGTCTTTATGCGCTCGTCAATGGAGATATGGTAGAGGGTGACACACCTGATGATTTATTACAGAATATATACGCACACATAGAAGAAACATGGATTTTTTAAGGGAGGCTTTGCTATGGCTACAGTAAATTTAACAGAAGCAGCAGCTTATGAAGTGAAAGATATGTTGGAACAAAATGATATGCCAGAAGGTTATTTAAAAGTTAAAGTTCAAGGAGGTGGCTGTACAGGCCTCACATATGGAATGACTGCTGAACCAGAACCAGGCGAAAATGATGAAGTTTTAGAATTTTTTGGGCTAAAAGTCCTTGTGGATAAAGCGGATGCTCCAATATTAAATGGCACAACAATTGACTTCAAACAATCATTAATGGGCGGTGGCTTCCAAATTGATAATCCGAATGCTATTGCTTCATGTGGCTGTGGAAGCTCATTCAGAACAGCACAAGTCGCAGGTACACCTGAAGATTGTTAATTAGGAAGTTTTGAGAATGTGATTAAAGCAGTAGGTATCGAGTTTGTTTCTCAACAAACCCAATACCTACTTTTTTAGTTGTCATTTTTTAACGGTTGGTGAAACATTCGCTAACCGTTATGTTAATTATTATGACCTAATATAGGAAAACTAGAGAGTTGGAACTATGAAATCCTCATACATACTAAAAAAGGCCATTTGTATCGTTTATAATTGAATTTTTGACGAAAACATATTGGAGATGAGAAAATAGAAAAGTATATTAAACAACAAAGTCGGAAGCTGTTACAATCTTATGACATATTAACTTGAATTCAATTCTAAAAAACTATACACTTATTAATGACATTATTTTTACAATTGATATACTGTAAAATTTCGAGGGTATACAGTATATACAAATCATTAGATTATATTATGAAAGAATAGGTGAATACAAATGGCAGAACGCAAAAAAGTACTCGTTTTAGGTGCTGGTTATGCTGGCTTACAAACTGTGGCTAAACTTCAAAAGCAATTATCTGAACAAGATGCACAAATCACATTAATCAATAAAAATGACTACCACTATGAGTCAACTTGGTTACATGAAGCTTCAGCTGGTACGATTAGCTATGAAGATGCATTATATCCAATTCAAAGCGTGTTGAAAAAACATGTTGATTTTGTGTGTGCTGAAGTGACTAAGATTGATCGTAATGCAAAAAAAGTTGAAACAACACATGGTATTTTTGAATATGATATTTTAGTCGTAGCATTAGGTTTTGAATCAGAAACTTTTGGCATTTCTGGTATGAAAGAACATGCTTTCCAAATCGAAAACGTGCATACTTCACGTCAAATTTCTCGCCATATTGAAGACCAATTTGCGAATTATGCCGCTTCAAAAACTAAAGACGATAAAGATTTAGCTATCCTTGTTGGAGGCGCTGGTTTTACAGGTATCGAATTTTTAGGTGAATTAACTGATCGTATTCCAGAATTAGCGAATAAATATGGTGTAGATCCAAGTAAAGTTAAAATGACTTGTGTTGAAGCCGCACCAAAAATGTTACCAATGTTCTCTGATGATCTGGTTAGCTATGCTGTGAGCTACTTAGAAGAACGTGGCGTTGAATTTAAAGTTGGTACACCAATTGTAGCAGCGAATGAAAAAGGATTCGTTGTAAAAGTAAACGATGAAGAACAACAACTTGAAGCGAATACAGTTGTATGGGCTGCAGGTGTAAGAGGTAGCCATTTAATGGAAAAATCATTCGAAGGTGTAAAACGTGGTCGCATCGTAACAAAACAAGATTTAACAATCGAAGGTTACGACGATATCTTTGTTATTGGTGATGTTTCTGCATTTATTCCTGAAGGTGAAGAACGTCCATTACCAACAACAGCACAACTTGCAATGCAACAAGGTGAAAAAACGGCAACAAACGTTGCTAAAATATTAAAAGGTGAATCTACTGAGCCATTTGTATACAATGATCGTGGTACAGTATGTTCATTAGGTCATCGTGATGGTGTAGGTGTTGTATTTGGTCGCGAAATCACTGGTAAAAAAGCTGCATTCTTAAAACGCGTGATTGATACACGTGCTGTTTTCAAATTAGGTGGTATCGGCTTAGCATACAAAAAAGGTAAATTTTAATAGATTGAGTTGAAATGAAACTGTTTAAATGCTAAAACAAACACAACTTACCTGTCTCTTTCATGGTATCAGTGGCTCACAGATATTTTTTCATCAGTCTGATTAAGTGATGCGCTAAGTTGCTGAGTTGTCATAAGCTTATCATCACCGGTAACGACACAATTATATTTAGAATAATGACAATGAATATATTGTTTGATGAAGCATAAAAAAAGTATATGCAAATGAGAGCAGAAGTCCTTTGCCTATACAAAGACTAAAATAGTCAGCCACATGGGGGCGGGAGTTAGGAATCTTAATCAATGATAGGATTTCTTTTCCGCCCCCCTATTTACATACTTGAAAGGAGTGAATGTAGTGGGAACACAAAATACAGCGCATGCGACAGTTATTGTTGCAGGAATCCCAGAACATTTAAATCAATATTTTGATGAAGTAAAGCAAGAACAATCACTTTATGATGCATTAAGTGATTTGAAAGCGAGCCATATTATCAGTTCTCAACGCGGTGAGGTTGCTTCAACTGCGGTATCGATTGATAATGAAGTACGCCATTTGATTACTGTTGGATTAGGGAATATCAATCAAATGGAAGAAAAAGATTATTTAAAAATTTGGGGTAATTTATTCCAATACTTACAAAAGAAATCTATCTCTAAAATAGAGCTTAAAGCGAATACATTTTTATCAAAATCTTTAGAATCTAGTACCGTTTTTAATTTAATGGGTCTACAAAGCGAGCAATCAATTTATCAATTTGATGATTATAAATCTGATAAGAAACCCGCTTTTCGTTTAAAAATGACATCTACAGATCAGTATTTGCAAGATGAAAAGAAAGCAATTGAAGCGGGTCAAAAATTAGGACGTGCCATTAATAAAGCACGTGATTTAGGTAATATTCCGCCTAATATTATGACACCTCAATATTTAGCTGAAACAGTGGAACAATACTTTAAAGATTCAGCTGTTAAAGTCGACATTAAAGATGAGCAAGCCATTCAACAAGAAGGTTTTGGTTTAGTTCATGCTGTCGGTAAAGGTTCAATTAATCCACCTAGAGTCATCACTTTAGAATATTATGGTGACCCTGACAATTCAGACCGAGTGGTCGCACTAGTCGGTAAAGGGATTACTTATGATTCAGGTGGTTATACCATTAAGACACGTACAACAATGCCGACGATGAAGTTTGACATGTGTGGTGCAGCAAATGTTATTGGGATGATTGAAGCGGCAAAAGAGCTTAAACTAAAAGTCAATATCGTCGCAGTCATTGCTGCTGCAGAAAATATGGTAGCGAACAATGCAATGAAACCTGATGATGTATTTACTGCGTTAAGTGGAGAAACAGTTGAAATTCCAAACACAGACGCAGAAGGTCGACTTGTTTTAGCGGATGCGACATTCTTTGTGAATCAATACCAACCACAAATCATTTTAGATTTTGCGACTTTAACAGGTGCAGCGATTGCAGCTCTAGGTGAAGATAAAGCTGCAGTATTTAAAAAGAACGTTGATCCTAAAGCATTAGAAGAAGTACTTCAATCAGCACAACGATATGAAGAGCTTGTTTTTGAACTGCCTATTACTGAAACTGAACGTAAAAAGTTAAAATCTTCAGATGTTGCTGATATAACGAACCATGTGAACTCACCGGGCGGCGCTTTATTTGCAGCTGCTTTTGTGACACATTTTAGTGGTGAAACACCCCACTTACACTTCGATATTGCAGGGCCTGCGACAACCGAAAAAGCATCACATAGAGGGCCTAAAGGACCAACAGGTTACATGATTCCAACTGTTGTGGATTGGTTAAAAACACAATACGGAACAATTGATAGTGAATAGGTCTAAGTAAAAATCATTGAGAAAAACGTTGAGGTTTGAGACATGATGACCTGAAGTATATAGGTTTGTTACCAAAAAGAGTCATCACGTACATCATATCCGAAATAGTTTTAATTCACGTATTAATAGACATGAGAGTGAGAAGGTATCTAAATGTATAAGATATCTCTTCTTGCTCTCTTTGTTGTTTGAACTGCCTGTTACCGTTTGATTTTATAAGTGGCTTGAAATGATTTTAATTAAAAAGGGCTTATATTAAGTTTTAGTGGCTTTTTAATAACGCAATAACTTTTTAGTGCTTCAACAAGTCCTAGATTTTACAGTCGATTGACGAAATGTATGATAACTGTTAGTATATTAAACATACACTTTAACTCGATAATGAACTAAAGGAGATTTTGGAATGAATTCTGTTTTAATTGCAGTTGTCATTATGATTATACTTTGCTTATGCAGACTAAATGTTGTCATCAGTTTGTTTATCAGTGCGCTTATAGGTGGTTTACTTGCAGGCTTACCTTTGCATCATACGATTTCTACGTTCACTGATAATATTGTAGATGGCGCAGAAGTGGCGTTAAGTTATGCATTACTTGGTGGTTTTGCTGCCTTAATTTCATATAGTGGTATTACTGACTATCTTGTAAAAAAGATTATTCAATCGATTCGTGCAGAAGAAACGAAAGTATCCCGAATTAAGATAAAAGTCTTAATTATTGTGAGTTTACTGATGCTCAGTATTATGAGTCAGAATGTCATTCCAGTACATATTGCGTTTATTCCTATTGTTATTCCGCCTTTACTCAGCTTATTTAATGAGTTGAAAATGGATCGACGTTTAATTGCAATGATTATTGGTTTTGGTCTCTGTTTCCCATACGTGTTGCTGCCATTTGGTTTTGGTCACATCTTTCATGAAATCATTCAAAAAGGTTTTGAAAAAGCGCATCATCCAATTGCTTTTAACTCGATTTGGAAAGCGATGCTTATTCCAGCGTCTGGTTATATCATTGGCTTAATTGCTGCAATGATTTATTATCGTAAACCTAGAATTTATAAAGAAATTAAAACTGATCAAGCAGAAGCAACTGTAGAACTTAAGCCATATGTGCTTGTTGTAACCATTGTCGCGATACTTGCAACGTTTACCGTTCAAACTTTGACGGATTCAATGATATTTGGCGCATTAGCTGGTGTCCTTGTTTTCTTTGTTTCAGGACTATACTCTTGGAAGAATTTAGATGACCAGTTTGTCGATGGTATTAAAATTATGGCCTATATTGGTGTGGTCATATTAACTGCTAATGGTTTTGCTGGCGTGATGAATGAAACAGGGGATATTCAGAAGTTGGTCAATAGTCTGACGCTTATCGCAGGAGACAATAAATTTTTAAGTATTATTTTAATGTATATTATTGGACTTGTTGTGACGTTAGGTATCGGTTCATCTTTTGCGACGATACCGATTCTTGCAGCATTATTTATTCCTTTTGGAGAATCTTTAGGAATGAGTACGATGGCATTGATTGCTTTAATTGGTACAGCAGGTGCATTAGGGGATTCAGGTTCACCAGCAAGTGATTCAACATTAGGACCGACAGCAGGATTAAATATAGATGGTCAACACGATCATATCCGAGATACATGTATTCCTAACTTTGTTTTTTATAATGTGCCGTTGATTATTATGGGAACAATTGCAGCACTTATATTATAATAAACGAGAAAGGGGGACAATAAGATGACACATCTTATGGAACTATTAGAGATTAAAAAAGTGAGTGAATCACCAGGCTATGTTAAATTGTCTATGCCTGTATCCGATAAGGTTAAGCAGCCTTTCGGTTATTTACATGGTGGCGCGACAATGGCGTTAGGTGAAACGGCATGCTCAATAGGATCATTCAATTTATTAGAACCGAGTCAAGGTATCCCTGTAGGCTTAGAAATGAATACAAATCATATTAAATCTGCACGAGAAGGTATGATTTATGCTGAAGCGCGTATTTTACATGAAGGGCGATCCACGCATGTTTGGGATATTCGTATGACGAATGAAGATGACGAATTGATATCAGTAATGCGCGGCACACTCGCAATTAAACAGATTAAACGTGAGTCAGTTTAGCTACGATTATACAAATACGAATCATATGTGTGAAAGCATTCAATCACATTCTTGTAGTAATAAAGATGTGTGTATGCACGCCTTACTTAATACGAATAAAAACCCGAGATGATTTCGTGATTTTCACGAAAAATCTCGGGCTTATTAATGTTGTTCATATAGCCTCAGTAGATAATCAAATTAAATCAATGAAAAACTATAACTTCGTACCTTTCATGTCATCTTTAACTTCATCTAGCTTTAAACGCTTTGAAGCGGGTGTCTTGAGATTATAAGCTGATTTCAAGACTAAATGACTTGAGAGCGGACCAGTCAAAAATACAAATGCGATACCGATTAAGAGTTGAAAATTGACGTAACCTTCTTTACCAATAAAGTAAATAAAAGTTCCTGTTAGTAAAAGCATTGTACCTAAAGTTGCTGCTTTACCCGCTGCATGTGCACGTGAATAAACATCGTCAAGTCTTAACATCCCAATCGCAGCCAATGCACTAAATAATGCACCAATGATAACAAGTATCAATCCTATACTAATCACGATTGTCTCTGTCATGTTCAATCACCTGACCTTTGTCCATAAATTTCGCGAAAACAGCAGTGCCTAGAAAGGCGAGAATACCAATTAATAAAATCGCAACAATCATATAATGTGTATCGAGTATGATTGAAAACAGGCCGACGATAGCCATTAACTGTATACCGATTGCATCTAACGCTACAACGCGATCAGGTAAAGTTGGCCCTAAAATCACACGGACAAGGATGGCTAAAATCGAGAGGACGACAATAACTAAAGCGATAATAATAAAAACATCAAAGTTCATTACGATTCACCCACCTCTCTCACTGCTTTTTCAAGAGAACCTTTAATACTCGCCACTTCTTCTTCTTTTGTTGAAAAGTTTAAACAGTGAATATATAAGCGTTTCATATCATCATTCACACCGATAACAACCGTACCTGGAGTTAATGTGATGAGATTGGAAAGTAACGCGACTTGCCATTTATGTTGTAAATCTGTTTCATAAACAAAGAAAGCAGATTCATTTTTAATTCGCGGTTGAAGAATAATACGCAATACATCGATATTTGCTTTAATTAATTCGATTAAGAAAACAAAGATAAGTTTAATGATTTTGTATAGCGTAATGATATAAAATCGGCCGGGCAAGATTTTGCGCATCAAATAAACTAATAGTAACGCGAAAAGGTAGCCTAGGACGAAAGAATTCATCGTATAACTATCTGATAAAAACAACCAAAATATTGCTAAAATCAAATTAATCACTATTTGTACTGCCATATTACTTCACCCCCAATACGCTATGAATGTAAGTGTCAGGTTGATAGAACGACTTAGCTGCTTCTGCGACAATAGGGTATAATTGTCCAGCACTTAAACCGAAAGCAACAGCGATGACAACGGATAGGATACCGACAGCGAGTAATCCACGGTGATGCAGTCTTGGATTATAGACATAGCCATAACTCTTTCCGAAGAATCCTTTTAAGAAGATATTCATCACAGAATAGAGCACGACTAGACTTGAAAGTAAGACAATGATACCTGAGGCATAAAAGCCTTCTTCAAAAGCAGCACGAACGATATAAAGCTTACCGTAGAAACCACTAAATGGTGGAATCCCAGCTAAGCTCAGCGCAGCAATAAAGAAAGTCCATCCTAAAACTGGATAATGATGGATTAATCCGCCAAAGTTTCTTAAATCAGTAGTCTTCGTAATTTTATACATAATACCAATTAAAAAGAATAATGCTGCTTTGATAAGCATATCGTGCAGTGTGTAGTAAATGGCACCGATAATGCCAGATTTGGTCATCATAGCGACACCAACGAGAATCACACCGACAGCAATCATAATATTATATAAAATAATACGTTTGGTATCTCTAAAACCGACAGCCCCCACACAACCAAAAATAATGGTTAATAGGGCTAAAGCTAACACTGTGTAATGTGAAAACGTCAGTGTATCATGGAAAAATAAACTCATTACACGTGTCAATGCGTAAACACCGACTTTTGTTAATAGGGCACCGAAAAATGCGATGATTGCAAATGGCGGTGCATAATACGCGCCAGGTAACCATACATACATAGGGAAAGCACCCGCTTTAGTAGCAAATACAAATATAAAAAGAATGAATGCAATGCTGAGTAAGCCGGGATGATCTTTACCCACAACAGATAGCTTTTGACTAATATCGGCTAAATTTAACGTTCCGACAATTGAATACAAGATACCAACAGCGATAACGAAAAATGCAGATGAAACCACATTGACAAGGAGATACTTAACACTTTCTTGAAGTTGGATTTTTGTTCCACCAATGACCATTAAACCGTAAGAAGCCATTAAGAATACTTCAAAAAATACAAACAAGTTAAAAATATCGCCTGTGATAAATGCCCCGTTGATTCCAGTGAGCATCATCATAACAGTGAAATAGTAATAATACGTTTCACGATGTAACCCAATCGATTGGTATGAGAATAATATAATCATCATCGTGATAATGGTACTCGTTGTAACGAGTAAAGCACTATATAAGTCTAAGACAAAAACAATACTATATGGGGCTTTCCAAGAACCTAATTCTAAAATAATCGGATGACCGGCTTGCCAAACATGAGTTAAATTGAGGATTGAAAAGCCTAATGTCACTAATGTCCCGATTAATGCAATATAGCGTTTAATAAAAGGGCGGAGGCCACTAAAAATTAAGAGTATCGCGGTAATAATAGGGACCACTAAAACCGCTACGAGTAAATTCTCAGTTATCATCTTCTTGTGGCACTCCTTTCATTCTTTCTACGTTATCTGTACCTAATTCTTTATAACTTCTAAAAGCTAATACTAAGAAAAAGGCTGTGACTGCAAAAGAAATAACAATTGCAGTTAAGATGAGGGCTTGTGGAATAGGATCAACATAATCTGTGACCCCTTTTTCATAAATCGGTACATTTCCGTTTTTAAGCCCACCCATTGTTAACATAAATAGGTTTGCAGCATGTGAGAGCAATGTCGTACCAATGATAATTCTAATTAAACTTTTAGAAAGAATGAGATAGACACTGATTGAAGTCAGTATGCCGCAAACAATAATCAATACAATTTCCATTACTCATTCTCTCCAATCGTTAAAATTATAGTGAGTACAGTGCCCACTACTACAAACAATACACCTGTATCAAAAATAACAGCTGTATGAACGTGCATAGGTTGTAACAATGGTAAAGGAATTTCGAAAGCACGATGTGTAAAAAAGTTTTTACCATATGTCCAACTTAACATTGGTGCACCGACACAAAATGTTAAGCCTAGTGCTATAAGCTTTTTAAAGTCCCAAGGAAACACTTTACGTAAAGTCTTAACGTCAAATGCTACAGCAATAATAACGAGCGCACTTGAAACGAGAAGTCCACCAATAAAGCCGCCTCCAGGTGTGTAATGTCCAGCTAAGAAAAGTGAGAAGCCAAACATCATAATCAAGAAAAAGATAATCAGTGATGAATATTGTGCAATGAGATCATTTTTCTGTCTGTTCAATCTTCTCAACCCTTTCGTATCCATTTTTGTGTTTCGCACGTAATTTAATTAATGTGTAAATCCCCATACCAGCAATACCGAGCACAGAAGATTCAAATAATGTATCAGTACCACGGAAGTCTACAAGTATAACGTTGACCATGTTTTTACCTTGTGCCAAGTCATACACATGTGCTTTATAAAAAGCACTAATAGATTCGAAATGACGATTACCGTATGCAATCAAGCCAAGGATAGTGACCACAGCACCAACCCCAATAGAGATAATTGCATTACCGACTTTGTATCTTACTGACTCATTGTAGCGACTCATATTTGGTAAGTGATAGAAACAAAGTAAGAAGAGTGCTGTTGAAATTGTTTCAACTACAAATTGGGTTAATGCTAAATCTGGCGCATTAAAGAAAATAAAGAATATCGCCATAGAATAGCCGACAGCACTTAACATAATGATGCTAAAGAGTCGTGATCTAGCAAAAATGATCATAACTGCAGCAATAACAATCGTCACAACTGAAATAAATTCGTAAGGTCTAATAGGTGAGACTTTCACAAAATCAAAAGAAAATGGTAACGATACGAGTGTGATGAAAGTCAAGAGAATCATTGTTGAAAAAATAATGACTAGGTTATTACGGTTGAATCCTGTCATATAAGTGCGTGTAATTTGAGTCGCATAATATGGTGTATAACGACCCGTTTGATCGTACCAGTGGTTTAATGTAAACCATTTAGGTATACGTCTCAACACAGGTGCCCAAGAGTTGAATGTGAGTAATAAGCCTGCGCCGACAATATAAATCACTAATGTTGATAGGAATGCTGGTGTGAAGCCATGCCATAAGTGGAATGAGGCTTCAACTTTATCAACGTTGGCAATAGATTGAACAGCGGGTTCAACTAATGGAGAAGACACAATACTTGGGAATAAACCAAACAATATCACTAATGTAGATAAAATAATTGGTGGAATATTCATCAGAATAGGTGCTTCATGTGCTTTATTAGGCAACGCATCAGGATGATGTTGTCCTAAAAAGATTTCCGAAATAAATTTAAATGAATAAACAAAAGTAAAAATACTTCCGACGACTGCCACAATTGGAATTAAAATACCAATTGTATTCAAACTGAATAGTGAAGCATGTGTGACCCCAATCATCGCTTCTAAAAATTGCTCTTTAGATAAGAAACCGTTAAATGGTGGCACCCCAGCCATACTTAAAGAAGTAATGATGGAAAGCGTAAAGGAAATAGGCATAATCGTCATTAAACCGCCCAATTTACGCGTATCTCTCGTACCAGTCGCATGATCGACGGCACCTGTAATCATAAATAAAGCACCTTTAAAAGTCGCATGGTTGATTAAATGAAAAATCGCCGCACTGTAAGCGACAATGTACAACTTACTGTCGGCACCTTCAAAGTGATAGCTCACGGCACCTACCCCGAGCATCGCCATAATCATACCTAATTGGGAAACAGTTGAAAATGCCAAAATCCCTTTAAGATCTTGTTGCTTAGTCGCGTTCAGTGATGCCCAAAATAAGGTCACTAAACCGAATAGCGTCACAGTCCATATCCAACCTTGTGACACAGCAAAAATCGGTGTTAAGCGAGCTACAAGATAAATTCCTGCTTTTACCATTGTTGCCGAGTGAAGGTAAGCGCTGACTGGTGTCGGTGCTTCCATCGCATCCGGTAACCAAATATAAAATGGAAATTGTGCAGATTTAGTCATTGCACCTATAATGACAAAAATCATTGCTAATATAAAAATAGGAGATGACTGAACTTGATCGACATGCTCGATGATTTCACGAATACGCCATGTGCCTGAAGCGAGGTAAAGTAAAATAAAACCACCCAATAATGAAAGACCACCAAAAACGGTAATCATCATAGACTTCATTGCACCATATAATGATCTTTCTTTATGTCTCCAGAATGAAATTAATAGGAAACTTGAAAATGATGTTAATTCCCAAAAGAAATAAAGTATGAGTAAATTGTCAGAAAGGACGACGCCTAACATCGCACTCATAAACATTAATAAATAGCAATAGAAGTTACCCAGTTGTTCAGACTGGCTTAAATAACTAATTGAATATAGTACAACAAGACTCCCTATGCCAGTAATGAGCAAACTGAATAATAAGCCAAGGCCATCGACATAAACATCAAAGTTAATTCCGATTTGTGGCATCCAAGCAACTGATCGTTCAGTAAATTGCCCGGACATTGTTGGTTTAATATATGAAAAAAAGTAAACAAACAATACTACCGGTATAGGTAATACAAACCAACCCAGATGAACCCGTTTATAGAAACGATATAAGATTGGAATGAGTATTGCGAATATTAACGGTAAAAGGACCGCAATATGTAACCAACTCATAGATTGACCTCCTTTTAAAAAAACTACGATAAGAATATTATACATGATTATGAAACTTGTGAAAAACATGGCAGACCAATGGTTGGCTCGATTTTCATATCCTTTTAAATAAGAAGAAACTCGTCTATATTAAACAAAATTTATTTTATACTGACGTGAATAATCGGTCTTTAAACGTGTTAAACAATCTAAAGATGCATGCGCATAAGCGGTATCCAATTCATTGAGTTATGTTTCCAAGTTAGTGATTGCACGCTGTAATGTTACGGTGTAGTCTTCAACTTCTCCGTCAAAAGGTTTCAATCGACTTTGTGGTGTGTATCTTTTTTCGTACAAACTCAAAGCTTTACGCTCGTGGAAAAATACACCTTCCACTTCATTCGGATGATGAAGGTCACCTTGTTTAGGATGTTTAATAACTTGTAATACTTGAACTAAACATTGGTCTGAGCCTTCTTCAACAATTTTTACAACATAAACCCCCGTTTTGTGAGCAAATCGGTAAAGCATGATAATTCCATCCTCTCTCAAATATGTTAAAATGATACGTATATATCAGTTTATCACGAATGGAGTATGAAAATGACTAACTATCCACAATTGACAAAAGAAATACAAGAAAATGAAATTAAAGTTGTAATGCATACAAACAAAGGAGATATGACATTAAAACTATTTCCAGACATTGCACCTAAAACAGTGAAAAACTTCATTGAATTAGCACAAAAAGGCTATTACGATGGCATCACTTTCCACCGTGTCATTAATGACTTTATGATTCAAGGTGGAGACCCTACTGGAACAGGTATGGGTGGCGAAAGTATTTATGGTGGACCATTTGAAGACGAGTTCTCTATGAATGCATTTAACCTTTATGGTGCATTATCAATGGCGAATGCAGGACCAGGTACAAACGGCTCTCAATTTTTCATTGTACAAATGAAAGAACTTCCAGCTCAAATGGCGAGTCAACTTGAAGATGGCGGTTGGCCAAAAGAAATTGCTGAAGCCTATAAAGAAAAAGGTGGGACACCTTGGTTGGATCAAAAGCATACTGTTTTTGGACAACTTGTTGAAGGTGAAGCGACTTTAGAAGATATCGCAAATGTAAAAGTGGGTGCACAAGACAAACCTGTTTATGACGTTGTGATTGAATCTATCGATGTTGAAGAATAATCAATGAATGGAGGTCATCATTTGTCAAATAATGGTTGGAATATTCGATTTTATCATTATTTAGCGGATTTAAATCCTACACAATTGAATGACCCAACAATGGCATACGCAGATGTTAACGAAAAGATGGTTGTAGTACATCAAATAGGCTAGACAGAAGCGGTCAACATGCAAATAGAATGTAGTATTTCATAAGGAATAGTAAAGTCTGTAAAAATCGCGAGTGGTTTTTATCGACTTTTTCTTTGTAGAGCAAATAGTGTGTATAGAAAGTGATTTAATTTAATGGCTAAAATAGTGTACTTTTTAATTTTTAAGGTAAAATAATTTTAAATGACGGAAGATTCTGTCATATCTAATCAATGGAGGGATTTGTCATGCCGAAAAAGCTATTTAGTATTGATTTGAGTAAGAAAATGGATCAACAAGCACAACCTGGACACAATCGTTGGCACCCAGATATTCCAGCAGCGTTTTCAGTTGAGCCAGGTGAAGCGTTTCGTATGGAATGTTTAGACTGGACAGATGGGCAAATTTCAAATAATGATGATCCTAGTGATATTAAATATGTGAATCTCAACCGTGTTCATGTTTTAAGTGGTCCCGTTTATGTGAACAATGTCGAGCCAGGTGATTTGTTAGTCGTTGATATTTTGGATGTTGGTGCCTTTCCAGAACATGAATGGGGATTTAACGGTATTTTTGACAAGACAAATGGGGGGAGTTTTTTAGTCGACCATTATCCGAATGCACAGAAATCGATTTGGGACTTTCAAGGTATTTTTGCATCCAGCAGACACGTACCTGGTGTTGAATTTGCAGGTGTCATTCATCCTGGTTTAATTGATGTTGCACCCTCTCACGACATGCTAGCAGAGTGGAATAAAAGAGAACGAGCACTTGTGGACACTGACCCGAATCGAGAGCCTCCGCTTGCGAATTTACCTACTGAAGATGCGGTCGTACTTGGCACTTTAAAAGGAAAAGACTTTGATCGCGTTGCTAAAGAAGGGGCGCGTACAGTACCACCACGTGAAAACGGCGGGAATTGTGATATTAAAAACTTATCGAAAGGTTCGAGAATATATTTTCCAGTATACGTTAAAGGTGCAAAATTATCAGTAGGTGACTTGCATTTTTCACAAGGTGACGGTGAAATTACATTTTGTGGCGGTATCGAGATGCCTGGGTGGATTGATTTAAGAGTGAATGTGATTAAAGGGGGCATGGAAAAGTATCAAATTAAGAAGAATCCAGCGTTTAACCCAAGCCCTGTGCTGCCGAACTACTCGGACTATATAGTGTTTGAAGGCATTTCGGTCAATGAATTTTCAGGAAAACAAACATATTTAGATGCAAATACAGCTTATCGCAATGCTTGCCTGAATGCGATCGAATTTTTAAAAACACGTGGTTTTACAGGTGAACAAGCATACATGTTACTCGGATCAGCACCCGTGCAAGGAACTGTTGCAGGCATTGTTGACGTTCCGAACGCATGCTGTACGATAGCCATACCACGTGAAATTTTTAAACCAGGCGTCCTGCCAGAGAAGGATGAATTCTAATGCCAAATTATTCTTATACATGTACGAACTGTGGTACTTTTACGATTCGGCAACACATTTCTGAGCAGCATGAAACTGCGTCATGTCCGTCGTGTCAGCAAATCGCCAAACGAGAATTTCTCGCCTTTCAAACGTATAAGATGGATGCGAATGTTAAACAACGTATTGAAAAAGGTCAACAACCGCGTCTTGTCAAAAAAGAAGATTTGCCTAAAAAAATCACTCAATCACCACAAGTTACACGACCGTGGATGGCAGGACATTAAAAATAATATGAAATAACACAAAAAAGAGACGGGGAAGTCACGCCTCGTCTCTTCTATATATAAAGGTTTAAATTACATTTTAACAACGTTCGCCGCTTGAGCGCCACGTTCGCCTTCAACGATATCAAAGTCAACACTTTGACCTTCTTCTAAACTTTTGTAACCATCTCCAACGATTGCTGAGAAATGTACAAATACGTCGTCTCCATTTTCTCTTTCAATGAAGCCGAAACCTTTTTCTGAGTTAAACCATTTTACTGTACCGTTATTCATAAAGAATACCTCCAAGTGCTTTTGCACAAATATTTGCAATAAATTGATTGATTAAAAAAGAGGATATTCTAAAAAATACACTACAATTAAATTCAAGATCTTTTATTACGTGAGATTAACTATACACGTAGTTATCAATAAAGTAAAGCTTTTATTTTTTTGAGTTTGAAAATAGAGGTTAAGAAATTAAGTATATCTATGGAAAATGGCCTTAAAATTGAACATAAATCCACCAACATGCATTTAAAAGATAAGCGTATACGTAAAGCTAATAGTGTGACATGTGCAGGCGAATGGTTTTTATAAATCAAAGCGGTAAAACAATAGAAAACCGATATACAAGTCTCGCTTATACATCGGTTTTTGATTATTTTGATTCATATTGCATTCTTTTTTTTGACTGTTTCACCCAATAAGGCAAGCGTTCTTCTAAAGTCTGAAACCCATATTTCTCAGTTTCCTGAATTTCATCCAATACTGAATATTTTCCTTTTCTACGCTCATAATTTTTAAAGTAATCATTATCTTTAAGTGATAAATTTAGCTTTCCATTACTATCAATGGAAATGATTTTTGCTTTCACAATTTGACCAGGTGATAAAAGCTTTTTTAAATTATGCACATAATCATCCATAATTTCGGATATATGAATAAGTCCTTCAGTACTGTCAGGGGTCTCAACGAAAGCGCCGTAGGGTTGTATACCAGTCACACGCACTTTGACATGTTGTCCAACACGATACTGTCTTTTCAACATTCATAACCCCTTATTGAATTGATATTAACACTTTAATCATAGCATACATTTTTCTAATATCCTAACTATTCGGTGCAAGACTGACTTTTTCTAGTCATTTCATACGCATCACTCTCTTCAATAATAAAATATTGAACGATGTTTGATATGTGTTAAGCCATATTCGTGAAGCTTTGTAAGGGTACTGGAACTGTATGTCGGATAGTTGCAAATGACGATTCATCCACGCTATAATGCAAGTAAATGAAAGCGCTTAACATTTACTTAAAAACATGCCTCTGTTCATTGGATGATGTGTTTTTAAAGTGATATTAAGTGATCGTTTTTTTATGAATGGTTTGGTTAAAGATTTTCTTTTACAAACAGATACTTCATATGTCATGATATATGTAAGGGCTTTCTAAAATAAACAAAGGAGGATTTTTGAATGATTCCATATCAACATGAACCATTTACAGATTTTACTAAAGAGGAAAATCGTGAGGCATATTTTCGAGCATTAGAAAAGGTGGAAAGTGAACTTGGAAAAGAGTATCCATTAATCATTGGAGGAGAACGTGTTTTTACAGAAGAAAAAACACGAGTTTACAACCCTTCTAATCGTGAAGAAACAATCGGTTACGTGTCTAAAGCGTCACAAGCGCATGCAGAGAAAGCGTTAGAAGCAGCGAAAGAAGCGTTCAAAACGTGGAGAACTGTAGATCCTAAAGTACGTGCAAATATTTTATTCCGAGCTGCAGAGATTACACGTAAACGTAAACACGAATTTTCTGCATTACTCTCTAAAGAGGGCGGTAAACCTTGGAAAGAAGCAGATGCAGATACAGCAGAAGCGATTGACTTCATGGAATATTATGGTCGACAAATGCTTGAATTAAAAGATGGTAAGCATGTTCATAGTCGTCCAGGCGAATACAATCAATTTGACTATTTACCAGTGGGTGTCAGTGTCGTGATTTCGCCATGGAATTTTGCATATGCTATTATGGCCGGGACAACTTCAGCGCCAATTGTAACTGGAAATACCGTATTGCTGAAGCCTTCATCCAATACACCTATTATCTCCTATAAATTTATGGAAGTTCTTGAAGAAGCAGGTTTACCAAAAGGGGTAGTTAACTGGATTCCTGGTTCATCAAGTGAGATTGGAGATTTCTTGATTGAAAATAAAGATGTAGGCTTGATTTCATTCACAGGTTCTAAAAATGTAGGTAAAGAAATTATTCAAAAAGCAGCTGTGATACAAGAAGGACAAAATCATATTAAACGTGTTATTGCTGAAATGGGTGGTAAAGATGCCATTGTAGTTGATAACGAAGCCGACTTACAAATTGCGACAGATGCTATTGTTTATTCCGCGTTTGGATTCTCTGGTCAAAAATGTTCAGCATGTTCTCGTGTCATTGCCCATCAAGATATTTACGATGAGCTGTTAGAACGTGTTAAAGAAGCAGCAGAAAAGATTAAAGTAGGTAACGCTGCAGAACCAGACACTTATGTAGGACCGGTTATCGATCAAAAATCATTAGATAAAATTAAAAAATATATCGAAATTGGTAAAGAAGAAGGACGTATCGTGACAGGTGGTAACACAGATGAAGAAAAAGGTAACTTTGTCTATCCAACGATTATTGCTGATTTAGATCCTAATTCACGTATCATGCAAGAAGAAATTTTTGGACCTGTCGTCGGTTTTACAAAAGTAAAAGATTTTGATGAGGCGATTCAAGTTGCCAATGATACAGAATACGGCTTAACAGGTGGTGTCATCTCAAATAACCGTATGAAACTAGAGCAAGCACGACGTGACTTCATGGTCGGTAACTTGTACTTTAACCGTGGTTGTACAGGTGCGGTTGTTGGCTATCAACCATTTGGTGGCTTTAAAATGTCAGGTACAGATTCTAAAGCAGGCGGACCAGATTATTTAGTCTTACACATGCAAGGTCGTTCAGTTTCAGAGCATCTCTAATATTTAATTAAATAACAATGGTATGAAATCTAAAGAGGTTCATATCAACTGTAGGGTAAATCATTAAGAAAGACGTTCAAACCTTAGATATGAAAAGGCCATGAATGATATTTATCGATTTACCCTATACTTTCATATAAAAAATTTCAGAATTGCAGAAAAGGGGTAGACGGCATGGATACAAAATCTGAAAAAATTATCGAAAAAACAAACCATTATGGTGCACACAACTATCTTCCTTTACCTATCGTGATCTCAGAAGCTGAAGGGGTTTGGGTTAAAGATCCTGAAGGTCATCGCTATATGGACATGCTAGCCGCATATTCAGCAGTAAATCAAGGACATAGACATCCTAAAATTATTCAAGCAGTAAAAGAACAAGCCGATAAAGTTACACTTGTGTCACGTGCATTTCACAGTGATAATTTAGGAGAATGGTATGAAAAAATATGCCAATTATCAGGTAAAGAAAAAGCATTACCTATGAATACCGGTGCAGAAGCGGTTGAAACCGCATTGAAAGCTGCACGACGTTGGGCTTATGAAGTCAAAGGGATTAAGCCAAATGAAGCGGAGATTATTGCGATGGAAGGGAATTTCCATGGTAGAACAATGGCGCCAGTTTCTTTATCATCAGAAAAAGAATATCAGCGCGGGTATGGCCCACTTTTAGAAGGTTTTCAAAATGTTGAATTTGGAAATATTGCGCAATTAAAAGCAGCAATCAATGAAAACACGGCAGCTGTATTAATTGAACCGATTCAAGGGGAAGCGGGTATTAATATTCCGCCTGAAGGCTATTTAAAAGAAGTGAGAGACTTGTGTGATGAGTATAACGTTCTTTTTATTGCTGATGAAATTCAAGCAGGTTTAGGGCGAACTGGTAAATTGTTTGCGACAGACTGGGATAATGTTAAACCAGATATTTATATTTTAGGTAAAGCATTAGGGGGCGGTGTTTTACCGATTTCGGTTGTATTGGCTGATAGCGAAGTACTGGATGTCTTTACACCAGGCTCACATGGTTCTACTTTTGGAGGCAATCCTTTAGCTTGTGCGGCTTCAATTGCTGCGCTTGATGTGATTATTGATGAAGACTTACCAGGTCGTTCATTAGAGTTGGGAGAATACTTTAAAAAGGCATTACTTGAAATCAATCATCCAGCGATTAAAGAGGTGCGAGGACGTGGCTTGTTTATAGGTATAGAACTGCATGAAAATGCACGTCCGTATTGTGAAAGACTTAAAGAAGAGGGACTGTTATGTAAAGAAACACATGATACAGTGATTCGATTTGCACCGCCATTAGTAATTACAAAGGAAGAATTGGACTATGCCATTGAAAAAGTGAAAAAAGTGTTTTCTGAGGGATAAAATGACTCCTAAACATGCAGAGTGAAAAGAACTTTAAAATAAAATTGCTTGTGTTACAATACTCATGTAAACGAAAACATTATAGTAGGAAAAAGAGGCGAAATGGATCATGGCTGAAAAAAATAATTTAGTGACGTCAACGCAAGGTATCATAAAAGAAGCAATGCATAAACTGGGTTTTGATGATGGTATGTACGAATTAATTAAAGAACCTTTACGTTTTTTAACTGTCCGTATTCCAGTCAAAATGGATGACGGTACAGTAAAAACTTTTACGGGTTATCGCGCACAACATAACGATGCTGTAGGACCTACTAAAGGGGGCGTACGCTTTCATCCTGATGTAGATGAAGAAGAAGTAAAGGCATTATCAATGTGGATGACATTGAAATGTGGCATTGTAGATTTACCATATGGTGGGGGTAAAGGTGGTATTGTCTGCGACCCACGTCAAATGAGTATTCATGAGGTAGAACGCTTGTCACGTGGCTATGTTCGTGCGATTTCACAAATTGTTGGACCAACAAAAGATATTCCAGCGCCAGATGTATTTACAAATTCACAAATCATGGCGTGGATGATGGACGAATACAGTCAAATGGATGCCTTTAACTCTCCAGGATTTATCACTGGGAAACCGATTGTTTTAGGGGGATCTCAAGGTCGAGATCGTTCAACAGCATTAGGTGTTGTTATCGCGATTGAAGAGGCTGCAAAACGTCGTGGTAAAACAATCAAAGATTCACGGATTGTCATTCAAGGTTTTGGTAATGCAGGTAGCTTCTTAGCGAAATTCTTGTATGATCAAGGTGCTAAAATCGTAGGTATCTCTGATGCATATGGTGCATTACACGATCCAGAAGGTTTAGACATTGATTATTTATTAGACCGTCGTGATAGTTTTGGTACGGTAACAAACTTATTTGAAGATACAATTTCTAATAAAGAGTTATTTGAATTAGATTGTGATATTTTAGTGCCTGCAGCAATTGCAAATCAAATCACATCTGATAACGCGGCTGATATTAAAGCTGAAATCGTTGTAGAAGCGGCAAATGGTCCAACAACACCATCTGCAACTAAAATATTGACAGATCGTGGTGTATTACTTGTGCCTGACGTATTAGCAAGTGCAGGTGGCGTAACGGTTTCTTACTTTGAATGGGTACAAAACAATACAGGTTACTACTGGACTGAAGAAGAAGTAAACGAAAAATTACGTGAAAAATTAGTGAATGCATTCGATACGATTTATAACTTATCTCAAAATCGTAAAATCGATATGCGTTTGGCAGCCTATATTGTAGGAATTAAACGTACCGCTGAAGCTGCACGTTACCGCGGTTGGGCATAATATTAGCTGCATCAATTCACGATTTAATACTGGATTGAAAACCGTATTAAGCATGATATTTTCAATTGCAAAAAGTAAATAAACATACAGCATTGTGTTGTATTTGACGTCAATAAAGTTCGAAAAAACACCCCTGAACATAGAGCCACCAATCTCTAAATGTTCAGGGGTGCTTTTCGGTTTTACATATTTAAAAAAATAAGTATAAAGTCTATAACGATGACATTATCTTTTGTTAGCGAATCTGACTTAGCTATTTTTGGAGTGATGAGAGACCTAACTTATGACGAAGGTTTGACCTGTTTTGTAGTAGTCGATTGATTTACATCGCGATAGACATCTGGGTAGTTCGTAAAGAGTCCTGTCACACCATAATGATTTAAGCGTTGCATCGTTTGACGATTATTAACAGTGTATGGGTGAATGTACAAACCTTTTTGTCGTAAAGATTTCGTATTTTGAGCATTTAAATCTCTATAATCAGGACCAAGACCTACTGCATAACTTTGCCAGTTGTTTACTTGCTGCTGATAATGATGTTTTAGTTGTCCTTTATTTAACAATTGAATCAGCGGGACATTTGGATTGAGGTGATGTATTTTTTTCAAGCTGTCTGATGAAAAAGACTGTATAACAACTTTTCCATTTCGCAATTGGCATTGATGGTCTAAACCATATTCATGCAATTTTTTTAGAAGTTTTTCTTCCATACCAGGATAAACGTTAGGTGATTTTGTTTCGATATAATAATTGGCATGGTGGCCATAACGTTTAAATATTTTATCTAAAGTAGGGACCTTTTGGCCGACATATTGCGGGTTTTGTAATTTAGGATGTGCTTTATTAAACCAACTGCCTGCATCTAATTTTTTTAGCGCTTTAAGTGTATACTGATTAACGCGTCCTTTACCATTGGTAGTTCTATTGACCGTTTCATCATGCATCGCAACAAGATGACCGTCTTTTGTCATTTGTAGGTCAATCTCAAGGTAATCAGCGCCCATTTCTTTGATGCTTTTATCATAAGACGCAAAGGTATGTTCAGGTGCATAGCCACTCGCACCACGATGGCCGATATTGACATGAGGTTTGTTTAAAACATTATGTAATGATGGAGACAATGGGGTTGCTTTCGCTTGATGAGGCGTCTCTTGTGGTGATGTGCTTGCTTCAGCAGTATAGGAAGCTGATCCTAAAAGCATTGCTGACATTAAAGTGGTAGTGGCGATATACGTCGTTATTTTTTTCATAAATACCCTCCTTACGCTATGTGTATAATTCCAAGTTAAAGGAGTAGGGAAGAAAAAACAATACTTTTAATTGAAAATTTAAAAATAATTAATATCATCATTATAAAATGGGAAAGTGTAAAATTCATCTTTTTATGCTTTGCCCCAGACAATCTCGTACCGTATCAAACAAAAATTGTAAGAAAGTATATAAATTTAGAATAGGTTACATAGCTTTTTTAGAAACCTGAAATGTTGACGTTTCGTTTGTTACATAAAAAACCAATGAGATCACAATAGATGAGACCTCATTGGCATATTTTTATTGCTTTTGAGTTAAACACTGATGAGCAACTTTGAGTTGATGCTTAACAGCTTCTTGGCCTGTAGAGCCATAGCTTGTTCTTCTTTTTACCGCTTCATCTGGCTGTAAGTATTGATAAATATCAGATTCAATGCTTTCGTGGTGCGATTGATAAATGTCGAGCGGTACATCTAATAAATACATCTTATTTTGAATACACCACAATACAATTTTTCCAACAATCGCATGTGCATCTCTAAAAGGGACACCTTTGACAACAAGATAGTCAGCTAATTCAGTGGCATTGGAGAAGTCTTGTTTTACAGTGGTGTTTAAGCGCTCCTCATTCACTGTCATTGTCGATAGCATACCTTCAAAAATACGTAACGACCCTTTTAAGGTAAGAATTGCATCAAATAAACCTTCTTTATCTTCTTGCATGTCTTTATTATAAGCAAGAGGCAAGCCTTTTAATGTTACCAACATACTTACAAGGTGACCCGTTGTACGTCCAACTTTACCGCGAATCAATTCAGCCATATCTGGATTTTTCTTTTGTGGCATAATGGATGACCCAGTAGAAAAAGCATCAGATAAAGTAATAAATTGAGCTTCTTCAGAAGACCAGAAAATGATTTCTTCAGCTAAACGTGATAAATGGACCATAGTTAAGTTGATGTGATGCAAAGTCTCGACAATATAGTCTCGGTCACTCACCGCATCGATGCTATTTTCATACAGAGATTTAAAGTTCAGCAGTTCTTGTGTTTCATGACGATCAATCGGATAAGTAGTACCGCTTAAAGCAGCAGCCCCTAAAGGTGAAATGTCAATGCGTTTAAGCGCATCTTGAAAGCGTGATTGGTCTCTTTCAAGCATCCAAAAATAGGTCATGATATGATGTGCAAAAGAAATAGGCTGCGCACGCTGTAAGTGTGTATAACCAGGCATAATGGTATCAACATGCTTTTCAGCGAGATCCAAAATCGTCTGTTGAAATGAGTGGATCATGTCGATGATGATTTGTACTTCTTTTTTAGTATATAAGTGCATATCCGTTGCGACTTGATCATTTCTACTACGACCTGTATGTAATTTTCCGCCCGTAGAACCGATACGTTGAATTAATTCATGTTCGATATTTAAGTGAATATCTTCTAATGACTCTTGAAATTCTATCTTTCCATTATGAAAGTCTTGCTGAATCGATTTTAATGCACGCACAATTTCCTGGCTTTCTTCGGTTGTAATAATTTTTTGATGAGCAAGCATTGTCGCATGTGCAATACTTCCTTGGATGTCTTCATCAATTAACGTTTGATCGAAGTGAATGGATGCATTAAACGCATCGACCCACGCTTCTGGTTTTTCTTCAAATCTACCGCCCCAGGCTTTTTCACTCATGCGCATACCCCCCGTGAAGCATTGCGTTAACTTGAGTAGGTAATCCGTAAAGTTCAATAAACCCTTCAGCTGAAGCTTGGTTGAATGCATCTTCTTTTGTATAAGTTGCAAGTTTTTCATTATATAATGTGTATTCAGATTTTCTACCATTCACAATCGCATGACCTTTGTATAATTTCACACGTACCTCACCAGTAACATATTTTTGCGTATGGTCGACAAATGATTTAAGTGCGTCTGTTAAAGGTGAGAACCACAGCCCATTATACACTTGTTCAGCAAGTTGCTTTTCAATAATAGGCTTAAAGTGTGCAACATCTTTAGTTAAAGTAATGGTTTCTAAACTTTTATGTGCATTAAGAATAACTGTCGCACCAGGTGTTTCATAGACTTCACGAGATTTAATCCCTACAAGACGGTTTTCAATATGGTCAATTCTTCCAATACCGTGTTTTCCAGCTAAATCATTTAAGTACAAGATTAAATCATCAAGAACATAACTTTTGCCATTAACATGAGTTGGAAGCCCTTCTTTGAAAGTAATCAATATTTCTTCAGGTGTGTCCGGTGTATCTTCGAGCTCTTTTGTTAAATCATATGCATCTTTAGGAGGTGCAACGTAAGGGTCCTCTAAAACACCACATTCATTACTACGTCCCCATAAGTTTTGATCAATAGAGTAAGGTGATTCTTTTCCAATTGGTACTGGAATTTGATGTTTTTTAGCATAATCAATTTCTTCTTCACGACTCCATCCCCACTCACGGACAGGTGCAATCACTTTTAAAGTAGGGTCTAAAGCTTTAATAGCAACTTCAAAACGAACTTGATCGTTTCCTTTACCTGTACAACCATGTGCGATTGCACTTGCATCAGTTGCGTGAGCGATTTCAACTAATTTCTTTGAAATAAGAGGACGAGACAATGCAGATACAAGTGGGTACGTTTGTTCATACATTAAGTTTCCTTTAATCGCATAACTCACATATTCTTCTTCAAATTCTTTTGTTGCATCGATGATATGTGATTCAGTAGCGCCCATGTCTAAAGCTTTTTGATATACAAGGTCTAAGTCTTTGCCTTCACCGACATCTAAACAGCATGCGACGACTTCATAGCTCTGTTCAATAAGCCACTGAACCGCGACACTCGTATCTAATCCCCCTGAATATGCTAAAACAACTTTCTTCTTCATAAACGTTCACCTCTGTGTTGAATTTAATATTTGTTAGAACCACTATAACACAAATGATTTAATATGCAAATATCTAAATAAATATACATTTAGCGTTTTGTGACTTTTGTCGCCCCAGTTGTAACTCAATTGAATTTGTTCACATAACTTAGTAAAATAAAACCGAGTTTAGTAAATATAGGAGGTAAAATGCATGACACATATCCAATTAGATTATCAAAAAGCTTTAAAGTTTTTTGATCAACATGAATTAGAGCAACAACAAGATGCTGTTAAGTTAATTCACCGTACAATTCATGAAGGTACGGGTGCGGGAAGTGATTTTTTAGGTTGGGTTGACTTACCTGTTAATTACGATAAAGAAGAATTTTCACGTATTAAAGAAGCAGCTAAACAAGTACAATCACATTCTGATGTCCTTGTAGTAATTGGTATCGGGGGTTCTTATTTAGGTGCACGTTCAGCCATCGAAATGTTGACACCAGCATTTAGAAAAGACACATCATACCCAGAAATTATCTTTGCAGGTAACCATCTTTCTTCATCATATATTCAATCGTTAATCGATTATTTAGCAGATAAAGATTTCTCAGTGAATGTCATTTCTAAATCAGGTACAACAACTGAACCAGCTGTTGCTTTCCGTATCTTCAAAAAATTATTAGAAGAAAAATATGGAAAAGAAGAAGCAGTTAAACGTATTTTTGCGACAACTGATAAAGCAAAAGGTGCGTTAAAACAATTAGCTACAAATGAAGGCTACGAGTCATTTGTAGTACCTGATGATGTTGGCGGTCGTTTCTCTGTTTTAACAGCAGTAGGTTTATTACCAATTGCTGTAGCAGGCATTGATATTGATGCAATGATGGGCGGCGCAGCGAAAGCACGTGAAGAGTTATCTTCTGATGACTTGTCATCAAATATTGCATATCAATATGCTTCAATACGAAATATTTTATATGCAAAAGGTTATACAACTGAAATGTTGATTAACTATGAGCCTTCATTGCAATACTTTAATGAATGGTGGAAACAATTATTTGGTGAATCAGAAGGTAAAGACTTGAAAGGTATTTATCCTTCAAGCGCAAACTTTACAACAGACTTACATTCTTTAGGACAATATGTTCAAGAAGGACGTCGTTTCTTATTTGAAACGGTATTAAAAGTTCAAACACCAGAACACAATATTACAATTGAAGAAGATGCAGAAGACTTAGATGGCTTGAATTATCTTGCTGGTAAAACAGTGGATGAAGTTAATACAAAAGCATTCGAAGGTACACTTCTTGCACATACTGATGGTGGCGTTCCTAACTTGGTTGTTACATTACCAAAATTAGACGCAGAAACTTATGGTTATGTGGTTTACTTCTTTGAATTAGCGGTTGCGATGAGCGGCTATCAATTGGGTGTAAATCCATTTAATCAACCAGGTGTGGAAGCATACAAACAAAATATGTTTGCACTTTTAGGTAAACCTGGTTACGAAGATAAGAAAAAAGATTTAGAAGCACGTTTATAAATAAAAATGCACTGTTGCCGAAGTAAAGTCGGTAAATCAAGCATATGAAGAAATAGACTTTGAGCGGATGAACAACGCATATGGTGATAATTCATTTTTGATTCGTTCGTAATCTGCTTTCAATGGGGATGGGATGTTGAAATCTAATGGTAATTTAGATTTCGCACCCGTCCCTAAATTTTTGGGTCAACAATGAAGGTGTATCGATTTTAAAGAGATGACTTCAGACTTGAGTAGGATGACAGTGTTCGATTTTAAAGATATCATTGTAAAACTATTTTGCGTATGTAAAAATGTACGTAAATATGCTTTTTTATGATAAGATAAAATTTGTTGCAGTGAATGATGTACGATAGGATGTGCGAAATTGAAGTTTCTAATTAGAACTGTTTTTGCTGGTCTACTGGCATGGGGTATTTTAGCGTTGTTAATATTATTTGTCGCAATTCCTTATCAAGTTAAAACGCCTGCTATGCAACCCACACTTCATCCTAATGATCGACTGATTGTTAACAAAATCGCTACGAGATTTAATGATATCAAGCATGCTGATATCGTTGTATATAAAAATAAAAATCAATATCATATAGGTAGAGTGATTGGTAAACCTGGACAATCTGTTGTGTATCACAACGGCCAATTGCAACTGGATAATACGCCCGTTGCTGAGCCTTACCTTCGTCATCATTATCAAGCATCGTGGTCTTTAAGGTCATTACCGCATGCGGAAAGTGATATTATTCCTCCAAATGCTTACTTAATTCTTAATGATGACCGCGGTCAACAAAATGATTCGAGAAAGATAGGGTTGATTAACAAGTCCGACATTGAAGGGAAAGTATTTATGCGTTATTATCCTTTTGATAATATTACGATTAATTTGAGACAAGAGGTGTAAACTTTGAAAAAAGAAACAGTTGAATGGTTGATTTCTATAGGTTTAGCTTTATTGATTGTAGGTTTATTATATGCATTTGTCATTAAACCTTATAATGTTAAAGGGGACTCCATGGATCCTACATTAAAAGATGGCGAACGTGTCATCGTTAATAAAATTGGTAAAACATTCGGCCACCTAGAAGACGGCAATGTTATTGTTTTCCATGCTGATGAGAAAAGTGACTATGTCAAACGAATTATTGGTAAACCAGGAGATCATGTCGTATATAAAAATGATCAACTTTATTTAAATGGTAAAAAAGTAAAAGAGCCTTATTTAGACTATAATTTAAAACACAAAACATATGACCAAATTACAGGATCATTTGATTCTAAAGACTTACCGGGTAGTGACGGTCAAAAAGAGATACCTAAAGGGAAATATTTAGTTCTGGGTGATAACCGCGAAGTCAGCAAAGACAGCCGTGCGTTTGGTTTAATTGATGAAGATCAAATTGTAGGGAAAGTTGCCATTAGATTTTGGCCATTTAGTGAATTTAAAATTAACTTTAATCCCGATCACACAGACACACAAAATGGATAAAGCATAAATTACTTAAAAAGTAGGATGGCAAAAGTCATCCTGCTTTTTTTATTGAATCGTAGCCTGCATAGTTTAAAATATTGAAAAAAGATCTATATTCGCTTAGTCAAAATTTGAGGCGATGTTAACAGGACAAGTTATATTGAGCGTTGGATTTAATAGAGATGGAGTAGAAGATAATGCTATAATGAGTCGTATACTCAACGCTCATGGTCATGGCTTTAATATTTTAAAGCGTACAAGTGAACGAATAGTTTGAACCTATTTTACAGAAGTAAAAATGAATGTTTGAACGTGTAATTAATCAAACACGGATAAGAGGGGGGATTCGATGTTTAGAACATTTATCGGACGTGCAGGTACAGGGAAAAGTACTGAAATGTTAAATGAAATCAAGCAGAAAATGAAAGAACAACCATTAGGACACCCTATTATCATCATTACACCTATGCAAGGGACCTATTTATATGAGCAGTCATTAGTCAGCGATACTGAACTTATGGGAAGTATCCGAACAGAAGTCTTGCACTTTGAGAGATTGAGTCATCGTGTATTTCAAGAATTGGGGGGAGTACATGAGAAAAAATTATCTTCTATTGCCATAGAAATGATGATTTATGATATTTTGCAAGCGTATCAACAACAACTGAAATTATACCGTTCTCAAGTTAAATACTTAGGTTTTAGTACGAAGGTACGAGAGCAAATTCAAGATTTTGAAAAATATGCAGTGACGCCAGAAATTGTTATGGAAATGGCTCAAGACCAACAATTGGAGCCACGTACGCGTGATAAGCTTCATGATATCGGTCTTATTTTCAATCAACTGAAAGCACGGATGTCATCGGAGTATATTTCGAGTGAAGATTTAATGACACGATTCGTTGATCTGATTCCGAATTCAAATTGGTTAAAAGAAGCGGAAATATATATCGATGGGTTTCATAACTTTTCTACGCAAGAATATCAAGTGATTGAAGCACTTGTTCGACATACACGCGCTGTTACAGTTTTACTGACGACGAATGGGGATGAAGACAGCTTTAGTATGTTCCGTAAACCCTCTGAATCACTGCAACATTTAGAAGAAATTGCACAGGACACACATCAACCTCTACAACGCCAATTTTTCAATCAGCCGATGCGATTTAAAACGGACATGTTAAAAACACTCGAATCACAATTTGATGCGCTTCAACCGTCAGAACATCCATTCGCAGATGGCAGTGTCGAAATACGAGAAGTAGCAACGACGCGTGATGAGGTGAATGATATAGCGCGCACAATCATAAGAGATGTAAGAGAAAAACAGTATCGCTATAAAGATATAGCGATACTGTATCGTGATCCGTCTTACGTCTATTTGATGGAATCGATATTGCCTCAATTCGATATACCTTTTAATATCGATGTGAAAAAATCAATGACGCACCATCCTATTATGGAAATGTTACGTGCATTAGCAGAAGTCATTCAAACAGAGTGGCAGTTTGAGCCGTTAATGCGCTTGTTAAAAACGAATATTCTGACTGAATCCATTCCGCGTAGTCGATATTTAATCGATATTCTTGAAAATTTTGCGATTGAAAGAGGCATTTATGGCAAACGTTGGATTGATCCAAAATATTTTGAGCTAGAACAATTTCGTAAAATGGGGCTTCGTAGACATGACAAAATGACACGTGAAGAAGCTGAAACATTTCAACGTGTAATCGATTTAAAAAACAATGTCTTTAATAAACTTTTGAAGTTCCAAGAAAAGTTATCACAAGGGAAAAATGCGAGAGATTTTGCGACTTATTTTTATGAAACTTTAGAAGACTTTGAAGTACCTAACCAACTCATGACACAACGTGATAGGTTAGATCAGCAAGAGAAACATGAAGCTGCAGAAGAAATTGATCAAATTTGGAACGGCTTTATTCGTGTGCTTGATGATATTGTGACAGTCTTTGATACACGCGAGATGACTTTGAAGCGATTTTTAGAAGTTTTAGACGTTGGGTTGAATGAACTTGAATTTTCTATGATTCCACAGACGATCGACCAAGTGACCATTGGTTCAATGGATCTTGCAAAAGTGGATAATAAAAAGCACGTTTATTTAATTGGTATGAACGATGGTATTATGCCTCAACCTATCAATGGGACCAGTTTAATTTCTGATGAAGAGAAAAAAGATTTTGAATTATATGCTGGGATTCAGTTGAGCCCTACAGCGGATATCTTGCAAATGGACGAAGCATTTGTGTGCTACCATGCCATGACGCGAGCATGTGAGCAAGTCACTTTTTCTTATAGTTTGATGGATACAAGTGGGGGAGACCGAGAAAAAAGCCCATTTTTAAGTGATATCTTTGCGATGTTTCCTCATTTAGAAACAACATCATTATCAAAAGTTCATGAGAGAGAAACGTTGACTTTAGTTGAGCATCCGCATCAGACAAAAGTCCATTTATTCGAAGCATTGAAAACATGGTTGGATGATGGTCTCGTGTCAGATATATGGTTTACGGTTTACCATGTGATGTCAAATTATGAACAACTTAATGAAGGGCTTAGTCATTTAAAAACAGCGTTAAGCTACAATAACGATACGGTTCAATTAGATACACAATTAACTTCACAATTGTATGGTCAATCTATCCATGCAAGTGTTTCACGTTTTGAAGGTTATCAAAGTTGTCCTTTCAAGCATTATGCATCACATGGATTAAGACTAAATGAGCGAACAAAATATCAATTGCAAAGTTTTGATTTAGGTACGATTTTTCATGATGTTTTACGATATATTGCAGAAAAGGTAGAAGGCCATTTCAATCAGTTGACGCAAAGTCAGATTGAACGTTTAACACAAGAAGCTTTAGATGAATTGCTTCCATTAGTGCAATTTAATTTATTGAATTCAACGTCGTACTATCGTTATTTATCGCAACGCATTGGCACAATCATTCAAGCGACCTTGATGGCTATGAAACATCAGACCGAGCATTCTCAATTCAGACCGATTGCATTTGAAAAATCATTTCGTAAAACGCCAAAAAATAGCAATGAACTTCAAGCTGAGACGTTGAAAACAAAACAAGGTGTGCCTATTTATATCAGAGGTCAGATTGATCGTATTGATACGTTTCATAAAAATAATAAAAGCTTTATCAATATTATTGACTATAAATCATCAAAAACAGCCGCTACCTTGGACTTGGTAAAAGTATATTATGGCTTACAAATGCAAATGATGACTTATATGGATATTGCACTTCAAAATAAAGAGCGGTTAGGCTTAATAGATGAAGTAAAACCGGGTGGCTTTTTATATATGTTTGTGCACAAATTTAAAGATGAAAAACGAGCTTGGAATAATGTGAATGATGATCAAATAGAAGCTGAATTTTTAAAATCTTATCAACTCCAAGGGTTATTAAATCAAGATGCCGATGTAATTGATGCCTATGATAAAAGACTGACGAACAGTTTCAAATCAGATATTGTGCCTTTAGGTATGAAAAAGGATGGTCAATTATATGCGACGAGTCGCGTTACGTATGAGGACACCATTCATAAATTGATTCATCATAATAAACGTAATTTTATAGATATTGCGAGTCGCATTATGGATGGTCATAATGAAGTCGCACCTATGCAATATCAAAAGAAACTCCCATGTTCTTTTTGTCAGTATCAATCAGTGTGCCATGTAGATAGTATGATTGATAGTCCTAAATATCGACGTGTCGATGAAAAAATTGACCCCCTTGAAATACTTGCAGCAGAGGAGGAGGAATCATGATTCCTAACAAGCCAAATGATGTGCAATGGACAGATGCACAGTGGGAAAGTATCTATGCGAAAGGTCAAGATGTACTCGTTGCTGCTGCAGCGGGTTCCGGTAAAACAGCCGTACTAGTAGAACGTATTATTCAAAGGATTTTACGGGATCATATTGATGTGGATCGCCTCCTTGTTGTTACGTTTACGAATCTTAGTGCGCGAGAGATGAAACAACGTGTAGAAGCACGCATTCAGCAAGCTGCGATAGAGGATCCGACCAATCAACATTTAAAGAATCAACGCGCTAAAATACATCAAGCTCAAATTTCAACGTTACACAGTTTTTGTTTGAAACTAATCCAACAACATTATGATGAATTGGAAATTGATCCAAATTTTCGTACAGCTAGTGAAGTAGAAAACGTTTTGCTGCTAGAGGAAGTAATTGATGAAGTTTTCGAAACGCATTATGCGCGGTTGGACCCTACATTTGTCACTTTAGCAGAACATATTTCAACAGATCGAGATGACGCTGCATTAAGACAAATGGTTAAAAATCTCTATTATTTTAGTATTGCCAATCCAGATCCCATAGATTGGTTAGACCGTCTAGAACGTCCATACCTTGAATCTCATTTACAACAGCATTATTTAGATATTTTAAATAAGTATATTTTGCTTTATTTAGAAGCGGCTCAAAATGCAATTGAAGAAGCTTACCAACAACTTGAAATGATTGGGGATTACCCAAAACACACTAATTTTATTGATCAGCATCGCCAATTCATTCGTCAAATACGCACAGATGATCAGCTGAATAAGAAGTTGCTCTTTGAATATCAGTTTGGACGTATGCCAACGAAGCCTAAAGCAGTTCGAGAAGATGAATCTTTAAATGAAGCGTATGATATTTTTAAAAGTAACTATGATCAATTTAAAGACTATTTGAGTCAAGTCCAAACTTTATTTGTAGGCCGAGAAGATGACACATTATTAGAAGAATTAAAAGATTTAGCACCGCGTGTTAAATATTTATCATTACTGACACAAGATGTAATTCATGCTTTTCGTGAGGCGAAAAAGGCGCGTAATATTTTGGATTTCTCTGATTATGAACATTATGCTTTAGAAATTTTACTTAATGAAGATGGCACGCCTTCTGAAATCGCTGAAATTTATCGACAACGTTTTGATGAAATCTTGGTGGATGAATATCAAGATACTAACCGTGTCCAAGAAAAAATTATTGCGAGTATTAAGCGTGGCAATGAATCAAATGGTAATTTGTTTATGGTCGGTGATGTAAAACAATCCATTTATAAATTTAGACAGGCCGATCCAAGTCTTTTTATCGAAAAGTATCAAAGATTCAATCAGCCAAATCAATCAAGTGGTTGGCGTATCGACTTATCTCAAAACTTCCGTTCACGTTCGGAAGTCTTAGCAACGACCAATTATCTTTTTGAACATATGATGGACACTGAAGTAGGAGAGATAGAATACGATGCAGCTGCTAAATTGTATTACGGTGCCCCATATGATGAAGTCGATATGCCAGTACAGTTCAATGTTTTCATGGTAGATGAAAATAATGAACAGACCGCGAGTGAACAAGAGGCGTATGGGATTGCTGAACAAGTTGAAGCGATACTTAAAACTAAAAAAGTTTATGACATGAAAACAGGTTCATATCGACCTGCACAGTATAAAGACATTGTGATATTAGAAAGAAGTTATAGCAATGCACGCAATATTCAACAAGTGTTTAAAGATAAAGATATACCTTTATTTGTTAATAGTAAGCAAGGTTATTTCGAGCAAACTGAAATTCGACTGATGTTATCTTTCTTGAGAACAATAGATAATCCTTTGCAAGATATTTATTTAGTCGGTTTAATGCGCTCAGTCATATACCAGTTTACAGAGGATGAGCTTGCGAAAATTAGAGTCGTGGCACCGAAAGAAGACTACTTTTATCAGTCCATTCAACATTATTTACAATATAAAGATGCAGAGCCTATGATCGTAGCTAAATTAGAGCGTTTTTTAAGTGATTTAGAAGCGTACCAATCATTCAGTTTGAGTCACCCAGTTTATCAATTGATTGATAGATTATACAATGACCATTACATCATTCAGTATTTCAGTGGTTTGATTGGTGGCAAAGGAAGACGTGCCAATTTACATGGCCTGTTTAATAAAGCGGTAGATTTTGAAAATTCAAGCTTTCGAGGTTTGTTCCAATTTATTCGCTTTATTGATCAAATGATCGAGCGAGGTAAAGACTTTGGGGAAGAAAATGTCATCGGCCCAAACGACAATGTCGTTCGCATGATGACAATCCATAGCAGTAAAGGGCTCGAATTCCCATTTGTGATTTATTCTGGTTTGACACGAGAATTTAATACGAATGATTTAGGTAAACCAGTCGTATTAAATCAACATGAAGGATTAGGTTTGCAATATTATGATGAGTCAAAGGGACTTTTTTATCCATCGTTGATATCCATGAGCATTGATTTAATCAAAAAGAAAGAGTTAATCTCGGAAGAAATGCGGTTAATCTATGTCGCGTTAACACGTGCAAAAGAGCAATTGTTTTTAATTGGAACAGCCAAGCAAGAAAAGCATCTGCAACAGTTGGCGACTTCTCCGATTACGAATGGTAAATTAACCGCTATTGATCGTTTTAATGCGAAAAATCCATTTTCTCTCATCTATAGTGTGTTGAGTAAATATCAAAATAATGCTTTACTAAAACATCAACGTTTTGAGTCTGATAATGAAGTTTTAGATGCTTCTATTAAACCTAAAGTGATACAGCAACATATTTTAGCAGAGGAGATACTTCCTGCTGAGGCGGAATCAGCACAACAATTTGATCATTCGTTAGAAGCATTAGAAACAAAACTATCCCAAGAACCTTCTAATGAAGCAATACAACTGCAAATAGAGCAACAACTTTTATTTTCTTATCCTTATCAAGAAGAAATATTAAAAGCATCCAAACAGTCGGTTTCAGAATTAAAGCGACAATTAGAAACTGAACAGGCAGATACGAATTATGAAAGGGTTAGACAATACCGATTGGGTGTTGCGACTTATGAGCGTCCTCAGTTTTTACAAGAGGAAAAGCAAACGGCAGCAGAATTTGGGACTTTGATGCATACAGTTATGCAGCACCTTCCGTTTAAAAAAGAGGGATTGTCAGAAGCGGATTTAAATCATTATCTTGACAGCCTTGTTGAGCAATCTATTATTGATCATGCATCGCGACGTTTGGTCAAAACAAATGATATTCAAACCTTTATTGATAGTCAGCTGTATCGACGTATTGCAGAGAGTGATGAAGTTTATACTGAAATTCCATTCGTTGTGAATCAAGCACATGTAGAATCAAATGTAAATCAAGAGGAGCCTTCAATCATTCAAGGTATGATTGACCTTGTTTTTAAAGAAAATGGACAATACTATTTTGTTGATTATAAAACAGATGCATTAATGAAAAGAAAAGGAATGTCAGACGAAGCATTCGGAGAGATGTTAAAAAATAAGTACCGTATACAGATGACTTATTATCAACGTGCATTAGAGACATTATTAAAAAGTCCGGTGTCCGGCTCTCTGTATTTCTTTCAATATGGTGAATTAAAGATTTAACTTGATTAACCTTTAAAAATTTGTGATTTGTCTAAATTTTTCGTTATAATATCACTAAGATATACGTTAGGAGCTGATGATGAATGAAATTCTTATCATTCAAACATAAAGATGAAACTTCATATGGAGTGAAAGTAAAAAGAGAAGAAGCAGCATGGGATTTAAAGAAAATATTCGCTGATTTTGCGGAAGGTGACTTTCATCCAAAAACACTACTTGAAGGTTTACAACAAAACCAAACATTAGACTTTCAAGAACAAGTGCGTAAAGCAGTTGTTGCTGCAGAAGATAGTGGTAAAGGTGAAGAATATAAAGTACAGTTTGAAGATATTGAATTTTTACCTCCAGTCACACCAACTAATAATGTGATTGCATTTGGTCGTAATTATAAAGCACATGCTGAAGAGTTAGATCATGAAGTCGATCGTTTATATGTATTTACGAAAGCAGCTTCTTCATTAACTGGGGATGAAAGTACGATCCCTCATCATAAAGATATTACTGATGCATTAGATTATGAAGGGGAGTTAGGTGTTGTTATCGGTAAATCCGGTGAAAAAATCCCTAAAGGTTTAGCTTTAGATTATGTTTATGGCTATACAATCATCAATGATATTACAGATCGTACAGCGCAAAAAGCACATGATCAAGCCTTCTTGTCAAAAAGTTTAACAGGTGGCTGCCCAATGGGTCCTTATATTGTTACAAAAGATGAATTGCCTACACCTGAGAATGTGAACATCGTTACGAAAGTCAATAACGAGATTCGTCAAGATGGTAACACTTCTCAAATGATTCTTAAAATTGATGAATTAATTGAAGAGATTTCTAAATATGTAGCGCTTCACCCTGGAGATATCATTGCGACAGGTACGCCTTCAGGTGTCGGTGCGGGGATGAATCCGCCGAAATTTTTACAACCAGGTGATGAAGTGAAAGTTACAATCGATAATATCGGTACATTAACTAATTTCATTGCTAAACAAGAAGATTAAAAATCAAATAGCGTATATGCAGCGTTGGTACTGTAAAATAACGTTAAAAATTATATGCCTTTCAACGGCGCACTAGCGCTATTTAAGTCACTTATATTAGAGCGGGATGACGAAGTCAAATCGACTTTTGTCTCGCTCTTTTTGTGTTTAAATAGCTTATTTTTCTTATATACTTGTACGGCGCATCGCCTCCTGTTTATTTGTATTTTGTTTTAAATCGTTTTAATATAAAAGATGAAATGTTTTATTTTGCCTAAGGTTTGAAATTGATAAAATAGGCAATTTAAAATGTATAGAAGCAATCTATAGGGTGAGATGGGGAAGATTGTTTAATGAAGGAGGTTACATGGATATGGTTTTAGTTAATTTGCATATTATTAGCTGGATTATTTTATTGATTTTATTCTTTGCGGCTTATGAAAACTATTCGAGTAAACAAGGGCCAACACCTTTATTTAAATCGTTACATATGGCCACACGTTTATTTATGGTGTTTGTATTGATTACAGGTTTTTGGCTTTTAATTAAGGCATTTACTACAGCAGGCGCAAGTCATATGTTACTCACTTTAAAAATGATAGGCGGCATTGCTGTTGTCGGATTAATGGAAGTGACGATTGCCCGTAAGAAAAAACAAACGCCAAGTCGTGGCTTGTTTATTGCGACATGGATTGTAGCAGTGATTACGATTATTTTAGGGGCTATTTTACCATGGGGTCCGATTACGGCACTTTTTAAATAATACGAAACTTAAAAGATTAAAAAAAGACGCGATGGGTCGTTTTACGCCTATCGCGTCTTTTTTGCTTAATCGCAAGGTTTATACAAATAAAGAGCAAAAGATTTCTAGATTACGCCAGCGCTTATTTTAAGCTTTGTACAATCTACACTATCTTCGTCAAAGTAGGCCAACAAAATTAAATTGATTGCATTGTCCTACTCTGTGCTTCAAACGACAAATTGTGAATCTATTTCGCTCTTTTATTAACGCATTAAAGGTTTCTTGCTTTATAGCCAATCATATTGATTAAATCTTTAGGATGACTGAAAGGTGGGGCATACGCAACTTCAAATTCTGTCAATTCATCGACAGTCATACGATGCATCATGGCCATCGTGAGCACATCGATACGCTTATCGACACCCATTTCTCCGACAGCTGCTGCTCTCAAAAGTTGACGTGTCTTTTTATCGAAATAAACGCGAAGATGAATGCGTGCATTACGAGGGTAATAATTTGCGCATGCAGGACTATTCACTTCGACCATTTCATAATCATAATTTTTAAGTTCTCTTGGTGAAAGACCTGTACTTGCTAAAGTATAATCGAAAAATTTAACGATACTTGCACCGAGATACCCTTTAAAAGTAATCGCATCATTACCCGCAACTTGTTCAGCTATAATACTAGCGCCTCTATGTGCACCCCAAGCTAATGGTACATGTGCAGGTTGATCAACATGACGGTAGAAACTTGTAATAATATCCCCAAGCGCGTAAATGTTTGGAATATTTGTTTGGAAACGTTCATTAACTGGAATATAACCTCTCGCATCAAGTTGAACACCTGAATCTTGAATAAATTCAGAGTTCGGTGTCACGCCTACACCTGTAATGATTAAATCATAATCTTCTACTGCACCAGAAGTAAATGTGACTGTTTTTCCTGAAATGTCTTTAATTTCTTCATTCAAACGGTAAGGAATGTTTCGTGCTTCTAACGCATCAAATAGAACTTGATTCATATCTTGATCCATTAATTTATTAACACCTTCGGAACGGTGGATGAGTGTAGGTTGTAAGCCACGCTCATACAAGTTTTCAAGCACTTCTAGACTCACATAACCCGCACCTACAATAAGGACACGCTGAACGTTATTTTGTTCAATGAAAGTATCAATTTTATCTGTATCTTCCATATTACGTAATGTAAAGAGGTGAGGCGCTTCGAAGTTAAGATGACACGCGCGTGCACCTGGACTTAAAACGAGAATATCGTAGTCATCTTCAAAAACTTCACCCGTTAAATGATTTTTAACTTGAATTTTATTAGATGCACTATTAATTTGAATAACTTCATGGTGCACTTTTACCGTTATATCTTTGCTTTCTTTAAATTGCTCTGGATTTGTTGCTAACAATTTAGAACGGGACTCAACAACATTTCCGAGGTAATAAGGTAAACCACAATTCGCGAAGCTCATATCGCGGTCTTTTTCATATACTGTGATGCTACTTTCTCTGTCTAAACGTCGTATTTGGCTCGCACATGTGGCGCCACCAGCGACAGCTCCGACAACAATGATTTTTTTGGACATCTTTTTTTTTCTCCTTTGTGTCTTTTCTATTGAATTCAATTTTTATTCTTTCGAAATATTCAAATTAAAAAATTCATTTAAATATAAACCTATACCATCTTCATTATTAGACAGAGTTGTCTCTTTTGCAACATGTTTTAATTCATCTATTGCATTTCCCATAGCCACACCGTGTTCAGCATACTTTATCATTTCGATATCATTGTCCTCGTCACCAAATGCGATAATCTGGTCGTGATCAATTTGAAGATAATCTTTAACGTAATCAATACCGACAGCTTTACTAATCCCTTTTTTAACAATTTCAATCACTGGGAAAGGGGCGCCCCAACGACGATGTTCGATATTTTCAGCGTAAAAGCGTGTGAGCATTTGTTTAATACGTGGAATCATCATTTCATCTGCTTCAATGAGTAAGCTCGTTGGATCTTCATTTAAGTTTTCTCTTAAATCTCCAACTTTTGTGACAGGGTTTCCCATACTAAAGCCCTCAAAAAGGCGATGATCAGGTTGATCTATAAAGACACAGTCTTTAACTTCAGCAATTAAATTTTGAATTTCCATTTTTTTAAGTGATTCGATGATACTTGTGGCAATTCCTTCATCTAAACGATGATGTTGCGTTTGGAATTGGGGATCATGCGGATGATGTACAAAGGCACCATTAAAATTCACTACAGGTGTATTGAGGCCAAGTTGTTCATAATATAAGCGACTGGCTCTGTACGGTCTACCTGTAGCGATCATAATTGCATGTCCCTGTTGTTGAAGCGTTTTTAGAACACGGAAAGTGTAGGGTGATATTTCTTTTTGGTCATTTAATAATGTCCCATCTAAATCTAAACAAATTAAAAATTGCTTCATTCATAATTCTCCTTAATACCAAGTTTCAATGTATCAATATCATAGCATTTTATTGTCGAAAAGTGGGGATTTTGATATATTGTTACTAGTAATAAGATTAAAGAGGTGATACGGATGGAAGAGGCACTTAAAGATAGCATACTTGGTGCATTAGAAAATGTAATAGATCCTGAATTAGGTATAGATGTCGTTAACTTAGGACTTGTTTATAAAGTAGATTTAGATGATGATGGATTGTGTACTGTTGAGATGACATTAACTTCAATTGGTTGTCCGCTTGGACCGCAAATTGTAGATCAAGTGAAAACAGTATTAGCAGAACTTCCAGAAATTCAAGATACAGAAGTGAATATTGTTTGGAATCCACCATGGAGTAAAGACATGATGTCACGTTACGCAAAAATCGCACTAGGCGTAAGTTAAATGCGTTGTAAGGTGAGCCATCATTATAAAGAGTTCGGGATATAAAGGCATAGGTAACTATGCCTTCTTGGACTTTCTTGTATAGGTGCTAAAGTCTCAACTCAATTTGGTTTAATTGAAGTACAAACTACGATGAAGCCAAATTGAATTTTGGATGCAATACAGAAATCTCATATAATCTTCTTGTTAATTATGACAATCATGTTGTAAACATGAAGATAAAGAGGGCAATTTTATGAGACGATGAAAGCTTTTTAGAAAATCAAAACCGCAAAAATGATAGAGACGCATCGAAGTGAATGTATTTTCAATTAAATATCGTTTATTTCGATATGCATATATTTTAAATCCTAAACGTTTATGATGTGGATAAATCAATTCATCGTTAATTTAGTTCTTGTCGCTATTCATTAAATGATGCCAAAGTGATTATTTTTAACTATATTAGTGAGTTATGACACGCATAAACGAAGTTTTATCATAAAAAGGAAGCGTTCAGACGATTTTCTATTAAAAATCATCTGAGCGCTATTTATTTTGGGATTGATGTGCAAACCTTTTTTATCATATAAATTCTTTTTAGTTTTGAAGGCTAAATTAGAATTGCGCGATTTGAAATAAGAGTATACAATAAATAATCAATACATAGTTTGTACAATATTACATTAATTTGGAAAGAATGATGCGTGTGTGGGATTTTGAACATAGAGGGAAAAGTCATTTAAAATCACGATATATGCCAGGGTTAGACGGATTAAGAGCTGTGGCGGTCATCGCTATTATCATTTACCATCTCAATCCACAATGGTTACCAGGTGGTTTTTTAGGGGTAGATACATTTTTTGTTATCTCAGGTTATTTGATTACGAGTTTATTGCTAACAGAATATTACAATACGGGCAAAATTGATTTAAAATCATTTTGGTTGAGACGGTTTAAGCGACTCATTCCAGCGGTATTTTTTCTGATTATGAGTGTCTTACTGTTGACGCTCATTTTTGAGCCTTCAGAAATCAAACCGATTCGTGCAGATGCGGTTGCTGCGGTTTTTTATGTTTCAAATTGGTGGTATATCATTCAAAACGTAGATTATTTTGAACAATTTGCGGTTGCACCTTTTAAACATTTATGGTCACTCGCAATTGAGGAACAATTTTATCTTGTTTTTCCAGTTGTCCTTTTAGGCTTATTGACTTTCGTACGACGAACAAAATGGATTCGAATCACTTTTTATACATTACTCTTTATATCACTTGTGACAATGGCGGTATTATATGTGCCACAAGAAAATGTCGCACGTGTCTATTTTGGTACGGATACACGTCTACAAACTTTATTAATGGGGGTTATTCTTGCATGGATATGGCCGCCTTTTAAGTTGAGTGCTAAAATCAATCAAACTTTAAAAAGTATAATCGATGCTGTTGGATTAATCGGCTTAGTGATTCTAATCTTATGTTTTAAAAATGTTGAAGAAGCAAGCAATTGGTTATATTATGGTGGCTTTTTTCTTATCTCAGGTGTCACTTTATTCATCATTGCAAGTAGTGTACATCCTTCAGGCTATTTTGCTAAATTATTAGGTAATCGGGTTTTTACATATATTGGAAGTCGCTCATATAGTTTATATCTTTGGCACTATCCAATCATTGTATTTATTCATCACCAATTTGTACAAGGACAAATACCGACGTTTGTCTATTTAATTGAGCTTCTGCTAATGTTTGGTATGGCAGAATTTTCATATCGCTTCATTGAACAACCTTTCAGAAAAATGGGGTTCCATGCTTTTACTTTCAAACAACTTAGAAACTGGCGATCGCAAAAAGTTTTACGGACTTGGCTTGTACTTATTTTACTATTACCTACTGTGCTCGTTTTTGCTGGTGCATTCAATTCACTATCAAACCATAAGGCACAGCATGTCACTGAGGTCAATACTGAAGAATTAGACAAACTTATTGTCAGACCATTACCTCTGCCACAACTTGAAATCAATGGTTTCACTGTTAAAGGAGATCATAGTCAGTATGCTTCATGGAAACCACTACTTATTGGTGATTCAGTTATGGTGGATATTGGAGATTACTTTAAATCTTATGTATCCAATGCGGATATTAATGGTAAGGTTGGACGAAATCTCATTCAAGCGATTCCGTTAGTCAAAGAGAACTACAAGCAATATAAAAACAAAGATGATATTGTCGTTTTAGAGTTAGGAACAAACGGAGACTTTACAGAGGACCAGCTTGATACGTTGTTAGACTTATTTGATAAAGCAGATATTTATGTTGTCAATACAAGAGTCCCGCGTTCTTATGAAGGGCATGTCAATGATGTATTGAAAAAGGCAGCTAAAAAACGTGGAAATGTGACATTAGTCGATTGGTATCAAAAATCTGCAAATCATACAGAATATTTTGCGCCAGATGGCATTCATTTAGAGCCACCGGGTGTAAGAGCATTAACGCATAGTATCATTCATGAAATAGAAAAAAATCATCCTACAGATAAAAAATAGTACCAGTAGTAAAAGGATGAAAAAAAGAATGATGTATTACAGTCGCGATGAAAACGACCAGTTATCAGGTGGGTTTTGTCGCGACTTATTTTATAAGTAATAAATCGCAATGTTTTAAATTCAAAATACCAGGCAAATGCATAGATGTACCTTTCAAAGCGCTAGAAATTTAATTTTTTAAAAAGGTCAAAAAAAGTCAAACTAAGCATTGATTTTTCTGATAGCAAGGGGTATAATATAACTAAGGTCAAAGAAAGTCAAAGTCAACATTGACCTATTTTAATAGAGGGGTGAGCCATTTTGGATATTAATCAAATGACACATGCAATTCAAAATGCACTTCAGAAAGCAATTGATTATGCAAAAACCTATCAATTAACCAATATAGAAGTAGAAGCTGTACTTAAAGCAGTTCTCGAAGAACCAGATAGTTTATTTAAAAGTGTATTAGAGCGTGCAAATATTAATATAGAAGAGTTAGAACGCGCTTTAGATAATAAATTGAAAAGTTACCCAACAATGAAAGGCGATCAAGTACAATATGGTCAGTATATTTCGCCACAAACGAATCAACTTTTTACAACTGCAGAAAACTATATGAAAACGTATGATGATCAATTTATATCAATGGAGCACATTTTGCTAGCAGCGATAGATATTGATGAAACGATGAAACGTTTTGTTGAACATAAAAAAGAAGTGATTGTCGAAATCATTAAAAAGATAAGAGGAGGGAATCATGTGACTACACAAAACCCTGAAGTCAACTATGAAGCATTATCAAAATATGGACGTGACTTAGTGGAAGAGGTACGTAAAGGCAACATGGATCCTGTTATTGGACGAGATGAAGAAATTCGTAACACAATCCGTATTTTGAGTCGTAAAACAAAAAATAATCCAGTATTAATCGGAGAACCTGGTGTAGGTAAAACAGCAATCGTTGAAGGCTTAGCACAACGAATTGTAAAAAAAGATGTTCCTGATTCATTGCTTGATAAAACGGTATTCGAGCTCGATTTAAGTGCACTTGTGGCTGGCGCAAAATACCGTGGTGAATTTGAAGAAAGATTAAAAGCAGTATTAAAAGAAGTCAAAGAATCAGACGGACGTATTTTGTTATTTATAGATGAAATTCATATGCTAGTAGGTGCAGGTAAAACTGACGGTGCTATGGATGCAGGTAATATGCTTAAACCGATGTTGGCACGAGGAGAGTTGCACTGTATCGGTGCCACAACTTTGAATGAATATCGAGAATATATTGAGAAAGATTCAGCTTTAGAACGACGTTTTCAAAAAGTGAATGTTGCTGAACCTAATATTGAAGATACGATTTCTATTTTACGTGGTTTAAAAGAACGTTATGAAGTGCATCATGGTGTACGCATTCAAGACCGTGCGCTCGTTGCTGCTGCAGAGCTATCTGATCGTTATATTACGGATCGATTCTTGCCAGACAAAGCCATTGACCTTGTCGACCAAGCTTCAGCAACAATCAGAACTGAAATGGGTTCTAACCCTACTGAATTAGACCAAGCGAACCGTCGTGTGATGCAATTAGAAATTGAAGAAAACGCATTGAAAAAAGAATCAGATGAAGCAAGTCGTATTCGTTTGAAAGAGTTACAAGAAGAACTCGCTGAAGAAAAAGAAAAACAAGCGGCTTTACAAGCGCGTGTTGAAAATGAAAAAGAAAAAATTGCTAAAGTACAAGAAAAACGGGCAGAACTTGATGAAAGTCGTAAAGCTTTAGAAGATGCAGAAAATAATTATGACTTGGAAAAAGCAGCGGTATTACAACACGGTAAAATACCAGAGCTTGAAAAAGAATTGAAAGCACTCGAAGCTTCATTCCAAGAAGAACAAGGCGAAGATTCTGATCGCATTATACGTGAAGTTGTAACTGATGAAGAAATTGGAGAAATTGTAAGTCAATGGACAGGTATTCCAGTTTCAAAACTTGTTGAAACAGAACGCGAAAAATTGTTGCACTTATCTGATATCCTTCATCGTCGTGTGGTAGGACAAGATCAAGCCGTTGACCTTGTATCAGACGCTGTTGTACGTGCAAGAGCGGGGATTAAAGATCCTAACCGTCCAATTGGTTCATTCTTGTTCTTAGGACCTACGGGTGTTGGTAAAACAGAGCTTGCTAAAGCATTGGCTTCATCATTGTTTGATTCAGAAAAACATATGATTCGTATCGATATGAGTGAATATATGGAAAAACATTCTGTCTCAAGATTAATTGGTGCACCTCCGGGATACGTTGGACACGATGAAGGTGGTCAATTAACTGAAGCAGTGAGACGGAACCCTTATTCTGTTATTTTGTTAGATGAGATAGAAAAAGCACATACGGATGTATTTAATGTGTTGCTTCAAATTTTAGATGAAGGTCGACTTACTGATTCTAAAGGTCGTAGTGTAGATTTCAAAAATGCAATCATCATTATGACAAGTAACATTGGTTCACAAATTTTATTAGAAAACGTAAAAGATACAGGTGTTATTACTGAAGAAACAGAAAAAGCAGTCACTAGCAGTTTGAATGCATATTTTAAACCAGAAATTTTAAACAGAATGGACGATATTGTGTTATTCAAACCGCTTTCTATTGATGATATGAAAATGATTGTTGATAAAATCCTCAACAATTTAAACATGCGCTTAATGGATCAACGCATCCAACTCGAAATGAGTGATGAAGCTGAAAAATGGATGGGTGAAGAAGCATACGAACCACAGTTTGGTGCACGTCCATTAAAACGTTTTGTTCAAAGACATGTCGAAACACCTTTAGCAAGAATGATGATTAAAGATCATCTTCCAGAAGGTACAAAAGTGTATGGTTATTTAGAAGACAATGAAATACACTTTAAAGTCGAAAAACCGACGACTGAAGTAGAAGTTTAAAGCTTCATCTAATATAACTGAAATTAACTGAAACGTAAGAGTAGGACTGAAAGCAATTGTATTTTCGTGTCCTACTCTTATTATTTCAATTGTGCACAGATGTATTGTAAAAAATGTTAAAAATTTTATAGAAATATTGAGATTTACTATAAAAGCATATAATATATATGTGTGGATAAGATAATGACTTTTTATTTCTGTTTCGCACATAATACATAGGAAAAAGGTGACAAAATACATGAATAAATGGACAAAGACGACTGCAGCACTTTTAGCTTTAGGTATTGCTTCTTCAAGCGTACCTTATCAAGCATATGCAGGAGGTGGCCAAGCGACTCAAGCACAACAAACGACAGCACAAGCAGAAACTCAAGCGACAAAAGAACTAGCACAACAAAACATGATGAGTGTTTCTTGGTATCAAAATTCTGCTGAAGCTAAAGCGTTATATGCGCAAGGTTATAATACAGCTAAAGAAACATTGAGCAAAAAAATTAAAAATCATAAAGGTGGTAAAAAATTAGCCATCGTTCTTGATATTGATGAAACAGTACTTGATAATTCACCTTACCAAGCTGCGAGTGTTTTAAATGGTAAAACATTCCCAGAAGGTTGGCATGAGTGGGTAAAAAGCGCACAAGCAAAACCAGTATATGGTGCTAAAGACTTCTTGAAATATGCGGACAAGCATGATGTAGAAATATTCTATGTCTCTGACCGTTCACATGAAAAAGATCTTGACGCTACGATTAAAAACTTGAAAAAAGAAAAATTACCACAAGCTGACAAAAAACACGTATTGTTGAAAAAAGAAGGCGAAAAGGGTAAAACAGAGCGCCGTGATAAAGTACGCACTGATTACAACTTAGTGATGCTGTTTGGTGATAACTTGCTTGATTTTGATGAGCCAAAACAACCGACAGCAAAATCACGTGAAGAACTTGTAAGACAACACGAAGACGATTTTGGAAGCAAATACATTATTTTCCCTAACCCAATGTATGGTAGCTGGGAAGCGACATTGTACAACAATGACTACAGTATCAGCGCGAAACAAAAATTAGAAAAACGTAAACAATCACTTAAATATTTCGATCAAAAAACAAACAAAGTTAAAACAATTGATATGAAATAAGTATAGTAAAAGAAATAGCCATTAGAAATCTTGAATAAATGATTTCATGGCTATTTTTATTCGGTTTATATTTAAACAAATTACGATTGTAAGATCCAGCCGTTAAGCGATGGAGACTGAGTAATTCAACATACTTCATAATATTAAAGAGATAAAAACGAAGCCCGAGATGAATTCGTATAGAATACGAAAATCTCGGGCTTTATCGATGATTGAGAACGTGGGTCTCTTGCATAGTAAAGGCAATTTCAATGCCCTACTCAATAAGGCTATCGCTAATGCGAATCGTGGTTCGGTCTACCAGCGACATCCAAGAGTGCAATCACAATAACCATAACTACAGCAAGAAAAATTGGTGTGATAAGGTTAATTGGCCCTCCACCATTAAGACTATTTAAAACAAAATTGACCATTTCTAAAAGTAAAATAGCCCAAATCAATGTGATGAAGTATTTCATTTTATATTGCCTCCATATGATTGATATTTTCATTATAATATTCTTGTAGTGATTTGTATAGCTATCCTAGCATCTCGCTTGTCTTTTTTTATCATATTGTGGTAAATTAATACCTGGTATTAAAAAAATTAAAAGAAGGTGTTCAAACCATGAATGTAGGTATTAAAGGATTTGGCGCTTATGCACCTGATCGAGTAGTTGATAATGCATATTTTGAATCGTACCTAGATACATCTGATGAATGGATTTCTCAAATGACTGGGATTAAAGAACGTAGATGGGCTAATGAAGATCAAGATACTTCTGATTTAGCTTACGAGGCAAGTGTGAGGGCGATTAAAGATGCAGGTATCAATGCGCAAGATATAGACATGGTTATTGTTGCAACATCTACAGGCGATCACCGATTCCCAACAGTAGCAAATATGTTACAACAACGTTTAGGATTAAATAAAGTGGCTTCTATGGATCAATTAGCAGCATGTTCTGGATTCATGTACGGTATTGTGACGGCACGTTCGTTCGTACTTTCTGGAGAATATCAAAATGTACTTGTTGTGGGTGCAGACAAACTCTCTAAAATTACTGATTTAAACGACCGTTCGACAGCTATTTTATTTGGTGACGGTGCTGGAGCAGTTATTATTGGCGAAGTATCCGGAAATCGTGGTATTCTGAGCTATGAATTAGGCTCTGATGGCATTGGAGGAAAATACCTCTATCAAGACCAAGAGACGAATTTTATCCGTATGAATGGGCGTGAAGTTTTTAAATTTGCTGTACGCGTAATGGGAGAATCCTCACAACGCGCAGTTGAAAAAGCACATTTGAATGCGGAAGATATCAATATGTTTATACCACATCAAGCAAACATTCGCATTATGGAATCAGCGCGTCAGCGTTTGGATTTGCCAAAAGAAAAAATGAGTGTCTCAGTTGATAAATACGGGAATACTTCTGCAGCGTCTATTCCGCTCAGTGTGAAGCAGGAATTAGAAAATGGACGTATTAAAGATGATGATATTGTTGTATTTGTTGGATTTGGTGGCGGACTCACTTGGGGTTCGATTGTACTCAGATGGGGTAAATAACAGAGGAGGAAATGAACATGACAAAAAAACATCGTGTTGTAGTTACAGGCCTTGGTGCCTTGTCACCTATTGGAAATGATGTCCCATCAATGTGGGACAGCGCCCTGAAAGGCGTAAATGGTATCGATAAAATCACTAGAATTGATACAGAACCTTATCAAGTGCATATTGGTGGAGAATTAAAAGATTTTAACGTAGAAGATTTTATTCCTAAAAAAGAAGCACGTAAAATGGCACGTTTTACACAATATGCAATTGTAGCGGCGCGTGAAGCATTACAAGATTCTGGTTTAACAATTGATGAAAAGAATGCAGATCGTGTAGGTGTATGGATTGGTTCTGGTATTGGTGGTATGGAAACTTTTGAACAAGCCTACGATCAATTAAAAGCACGTGGTCCACGTCGTGTGAGTCCATTTTTTGTACCGATGTTAATTCCGGATATGGCTTCTGGTCAAGTTTCAATAGATACAGGCGCAAAAGGACCAAATGGTGCCACTGTTACAGCCTGTGCGACAGCAACAAACTCTATCGGTGAAGCTTTTAAATTTATCGAGCGCGGTGACGCTGATGCAATGATTGCTGGTGGAACAGAAGCACCAATCACACATATGGCTATTGCTGGATTTAGTGCGAGTCGAGCGTTAACAACGAATGATGATATTGAAACAGCTTGTCGACCTTTCCAAGAAGGCCGCGATGGCTTTGTAATGGGTGAAGGTGCAGGGATTTTAATACTTGAATCACTTGAGTCAGCACAAGCGCGTGGTGCTCGAATCTATGCTGAGCTTGTTGGTTACGGTGCTACTGGAGATGCATATCATATTACTGCACCGGGGCCAGAAGGTGAAGGCGGTTCTCGTGCAATGGAAGCAGCGATTCAAGATGCAGGCATTCAACCTCAAGATATTCAATACTTGAATGCACACGGGACAAGTACCCCTGTTGGTGACTTATCTGAAATCCAAGCTGTTAAAAACACATTTGGTGACGCTGCAAAATCACTGAAAATCAGTTCGACGAAATCAATGACAGGTCATCTTTTAGGTGCAACAGGCGGTATTGAAGCGATTTTCTCAATTTTATCAATTCGTGATGGTAAAATTGCGCCGACAATTCACGCTGTATCACCGGATGCTGAAATTGATTTAGATATTACGCCAAATGAAGCTGTAGATCATGAAATTGAATACGCGATGAGTAATAGCCTTGGCTTTGGCGGTCATAACGCAGTACTCATTTTCAAAAAATATAGCGAATAAAATAGCGAATTTAAATTAAAAATGCGTTCACTCTCAAAATCATTGATGGGTGAACGCATTTTTTGATTTCTCTCTTATTGGTGCCGTCCAATTTATGAATATAATAAGCAATAAGCAACGTAAAATGATAGCGAATAGTTATTCAAAGATGTTTTTTCTACAAATACAGTGTTCATATATAATAGAAGAAACACGTCAAAGAGATATACTTACATATGGTATATTGTTAACAATAATAAAATATAAGAATTAAGAAAAATAACATCTTTATACGACTATATATAAGAGTTGAACAAGTTATAGATATTTTTAAAATGATTGGATACGTTTATTTAAAAGGTTGAAAACGTTTCAAATAAACGTATTTTTAAAATTTTAATCATTAATCAAAAGTAAACCGTTTTAAAGTAAAAGCATAAAGTTGTTCCGGGAGATAAAACTGACTGCAGAATAAATGATCAATTTGAACTGAAATTTCCATTGTAAAATAATTGAATTATCTGAAATTATCGTATTTCCTAGGAAAACACTCGCCTTAAATTTATTCATTTTTTATTATGCGAGATATGCGAGTATAATAGCGATGACAAAGTAAACGACATGAATAAGAAGCGCAGGCATAATCCAAGGTGATACAAAGTATTCCGACTTTTTAGCATGCTTTGGATTAAAAAAAGCATCATCTTCAAAGCGTGAGCGATTCTTTTTACGCATCATTTGATAACGGAACTTTCTAAATCCATAACTTGTGACATCGAGTATGCCTTCTTGAATAATTAAAAAAGTGAATAGTAATATCGCGACCATGATTGTTATGGTGAAGAAGATATTGATGAAGTGTGTCCATGTATGGGTGGATAAAAGCCATATGACCAAACTTGCGATTGGTGTAAATAAGATATAAATTAAAGCATTTTTGTTTATACGTCTCATAGTTTCATTCCTCATTTAGTATTTACTCAAATTATTGTAACTTATATCCTCTCAATATACACCTATATATCTATTTTAAAAGTGTGAATTTCTTTAAATAAAACAGTGAAATATCGAGCATAGCCTATAAATTTTTATTGCGTTAAATCAAAATGTTATTGATTAAATTTTGCGAAAAGTCTATAATGACATTAATATTTCTGAAAATTTAGAAGGGAATGTTAATTTAGATTAGGGGGTATTACGCTTATGCTTAGATATACATTAAAACGTTTATTGTATATGGTCATTTCATTGTTTATCATTATTACCATTACATTTTTCTTAATGAAATTAATGCCTGGTTCTCCATTTAATGATGAAAAATTAAGTGACGAGCAAAAAACAATATTGAACGAAAAATATGGACTTAATGAGCCATTACCAGTTCAATATGCGAACTATATGAAAAATGTTGTCAAAGGAGATTTTGGTAACTCTTTCCAATACGATAATCAGCCTGTTTGGGATTTAATCAAACCAAGATTAGTGCCCTCATTGCAAATGGGGCTTTTTGCAATGGTAATAGGTGTCATCGCAGGTGTCATCCTAGGGGTTGTAGCGGCCACCCGGCAAAATACGTGGGTTGACTATTTAGCAACCTTTATTTCGGTTATTGCGATATCTGTGCCATCTTTCGTATTGGCAGTCTTACTACAATATATCTTTGCCGTACGTTTACAATGGTTTCCTGTTGCGGGGTGGGAAGGTATTTCCACAGCTATATTACCGTCGTTGGCTTTATCAGCTGTTGTTTTAGCAACAGTCGCACGTTATATTCGAGCAGAAATGATAGAAGTGTTGAGTTCAGACTACATATTACTTGCCCGAGCAAAAGGGAACTCAACTTCAAGAGTATTATTTGGTCATGCATTAAGAAATGCATTGATTCCAGTTATTACTATTCTTGTACCGATGCTAGCGGGTATTCTCACAGGAACATTAACAATTGAAAATATTTTTGGTGTACCTGGATTAGGGGACCAATTCGTTCGATCAATTACGACAAATGACTTTTCTGTCATTATGGCGATTACATTATTATTTAGTACATTATTCATCGTCTCTATTTTCATTGTCGATGTTTTATATGGCTTAATTGATCCACGAATTCGTTTGCAAGGAGGTAAGAAATGATGTCAAATGAAGAACGCAATTTACCAAAAGACGATTATTCAGGTGCAACGGTTGCTCAAACTTCAGGGATTATGAATGAAGATTTCGTTCGCACTGGCGCGCCAGACGGAAGTGAGCAAGAGTTTCAAAGAGAAGGTCGCACATTTTGGCAAGACGCTTGGTCGCAACTGACTCGAAATAAATTGGCTGTAGTCGGTATGATTGGGCTAGTCATTATTATTTTATTTGCATTAATAGGTCCATTATTGAATAGCCACGATTTTGCTGAACAAGATGTTCAACGACGTAACTTACCACCTAAAATTGCTGTATTAGATAAAGTGCCGTTTTTACCATTCACTGGTGAAGGTGTCGATGGTAACGCATATGATAAAGCACATGTTAAAGAAAATTTTTGGTTCGGTACAGATCAATTAGGACGTGACTTATGGTCTCGTACTTGGCAAGGGGCTCAAGTTTCATTATTTATTGGTTTTGTAGCTGCCTTTTTAGATATTTTTATTGGTGTCATATACGGGGCGATTTCTGGTTATTTTGGAGGCCGCGTCGATGATATTATGCAACGGTTTATTGAAATTATTTCATCTATTCCAACATTAATCGTTGTTATTTTATTCGTATTAATCTTTGAACCATCTATTTGGACGATTATTTTAGCGATGACCATTACCGGATGGATAGGCATGAGCCGTGTTGTACGTGGCGAATTCTTAAAATTGAAAAATCAAGAGTTTGTATTGGCTTCTCGTACACTTGGAACATCCGATTTCAGATTAATTTTTAAACATATTTTGCCTAACACGTTAGGTGCGATCATTGTAACATCAATGTTTACAGTGCCTAATGCGATATTCTTCGAAGCGTTTTTAAGCTTTATCGGTATCGGGGTCCCTGCACCTAGAACTTCACTCGGTTCACTTGTAAATGAGGGGCGTGCAATGTTACTTATTCACCCGCATGAATTATTTATTCCGGCAATCATTTTAAGTTTATTAATCTTATTCTTCTATCTCTTTAGTGATGGATTACGTGATGCATTTGACCCTAAAATGCGTAAATAAAGGAGGAATTTACAATGTCTGAACGTGTATTAGAAATTAATGACTTGCATGTTTCCTTCGATATTGAAGCAGGGGAAGTGCAAGCGGTAAGAGGCGTTGACTTTTATTTAAATAAAGGAGAAACGCTTGCTATTGTAGGTAAATCAGGTTCAGGGAAATCTGTTTCTACTAAAGCTATTACAAAATTGTTCCAAGGGAAATCTGGAAGAATTAAAAATGGAAGTATTATTTTTAATGGTGAAGACCTCACACAAAAATCAGAAAAAGAGTTAATGAAATTACGCGGTAAAGAGATTTCAATGATTTTCCAAGATCCTATGACATCTCTTAATCCAACTATGAAAATTGGTAAGCAAGTCATGGAGCCTATTATTAAACATATTGGTTTAAGTAAATCAGAAGCGAAAAAACGTGCCATCGAATTATTAAAGTTAGTGGGTTTAAAGCGTGTGGAAGAACGCTTCAATGCATATCCACATCAATTTTCAGGTGGTCAACGACAACGTATCGTTATTGCATTGGCGCTTGCTTGTGAACCTAAAGTGTTAATCGCGGATGAACCTACTACCGCATTAGATGTGACGATGCAGGCTCAAATTTTAGATTTGATGAAAGAATTACAACAAAAAATTGATACGTCTATCATTTTCATTACACATGATTTAGGGGTTGTTGCTAATGTTGCAGATCGTGTGGCTGTGATGTATGGCGGTCAAATGATTGAAACAGGGAATGTGGATGAAATATTCTATGACCCTAAGCACCCTTATACATGGGGATTACTTTCATCAATGCCAGATTTAGAAACAGGGAACGACACAGAATTATTAGCAATTCCTGGTTCACCACCGGATCTAATTCACCCACCAAAAGGCGATGCATTTGCACCACGAAGTGAATATGCTTTAGCGATTGACTTTAAAGAAGCGCCTCCATGGTTTAGAGTTTCGCCGACGCATTATGTTCGTTCTTGGTTGTTAGATGAACGTGCACCTCACGTTGACCCGCCAGAAATGGTAAAACGTAAGCAACGTCCAATGCCGAACAATTTTGATAAACCAGAACGTGTAGAAAGGGTGTCGTTTTAATGGCTGAAAAAGAGGTATTATTAGAAGTTAAAAACTTAAAACAGTATTTCAACCATGGCAAGCGTAATGAAGTACGTGCTGTTGAAGATATTTCTTTCAAAGTATTTAAAGGTGAAACATTTGGCCTTGTGGGAGAGTCAGGCTCTGGTAAGTCAACGACAGGTAAAGCAATAATTAAATTAAATGATGTAACTGATGGCCAGGTGCTATACGAAGGAATCAATATTCAAGATATTAAAAAGCATAAAGACTTACTTAAATTTAATAAGAAAATACAGATGATTTTCCAAGACCCTTATGCTTCACTCAATCCAAGACTTAAAGTTATGGATATCGTCGCTGAAGGGATAGATATTCATGGTTTAGCATCAGATCGGAAAGATCGCAAAAAGCGTGTTTATGATTTGTTAGAAACAGTAGGCCTGCGAAAAAGCCATGCGAATCGTTATCCACATGAGTTTTCAGGTGGTCAACGACAACGTATTGGGATTGCGCGTGCGCTTGCAGTGGAACCAGAATTTATCATTGCGGATGAACCGATTTCAGCATTAGACGTATCGATTCAAGCACAAGTTGTTAACTTAATGCAAAAATTACAACGTGAACGTAACATCACATTTCTCTTCATTGCCCATGATTTGTCGATGGTAAAATATATTTCAGATCGTATTGCTGTAATGCACTTAGGGCGCATTGTTGAGTTGGGGACTGCAGACGAGATTTATAGTCACCCTATCCATCCATATACAAAATCACTACTATCGGCTGTTCCACAACCTGACCCAGATAGTGAACGTACAAGAAAACGTGTTGAGTATAAAGAAGATGCTTCTAAAAATGATCAACGTACGTTAAAAGAATTCACAGAAGGTCATTTTGTTTTTGCGACAGACGAAGAATTTGAAAAATACCGTGAAGCGCACGGCTTATAAATGTGGGAAGGTGGAATGACAATTGAATATTAAAAGCACATTAAAAATAATAATGACTGCTATTGTAGCAGTACTTGTTTTGTCTGCCTGTGGCAATGCTGGAAGTGTCTATGATGATGAAGGGCAAGTATTTCGAAAAGTCATACCACAGGATATGACATCATTGGATACCGCTAAAGTTACAGATAGTGTGAGTTTTGATAAATTCAATCAAGTTTATGAAGGGCTTTACACTTTAAATGGTAAAGATGAAGCGGTACCTGGTGTTGCAAAAGGAGAACCTAAAATTACAAATGGTGGTAAGACTTGGACAATTAAGTTAAGAGAAAATGCGAAATGGTCCAATGGTGATCCGGTAACGGCACATGATTTCGTCTTTGCATGGCGTCGTGTTCTAGATCCAAATACAGCTTCTGAATATGCTTATATTATGTATGATTTGAAAAATGCTGAAGAAATTAACATGAGCAAAAAGAAACCGAAAGAATTAGGTGTGAAAGCTTTAGACGATCATACATTACAATTTGAATTAACTAAACCAATTCCTTATTACAAGGAAATGTTAGCTTTTGGTACATTTATGCCACAAAACGAAAAAATCGTTAAAAAGTATGGTGATCGATACGGTACGAAAGCAGATAAGGCAGTCTACAACGGTCCATTTAAAGTAAAAGAATGGGCAGTTGAAGATAAAATCTTATTAGTTAAAAATAACGACTATTGGGATAAAGATGCTGTTAAACTTGATAAGGTGAATTATAAAATTTTGAAAGATGGACAAGCCGGTGCATCTTTATACGATACAGGTTCGGTAGATGATACAGGCATCTCATCTGAACAAGTAGATAAATATAAAGATTCTCCTGCATTGAAAAAACGTTTACTCGCTTCAACGTTCTACTTGAAGTTGAATCAAGATAAAGTACCTGCTTTTAAAAATAAAGATATGCGGATTGCATTTTCACAAGCCATTGATAAAAAGGCTTACGTAGATTCAGTTTTAAACAACGGTTCTGCACCAAGTGATGCGTTTACAGCTAAAGCAACTGCTAAAACACCGGATGGCAAAGATTTTGCTGATCAAATTAAGTCACCATTAAGTTACAATCCTAAAAAAGCACGAGAGCATTATGACAAAGCGAAAAAAGCATTAGGTCAAAGTGAATTTACATTTAAATTAAATACAGAAGACACACCTGCATCTAAAATATCAGCTGAATTTATTAAAGCACAAATTGAAAAGAACTTGCCAGGTGTGACTATAAAAATTCAACAGTTACCGTTTAAACAACGTGTTGCTCGCGAACAAAGTCAGAACTATGAGATTTCATTATCTGGTTGGGGACCTGATTATCCGGATGCACTCACATTCTTAAATATTATGACAACGGGTAATGCATCGAACAAAACAGGATGGAGCAACAAAACGTATGATAAATTGGTGAAAGATGCAAACGGCGTATTATTGAAAGATGAAGAAAAACGTAATGAATCGTTAGTGAAAGCTGAAGAATTATTATTAAACGATGCGCCAATCGCACCAATATATCAAAAAGGGGAAGCACACTTAACAAACCCTCAAGTTAAAAACCTTGAATATCATAATATCGGTGGAGATACTACATTGAAATATGTATACATCGACAAAGATATTGATAGAAAAACAGGTAAGAAAAAAGAGAAATAGCATAGAAAAAGACGTCTGACAGACTGTGAATTCAGTGTTTGTCAGGCGTCTTTTGCGTTAAGAATAATGCTAATTGTTTCACTTCTTATTTGCGTTTACGTCCTAGTCCCATTGCTTTTTCCATTTTTTTCAATGTTTTAGAAGAAACACGATGCGCTTTGTCGCGTCCTTCGTCTAATATTTGATCTAAGCGGTCTGATTCTAAGAAATGGTGATATTTTTCTTGGAAGTCGATTAAAAAGTTTTCGACCACTTCTGCCAAATCGCCTTTAAATGTCCCATAGCCTTCATTGGCATAGCGTTTTTCTAGGTTAGAAATAGATTCTCCAGTCAAACTAGAATAGATGGTTAATAAATTAGAAATACCTGGCTTTTGTTCTGGATCAAACTGAATAATACCATCAGAATCTGTAACGGCACTTTTGATTTTTTTAGCTGCGACTTTAGGTTCATCGAGTAACGAAATAAAGTTTTTCTGATTGTCATCACTTTTACTCATTTTTTTCGTTGGATCTTGAAGACTCATAACACGTCCACCTATTTTTGGCATTTGGACTTCTGGTTTAGTTAAAATATCGTTGTAACGATAGTTAAAACGATCGACAAGATTACGTGTTAACTCCATATGTTGTTTTTGATCATCACCCACGGGAACGATATCAGTGTTGTATAGCACAATATCTGCAGCCATAAGAGGTGGATAAGTTAAGAGTCCTGCAGGAATACCTTCCGTTTGTTTTTGTGATTTGTCTTTAAATTGAGTCATACGCTCCAATTCACCAATTGAAGAAATGGTTGTTAACATCCAGCCAGCTTGTACATGTGCAGGCACTTCTGATTGGATAAATAAAGTGATTTTATCTGGATTGAGACCGGAAGCAAGATAAATGGCAGCAAGTTGACGTGTTTGCTTTCTTAATTTCAACCGATCTTGAGGAACTGTAATCGCGTGTTGATCGACAATACAAAAGTAACATTCATAATCGTCTTGTATATCGACAAATTGTTTAAGCGCCCCGATGTAATTACCGATTGTCGGAATACCACTCGGTTGAATTCCCGAAAATAATGTTTTCATAATGACTAGCCTACTTTCTTTCTTGGTTATTCAATACTATTGTAACAGTATTTTCTTTGTTTGTAAGTTATGTTAATATTAAGGAAGTAACCAAATTGAAAAAAATCATACTAAAGTCTGATTATTGCAATCATTTGATTATTTTACAGATTTCTCATTTAATTTTAATGTTTCAGGTGTATAATATAAACATAAGCGTTAGAAGCAAAGATAAATTAAGATTAGAATTGTTTATATATGATTAAGCAGTTGATCTTGAAGCGTTAAATTACAATGAATGACATTCATTAAATTAGGAGAGTGAGATGTATGGTAACATTATTTACTTCACCAAGTTGCACATCTTGCCGTAAAGCGAAAGCATGGTTACAAGAACATGACATTCCGTATACGGAGCGTAATATTTTTTCTGAACATTTAACTTTAGATGAAATTAAACAAATCTTGAAAATGACTGAAGATGGAACGGACGAAATTATTTCTACACGTTCTAAAACTTACCAAAAATTAAATGTGGACATTGATGCATTGCCACTTCAAGATTTATACACAATTATTCAAGACAACCCTGGTATTTTACGTCGTCCAATTATTTTAGACGATAAACGATTACAAGTAGGTTATAACGAAGACGAAATTCGTCGTTTCTTACCACGTAAAGTACGTACGTTCCAATTGCAAGAAGCACAACGTATGGTTGATTAAATATAAGCGTTTTGAATCACTATTGTGAGACGAGCGTTAGCATATTAAAAGGACTGGAAAATCACTTCCAGTCCTTTTAATTATGATGACAGAGAAGTGCCAAATGATAGAGCTAATCATAAACCATCATACATTTCTCCATTTTCAATGTGTGTGCCTAACGGGTGTCATGTAAGGGAGATATGTTATACTGAAAGTGTTAAGGTACACAATTTTATTTGATACAGTCAAATAGATTGTGTTTTTATTGGTTGTCTAATACAATAGGGTTACTATTCATCGACTGTAAGGAGTGAGATGATATGAGAATAGAACGTATAGACGATATGACTGTAAAACTTTTTATCACATATACAGATATTGAGGCGCGTGGATTTAAGCGTGAAGATCTTTGGACTAACCGTAAACGAGGCGAAGAATTTTTCTGGTCCGTTATGGAAGAAATCAATGAAGAAGAAGATTTTGTCGTTGAAGGACCGTTATGGATACAAGTACATGCCTTTGAAAAAGGTGTCGAAGTAACGATTTCAAAATCTAAAAATGATGATTTGATGCAAATGTCTGAAGAAGATAGTACCTTTGATGAATTCGATAGCCAATTGAATGAATTATTATCACAGTCGTTGAAAGATGAACAAACATCAGATAGTCAAAATGAAAGAGAACGTACGCATAAGACTAAAGCACCGACACCACGTACTGCGATTTTTAAATTTGAAAATTTAGAGAATGTCATTGAATATGCACATCGTAACGATCAACAATTGACTGATTTTGAAGATTTACTTTATATGATAGATCAAACGTATTATTATGCAGTTCATTTTGATGAATCTGTTCAAGAAGAAGACATTCATGATTTCTATGGTCAAATATTAGAATTTGCAATGCCAAGTGATCGAACAGCGTACTATCTAAATGATTATGGCAAAATTATAATGAGTCATAATGTAACAGAACAAGTGAAACGTTATTTTCCTTTAAGTGATTAATTAATGACAAAAAAATAATTATGCCTATAAAACGAGTTCTCGCGGATTTTTTCGAGAACTCGTTTTTAAATACTAAAAAGATAGTAGATATTAAGAGTGAGCAATGATTGTGTCAAACTTCATCCGTTAAACTCATCCTTTATAGAGAAGTCCGATGTGAAATTTTAACAGACTCTCTCGTTGTTTTTTTTAAGTTATTCTTTGTTTAAATTTGGTAGAATTCTTTATTTTTTTTACCTATTTCATCTCTGACTCGTTGAAAAACTGACCACTCTTTACCTGCAGGATCATCAAAATACCAATGCTCTTTTTTGACATTTGGTGGTAAGGTAGGGCAGTTATCATCTGCATGACTGCACAGCGTTACGACTAAATCAGCTTGAATTATGATATCTTTATCAATTAAATCTGATGTATGGTTTGATAAATCGATATTTACTTCTTTCATGGCTTCTATCGCTTTAGGGTTGAGTCCATGACTCTCAATAACAGCAGAAAAAACATTCCATTTTTCTCCTAATATTTTCTTCGCCCATCCCTCAGCCATTTAACTACGGCATGAGTTACCAGTACATAAAAAATAAATGGTTTCTTTATTCATATTTAAAACCTCTTTTCTTAAAAAAATACGAGTGTGAAGTATAAACCAAGCAATGTAACAAACAATACAGGAACCGTAATGACAACGCCAATTTTAAAATAAGTGCCCCAAGAAATTTTAATCCCTTTTTGAGTGAGGACATGCAACCATAATAAAGTCGCTAATGAACCAATTGGCGTAATTTTAGGCCCTAAATCTGAGCCGATAACATTCGCATAAATCATGCCTTCCTTTATAAGACCCGTTACTTCAGATTGTCCTATAGCAATTGCATCTATTAAAACCGTCGGCAAATTGTTCATGATTGAGGATAAAAATGCAGCTATAAAGCCCATACCTATGACACTACTGAATAAGCCATAATTTGAAATATAAGATAACGCGTGAGCTAAGAGGGCTGTAATCCCGGCATTTTTTAAACCGAATACGACCAGGTACATCCCTATTGAGAACAGTACAATATTCCAAGGCGCGCCTAGAACGATTTGCTTAGTATGAACAGCTTCAGATTGATGTGCGCAACCCAGAAATATGAGTGCGATAATCCCGATGATGATGGATACTGGAATATGGATAAGGCCACCTAAGAGATAGCCAGCTAACAATGCGACTAAGATGAACCATGACAGTATGAACAATTTTGGATCTTTAACGGCATCTTTGGGCGCTTTTAAATGAGAGATATTAAAAGTTTGAGGTATAGACTTTCTAAAATAAAGCCATAGGACAGAAATGCTTGCAATTAATGCGAAAAGATTAGGGATGAACATTCGACCTAAATATTGTAAGAAATCTATGCCAAAGTAATCAGCAGAAATAATATTCACTAAATTGCTGACAATTAAAGGCAAAGATGTCGTATCTGCGACAAAGCCACAGGCGATAATAAATGGAAAGATCGTGTTGGGTTTAAAACCTAAATGTTTAACCATCGCTAATACAATGGGGGTCAAATTTAAGGCTGCACCATCATTTGCAAAGAAAGCAGCGACAACAGCACCTAATAACATGATGAACACAAACATTTTTAAACCATTGCCGTTTGAAGCCTTTACCATATGAATGGCTGCCCATTCGAAAAAGCCAATCTCATCTAAAATGAGTGAAATGATCATAATCGCGATAAAAGCTAAAGTCGCATTCCAAACGATATGCGTCACTTCTCCTACATCTGCCCATTGAACAACGCCTGTAAGTAGCGCAATACCCGCACCTATTAAAGCAGTTATACCAATGTCTAACCCTTTAGGCTGCCATATGACAAAAACTAAAGTTAAAATGAAAATCGCAATTGCTAAAAATGTAAGCATGTTTATCCACCTGACTTAAAATTTTAAACCACAGTATGAATTCAATTACCTTTTTGAACGTATTTAAAACTTAGGTCGTATACTTGTTTATAAGATAAGCTTAATATATTAAGTCAAACTTGTATGACTTGTAATGATCAGCTAGCTAAGATAACACAATTGTTTTTAACGAGTTGTGTTTAAAAAGGGGCACTGAAAAAAATTTGAAGTAATCTTTTACGTTTGTACGTGTATGTAATTGAGGTGACGAGATGTTAACAGCATACAATGAGCAATTAGAGCAAGTTTTCGCACAACATGCGTCCAAACAAGAGCAGTACTTTTGTCCAATTTGTAAAGCAGCTGTCATTTTAAAACAAGGGACTACTAAAAATGCCCATTTTGCCCATCAATCCAATCTCCATTCGGCACGTCAGATGAAAGGTGAATCTGAACAGCATCATCGTTGCAAATCTCATTTATATCTTCAATTAAAAGAGAGCCACGCTGATGTAAAATTAGAACCCTATTTGAAAGCAATTAATCAAATTCCAGACCTGATTGTAGGACGTTGGGCATTAGAAATTCAGTTAAGTATGATTTCTTGTAAACGAATGCGACAACGGACGGTGGGATTAACGCAACTAGGCTATTATGTCTTATGGCTTACAGCATTACCTAAAATTAAACAAGGCCGCTTCATTCTGACACAACTTCATCAACAAGCAATTTTACCAGAGTCTTATTCTCTTTTTTGTATCAATACGGAGACAGATAGTATTTACCGAATTTCACAACTTGTTCCGCTTACAGCAACACAGTTTTATGGTGAAATGACCGCGATTCCTGTCGCACAGCTTTGCCATTATTTAAGTCATCAAACGCCTGAAGAAATGATTGTTCGTAAATTATCGACTGCGACAATCTTAAGTTATATAAGACAATGTCGTCAAAAAAACAATGTGCGAGAACCTACAATATCGCTATTGTACCAATTACAATTAACAGATGAACAAGTTATTAAATTAACGGGATTTTTATTTCCAGAACAAATTTATATTCGTACCCACCCTGTTTTATGGCAGTTATGGATATTGAAGAGCATACAAAGTCAGGTACCAAGCCACGCACTTCTAGCTAAAAATATAAAATTGCGTCAGTTTGCTGTGAAAGAAGTGAATGCATCAAAATTAATTAACACCATAGTAGCGCGATATATTAAATTTTTAAATTTATAAGTGAATAGTGTGCATTATTGTGAGAAAAATGAGAAAATAGAATTATTATCAACACCAAGAGGAGGAAAAAATAATGTCACAACAACTTACAAGAGAACAACAAGAACAAAAATATCCTGAATACTCATGGGATTTAACAACTATTTTTGAAAGTGATGAAGCTTGGGAAGAAGCATTTAAAACGGTTGAAAGCTATTTAGGAAAAGAAGCTCAATTTAAAGGTCGCTTAGGTGATGACGCAGAAACGTTATATCAAGCTCTATCACTCGAAGATGAAATTGAAACAGAACTTGAATCTGTATATGTTTATGCACATTTAAAACAAGACCAAGATACAGCGAACGATCAGTATACTGGGTTTGAAGCACGTGCCCATCAATTAGCAATTAAAATAAGTTCAGCTTGGAGCTTTTTAGTACCTGAATTACTTCAAATAGATGAGAAAACAATTGAATCATATGTTGCCTCTCATGAAGGTTTGAAACGTTTTGAGTTCGATTTACAATTAATCAACGAAAAGCGACCACACATTTTAGATGCTGAGCAGGAAAAATTATTAACTGAGGCACAAGATGCACTATCCACACCAGGCAATGTATTTAGTATGTTTGATAATGCAGACCTTACTTTTGAAGATGTAACGGATAAGGATGGTCAAAAACACCCATTAACGCAAGGTACATTTATTAAATATTTAGAGTCTGATGATCGTGTACTACGCAAATCTGCTTTTGAAAATGTATATAAAGCTTATGGAAGCTACAACAACACGTTAGGTGCTACGCTAGCAGGTGAAGTGAAGAAGCATGTATTTAATGCGCGATCACATCATTATGAGAGTGCCCGTGCACAAGCTTTAGGAAATAACAATATTCCTGAAGAAGTTTATGATAATCTCGTGAAAACAGTCCATGAATATTTGCCATTATTACATCGATATACAAAATTAAGAAAATCATTGTTAGGTGTAGAAGATTTAAAAATGTACGATATGTATACACCAATGGTTAAAGATATCAAATTCGAAATGCCATACAATGAAGCGGTTGATTGGATGTTAAAAGGTTTGGAACCAATGGGCGAAGAATATTTAAATGTGATTAAAGAGGGCTTAAACAATCGCTGGGTAGACGTATATGAAAATAAAGGAAAACGTTCAGGTGCGTATTCATCAGGTGCACATAAAACGAATCCATTTATTTTATTGAACTGGTCTGACACTGTTTCTGATTTATATACGTTAGTCCATGAGTTTGGTCATTCGGCGCATAGTTATTTTAGCCGCCAAAATCAACCATCTAACATGAGTGATTATTCTATTTTCGTAGCTGAAGTTGCTTCAACATGTAACGAAGCATTAATGAGCCATTACATGGATAAACACCTTGATGATAAACGTCGTCTATTATTATTAAACCAAGAATTAGAACGCTTTAGAGCTACACTTTTCCGTCAAACGATGTTTGCAGAATTTGAGCATAAAATTCATAAAATCGAGGAAGCAGGCGAGCCATTAACAGCGAATCGTATGAATGAAGAATACGCTGCATTGAATCGTCAATACTTTGGTGACACAGTAGAAACAGATGAAAACATTAGTAAAGAGTGGTCTAGAATCCCTCATTTCTATATGAACTATTATGTCTATCAATATGCAACAGGTTATAGTGCTGCACAAAGTTTAAGTCACCAAATTTTAACTGAAGGCCAACCAGCCGTTGAACGTTACATCAATGAATTTTTGAAAAAAGGAAGCTCAAATTATCCAATTGAAATCTTAAAAAATGCTGGTGTAGATATGACAACACCACAACCAATTGAGGATGCATGTAAAGTCTTCGAACAAAAATTGGATGCCTTTGAAAAATTAATGAAAGCTTGATGGGTATGAATTCGTTTACAATATGACGGTTTTGTGAAAATTTTAGTTTTTAGTCTTAAATGGTTGAAACCATAAAACACTCGTGTTATATTGTGAGCATGAAATTAATCACATAACAAACATACCCCTTTGTTTGAAGTGAAAAATTTCTCCCATCCCCTTTGTTTAGCGCCGTGTCGAAACACGGCGTTTTTTATTTGTCCATTTTTAGCTATACCTACATTCTAAATCCCATACGATGTCATTATAATATATTCAATAACTAAAATCGTGTCGTGTTAACGTTATACATGCGTTCGTCACCTATAGTGTTAAAGTCTGCCTTGCCATAACAATCGACAAAATGAAGCGTCATCAACACTGATAAAGTGAAACAAAAAATAAACACTAGACAAGTATTGTCGCCTAATAGCTTGGTTGCTATATACGTCAAATTTATCTAGTGTTATTTCATTTATTTATAATCGTCATATTTACATCTTTGATTTCCAAAAGACGCCCTCAGGATAAGTCATCTTCGTAATCTTCTGTTGCAACATTAATTTTTTTAATTCTTTTTTTAAAGTTTTCTCTGGCCATTCATAAATTGTCAATAACTCTTCTTCTGTCACCAACTGTTTTTGTTGAATATAATCAGCTAAATTCGGTGGTAAAGATTTTTCGATAGGGCTTCCCATCATTTCATTAATAATATACGTATAGATATGATATGGGTATAGACCTTCTACTTTCAAACCTTCTTCTTGAATATCTTCATTAAAAAACACAAGAGAAGGGGCTTGTTCAACTTCCATTTCTCGAGCGATATGGAGATCCACTTTTAAACTTTCACGCAACTGTCCGTTCTTTAAATCATCTTTGTAAACGTCTAAATCTAAACCTGCATTAATGATACATTTACGTATCATTTCTTCTGTAACAATGTCGGGCTTGGGGATGATCTCATTTTGAATTAAATGCATAAAACGATGTGCACGTGCACGCCCTTGTAATTCGGCAGCTTTAAATGCAAGTGCAATGTTATCCCGATCTGAAGTGCTTTGTGCCTGACATTTAGTTAAAACACGCAAAGAAGGGTTTAATATATGACGAATACGGATATATTGATGGTATTCAATGCGTAACTTTGACAAAATCGCAGAAAGTTTAAAGCTGTCCATACTAAATGGATCAAAAAAAGAGTAAATTTCAATCTTACTTACAGGTGAAAGATTTGAATCTTCACGACAAGTATTCACGATAGCTCTCAATTCTTTCGTCATGTTATTTCACCTACAATTAATTTTCTATATTGACCATATGATTTGCGGTTAAACTTAGTCTTTCATACAAGTAATCGCCCACGCCATACGGAAGTTGTGCTTCTGTAATAGCAATGTGCATGTTTTCCAACCATGCGGCTTTTGCTTGATGGTCTATCGGAAAAGACATGTGACGCATTCTTAACATCGGATGCCCATGTTCTTGCGTATATAAGTCCGGTCCACCTAGAAATTGCGTTAGAAACTGTTTTTGTTTGCGTGCCGTCTCTGCAAAATCGCCAGGAAACAAATGATTAATTCTATTATCTTGTTCTACTAGTCTATAGAAATGATCAATTAAGGCGTATAACTTTTCTTGCCCAATCACTTCATAAGGTGTCTGTGCCATCTTCATCACCGCTCAAGTTTCGTATTATATATAAATGATAACATGAATTTTTACATTTCAAAGCAAAAACACTTGTACATGAACTGTTTACATGTCATACTATTGAATTTTATGAATGGATCCCTCATCAATTGAATGAAACGACGCTTGCATAGTGCACAATCATCTTTTCTTTTTATTTATGGTTTGATTGTGCTTTTTTGTATTCAAAAAAGCGTTGTACTTTATTTTTTGGTGTATCCGGCTCTAATTGTAGTTGGTCTAATAATTGATGAAATGCATGTTTTCCTGTTTCAAAATCGGATACTTCAAACTCTAATTCGTAATCTTCAGTATCTAAATACGTACTATGGTCTAAGACAAGTAAACCATGTGCTGTTTCAGTTTCAAGGCGATAGGTTGTTAATGCACCTAGAACTAGCAGATCTTGCATCGCTACGTGACGTTGTTCGAGAACTTCTCGAATGGATGTGTCAATGATATCGACAGGGACAGGTTCCTCTTGTTTAGGTGCCCAAGTCACTTGTGCATTGTGCTCTAATAAGCCAACTTGATCTGGCACTTTCAATGTCATCTCATTAGAAGCGTTTTGCTTTTCTCTTATTCTTAAAGCCATTTTCTGCGATTGAATTTGAAAGTCTGGTGTATCAATATAATAATTAACTTGCTTAAAAGGGGATTGCTTTGAAAAGTATTGCGCTTTAATCTTCTCGTAATGCGCTTTATCGAGTCGTTGTTTAAATTCAATTTCACGTTCAATTGCCATTGATGATCACTCCTTATTGACTTATTATGCCGAAGTATGTGGTGTTTTGAAAGTAATTCACTTGAGTTTGTTTTGAACGATGAGTGTCACGTTAAATTATGTTAAAATGTTACGTGATGAGGAGGAAAAGATATGCGTATTTATGTCAACGAAGTTAAAATTCAAGATAACCGTATCTTATGTTATACGGATGAACCTACGAAAGGTTTTACTGAAGCGGGACAAATGCTTGCTGATAGTGATCGTCACGCCTTTGTTTATTTATTAGATGATGGGTCTTCGTTCTCGTACTTAATGTTTGTACAGGAAACTTGGCCAATGCTTCATGAACATCGGGGCAAAGAAGTAGTGATTAACGATGAATTAACGTTAACGCAATTTTCTCCTGAGTTGGACTACTTATTAGAAAACATAGAAGGTAATTCCAATTATGGAAAAGAATTTGTGACTGCCGTAGAAGAAACATTTGAACTCGTATGAAGCGGAGTGAAGTAAGATGAACCAATGGGAAATTTTTCTAGCACCATATCAACAAGCGATTGATGAATTAAAAGTAAAGCTGAAAGGCTTAAGAAAACAATATGAAGTTGCAGAACACAATTCACCAATCGAATTCGTAACAGGTCGTGTGAAACCCATTACGAGCATTATTGATAAAGCGAATAAAAGGGGTATTCCATTTGATCGTTTACGTGAAGAAATGTATGATATTGCCGGTTTACGAATGATGTGTCAATTTGTAGATGATATTGACATTGTGGTTGATTTACTAAGGCAACGTCAAGATTTTAAGGTCATCGAAGAACGTGATTATATTAGTAATACTAAGCAAAGTGGATACCGTTCATATCATGTGATTATTGAATACCCAATTGAAACATTAGATGGTTCAAAGTCAATTTTAGCTGAGATTCAAATTCGTACTTTAGCCATGAATTTTTGGGCAACGATTGAGCATACGCTTCGATATAAATATGATGGGGATTACCCACCCGAAATTCAAACGAGATTAGAACGTGCAGCGGAAGCCGCTTTCTTATTAGATGAAGAAATGTCAGAAATTAAAGAAGAGATTCAAGAAGCTCAAAAATATTATTCGAAAAAACGTGCGAACAAGCATGAGGATCGCGGGGTGGATTGATGCGCTACGTTATATTATCTAAAGGAGATTCAAAATCTGAAGCGCTGAAGCATAAAATGATGTGCCATATGGAAGATTTTAAAATGATTGAGGATCCAGAAAATCCTGAAATCGTTATTTCAGTAGGCGGTGATGGAACTTTATTACAAGCTTTTCATCATTATAGTCATATGCTGTCTCGATGTGCGTTTGTCGGGATACATACAGGTCATCTCGGATTTTATGCGGATTGGTTACCACATGAGGTAGAAAAATTAATTATAGAGATTAATAACTCTGAATTCCAAGTCATTGAATATCCACTGCTTGAGATTGTGATTCGATACAATGATAAAGGTTATGAAACACGCTACCTCGCGCTTAATGAAGCGACTATGAAAACCGAAAATGGAACAACGCTTGTTGTAGATTTAGACATTCGTGGTCAACACTTTGAACGATTTAGAGGAGACGGGTTATGTATTTCTACGCCCTCTGGTTCGACAGCTTACAACAAAGCATTAGGCGGGGCATTGATTCATCCTTCATTAGAAGCAATTCAGATTGCTGAAATTGCCTCAATCAATAACCGCGTTTTCCGTACGGTCGGCTCTCCTTTAGTGTTGCCTAAACATCATACATGTCATGTGAAACCGGTCAATCATGATAGCATTTTAACGACCATTGATCATGTAAGTGTTAAACATAAAAATGTCAATGCGATTCAATATCGTGTGGCTAACGAAAAGATTCGTTTTGCACGTTTTAGACCTTTCCCATTCTGGAAACGTGTTCACGATTCATTTATTTCTAGTGGTGATGAATCGTGATATTTAAATATCATATCCAAACGTCTATGACACTAAAGTCATTCTTATATGAACAACAATTTTCTAAAAAGACGATTAGCGCCATTAAACAAAATGGCGCTTTACTTGTTAATGGTGATCCGAAGACTGTGCGTTATACGTTACAAAGTGATGATAGTTTAGAAGTTCATCTTCCTAAAGAGCTTCCGAGTCCATATCTTCAGCCTTTTCTAGCACCGCTGGATATTTTGTATGAGGATGAATGGCTACTTGTTGTCGTGAAGCCACAACAACAAAATACGGCACCTTCACGAGAACATCCTCATGAAAGTTTAGTTGAACAGGTGTTAGCGTATATGCAACAGCGCAATGAACGGGGCATCCCGCATGTTGTTACACGGTTGGATCGCAATACAACGGGGATTGTTATTATTGCGAAATCACGTCATGTGCATCATTTAATGAGTCGTATTGAGATTGAAAAATACTATGAGTGTATTTGTCATGGGGTTTTGGAACAAGACGGTTTTATTGATGTACCCATTGCACGGGATACACAAAGCATTATTAAACGTAGGGTCTCAGAAGACGGTAAATCCGCTCTGACCTATTATGCACCTATTAAAAATTTCAAGACTTATACATGGTGTCGTGTTAAACTTGAAACGGGTAGAACGCATCAGATTCGCGTTCATTTCGAATACATCAATGCACCATTAGTAGGGGATACATTATATGGAGGGGCACACCCTACTTATCAAACACAATTATTGAAATGCGCAGAAGTCAGGTTTGTACATCCATTGACAAATAAAGAAATCAACATCAGGAATCAACATCCAAACTTCGAGCAAGTTTTAACCACTTTGTAGATATACGGATTGATGGAGGTGGCAAATGTGGCTAATGAAAATGAACAAATCATTTTAGATGACGAAGAAATATTCGACAAAGACTTGTTGGATGACTTAATAGCTAAAGAGAATATTGATGGTTTTAGAGAAGAATTTTTAGCATTGCACTCATATGAACAAAGTGAATACTTTGAAGTGAGTGATGACGACATACGTCAAAAAATGTATCGATATTTATCTCCCGATGAAGTGGCTGAGTTTTTCGAGAGTTTAGAAATTGATGAAGAAGAATATGAAGATTTATTTGAAGAAATGAACGCGGCCTATGCGAGTAAAGTACTTGAACATATGTCGTACGATAATGCGGTAGATATTTTAAATCAGCTATCGAAAAAGAAAATAGCAAGCTTATTAATGTTGATGAATCGTGAGGACGCTAAAGAAATTAAAGCGTTACTTCATTATGATGAAGATACTGCCGGCGGTATCATGACAACGGAATTTATCTCTTTGACAATCAATACACCGGTACACGAAGCGCTAATGAGGGTAAAAGAACAAGCGCCAGATGCGGAAACCATTTACGTGATATTTGTTGTAGATGAAGAGAAAAAACTTGTCGGTGTCTTATCATTAAGGGATTTAATTATAGCTGAAAATGATACTTATATTGAAGATATTATGAATGAGCGTGTCATTAGCGCTAATGTTGCCGATGACCAAGAAGACGTCGCACAGACAATGAGAGACTATGACTTTATTGCTATGCCCGTACTCGACTATCAAAATCATTTACTAGGGATTATTACCATCGATGATATCGTGGACGTTATGGATGAAGAGGCAAGTGAAGACTACTCTCGTTTAGCCGGTGTATCAGACATTGACTCTACAGATGATTCGATTTTTCAAACCGCACTTAAACGGTTGCCTTGGTTGTTGATTTTAACAGTTTTAGGGATGATTACGGCATCTATTTTAGGTTCTTTTGAAGAAACGCTTGAAAAAGTGGCTTTGCTCGCTGCTTTTATACCCATTATTAGCGGGATGTCTGGGAATTCTGGAACGCAGTCATTAGCCGTAGCTGTACGTAATATCTCGACGGGCGATATTAAAGAAAAAAGTAAATTCAAACTCGCCTTGCGTGAATCCGGAAGTGGTTTTTTAACCGGTATTACTTGCGCAACGAGTTTATGCTTTATTATTATCATTTTATACGGACAACCTTATCTGGCTCTCATTGTTGGAACGAGTTTAACGATTGCGATGACAGTAGGGACAACGATTGGGTCTGTTATTCCACTTGTAATGAATCGTATTGGCATTGACCCTGCAGTTGCAAGCGGACCTTTTATTACTACAATCAATGATATAGTAAGTATGTTAATCTATTTCGGATTAGCAACGTCATTTTTAACCTAAGGGGGTACTCATGGAATTTGTATCACTAGTCATTGTCATAGTTGCGGCTATGATTACACCAATATTGATTAACAGATTGAAAATTTCATTTTTACCTGTCGTCGTAGCTGAAATTTTAATGGGTATCGTGATAGGTAATTCATTTCTAAATCTTGTTCATCGTGACGAAGTACTGAATATTCTATCCACATTAGGTTTTATTTTTCTAATGTTTTTAAGTGGGTTAGAAATTGATTTCAATGCATTTAAAAAAGATAAATCGAATAAAAAGAAAGAAGAGGCAAAGGTTCCGAATCATTTGCGCATCGCTTTGATCGTGTTTATGCTTATCATGATTATCTCGGTAGGTCTTGCATTAGCATTCAAATGGATGGGGCTTATTGATGATGTGCTATTAATGGTGATTATTATATCAACCATTTCACTTGGTGTTGTCGTGCCTACTTTAAAAGAAATGAACTTGATGAGTACAACCATTGGGCAATTGATATTGTTAGTCGCTGTGCTTGCAGATTTAGCGACGATGTTATTACTCACAGTTTATGGGGCTGTCCATGCATCAGGTGCTGAAACGCTTTGGCTTATAGGAATATTAGTCGTCTTTACAGTTGTATTTTACTTCTTAGGCGGATTGTTCAAAAAAGCACCATTTCTACAAAAACTGATGGATGGAACGACACAAATTGGAATTCGTGCCGTGTTTGCGCTTATTATTTTACTCGTGGCACTTGCTGAAGGCGTCGGTGCAGAAAATATTTTAGGGGCTTTCTTAGCGGGTGTTGTCGTTTCTTTATTAGGGCCGACACAAGATCTTGTTGAGAAGTTAGATTCATTTGGTTACGGATTCTTTATTCCAATATTTTTTATCATGGTCGGTGTCGATTTAAATATTCCATCCTTGATTAAGGATCCAATGATTCTATTAATTATTCCTGTGTTAATAGGGGCCTTTATTATTTCAAAACTGATTCCTGTGCTGTTACTTAAAAAATGGTTTGATATGAAAACAACTATCGCATCTGCTTTTTTACTGACTTCAACATTATCACTTGTCATTGCAGCAGCTAAAATCGCAGAAAAGCTGGGTACGATTAGTAAAGAAACATCGGGTGTCCTTGTTTTAAGTGCGGTCATCACATGTGTCTTCGTACCGATAGTATTTAAAAAACTGATACCTATTCCAGATGAGATGCAACGTTCTATTAAAGTTGCAATGATTGGTAAAAACCAACTTTCTATTCCAATTGCACAAGGTTTAAGATCTCAGTTATATCAAATTTCACTTTATTACCGCAAAGATTTAACAGATCATCGTACATTATCAGATGACATTACGATGATTGAGATGGCAGATTATCACCCTGCAATATTAGAGCGTTTAGGTCTTTTTGATAGTGATATCGTCGTATGTTCGACTAATGATGATGAAATTAACCGACGTGTCGCGTTAATGGCAAAAGATCATGGCGTAGAGCGTGTCATTTGTCGCCTTGAAGCGAGTGATGAAGCACAAGCATTAAGCAGTAAAGGTATTGAATTGTTCAGTAATTTCCAAAGTAATCAGATTTTATTAAAAGGGATGATTGAAACACCAAACATGCTGAACTTATTAAGCAATGTAGAAACATCGCTTTATGAAATTGGAATGTACAATTATGCATTTGATCAAATGCAATTGCGTAACTTCCCATTTGGTGGCGATATTATCTTTGTACGAATTATCCGCAATAATGAATCTATCGTACCGCACGGGGATACACAACTTCAATATGGCGATCGACTTATTGTTACAGGTACGAAAGAGTACGTTGATCAGCTTAAAATTGAATTGGAAATGTTCTAAATTACGAACATATACACAATTCAGTTTTCGCAGTCTCATTTTCATTGAGACTGAGATCAATTCTAAAATAAATAGGGCTAAGATGATGGATTATAAAAATTGTCTTAGCGCTTCTTTTTTATGATAAAACTCGTATTGAATGACTTCGCTTTCCGAGGGGACAGCCTCAGCCTGCAGTCTTCAGCTCGTCCTGTTCCCTCAGGAGTCTCGTCATCAATACTTCGTTTATGCATGGCATCATTTACTATTATTGTTTAAAAAACAAGTCGTTTCATTAATAACGACAGAAACTAAATTAACGATAAATGAATTTGTCCACACCATAACGTTTATTATTTAAAAGCTATGTATATCGCAATGAAGGGTATTGAGTTGAGACTTCAGCTCATAAGCAGGCGCATTCATGAAGGCAGGGTTATCTAAGATTTTATGTCACGTACTTATATTTCATACGTGTAGAAGCACGTATTTTTCGACAACAAAGTAGTGCAGAATATGTGATATAGTTTTAAAATTTAAGACCAGATGGTAAAATTAAAAGTATCATGTTATTAAAAGATAAAGGAGTAATCACATTGATGAATCTTGAAGGTAAAACTTTTGTAGTGATGGGTATTGCAAACAAACGAAGCATCGGTTTCGGTGTTGCAAAAGTATTGGATCAACTAGGGGCGAAGTTAGTATTTACATACAGAAAAGAAAGAAGCTTTAAAGAGCTAGATAAATTAATTGATCAATTAAATCAATCTGAAAAACATGTTTATCAAATCGACGTTCAAAGCGATGAAGATGTCGTAAAAGGCTTTGAACAAATCGGTCAAGATGTGGGTAAAATTGATGGTGTTTTCCATTCCATCGCTTTTGCCCGTGTAGAAGAGTTAAGAGGTCGTTTTTCAGATACATCTCGTGATGGCTTTTTACTTGCACAAGACATTAGTGCATACTCACTCACGATTGTTGCGCGTGAAGCAAGAAAAATTATGAATGAAGTGGGTAGTATCGTAACTTCAACTTATATTGGTGGGGAGTTTGCTGTACCTAATTATAATGTGATGGGTATTGCTAAAGCTAGCCTCGAAGCGTCAGTGAAATATTTAGCAGCAGATTTAGGTCAGGATAATATTCGTGTCAACGCGATATCTGCTGGTCCTATTCGTACGTTGAGTGCGAGAGGTGTGGGTAGCTTCACAACAATTTTAAAAGAGATTGAAGAACGCGCACCATTGAAACGTAATGTTGATCAAGAAGAAGTAGGTAAAACTGCGGCTTATTTATTAAGTGACTTTTCATCAGGTGTTACTGGAGAAAACATTCATGTGGACGCTGGTTTCCATGCAATTCGCTAAGTCATTGATAAGATAAAGAAAAGCGATTAAACAAGCTTCTCTTACGCAATCGAATTGACAGTTTTAGCGTGTTAAGCTAATAAGAGATTAAAAAAAGCAATTTCGCTCATTGAGAGGGAAATTGCTTTTTTGCGTTGAATCTCAAAACTTGATATTCGACGTGTTTTTAATCGTTCTTTTAAAAAGATTTAGAGAATGCTGTTATCGTCTACATTACTTTGTGCTTTGTGTAAAATTTGGTGACGATATTTGTAAACATTTCGTGCAATCGTTTTAAGGACAGCGTATAACGGAACAGCTACTAAGATGAGCATGAAACCGCCTAAACTACCTGAAGCTAAAATAACGATAATAATTGTTAATGGGTGAATGTTTAAAGATTTACCCATTACGTTAGGCGTGATAACGTTACCTTCTAATTGTTGCGCAACTAAAGTGACCACACAGACCCATATAAAGGTTGAAGGGCTTTGAATCAATCCTAAAATACCCGCTGGTAAAAATGCCATCCATGGTCCTAAAAATGGAATCATATTTGCGACAATGGCGAACATGACGAGTAATAATGTATATTCTAGACCTATGATACTATAGCCGATGTATAAAATGGTTCCGAGTATTAAACTCACTGTAACTTGACCTTGGATATAAGATTTTAATGTTTGGTTCAAATCTTTTAAAAGTGTAACGACAAATATTTTACGCTCGCCATTAAAAAAGCGGGCAACTGCTGGAATAAAACGTTCGTGATCTTTCAACATATAGATTAAGAAAAACGGAACTAAGATTAACAAGAAAAGTGTGGACACAATACTTGTTACAATATTGAGTGAGTTAGATAAAATATTTGATGCCATTTCACTAATGTAAGAAACGATATCATTAATTTTGTCAGTTACTTGTGATGGAAGTCGATCACGTTGGTCTAATGCAAAATTAATAAGACGTTCAGCTTCACGTTGTATAAATGGGATTTGGTGAATGAGATTCTCAATTTGTGTTGCAATAACAGGTCCAATGACACCAATGACAGCGCCAATAAGAGCTGTAAGTCCAAGTAAAATAATGGTAATACTTGCCCAACGTGGAATATGCCGTTTTTCTAACATCTTTTGAAAAGGCAAACAAATATAGAATAAAAAGCCACTTAATAGTAAGGGCAATATGATAGATTGAATAATGATAACGATCGGCATAAAGATATGATTGACATCTATAAATAATTTAATGAGTAAAAATAAAAGCAACAGTGCGATGCCTGAACGAAACCACACTTTATTCGTCATAAATTGTTCCTCCTTTTGTAAACACTTATATTTTAGTATAGCCCAACTACATACGTGTTAAAAGAAAAAAATGAAATATCGACAATAAATCTTTTCAATTTTTATTTAGTATGTGAATTTTAATAATAAGTTGCACGGAATTTATTAAATGTGTATACTGATAGCAGATTTATCTGAAAATTTAAAAATTTAGCGGGATGATAGGGGGCATGTGTATGTTAGAAGTGATTGTGGGATGGCTAAATGAAGTGGTGTGGAGTAAACCGCTCGTTTATGGTTTGTTACTTACTGGTATCGCTTTTAGTTTAATGACACGTTTTTTACAGGTTAGACATTTTAAAGAAATGATTCGTTTAATGTTTCAAGGTGAAAAATCACCGACAGGGATTTCAAGTTTTCAAGCAATAGCATTGTCTTTAGCGGCTCGTGTCGGTACAGGGAACATCGTGGGTGTTTCTACTGCAATTTTTATTGGAGGTCCCGGGGCCGTTTTTTGGATGTGGATTACAGCATTTTTAGGTGCAGGTACAGCTTTTGTTGAATCAGCATTAGGACAAATTTATAAGAAAGAAGAAGATGGCGAGTATCGTGGGGGTCCGGCCTACTATATCGAACGTGGCATCAAAGGGAAGTTCGGTAAAATTTACGGACTGATTTTCGCGATTGTCACGATTATTTCTGTGGGCTTATTACTACCAGGTGTTCAATCCAATGCGATTGCAAGTTCCATGCATAATGCATTTGGAATACCATCATGGATTATCGCCATAGTGCTAGCGGTCATTTTAGCGTTAATTATTTTTGGTGGTGTTAAATGGATTGCCAATGTAGCAACAGCTGTTGTTCCTTTTATGGCAATTATTTATATTTTAATGGCTGTAGTGATTATTTTGTTAAATATCCAAGAAGTTCCTGCATTATTTGCACTGATTTTTAAATCGGCTTTTGGTATGGAAGCTGCATTTGGAGGCATTATCGGTGCAATGATTGAAATTGGTGTGAAACGAGGACTTTATTCAAACGAAGCGGGTCAAGGGACAGGACCTCATGCAGCTGCTGCGGCAGAAGTCTCTCACCCAGCGAAACAAGGTCTGGTTCAAGCGTTCTCTGTTTATGTTGATACGTTATTCGTTTGTACGGCAACAGCATTAATCATTCTTATTTCTGGCACATATAATACAACGGATGGATCAATGGCTAAAAATGGGATGCCGAATTTAATTAAAGATAGTGGGATTTTCGTACAAAGTCCTGATGGCAGTAAAGATTATTCCGGAACTGCGATGTATGCACAAGCAGGGATTGATAAGGCGATTCAAGGATCAAGTTATCATTTTGACCCAAGTTTTTCAGGATTTGGTTCATACTTTATAGCGATTGCACTGTTCTTTTTCGCATTCACAACGATTCTCGCTTATTATTACATTGCCGAGACGAATGTAAGTTTCTTAACGAACCGAATTGCTAAAAATCAAAATAAGCTTTGGCAAAATGTCACACGTCTTTTACTCATTGCTGCGACAGCCTATGGTGCAGTTAAAACGGCTGATACTGCTTGGGCAATGGGGGATTTAGGTGTGGGTATGATGGCTTGGTTAAATATTATTGCCATTTGGATTCTGCATAAACCTGCAATGCATGCATTAAAAGATTTTGAAAGACAGAAAAAAGAAAAGGGCACAGGCAAAACAGCCATATATCAACCCGATCCGAAAGAGATTCCAACAGCTACATTTTGGTTAGAAGATTATCCGAAGCGATTGAAAGAAGATCAATTCGAGTAAACAATATCATATCTGATATCGTCAGTCGTATACTAACATACCAAATGAGTCGTACAGCATTTGATAGATAACTTCAAATTATATAATAAAATTAAGTTTTTTAGATTAACACATGAGACGTCTCCTGATACAATGAGGTTAATTCGTATGAGGAGGCGTCTTTTTATGACATCATTTACGCCAGGACAAATAACAGAAACACAATTTAAAAGTGATTATTTAGATAGAGAAATCACGTTATCCGTCTATTTACCGAAAGATTATTCGGATTTATATAAATCAAAAGTAATCATATGTTTTGATGGCCAAGACTTTTTTAGATATGGTCAACTCCATCGTGTATATGAAAAACTGAGGAAAAAAGGCGAAGTTGAGCGTGCAATTATTATTGGGTTTCACTATGAATCAGTGAAGGATAGAAGTACTGAATTTCATCCTCAAGGGGAAAAAGCAGCGAAGACGGTTCAAGCTGTAGTTAAAGAGTTACTTCCATGGATAGATCGTCAGTTTGCAACGTATAAGGTTGGCAATGCGCGCTTATTATTAGGAGATAGTTTAGCTGGTAGTATTGCACTTTTAACAGGCTTAAGTTATCCGCGTGTGATGAGTCAAATTGGGATTTTGAGTCCTTATTATGACGACATTGTGAAACAGATTTTCGAAAGATGTCAGTTTAAATCACATTTAAATATTTGGCATGCAATCGGCAAAGAAGAATGTGATTTTAAATTACCGACTACTGGGAAACAAGCAGATTTCTTAACCCCGAATCGCGCATTCAGAGACTTAGTAGAATGCGAGCAAGTGACTTATTATTATGAGGAATTGGATGGCGGACATAACTGGAAAACTTGGCAAAAAGAACTGCCAAAAATACTCACACACTTTTTAAGTAACTAATTATTAGAAAATTTGCTATAATAGAGGCAAGTGAAAACAAAGGAGGAATTGAAATGATTCTAGGGTTAGCGTTAATTCCATCAAAAGATTTCCAAAATGAGGTTAATGCCTATCGTAAACGTTATGATAAACACTACACAAAGATTAAACCTCATATTACTATTAAAAGTCATTTTGAAATTGATGATCAAGAATTTGACAGTGTAAAAGCTAATATTGAAAAACGTTTAGAAGGGGCTAAAGTTGCTGATATTCATGCAACAAAAGCTTCTAATTTTGCACCAATTACAAATGTAATCTATTTCAAAGTTGAAAAAACAGAAGCGTTAGTGGATTTATTTAACCGCTTTGATGGAGACGATTTTTATGGGAAATCAGAGCATCCATTTGTTCCGCACTTTACAATTGCTCAAGGTTTAACGAGCCAAGAATTTGAAGACATTTATGGTCAAGTTCGTTTAGCAGGTGTTGATCATAAAGAAACAATTGAGCAAATTTCATTGATGAAATATGATGACACAGAAGATGAATGGAAAGAAATTGAAACATATTCATTGGGGTAGAACGCGTAATAAGCGTTTTTGAAGATGGCCCTTCATCGTGCATACTTAATTAATAAAACCTTTTAAAGCAGACACTTTAAAAGGTTTTTTTCATCCTGTCGATTTGCCTCTAATGTGGCGATTGACAGTTTTTATGGCTGTACACTTTATATGGTGGTTATGTGTCTATAATAATTAAGTCGCAAACTTCCGATTTCTTCTTCGAGTCTCGCTTTCCCAGGCGCCTTACCTCAACTAATTTTGGCTTTTATTGTAGCTCATAAGAAGCCAAAATGGATTTTCGGTTTCGGCTCTATGCCTCGGGAGTCTCGACTCGGTACGCAATCTATTTAAGCAATTTCACTATTGAAAAGTGGCATTGCTTACTTTATGAATCACACGTTTTACAGAAGATGCAGAAACGTTACAATCACTTGCGATATCAGTTTCTGAGCGAACTTGTGTTGCTTTATCTATAATGGCTTTCTGAACATGGTTTGAGATAAAACAGTTATCCTCAACAACATTTGTTTTAGAAGTAAAAGTCCGATCACAAACCATACATTTAAAACATTGTTTTAACAGATTTAAATACACTGCTATCTCTTGGAATCTTAAAAAAGTAATTCGCGATAAACGTTTTCCGTGTTTGTGTATTCGGTTTGGATTCGTATGATAACAGTGAGGACAAGTCATAGGCTTGTATGAAAGGGTACCAAAGATGACGTTAGATTTCTTACCTCTAATAACTACATCTTCTTCAACTTTAGTGATTTTAATATTATTATCTTTAATTTTTAGTAACTTTAATATATCATTACACATAGGCGCAATATGTCTTCTTTATTTTTGGTTTAGTCACTTAAAATTATAGAGGCATTTGCGCTATTTTTGTACAAAAAAGCAGGATGACTTATGTCATCCCACCATAAAAAATGAAGAACCGTTTTTATTTGATTAAATCCAGCCCAAGCACGTTCCATCATTTTAATAAACGTTTTTAAGTCAAAATCGATTGCTTAAAGAAGACTTGAAACTTTATGACTGATGACGTTTTACAAAATAGCCACCATAAAAAATAGCTAAGAAAAAGATAATCAGTGCTGCAAAATAAAAAGTATAGATAGGACTGCCAAAAAATTGTGACAATGGACCACCAAATAAAGGCCCTATCATGGCACCGAAGCCTTGTATACTATTAATCACGCCCCAAGTTTCTTCTTGTTCACTTGGATGAATAAAACTTGCCATGAAAGTGTTCCAAGCTGGCAACAGGATACCATAAAGCACACCAATGAAAAAGGCGATTATCCATACGACAACAATATGTGTTAAGAACGTTAAAATAAAAATAGAAGTACCGTAAATTACAAACCCTAAAAAGATAACGAAGTACATGAAACGTGTCGAATGGGCATCTATGATTTTTGATAAAAATAACATCGAAATGGTGCAGCCTACACCACCAATAACAATTGCAAGTGTGTATTCAAGCGTCGTCACTCCGACGATATCCAGGGCATATTGCGGGAGTACAGGGACTAATGCACTGATTGCGAGCCCTTGCAACAAGATACCTGGAAATAAAATCAAATGACGTTTAGATACACTTACAATTTGACGTAATTGTTGCTTTACATTTTTCGTATTATAATCGGTCAACTTAACCTTTACAAAGCAATACAAGATGAACGCAATTGCGACACATAGCGACATTAAAAAATTGAAATGTGTTGGATGTGATTTGAATATTAGGTTCATCGTAATCATACCGGCCAGCATCCCAGAAAGCCAAGAAAAATAGACATAGCCCATTTGTTTTCCTCGTGTCCGTTCATCGACACTTGCTAGCATAATGACCCAAATCGGACACACAGCTACGCCGAGCATAACCGAACTTAAAATGAGTACGACAGGTGAAGTAGGCATAAAGATAACTAAAAACAGGCTCACAAGGGCTAATATAAAACCTAAAGTGAGCACAATGGTTGGTCCAAGCCGTTTTAAAACAAAGCCAACAAAAAAGTTACTAATAGAATCTGATATAAAATGTATGGAAATTGCAATTGAAGTGATACTGACTGCAATCGATGTTGCTGTTGGCAATAGGGGTAAATAACTCAGTACGTACATTCCTCGCGCAAATTCCATCAAAAATAAAATAACTAAGAGAATATAAAAATTTCTCATAGTCATTTTATTTGACGAGTAGTTTTGCATATAAAGGCACCTTTCCATAAACAGTTTCACATTGTGATGCGTTATAAAGTAGGTCGAGCAAATCTTGACATAAACGTTGTGTTGCATTAGGTTGACGTGCTTCTGCCATATTTTGAATCATCGCGTTGATTTCATTAGGATGGCGTGTAAGATGTGTGACGATATCAATTGCTTCAGAAGGTGTATCTGCAATTTTTCCAAATGCTTTTTGTTCGAAGTATAAAGCATTTTCGAGTTCTTGACCTGGTGCAGGATTTAAGAAAATCATTGGCACTTTTCGAGTAAGTGCTTCTGAAATTGTAATACCACCCGGTTTCGTAATCATGAGGTGACTTGACGCCATCCACTCGTTCATATTGTTCGTATAACCTAAAATTAAAACATGGCGATTCCCTTTAAATGCTTTACTTAATTGACGTTTTAATTCTTTGTTTCGACCACAAATCATGACTACTTGGGCATTTGGACTTTCATCAATGATACGTTGAATCATTTGTTCAAATCCTTTAGATACACCAAAGGCGCCCGCAGACATTAAAATTGTTTGTGCTTTTGGATCTAAATGATGTTGAGTTAGCCATGCTTCTCGATCGATACGGTCTTCAAACCGTGCCGAAATAGGAATACCAGTGACTTTGAGGGTTTCTCTTGGAATGCCAACACTCGCAAATTCATCTTTTAAATCTTCTGTTGCTAAATAGTATCGTGCAGAATATGGTGTAATCCAGTTTTTATGCATGCGATAGTCGGTCATAACAGTGGCAATAGGGATGTTCATATTGAATTGTTCTGTTAAAACTGACATGACAGGCGTTGGGAATGTCAACAAAATTAAATCTGGTTTTTCTTTTAATAGTAAGTTTAATAATTTATTTAAACCGTAATATTTATAAAAACATTTATCTAACTGGTCTGGGCGGCTATAATAAAATGCTTTATACATACGACGAAAATATTTAAAACTATTGATATACCATTTCTTACAGATTGATGTCATAATAGGATGTGCTTCTAAAAATAAATCATGCTCTATTACTGTAAGATGTTCAAGATTCATATGACTGAGTTCTTCAATAATACTATTTGTCACTTGTATATGACCATTACCAAATGATCCCGTGATAATCAATATTTTTTTCTTTTGAGCTACCATGATAGCCACCCTCCGAGATATTCAGACTTATTACTTTTCTATGTAAGTGTATCGCAATTTGGGCTATTTGTGAAAAAATTAAAAGATTTATTACAAAAATCTTAAAATGTTAAAATAAACAGTATATATGTTCATAAAATATTTAATGTTATTTTTTAATACATAGTATAATAGAAAGAAAAAACAAATAACACCTAAAATTGGCGACAATTTCATTATATTATCTTAATATACAACAAAACTCGGCACAATAGTAATTTAAAGATTTAGGGCTACGGACGTATTAAAATCAATGACTAAAGTTAACTTTATTTACCCTTAAAATGTAGAAGGTAATCTTTTTTATCGCTTAAAATGTTTAACGTGATGTGAACTAACTCACGCGCTGTAATCATCATGTACGCTGAGTATGGACTCAAAACGGTTGAGTATGAAATGATAACCTTGTATTGTCTAAGAAGAAATCTCAAATGAAAATAACTTTTCATTCTCGTTCTCACGAGAGAAAAGTGTATAATATATGCGTATATCAAAAAAGGAGAGATGTCTGTGAACGCGCAACAATTGTTCGAAAATATATTAATAAAACAAGTCATAGGAAGTTTAGATAGAGACATAAATGATATTACGACTGATTCTCGGACAGCGAAAGCCGGAAGTATTTTTGTAGCATCTAAGGGCTATACTGTTGACAGCCATCGTTTTGCGCAAAATGTTGTTGATCAAGGATGTCAAGTGGTCGTAGTGAATAGATTATTAGAGCTAGAAGGTAATGTCACACAAGTGATTGTACCGGATACGTTACGTGTTGCGAGTCATCTTGTACATCATATTTATGATTTTCCAAGTCAACATTTAACAACAATCGGTGTGACAGGGACAAATGGAAAGACTTCAATTGCGACAATGATTCATCACATCTATAGAAAGCTTGGAAAAGGAAGTGCCTATCTCGGTACGAACGGCTTTCAAATTAATGAAACATTAACAAAAGGTGAAAACACGACGCCAGAAACCGTTGTACTTACTAAGAAAATACACGAAGCTGTTGAAGCTGGCGCTGAAGCAATGACTTTAGAAGTATCCTCACATGGCTTAAGTTTAGGGCGTTTAAGTGGTGTGGAATTTGATGTTGCTATTTTTTCTAATTTAACGCAAGATCATTTAGATTTTCATGGCACGATGGAAGCATATGGACATGCTAAATCATTATTATTTAGTCAACTCGGTCAAGACCTTAGTCGTGATAAATATGCTGTTATTAATGCAGATGACGCTTTTTCAAACTATTTAAAATCGGTAACGCCATATGAAAGTATGACATATGGCATAGACAACGAGGCGCAATTTATGGCAACAAATATTGTAGAAACATTGCAAGGGGTGACGTTTGATTTTGTAACGCCATTCGGTACATATCCTGTCAAATCACCTTATGTTGGACGCTTTAATATCTCAAATTTAATGGCGGCGATGATAGGCGTCTGGGTTAAAGGTACAGACCTCGACACGATTTCTAAAATTGTTGCTGACCTTGAACCTGTAGAAGGCCGATTAGAAGTATTGGATCCTTCATTGCCTATCGATTTAATTATTGATTACGCGCATACAGCTGACGGCATGTCTAAACTTATCGATGCTGTGCAACCTTTTGTAAAACAAAAATTAATCTTTCTAGTCGGTATGGCGGGAGAACGTGATTTGACGAAGACCCCTGAAATGGGACGAGTCGCATCTCGAGCGGATTATGTCATCTTTACGCCAGACAATCCAGCAAATGATGATCCTAAAATGCTAACAGCTGAGCTCGCAAAAGGCGCAACACATGATAATTACGTGGAATTTACAGATCGTGCTGAAGGCATTCGACATGCGATTGCAGTAGCTGAACCTGGGGACACGGTTGTACTTGCTTCGAAAGGAAGAGAGCCTTATCAAATTATGCCAGGTCATATCAAAGTACCGCACCGAGATGACTTGATTGGATTAGAGGCAGCTTATCAAAAATTTGGTGGTGGTCCAAGTGAAGATTAGAGAAAGTCATAGTGAGCATCTTTCAGTAAAAGTATGGCTTTATCATAACAAAGGTGAAGACTATATTCTCGTTTCTATACCAGACTTACATTGGTCGATTCAAGTTGACGATACAATGTTTGGTGAAACGCTAACGGAACACTTATTGATGCATTTATTTAATGTTATTGATGAACAAGAAGCGGAAGTTTTAGCTTTACGCATCACACGTTGGATACAAGAAGTATAATTAAAAGGAGATTTAAGATGAGTATTAAAGAAGAAGTGACATCTCGAAAGACCTTTGCGATTATATCGCATCCGGACGCTGGGAAAACGACACTAACAGAAAAGTTATTATATTTTAGTGGGGCTATTCGAGAAGCAGGGACAGTTAAAGGTAAAAAAACAGGTAAATTTGCGACAAGTGACTGGATGAAAGTAGAACAAGAACGTGGGATTTCTGTAACAAGTTCAGTTATGCAGTTTGATTATGATGATTTTAAAATCAATATTCTCGATACACCCGGACACGAAGATTTTTCAGAAGATACCTATCGTACTTTGATGGCCGTGGATAGTGCCGTGATGGTTATTGACTGTGCGAAAGGGATTGAGCCACAAACATTGAAACTCTTTAAAGTTTGTAAAATGAGAGGCATTCCTATTTTTACATTTATTAATAAGCTCGATCGTGTAGGGAAAGAGCCTTTTGAATTGTTAGATGAAATTGAAACGACGCTAGGGATTGAAACTTATCCAATGAATTGGCCAATCGGTATGGGACAAGGCTTCTTTGGTATTATTGACCGTGCAACACGTACAATTGAGCCTTTCAGAGATGAAGAAAATGTGTTACACATCAATCAAGATTATGAACTTGAAGAGTCACATGCTATCGCGAATGATAGTTTATTTGAACAAGCGATTGAAGAACTCATGTTAGTGGATGAAGCAGGCGAAACATTCGATGAAGAAGCACTTATGAAAGGGGATTTAACACCAGTATTTTTTGGTTCTGCCCTTGCGAATTTTGGTGTACAAAACTTCTTAAATGCATACGTCGATCATGCGCCAATGCCTCATGCACGTCAAACTGAAGAAGAAGTTGAAGTGAGTCCTTTCGACCCACAATTTTCTGGATTTATTTTCAAAATTCAAGCTAATATGGATCCTAAACACCGTGACCGCATCGCTTTTATGCGCGTAGTGAGTGGTGCTTTTGAAAGAGGTATGGATGTCACACTCCAAAGAACAGGTAAAAAGCAAAAGATTACACGTTCAACAAGCTTTATGGCAGATGACAAAGAGACAGTCAACCATGCCGTAGCAGGAGACATTATCGGTTTATATGATACAGGTAATTACCAAATTGGAGATACGTTAGTGGCGGGTAATCAGAAGTTCCATTTCAAAGCATTACCGCAATTTACACCAGAAATATTTATGAAAGTATCGCCGAAAAATGTCATGAAACAAAAACATTTCCATAAAGGGATTGAACAATTGGTACAAGAAGGGGCCATTCAATATTATAAATCCCCGCATACCAATCAAATTATTTTAGGTGCTGTGGGTCAACTTCAATTTGAAGTGTTTGAGCATCGTATGAAAAATGAATACAATGTCGACGTAGTTATGGAACCTGTAGGTAAAAAGATTGCACGTTGGATTGAAAATGAAGAAGACGTTCAAGACAAGATGAGTACTAGTCGCTCAATTCTTGTTAATGATCGTTACGACAATAAAGTCTTTTTATTCGAAAATGATTTTGCGACACGCTGGTTTGAAGAAAAGTTCCCAGAAATTAAACTGTATAGTTTATTGTAAGAAGTGGGACGTATACTTTAAAAAGTGAAAAAATTATTTTTTATATTGTTATTTTGATAGAAAATTGGGTATAATGTTTACATCATAATTAAATACCTGTGACTGACTTTGGTCAGAGGGGAGTAACTTGATTAACGTGTCGATCGTTAATAACGCTTTGTCGTCATTACGAAGAACAGTGATTCTTCCGGTGAAGCGGGCATCTGTTTATGCTAAGTGAGACCTTTGCTATTGATTTAGCATGGGTCTCTTTAATTATGTCTGTGACATAAAGACAGTAACAGAGACGCTTAATCAAATGACTATTGATATATTGAGTGTTTATAAAAAATTTTTGTCATATTTCAATTACTGATAAAAGTCGAAGGAGTGATCTTGCAATGGATCCAAGTTTGTTATTAACCTACGGATGGGTTGTATTGGTTTTAGTCTTTTTAGAAGGCTTATTAGCAGCTGACAACGCCATCGTAATGGCTGTTATGGTTAAGCACTTGCCACCAGAACAGCGTAAAAAAGCCCTCTTCTATGGTTTGTTAGGTGCTTTTGTATTTCGTTTTATTGCTTTATTCTTGATTAGTATTTTAGCTAATTTCTGGTGGATTCAAGCGTTAGGTGCAGCTTATTTAATTTACATGTCCACTAAAAATCTATATGAGTTTTTCAAAACTAAAGATAAAGGCCACGAGTACCCTGACAATGATGATCATCATTATGACGATGAGGGTGTAGAGAAAAAAGTAAGCGCTAAAGAGTTTTGGTTAACTGTGGCTAAGGTTGAATTTGCAGATATTGCGTTTGCCATCGATTCAATGCTCGCAGCATTAGCAATTGCCGTGACATTGCCAAAAATTGGTGTTCACTTCGGTGGTATGGATGCTGGTCAATTTGCGGTTATGTTTGTGGGTGGATTAATTGGTGTCATCTTAATGCGTTTTGCAGCCTCATTCTTTGTTGAGTTATTAAATAAATATCCTGGCTTAGAAGGTGCGGCTTTCGCAATTGTAGGTTGGGTTGGTATTAAGCTTGTCATCCTTGTACTTGCACATGATGACATCGGATTAATTCCACACGATTTCCCACACTCAGCTACATGGCAAATTATATTCTGGACAGTGATGATTGGACTTGTCATTATCGGATGGTTCACATCAATGGTTAAAAATAAAAAAGATCAAAAACATTAACATGTTAAAATCAAAGCGTGACATAAAGGGTTCGAACAAAGGATTGTTCGGACCCTTTCTTCTTAAAAAAGACTGTGCTATGAGAGATTAAGATTTACTTTTTGAGTCTTAAACGCAATTGGTTTTATGCCGTTTTGATGATGAATCTTGTAACGCCGGATTTAGTATTTTTGATATTTAAAAGTGAATTTTACAGAAATTTAAGCGCTGATATGTCATAATAGAGTGAGAGCAACATAAGGAGGGCGTGCAATGGATCAGGATAAAAAACATGTGATTCCGAGACATCTATATAAAAGAAAAAGACGTGAGTTTTTTCATAATGAAGAGCGTGAAGCCAGATTGAAGGCAGAAGAAGAAGAAAATGCGCTCAAAGCTGAAAAGGAAAAGGCTCAAGTTAAAAACAATGAAGAGCGTGTGAAAGACAATCTACGCAAAGCGCGCATTGAAAAAATCACACATGATGATGGTGATAAGTCACAAAACAAGGTGAAGCACGAAGCAGAACCTAACAAAGAGGCTTCAAGACCGATTCAAGAAACATCATCAGTGTCAATTAATGGCAGTGAAGCAGAGCAATCCAATCATAAAGATGCAGAGACACAACAAGAAAGGTCAGAACAGGTGCAATCATCCAAACAAGTGGATCACAAAGAAAATCAAGATGATCACCAAGACGCAATGATTGAAACACCTGACAAACACCAACAAGAACATCCTCCGAAGCATCAGTACTCAACGAAGCGCGATTGGACTGAAAAAATCACGCAATTTCTTTCTAGAGAATGGGCTAAAATCCTCATTATATTAGCGGTTATTTTAGTGGTCATTTTATTATTTGCAATATTTAATAATGTGAATAAAAGTGAAAATGACAATGTCAAACAAGCGATTCAAGAACAGCAACATCAAAAAGGTACAAATAAAACAGTTACCAAAACGATGGAAAACGCGAATCTCGCAGTTAAATCCGTGGTATCTATAGAAAATAATAGTAAGAGTACACCAGATACAGTTCAAGATGCTAAGCAACAAACGCAAGAAGAAAAAGAAAGCGGATCAGGTGTCGTCTACAAAAAATTGGACGACACCCTTTATATATTAACGAATGCCCATGTCGTCGGTGATAGAGAAAAGCATGAATTAACATTTGGCGACCATCAAACTGCAATGGGTAAAGTAATAGGAAAAGACAAATGGTCGGATTTTGCAGTCATGACCGTTCATGCACCTAAAGGCGATGTATTAAAACCGATTAAACAAGGCGATTCAAGTGCTTTAATCTTAGGTGAACCTGTGATTGTAGTAGGAAATCCTTTAAGTTTAGATTTTCAAAATACAGTTGGCGAAGGCATCGTATCGGGGCTCAATAGAGATGTACCTGTTGACATCGATAAAGATAATGAATATGATACACTATTAAGTGCCTTTCAAGTGGATGCACCAATTAATCCAGGTGATTCTGGCGGTGCCGTTGTTGATCAAAATGGTGAACTGATTGGGATCGCATCATTAAAAATCAGTATGCCGAATGTACAAAGTATGGGCTTCGCGATTCCTATTAATCAAGCGATACATACAGCAAAATTACTTGAAAAAGATGGTGAAATCAAGCATCCAAATACACACCTTCAGTTAGATAATGTCATCGATGTGACAGATGCAACAAAAGATGATTATAACGTGAATAAAAGTTTAAAAGAAGGCGTAATGGTGAGTGATATTGACGATGACAGCGCTGCCCAAAATTCAGGGTTGAAAAAGGGCGATGTCATAGTAGAATTAGATGGTAAGCCGATTAAAGATAAATTGGCCTATCGACAAAAATTATTTGAACATACAGATTTGAAAGAAGCATTAAAATTAAAAGTGATACGTGAAGGTGAGGTTAAGCAGATCTCATATAAATTGAATTAGCTTTGGGGTGAATGGCGTTGTCCATAGTCAAATTTTTATTGAAAAGATCAAGCCCACAGCAAGGGATTGTCTTATATTACCTTGTCGCTATCGTTGGTGCGTTTTTACTGTTGAATTTGCCAGGTGTACATAAGCCTGGCGTCAAAGTAGCACCCATCGATACTTTGTTTGTCGCTGTTTCGGGTGTAAGTGTAACGGGGTTAACACCGATAAACATATCAGAAACCTATTCTGCCTTTGGTTACATCGTCTTATTGGTTATCCTTAACATTGGCGGTATCGGTGTAATGGCGATTGGTACATTATTATGGGTTGTATTAGGAAAACATATTGGTATTCGAGAGCGTCAACTCATTATGTTGGATAATAATAGAGAATCGATGAGTGGGACGGTCAAGTTAATTTTAGATATTGTAAGAGCAATTTTAGTGATTGAGTTAGTAGGGGCAACACTGTTAGCATTTTATTTTTATCGTGACATTCATAACATCAAAGAGGCTATCTTACAAGGCGTGTTTGTTTCTATCTCAGCAACAACGAACGGAGGTCTCGATATAACAGGAGATTCACTCATTCCATACGCGAATGATTATTTTGTCCAAACGATTGTTATGTTTCTGATCGTATTAGGCTCAATTGGTTTTCCTGTGTTATTGGAGATCAAAGCTTATATTAAAAATAGAATACCTAATTTTAGATTCTCTTTATTTACGAAAGTTACGACTGTCACTTACTTAGTTATACTAATCATGGGTGTACTCGGTATTTTAATGATTGAAGGTCATGGTGTTTTTGCACACGAATCTTGGCACAAAACTTTGTTTTATGCCATGTTTCAGTCTGTGACCACGCGAAGTGCGGGTTTAGAGACATTTGATGTTGCTCAATTTTCAGATGCGACTAACTTATTAATGGGTGCATTGATGTTTATCGGCTCTTCTCCAAGTTCAGTTGGTGGCGGTATACGGACAACGACTTTTGCGATTATTATTTTGTTTGTGATTAATTACAAGCCAAATGCTGAGAAATCATCAATAAAAGTATTTAATCGAGAAATTCATAATCAAGATATTCAGCGCTCATTTGCAGTGTTTTGTATCGCAATCATGCTTACATTTTTAGGAATGTTTATCATTATTCTGTCAGAAGGAAGTCATATTGAATTTGTTAAAATTTATTTTGAAATTATGTCTGCCTTTGGTACGTGTGGGTTATCCACGGGGATTACTTCGCAGTTAAGCAATGTTTCAAAAGTTGTGTTGATGGTTTTAATGTTTATCGGCCGTGTAGGCTTAATCTCATTTATCATCATGATAAGTGGTAACCGCGAGCCGTCAAAATATCATTATCCAAAAGAAAGAATTCAGATTGGTTAAAATGTTAACTTGGCATTATTTCTCTGAAAGTAGCCATCTATTTTGGTTCTCCATTTTTTATGGTGGGATGACATAAGTCATCCTGCTTTTTTGTACAAAAATAGCGCAAATGCCTCTATAATTTTAAGTGACTAAACTAAAAATAAAGGAGACATATTGCGCCTATGTGTAATGATATATTAAAGTTACTAAAAATTAAAGATAATAATATTAAAATCACTAAAGTTGAAGAAGATGTAGTTATTAGAGGTAAGAAATCTAACGTCATCTTTGGTACCCTTTCATACAAGCCTATGACTTGTCCTCACTGTTATCATACGAATCCAAACCGAATACACAAACACGGAAAACGTTTATCGCGAATTACTTTTTTAAGATTCCAAGAGATAGCAGTGTATTTAAAACTGTTAAAACAATGTTTTAAATGTATGGATGGAAAGTGTTACGCTTCTACAGAAAGTATGAGGATATCATTGCTTATACGATTGGAACCCCTCAATTCAATAATGGAGCGATTGAAGGAATTAATCAAAAAGTTAAACTGATTAAAAGAGTTTCATATGGCTATCGCAACTTTTATAACTTCAAAAATCGCATTTTTATTATTTTTAGACTGTATAAAAGACCAAAGAAAAAAGCAATGCCACTTTTCAATAGTGAAATTGCTTAAATAGATTGCGTACCGAGTCGAGACTCCCGAGGCATAGAGCCGAAACCGAAAATCCATTTTGGCTTCTTATGAGCTACAATAAAAGCCAAAATTAGTTGAGGTAAGGCGCCTGGGAAAGCGAGACTCGAAGAAGAAATCGGAAGTTTGCGACTTAATTATTATAGACACATAACCACCATATAAAGTGTACAGCCATTTTAATACACAAAAAGGACCTCCATCTCATTTGGAGGTCCTTTTTATGTTTCATACTTTCAAGGAAGTATGATTAATTTTTAGAATGAATATGTTCGTCAATGTGACGTGTCACATCAACCCAACCACGCCAACCAACGTGAACGGCATCACTCATATAGTAAGGCTCATAATCTTTATCTGATAAATCTACGACATGACCATGATGCGACTCAATAGTTTTTACTATTTTTTGAGTAACTGGCAATCTTCTTTCTTTTGGAAGATTGATATGGTCATACCACTTACCATTAACAGGTAAGAGTACGTACTGCACATCTGCACCTGAGTGGTTTAACGTATCTACGAGTAAAGCGAGGTCGTCATATTCAACTGAATTTGTATGGAATTCATGTTGACGGCTTACAGATTTTTTCTTCTGTAATTTTTTCCAATATTTATCTTTAATATGATATGGATTTGTTTGACTTTGACTTTTTCCATATTTTAAAGCATTTTCGTCTAATTTATTCCAGTTTAATGGTTGTTTCTTGTGTTCTTCTAACAGTTGTGGAAGTTTATTCGTGTGATGAATAGGTAAATAAGCACGTATCGCTTCCATTTTTTCCAAATGATTCTCATATAAAGGATTTAAGAAATGACCATCTGAATGATGTTGAGTAGCCATATCTTTTAAAAACTCATTATCCTTATTATCTTTAAAGTGCAATAAGCGTTTTGCGAAACGCACTTTAATATCATTTGGAATACGTGGATTTTCAAAAATACTATTGATTTGTAACTTAGAAGAACGCCCTAAATAGTTTAACTCAGTTAATCCGTGTTTAGTAAACCATTGAGGTGAAACAATCACTGTCATTTTTTTATCTTTCAAATGATCATATTGAGCGCCTAAAGTCATCACTTGAATAAGATCAGTTGAGCCGCCGATACCCATGTAAAATAAATCTTTTGTATGTCCCTTAAGTAATAATGCGGGTTGAAAAGGATCGTCTTTTGTAAGTTCACTCGAACCATATACCGGGTAATAATGTGAGTCTTTAAGCATGTCAGTTTGTAAATATTCACCTTTTAACATGTTGCTGTCATTGGCAACTTGATATTTAGGTAATTGACTTGAGAGGTGAGGTGGAACAAACCATTTTGCTGGTAACAATATAAAGACAACAAATAATACGATACTTGTTAAAAATGCAATGATGTAATGTTGCTTTGATTTCATCGTAATTTTGCCAATTCGTTAATGATTTGATTTGGCGTTGCCCAATCCTCTCTATTAAAGTCCATAATTGAAACTTCGATATCAAGTTCCTCTTGAAAAGCAACTAATAATTGAACTGACTGTAAAGAATCCATAATACCTTCATCGAAAAGTTGAATGTCAGGGTTTGTTTTTACAACATCGTCTTCTGCAACTTCCGCAATAATATCTAAAACTTTTTCATTAAAATCCATAAATATCGCTCCTTGTAAATTAAGTTTTAATCATTAAATTAATTGGCCTGAGAAAATTAAAAAGCCGAATGCAACAAAGTGGAATGTGATTACAATGCTTAATACATTGATGACAGGGTGATTCCATTTGCCAAAACGTTTTTTACGCCATTTTTCATAGTAGTTATAAAGGAAAAATAGCAATGCGTGATAGAGACCATACGCGACGTAAAACCATTCAAATCCGTGCCACAGCCCCATAATACCGAAGTTAAGTAAAAATGCGATATTAGAAACATGGAACGTCGATTTAATGTATTTTTTCTTAGCCATAAAGAATACAAAACGCATGTAAATACAGTCACGGAACCAGAAAGATAAAGTCATATGCCATCTATTCCAAAAGTCTTTGATATTTTTAGCACGGAAAGGTTGATTAAAGTTCATCGGTGTTTCGATACCATAGATATAACTTAATGCGATTGCAAATAAGCTGTATCCAGCAAAATCAAAGAATAGATAGAAACTGTAAGTATACATATAGAACCAGTAATCCCCAAATGTTTCTAGATGGCCTGTGTATGGCTTAACTCCATAGTTTTGTATAACATAGGCAATAATATATTTATACAGAAAACCAAGCATAATAAAATGAATGGCTTTGCCTAGTAGTTGACGATAACGCTCTTTTGTCAGTTCTTTATCATCATCTTTCTTAAAGCGACGATAGCGATCAATTGGACCCGAAGAAATCGTAGGGAAGAATGAAATAAACTGAATCAGTTTTTTGACGTCTACTTTTTCTTTTAGTGTGTGGTCATGAATTTCCATAATCAATTGAACACTTTTGAATGTAATATATGAAATACCAAGGAATGCAAATAATTCAACAAGTTTTGAACTATGCATATGCAATTGGCCCTTACCAAGCCATGAACTTTGTAAAAGTTTGACCATAAATAATGGTGCAATCGATAAAACTAAAGCTAAGACATAGTAAGACGTTGAGCGATTTTGTGAAGTCATCCGCTCATAAACTTTAATAATCAAAGTTTGCCATAAAATATATGCGATGAAACTTATTAATGGATAACTTATATAACTAATTCCAAATAAGTTGTGTTTTTTGTCAGCAAATATAATGACAATCATGATTGCTGTACTGATAAAATTGTATACTTTAGACCTTTTTCCGAATAACCCTAATATAATAACAGGGAGTAAAACAATGAGTGCAATCACAAAGAAATGAAAACTAGTGTATGGCGTCATGATTGATATACCTCATTAATTCGTTTGCGGTCTAATTTACCATTGTTTGTCAATGGCATTTCATCAGCAATCTCGATTTTTTTAGGAATCATATAATCAGGTAATTCTTTTTTTAGACGCGTCTTAATTTCATGGCTAATGTCTACTAATTGAACGCCTTCAGCATTCAATTTTACAACCCCTGTCAGATAAACAATCTTACCTCTTTTATAAATAGGGACCACCATTGAAGCGCTAATAAACGGTAAAAGGTTCATTCTTGATTCGATTTCTTCAAGTTCCATACGATAACCGTTATATTTGATTTGGTTATCGATACGACCTTTAATAAACCACATCTCATCTTGATGTACAGCGCGATCACCTGAATAATAAGCGCGTTGTTCATCTTCTTTAAAGAATGCTTTTTCCGTCTTTTCAGGATCTTTCAAATAACCGGCACTAACCGAGTTTCCTTTGATGATTAATTCGCCTTCATCAGTTACACTTAACGTCGTACCTGGTCTTGGTACACCAACAGGTACAGTGTCATATTCTTCTAATAAAGATTGTGTGACTCTCACACTCGTGATGGCAACAGTAGCTTCTGTAGGACCATATGTGTTGTATAAATAAGAATCTGGGAACTTATTTAACAATGTTTTAGCTGTACGATGTGCCAAAACTTCACCACAAAATAAAAACGTTCGAAGCCCTTCCATGCCATTAGCATCAAATTGAGGAAGCATCAAACAGATTTCCATAAATGATGGTGTGGAGACCCAAACATTAATTCGTTCACTTTGGAACAATTCATATAAAGATTTAGGTGCAGCTATCATTTCTTTATCAATGAGTAACAGTGTGCCTCCTGAAAGTAAACAAGGATAGATGGCCATTACTGATAAATCAAATGAAAACGGTGCTTGGTTGACCCAAACGTCTTTAGTTTCATGTTGATTAAGCGAATCTACCCAGTTTGCAAATTCAACGAGACTATCGTAGTAAATTTCGACACCTTTTGGCATACCTGTTGATCCAGATGTAAAGATGGTGTAGGCAATTGCATCACCTTTAATCGGTGTGAAAGGCGTCTCTTCTGTAAATGATTGAATATCTTGAATAAAATATTCAGTTGATACGTGTTGACCTATTGTTGCGTCAGTCGTATTAATAATATATTGCGGGACAACTTTCTCTAAAATATGAGAAATACGATTTGCAGGGATGGATTGATCAATTGGGACATAACCACATCTTGCTTTAAGTGCAGCAATCATACCCACAATCATAAATGGTGACATATGACCGTATACAACAACTGGTGCGCTGCTATTTGAGAGTTGTGCTGCTAAGCGGTTCGAGTATGTTTCTAACTCTAAATAACTTAATGACTCACCACGATGTTGAACGGCGATATCATTAGGCTGTGTCTGACTGTACTGTGCAATCATTTTTAAAACATCTTTCATGTTTTAGCTCCTTTAATATTAAAAATCATTATAAATAAATGTGTTATGTGCATCGCCATTGCCATATATAAAGTACAAAGTCAACATAATAGCAAAATAAAGTAACGTTAAGGCGACGAATCTAACAGACGAGCGATTGAAATTCATAAACAATATTCACCTTTCGTGTAATGATTCATGACGTTTTGTTAAAGTAATTTAATCCGATAAAGTTAATTTAAGTTAATATTTTCTGAAAGTCAATTCATTTCTTGTAAAAAAGAATAAAAATACAAGAAAATAGGTCTGAAGATGTATGAGAATTTGTTAAATAAATAAAAATATTTTTATAGTAAAATGAATAACTGAAAATAGATAAATAATTAATATGGTACAGTTTAACCAAGGTCTATTAAATTTGTTTGGATTTATTAGCGGAATAAGTTCTTTTTAATTCAATCGTTAAAGGCTTGAAAATTATGGTAAAATACGAATTGAATCATAATGATTGGGGTGAAAGCAATGAGTCAGCATGATGAAATGAATATCCAGATTATTGCAACGTCTGATATGCATAGTCATATTTTAAATGAAAGTGAGCATTCAAATATTTATCGGGCAGGTACATATATTAATGAAGTAAGACGTCAACATGACCACGTCGTTTTATTGGACAATGGTGGTAATCTAGCTGGAAGTATCACTGCGTTTTATTATGCCATCATTGCACCATATAAACGCCATCCGATGATTAAACTTATGAATGCAATGGCATATGATGCAAGCGGGATCAGTTCGAATGAATTTAAGTATGGCTTGGACTTTTTAAACCGCTCTATAGCACTTGCACGTTTCCCTTGGTTATCAGCTAATATTGAATACTCAAGAACAAGAGAACCTTATTTTTCAACGCCGTATATGGTGAAAAATATTAACGGCTTAAAAATTGCGGTTGTGGGTTTAACTTCAGAAGGGCTAATGAAAAATGAAAATATAGAAATGGAATCAGATGTGACAGTAGAGAAAGCCACTGTAGCAGCTAAAAGATGGATTCGTTATATTTATGAAACAGTAGAACCTGAATTTTTAATTGTATTGTATCATGGAGGATTATCTAAGTTAAGTCATGATTCGAAATCACAAGGTGAGAATCAAGCAGAAATGATTATGAAACAAGTGGGGATTATTGATTTAATGATTACAGGGCATCAACATGAGACAGTGATTGAAAATGACGGTGACACGCTATTTGTTCAAGCGGGTCAAAATGCTGAGAATTTAGTGCATGTAAATGTTAAATTTCGTAAAAGACGGAATTCATTTGAACTGCTCGAAATGGAGCCTGAAATTGTGTCTCTAAATGAATACGAAGAAGACCAGTCGCTATTAGATTTAACATATTATGACCGAAAAGCGGTCAGAAGTTGGAAAAATGAACCCATTCATCATCACGATATAGATATGTACTTTTCGCATTTTCATGAACTCCTTGTTCGACCTCATCCATACATCCAATTGTTACATGAAAGTCTCGTTCAAGAATTGGAAGCAACCATGACATGTGTCAATTTGCCTTTACCTAATGCGACAGGTTTAAAGGGGGGCTTGAAAAATGAAGACATATACAATATGTATCCACATCCTGATAAGCCAATGGATATGACACTGAAAGGAAGCGTTATTAAACAGCTCATTGAAGAAAGTGCAGCCCACCTTGAATGGGACGGCAACCATCTAACTGTGGGTGACATGGATCCGACGCACTTTTTATTTTGGTCAGGTTTTGATTTCACAATTGATATCAATCAGCCGCCATATTATCGTGTGACACAGTTTGGTTTGCATGAAGATTATAGTTATCGCATTGTCATGACGGATTATATTTATCGTCACTATAAGGATATTTTACCAGATGTGACATTACATCAAACTTATCCAGTAACGATGCCAGAGCTGATTGCGAAAGTTCTTAAACAACAGTTAGAAATAAAAAGACCTAAGTCGAATATGTCTATTATCGGTTTATAATAAAAGCCCCATAAGACTAAGCAAAAGTGCTTAGAACTTATGGGGTTTCTTTAGGTTAACTTTGATACTTTGTAATGAAATAAAGTAGGTTTCATTTACAAAATCTCGTTATCATATCAGAAGAACGTGATGATTATTTATCTTGACGATGACGACGTTTACGTAATAAGAATAGGCTACCTAATCCAGCTAATAAAGTACCAAACAGCGTACCTTGATTTGAAGAAGTTTGACCAGATTTCGGTAATGCTTTAGATTTTTGTTGTTCAGTCATCGCTTCATGATTTGAAGCATTTGATTGAGACGTTTCGTGTTGTCCTGGCATACCAGGCTCGTTTGGCATATTTGAAGACGGTTGGTCCGGATTACCAGGCTCATTTGGCATATTTGATGACGGTTGATCTGGGTTGCCAGGTTGGCTTGGTACATTCGGTGA
>NZ_KE150417.1:436634-778363 GCF_000411275.1 Staphylococcus sp. HGB0015
TGACGGTTGATCTGGGTTGCCAGGTTGGCTTGGTACATTCGGTGATGGTTGGTCTGGGTTGCCAGGTTGGCTTGGTACATTCGGCGATGGTTGATCCGGATTACCGGGTTGGTTCGGTTCATTTGGTGATGGTTGATCCGGATTACCAGGTTGGTTTGGTTCATTCGGTGACGGTTGGTCCGGATTACCAGGTTGATTTGGTTCATTCGGTGATGGTTGATTTGGGTTGTCCGGTTGATTTGGAGACGGTTGGTCCGGATTATTTGGATTGTCTGGTGACGGTTGGTCCGGATTATCTGGATTGTCCGGTGATGGTTGGTCAGGCGTTGATTTATAGAAGCCACTGTCGATAGTATAATCGTCAGCATCAACGAGAATTTTTGCTGTTTTACCATTTGAGTCTGTATTTAAAAAGCCTTGACCAGTAAGCGTTGGTGTATAACCATTAGGTGTTTCAAAGTCAATAGTATATTCACCTTCTGCGACATCTTTAAATAAATATTTACCATTTTCGTCAGTCACTTGTGTACCGATGATGTTGCCATCTGCATCTTTAAGTGTAACGGTTACGTTGGCAATACCAGGCTCGTTATTATCTTGAATACCATCTTTATTTGAGTCTTCCCAAACTTTATCACCCACATTATATTTAGGTGTTTCTGTTCTATAGAACCCTTGGTCTACTGTTAAGTTATTTCCATCGCTAATAATAGCCATCGCATCTACTGGACCGTCAGAATCGAGGGCATCGTTACCAGCATCTGACTTGGTAGGTGTATAATCTGCAGGTGTTTCAAAACTCACTTTATAATTACCGTTTTGTAAATTGTCAAAAGAGTATTTTCCGTTTGCATTCGTTTCTGTCGTATCAATGACATTTCCGTTACTGTCTTTCAAAGTCACTTTTACGCCAGCAATGCCGGGTTCATTGCTATCTTGAATACCATCTTTATTGATATCATCCCAGACTTTATCGCCGAGAGAGTAGACTGCTTGTGAGCCATCTGCTGTACCACTTGAGCTACTTTTTAAAATATTATTATCCCAAGTCAAACGATCGTATTGGTTGTATTGGTTTTGCGTGTACATTGTTGAGCGTAAGTTAAGATCTGCTTTTGAATCAGGTTTTTCTTTACTTGTCACTTTAACGATGTAACGTGCACCATTTAAATTACCAAAATTGATATAAGCTAATCCATCTTTATAGTAGTTAATGTTGAATTGGTTTGTAACATCTTGATACTGACTATCTTCTACACCAAAACTATCATTTAATTTGTCATTAGGACCGACTTTGAAAATTTGGATTTTAGAATTTTTAGGATCTAATTGACCATTACTTTTAGCTGGATCATCTTGGTAAGATTGCAGTGCCACAACTGTTCCCTTAGCTGTACGTTTCATCGGATTGACATAAATATATTGTTCATAATCGCCTTTATCCGGATCTTCAAGTGTAATCATTGATTTAAGGTTAGAATCGCCAACGTTATAATATTTACCATAATTCACATTGATTTGTGTATCTAAACTTTCACCCGCAACTTTGTAGTTCAAAGGATAGACTTTTGAGTCTGTTGCGACTTTACGATCCATAAACTGTGTCAAATTAAACTGACCTGAGATGTTCGTTAAATTATTTACAGCATCAGTAAAAGTATAGGTCATACGATGATTTTGAACGTCGTAATCACCAAGCGCAATCACTTGACCATCTGCATTTTTAATTTTCTCTTGATGATTTGGGTCAAATCGTGTATCCCCATAGACATTGACTGTTTTTGGCATTTCAACAGTAAAGTAGTCACCGCTTTTTACTTGGCCATCAACGTTAAATTTACTTCTCAAATAATAACTTCCTGAGTTGTTCGGTTCAATATATGTTTCAGAAGTAGAAATGTCTGTAGCGTGGACTTTATCGTTTACATTTGAACCACCGGCTGCGACTGGTTGTGCTTCATTTTTACTTACAGCACGTAATTTTGTTGTCCCTTTAACTTTTTTTAATTCAGAAGATGTATTAGGTGATTGTGTGGTACGTAAGCTTTCTGTAGATGGGCTTTGAGTGTTTGTGTTTGAAGATTCAACAGGTTGAGTAGATGGTGTCGTATTCGTTTGAGGTGTATTAGAATTTGAAAGGTTTTCTTCAGGTGTTGTATTTTGATCTGTTGAATTTTGATTGCTAGACGCTTGCGTGTTTGGATTTTGTTCTTTTGCAGTTTGATTCTCTATATTTTGATTCTCTGTATTTTGATCTTTAGTTGTCTCAGTATTTGTAGGTTGTTCCTTCACATTTTGAGTATCTGTTGCTTCTTTTTCAGTAGATGTTGAAGCTGGGGATTTTTTAGATTGTGTTTGCTGTTGTTCAGTTGAAGGTTGTTTTTCAGTTGAATTCGTAGGTTGTTTATTCTCTGTTGTTGCGTTTTCAGAATCTGTTGTTGAAGATGTATTTGTAGATTGCTCACTTTCTGTTGATGCTTTTTCTGGACTTTCTTGTTCTGTTTGATTTGTTTTTGACACAGATTCTTGATTTTCAGGAGACTGTGCATTTTCATTCTGAGTATTTGCGTTATCTTTCGGTTGTGATGCAGACGCTTCTTTTGCTGCATTTTCATCAGTTGAGGAACTATCGTTATTTGTTTCGGTTTGCGTGCTAGATGCATCTTCTTTATCTTGTGACTGTATCTGGTTAACGGTCACAGGTTGTTGCGTATTTTCTGCCGCAAATGCTTCGTGATGAATACCAAAAAATGCAACGGTACCTATTAAGAATGAGGCGGTACCTACAGAACATTTTCTAATCGAAAAACGAGAAAGTGTTCTAGCCTTAGTTGGGTAATGCTTGTTCATAAAACTATCATCTCCAAATTCAAATTTATTGATTAATCGATTAATTAATCGTGTAAAAATTCTATCACAACAGATTGTTAATTACAAAGATTTAAATTAAAGCTTTTAATTAAACGTATATGTTTAAATAGAAATTTATGATATTTAAAAAATGACGTTAAACAACTGTAATGATATTTTTGATAATAAAAAAATATATATTTATCAGAATTAATAGATTTAAAAAATAGGTGGTTTACGGAATCGTTGAAGGATGGAAATGAGCGTTATATTTATTTCATATACGTAATGTTATAAGGCTTTTTGATAGATTGAGGTATGGTCTCCTATATTTTTGGGGTGAACGTGATAGGGCAAACGGGTATAAAAAAACAGCAAATGGCCTGTAAAACGGCAACATTTGCTGTTGAAATTAACCATGAAAAATTAACAAAATTACAACCGCTACAATTTGGGCTACTGTCGTTGTGACAATACGGCGTGTATACGTATAACTCAAACTGAGGATTAACTGACAAATAAATATAAAGATGACAATCCACCATTGATCAAGGTAGATAAAAAATGAACTAGAAAGTAATGCGCTTATCAAAATTGCAGGCCAAGCGCGATGTGTCAACTGCGTGATTGACTTTTGCAGAATTGAGCGAATATAAAGTTCGTGGCAAGGCATAACAAAAAGCAATGTGACGAGCATTTGCCATTTGAAGTAAACGCCTGTCCGCGATAACTGTCGAATTAATGACGTATAGGATAAGTCACTTGTAATCCAAGAAAAAATGACTTGGACTAGGACAAGGACAACACCTGTAATAAGTCCTGTAATAATCGACGTCGTTAAACGCTTAGATTCAAAATCACGTTGGTAAAAAACATAACTAATTCCAGCAATCAGCATAATGCCTGTATACAACTGCCAATAAACTTCATGTTCACCCCACATAATAAATAATATAATGTGAAAGGCAATAAAACTGAGTATAAACCAAAGTAGCGACTTATTTATTTTTTTCATACGAATTTATCCTTTGTGTTCAATAATTTTATATCTTTTATGGTTAATAACGGTTTTTTCTGGTAAATCTAATTGATTAAAGTTTTCCATAATTGTTAAGTCAACAATAACAGAATTGTCGTTAATCTTTTCCACTTTTCCTTTTATACCATCATAGAATTCTACAATATCTCCTATTTCAGCGATTGTCATTATCGTAGCCCCCTTTAGAAATTAACTAGCATTTATTGTACTAAAATTTACATTTTAAATAAACAATTTACGTCATTTTTCCGAAAATAGTTACATTATGAGAAATTTTAAGGTGAATTATTGGAAAAAATAATTGGAATCATGCATAACTGAGATAAGGGCATATTTTGGGAAAGGAGTGTACGTATTATGAAATTTATTAGTAACAACAATCATACAGATCCAACTTTAAATTTAGCTATGGAAGAGTATGTGTTGAAAACAGTGCCGATGGACGAAGACGACAGTTATTTTTTATTTTATATCAATAGACCTTCTATTATTGTAGGGAAAAATCAAAATACGATAGAAGAAGTGCATCACCCTTATATTGACGCACATCATATTGATGTGGTAAGACGAATTTCAGGCGGTGGCGCGGTTTATCATGATTTTGGGAATTTAAACTTTAGTTTTATTACTAAAGATGATGGAGATAGCTTTCATAACTTTAAAAAATTTACACAGCCTATCGTAGAAGTATTAAATGAGTTAGGTGTGGCAGCAGAGTTAACAGGGCGTAATGATATTCAAGTTGGGCAAGCGAAAATATCGGGTAATGCAATGGTCAAAGTTAAGGACCGCATGTTTAGTCATGGCACCTTGATGTTAAACAGTGAATTGGATGAAGTTCAAAATGCATTGCGTGTTAATCCGGCTAAAATTCAGTCTAAAGGTGTTAAATCTGTTCGAAAACGTGTGGCAAATATTCAAGAATTTTTAGATGAGCCATTAGATATTGAAACGTTCAAATCAATCATTTTGAAAAAGCTGTTTGGTGATGCCGAAGTCGAATCCTATCCATTAACTGAAAAAGATTGGAAAAATATTGAAAAATTAAGTAATGAAAAATATCGAACATGGGACTGGAATTATGGTAAAAATCCTAAATATAACTTTGAGCGAGAACATAAGTTTGATAAAGGGTTTGTTCAATTGAAGTTAGATGTGAAAAAAGGGCGCATTGCGCATGCCAAAATATTTGGTGATTTCTTTGGTGAGGGAGACGTCACAGATTTAGAAAATGCGCTTGAAGGTGTTTCTCATCATAAAGATGCAATTGAAGAGGCGCTAAAAGATTATGATATGTACCATTATTTTGGGGATATTCCACGAGAAGCATTAATTGAGTTAATGGTATAAAAATAACAGGACTATTCATTGATAAATCATGGATAGTCCTGTTTAATTTGGAAGTGAATGTGTGATGGAATTACTCAACGTTAACTTCCTCCAACTTCAAATATTCCTGAGTATACATATTAAATGCCTGTTCATTTCTATCAATTAGTGCAGCGTCAATTAATTGTTGAAGTTCTCGCTTTCTTTGATTTTTTAAAGCTTCTTCAATGACAAGTTCAACACCAAGCTGGTTAATTGTGTGTACAGAATTTACAATAAAATGTCTTTTTACATCTGTTTGGTTTTCCATGATGTGTCACTCCTTTGTGTATTGAGTATGAATTAAGTTATTAAACAGTATAACGAATGAACACATAAAACGCAATAAGTTTTCTGAATTTTTAAAGTAATTAAGACAGAATTTTAACATATTTGTGTAATAAAACATTTTTAGTAACGAATTCTCATTGACTTACCTTAAGATAAACATATAATAAGTATTAGAAAGAGAGAACCTACACCTTTTGACGAATAGGAGGGGTTCTAGTATGAACCATAAATTTAATTCAGCCTACGCCATTTGTAAAGGAGATATGTTTCTTAGACCTGTCGATGGACCTGACGGTATTCTCATGAGCACAGAGGTTTTCAGATATGATGGTGAACAGTTTGTTGTTCATGATCGTACGCAACGTATCATGGAAAGAAGTTGTAGGCATTATGGTGAAACCTATGCAGGAAGAAAAGGCCAAGCGAAACGTATTGCAAGTATCTCCAATAAAACACCGATTTTACTCACTCCCATTTATCAAACTTATTTTTTTTCCACACATTCCGATAGAGTTCCCGAAAACTGCTGGATTAACATGCATTATGTAGTTAAATTAAAATCGATGAAAGGATCTCGCTGCAAAGTTACTTTTGCGAATGAACAATCCATTATTTTAAATGTTTCTCATCATAGCATTAAGCATCAATTTTTAAATTGTATTTATTTCGCTTATTTGATGGGAAGATCGAATCAAGTCCAAACGCATAATCCAGAGAAACCCATTGATTATAGTCAAGAGCGCTTTAATATTTTTGAAGCTTTGTCCCAATATGCATTATTAGAAAAAGCAAAAAAAGAAATGAGCGAAAAGAAAGACAATGATAGTCATTTTTTAAATCTTTAGAACATATCTCATAGTTTTTCGTTTAGGCTGCTTGAACCTGAATGACTGTGGCCGAGTAGCCTAAACTCATGTTATATAGCAACACGCAGGATTTTTAGCGTTATCGCAATAAATAGATTAAATTAAGCATTTCAACAGCGCTTGATTAGAAGTGGAAAGTTAAGCTAAAGTGCATTAGGGTGAGACTTTTTAAACAAAGTGTAAAGATTACAGAATATCTATCCGCATAGTGTAAATGTTCTATTAACTTTTTTACAAATTTCTATTGATTTCTTCATTGATGTTGCTATAATTGTATTTGTGATTGAAAATTAATCCACAGTAGCTCAGTGGTAGAGCTATCGGCTGTTAACCGATCGGTCGTAGGTTCGAGTCCTACCTGTGGAGCCATGGAAACGTACTCAAGTTGGCTGAAGAGGCGCCCCTGCTAAGGGTGTAGGTCGCGAAAGCGGCGCGAGGGTTCGAATCCCTCCGTTTCCGTAAATTATACTTCAAAGTCCTTAATTTAATAGGCTTTTTGAAAAGCAAGTGTCAAAAAAGTGTAAGTTACTTTTTTGACACTTTTTTATTTGATTGAAAACCAGTCATATCAAGAGATTGACATGCATCACTTAATCTCTTCGGAAACTCAATGTACCGATTTTAGACCTCGTTTTTAGGGTTCTTCATTTTTTATGGTGGGATGACATAAGTCATCCTGCTTTTTTGTACAAAAATAGCGCAAATGCCTCTATAATTTTAAGTGACTAAACCAAAAATAAAGGAGACATATTGCGCCTATGTGTAATGATATATTAAAGTTACTAAAAATTAAAGATAATAATATTAAAATCACTAAAGTTGAAGAAGATGTAGTTATTAGAGGTAAGAAATCTAACGTCATCTTTGGTACCCTTTCATACAAGCCTATGACTTGTCCTCACTGTTATCATACGAATCCAAACCGAATACACAAACACGGAAAACGTTTATCGCGAATTACTTTTTTAAGATTCCAAGAGATAGCAGTGTATTTAAAACTGTTAAAACAATGTTTTAAATGTATGGATGGAAAGTGTTACGCTTCTACAGAAAGTATGAGGATATCATTGCTTATACGATTGGAACCCCTCAATTCAATAATGGAGCGATTGAAGGAATTAATCAAAAAGTTAAACTGATTAAAAGAGTTTCATATGGCTATCGCAACTTTTATAACTTCAAAAATCGCATTTTTATTATTTTTAGACTGTATAAAAGACCAAAGAAAAAAGCAATGCCACTTTTCAATAGTGAAATTGCTTAAATAGATTGCGTACCGAGTCGAGACTCCCGAGGCATAGAGCCGAAACCGAAAATCCATTTTGGCTTCTTATGAGCTACAATAAAAGCCAAAATTAGTTGAGGTAAGGCGCCTGGGAAAGCGAGACTCGAAGAAGCAATCGGAAGTTTGCGACTTAATTATTATAGACACATAACCACCATATAAAGTGTACAGCCGTTTTTAGCTAGGATAAGACTAAATGCAGGTGTCCAATCCTTACAACCTATCAAACTTACCTATTACAACAATATTGCTATTCAAAGTATAAGGGGCATTATAAAAATTGAAGTCCCTTTTGGCCTAACGAAAAAAACGATCATATACATATGAACGGTTTTTTTGAATCGTTTCCCAGAAAAACTATTTTACATTTATAAGAGAATAGGGGTTTTACGTGTTAATTTAAAAGCAATCAATCGTTTTATCAGTGTTTTAAATCTATTTTTAGTCACTCTTACACGAAGACTTAGCGATATCGTATCTTTCAATGCATTTAAAAGATACAAATTATCTTTAGATGCGTTATAAAAATAGTGTGCGCGTTTCCTACTGCCTGATATCAAATATAGTACTTCATGTTTTCTTTTTTTATTGTAATAAATATGTAGAAAATAAAATAATTGTCAAAATTTCGGGTATATGAATGTAAGACACGCGAGATGACGTGCGTTTTAATGTATGAGTGTCAGAACTATCGTGATGGTTTTCTTAACGATAGGATTATTTTTATTCTATATTATTCGACACCATAAAGTTCATTTAAGCCAATTGTGAGTTGATCGGTACGTCGTTCATTCGCAATGACCAATGTATTTTCTAATGTGTTAATGCTTGCAATGTAACCTTGAATGGTATGAATCTGTCCGGAACGCCAATAGCTAATTTGAGTGAAGGCGTTTTTAGCAATTTTAAAATGCAGCATTTGATTGATTTCGTTGATTTGATCTTCGCTTAAATCTGGGCGGTCTATTTTTAGTTGATTGGCTTCGAATTGTTTAATCTCTGAAAATTGTTCGGGTAGTGTCGCAAAGGGCGCCCATTTCACAATACCGCGTCCTTGAGGGATGCTCGCATTTAAATATTGTCTAGGAATCTTTCGATAATCGGTTTCGGATTGATACGCAGTTGGCAGTGTTTTATCTTTCATTGAAAATCACCTCACACCAATTATAGAACATATGTTCTGTTTTGTGAAGTGAAATTAGAACGTACATTTGCTAATTTAAATTATTTATTTCAAATCTTGCGTTATATCGACTAAAATATAAAGGGATTACATAGAAGAGGTGTGGAGAATTATGATTAGAAAAGCAACTTATGAAGACGCACATGCGATTGCAGAATTGACCTACATGATATGGCAAGATATGGAATTGGAAATTGTGCAACGTTATGCTAAATCGACCGTTATCCATGCACTGATGAAAAGTATTACGGATGTGCATTATCGAAATGCATTGACACATGTTCATGTCTATGAGGTAAACCAACAAGTAGCAGGTATGATTGTGGCATATCCTGGGAAAAATGAAGCACAATATGAGAAAGAATGGGAGCGTTTACAGTTTGATACGCCTATTGAACTTGAACATACGACGCCTTTACCTGTGTTAGAGGCAGATGAAGATGATATTTATATTGAGTCAATTGCGACATTTCCTGAGTTTCGAGGACGTGGTATTGCGCGTCAGTTAATGCGCTACCTTTTATCATCTGATAATCACGCGACATGGGGCTTGAATTGTGAATATATCAATGAAAAGGCATACCAACTCTATCGAAAAATGGGCTTTGAAACAATAAAAGATAAAATGTTGTACGGTCATCGTTATCGCTATATGAAATATAAAGGTGGGAACAAGGTAGATGCTTGACGTAAAAAATGTGAGTTACTGTATCGATGATCAGCGGATTTTAGATCATGTCAGTTTCCGTGTAGATCAAGGTGAAGCAATTGCAGTTGTAGGACCTTCTGGTAGCGGAAAAAGTACGCTATTAAGAATAGTAGCTGATTTGATTAGTCCAACGGAAGGAACGATACAGTTTAAAAATGAGCTTTATGAAACATACGAACCAGAAGCTTTAAGACAAAAAATTAGTTATTTACCACAATCGGTTGAACTCTTCGGTGATACAATACGAGATAATCTCATTTTTCCATCACACGCACGAAAAGAAGGATTTGATAAATCACGTGCGAAATATTTATTAGATGCGATGGGCTTAAAAAAATATAAACTTTCAGACTCTGTTCATCATATGTCGGGCGGTGAAAAACAGCGCGTGACGATTGCGCGTCAATTGATGTTCAAGCCAGATTTGCTTTTACTGGATGAAGCGACGAGTGCGCTAGATGATATTAATAGCAAAAAAATCGAAAAGTTTATTTTTGATTTAGTCAAAGAAGGAATGTCTGTGATGTGGATTACACATAATACAGAGCAAAGTCACCGTCATTTTCATCGACAACTTGAGATTACAAACGGCACCATCACAAAGGAGGAACAATGATTATGATGAGTACAACTTCTTTGTTGTTAACGTCTTTATTGTTATTGATTCCGATACTGATTTCTTTTAAAGAAAGATTGCATATCGCAAAAGATTTAATTATTGCTGCGATACGTGCAGTGATTCAGTTGGTCATTATTGGTTATTTGTTAGAATTTGTCTTCAAGTTAGAACAAGTATGGATTGTTATTGCTTTGATAGTAGTCATTATGATTAATGCTGCAGCGAATACACGAAAACGTGCTTCAAAAATTATGCACCATGTTTTTTGGGTTTCGTTTGCTGGAATAATGACAGGTGCTGTTCTTTCTTTAGGAGGCGTTCTGTTAACTGGTGCGATAAGCTTTAAGCCGAATGAAATTATTCCGGTTGCTGGTATGGTAGGGAGTAACGGGATGATTGCGATTAATTTGAGTTATCAAAATTTAGATCGGATTTTTACGAAAGAGACAGAATCTATTGAAGCAAAATTATCGTTAGGTGCGGGACCTTCATTAGCTGCAAAAGATGCAATTAGTGAGAGTATTAAAGTAGCAATTGTTCCGACAATCGACTCAGTAAAAACATACGGGCTAGTCTCTATTCCAGGAATGATGACTGGGCTTATTATTGCCGGTGTTCCACCTTTACAAGCGATTAAATTTCAACTCATGGTTGTTTTTATTCATACAACGGCAACGATCATTTCAGCGCTTGTTGCAACTTATTTAAGCTATCGACAATTTTTTAATTATCGCCATCAGTTAATTCAAATTAAAGCGGATTAAAACATTTGTATATATCGCTATATATCATTACAATGAAATTGATAGTCTACAAGAGACTTTTGAAAAAAGAAAAGGGTGGGAAGTGACATCTCATCATTGAAGCGAGATTTCGTACTTCCACACCCGTCATGATTTAAAAATTAATCACATAAAATGAATGCGTACTGGAGGTTTTATACGCCACCCAGTAAAGCGCTGATATAAATGCCTAATGCATACAAAACACCGAAAAATGTATTTGTTTTTCCTGCTGCTGCCATTGCCGGCATCATTGTTTGTGGCGTATCGTTCTTTTTGAAACGGCGATAAACTTTGATTGGCAGTGGAAAACTTAACAATGCAAGTAAATAGAAGAGGGATCCACCATCTTTGAAAAGTGCCGTATAAATCACGAATAGATATGCTAAAATGTAGCATGTTGCCATAAAAATAAGCGAGCCACGTTTGCCTAATAAAATAGGCAATGTACGACGACCGCTTTGTTTGTCTTTGACGCGGTCACGAATATTATTAGCCATATTAATGAGGCCGATAGTAATTACAATTGGAATGCTAATCCAAAAAGCATAGTTTTGAAGATTGCCTGTTTGTATGTAAAAAGCGATGACGATAATAATCATCCCCATGAATACACCAGAGAATAATTCACCAAGGGGCGTCCATGAGATTGGGAATGGCCCGCCTGTATAAAGGTAGCCTACTGCCATACATAAAAGTCCGACAGGTATTAACCAAAATGAAGTTTGGATTGCTAAGTATAGTCCAAGTAAAGCTGCGATGACGTAAAAAATGAGTGCGAGTCTTAAAACGTGTCCAGGTGTCATGCCGTTACGGACAATGGCACCACCGATACCAACTGACTCATGATCATCTAGACCTTTTTTAAAGTCATAGTATTCATTAAACATGTTCGTAGCAGCTTGGATGAGTAAACAAGCGACCAACATTGCTAAGAATAGACTAAAGCGTAAATGATCTTCGCTGCCTAATAAAAAAAGTTTAGCAGTTGCAGTTCCGACTAAAACTGGAACAACAGAAGCAGTGAGTGTATGTGGGCGCATGAGTAACCAGTATTTGTGAAATGTTGAATGTTTTTCAAATTCAGTCGCCATATCAATAACCTCTTTTTATAATATTTATAATACATGCCTATTATAAATAAATTTTACTATTAAATCAATAATAATATTATAAGAAAGACACTTGCGAACACAACGACGATTAAAAATGTTAGAATGGAGTAATGGATGAAACTTGATTATGATGAAAGAAGTGAGAATGAGATGACTGTTGACGTCTGTGAACAGGCAATCATGGATGCGGTCAAACAAACGACACAGCAATGGGTTTCGATTGAAGTGAAGTTGCAAAAGCAATTGGATCCGATTACGTTGTTTGAAATGTCAAAAGAAGATGCAGGAGATCGTTTTTACTTTCAGTTAAATGATAGTAAAACAACTTTTTTTGGTTACCGTGTTGCAACAAAAATTAAAAATGATTTCACAAATAAACGCTCTATTTTTAAAGAATGGGAAAAGTTTAAAGACAACATTGCATTAATCCATCCTGATTCTGAGCGCCATCATTTACGAATTTGTGGGGGGTTTCAGTTTTCTACAAAGCGTCTGGGGGATGAATGGCGCCGTTTTGGTGTGAATCACTTTATTTTGCCTGAAGTTTTAATATCACAAGTAAACGATGAAACGTTTTTAACTTATACAGTACAAAAAGAAACGTTTTCTATAGATCAATTTAATGCGCTATTCGATCAATTGAATCATTTAGAAACAATAGAAATAAAAGATACGACACCGCCACCGGTGAAACGTATGGAAGACATATATAAAGATGAGTGGGAAGCTTTAGTTGCAAAGACAACAGAACAGTTAGCTCATGATGAAAAAATTGTGTTATCGCGCAGACGTATGGTGCAATTTGATGCAGATTTAAGTATTCCAACGATACTTTATCGGGCTTTACAAAATGAAAAAAACAGTTATCTATTTGTTTTAGAATCCGAAGAAGATGTTTTTATATCTCAAACACCGGAACAATTGTTTAAAGTTACTAACGGGGAATTATCTACGAAAGCCGTTGCAGGAACAATTCGTCGTACGCATGATGAAAAAGTAGACCAAGCACATGTCGAAGCTTTTCTGAAAGATGAAAAAAACTTAGTTGAACATGAAATTGTAGTCGAAAGCATACTCGAAGATATACGACCTTTTACGACGCATGTCGACTATAATAAGGAACCTAAAATTTTAAAAAATGATCATTTATATCATTTATATACAGAGATAGGTGGCCCACTTGCACAAAAATCATATATCGAATTGATAGATGATTTGCATCCAACACCTGCACTTGGGGGTTACCCGAAAGCGCGTGCATTAGATTATATTGAAGCGCATGAATTCGGCGCACGTGGTTTATACGGGGCACCTGTAGGCATGATTGATATGTATGATGATTGTGAGTTTATTGTGGCGATTCGTTCGATGTTAATGAACCGACATCAAGCCTTGCTTTTTGCTGGTGCAGGTATTGTTCAAGAATCTAATGCAGCTGAAGAAGTGGCAGAAACAGCTTTAAAATTTAAACCAATGATGGAGGCACTAGGGGTGACTGAGTATGACTAATCAAAGTGATTTAACAGAACAAGTTTTTCATTTCGTTTCTGAGCTCTATGCGTATGGCTTGCGAGAAGTAGTGATTAGTCCAGGTTCTCGTTCGACACCAATCGCTTTGGCGTTGGAGTGTCATCCTGAAATTAAAACATGGATTCATCCAGATGAAAGAAGTGCTGCTTTTTTTGCATTAGGATTAATGAAGGGAAGTCAACGTCCGGTTGCAATCGTATGTACTTCTGGTACTGCCGCTGCGAATTATGTCCCTGCCATCGCAGAAAGCCATATTAGTCGTCTGCCACTTGTCGTATTAACGAGTGATAGACCACATGAGCTTCGAAATGTAGGGGCACCACAAGCGATTAATCAAGTGGGGATGTTTCAAAATTATGTTCGGTTTCAATGCGATTTGCCAATAGCAGATGGTACAGTGCATATGACTGAATTCAACGCATATCAAATCCAAAAAGCGAGTCAATATTTTGACGGACCCCAACAAGGGCCTGTCCATTTTAATTTGCCGTTTCGCGAGCCCCTTACACCCGACTTATCACGTTTAGACTTACTGAAAACAGAGACGTATGACCGTCCTAAATATCAAAAATCAATAGATTTAAGTCGTATTGAAAAAACATTGAAGCAAGCGAAAGGCTTAATTGTCGTTGGTGATATGCAACATCAAGATATATCACAAATTTTAACGTTTGCTACCGTGTATGATTTACCGATACTTGCGGATGCATTAAATGGCATACGTGCCACACAACATCCAAATGTGATTGCAACCTATGATTTACTTTTGCGTGCTGGACTTGAAATTGAAGCCGATTTTGTTATTAGAGTAGGAAAGCCGGTCGTATCTAAAAAATTAAATCAATGGTTGAAAACAACAGATGCAGATCAAATTTTAGTTCAAAACAGTTCAAACGTAGACGCATTTCCTAAAAAACCGGATTACTTTTTTGAAATGTCACCGAATGACTTTTTTAGAGCTTTAGGTGAGGTGCCTGGCACATATCGTAAAATGTGGCTGAGTCAATGGCAAAATATGGAAGAACAAGCCCGTTTAACGATTACGGAGCATCAAAAAAACGCTAATGATGAGTCTGCATATGTGAGTCAGTTACTGGATAAATTAACGGATGAAGACTGTTTGTTTGTAAGCAATAGTATGCCAATACGTGATATTGATAATTTATATTTTAATCAACGCGGTCGTATTTATGCCAATAGAGGTGCAAACGGAATAGATGGGGTTGTCTCAACTGCTTTAGGTATGGCTGTTCATCAAAAAGTAACATTACTTATTGGGGATATTGCCTTTTACCATGATATGAATGGTCTGCTTATGTCTAAATTGAATGACATTCATATGAATATTGTGCTACTCAATAATGATGGAGGCGGTATTTTCTCATATTTACCACAGAAAAAGAGTGCTTCCCAACATTTTGAACGCTTATTCGGAACACCTACAGGGTTGAACTTTGAATACACTGCATTACTTTATGATTTTAATTTTAAGCGTATTCAAGACTTACAGGCATTTGAATATGCTAATTTGACGACGATGACACCAACATTGTTTGAAGTGATGACGAATCGTGAAAAAAATTATGACGCCCATCAAAATCTTTATCAGAAATTGAGTGAAATTGTAAATGTTACATTATAATTGGCATCGGGCACAACAACCGAGCAACAAGGTTTTAGTATTGCTACATGGGTTTATCAGTGATCAACGCACATTTGATTCACATATCGAGATATTGACAAGAGAAGCGGACGTAGTTTGTGTCGATCTTCCAGGACACGGACAAGATCAATCTCCCATGGATATTCAATGGGATTTTGATTGGATTACTTCTGAATTGCATTTGGTGCTTCAACAATTTGAAAGCCAAGCTATTTATTTACACGGCTATTCAATGGGGGCGCGGGTAGCACTTTATTATGCACTCAATCACGCTTCATTGTTGTCAGGTTTAATACTCGAAAGTGGTTCTCCAGGAATTCAAGATCCTGTCGCACGTCATGAGCGACAACAAGTGGATGCAGCACGTGCACGTGTCCTTGAGATTGCAGGGCTCGAAGTATTTGTGAATGATTGGGAGAAGTTGCCATTATTTCAGACACAACGATGGATATCTGAATCGAAACAGCTTCAAGTGCGTCAGTTAAGAATGGCACAGAACACAGCAGGCTTAATTAAAGCTTTAACAGATTACGGAACGGGCCATATGCCGAATTTATGGGATCAGTTGAATACTTTAGAGTTACCTGTACAATTGATTGTTGGTGAATGGGATGAGAAGTTTGTATCGATTGCACATCAAATGAAAGCGGCGTTACCTAATGCGAGTTTAGAAATTGTAGAACGCGTAGGCCATACGGTTCATGTGGAAGATTCACCCAAATTTGATACAATATTATTGGAGTTTATTAAAGGTTACTAGAGGAGGCCAACCATGGAAAGACAATGGGAAACATTAAAAGAGTATAAAGAAATTAAATACGAATTTTTTGAAGGGATTGCAAAAGTTACAATTAACCGTCCACATGTACATAACGCATTTACACCTAATACTGTACAAGAAATGATTGATGCTTTCACACGTGCGCGTGATGACGAGCGTGTAGGTGTCATCATTTTAACTGGAGAAGGCGACAAAGCGTTTTGTTCAGGTGGAGACCAAAAAGTACGCGGTCATGGGGGCTACGTTGGAGATGACCAAATCCCACGTTTGAATGTATTAGATTTACAACGTTTAATTCGTGTCATTCCAAAACCGGTTATTGCGATGGTTAAAGGTTATGCTATCGGTGGAGGAAACGTTCTTCAAGTCGTATGTGATTTAACAATTGCTGCAGATAATGCACGTTTTGGACAAACTGGACCAAAAGTGGGTTCATTTGACGCAGGTTATGGTTCAGGCTACCTTGCACGTATCGTAGGACACAAAAAAGCACGTGAAATTTGGTATTTATGTCGTCAATACGATGCACAACAAGCACTTGACATGGGTATGGCGAATACAGTCGTTCCTTTAGCAGATGTTGAAGATGAAACAGTGAAATGGTGTAAAGAAATCATGCGTCATTCTCCAACAGCTTTACGATTCTTAAAAGCAGCAATGAATGCAGATACAGATGGTTTAGCTGGATTGCAACAATTTGCAGGTGACGCAACACTCTTGTATTACACAACAGATGAAGCAAAAGAAGGCAGAGACGCATTTAAAGAAAAACGTGATCCTGATTTCGATCAATTCCCTAAATTCCCATAAGTTGAAAAGAAGGAAAAGTCATCAAAAATAAAAACCGATGGACGTGAGGTAATCAATGTGTCCATCGGCTTTTTTAGTTTGTAAAGGAAATTATAGATGAGTGTTTTTAATTATCTTAAATCACTCTGATTTTTAGTGAATAAAGTATTTTTAAGCAAACAAGCTTATTCATTATTTTAATGATATGTCTATAATGGAGACTTTTTTAGTTGATTAAACGGTCTGCATATTTGTTTTGTAGGTATTGTCTTAAGCGCGCCATGCCTTCTTCTAATGACTTCATATCATAGGCATATGAAATACGAACATAACCTTTTCCATAATCCGTAAAAGAAGATCCAGGAACCATAGCGACGCCAACGGTTTCTAAAACATCGACACAAAATGCAAAGTCATCATCGGTAAAGTTTTGAATGTTAGGAAAGATATAAAACGCTCCTTCAGGTTGCCCTTCTAATTCAAAGCCCATATCTGTTAATGATTCAATCAAGAAATCACGGCGCTTCATATATGCTGCATTCATCGTTTGAGGCGCATCTGTAGCCTCAGTTAATGCAGCAATCGTAGCCATTTGAGCCGGAACATTGGCACAAATACAATTATAAGCGTGCATAAATGTTAAACGGTCTATTAAATATTGAGGGCCAGATAAAAAGCCAATACGGATGCCTGTAGCTGAATGTGATTTGCTTAAACCATTAATCAGCAATAATTGGTCCCGAATGGATTCAAAGCGTGCAAACGACGTATGTGTGGCGTGAAATGTATTTTCTGCATAGATTTCATCACTAATAATAAAAATCGGCAATGTTTTCAAAGTGTCGACGAGTGCCGTCACTTCTGCTTCAGAAAGTATGGCGCCAGTAGGATTAGATGGATAATTGAGCAGTATCGCACGTGTTTTTGGCGTGATATGTTGTTTGATGCGTTCAGGTGTCACTTTAAAGCCACTTTGTCGCGTATCCATGAATATAGGTTTACCACCGAGCGTCTGAATTAAAGGAATATAGCCAGCATAAACAGGACCCGGAAGTAGAATTTCATCACCTGGATTGATGATACAGCGCAGTACAGTGTCTAATGCTTCAGAAGCGCCATTAGTAATAATGATTTCTTCAGGGTCGTAATGGATATTGAAACGTGTTTGATAGTATTGAGAGACTGCTTCACGTGTATCCAATCGTCCCTTATTATGTGAATAGGTCGTCTGATTATTTTCAATAGCCGTTTGATATGCCTTTTTAACAATATCGGGCATATTAAAATCAGGTTGGCCAACTGTAAGGTTAATGACATCATCTAGCTGATTAATTCGACTTGAAAATTGTCGGATACTCGGGGCTCTTAAATATTGTGCATATGTATTGAGTTCTAATTTCATTTTTAAATCACGTCCTAAAAAAAGAGAAGTTAACATTTAGAATAACATGTGTACGCATGAGAAGCTATCTAAAATGATAGTCAACGATACATACACATGATTATGTTCTAAATGGTATCTTCTCTAAAAATAAGGTTTAAACTTTGATGGCCGTTGCAAATTAATCATAGGATTCGTCCATTTCGCGACAAAATCACTCGACCATAACCAAACGATAAAGCCTGAAAGTACTATATTATAAAGTAATCCTAAAATTGGCGTATCAATAAAAGGATAAAATTGGTGGCCTCGAATGGCACCGATAAATAAGCCATGTAATAAATAAACATACATTGTTCTTGATCCTATATAAGTATACCAATGATGATGTCTTGGCACTAAGTTAAAGAAAGAGAACATCGTGACAAAGATAATACCATATAAAGATAATCTTTTTAGCGGACTCATCAGTACATGCATGCCGTCCACGTGTTTGTATGGTGTACTTGCTAATAGCCAGTCCGCATCGATAGGATGAACGATATAAATTACAAAAAAGCCTACTAAAACTAAAATAGAGATAGGAATAAAACGTTTCATCTTAACGAAATGGCTAAATTCAATGTTTAATAAATACCCAACATAAAATATAGGGAAAAATACGAGTGTACGTGACCAACTTAAATAGTCTCCTACATTTGAAGAAAAACCTGCTAATAGTGCCACAATGATGGCGATAGGTAAAACGTATTTAGGTTTAAACTGCCGGACAATCACGATAATGACGTTAAAGAAAAACAGTGTTAATAAAAACCATAGTGCAAAAACAGGTTCAAATGGATCTAAGTCTAACTCACTATTTTTTCCTGTAATAAAGTAATAAATTGAAAAGAACGCAAAAAAGATGAGATATGGACCTAACAATTTTTTGCCTACTTTTTCTATGTAACCAGATTTACCCACATTATTGGCGAAATAGCCAGAGATGAATAGAAAGGCGGGCATGTGAAAACTATAAATAAGCAAATATAATGCATTAATCGCAATATGAGTATCAACATAAGGCCTAATTAAATGTCCTAAAACGACAAGAAATATTAAAACAGCACGTGCATTATCAAAAAATGCATCTCTTTTTTTCACATTTGTCATAAATAGGTGACTCCTTTTAACAATCTCATAGTTAATGTATTATAAATACCTTCAAAAATGCAATGAAAATGTATATATGATAAATTAATAGCATACTTATTTTATACAATGCCCAAACAAAAATAAAAAAGAACTTTGAAGCATAAGATTATTTTATTTTGCAAAACCTCATCGACTCACGGTTTAAAATCTACTATTTTTGTGGTAAATTGAAGGGCGTATATCTATAAATCGTTCCTTAAAAAAATGGAATAGGAGAAATCAGCTATGTCTCATAATAATTTTACTGGAATGAAACGATTGAAGCATCCTCCACGATATTTGCCGGGTTTAGATGGTTTGCGTGCGATTTCAGTTATAGGGATTATCATTTATCATCTTAATTCTCAATGGCTATCTGGTGGTTTTTTAGGTGTAGATACGTTTTTTGTTATTTCAGGTTATTTAATTACATCTTTACTACTATTCGAATATGAAAATTACGGTGAAATCAATTTAGTGAATTTTTGGATTAAACGGTTTAAGCGTTTAATCCCAGCAATGTTATTTGTTACTTTATTTACAGTACTCTACGTCTTAGCATTTGACCCTAAGCTTTTAGAGTCAATTAAAGGTGATGCGATAGCAGCTTTACTCTACATCTCAAATTGGTGGTATATCTTCCAAGATGTTGATTATTTTGATCAATTTAAACCTATGCCACTTAAGCACTTATGGTCTTTAGCTGTAGAAGAGCAATTTTATATTTTTTATCCTATTATTTTAATGTTATTTTTAAAATTATTTAGACGAAAAAAATGGGTCGTTGTCGTATTCGCTATCATTTCTATCGCTTCAGCAGCATTAATGTTTTATTTATCCGCACCAGGTGCGAATAACTCACGTACATATTTTGGAACAGATACACGATTACAAACGCTATTATTAGGTGTTATCTTTGCATTTGTGTGGCCAGCATTTAAGTTGAAAGCTAAGCCACCACAACTTGGGAGAAATCTGATTGATATTTTTGGTATCATCGCATTAGGTGCTTTATTATGGTTATTCTATGCTGTGAATGAGCAACAGTACTTTCTGTATAGCGGTGGCTTTTACGCCATTTCATTAATGACTTTAGTTATTATTGCAAGTGTAGTACAACCATCGGGCTTACTTTCTAGATTTATGGGTAATCCACTTTTCTTATATATAGGGAAAAGATTGTATAGTTTATACTTATGGCATTTTGTCATCGTTACATTTGTACACCATCACTTTGTAGCGGGTCAGTACCCATTTTACATGTATATTATTGATGTCGTATTAACGTTTGTTATGGCAGAAATTTCTTATCGATTTGTTGAAACGCCATTCAGAAGATATGGTTTTAGAACGTTCTTCCTTAAAGAGAAAATAGTGACTTCGATTATTCGTACACCACTTGTTTTAGCTGCCATTGTGTTAACTGCATTTGTATTAACTGGACATTTTGATGGTTATGCAAAACAAGAGCAAAAAGCAACGGCTTATAAAACAAATCATAAATCGACAGAAAAACCTAAAAAGCCCGAGCCTGAAAAGCAAGATAAAACAACTGATGAAAAATCTTTTGATCCTAAAAAAGAATCACCTCTATTTATTGGGGATTCATTAACAGTATGAATGGGCTATTATTTAGATGATCATTATCAAAAACCAACCATTGACGCAGAAGTCGGGCGTTCTATGGGTGTTGCGCTCAACGTTGCTAAGAAATATACAGATTACAATAAAGCAGGGCAACCAGTCGTCATTCAAATTGGTACAAACGGTGATTTCAATGAAGCGCAGTTAGAAGAAATTGTGAAAGATTTTGATAAAGCGGATGTTTACCTAATTAATACGACAGTGCCACGTGACTATAAAGATCATGTTAATCAGTTAATGAAAAAAGTCGCTAATAAACATAAGCATGTCACATTAGTGGATTGGAATAAAGTCGGCGTAGGCCATACGGATTACTTTGCTTATGATGGTATTCATTTAGAACATCCAGGTATTCAACGTCTCGTGAAAGAATTAGATCAAGAAATGAAAGACAATCAAGGCGATAAATAAACAACGACCATTACAAATTTGAATATCTAAAGTAAATATTATAAGTGTTAAATAGGTCCGGTGATTCAAACACTGGTCCTATTTTTGATACAAAAAACGGTTCTTCATTTTTTATGGTGGGATGATATAAGTCATCCTGCTTTTTTGTACAAAAATAGCGCAAATGCCTCTATAATTTTAAGTGACTAAACCAAAAATAAAGGAGACATATTGCGCCTATGTGTAATGATATATTAAAGTTACTAAAAATTAAAGATAATAATATTAAAATCACTAAAGTTGAAGAAGATGTAGTTATTAGAGGTAAGAAATCTAACGTCATCTTTGGTACCCTTTCATACAAGCCTATGACTTGTCCTCACTGTTATCATTCGAATCCAAACCGAATACACAAACACGGAAAACGTTTATCGCGAATTACTTTTTTAAGATTCCAAGAGATAGCAGTGTATTTAAAACTGTTAAAACAATGTTTTAAATGTATGGATGGAAAGTGTTACGCTTCTACAGAAAGTATGAGGATATCATTGCTTATACGATTGGAACCCCTCAATTCAATAATGGAGCGATTGAAGGAATTAATCAAAAAGTTAAACTGATTAAAAGAGTTTCATATGGCTATCGCAACTTTTATAACTTCAAAAATCGCATTTTTATTATTTTTAGACTGTATAAAAGACCAAAGAAAAAAGCAATGCCACTTTTCAATAGTGAAATTGCTTAAATAGATTGCGTACCGAGTCGAGACTCCCGAGGCATAGAGCCGAAACCGAAAATCCATTTTGGCTTCTTATGAGCTACAATAAAAGCCAAAATTAGTTGAGGTAAGGCGCCTGGGAAAGCGAGACTCGAAGAAGCAATCGGAAGTTTGCGACTTAATTATTATAGACACATAACCACCATATAAAGTGTACAGCCCAAAAAACAAACCCCAAAAGAGGTATTAAACACACTTTTGGGGCTTTTAATATGAGCAATCTTATTTACTTTGACGATATAAATCGATATCGAAGTATTTACCAACTTCACCAATTTGATCATAGAATTGTTTCATACGTTTTGCGTTAAAGTCTGCCCATGCGATATCTGTTGCATATTGATGTGTCGCTGGGTTTTGTGGATTCCAACGCATGCGGTATAACGTGTTTTGACCTGCGTGGATGTAATTTTGACCAATAAATTTCGCACCGCCGACGATTGCTTTTTTAACAGTATTCCAGCCATATTTTTCAGCTGTTTTAAAACCACCGCGAATGGCGTCAGAGTCAACTGCCCCGATACCAAACATATTGTAGAATTTTTTAGGACCGTTAGTGATCACTTTATTGTTTTTATCTACGTATCCACCATTTGCTAATGTAGATGTACCGTTTCCAGTTTCTAAAAATGCGTGTGAGATTAAGTAGATTTCATTAATATTATTTGCTTTTGCCGCTTCTGCAAACGCAGCACCTTGGCCAGCTAAGATACCTTTACCTGCGAGTAATCGGTTCAATGCATCTGCACTTAAGCCTTGATATTGATCGAGTTTTAAGAATTGATAAATGCCTGAAGCGCTGTTTTTAATGTTTTGTGTATCCATTGCTGCTTGCACTTCTTGGCGGTTTGCATCTTCCCATTTGCCTGGTACATGTTGAACTTGTGGTTTGTATGGCAATGCCATTTGTTTATCAACGGCTTCTTTTAAAGAAGCGTTAGCATTGTAATATTTAATAAGTAATGAGCGTAAGTCACCAGATTTAATCCAACCTTGTGTGCCATTTTCAAAAGTACCGTAAAGCCATGTCACACCTTTTACATTTTGTGTACTTGTCACTTTAAATAATGTTTCATAATACGGACTTAAAGAGCCTAAAACTTGTGCATTTGGTTTGGCATAGTAATAGCCATTTCCGTTATAAACAAAGTAATCTTGAGGTTGGCTTAATTTTGTTGCTTTAGTTGCTGAAGTCGGCTTAACTGTGTAAGCAGAAGCAACAGGTTTTAAATCTTTAAGGTTAATCCAGCCCATTTTATGGTTCACTTGACCGAATAAATAAGTGTCTGGACCCGCAACAACAGATTTAACAGCACTAAATGTACGATCTTTTACGTTGCCAGATAGGGCATCGATACGTTGTTTCGCAGTACCCCATGGGATTGAATATAATCCAGCTGTTTTGTTATTAACTTTATATTGACCATGCATTGGTTTTTCAGTACCAAGTGAACGTAGAATCACATCATTCGCGTTAAACCATCCTAATGGTGTGCGGCCGTCAGCGTTTTGTAATAAAACGTAATTGTGATTTTGGTTAGATGCTGTTTTAGCAATTTTATAAGTACGGTCAGTGAATTGGGCAGCATTTTTAGCTGTCTTATCATAAATCGAAGCTCTTATTCCTTCAGTTGATGATTTTAATTGACCGATTTGAGATACACTTTGTACGGCATTTTTTGTTGCTTTTTCTTGTGATTGTGTTAATAATGATTGGTCGATCCATCCAGATAATTGATTAACAGTACCATAAACGAATGTTAAGTTTCCAACTTTTTGAGATTTTGTTGCAGCAAAGTTTTGTGCGTTCTTACCAGCGACTTTACCTGCCACTTGTGCGCTAGTACCCCAAGGGACTTTGTAAAGCGTAGCGCCTGGTTTGATTGTGTAGTTTTGTTTCACATTTTTAGCTGCTTGACCTGTACGGTAGTCAACATCTTTTTGTTGAACCCATCCAACATAAGTGCCAGTCGCATAGTCAGATACGAGATAGAATGATTTTCCATTGAGCGTTGCTTTTTTCTGAACACTTAAAGTTTGATTGGTTGCTGATGTAGGTTGGCCTTTCGCATCGTATACAGTTTTATATAAGCCGTTATTTTTATTATTAATACGACCAAAACCTGAGTCACCTGTTACTTTTAATGGTGAAGAAGGTGCAGTTGTTGATGAAGATGGTGTTTTTACAACGTTACTTGCATCAATCCAACCTGTTAAATTGTTAACTGTACCATAAAGCCAATTTGTATTTGCGACTTTCTGTTCTTTAGTTGCTTTGAAAGTTTGTTTTTTGCTACCGCTAATTGTACCTGTAGCTTGTGCTTTTGTACCCCAAGGCACTTCATAAACAGTTGTACCTGGTTTAACTTGGTATGATTGTTTCACGTTCTTTTCAGGTTGTGCACTTTGATAAGTGACATCATTGCTGCGTACCCATCCGAGTAAACCATTGTTTTTCGCAGTGGATACAAGATAAAATGATTGACCATTCAGTGTTGCTTTTTTAGTCACTTTTAATGTCACATTTGTTTGATTTGTACGTACACCAGATTGGTCATACACAGTTTTGTATAAACCGTTGTTTTTAGATGAAATACGGCTATACCCTGTATTGTCAGTCACTTTTAAATTGTTGTTTTGCGGTTTAGGTTTTGATGATTGACCTGCAGTGCTACCAGCAGGGGAAGCATAGCCCATTTTCACTTGGTATTTTTCATTTATAAGATCATACAATTCATCATAAGAATAGCCATGTGCTCTTAAATAACCGTGTGGGTCTACGTGGTCTGTACCACCTAAATATCTAGAAACAGCGTCATGTGTCCAAACGGTACCTTTACCGTCATATTCTGCACTATCAGGTTTTAAGCCATAGTATTGTAAGTTAGTTGCTGCATAATCAGCAAAGTTGTTCATTTGACGTGCAAATGAATTATAGTCATGCACATGAACAAGCTCAATATGAATAAAACGTTGGTTCGCAATAGGGCCAGCACCCCAAGCTAAATAATCAGTTGGTTGCGTTTCAATTATTCGGTTACCATCGATAAATCCGTGAACAAAAGCACTTTGATAATTATTTTTCATGTATTGTATTTCACTTGTAATTGTTGAATTATCGTTAGCTGTGTCGTGAACAACGATGCCTTCAGGTTTTCCAACACCGTAGCGATAACCATAGCGTGGAATAAAGCTTGAATAGTCTTCTTCATATTTAGGAACTTTAAATTTTTGTTTTCGTATGTAGTCGTTAATTTGTGATTTGACTTGTGGTTGATATGCTTTAGGTGTAGCGGCTACTGCACGAGCTGAATAGTTTGTAGGTTCAAGTTTAACTGTTGCAGGCCCACCTTTACCTCCAACGCGAGGCGGTGTTGGTCCATTTGGATTAGCATTGATATCTACTTTTTCATTCGTTGATGTAGATTGTTGTTTTACAGCTGGTGTTTTTTCAGCTGAACGTGCAACGACACGTGCTAAGTTTTTCTCTTGATTAGATGTAGCAGCAGCTCTCTCTTGTGCGGAAATAGCAGTTGCTTTTGATTGTACTTTTTTAGCCGTTGGTTGCGTATTGTGAGTTGGTTGTTGCGTATGAGTTGTTGGTTGCTCAGTTGTCACTTGATTATTTTGTTGTTGTACAGCGATATTTTGTGAATCATCTTTCGGTAATGCTTCAGAAGGGGATTGCTGCGACTTTGTGACATTTTGTGGTGTCTCTTGTTGTGCATCTGTTTTTTGATCTTGTGCAGCATGATACGCTTCAGTTGATACTTCAGCTTCGTGATGTGGATCGATTTCTTCAGCAGCATAAGGTGATGCAACAGGTTGTTCAGCTACGTCTGCTTGTGCATGGTTATTTTGAGAAGTTGCTTCTTGTTCGGTAGCTTGTTGCGTAGCTGATGAAGAAGCAGAAGTTTGTTCTAAAAGACTTGAGTCTGCTTTAGGTTGTGTTGGTTTTTCAATTTCAACTTGATTTGGATCTTTATACGCTTGTGTTCCAGAAATCGTAGGAGCTTTCGTTTCGTTCTTGGCCTGGTTGGCTTGCTGAACTTGTTGATGCTCGTCTAAAATATTTGTTGGTGTTTCTTGCGCTTTTGTTTGTTCAGCTGCATGTGCTTCATGCGCAGTTAATGCAGACCCCGCTAATGTTAATGCAATGATAGTGGGTGTTTTATAACCTAATTTTTTAACCATTTCATTACTCCTTTTAGATAAGTTAATATAAAGTTGATTAATGCCATTATAGAATTAAAGATACAGGAATTGTGCATTTTAACTTGATTGTAATTTAACTTTAATAATTGTCCCAGTTATTTTATGTAGATAATGCACAATTAGAAATTATAGATTATTTCAAATAAAGTAATATATATAAAGTAAGCTGAGTTATGATGATGTTCCATTAAATGCTTTCGTAATTAAAGATGTTTCTCCATGTAATAATGGGGGATACCCGCATCTAAAAACTGATCGCCATACGCTTGATAGCCTAATGATTCATAAAAAGGAATCGCATGTGTTTGGGCACCTAATTTGAAATGACGAAAACCTTGGCGTTGCGCTTCTTGCTCGAGTGCGCGCATTAATGCCTTCCCCGTCCCTTGACCTCTTTCAGATTTCAAAACTGCAACACGTTCAATTTTCGCAATGCCATTCACATCTCGAAAGCGTGCAGTTGCGATGGGTTGATGGTCATCGTTATAGGCAATCATATATTGTGCGATTGTTTCAAATTCATCAATTTCTTCTTCAAGTGACACCCCTTGTTCTTCTACAAAAACGATCTTTCTGATGTCTAATACATCTTCATATTCACGTGCTGTTTCTACTTTTTTGATCATCGTTGCACCCCTTTTTTATCAGTATGATATCGATTTTATCATAAATGATTTTGAATAGACTAAGAATGAAGTAAAATATATAAAATGTATTATCCCAATTTAGACACGTGCAAACAATAGGGGATTCAAATTGTATACTTTCTATCGTGAGCACAATGCCAAAAAACAGGTTGACGTCTAACATGTGTTTAAGACATCAACCTGTTTTTGTATTTATCGTTATGAAGTCAAAATCATTATATAATCTGCGGATTGAGCGCTAATAAAATAGAAGCTATTACAACGTATTTCGCGTTGGTAGGCGCTAAAATTACATTGCATTTTGTCGTACTAATGCGGTATATTGCCAAAAAATCCGCATTTGAATAATATTCCAATTGTTCATTCCCATTGTATAGCCAGAAGGTGTGAAAATGTTAACATCAGTTACTTCTAATGCTGCAGCAACGAGATATTGAATAGGCACACTCAAATTTTGCATCTCTGGTGTTAAACCTTTTTCATCATAAACCCATGAAAATGGGAGGGGTGATTCAAAGACATCAATCGCATCAAAAATTTCAGGAAGTGCAACGATATAACACGCACCATTGATCACCGGGTTATTCTGGCTGTCTGAATAATAAAGTAGAAGTGCTTCATAATTCTCACGGTGTGCATGATTCACATAAAATAACTCTTGTCGAAAATGCGCCATGTCTTTACTGTGAATGATTTGTTGCTCTAACATGTTGAATATCCCATTGATTTGCATGATTTTGTCGTGTGTAGGGCGTGGCATGTATAGGCACCTCCTTATTAATAAAATGTATTGTTATTTTGAGATGGGTCTGGAACCCCTTGTGACTGTTGTGATGAATCAGGCTGTTGACTTGGTGCTTGTTCAGTAACAGCGGGCTGATTTTGATTTTGATCAACTGCTGGTGACGCTTGACTATCACCATTTTGTTGTTCTGATGATGTGTTATCTTTTTGTGATTTTTGGCGTCCTTTTAATAGCTGATCATCGATTTCTGTTAATGGAGGAACTTCACCGTAAAAGGACTTCGCACGTTGTATCAGAAAGTCACTTTTATTTTTAATGGGTCTTAATTCTAAATCTTCACGTAATAAGTTTGATGTCTTAATTAAATCATCGACGTCAGGATTAATGTAGTAAATGCCGTTAAGCAATTCATTTTCACCTTTAAGTTGTTGAGATTTGATTGTGACATCATTTGCTAAATAGTTTGTTGCGAGTGCACGAATTTCAGAGTAATTTAAGTTATGTTTAGAATTTTTTCCTACAATTTCAATAATATCATCTAATTTGTGTAAAGAATTTGTCTCTTGCGCTTTACGGAAGAGAATTTTTAAAACTTCCATTTGTCTTTCGCCACGTTTTAAGTCAGAGTCTTGTTTACGTGTACGTGTGATTGCGAGTGCTTCGTCGCCGTTTAATTTTTGCTTACCTTTTTTCAGTTTGATGCGACCTTTATCTTTAGTGTTAGGTTCGTTGAGATCGTATGGCACATTATATTCAATACCACCAAGCTCATCAACTGTATCAGCAAAAGCATCCATATTAATACGAACATAATAATCAACAGGGACATTAAGCTCAGTTTCCACCGTATCCATTGAAGATTCTGGTCCTCCATATGCATGTGCATGTGTAATCTTGTCAAAGTAACCGACTTTTGGAATGTAGCTCAAAGTATCACGTGGGATACTCAGTAAACGGATTTGATGTTTATCAGGATTTAAAGTGGATAAAATCATTGCATCTGTACGTGAATGTTCTGTACTTTGTCCGTTTTCTCTTCGTGAACTACTGTCATCAATACCTAAAAATAAAATTGAAACAGGCTCCTTTGCAGCATTGACTTTACTATCTCTTAATTTAGATTGACGCTCATCAGAATGAGAAAATGAGTCGTCAAAAGCATGTTTCGATGAATTAAATAGAATAAACGCAAAAATTGTAGGAACAATTACAAGCATTAAAGCAAGTAAGTACAACAGATATTTGAGTCCTTTATTCATAATAAATTGCTCCTAAAAAGATATTTTTAACATATGATTATATATTGTAATGCAATTGATTGTAAGATTTCAATCATTTCAGATGCACCGCTTCGAAATAAATTGTTTTTTCATGTGTAGGACTTCGTGTTGGTGTATAATAGAGTTAATTAATGAAAGAAGTGGGACATCATATAATCTTTTTTGATGATTGTATCAAAATCGATACACGCGCTGTTGATGACTGGAAGTTGTGCACTTTTATACATAGCTTTCCTCAAGCGTTGTATCCTGTTGCAACATTGAGGTTGTAAAATCGATTTGATCCTGTCCCACTTCCAATGATAAAGAGCAAAATAAGGATGGTGGATGTTTTTGAAGGCACAATGGATGTCACATCTTGATGAAAGTTTAGTTAAACCCTTTTATGAAGAACAAACAAAGGAAGAACAAGAAGCGGGTTTTGAAGATGTTTTAACTTTTGGTACCGCTGGGATTCGGAGTACGTTTGGTCTCGGTCCAGGTCGTTTAAACAAGTTTACAATACGTAAAGTGGCATTAGGACTCGCACAATATTTAAAACAAAAAAATGAGCATCCAACAGTTGTGATTCACTTTGATACACGATTTTTATCACAAGAATTTTCTCAAGAAATTGCACGTGTATTAGCAACTGAAGGCGCTAGCGTCGTATTAGCGGATACTTATAAATCAACACCGGAGTTGTCATTTGCTGTACGCGAGCTAAAAGCAACAGCAGGTGTCATGATTACGGCAAGTCATAATCCAAGTCATTATAATGGTATTAAAATTTATGGTGCAGATGGTGGACAATTATTACCTGAGGCATCAGAAGACTTGAGCCAATATATTAATGCAATTGAATCTCCATTAGAAATTGAAGCACGTGATTTCAATTCGTTAAAAACAGAAAAATTGATTACGTCTTTGCCTACTGAAGTGACTGAGGCGTATAAGCAAGGCGTGAAAGATTTAGTTGGCGTAATTGAAGAAAACAATGCACGTGTTGTTTTAACAAGTTTACACGGAACAAGCTTACCTATAGCTGCAGACATACTCACAGAGCTTGGGTTTGATAACTATGTTATTGAAACAACACAGTCAGAACCTGATGGCAGATTTCCAACTGTTAAAAGTGCTAATCCAGAAGAAGAAGCTGCGTTTGAATATGGCAAACGTTTAGCAGAACAAGAAAATGCGTCACTTATCATTGCTACAGATCCAGACGCAGACCGATTCGGGTTTGTTGAGCGCTATGAAGATGGCTCAACACGTTATTTTAATGGTAATGAAATTGGCTTAATCTTACTTAAATTACGCTATCAACAGCTGCAAACATCAGGCAATGCGTTCTATATGGTTAAATCAATCGTTACGGGCGCTTTGAGTGAGGTATTAGCATCAGCGTTAGATATTAAAGTTGTAAACGTTTTGACGGGATTTAAATACATTTCTGAAGAGTTAGAACGTCGTCAACAGCAAAATGATGACGCACAGTTGGTGTTAGCGTTCGAAGAGAGTCATGGGTATTTAGCGAAAGATTTATCAAGAGATAAAGATGCAATTCAGTTTATTCCTTTACTCGTTAAATATAAACAACTGTTGCATCAAAATGGACTCACATTTAAAGCGGTACTTGAAGATATTTATAAAGAAATCGGTCGCTATGAAGATTTAACGCTTTCGCCGTCTTACGAAGGACCAAAAGGTAGACAAATAATAGAGGCCATGATGGCTCATTTTAGAAATGATACAAGCGAACACATTGCAGGATTAAAAGTAAAAACAAAAGAAGATTATTTAACGCAAAAGGCAACACATCTTTCAACAGGTGAAGAGACTGCAATCACGTTGCCACAAGCGGATTTAATTCGTTATACATTTGATGAAGGCTTTATCGCATTAAGACCTTCAGGGACAGAACCAAAAATAAAAATTTATTTTTCACTTAATGTGCCTGATTTTAATGCGTTAGTCAACAACTTTAAAGCGCTGTATTTAGCTGAATCATAATATTGTGTTGTTTAAGATGAAAAATGATGAAGGTAGCGTAATTTCGCACATGCACCTTAGCCTTTATAAGGTTGTTATAAACGCTATAATTAATCTTTTATCACCTCATCTATTGACAAATGATAAACCTCGAAAGGAATAACGCATCGTTATTTCATTTGAGGTTTTTTTGTGCTTAAAAATTTGATCTGTTTATAAAAATATTAAAGAAATGTAAAGAATGTTAAAAAGAATTTTAGCCCAGTCTAAGATAATGTAAATTTAATAATAAATTTGTATTTTTAATTGAAATCAGACCGAATTTACTTAAAGATTAATATAGATTTAATAATTTAAATAAAAATCAGTTAGATGTGATGGAATGATTAAACTATAGAGAAGAAAGGTGTATGAGCGTGAAATTAACTACGATTGGTTTAGGTTATATTGGTTTACCAACATCTATTATGTTTGCAAAACACGGGGTGGAAGTGCTTGGTGTAGATATTAATCCTCAAGCAGTAGCAAGTTTAAATCAAGGGCAAATTCATATCGAAGAACCTGGATTACAAGAAGCATATGAGGCTGTATTGGAAAAAGGGAATTTTAAAGCATCTCAAACCCCTGAAGAAGCGGATGTTTTTATCATTGCGGTTCCAACACCTAACAATGATGATACGTATGAATCATGTGATATTTCAATTGTGATGCGTGCACTTGAAAGTATTGTGCCTTATTTGAAATCTGGCAACACAGTGATTGTGGAATCAACAATCGCACCGCGCACAATTGATGACCATGTCAAACCGTTTCTTGAGCAACAAGGCTATACGATTGGTGAGGATTTGTATTTAGTCCATTGTCCTGAACGTGTACTTCCTGGAAAAATTTTAGAAGAACTTGTACATAATAATCGGATTATAGGGGGCGTCACGCCTGCATGTGTGGAAGCGGGCAAAAATGTTTACCGCACTTTTGTTCAAGGAGAAATGATTGAAACAAATGCACGTACTGCTGAAATGAGTAAGCTAATGGAAAATACGTATCGTGATTTGAATATTGCATTAGCCAATGAGCTAGCAAAGATTAGCAATCATTTAAACATTAACGTACTTGATGTCATTGAAATGGCAAACAAACATCCAAGAGTTAATATTCATTGGCCTGGACCTGGCGTAGGTGGTCACTGTTTAGCAGTAGATCCTTATTTTATTATTGCGAAAGATCCTGAACACTCTCCATTAATACAAACAGGTCGTAAAATTAATCGTTCGATGCCACAGTTTGTCGTAGATCATGTGAAAAAGATTTTACAAACAGTGAACGGTCAAAAGGTTACTGTTTTTGGTTTAACGTATAAAGGTGATGTGGATGATATACGTGAATCGCCTGCATTTGATATTTATGAATTATTAAAAGCAATCGAAGGATTAGATGTTGTTGCGTATGATCCTCACGTCCAATTGGACTTTGTTGAAAAAGACATCGCAAAGGCTGTAGAGGGCTCATCTCTTGTCATTGTCTTAAGTGATCATTCGGAATTTAAAATACTTAAAGACCAAGACTTTAGTTCAATGAAAGATAAGTTGATACTTGATACAAAAAATGTCATACCGAACACTTTTAATGAAGTTAAATACTTCAACTACGGTAATTTATACGAAATAGAAAGTATGTGAAGACTTTATAAAGATAGTAGGTTATAAGTGTGAATATATTATTTAAGATTTTAAAAGAACAAGTTGGAAATTGGCAAAAAATAATTCAATTGGCAGCATATAATATGAAATCTCAGTATTCTAATCACTATCTTGGTGTGTTTTGGAATATTTTACAACCTATGATGCAAGTCGGCGTCTATTATTTAATCTTTGGATTAGGTTTAAGAGGTGGAGGAAACCATTTAGTGGATGGCGTGCCTTTTATCGTCCATTTAATTTCTGGTTTATTTCCTTGGCTATTCATTTCTCAAAGTATTAATTCGGGCGCCAATGCGATTCAATCTAATTTAGAGTTAGTGACGAAAATGAAATTTCCATCCTCTGTCTTATTATCGATTTCATTCACCAATACGTTGTTTAATCTGTGCTTTATGACCATGATTTTATTTGTCATATCGGTCGTCAATGGTTATGTTGCGATTTGGAAGTACTTTATATTTCTTTACTTTATTTTCGCTGCATTTCCAGCAATTTTTGGGATTTCTTTATTGATGAGTTCACTTGTCATTGTTGTCAGAGACACAAGAAACCTTTTACAAAATATATTGAGATTAGGTTTCTTCATGACACCTATATTTTGGAGTCTCAATTCTGCACAGCCTATTTTACAAAAAATAGCTAAGTTAAATCCTTTTACTTATTTAGTAGAAGTCTATAGAAGTGCTTTTTTAACAAGTCCACATTTGCTATATGGGACAATGGCAGATCATTTTTATTATTGGACGTTTACATTGTTGATGTTAACTTTAGGGGCTTTAGTACATCAAAGATTTAAAGACCGATTATTAGATTTTTTATAGCACAATGCAGAAGGAGCAGGTATGAAATACAAAATTTTATTAATCAGTCAAAATTTTTATCCAGAACTTGGATCAGCAGCTAATAGGATGAAAAATATATTTGAGCAACTCCAGAAAAGGGGATTTAATCCGATGATTGTGACAACGGATCCATCTTATCCCAATAGAGAAATCTTTAAAAGCGAGCGTTATTTCGATAATGATGCTTTAAATCAACTTGAAGGCACACAAATCCATCGCATCCATATGAGATTTGATAAACAACATCCGAATTTAGTTTATCGCTTACTTTACTATCTCGAGTTGACAGTTAAATTAAAGTATTATCTTAAAAGATTAGATGGTTTTGAAAATATATTTGTCAGTAGTCCTAATATATTTATGGCTTGGGCCACTCTGTTTTTCAAAAAGAATAAGAGAGCGAAATATTTTCTAGAAATTAGAGATTTATGGCCTGACAGTTTTATAGATATTGGGAAGTTTAAACTCAAATATTCAAAGCCAATTCTAAAGTTTTTAGAAAAACAAATGTATAAACAAGCGGATGATGTGGTGATTAACAATCCTTTTTTTGAGACTTATATTAAAAATATGATTGGTGACGATAAGCATTTTATTTATATGCCAAATGCTATTACAAAAAGTGAAGTTCAACCTACCCATAAATTAGAGGCATTTTCAGTCATCTATACAGGTAATATTGGTTATGCACAAGATGTGGAACAATTAATCTCGATTGCGCGACAGCTTAACGCAAAAAAAGTTCATTTTACAGCTATTGTTTATGGTGTGAAAGCAGACCGATTTAGAAGTGCTGTCAAACAAGAGTGTATGCATTATGTTCGACTCATTCCTCCGTTAAAAAGAGAAGAATGTTTAGCAATGATTTCAACTCATCATGTTTCGTTGTCTATTTTAAAAAATACACCTGTATTTATGAATGTAATGCCTGGCAAAATTGTTGATAGCATATGTTCAGGTACACCGGTCGTCAGTAATTTAGGAGAAACGGTGTGTGACTTAATACAACAAAGTGGCGTTGGCTTTTCAAAGGAAAATGCCTCATTGGAAGAAATCGTTAACTATATTTTAGAACTGAAAAATAATCCACAATTATTGAAACAAACCATCGATAATACGCAAAGTTTAAGAGATGCGGATTTTATATGGGAAAACAATATCGAACAGTTAACGCAAAGGTTGAGGAGGGGTTAAATGGAATCGAGTTTTAAACAATTCATCTCTGAAACATCGTATGAAGGTGCTTATGTAAGATTAAAGTCTGGGAAGGTTCCAATCTATCAAGACGAAGCGATGACAATACCATTTGAATTAAATGACCCAACCTCAAAGTTATATCAAGTGTTATATGAATATGAACAGTCAACTAAGCTTGCTTTGAAACAGAGCGAGCTTGAGCTTTATGTGAATAAAAATGATGTACAGTTAATGTTATTTTTACACGTTGATTCACAGTTAAATGAGATTCATCTTGCTTATTTTGATCAAAAATGGAAGCAAGTTTACCTTGAAAATCAAGATGAGCCGTTTGATTATCAAGTCAATGATGTAGGGTACTTAATCGCAAATCATTTGAATATCCTCATGGCCATTCAAAGAAAGCAACAACTTAATGTTGTAAAAAAATTGCTCGGAGATACGATTGAAAAACGACAATCGATTGCACAATTGATGGAACAAAATAACACATTAAAAGATCGATACTTGAAGTTGCGCAATTCAAAATTGGGAAAACTTCAGATTAAATGGTGGGAGAGGCTGAAATGAATTTTAGAGAGATAAAGTATTTATTATTTGGCAATCCTAAACCATTCCGAATGACGAGAGAAAAGATTGATTTCAAAGAAGAAGAACTCACAACGCTCCAAAATATTGCGGACGTCATAGAACAAGATGAGGGTAAAGGGCTTTACGAAATCTATCGATCCCATGCGTTAAAACCTTACGTTGACTATATTCGTACTTATCATCAAGTGGGAAAAGGGGATCAAAATGCATCTTTTGACTTAGTGAACACGACAGAACAAACTTTATTAAATCAAGAGAAATTGCCTTTAACAGTAGGCATTGTCGCAGATACATTTTTATATGATGCTTTAAAAGGAGCTTGTAATTTAATTTACATTAATGAAAAACATAAGGATGAACATTATGATTTTGTCATCATTGCATCGACTTGGAAAGGTATAGATGGTTATTGGGAAGGCAATACGAACGTTCATAGTGAAAAATATGAAGAACTGAAAAGGCTTGTTAAAAATTTCCAAGATAGAGCAATTCCTATCGTATTTTTCAATAAGGAGGATCCTATTAATTTTGAGGTCTTTCAATCTCATGCACAATGGTTTGAACATGTGATAACGACGGAACAAGATTTTGTGTTAGCTTATAAAGAAAAATTAGGCATTGCAAAGGTGAAACAGATGCGGTTTCCAATCAATCCTCGAATCCATCATCCGATAGCGTCCAGCCGAGATGTTGCGGATAAAAAAATTGTTTTTGCAGGTTCTTGGCTAGATAAATATGAAGAACGTGCGGCGGATATACAAACAATTTTGGAAGGCGTCATTCAAAATAACTGGGATTTAACCATTTATGATCGAAATCTATGGACAAATAAAAAGAAGTATCAGTTTCCAGCAGCATTCTTACCCTATATTGCTGCACCGTTAAACCATATGAATACGATGAAAATGCATCGTGCCTATCCATTTGCTATTAATGTGAATACTATTAAATATTCCCAGACTATGTGTGCGAACCGAATTTTCGAGTTACAAGGCATGGGCGTGTTCATGCTATCGAATTATAACACATTTGTGAATGCACATTTTCCACAGGTACAGATGGTTTTTGAGCCTCAAGATGTGAAGAAAATTAATAGATTAGATTCCGTTTTAATTAAAAGAGCACAATCCATCGGTATTCAAAAGGTCATGCTTTCAACAGCGCATCAGTTGAAGTGGTTGAACGATGTCAGTCAATTCATTGGATTGTCTAGTCAAAGCTCAAATCTTCCTGAGCTCACGGTAGTTATCGAGGAAGCGGATACGAAAGCAATGGAAATGTTTGAAGCTCAAACTTATGAATGGAAAACATGTGTTTCCTCCACGGACGACATTCATACAGATTACTACACGTTCTTCTCATCTGATTTCAACTATGATCCCGAATACTTGAGTGACTTTGCAGCAGCGTTTATGTATACCGATGTCCGATTTATTACCAAAAGGACGGAGGGATATCGATGGGTGAGTGGTTATGACAGCCGCTATTTAACAGCATTTAATCAACAACATGACAATAATCAACGAGGTTTTGCATTAGACATCACATTTGTAGATAGTCAGAATCAGATTGAAGCAGTTCCACCTGTGAAACCTGAACTCAGTGTGATTGTGCCTGTCCATAACAATGGTACACATTTAGAGCATAAATGTTTACGTTCAATCATAAGTCATCCTTTGTTTCCAAAACTAGAAGTCATTCTTGTTGATGATGGGTCAACGGATCGTTACACTAGCAACTTAATGAAAATGTATAGTCAATGGTACAAAAATATTGAAGTGATTCATCTAGATGAAGCTTCAGGGAGTGCTTCGACGCCAAGAAATATAGGGATTGATTATGCGAAGAGTGACCTGATCACTTTTCTAGATCCTGATAATGAATGGATTGGAGAAGGAATTGACCGTTTGTTCGAGGAAATAACACAAAATGATGAGATTGATGCTGTAATTGGCAACATGTTAAAAGTAGACCAAACTGAAACGAAAAAACATGATTATTATCAACAGTTTGTTCATGTCGTGCATGCGGATATGACGCGACAGACTCACCAATTTTTACATGATATGAAACTTAAGACAGCCAGTATTCAAGCGCTCATTGTTAGGAAGTCTTTATTAAAAAAACATCAAATTAAAATGGTGCCGGGTGCTTTAGGACAAGATTCATTGTTCTTTTTAACAATGATTCATCATGCCCAAGCGATCAAAGTGGTTGATGCTACAGTGCATGTCTACTACGCAGGGATTGCCAATTCGATGACAAATCAAATTTCTGAACAATTTTTTAGAAAATATTATTTAGTTGAGCGGGAAAAGGTGAAATTTCTAAAACAGCATGGCTATTTATCAACATATATGAATCATCGTTTTAATTACTATGTTAAGCATTGGTATATTTCAAGGATAAATAGAACGACAGAGAAAGATCCAAATGTGTTGAAAGCATTTTTAGCAATCATTGATTTATATCAACATTTTGATCGTCCGTATGATGCGGAATTAGTAGATGAAATTGAAATGATGAAGAACGAGGTGAAAGAATGGGGTATTTACTGATAACCAATGCATATCCAAACAAAGATAAAATATATGCGAATGCTTTCATTCATCGAAGGGTTAAAGGCTACTTAGCACAAGGGCTCGATGTAACGGTTGTTGTTTTTACAACTAAAATCAAAAGAGATGAATACTTTGATGGTGTAAAAATCATGTATATGGATGAGGCACAATTATACAATCATCTATTATATTACCGTTACGATAAGCTGTTATTCCATTTTATTAATTATAAAATGTTTAACGCAGTAGAACGCTTAAAAGTAAAGCCGAATGTCGTTGTCTGGTTACACGGTTTTGAAGCTGAGGCATGGTATACACGTTATTATAATTACTTATCATCACCGGGGTCACTAAAAGCGCAACTACAGAAAAAAGAGCATTTTTATCCAGTTCAAAAAGCTTTTTTGAAAAAGTTAATGACACGCCAAGATATGAACGTACAGTTTATTTATGTCTCTGAAAGATTTAAGACATTGTATGTAGATCCATTTGTAGGTGTTGAGCCTGAAAACTTTGAAATCATACCGAATATGATTGATGCAGATTTATTTCCTTATCACGAAAAAACAGAAGAGGACCGCTTTCATATTGTATCGATACGCCCCTTTACTGCTAAAAATTACGCAAATGACCTAACAGTAAAAGTCATACAACAATTAGCTAAAAAGAAATACTTTAAGAAACTCAAATTTTCAATCTATGGGGATGGGCCACTGTTTGAAAAAATTACAAAGCCGCTTCAAAATAAGAAAAATGTTAATTTGAATAAGATGTTTATTCCGCAAAATGAAATCTCAAGCATCCATCGAGAGCATGGCATATATTTAGGACCTAGTCGCCATGATTCTCAAGGCGTATCAATTAATGAAGCCATGAGTTCAGGATTAGTACCCATTTCGAATGAGATTGGTGGCATCCCCAATTTTATTCAGCAAGCAGTATCTGGGTTTTTAGCACCACGAAACGATGTTGATCAAATGGTTGCTTATATTGATTATTTAATTCAACATCCAAAAGTATTTTTAGAAATGAGTAGAAACGCATCCAAAATGATACAAAGTATAACAGGTTCAGATGTTGTACTTCAAAAAGAACTTGAGGTGATTACAAATGGGGAATATTAATTATCAAGCCGCATATGAATATCTAGAATCACAATTAGAAGACATCATGCTTGAAACAGCATACTTACTCGATCATAATCCAGCAACTTTGAAAATCGATGATATCGTAACGCATCAGGAAAAAGAAGGCGAAATTGATGTAACAATATGTAGTTCGGGAGAAAAAATGAAATATGCGCTCTATATTTATAAAAAGGGTGAATCAGTAGCGATTGATAAAATCATGTATCAAGTTCAAAACCATTTTCAACTCGAATTAGAACCCGGTAAATATAGAATCAAAGCCTTTGTACAACAAAATGATCAGCAAAAAGTATCAGAATCAAAGGAAATGAGAGTCTACTAAGAAAAGAGGATAGCGATGTCTAAAAATAAGTGTATTTTTTCGTGGGATTTTAATACAAATACGCATAAACTCGAAATTCATTTTAAGAACAATCATTGGACACATAGAAGTGAAACGCAATTTAAAACAGCTTTAGAAAAAGTGACGGAAATTCAGTGCCATTTTTATGAAGTAATAGATGCGCGCACAATCGCAAATTTTAAATCGTTATTAGCTGAGATACCGCATGTATTGAAATTTAAATGCATATTTCACGTCCTTGTGACAAATGAAACGACAATCATTAGCCTCTTATCTCAGATGCCTGAAATGTATATGCTTAACATTTACAACTTCAAGCATCAAATTCTATCTATAGATTTTATAGAAAATGAGGGGACACAGGCGCTAGTTGCTACGCATAACCAGCAATTAATTGAACAATTAAAGCTAGCAATCCAACAACAAATAGGCAGAAATACAGTGAATGAACATCAACTTAAAAATGCTTTAACACAGCTAGAGCATGACTATCAAGACTTGTACTCAGAATATATAAAGCAACATAAAAGGATGCAGTATGCATTTAGAGAATTACATCGTTTTAAACGGAGTGCTTGGAAATATAAAAAAATCTATTTAAATCATGAAAGGTTGATTGATCTTCTAGAAAAGGCAATTACTTATCAGAAAAAAGTGAACAAGAAAAATGTCAAAAAAGGGATGAAATGGTTTTGGAGGGAGGTTGTAAAATGAATGCATCGCCAGAACAATATTCACCGGAACAATTAGAAGCAATGCAAAAACCTATTGCAAGAAAACCTCATTCCTTTGCCAATTCGTTGATTAATAGTGGTGAGGTTCAAAATAACAAAAGGTTAAAAAAGGGAATTTCCTATATCTTATTTTTAAACAATCACTTAGATCAGGAAACTTTCCTACAACTTCAAAATCGCTATGACCAATTGATTTTAATATTTAAATCAAAAGAAGAGCTTTTAAATTTTAATGAGATGGCAATTCAAAAGCGTTCACAAATCTTTTGTCATTTATTCGAAAATGACTTTAACGCTTCGTTTGAATTTGCAATAAAACAGATTGAATACAGCCATGTTCTTATCACGCTGTTTCATGAGGAAATGATCAGTACATTGCCTATTGCTAATCATACATTATCACGCGATATGATTTATTTAATCGGTTCAGAATGGCTTTATCCGACACATGCGATACAAAATATCTATTTAAAGTATCTGCTTGATAGCTTTATAAAGTCATACATTAATGAAAGATGTAGTGAGTATATAGGTACTTCACAATGCAAAATAGAAGTATCGAATTTAACACAAAACCGAAAAACGAACATCGAAACGACAGCAGAAGCTTACCAAGCATTAAAAACGATTCAAGCTATTTATTCAGAGAGTCTCCTCACGGACGTTACTTATCATTTTGAAGCGAATGATTTAATCGTTAAACTTAAGGCTTTTATGGAAACGCAATCTTCAGAAGTCAATGCGCGATTAATGATGTATATCAGGGAACATTTCCAACCTTTCAATTATCATTTGTTGAATAATGGGCATGCCAAGACATTAGTGGTGGCCTATTGTTTTCCACCATTTATTGATACGAGTGGGAACGTCATGGCAAAGCGTATTCGAGATCAGGAAGAGATTGTAGATATCATATCAAATAACATGTCACGCATTAGAAACAAAGATCCGATGTTGAATACGCTAGCTGAACATTTAGTAGACACACATTACTTACTTGATGTTAAACAAGCCTTTTCTAGTTGGGAAAGTATTAGCGGATTTATCGAAGAAGGATTAAAAGTGTTAGAGGAAAATCCAAAATCTTACGAGCACCTCTATTCTCGAGCCATGTTTCCACAATCTCATTTTTTAGGATATGAAATTAAAGTTAAAAATCCGCACATCTTTTGGCGAGCTGAATTTTCAGATCCATTGCACACGACTGTAACAAGTGACTTAAGATTTGCACCCATTGAAGATGAACAGTATATATATCAAATTAAGAAATCTTTAAGACCCGAACTTGTGTCATTAGTTGACGATAATGTCTTTAATGTTTGTGAGTTACTTGCTTTATCTCATGCAGATGAATTAATTTTTACAAATGAAAATCAAATGGAGTACATGATTGAGCGATTTGATGACAATATTAAAGAAAGTATTAGAAACCGTGCAGTCATATCGAGACATCCTATCCCTCGAAAAGACGATTATTATAAAGTGATGACTACTTATGAAGTGGATGCTGAATATATCAACTTAGGTTATTTTGGTAATTTTTATGCTACGAGGGGTTTTAACGAGATTGAATTGGTATGCAAATATTTAGAATCTAAAGGGGAAACAAACTTTAGAATACATTGTTTTACAAATATTAGAGGTAATGTCTTGAATATGTACAAAAACAGTGATTTTAAAGAATATATTATTTTACACCCGCTGGTAGGTTATTTTGAATTTTTAAATCTTACTTTGTTATTCGATGGCTTACTTATTTTTGACGCACATACGATTGGTATTAAACAGTTGAATCCTTATATTCCTTCGAAGCTTAGCGATTATAAAGGCAGCGGTAATATGGTTTGGGCATTTACAGAGGAAGGAAGTGTAATGGATCAAGATCAATCGATTATTAAAACACGAATGGGAGACTTTGAAGATTACGTGAATTGCTTTCGCGAAATTAAAGCAAACGCACGAAATAACTCACATCTAAATCAGGTGATAACATGACTTATAAAGTAAAGGTAGAAAATGTCTCAAAAATATATGATTTAAATAACAGTAAAATTAGTAAAATGATTTCTTTATTTTCATTTGGTTATTTTTACAAACCTAAACCCTACTATGCGCTTTATGATATTTCATTTGAAGTCGAAAAAGGAACGTCAGTTGGACTCATTGGATTAAATGGTTCAGGGAAATCAACTTTATCAAATATTCTCGCAGAAGTATTAAAACCTTCGAGAGGGAAAGTAACGATTAATGGTAATGCTTCACTCATTGCGATTTCAGCAGGCTTGAAAAATGATTTTACGGGTGAAGAGAATATACGTTATAAATGTTTAATGCATGGTATGTCTACTAAAGAAATTAATCAAATATTCGATGATATCGTAAAATTTTCTGAGCTCGATGAATTTATTTATCAGCCCATTAAAAGTTATTCGAGTGGGATGAAAGCAAGATTAGGTTTTTCAATTGCTATTCATACAAATCCAGATGTTCTCATTGTGGATGAAGCGTTATCAGTTGGTGATGAAACGTTTGCGAATAAATGTATCGCCAAAATGAAAGAATTGCAGCAACAAGGAAAAACAATATTTTTTGTATCTCATTCAGCAGCTCAAATTAAAAATTTATGCGATAAAGCCATCTGGATTCACTATGGAGAAATGATTGAATATGGCGAAGTCAATCATGTTGTTAAGCGATATAATACGTTAATTCGTGGTTTTAAAGCACGAGATAAAAAAGGACAACTTGCTTATAAAAAGAAAATGCTTGGATTACAACAACAGAGAAGTGATTCAATTGAAGCGTCAGAATTATCACCTGTACATTGGCATACCTTTTTACCTTTAGGTGGTAGTTTCATTTTATTTTTAATCGCAATTATATGGCAAGTGGGTGGTTTTTAATATTTTAGACAGTGTTACATTTTAAAAGATATAAGAAAGGACGTTATAGATGAAAAAAGTAGGTATGTTCGTTTGGAATCACTTTACAAATGATGCGCGTGTGCATCGTGAATGTACCGCATTAGCAGATGCAGGTTACCAGGTTGATTTGATTGCGATTAATGATCCGAAAAATCCCAATATCCACCCTTATGAAAAGATTTCAGATCGTTTTAGCGTTCATCGCGTAAAACGTTATCCCACACTATTGCAAGCTTATTCAGATCATGGCAAACGCTTTTTAATCGTTGTCGGAGGTGTATGTACAGCTGTGGCAGTCGGCTTGTTTTATGTGAATTATATGTTATTAAGCAGCTATTTAGCATTATTATTAATTAGCATGGGGGCAATGAAATCCCGTTGGCTACGCAAGTGGGTAATTAATAGTGCGATTATTTTAAGAATGATTGTTAAAGGTTATCGCCTCAATCCAGACGTTTATCATGCAAACGATTTGAACACATTACCCCAAGGAATTGTGTGTGCGAAGTTGCGTCTCAAACCAAAACCGCTTGTCTATGATAGTCACGAAGTTCAATCCGATCGTACAGGGTATCGTCCTGATTTAATTAAGCGTATTGAAAGATTTCTATTACAATTTGTTGATGAAATGATAGTAGAAAATCATACGAGAGCAAAATATAATGAACACATTTACGGATTTTATCCGAAAACACTTTATAATTATTCTGAGCTGTATGATATTGAAACAAAACCTAAAATAAATTTACATCAAAAGCTTAATTTAAAACCAGATGAAAAAATATTACTCTACCAAGGGGGGCTTCAACAAGGTCGAGGTCTTGAAAAATTAATTGAAGCGATGCCTTTAATTAAGGAGGGCGTATTGGTTTTTGTCGGAGGCGGTAAATTGACAGAGACGTTGAAAACACAAGCGCAACAATCCTCTGCACGAGATTGGATTTATTTTTTAGATAAAGTCCCATTTCAAGAACTGCCAAGTATTACACGCGAAGCTTTCGTTGGTTTTCAAGTTTTACAAAATGTTTGTTTTAATCATTATTCAGCCAGTTCAAATAAATTATTTGAATATATCATGGCGCATGTCCCGGTTATTGGGTGTGATTTTCCTGAAGTTAAACGTGTTATTGTAGAAAATGAGATTGGTATTGCAATTGACCCTCATAACGCTCAGCACATCGCAAAAGCTGTTAATCAAATGATTGATGATCCGTCTTTTTATGCCCAATGTAAGGAGAATACCAAAAAGGCCAAAGTCATTTACAATTGGCAAAATGAAAAATCGAAGTTATTAGATGTTTACAACCACTTAGAGAAAGCACCACACATTATAGGCGCTATAAAAAATCGATTGCAATTACGATAGACAGCTACATCTCTCGACGGATTTTTAATATATGAAACAATAAATTGTAGCATTTCTGCATAAAAGTCTGTATAAAGGGAATGTGAAGTTTAAGTAAAGATTATGTTAAAAATTCGGAGGTTATACAATGAGGTTCAAAGTATTATCACTATTATTATCAACAGGGATTGTCCTAGCGGCTTGTGGTCATGATGATCACGACGATCACGATGACCATCAAGAGCATGCACAGAAAACTGAACAAAAATCAGACAATCAATCTAACGCATCATCTCAAAATATGACGACTCAAAATGTTAATAAAGTGAAAACACAACCAGAAGAAGCCATTAAAACTGCACAAAAATCATTTGATGGGGACGTTAAAAAATTAGAATATAAAAACGACCATGGCGAATGGGTTTATGAAATCGGCTTATTCAAAGGAAATAAAGAAGCAGAAATAAAAGTATCAGATAAAGATAATAAAGTCATACACAAAGAACAAGAATCAGAACACGAGATGGATAATGAAAAAGCGATCCAATATCAAGATGCAATTTCATTTAAAGAAGCTGTTAAAAAAGCACAGAAAAAATATGATGGTGAATTAAAACAATGGCAATTGAGCCAAGACGATGGTCAATTTGTTTATGAAATCGAATTATCAAGCAAGCAAGGTGAACAAGAAATCACATTGGATGCGAAGTCTGGTGACGTGCTTAAACAAGATCACGACAATTAAAATAAGTGATTGAAGTTAGGTTAGGTATGCATCTAATCCTACTTAAATTATCATTATCTATTCCCATAGAATATGTCCAATTCAGTGTAGACGATTGACTATAATTTAAATAAAAGAACAGTGTCTAATAGGTTTTATTTACACTTAGAAAGCTTGTACAGTTCTAGCCATATTGTTTATCTTTAGACTAAATAAGCGCTAAGACGACTTTTTCAATCAAAGTCATCTTAGCGCTCTCTTTATATCATTGTTATTGCTTATTATGGATTCACACTCGTTTGAGCCGGAATATTGATTTCCAATCTATCGCTATAATGATTTTATCCACATTTCGCGGTTCGTCTAAGTTATATTAAGGGCAGTAGGATAATAATGAGAAGAAAGAGTCAAGAAAATCTTCATATTGAATCTGCATCACAATTTGCGCATTCGGCTGAGAATGTTGGAAATCCATAATGGTCATGCCCCGTGTATGTTCACCTTTGAGTTCAACATCGACATGAGCTGGACGTAGTGTAAATAAATTTGGATGGATTAAATACATGATGGTGTAGGCATCATATACATTCAAGCCTTGTTGGAAGTTTTCACCTCTATAATGGCGGAAAAGCTCAACAAGCATCGCGCCAGTTTGATTCGTATTTTGAATCTTTGGCAACTTTTCTAAAGGAAGATTCGTTGTACGCACAACATCTAAACCAATTACGGTGATAGGTACACCACTATCAAAGACAATTTGAGCAGCTTCTGGATCAGCATAAATATTAAACTCAGCTGCTACAGTCACATTTCCTCGTGAAGCACTGCCGCCCATTAACACAATTTCTTTGATTTGATGTTTGATGTCCGGATGATGCTTTAGCAATAATGCGATGTTAGTTAAAGGACCAATTGGAACTAAGGTAATAGGTGAATGACTTTCAACAATGACGGATTTCATTGCTTCGACCCCATTGTCAGATTTCACCGTTCGTGTGAGAGGAGGAAATTCAAAGCCATCCATACCCGTTTCCCCGTGTACATGTTCTGCATAAATTGGAGGCTGAATTAAAGGGACAGCTTGACCACGACTGACTGGGACATCTTTATTGAAGTATTCTACGAGTGTTAACGCATTTCGTGTTGTTTTATCTATAGATACATTACCATGGACCGTGTTAATCAATTTGACATCGATTTCTGGATGATGAAGTGCGAAGCTGATGGCCGCAGCATCATCAATACCAGGGTCTGTATCAATAATAATAGGGATAGGCATCTCTATTGTCGCTCCTTTAAAATAATATTGTAAAAAAAGCACTAACACGCATGCGTGTTAGTGCTTTCGTTATGCATTGCTTAGATGTGGTGACCGTGACCACCTTGCATAACCCAATATGTTCCGATAACAATAACTAAAGTAATGATAATCGCAAAGAGTACTTTTGCAAGTTGAATACGACCATTTTTACCTTCAGTTAAATGCATGAACATTAAGAGTTGTAAGAACGCTTGGATAAATGCAAAACCAAAAATAATAGTAACTTTGGCGTTAAAAGACAGTGATGTGTAAAGAGTCACGAAAACTGCAAGTAACGTTAAAATGATTGAGGCAATAAAGCCTATCGTATGTTTAACAATTGTATTCATCCGCTATACACCATCCCTATCATATATACGGCAGTAAAGATGAAAATCCAAACAACATCTAAGAAGTGCCAGTATAAACTTACTATAAATAATTTTGGTGCGTTGTATTTATTAAGCCCGCGCATTGCAACTTGGATTAATAAGCAGATAATCCAGAAAATACCTAAAGTTACGTGGGCACCGTGCGTTCCTAATAGAATAAAGAAACTAGACCAGTAGGAAGCAGTTTGTGGTGTTGCACCTTCATGAACGTAGTGCGAGAACTCGAAAATCTCGAATCCAACAAATCCGATCCCTAGTAACACTGTAATAATCATCCAAAGTAATAATAAATTCTTATTTTCTTTACGCATGTAATAAATCGCGATACCGCAAGTATAAGAACTTGTTAAAAGTAAGAAAGTCATGATTAATACGAGTGGTAATTCAAACAAATCAGTTGTAAGCATGCCACCATAACTACCACCATGTTGGAGGGTTAATAGTGTTGCGAAAAGCGTACCAAAAAGTGCAAATTCAGCTGTAAGGAAGATCCAAAAACCGAGTTTATTTATTTCGCCTTCATGTGTACGAGCATCAATAGTATCGACAACCTTATTACTCATGATTTAGAGCCTCCCTTTCTTTTTGACGTGCCTTTCTTAAGCGCGCTTCAGTTTCAGCGACTTCACTTGCAGGAATAATATAACCGTGATCTTCTTGGAAACTTCTCCAAATCATTAATCCGAAAATACCAGCAAGTGATAAAATCGCAGGTAATAATGTTTCGAATACTAAGAAGAAACCACCGATGAAGAACAAGACACCCATCCAGAAACCAATGTGTGTATTATTTGGCATGTGAATGTCACTATAATTATGATTGTCAAGATAGTGTCTACCTTGTCGTTTCATTTCAACAAATGTATCAAGATCGTCCCACTCTGGTGTGATGGCAAAGTTGTATTTAGGTGGAATTGCTGAAGCAGTTGACCACTCTAAACCACGTCCTAAACCATCCCAGTTATCGCCAGTTGCTTCACGTGGTGCTTTAATGTGACTGTAGATGATGTTACCAACGAAAATTAAGAAGCCGATAGACATCAACGCTGCACCAATTGAAGAAATAAAGTTCAATAAGAACCAGTGATCTTCAGGCATATAAGTGTAAAGACGACGTGGCATACCATCAAGACCTAAAATGAATTGTGGTAAGAATGTAACGTTGAAACCAATCATAAAGATCCAGAAGAACCATTTATTTGGTTTCTCAAATAATTTGTATCCCATTGCTTTTGGATACCAGAAAATCATAGCTGCGAAACATGCGAATACAACACCAGCAACAATTGTGTAGTGGAAGTGGGCCACTAAGAAATATGTGTTGTGGTATTGGAAGTCAGCGGATGCCATCGCAAGCATGACACCTGTAACCCCACCAATTGTAAAGTTAGGGATAAATGCTAATGAGAATAGCATAGGTGATTCAAAAGTAATTCGGCCTTTGTACAATGTGAATAACCAGTTAAAGATTTTCACACCTGTAGGAACAGCGATTAACATTGTTGTAATTGAGAAGAATGAGTTAACTAATGCACCATTACCCATTGTGTAGAAATGGTGAACCCAAACTAAGAAACTCAAGAATGCGATACCAGCTGTTGCCCACACCATACTTTGGTGTCCGAATAAACGTTTACGTGCAAATGTTGGAATAATTTCTGAATAAATACCGAATGCCGGAAGGACAAGGATGTATACCTCAGGGTGCCCCCATACCCAGAAGAAGTTTGCCCATAACATCGGCATACCGCCATTGGCTACTGTAAAGAATGCAGTGTCAAAGATTCTATCAGCAGTCATTAACGCAAGTGCGATTGTTAATGCAGGGAATGCCAAGATAATAATTAACATTGTAATAAACGTTGTAACAACAAACATTGGCATTTGCATAAATGTCATACTTGGTGTTTTTAGCTTAATGATAGTAACGAAGAAGTTAATACCTGTTGCTAAAGTACCAATACCTGAAATTTGAATCGCGATTAAGTAGTAGTTTACACCTGGTCCAGGACTAAATTCACCAGCAAGTGGTGCGTAGTTTGTCCAACCTGCTGCAGGTGAACCACCGACGATAAATGAAAGGTTGAATAAAAGCATACCTGCTACAAACAACCAAAAACTAATGTTGTTAAGTAATGGGAATGCAACGTCACGTGCACCAATTTGTAATGGAATAATGATGTTCATTAAACCGATAACAAGTGGCATTGCCATGAAGATGATCATGATTACACCGTGCGTTGTAAAAATTTCGTTATAATGGTTTGATTCTAAGAATGGGTTATCTGGTACTGTTAATTGAATACGTAATAGGATTGCATCAATACCACCACGTACAAACATTAAAACAGCACAGATTAAGTACATTAAACCAATCTTTTTGTGGTCGACTGACATGAACCATTCCTTATATAAATATCCCCAGAGCTTAAAGTAAGTAATGGCAGCAACAACACCAATAACAAGGAATGGTGCTGCAATTTGAGCCAATGTAATCATCCAGTTACCGTTTACTAAAAGCTCATTCCACGGAAAGTTCAACATTAATGTCCACCTCCACTTTTATGATCTTTATGTGCCTCAGCATCTTTGGCACCTTCATGCATTGATTCCATTTCGTCCATAGTATGCTTTTCATTTTTCATGAATGCACGATTATATGGCTCGTCGTTTTTCAGAATGGCAGCTTTCATACCATGTCGTTCGTAGTTCGCATTTGTAATTTGTGGTTTACGTGCTGGCTTATTCGGTTCACTTAGTACGCCTTTTGTATCATCATAGAAGTTTGGATCTTTTGGTACGTAGTTGAATCGTTTATAAGCATAGAAAATGTATTCTGGATCAGCAGCAGGATCCACAAATGCCATATGTGTGCCACTAAAAGTAAGTTCTTTATTTTTAGTGGTAGGTAAAAGTTGTTTATCAAACGTATCTTGATCAATTTTTTTCTCAGATTGCGCTTCTTTTACCCATTTGTCATATTCACTTTGACTGACAGCTTCTACGTTAAATGTGTGACGAGAGAAGCCTTCACCGTTAAAGTTTGAGTTACGTCCACGATATGTACCTTCTTCGTGAGCTTGGTAAGTCCACTCCATTGTCATGGCAGTCATAGCATATTTTTGACCACCTAATTGAGGAACCCAGAAACTTGTCATTGTGTCCATTGCTTGAAGTTTGAAAGTAATTGGTCGGTTAGTAGGAATTTTAATGTGGTTAACCGTTTCAATTTTTTCATCCGGATAAGCAAAGAACCATTTGTATCCACCACTCACTGCATAAATGACAATTGGGTCATCTTCAGCTTTAGGTGGCTCCTCATATTCATATAAGGCTCTAACAGTTGGAATCATTAATGCAATTAAAATGATCACAGGGATGATGAACCATACTGTCTCAAGAATAACGTTGTGGTGCATTTTTCCTGATTCGCTTGTGTTTTTGTAACGATACTTAAACGTAAATATCGCGAATAGGATAAGTACCACAGCTACAATGGCAACCATAAAGATGATTGAATAAATAATCAAAAACCTTTGGTCGCTGGCCATTGGCCCTTTTGCGTTTAGAACTTCTACATCAGAACAGCCCGCAAGCAAAAACAATGTTCCGAAAGCTAGAAGCAAAGACTTAAATTTTGACACTTTTTTTGACCTCCTAATACTACAATTGTAGGGCTTATACTAATTTTAAAATAATATATGATATTTACAAGTGCCATTTTGAAAAAATAATAAATGAAAAAACATGAAAGCCTTGATATTCAAGGCATGATAGGGCTTCAGGGCATTATTAAAATTATGTGTACATTTTGTGAAAAGTCTCTATTTCTACTTATTTAATTAAGATTTAATTAAGAAAAAGGTAATGTTTATTTTTTCACAAACTTTTCGAGCTATTTTTTTTGGATTTAAAAAAGGGGATTTGAAGAATAGATGTAGGGAAAGTGCTAATTAAAATTTGTGAAAAAAAGTTTAAAATACGAAGTAGTTGATATGAAAAAAAGAGAAAGATTTATAAACACAGTTTTTATGTGTCTATTTTATCTCTCTCTTCTTTATGGGAATGGCATAGCACATCAATATTGTTTTTAGTGCATAATAAATTTTGCATTAGGAAAAAGTGTTGATGCTTCCTTTGGTTGGTCGGAACTAATGATACAAATGTTATTTTAAGGGTGCATCTACAACTTTAATCACTCTTGAAGAAGTTTCAATCGCACCGTCTGAATCGGCAACTTGGTATTGAAGTTCGTATGTACCTTGTTTAGATGTATCGATATGACCATTCACTTTAATTTTATCAGTTAAGTCGCCGTCTTCTTTATCAAAAGCGGTCACACCTTCAAGGGGGTTGTATTTTTCGCCCACTTGAATGACCGAGTCTTTTATACCTTTAAAAGAGGGAATCGTGTTTGTTGTAGCCTCTGCATTAAGATGTGGTGTGACAAGTGTTGCTGATACACCGATAGCTGATAATGATTGAAGTAGTTTATTCATAAGATTTTGGCCCTCCGTTCATTGAACTGTTATGGTATTCACATTAAGTATTATACATTCTTCAGAGAATTTTGCTATCCATCTATGGACCTAATTATCATCAATGAGAATATGTTATATTTTTCTAGAATGGCTGTATCAAAATGTACGATTGATTTACTTTTGACATAAGCCAAATGTTTGAGTAAGGAATCTATGCAAATATTAAACAGGAGTGAGGATTTATGTTAACACAAGAAGAAAAAGGAATTATTTTGCAAACTGTACCGATTTTAAAAGAGAGAGGAACAGAAATCACATCAAATTTCTATAATAGAATGTTTAACCAACACCCTGAATTGCGCAATATGTTTAATCAAACGAACCAAAAGAAAGGATTTCAATCGACAGCGCTTGCACAATCTGTCTTAGCAGCTGCAATGAACATTGAGGACTTTACACCGATTTTACCTATTATTAAAGAAATCGCTTATAAACATTGTGCTTTACAAGTTTTTCCAGAGCATTATCCGATTGTAGGTGAAAATTTACTTGCTGCCATTCAAGAAATTGTTGGGCTTGAAGAAGATGATCCAGTTATTCAAACTTGGGCAAAAGCATATGGCGTGATTGCAGATGCTTTCATCGGTGTAGAAAAAGAAATCTATGAAAACATGGCTTGGGACGGTTTCAAACCATTTAAAATTACGCATATTGAGCAAGTGACACATAATATTAAAGCATTTACAGTGACTTCAGAGACACAAGATTTAAGTCAGTTTGTACCAGGACAATACATCACAGTAGATATTGAAAGTGAAAGATTACCTTATAGAGCAAAACGTCACTATTCTATTGTAGATGGTGGTAAAGACTTCTTGACATTTGGGGTAAGACATGAAGTGAGTGATACACATGAGGGTGAAGTATCGACGGTATTACATGAAGAATTTAAAGAAGGGGATACGATTTTATTATCTGCACCGGTGGGAGGATTTAAAGTACATCATTCTGAAAAGCCTCAATTATTTATCGGTTCAGGCGTAGGTGTAACGCCTTTAGTCTCTATGTACCGACAAGTGGTTGAATCACAAGGTACAGCACAAATGATTCATGTCGCTGCGACAGAAAATGACGTTGCTTTTAAAGACACATTAGAAGCGTTAACAGCAAAATCGTCTCATGCGCATCTTCATCTTCATATTAAAGATAAAGAAGGTTATTTAGAAGCGGATGAACTTAAAACCTACCTTACAGATGAAACAGAAGTTTATGTATGTGGAGGAACACCATTTTTACAATCCATCATTAAAACATTAGATGATTTAGGCGTAGACCAAAATCGAATTCACTTTGAAACATTTGTACCACGTTTAAGTGTTAATGTATAAATAATAAATAATGAAAAGCGATGAAGAAGGGCTTAGTGGCTTGCTTCTTCATCGCTTTTTTAGAAAGAATAAAAAATAATCGTGAGTTAATGCGATTGAACTATATTATTTTTTATCCGTATAGCCAAGGGAATTAAAAAGGGTTTTATAATTTTCAATGGCTGTAGATTGATATAATCTACTTGTCAACTGCACATTTTGTAATGGCTGATTAACAATATCTTCCATTCTAGAAGCAAATTCTTCTATATTTTGTGGTGTGACTAGATAACCATTTGACTCATGATCAATAATTTCTCTAGGTCCATATTTCACATCATATGAAACGACAGGACATCCTGTTTTGATACTTTCCATAATTGTAAGCCCAAATCCCTCGTGCAGGCTTGTTAGTAAAGAAGCTTTTGCACGTGAAAATACGTCTAATGGATTTGATGTGAAGCCATTAATTTCGACACTTTCTTCTAAATCTAATTCTTTAATCAAAGATTTAATCATTTTTAGTTGGTCATCTTCATCTTTACCATAAAGGTGAAGTTTATCTTCGTAGCCCTTATCTTTAAATAATTTGTAAGCACGAATAAGATGCGTCAATTGTTTCTGTACGCTAAATCTTCCGATAAAAACAAAGTCTTTACGAGCATGTTCAATGTTGTGGGAATCCGTGTGGTCAATAGAGTGAGGGATGACTACGAATTTATCATTTGAAATACCATATTTTGCTTGAATATCTTCTTTTTGGTGATTTGTAAGGATTAGATATTTGAATACAGCGTTACTATTTTCTAATGCAAATTGATAAGATTTGAGTACGCTTGTATCATCATTTTGTAAATGCGTATTATGGAAAACGAGGATGTTTTTAGTCTTCTTTTTATTGAATAATAAAGGTCTGTCCAATAAACGCGCATCATTGAAAACAATGTCACCGTCTTGGAACTTACTTTCAAAATAATAACGAAATAATGCTTTTTCATTATCAAAAAAGCGATAAGGTCGACCTTCTTGATCAACAAGTTTGATGAGACTTAGTTTAGGTTTTGCATCTGAAGTATAGTATTTGACGCAATATGGGTAGCCTAAACCATCATAAAATGTTTCAACTTGCTTACCGAAAGTCTTAGGATGATAGACGATTTTTTGATGAATATAGCCGTATTGATTGTACTTACGTCTTTCAATGCGACGCTTGGAGATGTCATCCATAAAATCTTCTAATTCTAAGATGTTTGATTTTGCATAGTATTTTCTATAAAGGACATAGCGTTCTTGATCGTAGTATCGAACAATGTCATTATCTTTCTTAGAAACTTTAGATGTCAGTCCTTCGATTTCTCGAGGTGACTCATTTATGAATGGCCTTGATTTGAAACGACTCCGTTTAACGGCATACAGACGATAACCAGATAACCAATCATAGATGTTTTCATGCGTAATAGAGGAATCAAGAATGCCTTTTTCGAAAAATGTTTTTTGAATTTCTGGATATTCAATATTGTAGTTTGTTGTCAAAATTACATTATCGATGTTTAATTGCTGTTTGAGTAGATTTATTCTTTGTAACAATGACTTAGTACGACCACCATGTTCTTTTGGTAGAGTAGAAGTAATTGTATAAATCATATTAAGAAAAGCCCCTTTAGTTAAAATAATTATATTAATGTCCTTGAAAATATTCTAACTATAATTTGCTTAGATGTATATAGTTCTAGTAAATTGTAATAAATTAATTTGATATTTGAATGATGGAGACTTTTAATATGTTATATTTATATAGTAAATAACTGGTATTAAATTAACTATAAAACGAATTGAATAATTATAACGAAATATAATATGTATTTTACATACAAGAAAGAGCCTGGGACATAAATACCAAAATAAATAGCTCGAAGACGATTTTTATCAAAATCATCTTCGAGCTTCCTTTTATTATCATGCTTCGTATTATATAGGCTCGCTTTCCGAGGGGACAGCCTCAGCCTGTAGTCTTCGGCTCGTCCTGTTCCCTCAGGAGTCTCGCTATAAATACTTCGCTTATATATGTAATCATTCACCATTATACTTAAAAAAATAAGTCACTTTCGTATAATTTAATTCATCACAACAAAAACTAAATTAACGAGGTGCCTAAGGAAATTAGTCGCATCTAGTGCGGCTAAACTGATGATAAAAGGAAAAAATCCGAGATTTTTCGTTTTTTACGAAAACCTCGGATTTCATCGATTATTGAGACAATTTTGTCTCAGGCTCTTTATATATCAATATTTGAATTGTCCTAGGTAACTAACTAAGAAAAAATATACCGTTAACAGACATATCTTTAGCATGCATCAATGTTGATAGTTTATTCCAAGCCACGACGCATTTTTTCAGCAATTAGAGTATTATTTAAAACCATTGTGATTGTCATCGGTCCTACACCACCAGGAACAGGTGTGATTGCGCCTGCAATTTCTTTTACTTCGTCATACTCTAAATCACCTTTAAGCTTACCGTTTTCATCTGGTGTATTTCCGACATCAATCACTACAGCACCGTCTTTAACGTCATCACGTGTCACCATGCCAGGACGACCTACCGCACTTACAATGACATCAGCTTGTTTTAAATGTTCACTAATATTTTGACTGCGTGAATGTAAAACAGTGACAGTTGCGTTTTGTTGGATTAATAATTTTGCCACAGGTTGACCCACAATATGACTACGGCCGATAACTACTGCGTTTTTACCTTCTAAATCAATATCCGCATGTTTCAATAATTCCATCACGCCAAGTGGTGTACATGGGATTAATTTTGCTTCATCTAAATATAAACGACCAATGTTGATAGGGTGGAAACCATCAACATCTTTGGCTGGGTCAATGGCATCTAATACTTTTTGTTCGTCCACTTGTTTCGGAAGCGGAACTTGTACTAAAATCCCACTTACGCTGTCATCTTGATTTAAGCGATCTAACTCTTTTAACACATCTGCTTCAGAAGTATCTTCATCTAAATGAATAACTTCAGAAATCATGCCAATTTTTTCAGCTGCCTTCTTTTTTGAACGGACATAGCTTTGGCTTGCGCCGTCATTTCCAACTAAAATAACAGAAAGCTTAGGTGTATACCCTTGCGCCTTTAATTTTTCTACTTCATCTTGCAAACCTTGTCTATAATCTTTCGCGATTTGCTTCCCATCTAAAATTTTTGCACTCATAAAAATAGCCTCCTCATAATAATTCGAACAATAACGAATGATTGCAATGTAATTATACCAATAATCGAACAAAATACGAAATATAGATTTAAAAAAAGTATTAAAGTTCGATTTTTACGTTGAAAAAAGCATGTGAGCTTGTTATGCTATACCTGTAATATACAACTATTAAGATTAATATTTCAAATCTTTGAAAGGGTGTTCATAGTGAAGGTAGCAGTCATAATGGGGAGTTCTTCTGACTGGGAAATAATGAAAGAAGCTTGCGTCATGTTAGATGAGTTTGAAATTCCATATGATAAAAAAGTCGTTTCAGCACATCGCACACCACATATGATGGTCGAATTTGCAAGTCAAGCACGACAAAATGGATATTCAGCCATTATTGCAGGTGCAGGTGGTGCTGCACATTTACCGGGTATGGTCGCTTCTATGACGACATTGCCCGTCATTGGCGTACCTATTGAATCTAAAAGTTTAAAAGGTTTAGATTCATTACTTTCTATCGTTCAGATGCCTGGCGGAATACCTGTAGCTACAACGGCAATTGGTAAAGCAGGTGCAAAAAATGCAGGGATTTTGGCTGCAAGAATGATAGGTATGACAGATGAACAAGTTCAAGCGCGTTTAACCGCTTATGAAGCATCGCTTGTAGAAAAAGTAGAGGTGATGCAAAATGACCTTCGATAAGTTACATTTTGGACAAACAGTTGGCATTATTGGTGGCGGACAACTTGGAAAGATGATGGCACAATCTGCACAAAAAATGGGGTATCGTGTAGTCGTGTTGGATCCAGATGAAAATTGTCCTTGCCGTTATGTTGCACATGAATTTATACATGCTGCCTATGATGATATGTCAGCATTAACACAATTAGGAGAAAAATCAGACGTTATCACTTACGAGTTTGAAAATATTGCGGGCAAACAACTTCAAAAACTTGTAGATAATTACAACGTTCCTCAAGGTTATCAAGCCATCCAACTTCTTCAAGATCGTTTAACAGAAAAACAAACTTTACAAAATGCAGGCGCAAAGGTCGTCCCATTTGTTCAAGTCACATCAGCACAAGATTTGAATGTGGCAATACGAACATTAGGATATCCTTTTATGCTTAAAACACGTTTTGGAGGTTATGACGGTAAAGGTCAAATCCTTGTACAATCAGAAGTGCAACTCGAGGAAGCATTAGCTTTAATTGAAAATCAAGAATGTGTCGCAGAACAATTTTTGGATTTAGTACTCGAAGTTTCACTAACTGTAACGATAGGGAACCATGGACAAAAAGTTTATTTTCCGCTTCAAGAAAATGAACATCGTCATCAAGTATTGTTTAAAACAATTGTACCTGCGCGTTCAAGTAAAGAGGCAGAAGCACGACAAGAAGTTTCGAAAATTACAGAAGCAGTACATTTCGTAGGGACATTTACAGTTGAATTTTTTATTGATCAACAAAATGAACTATACGTCAATGAGATTGCGCCACGTCCTCATAATTCAGGACATTATTCAATTGAAGCGTGTGATTTTTCTCAATTTGATACACATATCCTAGCTGTGACGGGGCAACAATTGCCATCTCAAATCGAGTTATTGAAACCTGCAGTCATGATGAACTTACTAGGTAAAGATTTAGACTTATTAGAAGATCAATTCAGTCAACATCCAGAATGGCATGTGCATATTTATGGTAAAACAGTGCGAAAACCTGAACGTAAGATGGGACATATGACCGTTTTAACAGACGATATTGAAAAAACTGAAAAAGCTATGTTGAAACAATTTGAAGGGAGAGACCAAATCAAATGAGTCTACTATATGAAGGTAAAGCCAAACGTGTATTCGAAACGGAGCAACCGTATGAATTACGTATCGAATATAAAGATGAAGTGACAGCAGGAAATGGCGCTAAAAAAGATGCAATGGTTGGGAAAGGGCGCTTAAACAACCAAATTACAAGTAAGATTTTTGAATATATTAAAAAAGAAGGCGTTGAAAGTCACTTCATTCGTCAATTGTCTGAAACGGAGCAATTAGTAAAAGCGGTTAAAATCATCCCGCTAGAAGTCGTAGTCAGAAACATTGCTGCAGGCTCTATTACAAAACGTCTTGGTTTTGAAAAAGGACATCGTTTTGATTATCCTTTCGTTGAGTTTTTCTACAAAAATGATGACCTTAACGACCCATTGATTACAGATGATCATGTTAAGCTCCTTCATATTGCAGATGACGAAACGATTGCTGCACTTAAAGCGGAAGCACTCAAAGTGAATCAAGCGCTTGTGAAATTAATGGATGAAATGGGACTTGATCTCGTTGATTTTAAGGTTGAATTTGGGCACGATTCATCAGGGAAACTTGTGCTCGCAGATGAAATTTCCCCTGATACATGTCGTATTTGGGATAAAACGACACACGAAAATTTTGACAAAGATGTATATAGAGAAGATACAGGTTCTTTAATCGATACTTATCAAACTTTCTTAAATAAATTGGAGGCACTTTAATTATGAAAACAATCGAATTACACATCACTTTACAACCCCAAGTTTTAGATACACAAGGACAAGCGTTGAATCGTGCAGTACACGATTTAGGATATCCACAAGTTAATGATATTCGTGTAGGGAAAGTGTTATATATGACAATTGATGAAGCAACGGATGAAGCGGTTCATAATGTCATCACAACATTAAGCGAAAAGTTATTTGCGAATACAGTGATAGAAGAATATAGCTACAAAGTATTGGATGAAAAGGAGAATGCATAAAATGAAGTTTGCTGTCCTAAGATTCCCAGGGTCTAACTGTGACCGTGATATGTATAATGCAGCGATCAAATCAGGTGTAGAAGCTGATTATGTGGATTATCGTGAAACGTCATTAAATGGCTACGACGGTGTTTTGATTCCTGGTGGTTTTTCATTTGGTGATTATTTGCGCTCAGGTGCTGTAGCGAGTGTCGCACCGGTTATTAAAGAAGTTAAAAGACTTGCAGAAGAAGGCAAACCTGTCCTTGGCGTTTGTAACGGTTTTCAAATTTTAACAGAAATTGGACTTCTTCCTGGTGCATTGTTGCATAATGACTCACACTTATTTGTAAGTCGCAACGAACGTTTGAGAATTGTAAATCATCAAACACCGTTTACAAATAACTATGCTGAGGGTGAAGAAGTGGTTTACCCGGTTGCACATGGTGAAGGTCATTATTATTGTACGGAAGAAATTTATCAAGACTTAGTAGAAAATAACCAAATTATTTTGAAATATGTGGACAATCCAAATGGTTCACACGATGATATTGCAGGGATTGTGAATAAAGCAGGAAACGTTTGTGGCATGATGCCTCACCCAGAGCGAGCATTAGAAGCAATTCTTGGTACTGATAGTGGTGTGAAATTATTTGAATCTATGGTAAATAGTTGGAGGGAACAAAATGCCTAAATTTTTAGAGCCGTCTGCGGAAGAAGTTAAATCAGAAAAATTGTATCGTGATATGGGGTTAAGTGATACAGAGTTCGAAAAAGTAACTGAAATTTTAGGACGCACACCTAATTTTACTGAAACAGGTATTTTTTCAGTAATGTGGAGTGAACACTGTTCTTACAAACACTCTAAACCATTTTTAAAACAATTCCCAACTACAGGTGAACATGTATTAATGGGACCTGGTGAGGGGGCAGGTGTTGTGGATATTGGTGATAATCAAGCAGTCGTGTTTAAAGTTGAATCACACAACCATCCATCAGCAATAGAACCGTATCAAGGCGCAGCAACAGGTGTTGGTGGCATTATTCGTGATATCGTATCTATCGGTGCACGTCCAATTAATTTATTGAATAGTTTACGCTTTGGCGAACTGACTGAAAAAACGAACCGTCGATTATTAAGTGGCGTAGTTGCAGGTATAGGTGGCTATGGTAACTGTATTGGAATCCCTACAACTGCAGGGGAGATTGAATTTGACGAACGCTATGATGGTAATCCACTTGTCAATGCGATGTGTGTCGGTGTTATTGATCATGACATGATTCAAAAAGGAACTGCTAAAGGCGTAGGTAACTCTGTCATTTATGTTGGCTTAAAAACAGGACGTGATGGAATTCACGGTGCGACTTTTGCATCAGAAGAGTTAACAGAAGAAAGTGAAAGTAAACGTCCTTCTGTTCAAATCGGTGACCCATTTGTCGGTAAAAAGTTAATGGAAGCGACTTTAGAAGCAATCACTTTTGAAGAACTAGTAGGAATTCAAGATATGGGTGCTGCAGGTTTGACATCTTCATCTTCTGAAATGGCTGCAAAAGGGGGCAGCGGTATTCATTTAGAACTAGATAAAGTCCCTGTACGTGAAAAAGGAATTTCACCATATGAAATGATGCTTTCAGAAACACAAGAGCGTATGTTACTCGTTGTTAAGAAAGGAACTGAACAAAAGTTCTTAGATTTATTTGATTATCACGAGTTAGATAGTGCAGTCATTGGTGAAGTAACAGATACCAATCGTTTTGTTCTCACATATGAAGGTGAAGTTTATGCAGATATCCCTGTTGAACCGCTTGCTGACGAAGCACCAGTTTATGTATTAGAGGGAGAGAAACTTCAACATGAAGCGCCGGCAAACAATTACGACAATATAGATGTTGAAAATGTATTCGATCAATTACTGACGCATCCTACAATTGCATCAAAACATTACTTGTATGATCAATACGATCAACAAGTCGGTGCGAATACCATTGTGAAACCGGGATTACAAGCTTCAGTTGTACGTGTCGAAGGTACGAATAAAGCTGTTGCATCAACAATCGATGGTGAAGCTCGTTACGTATTTAATAATGCGTATGAAGGTGGAAAAATGGTCGTTGCAGAAGCATACCGTAACTTAATCGCAGTTGGTGCAAAACCGCTTGCGATGACGGACTGTTTAAACTATGGTTCTCCTGAGAAAAAACACATTTATCAACAGCTTATTGATTCTACAAGAGGAATGGCTGAAGCATGTGAAGTATTAGCAACACCTGTCGTATCTGGTAACGTATCACTTTATAACGAAACACGAACATCTTCAATTTTCCCAACACCTGTTGTAGGTATGGTGGGATTAATAGAAGATATCGATTATTTAAAATCATATCAACCATCTGTTGGCGATACACTTTATGTTGTAGGTGAAACGACAGATAGCTTTGGTGGAAGCCAAATTGAGAAACTTTTACATGGCGGTGTCAATCATGAAGAGGCGCATATCGATCTATCTAAAGAAGTCCAAAGAGGCGAAGCAATCCGTTCAGCGATTCGCAGTGGAAAAGTTTCACATACACAAACAGTCGGTAAAGGCGGTTTATTACTTACATTAGCTAAAATGAGTGCGCATTACAGCTTAGGTATTGATGCAAAATTTGATTTAACGAATGCACAGTTGTTTAGTGAGACACAAGGGCGTTATATTGTCGCTGTTAAAAAAGGACAAAGCATTGATATTGAAGATGCAACACTAATTGGTTCTTTCACTGACACTGACGACTTTAAAGTAGAAGGTAAAGAAAGTGTAATCGAACGTCGTACATCAGAACTTAAAAGAAACTGGGAAGGGGCTATTGAGGCATGTATGACATCCGTGGACTAAATGAAGAATGCGGTGTTTTTGGAATTTGGAATCATCCACATGCGGCACATTTAACATACATGGCTTTACACAGTTTACAACACCGTGGTCAAGAAGGTGCTGGAATTGTATGTTCGAATGGTGAGCAACTCTTTGGCGCACGTGGTATGGGATTACTTCCCGAAGCGATTTCAGAACAACAACTTAACTCACTTCAAGGTTATGCGCACGCTATCGGTCATGTCCGTTATGCGACAACGGGTGCAAGTGAAATTTCAAATGTCCAACCCTTTTTGTTTAAACATTCAAAAGGGGACTTAGGATTAGCGCATAATGGGAATTTGACAAATGCAGGTCAAATTCGTAAAGCGATTGAGTCTGAAGGCGGCATATTCCAAACAACAAGTGATTCAGAAGTTTTAGCACACTTACTCATTAAAGGTAAATCGAAAAATATTAAGACGAATCAAAAAGCTGCGTTGAACCAAGTGAAAGGTGCCTTTAGTTGTGTCATTTTAAATGAACAGCAATTGACCGTAACACGAGATAATCGTGGGGTACGTCCTTTAATGCTTGGTAAAGTGGACGGAGCATATTGTGTAGCTAGTGAAACATGTGCTTTTACAGCAATTGGTGCAGAGTATATTCGTGATATTGAACCTGGAGAATTAATCACATTTTCAAATGAAGATGATGTGGACTACGATATGTATACGCCTGATGTAGATCATAAGATGTGTTCTATGGAATATGTATATTTTGCACGTCCTGATTCTGAATTTCGAAATCATTCTATTTATAATGTCAGAAAAGCTTTAGGGCGCAAGTTAGCTGAAGAAATGGGAGTAGATGCAGACATCGTTATTGGTGTGCCTGATTCTTCTCTTCAAGCTGCAAAAGGTTTTTCTGAATACACAGGAATTCCGAATGAACAAGGATTATTAAAAAATCGATATATTGGCCGTACTTTTATTACACCTGATCAAACAGTCAGAGAGCGTCAAGTCCGAATGAAGCATTCTCCAATTCGTGATGTGATTGAAGGAAAACGTGTCGTGGTGATAGATGACTCCATTGTGCGTGGAACGACAAGTAAATACATTGTGAAAGCATTAAAATCAGCAGGTGCTAAAGAAGTGCATATGGGTATTTCTTCACCTCCATTACAAGATCCATGTTATTACGGGATAGACGTTTCTACACATGCTGAACTGATGGCAGCACAACATAGCGTCGAAGAAATCCGAAAAATGATTGGTGCAGATACATTAACGTATTTATCTGTAGATGGGATGCATGAAGTGTTCGGAGCGCACGGTTCTAAAGGTGAATGTAACGCTTGCTTTACAGGTGAATATCCAATTGAAATTGTAGATCATCAATTGCCAGAAGCGAAAGAAATGAAAAGAAGAGGAGTGTAATAAATGGCTGAATCGTATAAAAAAGCTGGGGTGGACATTGAGGCAGGTTATGAAGCGGTCAAACGTATGTCCAGTCATGTTGAAAGAACAATGCGCAAAGAAGTACTCGGTGGATTAGGTGGCTTTGGGGCAACTTTTGATTTATCACAACTGAACATGAAAGCGCCTGTCCTCGTATCAGGTACAGATGGCGTCGGTACAAAACTAAAACTTGCGATTGACTATAATCAACATGACAGCATCGGTATTGATGCAGTAGCCATGTGTGTCAATGACATTTTAACGACAGGTGCAGAGCCATTATACTTCTTAGATTACATTGCTACAAATAAGGTCGTACCTGAAGTCATTGAGCAAATTGTCAAAGGAATTAGTGATGGTTGTGTTGCTACAAATACAGCGTTAATCGGTGGCGAAACGGCTGAAATGGGTGAGATGTATCACGAAGGTGAATATGATGTCGCTGGTTTTGCTGTAGGTGCTGTTGAAAAAGAAGACTATATCGATGGCTCAAAAGTTGAAAAAGGAGATGTCATCATTGGACTTGCATCCAATGGTATTCACTCAAATGGTTATAGTTTAGTACGTCGCTTAATTGCACAATCTGGCATTAATGTCGAAGATGAATTTGAAGCAGGGAAAAGCTACTTAGATGTATTTTTAACACCGACTGCACTATATGTTAAACCTGTACTTGAGGTGAAATCACAAGTACAAATTAAAGCGATGACACATATTACAGGGGGTGGCTTCTATGAAAATATTCCTAGAGCACTTCCACAAGGTAAGACAGCCGTTGTTAATACAGAATCTTTCCCAACACCTAAAGTATTTGAATGGTTACAACAAGAAGCACAAGTTGATAGTGATGAAATGTATCACATCTTTAATATGGGCATCGGTTTTACACTTATTGTTCGACCTGAAGATGAAACAAAAGTGCATCAAATTTTAAAAGCAGCGGATGTTCAATCTTACACAATAGGTACAATTACTGAAGAAGATGAAGCCATTCGCTTAACGGAGGCGGCACTGTGATTAAAATTGCGATTTTTGCTTCAGGCTCAGGGACGAATTTCGATAATATTATGACACGCATTCGTGAAGGTGAATTGCAAAATATAGAAGTGACAGCGCTATATACAGATCAACCAGAAGCCGCGTGTATTGCACTAGCGCAACAACATGGAATACCCGTTCATGCTTTTGTACCTAAAACGTATGAAAATAAAGCGGCGTATGAAGCGGATGTGCTTAAACATTTGAAAGCTGAACAAGCAGAATGGATTGTTTTAGCGGGTTATATGCGACTCATTGGTGAAACGTTATTATCAGCATATGAAGGTCGTATGCTTAATATTCATCCTTCATTATTACCGAAATATAAAGGTAAAAACGCAGTCGGACAAGCATTAAATAGTGGCGATGACCAAACGGGTTCAACTGTACATTATGTTGATGCAGGCATGGACACTGGACAAATTATTGAACAACGTACATGTCCGATTTATAAAGATGATACGATATCTACATTAGAACAACGTATTAAATCATTAGAATATGAATTATATCCAACCGTAATAAAGAAGATTATTCAATAAGGAGTTAAATTAAACCATGAAAAAAGCAATTTTGAGTGTTTCTGATAAAACAGGTATTGTTAAATTTGCCAAATCATTAGTCGATGCAGGTTATGCATTATATTCAACAGGTGGCACATATCGTGCAATTGATGAAGCAGGAGTGAAAGTGGCATCAGTGTCTGAATTAACACAGTTTGAGGAAATAATGGATGGACGTGTTAAAACACTTCACCCAGCTGTTCATGGCGGTATTCTCGCTGATAGAGATAAACCGGAGCATTTAGAACAATTAAAAAAACAAAATATTGATTTAATTGATATGGTGGTTGTTAATTTATATCCATTTAAAGAAACAGTAAAAAATCCAGATGTGACAGAAATGGACGCAATTGAAAACATTGATATCGGTGGGCCGACAATGTTAAGAGCTGCTGCGAAAAACTTTAAACATGTTACAACGATTGTGGATCCAACTGATTATGACACAGTGATTGAGCGTATTCAAAATGGTACTTTAGATGAAGCTTATAGAAAGTCATTAATGATTAAAGTTTTTAATCATACATTTGAATATGACCAAGCGATTGTTGAATTTTTCAGTGACAATAAAGAAACTTTACGCTATGGTGAAAATCCGCAACAGTCTGCGTCATTTGTTCGTACATCATCAGCTCCGAATACCATTGCAGGTGCAAAACAACTGCATGGTAAGCAATTGAGCTATAACAATATTAAAGATGCGGATGCGGCATTAACACTTGTTAAAAAATTCGATTTACCGACTGCAGTTGCAGTTAAGCATATGAACCCATGTGGTGTAGGTATTGCTTCAGACATTCATCAAGCGTATCAACATGCATATGAGGCAGACAGTCAATCTATTTTTGGTGGTATCGTTGCATTAAACCGTCCAGTTACAAAAGCGCTTGCTGAAGATTTACATTCTATTTTCTTAGAAGTTGTGATTGCGCCAAAATTTGAAAAAGAGGCGCTCGACGTATTGCAACAAAAGAAAAACATCCGATTACTTGAAATTGAAATGTCTGAAGAAAAAGATGAAGTTGAATTTGTCTCTGTTTCAGGTGGCTATCTTGTTCAAGATAAAGATCACTTCGATGTTAAAAAAGAAAACATGACCGTTGTTACAGAAGCGAAACCAACAGAAGAACAATGGAATGCATTATTGTTAGGTTGGCAAGTTGTTAAGTCAGTGAAAAGTAACGCGATTGTATTAGCTAATGACAAACAAACTGTGGGGATTGGCGCGGGACAAATGAATCGTGTCGGTTCTGCTAAAATTGCTATTGAGCGTGCAATCGAAATGAACGATCAAGTCGTATTAGCGTCAGATGGTTTCTTCCCTATGAGTGATACAGTTGAAACTGCTGCAAAAGCAGGTATTAAAGCCATTATACAACCAGGGGGTTCTATTAAAGATCAAGATTCAATCGATATGGCGAATCAATATGGTATCGCTATGGTAACTACAGGCATGCGCCATTTCAAACATTAATGAAGGAGGAACGCATACTATGCATGTATTGGTCGTTGGTGGTGGCGGGCGTGAACACGCACTTGCACACAAATTAAATCAATCTCAGCTCGTTTCAAAAGTTTTTGCAATCCCAGGAAATGTTGCAATGAATCATGTAGCCGAAGTGCATTCAGAAATTGCTGAAACGGAACACGATCGCATTGTTGAATTTGCAAAAGACCATCAAGTAGAGTGGGTAATCATTGGACCAGAGCAACCTTTAACTGGGGGATTAGCTGACTTATTAAGAGCGGAAAAAATCAAAGTATTTGGCCCTAATCAAGATGCTGCACAAATCGAAGGATCAAAATCTTTTGCTAAGCGTCTTATGGAAAAATATGATATCCCAACAGCAGATTATCGTGAAATTAATGATAAAGAGGAAGCTTTAGCTTACATTGAAACATGTGAATTGCCAGTGGTCTTGAAAAAAGATGGTTTAGCAGCTGGTAAAGGCGTAATTATTGCAGAAACGCGTGAGCAAGCGCAAGAAGCAGTTGATATTTTATATCCTGAAAAAGAAAGCAAAGTGGTTTTTGAACAGTTTTTAGAAGGTGAAGAGTTTTCACTCATGACATTTGTTAATGGTGACTATGCCGTACCTTTTGATACGATTGCGCAAGATCATAAACGTGCTTTCGATCAAGATCAAGGTCCTAATACGGGCGGAATGGGTGCTTACTGCCCAGTTCCACATATCAGTGACCAAGTTTTAAAAGAAGCTAATGAAAAGATTGCTCAGCCTATTGCAAAAGCGATGCAGGCAGAAGGTTATGACTTCTTTGGTCTATTATATATTGGCGCGATTTTAACGAAAGAAGGTCCTAAAGTCATAGAATTTAATGCACGCTTTGGCGATCCCGAAGCACAAGTTTTATTAACACGCCTAGAAAGTGACCTTATGGCACATATCATTGCATTAGATGAAAAGCAACCTATTGATATGAAATGGAAAGAAAATGCTGTAGTCGGCGTGATGCTTGCTTCAAAAGGTTACCCAGGTGACTATGACAAAGGTTTAGCTGTTGCAGGGTTTGAAAATGATTTAGACCATTATTTTGTAAGTGGATTAAAATATGAAAATGAGCAATATGTGACTTCTGGTGGCCGTGTGATTTTAGCAATCGGTGAAGGCGCAACTATTGAATCAGCTCAGGCGCAAGCGTATCAACGTGTAGCTCAAATAGAAAGTGATGCCTTATTTTATCGAAATGATATTGCAAATAAAGCATTGTCATAATGGATAAACTTTACATGAAGAGACGTCGTCACTTCAATGATAGAAATTGAAACAGAAATACAACCTCCCCAATTACGCCGTTCGTCAATTGAGGAGGTTGTATTTTCTTATATTAGAAGAAAGAGTATCTATGTGTAATTGAGTATAACGTCTCATATTGTAGCTCATCCAAAAAAGAGGTTAAGCCATGTTATGCGGCTTAACCTCTTTTTTGCGTAACTGTCCGATTCGACAGAGCGCAAAAAAATCCTCATAAAAAAAGAGGCATAAGCAGACTATATTGCGCGTAAGCTTTATAAAAAACTTTCGTCAATATACGTCTACTCTGCCAAAGGCAAGGCATTGTATGGGAATGCTGCCTTACATCATCGATGGTTCGTCACTTAAATCACAGTGTTATTCTGTGATTTAAGTGACGTGCCGATTTCCTTTGCAGATGGAATTATAAACGGGATTAAAAGGAAATCTGTGCGATGCCTTTTCATATCATCGAGATCATGAAAACGCAACAGATGCGTGACTCGTGTTAGCGCGCATCTGTAATTCCAGTTAATGGTAACGTACCTGCTAATATGAAAGACAGCATTACAATACCCAATGTAATGACGATTAAAACGATATCTCTATAACTGAACGGCACATGATAGTAATATGTGCGTGGTCCATCTTTAAAGCCTTTTTTCTCCATTGCTACCGAAAGACGATGCGCTTTTCGGATATTTTGACTTAATAAAGGAATGAGTAAATGTTTCAATCGCTTAAAGCCTGAATAATTTTGATTATCGATCATTTGGTAACGCATCTTTAATGAATTTCTTAATTGGAATAAAGCATCAATCATTAAAGGAATCATACGAAACGCAGCCATAAATGCATATGCGACTTTAGGTTTGACTTTTAGATGTTGCATAAAACTATAAAAAATCATAATGACTTGCGAAGTAAACGCAATAGACAAGCCAAAATAACTGATTGTCATTGTTCGAAAAGAGAGGTGAAGGCCTCTGACTAAACTTTCAGTACTTATTTTGACGAAACCAAACGAAAATAAAACGTGCTTCCCATGGCCATAAAAAATCATAAAAAGAGATGAAGTCAGCGCAAAAAATGTCGCAATAAGCGAAAAGGTTAAAACAACTTTCCATTTAGTTCCACTAACAAGCCACATAAATATAAACATGATTGTGGCGAGGTAAATCATAAAATCAAAATTATGAATAAAAATGATGAAAAAGAATAACGCGATGCCTAAAAATAGCTTCGTTACAATGTTCACTTGATCCATAAACGTATTACGTATTTTCCATGACTCTATCATTCACGCACCACCTCGACTTCATGTAATTGTTTGCCTCTAACTTCTAAACGTCTTGATGGATAACGTTGAATAATATGTGGGTCATGGGTTACCATTAAAATCGTTTGTCCTTGAGCGACACGTTTTTGAAACAATTCAATAAGTTTAAATGTATTGTGACTATCCAAACCAAATGTAGGCTCATCTAAGAGAATGATATCCGCTTCAGTACTTAAAGCTGTTGCCACGCTTAAACGTCTTTTCTGTCCCATTGAGAGTTCAAAAGGATGTTGCTGTGAGACATGCTCTAAATCAAGAAGTGCGAGCATCTCAGACGTGCGAGATTTGGCATTTTTAGAATCCATATGGTGGTAATTAATATAGATTTCATCGTATACACTATTTTGAATAAATTGTAGCTCCGGATTTTGATAAACCAGATACATGTGTTGCGCAGCATCTTTAATTTTAGTGAGTTTTTTGCCATTAAAAGTCATCTTGCCTTTATAACGAATCAACTGCATAATCGATTCTAATAGCGTCGTTTTGCCTGTACCATTTTTCCCAGTTAAAGTTATCCATTCTCCAGAACGAATGGTCAAGTCTTCAACTTCATATAAAGTTTGACGATTTCTTTGGACAGCCCCTTGATGAAACGCCAATTCAAATAATGATGCCTGCTCAGAAAAGGGAGCTTTTTGTGGTTCAGGGGCATGCGACCATGCTTTAGGGTGCCATACGCCATATTCAGTGAGTAGAGATTCATAATTTTTCATAATATCGCTTGGTGTCCCTTGTTGAATGATTTCACCCTGATGATTCATTAAAATGACACGATCAACATGGTCCCAAATATGTGCCACTTTATGTTCAACAATTAATACCGTTTGGTCTTGCCATAGCGTTTTCAACAAGGTCCATAAATTTTCAGTAGCTTCTGTATCAAGCATTGCTGTGGGCTCATCTAAAAACAAAGTATCTGCACGTTGTAATAAAGTGCCAGCAATGGCTAGCTTCTGTTTCATCCCACCGCTAAGATGATGGATCAATTGTTTAGGATTAATATCAAGGCCCACTTGTTTTAAAGCCCATTGAATTTTTGCATCCATTTCATGACGGGGGACTTGCTGATTTTCTAAAATGAAAGCAAGCTCTTCATTCACTTGTGGCATGCAAAATTGTGAATCAGGATCTTGAAAAATAACACCTGAGTGCTCAGCAATTTGCAGTTCATCATATTTCATAGGTAAATCAATTAAATTCGGTACGATACCACTTAATACATTGAGTAATGTACTTTTACCTGAACCTGAAGGGCCAAGTAAAAGTACTTTTTCTTTATCTTTTATTTCAATATCGATACCATCAAAAATTTTATAGGGTGCGCTTGGATATTTTAAGCGTAAATTTTTAACTTTTAACACAATGAAGCCACCTTACAATGTATCGTAATCATCTTTAGATGCAGGTCGAAATAGTTTAGTGACACCGGTCTGATCCAGGGCTTTGACTAAGATATAAGGAAATACACCCGCTAGAACTGCACCACTGATAACACGGAATGAAATAAGTAAAATAAGATTCCATGTGGCAACTTCATTTAAGTAACCATAGTACCAGTCAATCGGTAAACTAATGATTGCAGCTGCCATACCTGCAAGAACAGCTACCATTAATGCACGAGATTTATATCTGAAAATAGCAAATACAATCTCACAAGCAAGACCTTGTAGCAATGCATAAATAATCGTAGGAATATCAAAACGTCCCATGAGAATCGTTTCCCCAGCTCCTGCAGCAAATTCAGCTAAAAGTGCAATCCCCATTTTTGGAATGATAAGATATGCAACGACAGCGGCACTAAACCACATACCATACATAAGTTGATCTAAATGTAATCCTAAAGGTTGAACTGTATTATTCACAATCCACCATAAATTATAAATCACTGCAAAAATGACTGAAACCAATACAGTGACCAGAATATCTGATAATGTTAAGCCTTTCTTCATCTGTATACCTCCCAAAATTAAAAAAATACGCATATCTCTTACACTAGAGACAGACGTATGCTGTGATAATTTATATGGGATACAAGTCATCTTAATTGAAGCATGTGCTTTTCTCCTATAACAAGGCGTATCCATTATAAATGAAACACTTTCCTACGCTAGTATCATCTAGTTCAGGTTCAAAGGGTTCGAGGCTTATCCTCATCTCAGCTTTCACACCCCTAGTGCGTGCGTATTTAATTGTTAATGTCAATGTACACCTAGCCCATTCAAAAGTCAACACTCTTCAACATTCTTTTTAATGGCGAGATGGCCGACAATTTCAATACTATGCTTTGAATGATATGCCTAATGAGATGTCTGTCAAACACAAAAGAAGGGATTAGAACATGTTAACGTTCAATCCCTTGTTAAACTTCTATAAATGCACAGCATTCAAATAAAAAGGTCGCATTATTCAAAAGTTTTTTGAATATCGTCTTTTGTTTTTTCAGCGCCTTCTTTAGCATCTTCTTTTTTATCTTTTAATTCTTGCTCTTTATCTTTTGCTTGTTCTGCAGCTTTTTTAATATCTTTTTCAGACATTTAAAACGCCTCCCTTTCGTTTAAAGCTATAATAATACATAACCCATATTGAAAAACGCTAAACATAATTGTTTCAAACAAGATTTTAAAGGATGTATATCAATGCGTGTTTTGGCTGCGATGAGGGGGAGATGAGACATCCAAGGGGTTTGATATTTTAAACTTATGTATTGAAAAGTGCTTTTCTTTTCAGATCATTTGAGTCGTATTGATGAAGCGGTGCTAAAATTTGAATGATATACGAAGGTTAGTTTGTCATTTTAAGCATGAGTGAAATGGTTAAGGTGCTGACTATCTTTTGGTATACTAAACCAATCAAGTATTTTTTGAAGTTTTCAATTGTATATACGTGGATGCTTGCTGTACGCAATAGTGGGGAAATCGAGTTAAAATTTTGATGCGATATAAGTATTGAAAATTCTCATTCTAAAGACTGAATTTGATTAATTTTACAGACAGGTATTCATAGTTCGTATATAATAACTTTGAGGTGAGAGGATGTCTTTGTTTAACAAATACACCGAGGTCATTTATAGCTATATTATCGGTGCACTGTCAATTTTATTAAGTGTGATTATTTTTATAAATATTCCACTCATTCATGAGTTAAAGGATGGCAAGCACCATATTTCTAAGATTGATAATTTATGGGACTTCATTATGGCCTTTTTCAATGAAATTATCCGCGTGATGAGTAAGTATATTGGTGATATCCCGCTAGCAAGTGGCGTTATTATTCTTCTTTTTGGTATTTTAATGCTCTTCATAGGTCGAACACTCACAAATACGACACGATTTGATTACGACATATCTATTTTATTTTTACTTATCGGAATCATTTTCTTCGTTTTAACACTCATTTTTATGTCACAAGTGTATGGATGGATTGCGTTTGTTTTCATCATTCCATTTCTAATTCATATTGGTTATATTGCGTATAAAGATGAGCTGAATCCATTACATCGTAAAGAACATTATTTATGGATTATTTTTAGTTACGGCATTTGTTATATCATTACACAATTGGCACTTTATACAAGAATTGAAAGTCGTCAAATAGCACCAATCGACGTTTTAAGTATCAATACATTTTTCGTCGTATTATGGTTGATTGGACAAATGGCAATATGGAATTTCTTATTTCTTCGTCGTTCACTACCTGTATCGCAAGAAGAGATTACAGGTGAAGAAAATCCATATTCTAGAAGTAAAAAGTATCAATTTACGAACACCTCTAAAATTCATTTCAAGGATTTCCAAGATCGTACAGTTGAATTCACACATGATATTTCGCATCGTACACGTAGAAGTATTGATATCGAACGCTTACGTGCTAAGCGTGAAGCGATTGTAGAAAAATGGTTTAAATGGGCTAAATTGGAAGAAGATGATATCCCTACGTTTCTAAAAAAACGTCCAAAATGGCTAAATAAAGGCTACGTAACCATTGCTTGTGGTGTAATTCTATTGTTCTTTATTTTATTAGAATTTAACAACCGCAATGCCTTATTTTTATCTGGAGATTGGGAACTTTCACAAACACAATATGTATACGAGTGGATTAGTCTATTTCTTCTTTTAATTGTTGCTATTTTATTTATTTTAACGTCTGTAACACGAATGCTAAGAGGTAAATATTATTATTTACAATTATTTATGATTAGTATTTTATTCTTTAAATTATTGACAGAGTATATCGTCATTGTCGTACATGGATTGTTATTATCCATTTTCATCACGCCAATTCTAATTTTAATGTTAGTTCCGACTATTATTGCTTTCGTCTTACAATTGAGACAACCAGGTCCCGTACCAAGAAAACCGCAATAATTGAATACTAGCTTGGAGAGACTGGGACACCAATCCCAAAATCAATCGCGCTAAGATGATTTTACTAGAAAATTGTCTTAGCGCTTTCTTTTAATGATAAAAATCCGTATGCAATGCCTGTGTTGAGGCGTGAAAAAAGTATTAATACCTCTTAAAAAAGAAATCACACGACCTAGTGAGATTACATCAAAATTAAAGCGAACATTTTCATGTTGGAAAGTCCACATCGGTACTACGATAACAATGTTACTCCCATATTTTTCGTGTTAAGATGGTGGTAATGACAAGAAGGGAAAGGCTGATTATATGAAAACCGCAGTATTAAATAAAGGAAAAGAAGATAAATATCTTAATCAATACCCTTTAATAGAAGAAGAGGACATCTATCGCCACGATCGACTAGAAGAGGGAGATTTATTTCAATTATTAACATCTAAAAATTCATTTATCGGTGTCGGCTACGTTGGACGACAACATAAAGGGTTAGGTTGGATATTATCATATGAAAAAGATGATGAAATTAATCAAGCTTTTTTTGAGCAGTTATTTGAACAAGCTCTAGAAACACGCCAATACTATTATCAAATTGAAGGAACTAATGCTTTTCGTCTATTCAATGGAGAAGGGGATGGAATAGGTGGTTTAACGATTGATTCCTATGATGGTCACTTATTGATTCAATGGTATTCAGTGGGAATTTATCAATTTCGTGATTCTATTCTTGGGGCAATCAAACAGGTCTTTCCGTTTCGTTCAATTTTTGAAAAAACGAGATTTAAACATCAATCTATTAAAGGTGGATGGGTTGAAGGGGAAAAACCGGAATTTCCAATTGTGATTGAGGAAAATTTCACGTTTTACAATGTGCACCTCGATGATGGACCGATGACAGGTATATTTTTAGATCAAAAAGAGGCAAGAAAAAAATTAAGAGATTATTATTCAGAAGACAGAAAGGTTTTAAATCTATTTAGTTATACAGGTGCGTTTTCTGTAATTTCTGCGACAGGCGGTGCAAAAACAACAAGTGTAGACTTAGCGAATCGTTCCCGTCCCATGACTGAAGAAAATTTTGGACTCAATGGTATCGATCCGAAATCACAAAATATTTTTGTCATGGATACGTTTGATTTTTATAAATATGCAGAAAGACATGGGCTGACATTCGATACAATCGTGATTGATCCACCAAGCTTTGCCCGCAATAAAAAGAAGACTTTTTCTGTTACTAAAAATTACCCGCAATTGATTGAAGGTGCTTTAACATTATTAAATGCGAAGGGCAGTCTCATTTTAAGTACAAATCACAGTGCTTATTCATTAAAAGCATTTAAAAATATGGTTAAAAAAACGTTAGATCATGAAGGCGTCGCTTATCAAATTGATGAGGTAATGGGTTTGCCTAAAGATTTTAAAACACATCCACATTTTAAACCGTCGAAATATCTTAAATTGATTTTTGTGACACTTCAGTAATATTTGAAATTGAAACGGGGTATAAGAAGGTAATAACGGTTTGAAAGGTGGAGTTGAAATGGGTATTTCCAATAAAATTAGCGAAACAGTAGGGAATAAAGTCTTAAATATTGAAAACATAAAACGAAAAAATACATTACCAGTCACGACTTCAGAAATAAATGAAAGACGTCAACGTGCTGAAAACCTTGTGAAGAAAAAAGCTTTTCTTTCATCGAGTGCAACCATCGTTCCAATACCAGGATTCGATTTTGGCGTCGATATGAAATTAATGCGTGACATTATAGAAGATGTCAATAAAATTTATGGTTTAGATCACAAACAAGTGAATAAAATGAGCGATGATATGAAAAATCGTGTCTTGATGGCTGCAGGCATTCAAGGCAGTCAATTTATAGGAAAGAAAGTATCAAGCGGTATTTTAAAAGTAGTTGTGAGAGATGTCGCAAAACGTGCAGCGGCTAAACAAACACGTTGGTTTCCTCTTGTAGGACAAGCGGTATCGGCATCAATTAGTTATTACTTTATGAATAAAGTAGGAAAAGATCACATTCAAAAATGTGAAAATGTTGTTAAGGCATTGTTATAATTTATAAAATTCCGTGACGATTTTTTGAACCAATCCTGTGAAAATCAAGGGATGAAAGCATTTACGAATTGAATTTAAATATAGAATTTGGTAATGTTAAGCTATGTAGCAAAGTTAGTAATAATTTAAGCTAGTAAATCTAGAAATTGAAGGAGTAAGATGTAAGATGGAACAACAATCATATGTAATTATTGACGAAACAGGTATTCATGCACGTCCTGCAACAATGCTTGTTCAAACAGCTTCTAAATTTGACTCAGATATTCAATTAGAGTACAACGCTAAAAAAGTCAACTTAAAATCAATCATGGGTGTTATGAGCTTAGGTGTCGGAAAAGACGCAGAAATTACTATTTATGCTGATGGTAGTGACGAAAAAGAAGCAATCAGTGCGATTACTGAAGTCTTATCAAAAGAAGGGTTAACAAAATAATGTCAAATATAATTAAGGGAATTGCAGCTTCAGATGGTGTTGCTATTGCCAAAGCGTATTTGCTCGTTGAACCTGATTTGAGTTTTAGTCAAGAGACAACAGATCAGCCTGAACAAGAAATCCAAAAATTCAACGATGCGTTGAAAAATTCTAAAATAGAGTTAACAAAAATTCGCAATAATGCGGAAGAACAATTGGGTGCTGACAAAGCGGCCATTTTTGATGCGCATTTATTAGTACTTGATGATCCAGAATTGATTAACCCTATTGAAGAAAAAATAAAGAATGACAAAGCAAGCGCACCACATGCGTTAACTGAAGTGTCACAAAACTTTATTTCAATTTTTGAATCAATGGATAATGAATACATGAAAGAACGTGCTGCGGATATACGCGATGTGTCCAAACGTGTTTTAGCACATCTTCTTGGTGTTGAATTACCAAATCCGAGTATTATCGATGAAAGCGTCGTCATTGTGGGCCATGATTTGACGCCATCAGATACAGCACAATTAAATAAACAATATGTTCAAGGATTCGTTACAAATATTGGTGGTCGTACTTCACACTCAGCGATTATGAGTCGTTCATTAGAGATTCCAGCTGTTGTAGGGACAAAATCAATTACTGAATCTGTAGAACAAGGTGATATGGTGATTATTGACGGTTTAACTGGAGATGTTATCATTGATCCAACGGAAGATGAACTAAAAGCGTATCAACATAAACGTGAATCATTCTTTGCTGATCGTGAAGCACTTAAACAATTACGTGATGAACCATCAAAAACAAAAGATGGTCAACATGTTGAACTTGCCGCAAATATTGGGACACCTAATGATTTGCCAGGTGTAAAAGATAACGGTGCAGAAGGTATTGGCTTATATCGTACAGAATTCTTATATATGGGTCGCGATACGATGCCTTCAGAAGATGAGCAATTTGAAGCTTATAAAAAAGTATTACAAGAAATGAATGGTAAACGCGTAGTTGTTCGTACGTTAGATATCGGCGGAGATAAAGAATTGCCATATCTTAACTTGCCTAAGGAAATGAACCCATTCCTTGGATACCGTGCAATTCGTCTTTGTTTAGATCAACCTGAAATTTTCCGTCCACAATTAAGAGCGTTATTACGCGCTTCAACTTACGGAAAACTGAACATTATGTTCCCAATGGTTGCGACGATTAAAGAATTCCGCGATGCAAAAGCGCTTCTTCTTGAAGAAAAAGAAAACTTAAAACAAGAAGGCGTTGAAGTTAGCGATGATATTGAGTTAGGTATTATGGTGGAAATTCCATCTACAGCAGCTTTAGCTGATGTTTTTGCTAAAGAAGTTGACTTCTTTAGTATTGGAACGAATGACTTAATTCAATATACGATGGCAGCTGACCGTATGTCAGAACGTGTATCATATCTTTACCAACCTTACAATCCTTCAATTTTACGCTTAGTTAAGCAAGTAATTGAAGCATCTCATAAAGAAGGTAAATGGACAGGTATGTGTGGTGAAATGGCTGGAGATGAAACAGCTATTCCACTATTAATTGGTTTAGGGCTCGATGAATTTTCAATGAGCGCGACATCCATTTTAAAAGCACGCCGACAAATTAAAAATTTAAGTCAAACTGAGATGACACAATTAGCAGACCGCGCAATTAATTGTGCTACTGTCGATGAAGTTGTTGATTTAGTCAAATCAAAAACAAGTCAGGCTTAGTTCACTTTACTGTAAAACGAACAGGAGCATGCACCTCAAAGTGCACGCTCCTGTTTTGTTTTACACAAATTAACGATAACGCCTTAAAATATGACGTCTGTTGCATATGAGATGACTCCCACTATTATGAAGTAGGAATCCCCAATTTTTGATTTAATTGATCTAAATCAACTTGGAACATAGGCACCTGATCAATCAAAATAAAAGGTGTAGAAAATGCGTCCCAGTCAATCATTTCATTTCGAAATTGCGTATTTGCAATGTTGCGCTCTTCAAAATTAACGTGATTTTCGTTGAGATAATTTTTAACAAACGCACAAGGCGGACAGTCATTTTGTGTATAGATAATTACTTCAGCCATAATTGAGCCAACTTTCTTTTCAATTTGTTCTTCATCATAAGTTAAAAATGGTCAAAAAGCAAATTTATAGTTTGATTAAAAATGACAAATTTAAGTCTTGTCAATAAATTGTCACGTATGAAGTGAACAAAAAGATATTAAAACTATGAAAGATGGGCTTATAATAAAAATCACTTTACTTTTAAAACTAAGGAGGGAATCAAAATGGATGCAGTGGATATTAGTCGGTTTTTGACAGGAATGACACTTGCAGTCCACATTATTTTTGCAACAATAGGCGTCGGTATGCCACTTTTCTTTGCAATCGCTGAATTTATCGGTATTAAAAAGAAAAGTGATCAACATATAGCATTAGCCCAACGGTGGTCGAAAGGTTACACAATTACAGTGGCCGTTGGTGTAGTAACAGGTACAATTATTGGTTTACAGTTATCATTACTATGGCCTACATTTATGCGAATTGGTGGGCATGTCATCGCATTACCTTTATTTATGGAAACTTTTGCCTTTTTCTTTGAAGCCATTTTTCTAAGTATTTATTTATATACTTGGAATCGTTTTAAAAATCAATGGATACATTTTTTAATTAGTATTCCGGTTATTATTGGTGGTACGTTTTCAGCTTTATTTATTACGTCAGTGAACTCTTTTATGAATACACCAGCAGGAATGGTATTTAAAGATGGAAGAATGGTCAATGTTGATCCAATAGAAGCGATGTTTAATGCTTCTTTCTTTGTTCGTTCATTCCATGTTGTTACAACTGCAGTAATGACAATGGCCTTTATTTTAGCAAGTATTGCAGCATTTAAGTTACTTAAAAATAAAGTGGAAAAAGATCGCCAATATCATCAAGCAGCACTCAAAGTGACAATGATCGCAGGTCTGCTTTTTACGATGCTATCCATGTTAGCAGGCGATTTATCAGCTAAATTTTTACACCATGAACAACCAGAAAAACTTGCTGCGTATGAATGGCACTTTAATACCGAATCTAATGCGGATTTAGTTTTATTTGGTGTGTTGGATGAGTCTACTCAGGAAGTTAAAGGTGCAATCCACATTCCTGGTGCCTTAAGTTTTCTATCTGATAGTCACTTTGATACGAAAGTGAAAGGATTAAACGATTTTCCAAAAGATGAGTTACCCCCTTTGATTGTGCATTATTTCTTTGATCTCATGGTGACATTTGGTATTTTTTGTTTCGTCGTTTCGTTCGCATACGTGATTGCGATGTGGGTGAAAAAATTAAATCCACATCATAAGGTGATTCTATATGCGACTTTATTGACTGGACCTGCAGCAATGTTAGCGATTGAATTCGGTTGGTTTTTAACAGAACTCGGTCGACAACCTTGGATAGTTAGAGGATTCTTAAAAGTTCAAGACGCAGCAACAAATGCAAATGGTCTCGTTTTTGTGACTATGCTTTTTGCAATACTCTATTTCGTGCTCTTGTTCTCTGCAACATACGTATTAGTAAGAATGTTTAAAAATAAAGCGGCATACGAAGATATTGAACGTATCGCAAGAAGTAGAGGTGAATTATGATGAGTTATGAAATCATTGGTATCACTGTTTTGTGGTTGTTTTTATTCGGCTATATCATTGTGGCATCTATCGATTTCGGTGCGGGTTTCTTTTCACTCCATGCGAAACTTTTTGGACAATCTCATTATATTAACCGTTTGATACAACGCTATCTTAACCCAGTATGGGAAGTTACCAATGTATTCTTTGTCTTTTTCTTCGTCGGCATTGTTGGTTTCTTCCCAGATACAGCTTACTATTATGGTACAGTTTTACTGATCCCAGGTTCAATCGCATTAATTCTACTTGCTGCAAGAGGCGCATTTTATGCATTTGAAAACTACGGTCAAGATAGTAAGTTGTCTTGGTTAATGATATATGGTATTTCAGGATTATTAATCCCTGCAGCACTATCGACAGCATTAACAATTTCAGAAGGTGGTTTCCTTAAAAAAACAGCTTCTGGAAGTATCGATCTCAACTGGACAGAGTTGTTGTTAAGTCCATACGGTTGGACGGTTGTTTTATTAGCTATCGTTTCAGTGTTATATATTTCATCAGGATTTTTAACATTCTATGCGCATCGTGCTCAAGATTGGAAAGCCTACGCACTATTACGTAAATGGTTTCTCATGTGGGGCGCGCCTATGATTTTGATGTCGTTATTTGTATTTTTATCGTTAAGAATACAAAATAAAGCACACTTTAACGCAGCGGTTTTTGATTACGGCTGGTTATTCATAATCAGTTTCGTATCATTTTTAATTGCTGGGGTGCTTACGTACCTCAAAAAGGCGCATGGTATTGCATTCTTATTTGTGATGTTACAAATGGGAACAGCATTTTTCGGTTATGGTCTCAGTAAATTACCATACATTCTTTACCCTTATATTCATATAGATGATGAGGTAACGAATGATAGTATGGCACTTGTATTGACTATCGCTTTTATATGCGGTCTGTTGCTTTTAATTCCTTCACTTTACTTTATTTTGAAGTTATTTGTTTTTGACAAAGACTATGTGAGAGGTCATAAAAAAGGCTACTAACGCACTCAAAATAAAAAACATGTGATTGTTGATTTTAATCAGTTCATTCATGCATAACACATGGATTTGTAGTAATATAAGAATATCATTAATTGATGTGCGCATATTATGAGATAATCAAGTATGATTGATGCATGTAAGTCATTAAGTGGCTCTTTGAGAAAATATTGTTTTGCGCTATGTCGAGTAAACCAAAGGGCTATTGAAAAGATTTTTAATGGGAGTGAAATGAAAGTCTAAAAGGTGTTTTAGATTTTGTTTCACTCCCTTTCCCACGCATGCATTGCGCACATATTTTAGCGTAAAATCAACTTCAGGAGGCCTGTAATGGATAAAGAATATGTAGTCATTGGACTAGGGCGTTTTGGTGGCAGTATTGTTAGAGAATTAAATGCGTTAGACATGGATGTTATGGCGATAGATAAAGACGAAAACCGCGTAGATGAATATAGTGATATTGCAACACATGCTGTCGTGGCAGATACGACGGATGAAGCGGTAATGAAAAGTTTAGGGATTCGTAATTTTGACCATGTCATTGTTGCGATTGGTGAAAACATTCAAGCAAGTACACTGACAACACTTATATTAAAAGAGTTGGGTGTCAAAAAAGTAACGGCAAAGGCACAAAATGATTATCATGCTAAAATTTTGAACAAAATAGGTGCCGATACAGTCGTACACCCTGAAAGAGACATGGGACGTCGTATTGCGCACAATGTTGCAAGTGCGACAGTGTTAGACTACCTAGAGCTGTCAGACGAACATTCTATTGTTGAAATTAAAGTGAGTGAAACAATGGCGGGCCAAACATTAATTGAGCTCGACGTGCGTGCTCAATTTGGTATCAATATTATAGCGATTAAACGAGGAAAAGAAATTATTGTAGCGCCAGATCCAGACATTGCATTAGAATTTGATGATATTTTAATTATTATCGGTCATGATAATGACTTAACGCGTTTTGAGAAAAAAATGGCACATTAGTTTTAAAATAAAAGGACGAAGTTGGAACATGAATGTCAACTTCGTCCTTTTTGAGTTTAAACGCGCATTAAAATTGTTGTAGCATAAAACAACAGAGGGGTTTACGAATTTGATTTATCGCATGCCCCTCTGTTTTATCATTTTTATATCATGACTTTAATTATTTTGTTTTATCATTTACTTTCATAATGACTGGTAAAATCATCGGTTTTCTTGCTGTTTTTTCATATAAATAAGGTTGCAATGTTTCAATAATAGAAGATTTAACTTGATGCCATTGAATATTTTCATTGTTATTCAATTTATTGATTACATCTTGCTTGATTTTTTTCTGTGCATCATAGATTAATTGGCCTGACTCACGCATATATACAAAACCGCGTGAAATAATATCAGGGCCTGACAAAAGTTTGTTCGTATTAAAATCAATACTCACAACGACAATAACAAGTCCTTCTTCAGACAAGAGTTTACGGTCTCTAATAACAACATTGCCGATGTCACCAATACCGCTACCGTCGACAAGGACTGTGCCTGATGGGATACGACCCGCTTTACGCGCACTATCACGCGTAAGCGCAAGCACATCACCAATATCATGAATAAAAACATTTTCTTCTTTAACACCACAATCAATACCAGTTTGACCATGTGCCATTAGCATACGATATTCACCATGAATAGGTAAGAAGAACTTAGGTCGAATAAGGCGTAACATTAATTGTTGGTCACCTTGTGAACCGTGTCCAGAAGTGTGAATATTTGATATTTTACTATGAATCACTTCTGCGCCCGCTTGATAAAGTGCATTGATCGTGCGATTAATACTTTTTGTATTACCTGGAATTGGTGAAGAACTGAAGACAACTGTATCCTCAGGAATAATTTTAATTTGTTTATGCGTACCGTTAGCGATTCGAGATAAAGCGGCCATAGGCTCACCTTGAGAACCCGTACACAAAATAAGTAATTCGTGTTTTGGAATACTATTAATTTTGCTTGGCTCTACAAAAGTTTCAGGTGGTGCTTTAACATAACCCAGTTCAGTACCGATTTTAATATTGTTTTCCATTGATCGACCAAATGTCACGATTTTTCGATTGTACTTTACAGCAGCTTCAACCGCTTGTTGGACACGGTATATATTAGATGCAAATGTTGCAAAGATAATACGTCCGGTACAATTACGGAAAATTTTATCGACATTTTGACCAACTTCACGTTCACTTAAAGTGAAATCGGGAACAAGGGAGTTCGTGGAGTCAGAGAGTAAACAAAGGACCCCTTCGTCACCTAGTTTTGCCATTCTACCAATATTGGCAGGGGCACCTACAGGCGTAAAATCAAATTTAAAGTCACCTGTGTGTACGACTTTGCCTTCAGGCGTATCGACAACGACACCATAAGTTTCTGGAATACTGTGTGTTGTAAGATAGAAACTAATTTTGAAATGTTTAGATTCGATCACTGTATCTTCAGTGATTTCGTTTAAATTAGCTTGACGTAACAAATGATGCTCTTCTAATTTATTACGAATCAGACCTAATGCAAGCGGTCCGCTATAAATTGGTACGTTAATCTTTTTAAGCAGGTAGGGCACACCACCGATATGGTCTTCGTGACCATGTGTGATTACTAATCCCACGATTTTATCTTGATTCTGCTCAAGATACGTATAATCTGGTATAACATAATCGATACCAAGTAAACTATCGTCAGGGAATTTGATACCTGCATCAATGATTACGATTTCGTCTCTGTATTCAACGGCATAAGTATTTTTACCGACTTCACCTAAGCCGCCTAATGCATAGACGCCCACTTCATTTTTTTGAAGTTGTTTCATTATTGTGCTTTCTCCACGTTAAAATGATCGGATTGTTTTTCATACTCTAAATGTGCGCCCTCTAATTTAGTTATGAATTCAATATTGTAGTTGCGTTCTTTTAAATAACGACGAACTTGTTCTTCAGTTTGTGCTTCAACATAAATCGTTTGTGTATTTTCACGTACGATCACTTCATCACGATTATGTTGATAAAATACTTTAAAAATTGACATTAATTCGTTCCTCCTAAATTGGATATCTCTTTATAATAAATCGATTTACATGCCACAGGGTTAAAAATTGAATTTTAAAATAAAAAATATGAACCGAATCATGATTAAACAATGTGTTCAATAACATTCAATTCATCATTTCATTCACTTTAATCTCGCATGTACATCGCTAATTTTGATTTCCGTTCTTGATGAGGTGTATTGTATTTCAAATACAGCCCAGTTGCTTTTATTTTACATGAAGTCATCGAATAAATAAAGCGGAATGTGATAAACTAAAATAGTACCTAAATGAGATAAGTGGTATATCTCTTTAAAATGTCCCGAAAAAAGGTGATGAAGATGAAAAGTGTAGCGCAGTTATTAACAGAAGTTAAAGAGGAACGTAATCGTGAGGACAAAAAATTAATTGAGATTCAGTTCGAAGTCAGAAACGAACAAGTGACAATGTTTTTTGAATATGAAGAAGAGCAAGCAACACAAGATAACCACTACTTTATTAGACATCATCATGATCCAGAGTTTTTAGACATGGAAACTTTTCAATTACTTAAAGAGGCGTTGGATGATGAAGGAATTAGACACAAACAAAGAAGAGATGTGTTTTTATAATCTCAATAGGGCAGTGATGTATATCACCATACATTTAACCTATCCACGTCTCAGGCATCAGCTCATTTAACGAAACCCCAAATCTCACTTGAATTCATCAGAGATTTGGGGCTTTGCTATTTATAATTAGAATTTACTGAATATCAATTGACAATGTTTAAACTTCGACTGCACCATCTTTAGGTTTGAGTGGGTTATCGTGATCGATACGATCATAGAATAAAACGCCATCTAAATGATCGAGCTCATGTTGCACGACAATGGCAGGATAACCTTTAAGTCTCAAACTGATTTCGTTACCATCGATATCATAACCTTTTAATTTGATTCGATAATGACGGTGAACTAAACCAGGCACGTCTTCGTCAACGCTTAGACATCCTTCACCTGTAGGTAAATAACCGTCTTGTACGCTATAGCTTACGATTTTAGGATTGACGATACCCATATCATATGAATTGCCATTTCCATCATCTGGTAAATAAATGGCAAACATACGTTTAGGTACATTGATTTGAGGTGCAGCAAGACCTACACCACTACGTAATTGATATTTTTCAGCAATTTCTGGATCTTGACTATTTCTTAAAAAAGTTTGCATATCTAATAAAGTTTGACGTTCTTCGTCAGTTAATGGGAACTCCACTTCTTTTGATCTTTGGCGAAGTGTTGGATGTCCATCTCTAATAATATCTTTCATTGTTAACATATTTGACACCTTCCTTATTTATTAATATATCAAAAAATGACTTAAAAGTGATAGTCGTTTACTCTTAATTACTCAATAAATATTTGACAAAATTAAAAAGGAATTTGTGATTTTATTCTATATCATGCTAACATCTCAAAAATTGAAAAAAGTGCCACTTTTTAATACGGTTTAAGACGCTTTTTACGGAGAGTCATATTAGTTTAATTTAAACTTAAAATAGACATCTTTTAATAGTTTGAGATAAGTTCAATATATTAATGCGTAATATTGAGTTGTATACGATGTGTTTTGGTATAATGAAAAATGAGTGGGATATGAACCAATAATTCAAAATCGTTACAATAGTAAGGATTTGTAAAATAGAGTTATGAATTGACGCAGAAAACGAAGCATCATTTGAATTATGAAGGAAATTTCATTAATATAGCCATTGACAATATAAGGAGGACCATAAATATGAAATTCAAAAAAACAATGGGTGTAGCAATGGCTGCAACGATATTGCTAGCAGGTTGTAACAATGACAAAGAGCATTTTGAGAACTACAATAATGGACTTGAAAAAATGCAAAAAGCAGAAGCGCCAATTCAAAACATTAATAAAGAAATGAATAAACTTGAAAAAGAAAAAGAAAAAATTTCTAAAGAAGTAAGTGGCAAAGATATCAGCAAAGTTCAAGATAAAGTTAAAGCTTTCTTAGATAATGCATCACAAAGAGAAAAGCAACTTGATAAAGAGTCTAAAGCAATGGCGCAATCAGAGAAAGATTTCCAAAATATCAAAAAAGAATCTAACAAAATTGAAGATAAAGATGACAAAAAAGAATATGATCAGCTAAACCAAGCTTTAGAAGAAAAATATAAAAAGCATAAAGATTTTGTGAAAGGTTATCAAAATATTATTAATAAAGAAAAAGACTTATTTGGTTATTTCAAAAATTCTTCTGGTACTCAACAAGAAGTGGATAAACGATCAGAAGCTTTAAATAAAGCACAAAAAGAAATGAAGAAAAAGGTTGATAACTATACAAAAGCAATTCGAAAAGTACAAACAGAGAAACAAGATGTTGATGAAATCGCTAACAAATAGAATATAACAGTTTGAGTTCTATAGTATAACAGTTGGCTATACTGTTGTTATATCAAGTGTTACAGAAGTTGCATAAAACTGTTTAACAGTTTTTATATTTTGTGTTACACTAAAGTAAGTTGAATTATATTTATAAACGGGAAAGGTATGGTGAATTGCATGGCTGCTAAGTTAAAAGCCCAATTCGATGCAGAACAAGTATTGAAAGATACTGAGTCGAAATTTGAGATGGTTCAAATCTTAGATGCAGATGGAAATGTAACGAACGAAGATTTACTTCCGGATTTATCGGATGAACAGTTAGTTGAATTAATGAGAAGAATGGTATGGACACGTATTTTAGACCAACGTTCAATTTCATTGAACAGACAAGGTCGTCTTGGTTTCTACGCGCCGACTGCTGGTCAAGAAGCTTCACAATTAGCTTCACAATACGCTTTAGAACAAGAAGACTTTATTCTTCCTGGATATCGTGATGTACCACAATTAATTTGGCATGGCTTACCATTGACTAAAGCATTCTTATTCTCACGTGGACACTTTGTAGGTAACCAAATGCCTGAAGGTGTGAATGCGTTAAGCCCACAAATCATTATCGGTGCACAATACATCCAAACTGCAGGTGTGGCACTAGGTCTTAAAAAACGAGGTAAAAAAGCTGTAGCTATCACTTATACTGGTGACGGTGGTTCTTCACAAGGTGACTTCTATGAAGGTATTAACTTTGCTTCAGCATACAAAGTACCTGCGATTTTTGTTATTCAAAATAACAACTACGCAATCTCAACACCACGTGATAAACAAACTGCAGCTAAATCATTAGCTCAAAAAGCAATTGCAGTAGGTATCCCTGGTATTCAAGTTGACGGTATGGATGCTTTAGCAGTATACCAAGCAACTAAAGAAGCTCGTGAACGCGCAATTAATGGTGAAGGTCCAACATTAATTGAAACAATGACTTACCGTTATGGTCCACATACAATGGCTGGGGATGACCCAACTAAATATAGAACTTCTGATGAAGATTCAGAGTGGGAGAAAAAAGATCCGCTCGTTCGCTTCAGAAAATTCTTAGAAAATAAAGGCTTATGGTCAGAAGACAAAGAAAATGAAGTCGTCGAACAAGCTAAAAATGAAATTAAAGCTGCAATTAAAGAAGCAGATAAAACAGAAAAACAAACTGTAACTTCATTAATGGAAATCATGTATGAAGATATGCCTTACAATCTTAAAGAACAATACGAAATCTACAAAGAGAAGGAGTCGAAGTAAGCCATGGCACAAATGACAATGGTTCAAGCGATTAATAATGCGCTAGCAACTGAACTTAAAAATGACGAAAACACTTTGTTATTTGGTGAAGACGTTGGTGTAAACGGCGGTGTATTCCGTGTAACAGAGGGTTTACAAAAAGAATTCGGTGAAGACCGTGTATTCGATACACCTTTAGCTGAATCAGGAATCGGTGGTTTAGCGTTAGGTCTTACAACACAAGGATACCGTCCTATTATGGAAATCCAATTCTTAGGTTTCGTATTTGAAGTATTCGACTCAGTTGCAGGACAAATTGCACGTCATCGTTTCCGTACAGGTAACTCTAAAGCTGCACCAGTTACAATTCGTACACCATTTGGTGGGGGCGTACACACACCAGAATTGCACGCTGATAACTTAGAAGGTGTTTTAGCACAATCTCCTGGTTTGAAAGTTGTTATCCCATCAGGTCCATATGATGCAAGAGGATTGTTAATTGAAAGTATCCGTAGCAATGATCCTGTTGTTTATCTTGAACATATGAAATTATATCGTTCATTCCGTGAAGAAGTACCAGAAGAAGAATATACAATTGAAATCGGTAAAGCTAACGTTAAACGCGAAGGTACTGATTTAACAATTATCGCATACGGTGCAATGGTACAAGAATCATTAAAAGCAGCTGAAGAACTTGAAAAAGAAGGTCACTCAGTTGAAGTAATTGACTTACGTACAGTTCAACCATTAGACATTGATACTTTAGTTGCATCAACTGAAAAAACAGGTCGTGTGGTTGTTGTTCAAGAAGCTCAAAAACAAGCAGGTGTTGGAGCAAACGTGGTATCAGAATTATCACAACGTGCCATCTTATCATTAGAAGCGCCAATTGGTCGCGTAGCTGCACCAGATACGATTTATCCATTTACACAAGCAGAAAATGTTTGGTTACCAAATAAAAATGATATTATTGAGCAAGCAAAAGCAACACTAGAATTTTAATAGAGAAATTGAGAAGATGTGTTAAACGAGAAAGTCACAGAGGCACAAATGGAGAATGAAACGGTCAGCCGTTTCTTCTCCTAAATCTGTGTGGACAACTTATTATTAAAAATTGATTTTTAGGAGGAAACAACGTGGCATTTGAATTTAGATTACCCGATATTGGTGAAGGTATCCACGAAGGTGAAATCGTAAAGTGGTTTGTTAAAGCTGGAGATACTATTGAAGAAGATGACGTATTATGTGAAGTACAAAATGATAAATCAGTTGTTGAAATTCCATCACCTGTAAGCGGTACTGTAGAAAAAGTACTTGTTGAAGAAGGAACAGTTGCAGTAGTCGGCGACACAATTGTAATGATTGACGCACCTGATGCTGAAGAAATGGAATTCAAAGGCGGTCATAGTCACGACGGTGGTTCTGATAAAGCAGAAGAAGCACCTCAAGAAGAAGCAAAAGCTGAACCAGCTGCAGCACCTCAAGAAGCTGGTGAAGTCGATGAAAATAGACACGTTAAAGCAATGCCATCTGTACGTAAATATGCACGCGATAATAATGTCAACATTAAAGCTGTCAATGGTACAGGTAAAAATGGTAGAATTACTAAAGAAGATGTAAATGCATACATTAATGGTGGTGGCCAAGCAGCACCTGAATCACAAAGTGCATCAGCATCTGAAGCACCTCAAGAATCTGCAGCACCAGCAGCATCAACAGTTTCAACTGAAGGTGAATTCCCTGAAACAACTGAAAAAATCCCTGCAATGCGTAAAGCAATTGCTAAAGCAATGGTTAACTCTAAACATACTGCACCTCACGTAACATTAATGGATGAAATTGATGTTCAAGAATTATGGGATCACCGTAAGAAATTCAAAGAAATTGCTGCTGAACAAGGTACAAAATTAACATTCTTACCATATGTTGTGAAAGCATTAGTTTCTGCATTGAAAAAATACCCAGCACTTAACACTTCATTTAATGAAGAAGCAGGTGAAGTTGTTCATAAACATTACTGGAACATCGGTATTGCAGCAGATACAGAAAGAGGTTTATTAGTACCTGTTGTTAAAAATGCAGACCGTAAATCAATGTTCGAAATTTCAGATGAAATTAATGAACTTGCTGTAAAAGCGCGTGATGGTAAATTAACTTCTGACGAAATGAAAGGTGCAACATGTACAATCAGTAACATTGGTTCTGCAGGTGGTCAATGGTTTACACCAGTTATCAACCACCCAGAAGTTGCGATTTTAGGTATTGGCCGTATTGCACAAAAACCTATCGTAAAAGATGGTGAAATTGTAGCAGCGCCTGTACTAGCATTATCACTTAGCTTTGACCATAGACAAATCGATGGTGCAACAGGTCAAAATGCTATGAACCACATCAAACGTTTATTAAACAATCCAGAACTATTATTAATGGAGGGGTAAAATATGGTAGTCGGAGATTTTCCAATTGAAACAGATACTATTGTCATTGGGGCAGGCCCTGGTGGTTATGTTGCAGCGATCCGTGCTGCACAATTAGGTCAAAAAGTAACAATCGTTGAGAAAGGTAACTTAGGTGGTGTGTGTTTAAACGTAGGTTGTATTCCTTCTAAAGCGTTATTAAATGTTTCTCACCGCTTTGAACAAGCTCAACACGGTTCAGACCTTGGTATTACAGCAGAAAATGTTTCTTTAGACTTCGGTAAAGTTCAAAATTTTAAAGGTTCAGTTGTTAACAAATTAACAAGCGGCGTTGAATCTTTATTAAAAGGTAACAAAGTTGAAATCGTTAAAGGTGAAGCTTATTTCGTTGATGCACACAGTTTACGTGTTATGGATGAAAAAAGTGCACAAACTTACAACTTTAAAAATGCTATCGTTGCAACAGGTTCACGCCCAATTCAAATTCCTAATTTTGAATTTGGTGGTCGCGTTCTTGATTCAACAGGTGCATTAAACTTACAAGAAGTACCAGAAAAATTAGTCGTTGTTGGTGGCGGTTATATCGGTTCAGAACTAGGTACTGCTTATGCGAACTTCGGTACTGAAGTAACAATTCTTGAAGGTGCGAAAGAAATCTTAGGCGGTTTCGAAAAACAAATGGTTGCACCAGTTAAGAAAGAAATGAAAGCTAAAGGTATGAAGATCGAAACTGAAGCTTTAGCTAAATCTGCTGAAGAAACTGAAAATGGCGTTAAAGTGACTTATGAAGTTAAAGGCGAAGAAAAAACAATCGAAGCTGACTACGTATTAGTAACTGTAGGTCGTCGTCCAAATACAGACGAGCTTGGTTTAGAAGAAGCAGGCGTTAAACTTACTGATCGTGGTTTAATTGAAGTCGATAAACAAAGCCGTACTTCTGTTGATAGTATCTATGCAATTGGTGATATTGTTCCAGGATTACCATTAGCACATAAAGCAAGCTATGAAGCAAAAGTTGCTGCTGAAGCGATTGCTGGAAAAAATGCAGAAGTAGATTACATTGGTATGCCAGCAGTATGTTTCACTGAGCCTGAATTGGCACAAGTGGGTTATACTGAAGCACAAGCTAAAGAAGAAGGCATCGAATATAAAGCTTCTAAATTCCCTTATCAAGCAAACGGCCGTGCATTATCATTAGATGATACAAACGGATTCGTTAAATTGATTACACTTAAAGAAGATGACACATTAATTGGTGCGCAAGTGGTAGGTACAAGTGCATCAGACGTGATCGCTGAACTTGGTTTAGCAATTGAATCAGGTATGAATGCTGAAGATATCGCTTTAACTGTACATGCCCACCCAACTTTAGGTGAAATGAGCATGGAAGCAGCTGAAAAAGCTTTAGGATTACCAATCCATACAATGTAATAATAGTTATATAAATGAGGGACCGAAACATCATTGTTTCAGTCCCTTTTTTCAATTTCAGAACAATGTTAGAATGAACAACGAGATGTGTGGAATGGATTCCAACTTTAAGGAGGGGCTCGAATGGATTATCATTATCCAATTGATATGGACTGGTCGAAAGATGAAATCATGGATGTCATTACATTTTTTAATGCGATTGAATCCTACTATGAACAACACATTGCAAGAGAAGTTTTAATGACACGTTATCGTCGTTTCAAAGCAGTTGTTCCGGGTAAAGCTGATGAAAAACGTATTTTTGAAGATTTCAGAAAGCACAGTGGCTATGACAGTTATTTTGTGATGAAACAAGCTAAAGAAAATCCAGATCAAGAAATTTTATCAAACAAGTAAAAAACTATTGTAATTTCGTGAGCGATTTGTTATTTTTATTAAGCATTAAACAAAATGTTTAGTAAAAGTAAACAAGTCGCTTTTTTGAGTGGAGGAACTTTATGGAGATTGGTCAAAAGATTAAAAACTTGAGACGCTTAAAAAATTTAACGCAAGAAGAGCTTGGTGAAAGGACAGATTTATCTAAGGGCTATATTTCTCAAATTGAGAGTAATAAAACTTCTCCAAGCATGGAAACATTCTTAAATATTCTCGAAGTGTTAGGTACTTCTCCAAAAGAATTTTTTGATACGAAATACGTCACAAAAGTACATTATCCGAAAAATGAGCAACTGACTTATGATGAAGATGAAAAAGGGTATTTTTTACAATGGCCAGTAAAACGTTCGAATGAGTTTGATATGGAACCTTTATTACTGACATTGCAACCTTATGCGTCATATAAAGATTTTCAGCCTTCTGTCTCTGACACATTTGTATATTGTTTAGAAGGGAAGGTTACACTGACTTTAGGCGATCATCAATATACTGCTGAACAGGGGGATGCACTTTATTTTAAAGCACATGCCACACATCGTTTATCTAATGCGGGTCATGTTTGTGCAAAGTTGATGATTGTTGCTACATCATCATATTTATAGGAGGGTTTTAGAATTGAGTGAGTTATTATCTTTTAAGAAGATTACTAAAAAGTATGATGAAACGACAATTTTAGATGCAGTTGATTTAGAGATAGAATCTGGTTATTTTTATACGATACTTGGGCCATCAGGATGTGGTAAGACGACGATGCTAAGACTGATTGCGGGATTTGAATCGCCGGACGCGGGAGAAATTGTGTATTTAGGTAAAAACATTAATCAATGGCCAGCAAATCAGCGACAAGTCAATACCGTTTTCCAAGATTATGCTTTATTTCCACATTTAAATGTTTATGATAACGTGGCATTTGGTTTGAAATTAAAAAAGCTAAATAAGCAACAAATTGATGAAAAAGTAAAAGAAGCACTTAAATTAGTAAAGCTTGAAAAATATATTGAAAGTTCTATACATGCATTAAGTGGTGGACAAAAACAACGTATTGCGATTGCACGTGCAATTGTCAATGAACCAGAGATTTTATTACTCGATGAATCGTTATCCGCATTAGATTTGAAATTGCGTACTGAAATGCAGTACGAATTAAGAGCGTTACAGAAACGTCTTGGGATTACTTTCGTATTTGTAACACATGATCAAGAAGAAGCTTTAGCGATGAGCGACTTTATTTTTGTAATGCGTGAAGGAAAAATTGAACAATTTGGAACACCACTTGATATTTATGATGAGCCCGTCAATCGTTTTGTGGCAGATTTTATTGGTGAATCCAATATTGTTGAGGGTGTTATGGTGGAGGACTATATCGTCAATATCTATGGTCAAAATTTTGATTGTGTAGATAAAGATATCCCGCCACAAACGCAAGTCGATGTCGTTATTCGACCAGAAGATATTACAGTTGTTCCTGAAGAAAAAGGGCTTTTTAAAGCGACTGTGACAAGTTCGCTATTTAGAGGCGTACATTACGAAATGATATGTGAAGATCGAAAAGGGTATGAATGGACAATTCAATCGACTAAAAATGCAAATATAGGAGCACGTGTAGGACTCGATTTTGAGCCAGAAGCGATTCATATCATGGTGCCAGGTGAAACTGAAGAAGAGTTTGATAAACGTATAGAAGGTTATGGAGAATTAAGCTATGAAACACATTAATCGTTGGCTCGCAATTCCTTATTTGCTATGGATGGTTTTCTTCATTATCATACCTGTCGTGTTACTCCTTTATTTTTCATTCGTCAATGAAGATGGACACTTTACTTTGATGAATTATCGTCAATTTTTAACAGCGCATTATATGATGATGCTCGGTGAATCTATTATTTATGCCTTTATCATTACCTTGATTTGTCTTTTAGTCAGTTATCCGGCTGCGTATTTTATTCAACAGTCTAAAAATGCAGCCACTTGGTTGTTGATCATGATTATACCTACATGGATGAATTTACTACTTAAGACATATGCATTTATTGGTATTTTCAGTCATGATGGATTTATCAACAAAATTTTGATGTCCTTTCATCTTCCAGCACAGCCTATACTGTTCACAGCGCCAGCCTTTATCTTTGTTTCGGCATATATTTATATTCCGTTTATGTTACTTCCAATTTATAACAGTATGAAAGATATTCCTGAGCAGCTCTTTTTTGCAGCACAAGACTTAGGTGCAAATCGAGCGACGGTGATTAGAAAAGTTTTATTACCGTTAACGGCTGAAGGTGTGAAAACAGGTATTCAAGTGACTTTTATTCCTGCATTATCTCTATTTATGATTACGAGATTGATTGCCGGTAATAAAGTGATTAATATTGGTACAGCGATTGAAGAACAATTTTTGGTGATACAAAACTATGGTATGGGCTCAACAATTGCAATATTTTTAGTGTTATTCATGGCATTTGTCATGGTATTAACACGAAGTAAGCAAAAAGGGGGCACATCAAAATGAAATGGTACGGTAAAACTTATTTGTACACCTTATTAGTCGTTTTGTATTTGCCGATATTCTTTTTAATGTTGTATTCGTTTAATAGTGCGGGGAATATGACGCATTTTGAAGGTTTTACATGGGAACATTATCAAGCTTTATTTCAAAATAAACATCTCTTGCAAGTTGTTTTTAATACAATTGCGATTGCATTATTAGCAGCGAGTATTGCAACTATCATTGGTGTTTTTGGAGCATTGTTGTTGTACCAACTTCGGAATCAAACATTAAAAATGTCGTTGCTCACTTTAAATAACGTTTTAATGGTTTCTTCCGATGTTGTAATAGGGGCTTCATTTTTAATTATGTTTACAGCGATAGGTCATTTTACGGGATATGGATTAGGTTTTACCTCTGTCCTCATCTCACATATTGCCTTTTGTATTCCTATTGTTGTCATTATAGTTTTACCAAAATTATACGAAATGAACGATTCAATTATGAATGCAGCACGTGATTTAGGTGCTACCGAGTTTCAATTATTGAGTAAGGTGCTCATTCCGCATATCATGCCGGGAATTATTGGTGGCTTTTTTATGGCACTAACTTACTCTCTAGATGATTTTACAGTGAGCTTCTTTGTGACAGGTAACGGCTTTAGTGTTTTATCTGTTGAAATCTATGCGATGGCACGACGTGGTGTAAGTATGGAAATTAATGCTATTTCTACGATTTTATTTGTATTGATTATGGTTGGCTTAATCAGCTATCAACTGATACAGCGCCATAAACAGAAGAAGCAATCCAGTAAAAGAGGTGTGACGATATGAAACAATTGATACAACTCATTGGGGGCGCACTCTTACTGGGTTTAATCAGTTTGGGTGTCGGGTATTGGATTAACCATGATGAAATTGGTGGCAAGCAACAAGAAAAGCTGTACGTCTATAATTGGGGAGAATATATTGATCCTGAAATAATTCAGCAATTTGAACAGAAAACAGGGATACAAGTGGTTTATGAAACATTTGATTCTAACGAAGCGATGGAGGCAAAAATTCGCAATGGCGGTACGCATTACGATGTGGCCTTTCCGAGTGATTACACGATAGAAAAAATGAGAAAAGCGCATTTATTGCGTCCAATTGATCATCAAAAAATTCCAAACATGAAGCATCTAGACCCACATTATATGAATCAGCCTTTTGATCCTAAAAATACTTATTCGATTCCATATTTCTTTGGGACAGTCGGCATTTTGTATAATAAAGAAAAATATCCTGATATCGATTTTAATAGTTGGAATGATTTAAAAAATCCACGGTTAAAAAATGATGTATTATTGGTGGATGGCGCTCGAGAAATTATGGGTCTATCTCTCAATAGTTTAGGGTATAGTTTAAATGATACGAATGAGACACATTTAGAATCGGCAGAACAAAACTTAAAAACGTTTTCTCCTAATATTCGAGGTGTTGTAGGCGATGAAATTAAAATGATGCTTGAGCAACATGAGGCGAATGTTGCTGTCATTTGGAGCGGTTCGGCAGCACCATTGTTTCAAGAAAACGATCATTTTGACTATGTCGTGCCAAAAGAAGGTTCGAATTTATGGTTTGATAATATGGTCATTCCTAAAACGGCACAAAATGTTGAAGGTGCACATCAATTTATTAACTTTTTGTTGGATCCTAAAGTGAGTAAGCAAAATACCGAATGGGTGGGTTATGGTACACCTAATCAAACGGCTAGAAAATTATTGCCAAAAGAAATGAGTCACGATCATCGTGTTTACCCAACACGAGAAGAGCAAAAACGTCTTGAAGTGTACAAAGATTTAGGGCCAGATGTGTTAAATGAATACAATGAGCGTTTCCTAAATTTCAAAATGGCGTTATGATTCTAGTGATTTCATTTGAGTTTAGTTATAATTAAGTGAGTAAGATAAATAAGAGGAGTGGAAGCATGACTGGAGAAGCATATACACAAATCAGTCGTCCTGTAAATCGTCTTGCTGAGAAGATTCTTGGCTGGTTGAGTTGGATATTATTATTAGGTGCTACAGTTGTGGCGATGTTTTTTGGCTTGGTTCTCTTTAGTAACGAGAATTCAATTCAAAAACTAGAAAATGGGGTTGCCAATAATGCCACTTTGCAAGATTTTTTAGCAAGTAATAATTTAAATGCAACCCAACTTGTGATTATGTTACAGAACGGTGTATGGGCATTTATCGTATATTTGATCGTATGTCTATTGATTTCATTCCTAGCATTGATTTCAATGAATCATCGTATTGTATCAGGACTGCTATTTTTGTTAGTAGCGATTATTACATTACCATTATTTTTTATTTTAGTTCCATTATTCTTTTTTATTGTTGCGCTAATGATGTTTGGAAGAAAAGAAAAATATGAACTTGTACCTATGTACCAAGACATGGGCGGCTATCCATCATATAGAGAGAATACGTATGATGAAGATGAGGGAGATCTGCCTCATACGCAATCGACACACTTCAATGCGGAAAAAGAGGACACGCATGTTGAAAACGAGGGGCCATCTGATGATGAACCAGTTGTATTATCACGGTCTGCAAAGTATAATCATAAGCCGATTAAGAAAAATGAGGTTGAACAATCAACACATGATATCAATGATGCAGAAGATGACACACTCATTTATGATAGTCGTACAATGTCTCACCAAGCTGAGCCTGAACAAGATGTGGAAAATGATGTAACGACTTCAGAAGAATATGACGAGGATGATACGGTTACATCACCTGAAGCGCTTAAAGCACAACGTAAGCAAGAGAAAGCAGAACTCAAAGCACAACGTAAAGAAGAGAAAAAAGCACGTAAGGCGCATGAAAAAGAACAAAGAAAGCATAGAGTGAGTGCATCGACACAACGTCGCCAAAATTATGATAATCGTTTGAAATTGCAACAAGATAGACCAAAACAGTCTGCTGAAGACAGCGAGCAAGAAGACGAAAAGCAATAACGTTATTTGAATCGCAAAATAAAAAAGGCACTTATTTCAGTGCATGTCTTTAATCATTAAAAGTTAGATTTTAGTATCGCTTTGAGATTAGACATGAACATCGGAATAAGTGCCTTTTAATAATGTAGAAAATAGCACAAGCTTGCCAGTGAATATGATAATAAAAATCTCGATAAATTATTGGTTTAGCCTATTTATTCAAATTTTAATATAATTATCTTTAAATCTTATCTATTTTAATATATCATTGATTTTAGGTGTCCGTTTGACGTTGGATACTAACACGTGTATCACGTTGAGTATATTGATTTTATTTTTACTAATATAAAATGTAACTTATAGGTTTATTGTAAAAATGATGTCATTTTGTGCGGACATGCTCAAAATTTAGCAATACACATAAAATGAAGTATTATGCGTTTAAAAGTTTGAAAAAAGGCAATACAGTCAATAAGGAGGTTTTAATATGTCAGATCAATACGTTTATAATCAGCATAAAAATGATGAACGCATCGTCAACAGAAATGATGCAAAAGTACCATTCAAGCGTACAGCAGAGAAAGTTTTAACGTGGGTAGGAATTGTTCTACACGCAATTTGGTTCGTTTTAATTATTGGTGCGATTGCTATTTTTAAAAATCCAGAATTTCAACAACAAATTGAGATGACGGGTCAAGATGCGTCTCAATTGAATAATATTAACCCAACTTCATTGATTACTTTTCTTATTCCTTTAGTTGTTGCGCTAGTGGCCGTATTCTTGTTTAAAAAGCCTATTTTAGCAGGGATATTACTAATTATAGCTGCTGCAACAGGTGTATTTTTAAGCGCAAGTTTGATTTCAGGAATTTTGTGGTTAATTGCAGGTATTATGTTACTTGTCCGCAAGCCAAAAAATGGAAACTACATTTATCAAAATCCTGAACACCGCTCACAACAATATCAAGAAAATCCTCAAGATGTGGAAGCCCAACGTCATCAGGAGAGACAAAATGTTGTACATGAACCACAAGATAGAGAAGTTAATCAAAACCAAACGCAACATGCAGAAAATAGCGGAGATCAGTATCAAAATAATAGAGATGAATCACTAAAAAGATTAGATGATTTAGATCGAGATGATAAATAATTATAAAAAGACTTGGCAATGACCAAGTCTTTTTATTATGGCATCTATGCTTTACATTAACTGTAAAATTTTAAAAGATGCTTAAATGTGTCTTCTAAAAAGGCAATAAATGCTTTATCCGTTTTCAAATGCTCAGATTGAGGAGGAATCGCTCGTGCTACAAAAAACTCGCCCTTTTTAACATTTTTAGCGCGTGCGATACCTTTTTGAAGTTCTTCTTTTGATAAATCTTGTATACGAGATTTATCGGGCTGTGTATGATCTAAAGATATTTGGAAGTCGTTAGGCAGATCAAGAAGCGTTTCTAATTTGTTTTCAAATACTTCAACATCTTTAGCTTTGTTTTTATCTTCATGCATGAGTCCATACATCACAAACAAGTGATCTTCGAATAAGCCAATTTGAAAATGGGGCATCATTTTATAACCACGTTTATTCGTTGCGAAAGCGACCCAAGTATCTTTGGGCGGATTGACCGTACGTCTAGCATGTTTAGCTACATGTGCATAAAAAGTATCACCAGTTAAAGTTTCAAGATAATCTGTAAAATAGTCGCCAAGTGCGTGTAATTGAGGTCGAATTTGTTGTTCTAATGCTTCCATTCTTGCATCTAGACCTTCTACTTCAAAGACTTTAAAATCTTTGGGTTTAAACGTATATTTTGTCATCATACGCCTCCTTATGTATCCGTGTTAAACTGATTTCATTGTAGCATATACCGAACTGCGAAACATTCATCTTGCCCCATTTTAGTGTATAATGAATTTAATAGGAGTGAGTCGAATGCATTTATATGATTTTGCGAAAAGTTTAGTTTTAGAAGCAGGAAATAATATTAGAAAAAAGATGGGTGACACACTTGCAATTGAAGCTAAGTCGAACCCCAATGATTTAGTAACGAATGTAGATAAAGAGACAGAACAGTTTATTGTGAGTCAAATCCAAGAGAGCTACCCAAATCATCGCATTATTGGTGAAGAAGGCCACGGCCATGACATTGAAACGACTGAAGGCATTGTCTGGGTGATTGACCCGATTGATGGTACGTTAAACTTTATTCATCAAAGTGAAAACTTTGCAATATCAATAGGTATCTTTAAAGAAGGGAAGCCTTATGCAGGGTTTGTCTATGATGTGATGAGAGATGTACTTTACCATGCCAAAGCTGGGAAAGGTGCACTGATGAATGAAGAACTTTTACCTCTTTTAGAGGATACTGTCGTAAGTGAGAGTATTATTGGTATGAATCCAAATTGGCTCACAAAACCTAAATTAGGCACAATGTTAGAACCTATCGTAAGTGACTCAAGAAGTGCACGCGCATATGGATCAGCAGCACTCGAAATTGTTTACGTTGCTACAGGACAGCTTGCTGCATATATGACACCACGTTTACAACCATGGGACTATGCTGGAGGCATCATTATACTAGAAGAAGTGGATGGGATTGCGACAAATTTCTTAGGAGAACCTTTAGCAATGACGCATCCGAATTCTGTTCTCGTAGGAAATAAAAAAGTACACACAGCAATTCGACAGGACTATTTGCGTCAGCATGATGAGACACTCATCGCTTTGCATGAAAAGTTGAAACATAAGTAAAATGGGTATAAACAAAGGCTGGGACATCAATGTGTCTCAGCCCTTAAATTTATTAAAAGATGTAGTCATTCGTGGTTGTTATAGCCAATCGTTTTCACGGTATTTCTTTTTTAATGAAAAGCCTACACCAAACGTTGCTACCATTAAAATAAATGTGACGATCATCCAAAATACATTGGTTGCAGCGATTGCAAAGCTAAACATGGTTAAAAAGAAAATTGCAAGAATTGATAGCAATAAAAAAATTGATTGAGATTTTTTCATCTTAATCCCACCTAACTCTGTTTCTTCATTTCATTTCTATGATATAATAAACGAGTTGTAAAAGAAAGTGGTAATTTACCCGAGAAAGGAATTAAAGTATGACAAAATTTAGAGAAGATGTTCGTAACATTGCGATTATCGCTCACGTAGACCATGGTAAAACGACATTGGTTGATGAACTATTAAAACAATCTGGTATTTTTCGTGAGAATGAGCATGTTGAAGAACGTGCGATGGATTCTAATGACTTAGAAAGAGAACGTGGGATCACAATATTAGCGAAAAATACAGCAGTTAACTATAAAGACACACGTATTAATATTTTAGATACACCTGGGCATGCTGACTTCGGAGGAGAAGTTGAGCGTATTATGAAAATGGTAGACGGTGTTGTTTTAGTTGTAGATGCCTATGAGGGAACAATGCCACAAACACGATTTGTTTTGAAAAAGGCATTAGAACAAAACTTGAAACCTGTTGTTGTTGTGAATAAAATTGATAAACCTTCAGCACGTCCTGAGGGAGTAGTGGATGAAGTTTTAGATTTATTCATTGAACTTGATGCAAATGATGACCAACTTGAGTTTCCTGTTGTCTATGCTTCAGCGATTAATGGTACTGCAAGCCTTGATCCTGAAAAACAAGATGAAAACATGCAAAGCTTATATGAAACGATTTTAGAATATATTCCAGCACCAGTTGATAATCGTGACGAGCCTTTACAATTCCAACCTGCATTGCTTGATTATAATGACTATGTAGGGCGTATTGGAATAGGGCGCGTATTTAGAGGGACAATGCGTGTTGGTGAAAGCGTATCATTATTAAAATTAGATGGATCAGTTAAAAATTTCCGTGTGACTAAAATATTTGGTTATTTTGGTTTAAAACGAGAAGAAATTCAAGAAGCCTATGCAGGTGATTTGATTGCTGTCTCAGGTATGGAAGACATTAACGTAGGTGAAACAATCACACCACAAGATCATCAAGATGCATTACCTGTATTACGTATTGATGAACCAACACTTGAAATGACTTTTAAAGTGAATAATTCACCGTTTGCGGGTAGAGAAGGTCAATTTGTAACAGCACGACAAATTCAAGAGCGCTTAGACAACCAACTTGAAACAGACGTATCATTGAAAGTTACACCAACAGACTCACCAGATGCATGGACAGTTGCAGGACGTGGGGAGCTTCACTTATCAATTTTAATCGAAAATATGAGACGTGAAGGTTTTGAATTACAAGTTTCAAAACCACAAGTTATTTTAAAAGATATTGATGGTGTGTTACATGAACCATTTGAACGCGTTCAAGCTGAAGTGCCAGAAGAATATTCAGGTGCAGTGATTGAGTCTTTAGGACAACGTAAAGGTGAAATGGTGGATATGGTAACGACAGATAATGGATTGACACGTCTAATCTTTAACGTGCCTGCGCGTGGATTAATTGGTTATACAACTGAATTCATGTCTATGACACGTGGTTACGGTATCATTAACCATACATTTGATGAGTTTAGACCTCGTATTAAAGGTCGTATTGGTGGACGTCGTAACGGTGTGTTAGTTTCTATGGACCAAGGATCTGCAAGTGAATATGCGATTTTAGGTTTAGAAGACCGTGGTATTAACTTTATGGAACCTGGAACAGATGTATACGAAGGAATGATTGTAGGTCAAAATAACAGAGAAAATGATTTGACTGTCAATATTACTAAAGTTAAACATCAAACTAACGTACGTTCTGCGACAAAAGACCAAACAGAAACAATGAAAAAACCTCGTAAGTTATCGTTAGAAGAAGCGTTAGAATTTATTAACGATGATGAATTGGTAGAGGTAACACCTGAAAACGTGAGATTGAGAAAGAAAATTTTAAATAAAGGTCAACGTGAAAAAGAAGCTAAACGTATTAAACAAATGATGGAATCAGAAGAAAATTAATATAAGTCGACTTTCATTTAAAAGAGTGAGACAAAAAATCAATTTGATTTTAACGTCTCGCTCTTTTTATTATAGGTTAAAAGCACCCACAGAAATTCTTTACAGTCGTTATTGTGTTTGCATTGTTAACTAAATGTACTTGATTAATTGAAAAGAGCGAATTTTTTAAATAAGAGTAAATTTGTTTTAATATAAGCTGTTTATTTTATTTATAATCCGCCTTGTATTAAAATGTGTTCGAAACACATTTGAGGAGGAGTTAAAATGGAGCAAAAGTTTGAGCCATTATTCGAGTCACTAAAATTACCTAACGGAAGCACATTAAGAAATCGTTTTGTCTTAGCACCGTTAACACATACATTGTCAAATGATGATGGGACAACGTCTTCTACAGAGTTAGGTTATATTGAACCTCGAGCTAAAGATGTAGGCTTAGCTATTTCAGCTGCAAGCTATATCAACATTGAAGGTAAAGCATTTCCAGGTGAACCATCAGTGTCGAAAAAAGAAGACTTACCTGGATTGAAAGAACTTGCGTGTACAATGAAAAAAGGAGGCGCTAAAGCAGTCATCCAAATTCACCACGGGGGCGCTAAAGCTTTGCCAGAATTAGTTCCTAATGGCGATGTGAAAGCACCTAGTGCACTTTCAACAGGTGGTTTTGGTCACAAAGAGCCACACGAAGTCCGTGCGATGACTGTTGAAGAAATTCAACAAGCAATTGTTGATTATGGTAAAGCAGCTTCGCTAGCTATTGAAGCTGGATTTGATGGCGTTGAAATTCATGGTGCGAATCACTATCTCATTCATCAGTTTGTATCTCCATTTTATAATCGTCGAGAAGATGAGTGGGGCGAGCCTCTTCGTTTTCCTATGGCTGTAGTTAATGAAGTATTACGTGTCGTTAATGAAGAAGCACCAGATGACTTTATTGTAGGTTATCGTTTTTCACCAGAGGAAGCGGAAGACCCAGGAATTTCAATGGAACTTACACAACGCTTAGTGAGTGAGTTAATTGAAAAACCACTTGATTATCTCCACGTTTCACTGATGGATATTCACTCAGTAACACGCGAAGGTAAGTATAAAGGTCAAAAACGTATCGACTTATTACTTGATTGGATTAACAATCGTATGCCATTAATTGGTGTCGGCGCCATCTTTACTGCTGATGATGCGGTAAATGCGTTGAATACAGGCGTTCCGTTAGTATGCCTTGGACGTGAATTATTATTCGATCCAGCATATATTTCTAAAATTAAATCTGGTCAAACGGACGAAATCATTTCATATTTCGATCCAGAACGTGAAGATAAACACCAATTACCTGAGAGATTATGGGAAGCATTTGCTTCAGGTTTTTACCCATATCCTAAAAAAGAAGAAGCTTAAACGATATAAATTAAGAGTCTGGAACATAAATACCAAAATAAATAGCTCGAAGATGATTTTGAAAAAAATCGTCTTCGAGCTTCCTTTTTATTATCATGCTTCGTATTATATAGGCTCGCTTTCCGAGGGGACAGCCTCAGCCTGTAGTCTTCGGCTCGTCCTGTTCCCTCAGGAGTCTCGCTATAAATACTTCGCTTATATATGTAATCATTCACCATTATACTTAAAAAAATAAGGCACTTTCGTATAATTTAATTCATCACAACAAAAACTAAATTAACGAGGTGCCTTATGCAAAAAGATTATAATATGTCTCAATTAACTCTACCAATAGAAACATCTATTTTAATTCCTGATAATGATTTATCCCAACATGTCAATGATATCGTTGAATCAATACCAGATATTGAATTCGAGGGATTCAAACACCATCGTGGTTCGACTGCTTACCATCCTAAAATGATGTTAAAAATCATTCTATATGCCTACACACAATCTGTTTTCTCTGGACGTAAGATCGAAAGATTACTTCATGATAGTCTTCGCATGATGTGGCTTTCTCAACGTCAAACACCTTCCTATAAAACCATCAACCGTTCAGCTTGTCCACTTCGAAATCAGTGTATGAAATCTAATTCAAAAGCAAATAAAAAAATCATGAGAAATTATAATTGGGAGTACTTTAAAGCTCAAATTAATCAAAAGCTTTCTAAACCAGAAACACAAAAAATCTACAATCAAAGAAAAATTGATGTAGAACCCGTTTTTAGATTTATGAAAGCTATTTTGGTGTTCAATCGAATGTCCGTGCGGGGGATAAATAAGGTCAAACGAGAGTTTGGCTTTGTCCTCATGGCATTAAATTTAAGGAAATTAGTCGCATCTAGTGCGGCTAAACTGATGATAAAAGGAAAAAATCCGAGATTTTTCGTTTTTTACGAAAACCTCTGATTTCATCGATTCCTGAGACAATTTTGTCTCAAGCTCTTGTTTTCATTTTGAATGATAAGATTGCGTGTGAGGTGATGAAATTGGTCGTTGTTTAGGTGTATCTAAGCGACTTTTACATTCATCGCACATAAATGTTTTAATTGGATTGTTCTTCAATCGTGTTGCTAAACGTGTATGCTCATCCAATAAAACTTCAGTATCACATATCACACATTTCACTTTCCACAAATTAACGCACCTCGATATGAGTCACATGCTTGAATTCATATTGATAGCCATCTTCTACTGTATAAACAAAGCTATCGACGCCATTATCTTCATATAAACGTTTGCCTTCTTTGGCAAATTGGAAAAAGAGATATGGTAGAAATTCAAAAGGGATATCGATATGAGATTCCGCATTAGACAGACGAATAATAGTAGCCTCTTTAAGCGGCTCTGCATTTTTGAAAAAAGGTGTCATATTAATAGCAAATGAACCTTGTAACACAGCGCGCTTTTTATAGTCAATCTCAGAATTTAATGTAGGGGGATTCGTTTGGCCTTCTAATATAGCTCGATTCCACTCTCTATTATCATCAAATTGAATCGGTTTTTGACCTTCAAAGACGCCTTTTTCTAAATCTTCTAATGTTACTTTTCGATCGTCAAAAATCCAAGTCGTACTATCAAGCGTGATTGGAAATTTAACAGCACCTTTAATCTGAATCATTGTTAAACACTCCCTCAATTTAGCTAATTTCATTTTATCATACTTAGGAATGAGGCATACTAAATTTACTTGCTTTTTAATATCCGATAAGATAAAATTTTTACTATCAAAGAAAATTTATGGGGGGGACGCTGTCATGAGTAAGCAACAACATATGAGCAATGTTGCATATGAACAGTTGAATAAAGACGCAGAACGTATTTTGCAACTAATTAAAGTTCAAATAGATAATTTAACATTACCTCAATGTCCTTTATATGAGGAAGTTTTAGATACACAAATGTACGGCTTACAAAAAGAAGTTGATTTTGCAGTCAATCTTGGCCTTGTGAGTGAAGAAGATGGCAAAAAGCTAATGTTACGTTTAGAAAAAGAGTTATCAAAATTACACGAAGCATTTACACGTGTCTAACGTTTGCTATCGGTACAAAAGTGTAGCACGTTTTTCGCATTGTAAGTGCGAGGAATTGGATGAATTAACATATGAATAATATGAAAAGATTATTTCGATATATTTTGAGATCCTCTAAATATATCGATTTTCCATTATTAATTACATATCTTGTACTCTGCTTTATTGGATTAACAATGGTGTACAGTGCAAGTATGGTGGCTGCGACGCGAGGAACATTAACAGGCGGTAGACCGGTGGCAGGAACATATTTTTATACGAGACAGATTATTTACGTATTGATGGGTTTTAGTATTGTATTCTTCATGGCTTACATTATGGATGTTAAAATCTTGAAAAAACGTAATGTACAGCTCGGTATGATGGCGATGATTATCTTCTTACTTTTTGCGACACTTGCATTTGGATCTGAAATTAACGGTTCTAAAAGTTGGTTGAATTTAGGATTTATGAATTTACAAGCTTCTGAGTTATTAAAAATCGCTATTATTTTATATGTTCCGTATATTATAGAAAGAAAGCGTTTCGAAATTCAGCGCAATCCTTCAGTTATTTTATGGCCAATCCTGTTTGTAGGTTTTTGTTTAGGTCTCGTCCTTTTACAAAAAGACGTAGGTCAAACGTTACTTACAGGTGCTATATTTTTTAGTATTATCGTTTATTCAGGTATCGGTGTCAAAAACTTAATTAAGATTGGTTCTTACGCTTTAGGAGCATTAATTGTAGTCATTATCATTATTGTTATTTTTAGAATTAATGTTTTACCTTCGTACTTGACGGCACGATTTAGCGCGTTAGAAAATCCATTCAACTATGAATCAGGTATAGGTTACCATCTTTCTAACTCACTATTAGCAATTGGTAACGGTGGCTTGTTTGGTCGAGGCCTTGGAAATAGTATTATGAAACTAGGTTATTTACCTGAACCCCATACTGATTTTATATTCGCAATTATATGTGAAGAGCTTGGTTTTGTGGGTGCCTTTTTAGTAATCGGTTTGATTTTCTTTATCGTTTATCGCGCTTTTGAACTTGCATCACAAACAAAATCATATTTCTATAAGTTGGTTTGTGTAGGTATTGCAAGTTATATTGCTTTACAATCATTTGTTAATCTAGGTGGTATCTCTGGATTAATTCCTTTAACAGGTGTGCCACTTCCATTTATTAGTTTTGGTGGTTCATCTATGCTCAGCTTAAGTGCTGCGATGGGATTACTTTTAATTGTTGCAAAACAAATTAAATACGACGATGCCAAGCAACGTTATTATGAAAAACAAAATAAAATCTAGTCATCTCAAAGAATTTCACAAATTTAAAAGCTTGTGTGCATAAAAGCGAATTTTTATTTTAAATTTCGTTTTTATGCACTTTTTTTATATCTTGAACAGCTTTGTACAATGACAAACGTCATGAGAGATCACTTTTCTTTTTGACATCGATCTCGATAACAGATAAAATGACTTTATCCATTTGTATAAATTATTGTAAATGATAAGTTTTATTTATCATCATTCTGATAGTTGATTTTAAAATACAAATGATTTTTAAACTTGTTTCTTTAAAATACCGAGCTATTTTTGTTATAATTAATATTGTATTTTTAGAATTTTCGAACTATTTAGGAGGCTTATAAAATGAAACGCATCAATAAGCTATTAGTAGCTAATCGTGGTGAAATCGCTATTCGCATTTTCCGAGCGGCAACAGAGTTAGGCATTCAGACGGTTGCAATATATTCGAAAGAAGATATGGGTTCATTACATAGATATAAAGCAGACGAATCGTATTTAGTTGGCGAAGATCTTGGTCCATCAGAAAGTTATTTAAATATTGAACGCATCATTCAAGTGGCAAAAGATGCAGATGTTGATGCAATTCATCCAGGTTACGGCTTCCTAAGTGAAAATATGCATTTTGCAAAACGATGTGCAGAAGAAGATATTATCTTCATTGGACCGCACCTCGAACATTTAGATATGTTTGGCGACAAAGTTAAAGCGCGTGAAACAGCCATTAAAGCAGAGCTACCGGTGATACCGGGAACGGATGGCCCGGTTGACAATTTTGAACGAGCTAAAGCTTTTGCAGAAGAAGCAGGGTTCCCGTTAATGATTAAAGCGACAAGCGGTGGCGGCGGTAAAGGTATGAGAATTGTAAAGGAAGCATCTGAACTTGAAGAAGCCTTTACACGTGCCAAATCCGAAGCTGAAAAATCATTTGGTAATAGTGAAGTTTACATTGAAAAGTTTATTGATAATCCAAAACACATTGAAGTTCAAATTATTGGTGATGAAGCGGGCAATATCATTCATTTATATGAAAGAGACTGTTCAGTCCAACGTCGTCATCAAAAAGTGGTAGAGGTGGCACCTTCTGTAAGTTTACCGACGGCATTAAGAATGCGTATTTGTGATGCGGCAGTCGATTTAATGAAAAAGATTAAATATGTCAATGCAGGAACCGTTGAATTTCTAGTTTCTGGTGATGATTTTTACTTTATAGAAGTAAACCCACGCGTACAAGTTGAACATACAATTACTGAAATGATTACAGGTGTGGATATCGTTAAAACACAAATTTTGATTGCTGACGGTGAGTCTCTACATGATGAAGCGATTGCAATGCCACGCCAAGACGAGATTCATACTTTAGGTTATGCAATACAATGTCGAATCACAACTGAAGATCCTACTCAAGATTTTATGCCTGATACGGGTCGCATCGTAGCTTATCGCTCAAGTGGAGGTTTTGGTGTTCGTTTAGATGCAGGTGATGCCTTCCAAGGTGCAGAAATTTCGCCTTTTTATGATTCATTGCTTGTTAAAGTATCAACACACGCCATCAGTTATAAGGAAGCACGAGAAAAGATGGAGCGCTCATTACAAGAAATGCGTATTAGGGGTGTAAAAACGAATATCCCATTTTTGCGTAATGTCATTAATCATGCTCAATTTGCTTCTGGCGATTACACAACTAAGTTTCTTGAGGCTTCACCAGAGTTATTTGTGATTCAACCTTCGCGTGACAGAGGGACAAAAACATTAGAATATATCGGAAATGTCACAATAAATGGTTTTCCGAATGTAGAGAAACGACCAAAACCAAATTTTGAACACCCGGATATTCCTACTACGGATACGAAAGCGATTGCTCAGTTAAGAGGGACGAAACAGTTGTTAGATGAGAAAGGTCCTCAAGCTGTTGCGGATTGGGTTAAAGCGCAGGATGAAGTCCTTTTAACAGATACGACGTTTAGAGATGCGCACCAATCTTTATTAGCGACACGGGTGCGGACACATGATCTTTTGAAAATTGCGCCTGAAACAGCCAATGTGATGAAAGATAATTTTTCACTTGAAATGTGGGGCGGCGCTACATTTGATGTAGCCTATAACTTTTTGAAAGAAAATCCGTGGGAACGTTTAAGTAAATTAAGAAAAGCGATACCGAATGTCCTATTTCAAATGTTATTACGTGCGTCAAATGCTGTAGGTTATAAAAATTATCCAGACAATGTCATTCAAAAGTTTGTTGAGGAAAGTGCTGCAGCGGGTATAGATGTGTTTAGAATATTTGACTCACTTAACTGGGTAGAGCAAATGAAAGTTGCGAATGAAGCGGTTCAAAAAGCAGGTAAAATTTCAGAAGGGACAATCTGTTATACAGGCGATATTTTAAACCCAGAACGTTCAGATGTTTATACGTTAGATTATTATGTGAAGATGGCACAGACATTAGAAAGAGAAGGTTTCCATATGTTAGCCATTAAAGATATGGCCGGCTTACTAAAACCGAGAGCTGCCTACGAGTTAATTGGTGAACTGAAAGCAGCAGTTAATCTTCCTATTCATTTGCATACACATGATACAAGTGGTAACGGTATTTTAACATACAAGCAAGCTATTGATGCTGGCGTAGATATTATCGATACTGCGGTTGCTGCGATGTCAGGTTTGACGAGTCAACCAAGTAGTAACTCGATCTACTACGCAATGAGTGGTTTTGAGCGTAAGATTCGCATGGACATCGAAGGTCATGAAACACTTTCTCATTATTGGGATGCAGTACGTCCATACTATAGTGATTTTGAAAGTGATATGAAATCGCCACATACGGAAATCTATCAACATGAAATGCCAGGTGGTCAATATTCAAATCTTCGTCAACAAGCTAAAAGCTTAGGTTTAGGTGAACGTTTTAGTGAAGTGAAAGACATGTACCGTCGCGTGAATTTCTTATTTGGCGATATTGTTAAAGTAACGCCATCTTCAAAAGTAGTCGGTGACATGGCGCTTTATATGGTTCAAAATGAATTGGACGAAAAAGATGTTGTTGCTCAAGGACATAAATTAGATTTTCCAGAATCTGTTGTGTCATTTTTTAAAGGTGAGATTGGGCAACCTGTTAACGGCTTCAATAAGGATTTACAACGTGTTATATTGAAAGGACAAGCGCCACTCACTGAGCGTCCTGGTGAATATTTAGAGCCAATCGATTTTGATGCACTTCGTGAAGAATTGCAGGAAAAGCAACAAGAAAAGGTGACAGAGCAAGACCTCATTAGCTATGCGTTATATCCAAAAGTGTACGAGCAATATGTTAAAACATATGAGCAGTTTGGTAATGTTGCCATTTTAGATACACCAACATTCTTCTTTGGTATGAGAGATAATGAAAAAATAGAAATCGAGATTGATAAAGGTAAAATTTTAATTATCCAACTTAAAACAATTACAAATCCTGATGAAAATGGTGTACGAACTGTCTTCTTTGATATGAATGGTCAAGCACGCCGTATTCAAGTGAAAGATGAAAACATTCAAGCTTCTCATCTAGCGAAACCGAAAGCGGATAAAGCAGATCCAACACATATTGGTGCACAGATGCCGGGTACAATTATAGAAGTTAAAGTAGCTGAAGGTGAGCAAGTTGAGGCAGGACAGTCATTGATTATTAGTGAAGCTATGAAAATGGAAACAACGATTCAAGCACCTTTTAAAGGAACAATCAAAAAAATTCATGTTTCAGCGAATGACAGTATTGAATCTCAAGACTTACTTATTGAGATAGAAGCAGAATCATAAAATAATTCGAGTTGTAGCGATTTCTACAATAAAAAAGCTAATTCCCAACTTTTAAAAAGGGAATTAGCTTTTATGTTAAATAAAATGATTAGATGCATATTTGTGCTATTGTTCTCCGCGATTTGACCGCAGTATAAGTAGTAGGAAATAACTGATTAGTCCAAAGAGCAACGTGATAAATAAGGCGTGGAATAATGCAATGATTAAATTAACATTTGTAACGATAGATAACGCCCCTGTTGTTACTTGTAAAATAATCAGTATAAAACTTGCAGTGTACCCGTATTGGATTGTCCGGATATTCGGATAATATTTGACCGCATGAATGTAAGCGACAAGCACTGCGATAAAGGCAATCAGTGCCATAAATCTATGCGCGAGTTGTACCCAATCATGTACATCATGTGGGACAATATCATTAAATGGTACAGGCCATGAACCGTATGCGAGACTAGAATCTGTGTGTCGTACAAGTGCACCTGTATAAATCGTTAAATAAATAATGATAGTCATCACCCAAGTGTATACTTGAAGTGGCTTTTTAATATGTACCTTATTCGCTTCATATTTTTGGTCTAAATCAAAAATAATTAATGTTAAAACAAAAACTGATGAAAAACTAATTAACGAAATACCAAAATGTAGTGCTAAAACATAATCATTTTGTTGCCAAACGACAGCAGCAGCCCCTACCAAAGCTTGAATAAGTAAGAAACCGATACTAATAAGACTTAAAGGTTTTACCTCTTTAATATGACCGATATTTTTCCAAGCAGTAATGACGAGCCATGTCACAAATATCACTGATAAACCAGATACTGCTCTGTGACTCAATTCAATAATGGTATCTATAGGTAGATTTTGGGGCAAGAAAGCACCATGGCATAGTGGCCAGTCAGATCCACATCCGTCTTCTGAGCCCGTTTTTGTAACGAGTGCACCACCAAGTTGAACCCAAGTCATTATCAATGTTGATACGACAGCTAGCCACTTTAGGTTTCGCTTATTAAACAATCTCAAACACCCCACTATTACATAAAATAGTAAATCATTTTTATTAATTTACATTACTGTCATTATATCAAAAAGCTTTCATAAAAATGTGTTTTTAGAGTGAAGTTTTTCAGAATGTCGATAAAGTGTCACAAATTTTTCTTATTTAAACTGGTCATTCTTACGCCTTTCATATATCATTGGTGTATATGTTATTTGAAAAAGGGGGGGAATTGATGGCAAAGTCAGAAGTTATATCACACACTTCCGGCCGCATCACTTACAAGGAACTGAAACAAATCATTAAGTTAGGTCTTGTCCAAGGCAACTTAATTCCTTCATTTGCGGGTGCTTGGTTAGCGATTGTGATGTCTCATCATGCGTTTTTAGCTTCTATTCCACAAATTATTATTATGATGTTGGGATCAACACTCGTAATGGGAGGCGCATGTGCACTTAACAATTATTATGACCAAGATATCGACCAAGTGATGCCAAGTAAACAAAATAGACCGACCGTTAACGATCGCATTTCAGACCGTCAGTTACTTCTATTAAGTTTTGGAATGATGATTGTTGGTGAAATCTTATTGTTTATGATTAATATGCCGGCTGGCGTGATTGGTTTAACAGGTATTGTCGGCTATGTGTCATTTTATTCTATATGGTCAAAACGTCATACAACATGGAATACTGTCATTGGTAGTTTTCCCGGAGCGGTACCACCTTTAATTGGTTGGGTTGCAATCAACGGCGAACTTAGTATGATGGCGTGGGCATTATTTTTAGTTGTATTTTGTTGGCAACCTATTCATTTTTATGCACTCGCAATTAAGCGTAAAGATGAATATGTGATGGCTCAAGTTCCTATGTTGCCATCTGTTAAAGGATTTAAGCGTACACGTTTAGGTATGTTTTTGTGGTTGGTTTTACTCTTGCCACTTCCATTCTTAATGCACGAATTAGGTAGTGTATTTATTGTCTTAGCATCATTATTGAATATCGGGTGGATATTATTAGGATTGACAAGTTTTAAAACGTCAACGAATCAAACAAAATGGGCAACAAAGATGTTTATCTATTCTTTAAATTACCTCGTTCTGTTTTTTGCTCTTGTTGTCGTTATCTCTTTAATTAAAATGATTTAAAAAGATTACGAGTGAGGAATGAATATCATGAATGTACCTATTTTACCTACAATAAGTACGACGTGTATTGTTATCAGTGCCATACTAGTTGCGATAGGTTGGCGCTTGATATGGAAACGTCGCATCGAGCAGCATAAAAAAACAATGCTATGGGCAGCAGTGTTTGCAGTGACGTTCTTTCTAATTTATGCGAGTCGTACGATATTTATCGGTAACACTGCTTTTGGTGGGCCTGCTTCCGTCAAAGTTTATTACACAATTTTTCTAGTTTTTCATATTACACTTGCCACAGTTGGTGGTGTGTTAGGGCTAGTACAAATTATTACGGGATTAAGAGACAAATACAATGTACATAGAAAAGTGGGGCCTATTGCATCGGTAGTTTGGTTTTTTACCGCAATTACAGGTGTAGCTGTTTATATTCTTTTATATGTTCTTTATCCTGGTGGAGAAACAACTTCTCTGATTAAAGCAACATTTGGGTTTTAAATATTTGGATTGAGCCTCTTTAAGACCAATCGCGTTATTTTAGAAGAGCGGAGCGTCGAAATCTACTTGGTGACTTTAGATTTCTGTTCCGCTCTTTTTATCATATATTTAGACTATGGCGAATGAGACGTATTTTCAAATTTGATACACAAGCATCAAGTAATGCAATTGACCCGGGGTTAATTTTTTCTCACAAAGGGTATTGTTTTGTTAAAATAAATACGATTGACTTTTAAACGACTCAGGTATTGAAATGATGGAATAAAAAGTGCGATGATAAATTAATATACATTTAATGGAAGTAAAGTCATACGTTAATCAATACAAGTTTATGACTCTAGTGATATGTTAGAGAGTGACAGACGTCTAATGAATATTGGCGTTTCTTAACTCATTAACATATTTGTTTTGAACCCAATTAGTTCAAATTAATCATTGGAGTATTAAGAATGCGTTTCTCAAACATTATGGATTATACAAAATGACAACGTTCGTTGCTCAGACGACAAGCATAGGTGAAGGGAGGATACAATGAAAAGTAAAGTTTTAAAAGTAGTTGCAGTTTTATTGTTAGTAGGGTTTTTAGTGTATCTTTTTTATTCGCCAAAGCTAGAATTTGATGTTCTAGAAAATCCGAATCAATCTACTACGACAAAGAAAGAAAAGACGCCGCATATTAAAAAAAATGAAGGTGAAAATCCAAAATTAACGACTGGCGTCGGAACTCTAATGGGTAAGCCAATTCAGCATGTAATGGATCGCTACGGTATCGCGGATCGTATCTATTCGTATCAGAAAGATTATAAATGTTTTGTTTTTAAAGATGACGACCGCTATATGTTGTTTTTAACAAAACACAATAAAGTGAAATCGGTTTATGTGACGGGGGCAAAATCTCAAAATGAAACGGGGCCTATCAAAATCAATGATACCGCGTCGAACCTTTTTAATTCATATTCAATCAATACTGAGCCTCAATTTACCGTAAAAAATCAAAATTATCATTATGAGTTATCTGATAAAGACATTAAAACACAGTCTCTTATTCAATTTGGTAATATTTATGCGCAAGTCTTTATTGATCAACAAAGAAATAAAGTTATCGGTATTCGCTATCTCGACAAAGAAGCATTAGCAGATATCAACCCTTATGCCCAAAACAATAGTAGCTCTAAAGAAACAGACAAGGAGAACGCAAAAGATAAGCCTTCAGATCAAAATGTGAACCAACGATTGACATTGTATGAGTTAACCAACGAAATTCGTAAACTCAATGGACGACAACCTTTAAAAGTGAATCAGACTTTAGAAGATGTTGCAACTGTTGATTTGTTTAATTCTGGAGATGCTGCTAATGCAGAATTTACAGAAAGTAACTTAAACGACCTTGTTAATAAAACAGATATACATTATCAATCTGTATCGCAAAATGTAGGTTATAATTTCAACGATGTCCCTTCACTCGTCCACAGTTGGATTAATTCAGATGTTCACCGCTCCCGGATGTTAAGTAAAAAATATCAAGAAATGGGTGGTGAAGTCGAACAACAATATTATCTATTAATATTTTTAGAGAAAGGTGATGAAGAAAGTGTACGATGAAGCGCTCATGGCAGTTTTAGATCAAGCTGATGAATTGGCTGATAAAATTAAAGCTTCAGAAGCTTTCGATGCTTATCAAAAGGCAAAATCATCTCTGGAATCCGATCAAGTTGCGCAAAGCTTATATGCTGATTTTTTAAAAAGTAAAGTGAAGTATGATGAAGTTCAACGTTTTGGTCGCTATCATCCTGATTATCAAGAAGTGATGAGACAAACAAGACGCCTTAAAAAAGCGTACGAAATGCATAAAAGTGTTGTTAATTTTAAAAGATTTGAAACAGAGTTACAGCAACTCTTAGATGAAGTTGTAACGATTATTGGAACCAGTGTTTCAGAAAATGTAAAGATTGATGCAGGTACACCGCTATTTGAAGCTTTGACTACAGGCGGTTGTGCGACAGGTGCAAGCTGTCAATGTCATCCGCAACTTTAAGTAGGTATTAAATAAAAAGTGCATCAAATAATGCGCAATAGCAAAAGCCAATTTAAACATGTTAAGAAATTCGTTTTTCTTAATGCTTAAATTGGCTTTTTGCGTTAGGTTGATGTGTGCGATGAATTCTAGATGTTGGAGCGATAAGCAGTGAGAAACTGGCGTCCAATCGTAGGGCGATCAGTAACAATCGTATGCACACCTTGTTCTACAAGGTCGTGCATTGCATCCACACTATTGACTCCATAATAGCCAGGGATAATATGAGATTGGTTGAGCCAGTTAATCAATTTTGGCTGAACGAGTGGAATGCGATGAAAATCAGTAGGCATTTGAAACGTTTGTGCGCGTCCGCGGTACCAAGCATGTAGTCCTAAATATAATTTTAAAATTGCGTCAGTTACCTCAGCTTGACTTGCACCAATTGCAATCTCGCCACGGCTGATATCGTAAAAACGTTCGATTTGCACTTTATAAAAGCTGGTTACTAAGACACGTTTTTCTGCGTGGTTTCGCTTGATTGTCTCATATAAGCGTTGGGCAGCAATTTGTCCTTCGTAACTCTGAGGATGATCTTTAATATCAATATTGACCAATTGATTAGGATAGCGAGATAAGAGTTCATCCATCGTCATAATTTTGGCTTCTGGATGGTTTTGGTAAGGTTTTTTACCATTCAAATCTTTAAAACGATAACCTGCATCAAGCGCTTTTAATTCAGCTAAAGTATGGTCACGAACGTAACCTGAACCGTTTGTTGTGCGGTTGACATCAGCATCATGAAATACAATCACTTTTTCATCTTTAGATATGCGAATATCTGTTTCAAATCCTGTAAGATTCATTTCAACCGAATGATCGAAAGCAAGGATAGTCGATTCAGGGCGCTCAGCCATACCGCCACGATGGCTAAATATATAGGGTGCAGGATGCTGGAAAAATTCAGGGATTTGTCGATGCACCGATCCTTTTTTATAATGTTTAATAAAAGCGGCACCGCCTATGAGTGAGGTGATGCTTAATAGAGTTCGAGTAATCAAACGTCGTGATTGCGTCATTCCACTTTCCTCCCATCGGATGATAGATTCTTTAAAGCTACTTTTCGGATGACCCGTCTCATGGTACGATACTATTGTAAAGATTGAGGTGAAAATATGAATATCATACAACGTGAAAAGATTATTATTTATTTAAAAAATATGAAACATGAACGTCATATTAGAAAATATGGCCATATCGTTTATAGTAATCCGCAAGAACAATACGTTTCTATGTATGTCAGCCAAGATCGTGTAGATGAAGTTGTGACAAAATTAATGAAACTAAAATATGTGACTCGAGTTGTTGGCTCACCTTATAAGTATTTAAAAAGAGAATACTCAAAAGAAGTGAACGAATAATGTCATTCTAAATGAGGGATCCAATTTTGTAATCGTAATACACTTTTTAAATAATTAAAATATAATGCTAATTCAGGATAATCATCAGGTGCATGCACGTCAATACCTACCATTTCAATATTGTAGGGTTTGGCAAATGATTGTATCAGCTCATATTTTTTATTGCTCTCTGGATATGGATAACGTACTGCATCCAACATCATATATATCGCTTGAAATTTACGCCCTTCAGTAGGCTGCATAATCATAGCGACAGATGTTAATTGTTTTTCTGACTTAGGCGTATGAAAGAAAACAATACGATCGATACGTTCATAGTTGTATTGAATTAATGTTTTAAACTCATAAAGGTCGGTAAGACCATGTCCTAATACGATAAAAGATTGTTGCATGATGATATCCTCCTTATAAATCAAAGTATATTAAAAATGAAATCAGATTGGAAGTGTGAATCAATGCGGGTCATCGCAGGAAAACATAAAAGTAAGCCTTTAGAAACATTGGAAGGGCGTCATACACGACCTACGATGGATAAAGTGAAAGAAGGAATATTTAATAGTCTTCACTCAGTCTCCGGCTTAGGTTTAGATTTGTTTGCGGGGAGTGGGAGTTTAGGGATAGAAGCACTTTCTCGTGGTATGGATCAAGTTATTTTTGTTGATCAAAACATCCGAGCGGTAAAAATTATACATCAAAATTTGAACAAATTAGGTTTAACACAACAGGCAGAAGTTTACAAAAATAGTGCAGATCGTGCTTTGAAAGCTTTGTCTAAAAGAGAAATTCAATTTGATGTGATTTTTTTAGATCCTCCTTATGAAAAGGGACTTATTGATCAAGCACTTCAAAAAATTCATGAATTTAATTTATTAAAGCAAAATGGTATGATTGTTTGTGAATATAGTCACCGTGAATCAATTGATACGTCACTATTTGAAGAAGTTAAACGTTATCATTATGGTTTGACAGATACTTGTGTTTTGAAAAGAGGAGAAAATAACCATGGTTAATACAAAAGCAGTCATTCCTGGAAGTTTTGACCCCATTACGAAAGGCCATTTAGACATCATAGAAAGAAGTGCTGGCCGTTTTGATGAATTACACGTCTGTGTGTTGCGAAATAGTAGTAAAAAAGGGACATTTACAAATGAGGAACGTGTTTCTCTTATTGAAAAGTCTGTAGAACATCTTTCAAATGTATACGTGCATTCATTTAGTGGCTTGCTTGTTGATTTTTGTGATGAAATTGGTGCGACGACAATTATTAGAGGATTACGTGCGGTCAGTGATTTTGAATATGAACTCAGAATCACCTCAATGAATAAGAAACTTAATGATAAAGTCGAAACACTGTATATGATGAGTTCTATGGATTACTCTTTTATAAGTTCGAGTGTCGTGAAAGAAGTGGCGCAATACGATGCGGATATTTCGGAGTTTGTGCCAAAACACGTTGAAGAAGCTTTATTAAAAAAGTTTGGAAAATAAACAAAACCCACGTCGAACCATAAGCATTTATTAAAAAACATACAATCAATTGGAAATGAAGCGGTAAAACGATATGACGTCAATTGCGTTCAATGGTGTATTGTTCAACGTAAGCATCCGTTCTTACAATGTTTATGATGAAAAGATGATTTTCTTAGTACAACCTTGAAAAACGAATTTAATAACAAACTGGAAAACGTTTTGAGTTGAAGTGAACCTATAGTGCTATTCAAAACGTTTTCTTTTTGTTTATGATAGTTAATTGTAAAAGAGCGATTCTATTGCGCTTTGCATCCGTATAACTTTATCGTGCAATAGAAACAGGTGTGTTGAAATCATTCATTGTTTCGTCTGTTAATAAATTGTATATCTCTGTTGCTTTAATTTCATGTTTGAAAAGGGAAGCATTTTCACGATTGACATTGGTAATGAATTGTTTTTCAGGGGCAATCGATTTTAAATACTTTAAATATTGTTGCCCCTTTTGAGACATTGCTAGTATTCTTACGCCGGGGAGTTGTTGATTGACATCGCTATATTGAAAGTTAAGTAAAATATTCATCAAAATACGTTGAATGTGTGTATAAGTATAGCGCTTTGTTTTTAGTGCTGTCATCAATTCATCATAGTTTGAAACTTGAGTAATGACTTTATGTAATCTATTTTCAAAGCCTTCGCTCATCGTATAGATGCTTTTTAAACTTTCAGGAGATTGTTGTAATATCGACAATTTAATCAATTGAAATAACCGTTCTGAGTCGCAATAAGGTTGCGTCATGAGTTGAACATTTTGTTTAGGAACCATCGTTTTCCAAACATCATCTTTACCGCATAAACTTTTGCGAATAGCGGTACCACTTGCTAGGTAGTCATGTTGAAATTGGTCATCGTGATGGTGCGTGTGCGCGCGACTTATAGTCATCGGCTGAAGTTTTGGATTATGGCGCAAGATGTTTTTAATGTAGGCAATTGCAAGTACATTATTAGGTTCTGCTAAAAGGTCGGTATTTAAAGTTTCACCTGCAATGCGTGCAAAGCTTTTACCAGATTTAATTTCACGTTTAAAAGCGTCTGTCTCTTCTAGTTCAAGCAATTGTTCTGCAGTTTGTTTCAACTGAACCATATCGCCACTTTCACTACCAAAGCTGAGCACATCTGCTTGCATATACGTAGCCACTTTGATCCCCATTTCAGCAAAGATATCGCTAGATGAAAGTGATCCGAGTAAAGGTAATTCTACAACAATATCACAAGCCACTGTAGCCATTTGTGCACGTTTAAATTTATTAAATATAGCAGGCATGCCACGCATCATAAATTGACCGCTCATAACAGCGATAGTGACATCAGCCTTAGCTTCTCGTTGGCTTTGAGTTGCATGGTAGAGATGCCCGTTGTGGAATGGATTATATTCTGTAATCATGGCAACACTTTTCATTTGCATTCTATCCTTTCGTGTTTCATTATAAATATTGTATCAGAACATAAGATGTTAAGAAAAAATCTTGACAACTTAAGATTCAAAAGTTAAAATAAATTTTGTGCTTGTTAGAGGTGAAGCCATATGAAATGGTCAATAACACAATTAAGAAAATACCAAGGACAACCTTTTAAATTTAGTCAAACCGTTACATTTAACGATCTTGTTCAAAAATTAGATATTTTGGACTTATCTCCTATTCAAATAGAAGGGGAGCTTACCGTTAAATCCAACGAAGTAGTTGCTCAAATGCATTTAACTGGGAATTATACTATGGCATGCGCGCGAACATTAGTCCCCGTGGATGTTCCATTAGATGCATCAACAACAGAAGTGTTTGACTTAGATGGTTTGTATGAAGATGAGGACGATGAGCATTATCATCTTGCAACGGATGGCATGATTAACCTCCGAGATATCGCCGAGGAAATCGTAATGCTTGAAAAGCCAATGCGCGTTGTTGCCGATGATAGCGAAGACATGCTGACAGGTGGTCAAGGTTGGGAAGTTATTGACGAAGATGATTTGCATAATGACCCATCTCATGATGAATCAAAAGTAAATGTCGATCCAAGGCTTCAGAAATTACAACAATTATACGATGATCGTAACCATGCACGCTAAGCTTTTTGAAATACATGCGTCTAATCGAATAAAAGGGAGGATTAATCATGGCAGTACCAAAAAGAAGAACTTCTAAAACAAGAAAAAACAAACGTCGTACTCACATTAAATTAGCAGTACCTGGTTTTCAAGAGTGCGGAAACTGTGGTGAATTTAAATTAGCTCACCGTGTATGCCCAAGCTGTGGTTCATACAAAGGTGAAGAAGTCGTTTCTAAATAATAGACTTTTTACAGTTTAATAATATTAAGTTAAAATAAGGCTGGAACTATTGCTGTTCCAGCCTTATTTTTCTGGATATTATAAAATACATTAACCAAAATTGAGACAGTTGCCACACTTACAGGATAGGTGGAAGTGAAAAGAGGTTATTATGGAACAAATCACATCTATACAAAATGCAAAAATCAAAAATTTTAATAAGTTAAAAAAGAAAAGGGAACGAGATAAACAAGGTTTAGCGATTATAGAAGGACCACATTTGATTGAGGCCGCTTTTCAAAGTGGTATTATCATCAAGCAATTATTTATGATTGAACCACAACGTGTCGACCAAGGGTTGATTCAACATGCTGAAGAAGTGTATGAAATCAATCAAAAAGTTGCTGAGAGTTTGTCAGGGACGATGACCCCACAGGGCGTTTTCGCGGTAATAGAAAAGTCTGAAGTGAATATGAAGCAAGCCCAACAAGTACTTATTTTAGATCGTATCCAAGATCCAGGGAATTTAGGTACGCTTATTCGAACAGCGGATGCTGCAGGCTTAGATTTAGTGATACTTACTAAAGGGACTGCAGATGTCTATCAAGATAAGGTTTTGCGTGCGAGTCAAGGAAGTGTTTTTCATATTCCTATCCAAGTTGTCGATAACGTTATAGATTTTATCGCTCACTTCGATGGCCCGATTTATGGAACAGCACTTGAAGAGGCAACAGTTTATCATCAAGTGGCTACACGCCAATCTCATTTTGGATTAATCGTTGGAAACGAAGGACAAGGGGTTGCACCTGAATTATTGCAACATGCGACTCAAAATTTAACCATCCCAATCTATGGACAAGCTGAAAGTCTAAATGTCGCAGTCGCTGCAGGGATTTTAATGTTTTATTTGAAAGGATAAAAGAGAACGAATCTGGGTTGACCCTTTCTAACTGCATGTATATAATAAACGTATTAACAATTCAACAATTGCGAACAAAAAGACGTAAACTATTAAAGAAGTTGCTTAGGGAAGTATGACATTAACTGAAAGTGATACTCAACTTACATAGTTTTTTTCACCTTTTTAGCTACTTAAAGAGATTTAAGTCGGAGTGATATCCGTTATCAACATCAAATCAGAGTGTATGTATTTATTTTACATAAAACTGGGTGGTACCACGGAAAGATTTCGTCCCATTTCTATTGGGGTGGAATCTTTTTTATTTTCATTAAATGAATGGAAAAGAAGTATAGGCTACGACAAAATTGCCGCTTAGTCAACGAAAAATCTAAAATGATAAAGTGGGGAAAAAGTAAAAATTAAGTTTTACTTTTTTGATGACGAGGCAAGTGTTGGTTTAAATAAAAGGAGGAACAATAATGGTGCAAAATGATGAAATGACGAAAATCAAACATCAAGCGATTGAAGACATTCAACAAGCAGAAGATGAAAAATCATTGCAAGATGTTAAGGTTAAATATCTAGGTAAAAAGGGGCTAGTCACTGGACTTATGAAACATATGAAAGACTTGCCTAAAGAAGAAAAACCGGCTTACGGTCAACAAGTGAATGTCGTTAGACAAGCGATTGAAAGTGACATTGAAGCACGACAAACTGTTTTAGCTGAAGCTAAATTAAATCAACAGCTTGCAGAAGAGTCAATTGATGTGACACTTCCAGGTAGAAAAGTTGCAAACGGTGCACAACATCCGTTAACACGTACTATAGAAGAAATTGAAGATTTATTTTTAGGCTTAGGTTATGAAATTGTTACAGGTTATGAAGTAGAACAAGATTACTATAATTTTGAAGCATTAAACTTACCGAAGTCACACCCAGCTAGAGATATGCAAGATAGCTTTTATATCACAGAAGAAATATTGCTTCGTACACACACATCACCTGTACAAGCGCGAACTATGGAAAAAAGACAAGGACAAGGTCCTGTTAAAATTATTTGTCCAGGTAAAGTTTATCGACGTGATTCAGACGATGCAACGCATAGTCATCAATTCACACAAATTGAAGGTCTCGTTGTAGACGAAAACATTAAAATGAGTGACTTAAAAGGAACGTTGGAGTTATTAGCGAAATCATTGTTCGGTGCTGATCGTGAAATTCGCTTACGCCCAAGTTATTTCCCGTTCACTGAACCATCAGTAGAAGTTGACGTGTCTTGTTTTAAGTGTAAAGGAAAAGGCTGTAATGTATGTAAACACACAGGCTGGATAGAAATTTTAGGTGCAGGCATGGTGCATCCCAACGTGCTAGAGATGGCAGGCTTTGATTCAACTAAATACTCTGGATTTGCTTTTGGTATGGGGCCAGACCGAATCGCAATGCTCAAATACGGTATAGAAGACATTCGTCATTTCTATACAAATGATGTGCGTTTCTTAAATCAATTTAAAGCAGTAGAAGATAGAGGTGACCAAGATGTTAATATCTAAAGAATGGCTAGAAGAATACGTTGAAATTGATGTTTCTGTCAAAGATTTAGCAGAACGAATTACACGTACAGGTATTGAAGTAGATGATATTCATGATTTTACAAAAGATATTAAAAATTTAGTTGTAGGTTATGTTGAATCAGTGGCAGCACATCCAGATGCGGCTAAATTAAATATTTGCCAAGTTGATATTGGCGAAGAAGCACCTGTACAAATCGTCTGTGGTGCTCCGAATATTGGAGAAGGGCAAACTGTCATTGTCGCAAAAGTTGGAGCTAGATTACCGGGTGGCATCAAAATTAAAAAGGCAAAATTACGTGGAGAAGTCTCTCATGGTATGATCTGTTCATTACAAGAAATAGGCTTATCAAGTAGTGTTGTGCCAAAAGCATTTGAAAACGGGATTTATCAATTTTCATCAAAAATTACACCAGGAACAGAGGCACTTGAGGCACTCTATCTCAATGATCAGTCTATGGAATTCGATTTAACACCAAACCGAGCAGATGCATTAAGTATGATTGGAACAGCATATGAAACAGCGGCGCTTTATGGTAAAAAAGTAACAAAACCTGAAACAACAGCGACTGAATTAGAAGAAAGCGCAACTAATGCAATATCAGTCAAAGTAGAAAATGCCTCAAAAGTACCTTATTATAGTGCACGCGTTGTAAAAAACGTGAAAATTGAACCTTCACCAGAATGGATGCAAGCACGTTTAATGAAAGCAGGTATTCGCCCAATTAACAATGTTGTAGATATTTCTAACTATGTCATGTTGGAGTACGGTCAACCACTACATATGTTTGATAAAGATCAAATCGGTTCAAACGAAATTGTAGTTAGACGAGCACATGAAAATGAGTTGATGACGACTTTAGATGATCAAGAAAGAAAATTACTGGATACAGACATTGTTATCACAAATGGCAAGCAGCCGATTGCACTTGGTGGTGTAATGGGTGGAGATTTTTCTGAAGTTACACCCCAAACACAAAACGTAGTCGTCGAAGGTGCCATTTTCGATTCAGTATCGATTCGTCATACTTCACGCCGTTTAAATTTAAGAAGCGAATCTTCTAGCCGTTTTGAAAAAGGACTGGCAACAGAATTCTTAGATGAAGCGGTCGATCGTGCGTGTTATTTACTAGAAACACTTGCGAGTGGACAAGTTTTAAGTGGTCGCGTTTCAGATGGAGATTTGGGCGCGTTGACTACAGAAATTAAGATTACTACTGATAAAGTAAATCGAACTGTCGGTTTTAATCTTACAGAGGCAGACATTATCCGTGTCTTTAATCAACTTGGTTTTGAAACTGAAGTCGATGGTTCAGAAATCACTGTTAAAGTGCCATCACGCCGTCGTGATATTACAATACAAGCTGATTTAATTGAAGAAATTGCAAGAATATATGGTTATGACAACATTCCATCGAGTCTGCCAATATTTGAACATGTAACAAGTGGCGCACTCACTGATCGTCAACGTAAAACACGTGTGGTTAAAAATGCATTAGAAGGTGCGGGTTTATCTCAAGCGATTACTTATTCTTTAGTTGATCAAGAACGTGCAACTGCATTTACAACAGTAGACCGAGAAACGATTTCATTATTAATGCCAATGAGTGAAGCACATTCAACATTACGCCAAAGCCTTATTCCACATTTAATAGATGCAACGCAATATAATGTAGCTCGTAAAAATCATAATATTGCTTTATATGAATTGGGTAATGTCTTTTTTGGTAACGGGGAAGGCGCATTACCAGACCAAGTGGAATATTTAAGTGGTATCATGACTGGAGAATATGTCTCTAATCCTTGGCAAGGTAAAAAAGAAATAGTGGATTTCTATCTGTTAAAAGGTGTTGTTGATCGTGTAGCTGATAAATTAGCATTGCACTTTGAGTATGAAACAGCACAAATCGACGGGCTACATCCTGGCCGTACGGCAGCTGTAATTTTAAATGGAGAAGCGATTGGTTTTATTGGTGAGCTTCATCCAACAGTAGCAAAATCTTATGACCTGTCACGTACTTACGTTTTTGAATTGAATTATGAAAAAATCATGCAACAATCTGTGGGATATATCAATTACCAACCTATTCCTAAATTCCCAGGTGTAACAAGAGATATTGCATTAGTTGTGAAGTCAGAAGTAAGAGCTGCAAACTTAATACAAACGATTCGTGAAAATGGCGGAGAAATCTTGAAAGATGCTTCTGTGTTTGATGTCTATGAAGGAGAACACATGGAAGAAGGTCAAAAATCCGTTGCGATACGACTTGAATATTTAGATGAAACAAATACGCTAACTGAAGAACAAGTCTCAAAAGTTCACGAACTGATTCTTTCTGCTTTAGAAGCTAAAGGCGCGACTTTAAGAGCTTAATAGCAAAAGTATATGGTAAAGAAACATCTAGCAGGGTCTCAGTATAGAATTAAAATTATAGAATCATAAAAAGCTATATCACAATATACTAAAAAATGTAGGGAAACTAGCCATTTTAAATTGCTGTTTTCCTACATTTTAATTTATTGGGTTTAATGACATAATCAAGCGTTGTATTTTGCATCCACGAGTTTAAGTGCTTTATTACGGTTGCTAAAATGTTTTTTACTTATTTGATCTAACGTTTGAATACCGTGCTTCTCTATTATTTTTGCTGCGGTGAGATCTACTTTATGGCTCGCACCTTTTAATATAGGCATACGATACTTATCTGATAATAAGTCCATATGTTTAACAAAAGCGTAGCGTGAAATGATACTTGCTGCCGCAATGGCTAGTGATTTTGATTCACCTTTCGTTTCAAATTGTGTTTTGTCCAATTCAGGGACGTTGCCTGATGCATATCTTTGATAAACAGCAGGTTGAGCGAATTGGTCAATCACAATATAATCGAGCGTTGTGTTATCGATTTTCTCTAATACATTTTTAATGCATTCGTTATGTAAGACGGCTTTCATTTTAACTTGTGACCAGCCCAAACTTTGGCGTTCATTGTACTTAGGGTTATCGAGTACAAGGAGTGAGTGAGGTAAAAAAGTGACAAGTTGCTCTGCTAATTCCGTAATTTTAGCATCCGTTAATTTTTTTGAATCGTCCACCCCTAATTCTTTAAGAATGGGGATATTTTGTTTTGAAACGAAACACGCACATACCGTAAGTGGACCAAAATAGTCGCCACTCCCAGCTTCGTCGCTCCCTATACAGCTCATATTGTTATATGAAATCGAGGTCGTTGACTTTGATTGCTTTTGTGATGGAGTTGAGGAAGGATTTGCTTTCGACCCAAGAAGTTGCTTAGCGATTGCTTCAGCGTTTTGCCCTTGAAACATTACTTTTTTTGAATGATAAATACTAATCGTAACACCTTTATACTTCGCGCGTGCTTGCATCCCTGTAGGAAGGTTTTGCATTTCTGGTTTCAGTTGAGCTAAAAGTTGCTCGATGTCAGCTGAACTCAGTTTTACAACAATATTTGACATGTTTTAACCTCGCTTCTTATTTTTCCTCTCAAATCGTAACATAGCAAAGAGAGGATATAAACGATAAAGTAGAATTCAACGGTTTCGTCTATAACTTGCAGTTCGCCATTTGAACTCAACTCTCTATACGGAATGTTATATTATTTGAAGAATATTCATTGTAGATAATAAGCAATGTGACGTCAACTTGATATATAGGTATAAATGAAAAAAGAGGGTTCTCTTCGTTTGTATTTCTAACGAAGCATTGTACTCTGAATGATACACAAAAGCACCTATCTCGTGTATAATGAACCATGATGAATAAAAATGAAAATAGGGCTAGGTGAGTGAAGATGGGTGAGTTCAAAAATCGAATCAATGTAACGATTAATGATCAGAATTATACGATTTTAGGAGAAGACGATCCTGAACATATTCGTTATGTCGCTGACTTAGTAGATGGTAAAATAAAAGAGTTAGGACGCAAAAATGCAGGTTTGGATTCTGTTAGAAAATCTGTATTAACTGCAGTTAATGTTATGCATGAACTCGTACTCTTAGAAGAAGAAAATGCACGTTTGCGAGAAGAGATACAGCGTTTAAAACAAAGAGGCAACTAATGTGTTATTATTATTAATTTTAATTGTCATATTTTTGTTTGCGATGACAGGATTTCATAGAGGCGGGGTTGCGAGTGCACTACATTTAGGAAGTACGTTTTTTTCGTTATGGGTGGCAAGTCGCTTTTATCAGCCACTTAGTCATTACTCTAAATTATTTATACCTTATCCGAGAACGCGTGCATATGAAACGGATTTTGTAGTAGCATTAGATCATCACGAGGCACGATTCAATCACATTGTGGTATTTCTCCTCATTGTGATTGTCATCAAAACAATGATGTATCTTGTGATTAACAGTTTTGACCAGCTGTTTGAGACGCAACGGATGGCAATGTTTAATCGTTTAACGGGTGCATTTGTAGCATGCTGTTCTGCATTCATTTGTCTGCATTATATCTGCTTTTTATTTGCGTTATTTCCAGATGCAACCCTTCAAAATGCATTGGCGCATTCTATGACAGGTCAGTGGTTCGTAACAGAGGTTCCACTTTTATCAGAGTTTACATTGAATTTAAAATAGACCAAATCAACGAGGCTGAAACGTAAATGAATCTCATACTGTTTCACCCTCTTTTTTAATGAGGTGATATGATGACAAAAAAGATGTAATTCGTTTATTAGAAGATATTGCGACATATATGGAATTAAAAGGTGAAAATGCGTTTAAAGTATCTGCATACCGCAAAGCAGTGCAGAGTCTAGAAGCTGATGAACGTACAATGGACCAAATTAAAGATGTGACAGAGTTAAAAAATATTGGGAAAGGTGTAGGAGAAGTAATCAACATGTTTGTACAAACCGGAAAATCTCCTACGTTAGAATCACTGAAAGCTGAAGTTCCGAGCGGCCTCATCCCTTTGCTTAAAATAAAAGGATTAGGCAGTAAAAGAATTGCTAAACTTTATCACGAATTAAATATTACAGATCAGGCATCTTTTCAAAAGGCATGTGAAAATCATGAGATCAGCGCACTCAGTGGTTTTGGTAAAAAAACTGAAGAGAAATATTTAGAAGAAGTAAAAGCATTAGGTGCCAAAAAAGAGCGTTATCCTATTGATACGATGATGGGTTTAAGTCGTACAATTGATGACTATTTACAAACAATTGACGAGATTGAGCGTTTTGAAGTTGCAGGTAGTTTTCGTCGTATGAAAGAAATGAGTAAAGATTTAGACTATATCATTAGTACGAATGCGCCTTTAAAAGTGCAAAAGCAACTGTTAGAGATGCCCAATAAAGTAGAAGATGTCGCGGTAGGTGAAACGAAAGTCTCATTGGAGTTGAGTTATGATGACGAGACGATTGGTGTGGATTTCCGTTTAATCGAGCCTAATGCCTTCTATCATACACTACAACACTTCACAGGTTCTAAAGCGCATAATATTAGAATTCGACAAATTGCTAAAGAAACACAAGAAAAAGTGAGTGAGTATGGGATTGAGCAACCAGATGGTCATTTACTACAATTGGATAGTGAAGCGGCGATTTATGAACATTTCGGTGTGCAATGGATAGAACCAAGTATGCGAGAAGATGGTTCAGAATTTGATAGAGACTTGTCAAAAATTATCAGATTAGAAGATATAAATGGTGACATTCATATGCATACAACTGCAAGTGATGGTGCACATCAATTGCGTGAGATGATTGAAGCGAATATTGAAAAAGGCTATGGTTTTATGTGTATCACTGACCATTCTCAAAGTTTACGAGTAGCTAATGGCTTGTCAGTCGAACGTTTATTAAAACAAAACGAAGAGATTAAAGCATTAAATGAAGAATATTCAGAGATAGATATTTATTCAGGGACAGAAATGGATATTCTTTCAGATGGACGATTAGATTATGATGATGACATATTATCACAATTGGACTACGTCATTGCATCAATTCATCAAAGTTTTAATCAATCTGAAAAAGAAATTATGAAGCGTTTAGAAAGTGCGTGTCGAAATCCTTACGTTCGCCACATTGCTCACCCGACTGGACGCCTTATTGGACGAAGAGACGGCTATAAACCAGATATTAATCAGTTGGTAAAATTATGTCGAGAAACTGGCACAGTTTTAGAAATCAATGCTAACCCAAAACGGTTAGATTTAAGTGCCGATGTGTTACGTCAAAATCCAGACTTAATGGTAACAATTAATACAGATGCGCATCATACAAGACATTTAGATTTTATGAAATTTGGTATCGCAACAGCGCAAAAAGGTTTTGTAAAAAAAAGAAAATGTAGTGAATGCTATGTCTCGTGAAGCATTTAAATCATTTATTAGAAACCCAAAGCAACCTAAATAGAAATTGAGGGATTGGATGAAACAAAAAACTTTAGAAATATTAGAGTTTGATAAAATTAAATCATTGATAGAACAAGAAGTGATGAGTGATTTAGCAGTTGAAAAGGTTAAGCAGCTGACTCCCTCTTCTGACTATGATACGGTCGTTCATCAAATGAATGAAATGGATGAAATTGCTAAAATTTATAATCAATATCGCATCCCGAGTATGAGCGGATTATCACGTGTAGAACCCTTCATTAAACGTGCAACAATTGGCGGTACTTTAAATGTACAGGAATTAAATGCGATAAAGATGCTGATTCAAGTTCAAAATCAGTTTAAGACATTTTATAATCAAATCGTTGAAGATGAAGAGACGATTAACTATGAAAGTTTGGATACACAGATGCAGCAATTACCGGTTTTAACTGACTTATATCAATCAATTCATCAAAAATGTGATAGTGATGATTTGTATGATTCTGCAAGTGTGCAGTTACAGTCGATTCGAAGTCGTATCTCTAAAACAAATCAAAATATTAAAACACAGCTTGATCGCATTGTAAAATCTACTGGAAATCAAAAAAAGCTTTCTGATGCCATTGTGACAGTGAGAAATGAACGTAATGTAATTCCTGTTAAAGCTGAATATCGACAAGACTTTAATGGTATTGTTCATGACCAATCGGCGTCGGGTCAAACACTTTATATTGAACCTGCATCAGTTGTAGAATTAAACAACCAAGTGAGCCGTTTGCGCAGTGAGGAAGCAACAGAGCGCCAACGCATTTTAGCTCAATTGACACAGGAAGTTGCAGAAGAAGCTGACGCTTGCTTGCTTTCTGAAAAGGTCATGGGACATTTAGACTTTTTGGTTGGTAAAGCGAGATATGCCTCTAAAATCAAAGGAACTAAACCAGAATTTTTTAAAGAGCGACAAGTCTATTTGCCGAAAGCATTTCATCCACTCTTGGATCGTGAAACGGTTGTGGCGAATACAATAGAATTTGCTTCTTCTATTCAAACAGTGATTATTACCGGTCCGAATACGGGTGGTAAGACCGTGACGCTTAAAACATTGGGGTTAATCATTATCATGGCACAATCTGGCTTACTGATTCCAACTTTAGATGGCAGTCAATTGAGTGTATTTGATCATGTGTTTTGTGATATTGGTGACGAACAATCCATTGAGCAGTCGCTGTCAACGTTTTCTTCACATATGAAAACCATCGTTTCTATTTTAGACGAAGCGAATGCACAAAGTTTGATACTTTTTGACGAATTGGGTGCTGGAACTGATCCAAGTGAAGGTGCGGCATTAGCTATGAGCATTCTTGATGATGTTCATGAGTTAGGCGCGCTTGTGATGGCAACAACGCATTATCCTGAATTAAAAGCTTATAGTTATAATCGTGCAGGTGTGATGAATGCAAGTGTTGAATTTGACGTCAATACGTTAAGCCCGACTTACAAATTATTAATGGGTGTACCGGGACGTTCAAATGCGTTTGATATTTCTAAGCGTCTAGGATTAAAATCTAAAATTATTCATCACGCAAAGTCAATGATTGGTCAAGATGAACAAGAAATTAATGAAATGATTGCAGCATTAGAAAATAATGCGAAACGTGTAGATAATCAACGCATTGAATTAGATCGTCTTGTTCGTGAAGCTTCTCAAACACATAAAGCATTATCAGAAGCATATGAGAAATATCAAAACTATGAAGCACGATTAATGGAAGATGCTAAAGAGAAAGCGAATCAGCGTGTGAAATCCGCAATGGAAGAAGCAGATGATATTTTGAAATCGTTGCGAGAGATGCGCGATCAAAAAGGTGCAGAAGTTAAAGAACATGAACTTATCGAACAAAAGAAACGACTTGAAGACCAGTATGAAGCATCCTCAATCAAACAAAATGTTAAAAAGCAAAAATGGGATGATATTGTGGCTGGCGATGAAGTTAAAGTGTTATCGTATGGTCAAAAAGGTGAAGTTTTAGAGCTGTTGGACAATGAAGAAGCAGTTGTACAAATGGGGATCATTAAAATGAAAATCCCGTTAAAAGATTTAGAGAAAAAAGAAAAGACTAAAGAAAAAACGACAAAAATGGTCACAAGAACAAACCGTTCACCTGTCAAAATGGAGTTAGATTTAAGAGGGTATCGCTATGATGAAGCCATGAGCGCGTTAGACCAATATCTTGATCAAGCGGTATTGAGTAATTACGAAGACGTATATATTATTCACGGAAAAGGAACGGGTGCACTTCAAAAAGGTGTACAACAACATTTGAAAAAACACAAAAGCGTCTCCACTTTTAGAACGGGGATGCCAAGTGAAGGTGGGTTTGGTGTGACGGTTGCTACAATTAAATAATGAGCAATTGTAGTGAAATGCAAAATACAATTTGTTATAATTTGACCATCACATGATAATTAAGGAGGCAACTTCCTATGGCATTAATAGAAGTAAAAGATTCAAATTTTGAAGAACAAATTAATGAAGGTGTTAAATTAGTAGACTTTTGGGCAACTTGGTGTGGTCCATGTAAAATGATTGCGCCTGTTTTAGAAGACTTAGCGCAAGATTATGATGGTAAAGCTGATATCTTAAAATTAGATGTTGACCAAAACCAAGCAACAGCTGCAAAATACGAAGTAATGAGTATTCCAACACTTATCGTATTTAAAGATGGTGAGCCAGTTGATAAAGTTGTTGGTTTCCAACCAAAAGAAAATTTAGCTCAAGTTCTAGATAAACACATTTAATGTGAGTGCCTCTTTTTTAATTTAAACGAAAGACGTTATCGCATTATTATGAAAAATTAAAAGCGCAATAGGTGATGACATGATTGATGCGCTTAAAAGAAGCTAATATCTATAAAATCGCCATTGCGGGGGTGAGATAGATTATAATTGTAATTGATTATAATTCTGTTTCACTCCCTTTTCATTGTTAGAGCTGGGGAAATAAAGAAGGTGAATGAATGATGGAGGATACAAAGCAGCATATTAGGCAAAAATTATCTGTGTTGCCTATGGAGCCGGGTTGTTACTTGATGAAAGATCGGCAAGACCAAGTGATTTATGTAGGGAAAGCGAAGAAATTAAGAAATCGTGTCCGTTCTTACTTTACAGGTGCACACGATACGAAAACAACGCGACTTGTGAGAGAAATAGTTGATTTCGAATATATTGTCACATCGAGCGAGACAGAGTCGTTGTTGTTGGAACTAAATTTAATTAAAAAGTATCAACCTCGTTATAACGTATTATTAAAAGATGATAAAAGTTATCCGTTTATTAAAATAACAAAAGAGCGGCACCCTAAACTGATCGTAACGCGAACAGTTCGTAAAGGAAGCGGAAAATATTTTGGACCTTATCCTAATGCTTATTCTGCACATGAAACGAAAAAATTATTAGATCGTATCTATCCATTTCGTAAATGTGATAAAATGCCAGATCGTTTATGCCTCTATTATCACATTGGGCAATGTTTAGGACCTTGTGTGTATCCAGTAGACCAATCAGAATATGAAAGAATGACAAGGGAAATTACCGAATTTTTAAACGGGGAAGATAAAACGATTTTAAGAAATCTAGAAGAAAAAATGCAAAAAGCGAGTGAAAATCTAGAGTTTGAACAAGCGAAAGAATATCGTGATTTAATTCAACACATTCATAATTTAACGAAAAAGCAAAAAATTATGTCAGCTGATCAAACAGTTAGAGACGTCTTCGGTTATAGTGTGAATAAAGGATGGATGTGTATCCAAGTCTTTTTCATTAGACAAGGTAATCTGATTGAAAGAGAAGCAACGATGTTTCCTTTGCAACAAACCCCTGAAGAAGAATTCTATACGTTTATTGGTCAGTTCTATCAATTAAATCAACATTTCTTACCTAGAGAAGTTCATGTTCCTTCAAATCTTGATACGACTATGATTGGCTCAGTGGTAGATACGAAAATCCTTTCACCTCAGCGTGGTCAAAAAAAGCAACTTGTTGATATGGCAAATAAAAATGCACATATTGCATTAGACAATAAATTTGAACTCATTGCTAGAGATGAATCTCGAACAGTCAAAGCAATCGAACAATTGGGTGATGCGATGGGAATTCAAACACCTATTCGTATTGAGGCTTTTGATAATTCGAACATACAAGGGGTGGATCCTGTTTCTGCAATGGTCAGTTTTATCGATGGAAAGCCAGATAAAAAAGGATATCGTAAATACAAAATAAAATCTGTCGAAGGTCCTGACGACTACAAATCTATGCAAGAAGCAGTGCGTCGTCGCTATACACGTGTGTTAAATGAAGGTTTGCCTCTTCCAGACTTGATTATTGTTGATGGTGGGAAAGGTCACATGTCAAGTGTCGCAAGTGTATTAGAAAATGAGTTGGGCTTAGACATTCCAATTGCGGGGCTCGCTAAAAATGACAAGCACCAAACTTCAGAATTATTGTATGGAGAGACTGCGCAGGTTATTCCGTTGAAGAAAAATAGCCAAGCTTTCTATTTATTACAACGTATTCAAGATGAAGTGCATCGTTTTGCGATTACTTTCCATCGTCAAACGAGACAAAAAACAGGAATGCAATCAGTGTTAGATCAAGTGGAAGGTATTGGTCCAAAACGCAAAACAAAATTATTAAGAACATTTGGTTCGATTAAAAAAATGCGTGAAGCAAGTGTGGATCAACTTCAAGAAGCAGGACTGCCTAAAAATACTGCAACTTTACTCTATGAAACACTAAATGAACAAAATGAATGAATTTGGTATGAGAATCATTCTCATACCCAAATTTGTCACATTTAGTGTTACAATAAAAGAGAGTTGATTTCTTTTTTTACATTCATATGCAAACGTTTTCTATAATCCGACACTTAAAAAGAAATCAAAAATTAAAAAGTATTGCAGGGGGGACTTCCTTTGGCACAATCGAAGAATCAATTCTACCTTCGACGTTTACATTCTTTACTTGGTGTGATTCCATTAGGGGCGTTTTTACTTGTTCATTTAATGGTAAACCATCAAGCAACACAAGGGGTAGAAGCATTTAACAAAGCGGCACATTTTATGGAGTCGTTACCATTTCTATATGCCTTAGAGATTATCATGATTTATATTCCAATTTTATATCATGCGGTCTATGGGGTACATATAGCGTTTACAGCGAGTCAAAATATCGGGCATTACTCGTATATGCGAAACTGGTTATTCTTACTTCAACGTGCATCTGGATTATTAACATTTGTGTTTATTATGATTCACTTATGGCAAACACGTATTCAAAAATTCTTCGGGCAAGAAGTCAATTTTGATATGGTTCATCAAATTGTTTCTAATCCAGCTTGGCTCATTTTCTATATCGTATGTATTATTGCGGTAGTATTCCATTTTTCGAATGGTCTTTGGTCATTCTTAGTAACATGGGGTTTCTTACAATCACCAAAATCACAACGCGTATTTACTTGGATTTCACTGATCGTGTTCGTGATTGTTTCTTATATCGGTGTTAGCGCAATTTTAGCTTTCGTATAACGTTTAATCATTTCAGGGGAGTGACAATTCTATGGCAGAGAAGAAAATTATTGTTGTCGGAGGCGGACTAGCCGGTCTCATGTCAACAATTAAAGCAGCGGAACAGGGAGCGCATGTAGATTTATTCTCAATTGTTCCAGTAAAACGCTCTCACTCTGTTTGTGCGCAGGGTGGTATTAATGGAGCAGTCAACACTAAAGGTGAAGGTGATTCTCCATGGATACACTTCGACGATACAGTTTATGGGGGCGACTTTTTAGCGGATCAGCCTCCAGTTAAAGCCATGACTGAAGCAGCGCCGAAGATAATCCACTTATTAGACCGTATGGGTGTCATGTTTAACAGAACAAATGAAGGTTTATTAGACTTCCGACGTTTTGGTGGAACATTACATCACAGAACTGCTTTCGCGGGAGCAACAACAGGTCAACAGTTGCTATATGCATTAGATGAACAAGTGCGTAGCTTCGAAGTTGATGGCTATGTGACTAAATATGAAGGTTGGGAATTTTTAGGTATTGTTAAAGATGAGGACAATGCTGCACGTGGTATTGTTGCTCAAAATATCACAACTTCAGAAATCCAATCTTTCGGTTCAGATGCTGTAATTATGGCAACAGGTGGCCCGGGTATTATCTTCGGTAAAACAACGAACTCTATGATCAATACAGGTTCTGCAGCTTCGATTGTTTATCAACAAGGGGTTAAATATGCTAATGGTGAGTTTATCCAAATCCATCCAACTGCAATTCCAGGCGATGATAAACTTCGTCTTATGAGTGAATCCGCTCGTGGTGAAGGTGGACGTATTTGGACATACAAAGATGGTAAGCCGTGGTATTTCTTGGAAGAAAAATATCCTGACTATGGTAACCTCGTACCGCGTGATATTGCGACACGTGAAATTTTTGATGTCTGTGTCAACCAAAAGCTCGGTATCAATGGTGAAAACATGGTATACCTCGATTTATCGCATAAAGATCCACACGAATTAGATGTTAAGCTCGGTGGTATCATTGAAATTTATGAAAAATTTACTGGTGATGATCCACGTAAAGTACCAATGAAAATTTTCCCAGCGGTTCACTATTCGATGGGTGGCCTTTATGTAGATTATGATCAAATGACAAATATAGATGGGTTATTTGCAGCAGGAGAGTGTGACTTTTCACAACATGGGGGTAACCGCCTAGGTGCTAACTCACTCTTATCCGCAATATATGGCGGAACAGTAGCTGGACCGAACGCAGTTAAATATGTTGAAAATGTTGAAAAATCATATGTCGACATGGATGAAAGTATGTATCAACGTCGTGTAGAAGAAGAGCAAGCACGTTTTGATAAGTTGTTGAATATGAAAGGAACAGAAAACGCATATAAATTGCACCGTGAACTTGGTGAAATTATGACAGCGAATGTTACGGTAGTACGTCATAACGATAATCTTTTAGAGACGGATAAAAAGATTGTTGAATTAATGAAACGTTATCACGATATTGACATGGAAGATACATCACAATGGAGTAACCAAGCGGTCTTCTTTACACGTCAATTGTGGAATATGCTTGTACTCGCACGTGTGATTACAATTGGTGCTTACAATCGTAATGAATCACGTGGTGCACATTATAAACCTGAATTCCCGAACAGAAATGACGATGAGTGGTTGAAACATACATTAGCTGAGTATAAAGGACCAGAAGAAAAACCAGCATTCACATATAAACCAGTTGATGTGAGCTTAATTCCACCTCGTAAACGTGACTACACAAGTAAGTCAAAAGGGGGTAAAAAATAATGGCAGAAACGGTAGAAAAACAACCAACTGAAACAAAAACTTCTAAGAAAACAGTTACGTTAATTATTAAACGTCAAAAAGATCAAAACTCAAAACCTTATGAAGAAACATTTGTTATTCCTTATCGAGATAACATGAATGTGATTGCTGCGTTAATGGAAATTCGTCGTAATCCGATTAATGACAAAGGGGAAAAAACAACACCTGTCACATGGGATATGAGTTGTTTAGAAGAGGTTTGTGGTGCGTGTTCAATGGTGATTAACGGGCGTGCACGTCAATCATGTTCTGCTATTGTTGATCAACTAGAACAACCGATTCGACTTGAGCCTATGAATACTTTCCCTGTTATCCGTGATTTACAAGTAGACCGTACACGGATGTTTGATAATCTTAAACGTATGAAAGCATGGGTACCTATTGATGGAACATATGACTTAGGCCCAGGACCTCGTATGCCAGAGAAAAAACGTCAAACAGCATATGAATTATCAAAATGTATGACTTGTGGGGTATGCTTAGAAGTATGTCCAAACGTGACAAGTACAAACAATTTTGTAGGCGCACAAGCTATTTCCCAAGTACGTTTATTCAACTTGCATCCAACAGGCGCTATGACTAAAGATGAACGTTTAAATGCGCTCATGGATCAAGGTGGCTTACAAGCATGTGGTAACTCACAAAACTGTGTGCAAGCTTGTCCTAAAGGTATTCCATTAACAACATCAATTGCTGCACTTAATCGTGAAACATCATTCCACATGTTCAAATCGTTCTTTGGTTCAGACCATGAAATTGAATAATTGAAATATAAGCGGTGAATGGACTTAAATGTGAGTCTATTCACCGCTTTTTCTATTTCCATATAAAAGAAAAACGCGTATTGATGATTAGATGACAGGTACGCTTTCAGTGTCCAATAATATAACAGATATGATAAAATAAAATACATAATGAAAATGAACAGGATGAATGTGATGGATAAACCGATTGGTGTTATGGATTCGGGCGTTGGTGGCTTAACTGTTGCGAAAGAGATTATGAGACAGCTTCCTAATGAAACAATTTATTACTTAGGGGATGTTGGACGTTGTCCATATGGTCCGAGAAACCAAGAAGAAGTTAAACAGTTTACGATTGAAATGGCGATGTATTTAACACAGTTTGATATAAAAATGCTTGTAATTGCTTGTAATACGGCGACAGCCGTTGCTTTAGAACCTTTACAAAAGCAATTAAGAATTCCGGTTATCGGAGTGATTGAACCTGGGGCACGTACAGCGATTATGACAACTAAAAATCAAAACGTACTTGTCTTAGGGACAGAAGGAACAATTAAATCTGAAGCTTACAGAGAGCATATTAAGCGTATTAATCCTAAGGTAGACGTGTACGGTGTGGCATGTCCAGGCTTTGTCCCATTGGTAGAAGAAATGAAGTATAAAGATCCAACGATTACGAATATTATTATTCACCAGACGCTTAAGAGTTGGAGACAAACGGATGCGGATACAGTGATTTTAGGTTGTACCCATTATCCACTGCTTTATCAACCGATATTTGACTACTTTGGTAAAACGAAAACAGTCATTTCATCTGGTTTAGAAACAGCGAGAGAAGTGAGTGCACTTTTAACATTTAGTCAAGAACATGCCAACTATGATCCACATCCGAAACATCGTTTTTTCGCAAATGGGGAAGTGAGATACATGACTTATATTATTAAAGAATGGCTCAATATAGACACACAAGTAGAACGAATACATTTAGGTGAGGAGGAATAAAAATGACGGATATTGTTATTGCATCGTCAAATAAAGGTAAAATAAACGATTTTAAAGTTATTTTTTCAGATTATAATGTGATTGGAATCAATGAAATCATTGAAGACTTTGATGTAGAAGAAACAGGCACTACATTTGAAGAAAATGCACGTTTGAAATCTGAAGCGGCAGCTAAAGCTTTAAATAAGACTGTGATTGCTGATGATAGTGGTTTAGAAGTAACCGCTTTAAATGGCGAACCTGGCGTTTATTCAGCACGATATGCAGGACCAGAGAAAAATGATGAAGCTAACATTCAAAAAGTACTTGAAGGTTTAGAAGATAAAAACGATCGCACAGCTCGTTTTGTTTGTGTCATCAGTATGACCACTGCAGAAGGCGTGACGAAAACATTTAGAGGTACGGTTGAAGGGGAAATTACCTTGAACAAAATTGGTGAAAATGGATTTGGCTATGATCCTATTTTCTTAGTACCCGATCAACAAAAAACTATGGCGCAATTAACAGCTGAAGAGAAATCAGATATTAGTCATCGACGAAAAGCAATAGATCAACTACAAGCCTATATTGAAGGTGAGGCAAAATGAAAAAACTGATCGTCGCTAGCGATAATCACTCAGAATCAGGGATCTTGTATCAAATTTATGAAGAACATCAAGATGCAGACGCATTTTATCATTTGGGCGATTCCGAATTTGCCTATCAAGATACAGAGTTAAGTTTATATCATCGCGTAAAAGGCAACATGGACTTTTATCCAGAATTTCCAGAATCACAAGTAGACAATTTTGAAGAAGCAAATGTTTTTTACACACATGGCCATTTATTTGGGGTCAATCGTTCACGTGTCGAATTGGCACATGTTGCAGCACAACATCAAGCAGCGATTGCATTATACGGACATACCCATGTCGCACGTTACGAAAAAATCAATGATGTACACGTGATTAACCCAGGAAGCATATCACAATCTAGAAGTGACATTGAAGAAACATATGCAGAAGTGATAATCGATGGAAAAGACAGTGAAGTTCGATTTAGAAATCGTAATCACAAGATAATCGATACGATCCCTTTCGAACTATAAAGAAGTATTTTTAAATCACTTATGACAAAAAGCAAGGATGTATCGAAAGGATAGTATTAATTTCAGTGTCATCTGTATTATTATTTATTTAAAGAAAATCATGTTTTGACTGAATCAAAGTGAATTATCATATAAAAAAGCCGCTTTTCCATAATATTTTATGGATGAGCGGCTTTTTAGGTACATACATCATACATACGAGCGGTTCGTGTTAAAAGCAAGATTATTTGTTGTCGCCACCAAATAAACCTTTGATGAATTCGATGGCTTTTTTGATTAAGTTGATGATAAACATTGTCTTCACCTCCTTTGTATTTCTTAACTGTAGTATAACGGCTAATCTCCTTGTTTAGCGTATTTTTACGTACTTGGTTACTTTAGTTTCTTAAATGTAGTTAATAAATTAATCACAGACAGTCACGATTGCGTAAGTGTCTTATTTTATTAAATAATAAACTCAAAATAGATAGTATTATAATAATGTTTTATAACAATAAAAATCAAACGATTTTCTCTAATAACTCATGAGGCATTAAAAAATGTTTTTCTCAATTTTTATTATTTCACACTACTATTGTCACTAAGACTGAGGGGCAGAGTTAAATTCATATTACTTTTATAGTGTGAAACTATTTATTTATTCATCTTTTAATTTTTTACTTTATCAAGCAAAAGGGTTGCTTGATTGAATTAATCTCTATATAATACGGCTTAATGTACTTGAAGCCAGATATATATTTAATGAAAAGGGAGAAAATAATTAGTGAAAAAAACTCAAAAATTTAGTATTAGAAAGCATAAATTTGGTGCTGCCTCAGTTTTATTAGGGATTATGGTATTTATAGGAATCGGTCAGCATCATGAAGCTGAAGCCGCAGAAGATGTTAAAAAGCAAAGTACAGTAGGGAATAGAAATGAAGATAACAGTGAAATAGATGAAAATACTACAGAACAAATAAATGTAGAGCAAGAACCAAGCCAAGAACAAAATCAAGATTTAAAACTACAGGCAGAAAATCAACAAAGCCAAAGTGAAAATCAAACAGAAGCGAATGCTGTTTCAGCACAACCTGTTAAAGCAGAAGCACAAGAGCAAGTGCCTTCGAATACAACAGTTGAAGCATCTGAACCAAAATCTGAAGAAACAGGTGATGGGAAACCTGCAACTCAGAATCAAACTGCACCTCAATCATTAACAGCACCTACTACACCAAAGAGCGCAGAAACACAAACATCCACACCACATGTAAGGGCTACAACTTATAACAACCCCCAACAAGGTCAAGACGTTACGAATAAAGTAGAAGTAGTAAACAGTTCTATTACAGGGAAAGATCAAAATAAAACTGTAAATCCACATAATGCTGAGCGTGTAACATTAAACTATGAATGGAAATTTAAAAATGGTATAAAACCAAATGACTATTTTGACTTTACTATTAGTGACAATGTAGACACTAAAGGCGTTTCAAAAATTGGTAAAGTTCCAATGATAAAAGATAGTGAAGCAATTATTGCGACTGGACAAATTTTAAATGAAACTACAATTAGATATACGTTTTCTAATTATGTTGAAAATAAGCAAGAATTAAATGCGCAATTGTCACTTAACTTATTTATTAGACCTGATAAAGTGACAAATGCGGGTAGTCAAACGATTATTTCTAAATTAGGTGATAAAGAAACAAGTCAATCATTTAATGTAGTTTATCTACCAGGTGTCACTGATTATTATGGGGTAAATGTAAATGGAAGAATTTATGAGCTCGATAAAGAAAATAAAACTTTTAAACATCTTGCTTATATAAATCCAGATAAAGCGTCGGTTAAATCAGTGACAATTTATGGTAATCTAACTCAAGGAAAACCATCGAATCAATATACACCTAATGTGAAAGTATATAAATTTAAAGGGCAAGGGAAGCTCGCTGAAAGTGTTTATGCAGACTTAAAAGATGTGACTAAATTTGAAGATGTTACGTCTAACGTCAATTTAAAAACAAGCGGTGGAGGATCATATACGCTTGAATTTCCAGATTTAACAAATGGTGCTTATTTAGTTGATTACGAATCAAAATTTGAAGTTTCAAATAGTGACTTAAATTTAAGAACTGTATTGGATGGATATAACGGAAATACACGTTATTACTATTACCCGCATACTAGATTAACATGGGATAACGGTGTGGCTTTTTATTCTAATAAAGCAAATGGCGCAGGAAAAAACCGACCATTAGAACCAATTATTCAATCAAGTACACCAATAGATCTTGATATGAACACAGCACCTGAACCTGAAAGATATGAAGCAACGGGTGTTTTAGAAGAAAGTGAAGACAGTAAACCAATTGTTTTTGAAAGTCAATCTGGTCAAGATTTCGGAGATGGTGGTTATGACTATACCGAAACTGTAGAAGACTCTAATCCAATAGAGATTTCAGAATCAACACATGAGAACTCAGAGCATCATTCAGATGTTGTAGAATTTGAAGAAGAAACAAATCCGGGTGGTAGTGAAAGTCAACATGAGTCAAATGTTGTTGAATATGATGAAGATACGGCTAAAGGTATTGTGACAGGAGCTGTGACTGACCATACTACAGTTGAAGATACAAAAGAATATACAACTGAAAACAATTTAGTTGAATTAGAAGATACGTTAAATCCTAATGTGAGTGGTCAAGCTGAAGGGCCTATTGAAGAAATTACTGAAAATGACAACTACAATGAAATGAGTGGTTTGGGCTTAGAAAGTGGAGATAGTGGTTACACAGAAACTGAAGAAATTGACGAAAATCATTTTATTGATACAAATAGTCAATTAGGAACTGAAAATGGAACAAATTCAGATGATCAAACATTTGAAGAGGATACAGAAGAAGATAAGCCTGTATACGAAATCGGCTCAAGTCAAGAAATAGTCGAAGATTCAACATTACCAAGTGAAAGTGGAATGAATTCAGGAAATCAAACGTTTGAAGAAGACACAGAAGAAGATAAAGATGTTATTCAACAAGGTGGTCACAGTCCGGTAGATATTACTGAAGACACCCAACCACAAATCGGTGGTCAGCATCAAGGTGAACAAACGCTTGAAGAGGATACTGTAAAACCAGATCAACCGCAGCCACCTGTTGATCATGAGTTCACACCTCAAGAAAATGTACCGCCTGTACCACCTACAGATAAGGAAACAGCACCGAAAGATCAAGAAATGCCAAAACCACCAGTGAATGAAGAAACTCAGCCAAATCAACCAAATCAACCAGAATCACCGACACCACAAGAGGATAAAGAAATGAATCCAAATCAACCGCAACCTTCTTCACCACCAATGGAAAATACTACTTCTAATGATTCAAAAACACCAATGGCTCCTAAAGATTCAGAGACAATGCCAGCTGTTTCAAAACAGACTACAATGACTAGTGGCCAAGTGAAGAAAACTAATCAGGCTGAAGCTATGGTCCAAACAGAAAATCAAAAATTACAGATGAATCAAGCAGAAGATGCAAAAGAAGATCAACATAGTAATGCTGATGAAAAAGCCTTACCGAATACTGGTCAAGGAAAAGCAAATCAAACTCCTGCTGTTTTAGGTACTATATTTGGCGTATTTGGTCTGTTACTTCTACGTCGCAGAAAAAATAATCAACATACAAAATAGTATTGTATTCCTATGAAATAAATCTTTTGAATAAGGTTTTAAGCAAGAAGAGCTCGTTTTTGATGTGCACCCCAAAAGTTAGACCTAAAATCTAACATTTGGAGGTCACTCCATTTAAACGGGCTCTTTTTTATTGTGGTTGTATATTTTTAACGGTTGGTGAAATATTCACTGACCGTTATTTTAATTTTTGATATTAAAAAAGCACAAATATCTCTATAATTGTAAGTGACCAAACCAACGATTAAGGAGATATTGTGCCTATGTGTAATGATATATCAGAAATGCTTGGAATTAAAGTCAAAAATTTAAAAATCACTCAAAATCTAGGATTAGATGTACATAAAAACGTAAAGGCATTATTATACGAAGGCCAATTGACATATCATCCCAGTGCTTGTGCGTGTTGTGGAATTAAAAATGATGCCCATTTAATTATTAAACATGGCTTTCGTAAAACGAAAGTTTATATGGGATTAATTTTTGAAAGACCTGCCTATTTAAAATTGAAGAAACAGCGCTTTTACTGTAAAGCTTGTCAACAAACCTTTACAGCTCAAACACCCTATATTCAACCCCGATGTACCATCTCAAATGAGGTCAAACGCATGATGACCCGGAAACTATCTAAAGTCATCTCTGAAAAGGATGTCGCTGAAAGTCTATGTGTATCACCTTCAACTGTCCATCGCCATTTAAAAGAGGTAAGTGATTCGGTGAAGACGCAGGCACATCATGTTTTACCGGAGCACTTAGCTTTTGACGAATTCAAATCAACGAAAGATGTCGAAGGTGCGATGAGCTTTATTTACTGTGATAGTGTAACCCATGATATCATCGATATTTTACCTGATCGTCGCAAACATAAATTAGAAGCCTATTTTTTAAAGTTCTCTAGAAAGCAACGTGAAAGAGTGAAAACCATCTCTATAGATATGTTTCCACCTTATATCGCACTCATTCAAGACTTATTTCCTCATGCGGAGATAATTATGGATCGCTTTCATATCGTGCAGGCTATCAATCGTGAAATCAATCGATGCCGAGTTCAAGTTATGAATGGTTTTAGGGCAAAAGATAGACCTCAATATAATAAATTAAAGCGTTATTGGAAGTTACTATTAAAAGCGCCCTTAGATTTAGATCGAATGATATATCAGTCATACGGACTTTTTAAGTCTTGGCAGAGTCAATACAGTTTAGTTCAGTATTTATTGGAGCTTGATGAGAGGCTCAAAGAGACATATGAAACGGGGCATCGTCTTTTAAGTGCTCTGAAAGTAAACGATATCCAGCAATTACGCTTCATCTTACAGGATTCAAAAACAAAAGATATTTCACAAGGACTCAAGCGCGTCATTCAAACATTCATCAAATATTTGCCCTATATCTCAAATACGATGCGTTATCCACATTTAACGAATGGGCCAATTGAGGGCATTAATAATAAAATAAAACTGATTAAACGGGTTTCTTATGGTTATAGAAATTTCTGGAATTTTAGGAATCGAATCTTAATCATTTCCAAGGTATTTGTAAGTGAATATAAAAAACGCATTAAACAACAAAATAACGTTGCTTAATGCGTTATCGTCTCGCCAACCGACGTTGACAAAGAACCTTTATTGTTTAATTATGGAAAGTGATATAAATATTGAATTCTTAATTCGAAATTAATGTATAGGAAGTAAAGAGAGTTCATTATTATTTTATTGTTGCCTACTGCTAAAGCGAATTCATAAGCTAAGAGAAATGCTGAATACATCTCAAAATCATTAAATTCATTTAATAATGATGATAAATAGTTATGAATAGTTAATTAATAGTTAATTACTAAATGGTAGAAAATCATGTATTGTATATATCTGTTAGTTATAAAAATTGGAGGAAAAAATTATGAAAAATAAATTGATAACAAAATCATTATTAGCTATTGCTACAATTGGAATTACAGCAACAACATTTATTGGAACTGCTGATGCAAGTCAAGGATATGGTCCAAGAGAAAAAACACCAGTAAGTATTAAAAATAACATCGTGACATATAGTGATGGAACATACAAATATCAATCAAGACCACATTTCAATAAAACACCAAAATACATTAAATTTATCCACGCAAACAATATTGTTGAATATAATGATGGTACATTTAGCTATGGTGCCCGTCCACAAATCAACAAAGCTGAAAAGAAAAGTGACTTAACGATAAAAAGAGAGCAACAACTTGCGAATGCTAAACAATTAGTAACAGAATTTGAAAAAACACATACAGTTCAAGCGCATAGAAAAGCACAAAGAGCCGTAAACATTGTTTCTTTTGAATATAAAGCTCAAAAGGATGCACTACAACAAAGAATCGAAAATGTTTTAAAACAAGGATATGTAAAATAATCAAGTATTTAAATACTGGTTTTAGATTTTAATTCATGACATTACACTCTTTAAAGCTAACGTATTGGTTAATCTGACATATTGGGAGTTTGTCAGAATGAATTCAATAAACCTATACCAACCAATAACTGATATGTCTATGCGATAGGGAAGTTTAAAAGTTAATTTAATCCAATAAAAAGCGCCATGATTTCTAATAATTGTTAGAAAACATGACGCTTTTTATTATAAAAAATACATAAAAATGAAGTAATGCAAGCGGTTATCATTTTATACTTTTTTCTACTGAATATAAGAGTAAAATGATAGTCAAATATAAAAAGTAACTTTATTACCTTATCAAATTAGGACGTCTTAATTGGTCTGTCTTTTTAATTATTAGCCTCTTAACATATGTTATAATATATGTATTAGTTGAAAATTGATGAGCTCATCAAGAGAAGTTATTGAGAAGATTGAGCAAGGTGAGTGGTATCTTGTAAGAGTGGTTGGTAGTCACCATCACTTTAAACATCCAACGCGTAAAGGTAAAGTCACTGTTCCACATCCGAAGAAAGATTTACCACGTGGAACAGAACGCTCAATGTTAAAGCAAGGAGGACTTTTATAGCCTCTTATATCTTCTTTTATAGGAGGGATGAATATGAAGTATCATTTCTATGCAGTATTACAACAAGAAAATAACGACTATAACGTATACTTTCCGGATTTACCAGGTGCGATAACGTTTGGTAATGACATTGAAGATGCTGTATTTATGGCACAGGATGCATTAGAGGGGCATTTACTGGTGAAGGAAGATGATGGTGACGAGATACCTAAACCATCTGAGTTTAAGGAGCTTGTCAATAATCTAGAGGATAATGAGCAATTACAATTAGTGACTGTCGATACTAAACTTGTTAGGATTAAAGAAGAGAATAAGACAGTGAATAAGATGGTTACATTGCCACAGTATCTGGTTGTGTTAGGTAAAGAGAAAGGTGTTAACTTTAGTCAGACATTACAGAGAGCATTGAAAGAAGAATTAAATATATAAGATTGAGACATCACATTGCGTGGTGTCTTTTTATGATGACTAAAATAGTAATTAGCGCGAACGTTGGTATAGATAAGGTGGGGTTAACAATTAAACAATAAATATTACCGGATGATTTTTTGTGATCGGATAATAATAAAAACTATACCGGCGACAGACGGGGTAATTAAGCAATAATACAATTTTGACACGCGCAAAACAAAAACCCTCTAACAACAATAGTTAGAGGGTTTAATTAGCGTCCTGGGAGGGATTCGAACCCCCGACCGATGGCTTAGAAGGCCATTGCTCTATCCAGCTGAGCTACCAGGACATTTTTAACACAAGATTAATTATAACGAACAATTTGTGATAAATCAATATTGTCTTCAAATCTTTTATATACAATTAACACGATATACAAAATATTACAATATAAATTTGTCGGTATATATTAGAATCCTAAACAAGAACAATACGAGGCGATTTTAAACAATAAAATTTGAGTTTTCATATTAATTTTAATTTGTAAACCAACTTTAAAATAAAAAGACAGTTGCTGACGGAAATATACGTTAGTTTTAAAATCTAGCGTAATCTTTGTCAGTAACTGCCAAATTAGAAAGAAGTATCACAAGTATAAGTGACTTTTTGCGTAATGGAATGTTTCTCTTGTTCTATGTTGCAAGAGTCCTAATAGTGTAAGCACACCTACTTTACCTACAATCATTGTCATTATAATAAGCAACTTAGCGACTGTGCCATATTCCGTCGAAATACCTGTAGACAAACCGACTGTACCGAATGCAGAGATGACTTCAAAGGCAATCGCTTCAAATTGTAAGTTAGGTTGTGCGACTGAAAAGCAAAAGATAATCATAATCACGAACATCATAGCTGTTAACGTAATCGCAACCGCTTTTTGAATTTGTTTTTGATCAATAGAACGGCGGAATAAATGTGTGTGGCGGTGACCGTTCAACGATGTGATGACATATAAAATCACAAGTGCGAATGTCGTGACTTTTATCCCACCGGCTGCACTGATAGGTCCAGCACCAATAAACATTAAAATCATCGTCAACATTAATGTACCTGGCGCGAGATGTGAAAAATCAATGGTATTAAAGCCTGCTGTTCTCGTACTTACAGATTGAAAGAACGATGCTAGAAGTTGTTGTGAAAACGACATCCCTTTAAAAGCGTGTGCGTATTCTAAGACAAAGTAACCTAATGTACCAACAACAATTAATATAAATGTGACAAAAAGAGTGACTTTTGTATGAAGCTGCAATCTTTTAAGTTGATGCGTTGTAACAATATCGAATAAAACGATATAGCCGATACCGCCTAAAATAATTAACATCGCTACCATCAAATTAACGACGGGATCATGAGCGTAAGCAATTAAGTTATCACTAAAAAGTGAAAATCCTGCATTATTCAGCGCAGAGACAGAGGTAAAAACGCTAATAAAAAGGCCATAAGACCAACCATATTCAGGCACAAATACAGTTGAAAGTACGAGTGCACCTATTGTTTCGAAACTGATTGTGAATATGAAAATAAATTTAGAAAAATCTGTGACATTTAATGATTCATCAATATTTAACTCCAATTTGAAAAGCTGATTATTTCGATAACTAATGCGTTTTTGAGATATAATTAATGCCAATATTGAAACTGCGACAATCCCCATACCACCAATTTGAATAAGGAGCATGATGATTGTTTCTCCCAAAACGTTAAACTGGGATGTAATATCGACTGTTGATAAACCCGTAACTGTAAAAGCACTCGTTGCTACGTACAATGCGTCAATAAAAGAAATGGGCTTTTTACCCGTCCACGGTAAATAGAGAAGGATGCTTCCTATGAGTGTGGTAGTTAAAAATAATGTGAGATATATTTGAATTGGTTGTTTTTTACTATACATCAATAAAGCCTCAGTTCTTTTTTGGTTATAATAACACGTTATCTTGAAAAAACAAATTTCTACTTTTTTGAACAACAAAATAAAGTAGGAAGCTAATGCACTCGAGAAAAGTGCGTCTATCCTCCTACTTTATCATAAAAAGTTAATATTGAGATAATAGAAAAATTATTTTTTTCCAAACGTGTCAACTAAACCTTTGATTAAATTGATAATACCTAAAATAACATTTGCCCAAGTCATAGGAATGACCTCCTTTGATGTATTTGTACATTTATTATAATGTCTGAATCTTAGAAAAAGTGCATTATTTCCTACTTTATTGTTTTTTAGACTTAAACGTCATTAAATGTGTCGAAATGTTGACAGTTAGGGCGCTATTTCATACAGATACGCAAAAAGTGGTTAATGAAGCATTCGATGGGGTCAATCACTTTTGTTTCACTCTTCAACTTAATTCAGCCTCTCAGTAGAACCATCAATATAATACAAATAAGCATTTCGGTAATGTATTGTAATTATTCATAAGTGCATCATTGACAACGGCTGCTTCGATTGTACATTATATTTGTGTTTCAATAGATTGCTATTTTTGGTAAACTTGTGTGCATATTAAGAATAAATGGAGTGGAAAAAATGAGCTATAAAGTGATTTTATTCGACTTTGATGATACATTGGTGGATTTTCATGATGCCGAAGTCAAAGCTTATGCGCATTTAATGTCAACCTATAGAGTACCCAAAGCGATGCAAGATTATGAAGGCTTTAAAAAAATCAACCAAGCCCATTGGGAAGCTTTTCAACGCGGCGAGTTAACGAGACAAGAAGTGTTAAGTCATCGTTTTGTAGAAACTTTTTCAACATACCAAATGGAGGTGGATGGCCACGAAGCGGACGTTACTTTTCGTGATGGCCTCGCTTTAGCACCTATCAAATGGTTAGATGGTATAGAGCACCTGTTAGATCAATTAAAACATAGATACGAAATCGCAATTGTCACAAACGGTGTGACGGATACTCAAAAACGTCGTATTGCGAAAACGGATTTAAAATCCTTTATAGCAAATATTTTTATATCGGATGAAATTGGTGCACAAAAGCCGCGTGTTGAATTTTTTGACTCGGTTTTCAACGTTTATAAGGATTATCAAAAAAGTGATTTTTTAATTATCGGTGATTCTTTAACTTCAGATATTCAAGGCGGTATCAACGCAGGGATTGATACATGTTGGTACAATCATCGCCAGTTAGACAACAATACAGCAATTGAACCGACATATACAATCGAACACATCTGTGATTTAACCCGAATTCTGAAATAGCGGATAAATCATAAAGAGTGGACGGACTGTCTTATCAGATACTGTCCTTTATGATTTTGAGTCTATACATAGGTAAAGAGGATTCGATTCGAAACTCCGGGTGAAGATCACCAGTACATTTAGATTTGATGTTAAATAAAAAAAGAGTAGGGCGGAAATCAATGTCATTTCGTCGTCCTACTCCAATATGCGACGTGTGAAGATAATAGCACGTCGTTTTTTATGATTTGATTTATATTTTTGTCGCTACATGAATTATGATTTAGTTTGAGGTTCCCAAACTAAAATATCATGGCCATCATCATTTTTAGCATTTAAATCTTTAAAACCATTTTTGACAAAGAAGTCTTTTGATTCAAATCTCGCAATTGCTTTAATAGGTAATTGAAATGATTTTGCATAATCAATTAATGCAGAACCATAACCTTTATCTTGATATTTTTTTAAAACTTCAAGCTTCCAAACGACAAGATAATCTTCATAATCAGGGAAATACGTTTCTTCAACTTCACCTTTACGATATAAAGCCATCCTTGCGCCTATTTTCTCACCAACATAAATGCCGTAAAATGGTGATTTTGAACTTGCATCAATCATTTCCCCATGTAGTTCATTCACCATATACAAATCTTTGTTACCAAAATTCTGACGAAAGTCCTCAAAAAGTTCCTCAGTTTTATAGTTAATATCGAGGTGTTCAACTTTAGTCATGTGATAACCCCCCTTTGTTTATATTAATTTAATTATAACTTATTTATTTTAATTTTTGAAGCAAGCCGTAAGATTGTCAGATATTGATTGAACCTTTATACTGTTATGGAATACTGTTTAAGGAGAAATGAGCATGGATTGTTTAAGTATTTCAGTTAATGAGAGGGATCAATTTATACAGCGCATCATGAAGCAAGATAACGATGTGCTGAAATTTTATGATTATGATCCAACTGAAGGGGAGAGTTTTGAGCGGCGAATGCAAGCCCCTAATAATGGAAGGGAAAAGGCAATTGCTAAAGTAATTCGCAACTATATGTCTGATTTGGTTTTATCCGATGCTCAAGCACGTACATTAAAAGCACTAGAAGCGGGTGCGAAAGTGGTGATTGGTGGTCAACAGGCGGGATTATTTACTGGCCCATTATATACTTTCCATAAAATCATTTCTATTGTAGTAAAAGCAAATGAACTCGAAAATATGTATGGAGAAGCTGTTGTTCCAGTGTTTTGGATTGCCGGTGAAGATCACGATTTTGATGAAGTGAATCATACTTATGTCATGCAGGAACGTACAGGTCACTTACAGAAAGTGAAATATCATACAATGGCACCACCAGAATCGAATGTATCTAGATATGTACCTGACAAAGATGCTTTGAAAGACGCATTACGTGTTTATTTTGAAGTTTTGCCTGAAACAAAGCATTCCAAATCACTTTATCAAAATCTCTTGCAGTGGATTGATGAAGCGACAAACTGGACGACGTTATTTAAAAAGATGATTCATGCGTGTTTTAAGTCTACAGGCTTGCTTTTAATCGATGCACAATTTGAGCCGTTAAGAGAGTTAGAAAAACCACTTCTCCAGTCAATTATTAAAAATCATCAAAAATTGGATGATGCTTTTAGATCACAACAAAAAGAAACTGTGGCCAATGGTTTATCACCGATGATTCAAACAGATACGAATGTTCATATGTTTATCCATTATGAGGATCAACGTCAAATGATAAAGTATGAAAATGGGGCGTTTCGTTTGAGTAAGTCTGATGTGACATTTGATGAAGCGACATTATTAGCTGAAATTGATAAAAATCCAAGCTTGTTTTCAAATAATGTTGTGACACGTCCTTTGACGGAAGAATGGCTTTTCAACACGGTTGCGTTTATTGGTGGCCCGAGTGAAATTAAATATTGGGCTGAACTGCAAAAAGTTTTTCATGAAATGGACATTGAAATGCCGATTGTATTACCTCGAATGCGCATGACTTATCTTTCACCAAAAGTTGAAAAATTATTGGAAACATATAGATTGGATTTAGGCGAGGTCATTACAGAAGGTACAGCATCAGCGAAAGCACGCTTTATACGCGCACAAGCTTCAGATGAAGTTTTAAACGAAATTGCACGTATGCGTGAACAGCAAATCGAATTCTATGAGAAATTAGACGCCATAGTTGGGGAATCAGAAGACAATCATAAGTTGTTAAAGAAAAACCATCAAATTCATACACATCAATATGACTATTTGAAAACACGTTATTTAAAAAATATTGAGCGAGAAAATGAGATTAGCATGCGTCATTTTCAAATTTTGTCTCAAACACTCCATCCAATGGGGGGGTTACAAGAACGTGTTTGGAATCCCCTCCAATTATTGAATCAATTTGGGATAGATATGTTCACATCCTCCACCTTCCCTCCACTTCACTACACATTTGAGCAAATCGTTATAAAAACATGATAGTATCAAGCTTTTGACAGTGGTTCGATTGAGTCGAACCACTGTTTTTTTATGTCGAATTTGATAAATTTTGGAGATTTTTACAGAATTAGTGGAGGATAGTGGGGAGATGTGGTAAATTATATTTAAGGTGAGGTGAGATAAAATGTTCATGGGCGAATATGAAAATAAATTGGACACTAAAGGCCGTATGATTGTTCCATCTAAATTTCGTTATGACTTAAATGAACGTTTTATTATCACTAGAGGCCTTGATAAGTGTTTATTCGGTTACACACTTGAAGAATGGCAAACCATTGAAGAAAAAATGAAAGCCTTACCTATGACTAAACGAGACGCACGTAAATTTATGCGTATGTTCTTCTCTGGTGCGATTGAAGTGGAAATTGATAAACAAGGGAGAATTAATATCCCAGCAAAATTAAGAGAGTATGCAAATCTTGATAAAGAGTGTACGGTCATCGGTGTTTCAAATCGTATTGAAATATGGGACCGAGATACTTGGAATGCTTTCTATGATGAATCTGAAGAAAGTTTTGAAGAAATTGCAGAAGACTTAATCGATTTTGATTTTTAAATTGGAGGGTTTGCAGTGTTTCACCACATCAGCGTGTTATTAAAAGAAACAGTAGATCAACTAAATATTAAAGAAAATGGCATCTATGTTGATTGCACGTTAGGTGGCGCAGGGCACTCGCAATATCTCTTGAGCCAGTTATCAGATGAAGGTCGTTTAATTGCGATTGATCAAGATATCACGGCAATTCAACATGCAAAAGAAAAATTACAGCAAGACATTCACAAAGTAACTTTTGTACATAATAATTTTAGAAATTTAGCACAAATTTTAGCGGATTTGAATATTGAAAAAGTAGATGGGATTCTTTATGATCTTGGCGTTTCAAGTCCTCAACTCGATATACCCGAACGTGGGTTTAGCTACCAACATAATGCAAAACTTGATATGAGAATGGATCAATCGCAATCTCTTTCCGCCTACGAAGTTGTCAACACATGGTCTTACGAAGCGTTAGTGAAGATCTTTTTTCGTTATGGGGAAGAAAAATTTTCAAAGCAAATCGCAAGAAAAATTGAAAGCAAACGTGAACAAAGGCCGATTGAAACAACTTTTGACCTTGTTGATTGCATTAAAGAAGGTATTCCTGCAAAAGCAAGGCGAAAAGGGGGGCACCCAGCGAAACGTGTTTTTCAAGCGATTCGTATTGTAGTAAATGATGAACTGTCAGCATTTGAAGACTCGTTAGAACAAGCAATTGAGCATGTTAAAGTGAACGGTCGCATTTCAGTCATTACATTCCATTCATTAGAAGATCGATTATGTAAACAAATATTTCAAGAATATGAAAAAGGGCCAGAAGTACCGCGTGGGCTTCCGGTAATCCCAGACGCCTATACGCCTAAGCTCAAACGAGTCAATAGAAAACCTATAGTAGCAAGTGACGTAGATTTAGAGGATAACAATCGAGCGAGAAGTGCCAAACTTCGAGTGGCAGAAATTTTAAAATAGAGAGGCGAGAGAGATATGGCTGTAGAAAGAATTTATGATGCTTATCAACCACAAGTTGAAGAACAACCCAAATTAAGACCGCAAAAAAAGCAAGTGACACATAAACAAACAGTTACAAAGAAAGTTACCGTTAAATTAACACGCTTTGAAAAAATGTTATACATAGCACTTATTACAATCATTGCCGCTATTAGTATCTATATGCTATCTTTAAAAATGGATGCTTACGATACAAGAGGCAAAATTGCAGATTTAGATCAAAAAATTGAGAAACAATCCAGTCAAAATAGCGCATTAAAGTCAGAAACTATGAAAAATGCTTCGTATCAACGCATCTATGAAAAAGCCGAAAAACAAGGTATGAGTTTAAAGAACGACAATATAAAGGTAGTGCGTAAAGATGGCGAAACGAAAAATTAAGATTAAAAAAAATAAGCTAGGAGCAGTCCTCCTGATGAGTTTTTTCGGGCTGCTCTTTTTTCTATTGATTTTAAGATATAGTTTTATTATGTTAACCGGCCATTCGTCTGGTGAAGATTTAATTGTACGCGCCAATGAAAAATATTTAGCCCATTTAGATCAGGATGCCGAACGAGGCAAGATTTATGACCGAAATAACAAAGTGCTTGCAGAAGATGTCGATAGATTTAGATTAGCGGCTGTTTTGGATAAAAGAGCGAGTAAAGACTCTAAAAAGCCAAGACATGTAGTTGATAAGAAGAAAACAGCAAAAGTTCTCGCTAAAGTCATTGATATGCCTGAAAAAGAAATTGAAAAACGACTTAATACTAAAAAAGCATTCCAAGTTGAATTTGGACGCGCAGGGCAAAACTTAACGTATCATGATAAAGAAATCATTGAGAAAGCCAATTTGCCGGGCATTACGTTATATCCTGAAGTTCAACGATTTTATCCGAATGGTAACTTTGCCTCACATTTAGTAGGGATGGCCCAGAAGGACCCAGATACAGGTGAGTTAAAAGGTGCACTTGGTGTAGAGAAAATTTTTGATAGCTATTTATCAGGTAAAAAAGGCCACTCTTCTTTTACAAAAGATATTTGGGGTTATATTATTCCAAACTCAAAAAATGAAGTTGCACCTAAACGTGGTGATGATGTGCATTTGACAATTGATTCAAATATTCAAGTGTTTGTCGAAGAAGCACTTGATGATATGGTCAAACATTATGCCCCGAAAGATGTGTTTGCTGTCGTTATGGATGCTAAAACAGGAGAAATTTTAGCTTATAGTCAAAGACCTACCTTTAATCCAGATACAGGTGAAGATTTTGGAAAGAAATGGGCAAATGATTTATATCAAAATACGTATGAACCGGGTTCTACATTTAAAAGTTTTGGTTTAGCAGCAGCAATTCAAGAAGGAAAGTTTAAACCAAATGATAAGTATGAATCAGGATACAGAGATATTGAAGGCTCTCGTATTTATGACTGGAACAAAAAAGGGTGGGGCAAAATTAATATGAGTTTAGGTTTTACATACTCATCTAACACACTCATGATGACACTTCAAGATCTTGTTGGTGCTGATAAAATGCAGTCTTGGTACGAAAAATTTGGTTTTGGAAAATCCACAGGTAGTTTATTTGATGGTGAACAAAAAGGGAATATTGCTTGGGAAAATAAATTGATGCAAAAAACATCTGCGTTCGGTCAATCAACAACAGTGACACCTGCGCAAATGTTGCAAGCCCAATCCGCATTTTTTAACAAAGGTGAAATGTTGCGCCCTTATTTTATTCAGTCCATTATGAACCCAGTTTCTAATCAAACATTTTTTGAAGGTAAACGTGAGGTAGCGGGTAAACCGATTACGCCTGAAACTGCGAAAAAAGTGGATAAACAATTGGATGAAGTTGTGAACAGCGAAGATAGTCACGCTAAAAACTATCGTATCGATGGTTATCGTATCGGCGGTAAAACAGGGACTGCCCAAGTTGCCGATCCGGATAATGGCGGTTATGTCAAAGGGCCTAACCCATACTTTGTAAGCTTTATGGGACACGCACCAAGCAACAATCCACGCGTCGTTGTTTATGCCGGTATGAGTCTCGCTCAAAAAAATGACCAAGAAGCGTACGAAATGGGTGTCAGCAAGGCTTTTAATCCAATCATGAAACACACGTTACAATATTTAAATGTTGATAACAACGAAGTGAATGATAAATCAACAATTAATAGTGTGCCAAAAGTTAAAAATAGTACCGTGCAACGTGCCGAAGACGAAATTAAAGGTAAAAAATTGAATCCAGTCGTTATCGGTAATGGAGAGAAGGTGGTTAACCAAAGTCCTTCATCAAGCACAAAACTATTACCTAACAGTCATGTATTACTGATGACAGATGGCGATATGACAATGCCAGATATGACAGGTTGGACACGTGATGATATTGTTGCATTTGAGTCATTAACAGGTATTGAAGTCAAAGTTAAAGGTAGCGGATTTGTAAAAACACAATCTCAGTCTCCGCAATCTGCAATTGATAAGAAAAGCAAAATTGAAGTTACGCTTGAGTCTGAAAATACAGAATAGCTGAATGGAAGGACTATCATTCTTGAACAAGGCGTGCATTGGGGTGAGGAGAGGACAAAGGCTTGATATCCTCTCCTTCATGTCCGCCTTATAAAATAAGTTTGTATCGATTAGTTAAATGAAGGAAGAACAACATCTTTTAAACAAATGAATGTAAAAAATGAATGAAAGATAGAGGAGAATAATATGGGAATTTTCAGCGCAATCATCGCATTTATCATTACTGCAGTTTTAGTTCCAATACTCATACCAACTTTAAAGAGGATGAAATTTGGACAAAGTATTCGTGAAGAAGGTCCTCAAAGTCACATGAAGAAAACAGGTACACCAACGATGGGTGGATTAACATTTTTAATTGGTGCAATTGTTACAACGATTATTGCAAGTGTATTTGTAGAACCAGCAAGTCCGTTGCTGTTACTGCTCTTTGTCACAATTGGTTTTGGCTTAATTGGCTTTATTGACGACTATATCATTGTAGTGAAGAAAAACAATCAAGGTTTAACAAGTAAACAGAAGTTTTTAGCGCAAATTGCTATCGCAGTTATATTTTTTGTCGTGGCAAAAGTGTTTAATGCATTTGACTTCTCAACTAATCTGAATTTACCTTTCACTGATATCAGTATTCCTTTATCGTATGCCTATGTTATATTTATCATTTTTTGGCAAGTTGGTTTTTCTAATGCAGTAAATCTAACTGACGGCTTAGATGGATTAGCGACAGGTCTTTCTATTATTGGATTTACAATTTACGCAATTATGAGTTTCGTATTAGAGCAACCTTCAATTGGTGTATTTTGTATGATTATGGTAGCCGCGCTTGCAGGCTTTTTACCTTATAATATTAACCCTGCAAAAGTGTTTATGGGAGATACAGGAAGCTTGGCATTAGGTGGTATTTTCGCGACGATTTCAATTATGTTGAATCAAGAATTATCACTTTTATTAGTCGGATTTGTTTTTGTCATTGAAACTTTATCAGTAATGATACAAGTGACATCTTTTAAATTAACAGGTAAACGTATATTTAAAATGAGTCCACTTCATCATCACTTTGAACTAGTTGGTTGGAGCGAATGGAAAGTCGTTACTGTATTTTGGTCAGTAGGTTTAATTACAGGCTTAATTGGCTTGTGGATTGGAGTGAGTTAATTGATTAACTATACAGGGCTAAAGGGTAAAAAAGTACTTGTTATTGGGTTAGCAAAAAGTGGCTACGAAGCTGCTAAGTTATTACATCGTCTTGGTGCAGAGGTCACGGTTAATGACGGAAATGACGTTTCGCAAGATGCGCATGCTAGAGATTTAGAAAATATGGGGATTAATGTCGTGAGTGGTTCGCATCCACTGGCCTTATTAGATGAAGCCCCAATTATTTTTAAAAACCCGGGAATACCGTACACAGTCCCAATTATACAAGAAGCACAAAAACAAGGATTGAAGGTCTTAACAGAAGTTGAATTAAGTTATTTAATTTCTGAAGCGCCGATTATTGGGATTACGGGAACAAACGGAAAAACAACGGTCACTTCGTTGATTGGTGACATGTTTAGTAAAAGTAGAGAAAATGGCAGACTAGCAGGAAATATTGGCTATGTTGCCTCAAAAGTCGCTCAAGAAGTACGTGCAGATGAATATCTCGTTACAGAGCTGTCCTCATTTCAATTGTTAGGTATTGAGCATTACCGCCCGCATATTGCGATTATTACAAATATTTACTCAGCACATCTCGATTTTCATGAAAATCTTGAAAATTATCAAAATGCTAAAAAGCGTATTTTTCAGAACCAAACTGAAAGTGACTATTTGATTTTCAATTATCATCAACGCCATTTAATCGATGTCTCACAAGTTAAAGCAAAAATTTTATATTTTTCTACACAACATGAAGTCGAAGGCATTTATGTAAAAGATCAATATATTGTCTATTATGGCGTTCGTATTATTCATTTGGATGACATCGTATTGCCAGGTGAACACAACCTTGAAAATATTTTAGCGGCTGTTATGGCTGCGATATTAGCAGGTGTTTCAGTAAGTGCGATTATTCAGTCATTAACTACATTTTCAGGCATCGAACACCGCTTGCAGTATATTGGTAATAATAAAACGAATAAATATTACAATGACTCTAAAGCAACAAATACGTTAGCGACTCAATTTGCGTTAAATTCATTTAAGCAACCTATTATTTGGTTGTGTGGTGGTTTAGACCGAGGCAATGACTTTGATGATTTAATTCCTTATATGACGAATGTTAGAGTTATGGTAACCTTTGGTGAAACGCAAGAAAAGTTTGTTAAACTAGGAGAGAGTCAAGGTAAATACGTAATCCGAGCAGTAGATGTCACAGATGCAGTTGCTAAAGTGCAAGATATTATTGAGCCAAACGATGTTGTATTATTATCACCAGCATGTGCAAGTTGGGATCAATATGATACTTTCGAACAGCGCGGTGAGAACTTTATTAAGGCGTTTCGTGAACATTTGCCATCACATTAAAGGATGTGACGTTGTATGACGGAAAATAAGGTACCAAGAATCGATAATGAATATTTAAAAGAAAAGCGTAAGAAACAATTGGTAAAACGACGACGTAGGCAACGGTACATCGTTATTGTTTTACTCATTGTAGTCATACTGATTCTCTTATATATGTTTACACCGATAAGTAAAATTAAAGATGCTGAAATACATGGAAATCATTATATTTCTGATCAAGAAATCATAAAAGCACTAAAAATTGATAATCACCCAAGAATTTATGCTTATGCTGCGAGTGACGCAGAACAAAGAATTGAAAAAGAAGATTTAGTCGATAGCGTTTCTATTCATAAAGGTTTGTTTAATCATTTAACAGTTGATGTTAAAGAACATGAAATTATTGGTGTAACTTCTGAGAAATCTAAAACGGTGCCTATTATTGAAAGTGGCAAAGTGTTAAAAGATTTTAAAGGAGAAATACCGAACGAAGCCCCATACTTGGAAGGATTCAAAGGCGATGACAAAACAGATATCATTACAGCGCTTCACAAAATGGATCGCACAACACGGGGACAAATTTCAGAAATTGTAAGTACACCGCAAAAAAATCAGCCAGATTTGATTAAACTTTATATGAGAGATGGCATTGAAGTGGTTGGTAAGATTAAAACCATAGCCGATAAACTCAAATATTATCCAAGTATGTCCCAAGCGTTAGAAAAAGATGAATCGGGTCATTTGAAAAAATCTGGATTTATAGATTTATCGGTTGGTGCTACATTTATTCCTTATGAAAATGTTAAAAATGAAAAAGGCAGTTCGGCGAGTGCGAAAGAAGTTCAAAGTGGCACAGCAATTGAAGACGAAGCAAAAGACGATTTACAAAAAGCGTTGAATAAAATTAAAGATGATAAAGACGACAAAGACAACAAAGATAACAATGATAATAAGGAAACAAAAGACAACCAAAAGGATTCCTAAGCAAGATTAAATAGAGCGATGATTTGAATTGGAATTGTTGAATCAGCCTTTTTCAATTCAATCATTTGATGTCGTCATTGACTCAAAAATGAGAATCAACTTGTAGTCATTTGTACGATTTGATACGAGGATTTGGATGAATTTAATTCAAAGTATGCTTGCGACTTCATTTTCTTAAAAAAATGAAGTGCAATATTTGAATTATTTTTTTGAAACCTACTACTAAAGTCTTAGGAAAAAGTTGAAAATCCAATGTGTTTATAGTTCACATTGATAGTTTGTTATTGTACACTTATAATAGTGTAATTATGTAAAGAAATGTCAGGAGGTGCCTATCTATGGAAGAGCATTATTATGTTAGTGTAGATATCGGCTCATCAAGCGTGAAAGCGATTGTTGGTGAAAAATTTCATAACGGAATTAATGTGATAGGTACAGGGCAGACCTATACGAGTGGTATTAAAAATGGTTTGATTGATGATTTTGATATTGCAAAACAAGCGATTAAAGACACAATTAAGAAAGCATCAATAGCATCAAGCGTTGATATTAAAGAAGTTTTTTTAAAGTTACCCATTGTAAGTACAGAAGTTTTTGATGAAACAAACAAAATTGAGTTTCACAAAGATACAGAAATTAATGGGACACATATTGAAGAAGTACTCGACGGTATTCGTGAGAAAAATGCCGAGCCTGGAACGGATGTCATTAATACGTTCCCAATTCGATTTATTGTTGATGATGACAATGAAGTTTCTGATCCAAAAGAACTTGTCGCACGTCATTCACTTCAAGTGGATGCTGGTGTCATCGCGATCAATAGATCCATTTTAATTAATACGATTAAATGTGTTGAATCTTGTGGCGTAGATGTTTTAGATGTCTATTCAGATTCACTCAACTATCGTTCGGTTTTAACACCTACTGAGCGTGAACTTGGTGCATGCGTCATCGATATCGGTGAAGATCTTACACAAATTGCATTTTATGAACGCGGTGAATTAGTCGATGCAGATGTCGTCTTTAAGGCGGGACGTCGCATTACAGAAGACATCGCAAAATTTTTAAACACTACATATGAAACAGCTGAGAAGATTAAGCAACAATATGGACATGCATTTTATGATTCAGCTTCAGATCAAGATGTATTCAGTGTTGAACAGCTTGATTCTGATGAACCTGCACAATTCACTCAAAAAGAATTGAGTGATGCGATTGAAGCACGTGTAGAAGAAATATTCTTTGATGTTTTTGATATTTTAGCAGAATTAGGGTTAAACAAAGTAAATGGTGGTTTTGTCGTAACAGGTGGCTCTGCCAATTTACTAGGTGTAAAAGAATTACTACAAGATATGGTCAGCGAAAAAGTGCGTATTCATACACCGTCACAAATGGGAGTAAGAAAACCAGAATTTTCTTCAGCAATTTCGACAATTTCTAGTAGTATTGCTTTCGATGAGTTATTAGATTATGTTACAATAAGTAATCATGATAATGAAGAAATTGAAGAAGAGATTATTGAAAGCGATTCAAAACGACAAGAACCTAAAGTAGGTGGATTTGAATCATTTTTCAAGAAAAAATCGAAAAAACAACCACAAGAAACTTCAAAATCAGAACATGTTGAAGAAGATACTTCGGTAGAGGTATTTGAAGACGATGTAGACCGAAATGAACAAGCGCAACCAAAACAAGAAGAGAGCAAGTTTAAAAAGATAATGAAATCACTGTTTGATTGATTGGCTACAAAGATTAGGAGGAAATTTAAATGTTAGAATTTGAACAAGGATTTAATCATTTAGCGACACTTAAAGTCATCGGTGTCGGCGGTGGCGGTAACAACGCTGTGAATCGAATGATTGACCACGGTATGAACAACGTTGAATTTATTGCAATTAACACGGATGGACAAGCTTTAAACTTATCTAAAGCAGAATCTAAAATCCAAATTGGTGAAAAACTTACACGTGGCTTAGGTGCAGGTGCAAACCCTGAAATCGGTAAAAAAGCTGCCGAAGAGTCAAGAGAACAAATTGAAGATGCCATTCAAGGTGCAGATATGGTGTTTGTTACTGCCGGTATGGGTGGTGGTACTGGAACAGGTGCTGCGCCAGTTGTAGCCAAAATCGCTAAAGAAATGGGTGCATTAACAGTCGGTGTTGTAACGCGTCCATTTGGCTTTGAAGGCCGTAAGCGTCAAACACAAGCAGCTGCTGGTGTTGAAGCAATGAAAGCAGCAGTTGATACATTAATCGTTATTCCAAACGATCGTTTATTAGATATCGTTGATAAGTCTACACCAATGATGGAAGCATTCAAAGAAGCAGATAACGTATTACGTCAAGGTGTTCAAGGTATTTCTGACTTAATCGCTGTATCTGGTGAAGTTAACCTTGACTTTGCAGACGTTAAAACAATTATGTCTAACCAAGGTTCAGCATTGATGGGTATCGGTGTGTCATCAGGTGAAAACAGAGCAGTAGAAGCTGCTAAAAAAGCGATTTCTTCTCCATTACTTGAGACTTCAATCGTAGGTGCGCAAGGTGTGTTAATGAATATCACTGGTGGCGAATCATTATCATTATTTGAAGCACAAGAAGCTGCTGATATTGTTCAAGATGCAGCAGATGAAGATGTTAACATGATCTTCGGTACAGTGATTAACCCTGAGCTTCAAGATGAAATTGTAGTAACAGTGATTGCGACTGGTTTTGAAGATAAACCATCATCTCATGCACGTAAACAAGGTCATTCTGGTTTTGGTGCAAGTGCATCACAAACTGCGCCAAAAGAATCAAGTTTCGGTGGCCACAATGCACCAGCAACTTCTCAAGAAAAAGAAGTTGAAAGCGGACGTAGTCATACAACAGCGGACGATGATATTCCAAGCTTCATTCGTAACAGAGAAGAAAGACGTTCAAGAAGAACACGTCGTTAATTGTGTATACGTTGATATATGAAATACACTTAAATGTGTAGTGAACTGCTAGGACAATTGTCATTTCTTCATTGTCCTAGCTTTTTTAATGGCATCTTAATTTAAAGCGCTTTACATTTATTCATAAAGGAGTGATTTTTATGGATTTATTCGTTGAAAAACCGCATCATCTCAGTTATCAGCCTAGTTTAGGACATGGTGTTCATATTGGTATAACAACACGACAAGGTGGTTTAAGTGCTTATCCTTCTGATGCCTTTAACATGGCAAGATATGTTGAAGACAAAGATGAAAATATTACAAAGCATCAAGAAATATTAGGTCAAGAAATAGGGTATTCCCCAGAAAATTGGGTTTTTCCAATTCAAACGCATGAAGCTAAAGTAGTTGAAGTATCAAAAGAGGATCGAGGTAAAAATATAGAAACATTATCGAATGATGTATTATTCGGTGTGGATGGGTTATATACGTATGATACAGATACGGTTTTAACCATGTGCTTTGCAGACTGTGTGCCTATTTATTTTTACAGTCCAAAACATCATTATATTGCGCTAGCACACGCTGGATGGCGTGGGACAGTAGCAACAATCGTGCACCGTGTACTAGATCAGTTTCCTTTTGATTATAAAGATATTTATGTGGTGATTGGCCCTGCGACATCGAATAGTTATGAGATTAACGATGATATATTGAAAAAATTTCAAAATTTGCCTATCCCAATTGAGGCATATGTTGAGACGAGAGATACAGACAGACACGGTATCGATTTGAAATATGCCAATCAATTGTTATGTGAGTATTATGGCGTTCCTAAAGAAAATATATATCGCACCGATTATTCGACATCCGAAGACTTAGAGCGTTTCTTTTCGTATCGCGTAGAAAAAGGGAATACGGGAAGAATGTTAGCATTTATTGGCCAATCATCGAATGAAAGAAGGTATGAATAAATGTCAGTAAAATCGAATTTAGAGGAAATTCAACAAGAGATACGAGAGCACGCACATCAGAGAGACGATGAAACATTACCAAACGTGATTGCAGTGACGAAATATGTTACAATAGAGCGAGCTATAGAAGCATATGAAGCTGGTCTTCGGCACTTTGGTGAAAATCGTATTGAAGGCTTTTTGGAAAAGAAAGCAGCATTACCTGATGATGTAAAAATGCATTTTATCGGTTCGTTACAATCACGTAAAGTGAAAGATGTCATCGATGAAATAGACTATTTACATGCATTAGATCGCCAAAGTTTAGCCAAAGAGATTAGCAAACGTGCACATCATGAAATTAAATGCTTTGTCCAAGTGAATGTCTCTGGCGAAACGTCGAAACATGGTATTTCGCTTGATGAAGTCATTCCATTTATTGAAATGTTAAAAGACTATCGTTATATTCATGTTGTCGGACTAATGACAATGGCACCTTATACTGACGATACAGCATACTTAAAATCAATTTTTGAAAAACTTAAAATTAAACGCGATGAAGTCCAAGCAATGAATCTAACACATGCGCCATGTACCGAGTTATCAATGGGTATGAGCAATGATTTTCATATTGCTACGGAAGCAGGTGCGACATTTGTGAGAATTGGAACGCGTCTAGTAGGAAAAGAGGAGTGAATCCATTGGCTATTAAAGATCTGTTTAACGGTTTTTTCTCAATTGAAGAAGAAGATGATGATGAATTCATTGAAGAAGAAGAGCGTCGTCAAGAACGTGAGCAGCAATCACAAAATGCACAGCAACCGGCAAAACAGCAAAGTGAGAGACCTCGTGCAATTCAATCTGTGCCTAATAAACGACAAACTACGCGTATGAAGTCTTCTCAAAATGATAAGCAATACCAAGTTGCACAAAAACAAGAGCAAGGGAATGTGGTGAGTATGAATCAAGCCCAAGAGAATTATCAAAGCGGTAATTCAAAAATGTGTTTATTTGAACCACGCGTATTTTCAGATACACAGGATATTGCAGACGAGTTGAAAAACCGTCGTGCAACACTTGTTAATCTTCAACGCATTGACCCAGTATCGGCAAAACGTATTATAGACTTCTTAAGTGGTACAGTTTATGCTATCGGAGGAGATATACAACGTGTGGGTGCAGATATTTTTCTATGTACACCTGACAATGTCGAAGTTGCAGGTAGTATTACAGATCATATCGAATCCATGGGAAATCATTATGAATAAGGGAGAATTCTATGAGTATACAGTTAATCACGACAATCTTTAATTTTCTTTTATTTTTGGTCGAAGCTTATACGTTTGGTATGATTATTTATATTTTCATGTCTTGGCTTCCAGGCGCACGTGAAAGTGTCGTAGGTCGCTTCATGGCTAAAATATATGAGCCTTTTTTAGAACCATTTAGAAGAATTATACCGCCACTCGGTTTTATCGATATATCACCGATTGTCGCATTTATCGTACTGAATTTATTTCAACGTGGACTTCAATCCATTTTTAATTTAATCATTAATCATTTTTATTAATATGAGTGTACCGACAAGGTCGTATGTCTCATGAAGAATAAATGTACAGTGTTTCAATTTACTGAGATTGTCGATGATCTCGTTTCTTTCGACATGTGTCAGAAGTGCGTTGTATAAATCACATATCATTAATTCAATATATTGTTTAGGCGTTTCTCAATGGCGTATTGAGAAACGTTTTTGACATTTTAAGAAAAAATGAAGAGCATAATTTTCTCGTAATGAGATAATCAAGACATTTTAGATTATCATTAGCCATTTACCATTAATCAGTATTACGCTATCGGACAGATAAGCTTAACTCAAGTGATATATAAGACGTTGAACAGAAATCCAGCTGATTTCGTAGTTCAACGTCTTATTTAGTTTGTGCGTTTGATCATGAATTGAAGGGTGGGAACGACACTTTTGCTATCAATGATATTTGGCACCATTATCGCACTTCAATTTGTTATTGCGTTAGAATGCTAATGGGTTCAATTATTTGTGAAAGAAAACAAATATTAAAAATAGAATGACATGTTATCGTCTTTTACGCTTATTTCTGAAACATGTTTCTAAATTGAATGTAGCATTGAAAAACAGAACAAGCTTTACTAAAATAATAATTGTAAACGTTTACATTAAGTGAGGTCTTAACATGAGATTATACAAAGAGCTCGTTCCAATGATCGAATCCAATTTAGATAATATGACTCACAGTGAAAAAACAGTAGCCAAATATTTTTTAAATCAAACCTCTGTTGAAGATTTATCGACGGATGCTTTTTGTCACAAACTTCATGTATCTAAAGCAACATTAACCCGTTTTTCTAAAAAATGTGGATTTAAAGGATTTAGAGAATTCATTTTTCATTATAAAGAAATGCTACGTGAAAAAAGAGGATTGCTTGCATATAAAGATTTAACACAAAAGGTCTTATTTGATTATGAGGAAATGCTACGCAAGAATTATTCTGTCATAGATGAAAGGAAGCTTGAAAGAATTACCACAATGATTGAATCTGCTGAGCGAGTTTATTTATACGGTAAAGGGAGCTCGGCACTAGCTTTAAAGGAGATGAAAATGAGGTTTATGCGTCTTGGAATCATTTGTGAAATGATTGAAGATGAAGATATGTTTATATGGAATAACCTGCTTGTTAATGAAAAGTGTCTAGTAATCGGTGCATCTATTTCAGGAAAAACCAAGACCGTTCTTGACGCTTTACAAACAGCAAAAGTCTATGGTGCCCATACGGTTTTAATGACAACAAGAAATATGAATAAAAGTGATTTTTGTTGTGACGAAATTTTACTTTTAGCTGCAGCCGACCATCTAGCATATGGAAATCGTATTTCACCACAACTTCCAATTTTATTGATGACTGATTGCTTATTTTCATATTATTTGGAAAATCCAGATCGCAAATACTACTTCGAACAAACGATTATTAATAAAGATACCGAATTTAAATTCAAAAAGGATGTTTAATAATGTCATGTTAAGGTTGGCCGCTTAAATCTTTATACATCATTTTAATGTTGTGAAAAATATAATTTTCTAATTGTTAGCCGCTTGTTTGCTTAAGTGAAAAGGGGTTCTAAAAAGAAGGGGGAATTAAAAATGAAAAGCATAGATAAATACAAAGGGATCATACCAGCTTTTTATGCGTGTTATGACTCAAATGGAGAAGTAAGTTTAGATAAGGTAAAAAGGCAAGTGCAATACTTTATTGATAAAGGTGTTAAAGGAATCTATGTCAATGGGTCTTCAGGAGAATGTATCTACCTTAATGTAGAAGAGCGTAAGTCAATTATCGAAGCAGTTATGGAAGTAGCTAAGGGCCAACTTACTGTAATCAATCATGTTGCATGTAATAACACGAGAGATAGCGTTGATTTAGCAAAGCACTCTGAAAAGTTAGGCGTAGATGCAATTGCTGCCATTCCACCTATTTATTTTAAATTACCAGAATATTCAATTAAAAATTATTGGAATACTATAAGTGATGCAGCGTCGAATACAGATTTTATTATTTATAACATTCCTCAACTCGCTGGTGTAGCACTTTCTACTCAATTGTATGATGAAATGCGTCAAAATCCAAAAGTCATTGGCGTGAAAAATTCATCGATACCTGTTCAAGATATTCAAAATTTCATAGCATCTGGCGGTGATAATTATATTGTATTTAATGGCCCGGATGAACAGTTCTTAGGTGGGCGAATGATGGGAGCAGAAGGGGGCATTGGAGGTACATATGGTGTAATGCCGGAATTATTTTTGAAATTGGATGCTTTAATTAAAGCACATCAATTCGAGCAAGCCCAAAAATTACAATTTGCAATAAATGAAATTATTGCAGTACTTGTTTCAGGTCACGGCAACATGTATGCCATTGCTAAAGAAGTACTTAGACTGAATGAAAAGCTTGATCTTGGTTCAGTTCGTGAGCCTTTAACACCATTAAATGATAGTGATAAAAGCTTAGCAGCTGATGCAGTTCAAAAAATTAATCATACAAGAAATGCCTTTATATAAAATAGAAAAATAAAGAAAGGCTTGTTAAGGGAGTGTTTACAGTGAATACTACAGGTTTTACAATTATTGACTTATTCGTTTTAATTGTTTATTTACTTGCCGTGCTTGTCGCTGGACTTTATTTTTCAAAAAAAGAAATGAAAGGTAAAGAATTTTTTAAAGGTGATGGTTCTGTACCTTGGTATGTTACATCAGTATCTATATTTGCCACAATGTTAAGTCCGATTTCCTTTTTAGGATTAGCTGGAAACTCATATGCAGGAAGTTGGATATTATGGTTTGCACAGCTTGGTATGCTTATTGCAATACCTTTAGCGATAAAATACGTGCTCCCTATTTTTGCGAGGATGGATATTGATACAGCTTACGATTATTTAGAAAGACGCTATGAAGCAAAATCATTACGTGTTATCTCTGCAATTCTTTTCATTATTTACCAATTAGGTCGTATCTCTATTATCATGTACCTTCCATCTGTTGGTTTAGCAACACTGACTGGAATAGATATCAATATTTTAATAATTCTTATGGGTGTTATAGCAATTATTTACTCATATACAGGTGGCTTAAAATCCGTTCTTTGGACTGATTTTATTCAAGGCGTTATTTTATCAGGCGGTGCTTTGATTGCATTATTTGTGTTGATTTACGATGTAGATGGAGGGATTGGTGCAATCACACAACAACTGGCACATGGGAAATTCATAGCACCAACAGAAAAGATATTTGATCCTAACATTTTATCAAGCTCGATTTTCTTAATTGTCGTTGGATCGGGATTAACAATTTTTTCTTCTTACGCATCTTCACAAGACTTAGTTCAACGTTTTACAACAACTCAAAGTATAAGCAAGTTAAATAAGATGCTTTTTACGAATGGCGCACTATCTCTCGGTATTGCAACAGTTTTTTATCTAATTGGTACAGGATTGTATGTCTTTTATAAAGTGCAAAATGTGAGTGAGGCAACAAATCAAATACCGCAAGATCAAATCTTTATGTACTTTATTGCTTATCAACTTCCTGTAGGTGTAACAGGTATTATTTTAGCTGCAATCTATGCGGCGGCTCAATCAACAATTTCGACCGGGTTAAATTCAGTTGCAACCTCTTGGACACTTGATATTCAAGATGTGATTTCAAAAGGAATGTCCGATAAACGTCGAACACGTATAGCACAAATTGTTTCATTATTAGTAGGTATTTTTTCTATTGTTGTTTCTATTATAATGGCACATTCAGATATCAAATCTGCTTATGAATGGTTTAATGGTTTTATGGGACTTGTACTTGGATTGTTAGGTGGTGTCTTTGTACTTGGATTCATAAGTAAAAAAGCTAACAAATACGGAGCTTATGCCGCTTTAATTGTATCAACTATTGTAATGGTTTGTATTAAATATGTTATCCCGCCAGAAGTGGTTAATTATTGGGCATATTCACTTATTTCTATTAGCGTTTCTTTTGTTTCTGGTTATACGGTTTCTATTTTAACTGGAAATAAAGTAAGTGCGCCTCAATATACAACGATTCACGATATCCCAGAAATCTTATCGGATGAGTCATGGGCGAAGCGTCACTAAAAGGATAAGGAGGATATAAAATGATTATTGCTGAAAGAGATGATTTTAAAAGATATGTAAGTCTAAATACACATTTTCAAAAAGTAGATGAATTTATAAATCAAACAGATTTAACACAGTTAGAAGAAGGACGAATCGAAATTGATGGTGATCGTGTATTTGCTAATTGTATGACGTATATCGCGGACGGTATACCCGGCAAACAATTTGAAAATCATAGAAAATATATCGATATTCATCTTGTTATTAACAACCTTGAAAAAATGGCAGTAACAGAACCGAAACATGCGAAATCGATTTCAAAATATGATGAAGAAAATGACTTTGAACTATTTGTTAGCGATACTTATCAGACGATTGAATTAACATCATCTAATCTTCTTGTCACTTTTGAAGAAGACTTGCACCAACCTAAATTGAATAAGAATAATCAACTTGTTAAAAAGTTAGTAATTAAAGTAAAAATATAAGGAGGCTAAAATGAAAAAATTAAAGATTCTAATTTGTGCCGTGATTATATTTTTAGTGATGGGTTGTTATGAATTAAACACTAATGTTCAAGTAAATGCTCAAACTGATAAGAATGAAGATAATTCTTTATTATTTGAAAAAAATAATATTGAGTTAAAGGGTGGTGGTATTAATGTAACTGAAGATATTCTAGATAAACTTAATGGTCCTGGTTTTACAGTAATTATTAAATATAGTCAATCCAAGCCCGATGGTGTTCAAGCCTTATTTGGAATATCAAATTCTAAAAAAGGAAATGCAAATAGTTATTTAGATTTATATATTAATGAAAAAGGTGAATTGGGAATGGAGGCCCGTGATTCAGGATCTCAAACAAATAATGTAGTAAGTAGACCGGCTTCTGTTTGGGGAAAATACAAAAATAAACCAGTATCTAATACTGTTGCTTTAGTGTCAAATAATAATTCTAACACATACGCTCTTTATTCAAATGGATATAAAATAGAAGAAAAAAAGCTGGATAAATTCTTAAAACTTAATGATATAAAAGGATTAGATTCCATTGTTATTGGTGGAGTTAACAGAGAAGGAACAAATAAATTTGGGTTTAACGGAACAATTGAAAATATTAAAATTTATAATTATCCATTGAATGAAAAAAACTTGGAAAATAAAACTCAAAATAATATTTCAAATCATTTGGTCTATAAGGCTAATGATGCTACAGGTTCAAATTATTTTAGAATTCCTGTTTTGTATACTTTGAGCAATGGTAGAGTATTATCAAGTATTGATGCTCGCTATGGTGGCACACATGATTTTTTAAATAAAATTAATATAGCAACGAGTTATACAGATAATAATGGTAGTTCCTGGTCAAAACCTAATATTGCTTTGTCGTTTAATGATTTTGCATCGGTGCCATTAGAGTGGCCTAGAGATGCTAGTAAACGTGACATGCAAATAAGTGGGGGAGCAACATTTATAGATTCGGTAATATTAGAGAAAAACAATCACCAAACTATGCTTTTTGCAGATATAATGCCTGCTGGTGTTAGTTTTCGTGATTCCGTTCGAAACGATTCAGGTTTTAAAAAAATTGGTAAGAAGTATTATTTAAAATTGAAAAAAAGTGGAGATAGTGAATATCAATATTCAATTAGAGATAATGGAATAATCTATGATGATCGAAATAATCAATCTACCGAATACACTGTGGATGACAATTATTCAATTAGCAAAAATGGTGAAAAGTTAAAAGTTGAGCAATATTCTGCACAAATAATTAACGGTAAGAAAAAAGAGTATAAAAACGGAAAACTAGTAGATATGAATATATTTTACAAAGATTCATTATTTAAGGTTGTACAGACTAATTATATTTCATATTGTGTAAGTAATGATTTCAGAAGTTCTTGGTCAAAACCAATACTAATCCCTGGATTACTTGGAGAAAATCATAATTCTCCATATTTAGCTCCAGGCAGAGGAATTGTGGAACATAGTAAGGGTAGAATACTCATTCCATCATATACTGGGAAGGAATCTGTATTTATTTATAGTGACGATAATGGCAAATCCTGGGGGACAAAAGTTATATCTTTGCCATCAAACTGGTCTGCTGAGGCGCAATTAGTTGAATTGAAACCAGGAATTTTACAAGCTTATATGAGAACTAATAATGGAAAAATAGCTTTTATAACAAGTAAAGATGCTGGTGAAACATGGAGTGAGCCAGAATATTTAGATTTCATTTCTAATCCAAACTATGGAACAGAACTTTCTATAATCAATTACAGTCAAAAGATTGATGGTAAAAATGCTGTTATCTTAAGTACTCCAAATTCAAAATATGGCAGAAGAAATGGTCAAATTTGGATTGGTTTAGTGGATGAAAATAATCATATTGATTGGCGTTACCATCATAATGTTGATTATAGTCAATATGGCTACTCATATTCTTCATTAACAGAATTACCTAACAATGATATTGGATTAATGTTTGAAAAATATGATTCATGGTCTAGGAAAGAATTACATATTAAAAATGTAGTTCCTTTCGTTTCTTATCAGATTGAAGAACTAAAAAATACTGAGAAAGAAAGTGAAAAATAATGATTAAATATGGCATTGTTGGTACGGGTTATTTTGGTGCTGATTTAGCTAGGGCAATTCATAAAATTGAGGATGCCAGTGTGACTGCAGTTTTTGATCCTCATCATGCTGAAGCTATTGCAGCTGAACTAAATGCAGAGATATGCGATAGTTTAGACGCATTGGTTAGAAGACAGGATATTGATTGTGTGATTGTAGCATCACCTAGCCATCTTCATCGTGAACCGGTGATTAAAGCAGCAGAACAAGGGAAGCATGTGTTCTGTGAAAAACCTATCGCATTGAATTATCAAGATTGTAAAGCAATGGTAGATGCATGTAAAGCAAATGGAGTCATTTTTATGGCGGGTCATATTATGAACTTTTTTAATGGTGTCCATTATGCGAAGTCTTTGGTGAATGAAGGCAGAATTGGAAAAGTATTATATTGTCATGCTACAAGAACCGGATGGGAAGAACCACAACCGACTGTTTCTTGGAAAAAACTGCGTTCGCAATCAGGTGGACATTTGTATCATCATATTCATGAATTAGATTGTATACAATTTATAATGGGTGGACTTCCTGAAAAAGCCACAATGGTAGGAGGTAATGTTTATCATAAAGGCGAGCAGTTTGGTGATGAAGATGATATGCTTATTATCAATTTAGAATATAGCGATGAACGATATGCGCTATTAGAGTATGGAAATGCTTTTCGTTGGGGAGAGCATTATGTTTTGATTGAAGGAACAGAGGGTGCAATCAAACTTGACTTGTATCAAACAGGTGGAACATTACGTGTCAAAGGTGAAGGCGAATCGCATTTTCTAATACACGAAACGCAAGAGGAAGATGAGGAGAGAACCGAAATATATACTGGCCGTGGCATGGATGGTGCAATTGCATATGGTAAACCAGGCATAAGAACACCCCTATGGTTACAAACATGTATAGACAAAGAAGTAAACTACCTTCATCAAGTTTTAAAAGGTGAGCCAGTTTCCGATGAATTCATCAAGCTTTTAAATGGTGTTGCTGCACTTGAATCTATTGCTACCGCAGATGCTTGTACTATATCTTTAAATGAAGATCGAAAAGTGTCATTAAATGAAATTATAAATACTAAGTAGTAAAACATTGAATCAAGAAATAGACTTCTTATTATAAATTGTCAGAAATAATTGTTGGTCTTTTAGAGGGGGATAAGACAAAAGGGGTACATTTTCCTAAGTGAGCATCTTAAAAACCCGACTCTTTATTATGTATGACTAATAAGTAAAATTTAGAGATTAAGTAGCATAGCGTTGCTTAATCTCTTTTTTGGGTGGCTTACAAAAATCTGTACATAAAATGAAAGGACTGCCTAAATGATCAAAGTTTTTATAACCTAAGACAATCCGTTATATCAGCTTTGCTTTACTGATAATGCTCTCAAGGAGGTCGTATACATAAAGCTCAACGATTAACTAAAGTCGTACAACATTGAAAAAGAGTGTGAATGATTGATGATGGACGATAATATTAGTATAAAAATACAATGTGTATGACATTTTTCTTTGCTATCAATAATTAAAGAACTTGAAGCTAATGAAATGAATGAGAAGCTTCTTCTTTATTAAAGTGCGAAATTAATGATAAAATTGATAGGAAATATATTATTCGTGACTTATTTAATTAAAGCACGATGAAATGGATGTATTAATATGAAAAGGAGTTCCATCTTTGGATATTTATCAACATTTTAGACCTGAGGAACATGAACAAATCGATTATTTATTAGATAAAGTAAGGCAGGCTGAAACACAGTATGCGCCTGTGTTAACACACTTTTTAGATCCACGTGGTCAATATATGTTGCAAGTGATTGTAGGTAGTTTTAGTGATTTGCATGTGACTTTTAATGGTGGACATCAAGCTGAAAGGTGCCGTGCTGTAATTGCGCCGAGTTATTTTGACCCCACTTTGGACGATTTTGAAATCAGTTTAATTGAAATCGACTATCCTTCAAAATTTGTGACACTTCAACATCAACATGTTTTAGGAACATTAATGTCATTAGGGATTGAACGTGAACAAGTGGGCGATATTATTGTTGCGGATCGAATACAATTCGTTTTGACAAAACAACTGGAATCGTATATCATGTTAGAATTAACACGTATTAAAGGGGCTACGATTAAACTTAATGTTATCCCGTTTGAAGATATGGTACAATCAGAAGCGTATTGGGAGACACATGAAGCAACAGTCAGTGCAACACGCCTTGATGTCGTTTTAAAAGAAATGATCCGAAAGTCACGTACCATAGCGAAAACTTATATTCAACGTAAGCGTGTCAAAGTCAACCACACATTGATTGAGGCAGCTGATTTTCAGCTTCAAGCTGGGGATTTATTATCGATACAAGGATATGGACGCGCTAAAGTGGCTGAAATAGGGAGTCGTACTAAAAAAGATAAACTAAGAATCACCTATCAAACTTTATTTAAATAGTGTATGATGGAGGAGGGCAATTTATGGCTTTTACACCAAGCGAGATTAAAAACAAATCGTTTACGCGTATTAAAAATGGCTTTGAACCTGAAGAAGTTGAACAATATTTAGAACAATTGAGTCAAGAACTTGAGCGTTTAAGAGAAGATAAAAAGCAATTAGAAAACGTTTTAAATGAACGCGACTCACATATCCAATCTTTTAAAGATGTTGAAAAATCAGTTGGAGAAGCAATTGTGAGTGCCCAAAGAGCGGCTGACGAAACTAAAGCTGCTGCGCAAAAAGAACATGATGCCATTATTCAAAAAGCACAAGCAGAGGCAAATCGAATTGTGAATGATGGTTTAGAAAAAGCACGTCGTTTATCTTTCCAAACTGAAGATATGAAGCGACAATCGAAAATTTTCCGTTCTCGCTTTAGAATGCTTGTTGAAGCGCAGCTAGATTTATTAAAAAATGATGATTGGGACTATCTCCTTAATTATGATTTAGATGCACAACAAGTGACTGAGGAAAATTTCCAACATTTAAACCAACAAGATATTACAGCAGAAGAGCAACAGGTTGCTCAAAATAACAATGAGAAGCCACGATCAGATGAAAACGAAACAACACAATCTAAAGATGAAACAGACAAGTAAGAAAAGATAAGCATGGATACAGCGAGTTAGGGAGAGTGAGAGCCTAATAGATGTCCTTTTCTTATATCACTGTTTTGTTGAATATTAATAAATTTTTTGAGAGAACTCTAAGCTGAGTTAATCAGGGTGGTACCGCGGTCATTCCGTCCCTGTTATTGAGCTTAGAGTTCTTTTTCAGTTAAAGGAGTGTAATGTCAAATGGACTACAAAGATACTTTATTAATGCCAAAAACAGATTTTCCTATGCGTGGGGGTCTTCCTAATAAAGAACCTCAAATTCAACAAAAATGGAAAGAGCAAGATTTGTATCAAAAAATTCTTAAGAAAAATGAAGGCAATCCGTCATATATTTTGCATGATGGTCCACCGTATGCAAACGGAAGCGTTCATATGGGACACGCTTTAAATAAAATTTTGAAAGACTTCATTACGCGTTATAAATCGATGCAAGGTTTCTATACACCATATGTTCCAGGTTGGGATACACATGGCTTACCAATCGAACAAGCATTAACAAAAAAAGGTGTAAAACGTAAAGAAATGTCAATTTCAGAATTTCGTGATCGTTGCCAAGCTTTCGCTATGGAACAAATTGAAATTCAGAAAAAAGACTTTGAGCGTTTAGGTATTAATGGCGATTTCCAAAATCCTTATATCACATTGAAACCTGAATTTGAAGCAGCTCAAATTCGTTTATTCGGTGAAATGGCAGATAAAGGTCTAATTTATAAAGGGAAAAAACCGGTTTATTGGTCACCTTCTAGTGAATCATCATTAGCAGAAGCAGAGATTGAATATCATGATAAACGTTCTGCATCCATCTACGTTGCTTTTGACGTTAAAGACGGCAAAGGTGTTGTGGATGAAGACGCTAAATTTATTATTTGGACAACAACGCCATGGACATTACCATCTAATGTTGCGATTACTGTTCACCCTGAATTAACTTATGTCCAAATGAATGTAGATGGAACGAAATATATTATTGCGGAAGCACTTGTTGATAGTGTTGTAGAGCAATTAGGTTGGGATAAAGAGACGATTGTACGTGAGCAAGATTTTAAAGGTTCAGAGCTTGAATATGTTGAAGCGCAACATCCTTTCATTGACCGTACTTCTTTAGTCATCAATGGTGAACATGTTACTACAGATGCGGGTACAGGATGTGTTCATACTGCACCTGGACATGGTGAAGATGACTATATCGTTGGTCAAAAATATGGTTTAGATGTGATTAGTCCTGTCGATGCTAAAGGTGTATTCACAGCAGAAGCGGGTCAGTTTGAAGGTATGTTTTATGATAAAGCAAACAAAGCGATTACAGAATTGTTAACTGAAAAAGGTGCTTTATTGAAACTTGAATTTATTACACATAGTTATCCCCACGATTGGCGTACGAAAAAACCAGTTATTTTCCGTGCAACACCACAATGGTTTGCATCAATTTCGAAAGTACGTCAAGATATTTTAGACGCGATTGACAATACTCAATTCAAAGTTGAATGGGGTAAAACACGTATTTATAACATGATTCGTGACCGTGGTGAGTGGGTCATTTCTCGTCAACGTGTTTGGGGTGTACCTTTACCAGTCTTTTATGCTGAAAATGGCGACATCATTATGACAAAAGAAACGGTATACCACGTTGCGGATTTATTTGAAAAACACGGTTCAAATATCTGGTTTGAAAAAGATGCGAAAGACTTATTACCAGAAGGATTTACGCATCCAGGTAGTCCAAACGGTGTATTTACTAAAGAAGAAGATATCATGGATGTATGGTTTGACTCAGGTTCTTCTCACAGAGGCGTACTTGAAACGCGTCCTGAGCTTAGTTTTCCAGCTGACTTATATTTAGAAGGTAGCGACCAATATCGTGGTTGGTTTAACTCATCAATTACAACAGCTGTCGCAACACGTGGTTTGGCACCTTACAAAATGTTACTTTCTCATGGTTTCGTGATGGATGGAGAAGGTAAAAAGATGAGTAAATCCTTAGGTAACGTGACTGCGCCAGATACAGTTGTTAAACAAAAAGGTGCAGATATCGCACGTCTTTGGGTAAGTTCAGTTGACTATCTTGCGGATGTTCGTATTTCTGATGAGATTCTTAAACAAGTGGCGGATGTTTACCGCAAAATCAGAAACACATTACGTTTCTTATTAGGTAATGTGAATGATTTTGATCCTGCAACAGATCGCATTGCAGAAGCCGATTTATTAGAAGTGGATCGCTATGTTTTACATCGCTTAAGAGAATTTACAGCGAGCACATTAGATCATTATGAACAATTTGATTATCTTGATATTTATCAAGAAGTTCAAAACTTTATTAATGTTGAACTTAGTAACTTCTACTTAGATTATGGTAAAGACATTTTATATATTGAAAAACGTGACGCACACAAACGTCGTAGTATGCAAACTGTACTTTTCGAGATTTTAGTTAATATGACAAAATTACTAGCTCCGATTATTCCACATACAGCGGATGAAGTTTGGTCACATATTGAACATGTTGAAGAAGAAAGTGTACATTTAACGAATATGCCTGAAAAAGAAGCTGTAGATCAAGCATTGCTTGATAAATGGGGTCAATTTATGGCATTGCGTGATGACGTTAACCGTGCATTAGAAGCAGCGAGAAATGAAAAAACAATTGGTAAATCTTTAGAAGCAAAAGTGAAAATTGGTAATAGCCCTTCATTTGATACAGTTGCATTTTTAGAAGGCTTTGAAGATTTACATCAACTCTTTATCGTTTCTCAAGTCGAAGTTGTGGATGCACCTCAAGGTGAAGTTTATCAACATGGAACAATCGAAATTGTTCATGCAGAAGGACAAAAATGTGAACGTTGTTGGAATTATAGTAAATCTTTAGGTACAGTGGCTGGCTTATCTGGATTATGTCCACGATGCCAAGCGGTTGTGAAGACTCTATAAGTTAACGTTGGCTGAGTGACAGAAGTCATTTGGAAGCAATTGACGTATTCTGTTAACTAAAGTCGCCTAATTTGGAAATCAAATATGATTTACACGATTGACCTCCTAATAGCACGAGAATGTTATTGGGAGGTCAATTTATGAAAAAGTAAGCTTCATCTATTTTTTCTCACTGTTGATATAAATATTCCAGTCGTTTTGAAACAAAGCGGTTATTCTACTTGCAATAATGACGTGGACTTTATAAGTAAATAGAGAGTATCGTTTACCGTACTTTTTTATATCGTGTTATAATATAACGGTGATTAAAAGAAAGGAAAAATAATATGAAACGACAATATTATCTCGGGCTTTCAATATTGATAGTGGTTTTGATTTTGATTGCCGATCAAGTAACTAAATTTGTGATTCGAACACAAATGGCAGTAGGTGAATCATTTAATGTGATTCCTCACTTTTTATCTATCACATCACATCGAAATAATGGCGCAGCTTGGGGCATATTAAGTGGTAAAATCACATTCTTTTACATTATTACAGTCATCATTCTCATCGCTTTAGTTGTATTTTTTATTAAGGAAGCTAAAAATCAAATGATGATGCAAATTGCGATAAGCTTACTTTTTGCGGGTGCATTAGGTAATTTTATTGATCGCGTTCGTACAGGGGAAGTTGTAGACTTTGTAGATACGGTCATTTTTGGATATGACTTCCCAATTTTTAATATTGCTGATGCAAGTTTAACGATAGGTGTTATTTTGCTCGTGATTGTACTACTTAAAGATCAGAATCAAAAAGGTGAGGTGTAATAATGGAAAAGCATGAATTTACAATTGATAACGAAGCCCACCATTTACAGCGTATAGATAAAATTTTACCGGAATTTAACTCAGAGTGGTCTCGTAGTCAAATACAAGATTGGATTAAAGAAGGCTTAGTTCAAGTGAATGGGAAAACCATTAAATCCAATTATAAACTTAAAACGGGAGATCACGTAGAAGTAACGGAAAAAGAAGTGGTAGAGGCAGATATACAACCAGAAAATTTAAACTTAGATATTTATTATGAAGATGAAGATGTCGCTATCGTCTATAAACCTAAAGGGATGGTCGTTCATCCGTCAGCAGGACACTACTCAGGAACACTCGTAAATGGTTTGATGTATCAAATTAAAAACTTATCAGGCATTAATGGTGAGATTCGACCTGGGATTGTGCACCGTATTGACAAAGATACGTCAGGTTTATTAATGGTTGCTAAAAATGATGTGGCACATCGAAGTCTTGTTGAACAATTAATGGCTAAAACGGTTACGCGTAAATATACGGCGCTTGTTCATGGACATATCCCGCATGAATTTGGCACGATAGATGCGCCAATAGGACGAAATAAAAATGATAGACAGGCGATGGCAGTTGAAGATGATGGAAAAGAAGCTGTTACGCATTTTAATGTAATAGAAAATTTTAAAAACTACACATTAGTCGAATGTCAATTGGAAACAGGACGTACACACCAAATTCGTGTGCATATGAAATATATCGGTTATCCACTTGTAGGGGATCCGAAATATGGTCCTAAGAAAACGTTAGATATCGGGGGTCAAGCGTTACATGCAGGTGTAATTGGATTTAATCATCCACGTACAGGAGCGTATATTGAACGTGTTGCACCGTTACCCGAAACGTTTGAACAGTTATTAGGACAATTAAGAAAAGAAGAGAAATAAGCTTAATTGTAGAGTGTATAATCACGATGATGGATGAAATTAACCTCAAAAGTTCTAATAGTGAATTTTTCTATCATGTGCAACGATTAGAAAATTAGAAAACTTACTATATAGGCTTTACAAGTCCTGTAAAAAGCGTTACCATTGTTTTAAGAAAAATTATAAAAACAAACGTCTTTAATGTAGAGTCCTGTGAGGCTCAAAAGACATGAATAGAGAACGTAAAAATCTTTTCTATCCTAAATAAGAATGTGTTTTAAACGTACGAGAGACGTTAAAATATTTCGATCAGGATATGACGAATTTTGCTTATTCTAAACTCGTGTCTATTAAAGACACGAGTTTTTTGTTAGGAGTGAATAATGTTGGTTGAACGTGTGATTTTAGATGAATCGGCGATAAATCGTACGCTAACACGTATTGCTCATGAAATCTTAGAATATAATAAAGGATCAGACAACTTAGCGTTACTTGGTATTAAAACGCGCGGAGAGTATCTGGCAAAACGTATTCAACAAAAGATTCAACAAATTGAAGAAGTCGAAGTCCCAACTGGCACGATAGATATTACTGACTTTCGAGATGATATTGACGCAAGAATTCAACAGTTAAACAAGACTTTTGAAATTAATGCAGACTTAACGAATCGTGTAGTCATCATTGTGGACGATGTTTTATACACAGGTCGAACAGTTAGAGCCTCACTTGATGCGATTTTAATGTATACAAGACCTAAAAAGATAGGGCTTGCTACACTGGTCGATCGTGGTCATCGAGAGTTACCAATACGCGCTGACTTCGTTGGTAAAAACATACCGACTTCACATGAAGAATCTGTCAGTGTTTATTTAAATGAAATTGACCAGCGCAATGCCGTTGTCATCACATAAAGCCTTTTAATTCAGTACGAGAGACTGACAAAGGACGAGCACATCCTATTTGATTCATTTTATGCTATTCAAATGTTGTATTTGTATAGGCGATAATGGATGAAATGTATAGATGTCAAACCTCAGTCTCTTACCTTAAAAAGGTGAAGAGACTTTTTTTATGCGAAAGGAAGAAAACTATGGAAAACGATCAAATGTTTAAACGTACCGTACAACCGGTACTCGATGTGAATGAAAGACCAAAAGCGGGGCAATGGGCATTTTTAAGTTTGCAGCACTTATTTGCGATGTTTGGTGCCACGGTACTTGTTCCGTTTCTCACTGGCCTTCCAGTATCATCGGCCTTGCTTGCATCAGGAATTGGTACATTATTCTACATATTAATAACGAAAGGAAAGATTCCTGCATATTTAGGCTCTAGTTTCGCTTTTATCACACCGATTATTACAGGTTTGAGCACAAATAGCTTAGGCGATATGCTTGTAGCCTTATTCATGAGTGGTGTGATGTACGTCATTATTGGGATTGCCATTAAGTTAAGCGGGATTAACTGGTTAATGCATCTCTTACCACCCGTTGTTGTCGGTCCTGTCATTATGGTCATTGGTCTTAGCCTTGCACCAACTGCTGTTAATATGGTGATGTTTGAAAATGCAGGAGATATGAAAGGCTACAACCTCAGTTATATTGCAGTTGCAGGTATTACATTATTAGTCACTTTGATTGTTCAAGGATTTGCGAAAGGCTTCTTTTCACTGATACCTGTACTCATAGGTATAGTCGTAGGATATATTACAGCGATTATGTTTGGAATAGTGGACTTTAAGCCAGTTGAAAAAGCAGCATGGTTCCAGTTCCCGGACATTTACTTACCATTTGCTGATTATCATCCTTCCATTCACCTCGGTTTGATCACCATCATGTTGCCTATTGTATTTGTAACAGTTAGTGAACATATTGGTCACCAAATGGTCATCAATAAAATCGTAGGACGTAATTTCTTCGAAGATCCAGGTTTACATCGCTCAATCATCGGCGACGGGGTTTCAACAATGTTTTCAAGTATTATCGGTGGACCACCAAGTACAACTTACGGTGAAAACATTGGTGTGTTGGCCATTACAAAAATTTACAGTATTTATGTCATCGGTGGTGCTGCGGTATTTGCCATCATGCTAGGTTTTGTAGGTAAATTTACAGCATTGATTTCATCTATCCCGACACCAGTAATGGGCGGTGTGTCAATCTTATTATTTGGAACAATCGCAGCGAGTGGTTTAAGAATGCTCGTAGAAAGCCAAGTGGATTTTGCTCAAAATCGTAATCTTGTCATTGCTTCAGTCATTTTAGTAATAGGAATTGGAAATATGATGCTTAACTTATCTGATTTAGGTGTCAAATTAACTATTGAAGGTATGGCATTATCAGCAACAGCAGGTATTTTATTGAATTTACTCTTACCAAAACGATAAACATTAGGAGGTCTTGTCAATGGAACATCTTGTTTCAATGGAACACTTATCTGTAAAAGAAATTGAAAACCTTATTCAAAAAGCTTCTCAATACAAGAAAGGTAAAGACGTACCCAGTTTAGAAGGTCATTATATAGCGAACTTATTTTTTGAAAACTCTACACGTACAAAATGTAGTTTTGAAATGGCTGAACACCGATTAAATATTAAACAAATTAATTTTGAATCAACAGCTTCTTCTGTGCAAAAAGGAGAATCGCTTTATGATACTTGTCGTACACTCCAAAGTATAGGTTGCGACGCTTTAGTCATCAGACATGAACAAAATAACTATTATGATGAATTGTTGAATATGGGCATTCCTATCATTAATGCGGGTGATGGAAGTGGCCAACATCCAACACAGAGTCTGTTAGATTTAATGACCATTTACGAAGAGTTTGGACGATTTAAAGGATTGAATGTTGTGATATGTGGAGATATTAAAAACTCACGTGTTGCGCGAAGTAACTATCACAGTTTGACAGCACTGGGTGCGAATGTTTCATTCTCAAGTCCTGAAATTTGGCAAGACGATACGATGGAAGCAGAATATGTCGACTTAGATGACGTCATCGATCAAGTGGATATTGTGATGTTACTAAGAGTACAACATGAAAGACATACTGTTGGCTCACATGGGTTTGAAAAAGCTTCATACCATGCTCAATATGGGCTCACAGAAGAACGCTACAAAAAATTACAAGAACATGCGATTGTTATGCATCCTGCACCAGTCAATCGGGATGTTGAAATTGCCGATTCTTTAGTTGAAGCACCGCAATCACGAATTTTTAAACAAATGGAAAATGGTGTGTATCTCAGAATGGCTGTACTGACAGAAACAATTAAAAAATAAGGGAGAGAATCGGATATGAAATTAATTCAAAATGCAAAAATGTTAGAAGCAGGTCAATTAAAAAAGGTAGATGTTTTGATTGAAGGTAAAACAATCAAGCAAATTGCTGAATCAATAGAAGCAACAGATGAAATGACTGTCATCGATGCGAAAGGTCATTTCTTATCTCCAGGGTTTATCGATGTCCATGTACATTTAAGAGAACCTGGTGGTGAATACAAAGAAACGATTGAAACAGGAACGCGTGCAGTGGCTCGCGGTGGTTTTACAACTGTTTGTCCGATGCCTAATACAAAGCCTGTTCCTGATTCTATAGAAAATTTAACGCATTTGAATGAATTAATTGCTAAAAGTGCGCATGTACGTGTACTACCTTATGCGTCAATCACTGTAAGACAGGCTGGGAGAGCGCATGTAGATTTTAAAGCACTTACAGAAAATGGTGCTTTTGCTTTTACAGATGATGGTGTGGGTGTCCAACAAGCTTCAATGATGTATGAAGCAATGCAACAAGCTAAAGCTCAAAATAAAGCTGTCGTTGCCCACTGTGAAGACAATAGTTTGATTTACGGTGGTGCTATGCATGAAGGTAAAAGAAGTAAAGCGCTCGGTATTCCGGGGATTCCAAATATTTGTGAATCTGTCCAAATTGCTCGTGATGTTTTGTTGAGTGAAGCAACAGGGTGTCACTATCATGTTTGTCATGTTTCTACAAAAGAAAGTGTACGCGTGATTAGAGATGCTAAAAAAGCAGGTATTCCAGTAACAGCAGAAGTCACACCTCATCATCTTTTACTAACAGAGGATGATATTCCAGGTGACAATGCGATCTATAAAATGAATCCGCCATTAAGAAGTCACGAAGATAGAGCGGCGTTATTGGAAGGTTTATTAGATGGCACAATTGACTGCATTGCAACAGATCATGCGCCACACGCAGCAGAAGAAAAAGCACAACCTATGACACGTGCACCATTCGGTATTGTGGGTAGTGAGACGGCATTCCCATTATTGTACACGCACTTTGTTAAAAATGGAGACTGGTCATTACAACAACTTGTAGACTACTTAACAACGAAACCTGCACAAACTTTTGACTTACCATACGGTCGTTTAGAAGAAGGTGGCTTAGCAGATTTAACGTTGATTAATTTAGAAGACGAATACGAAATTAAAGCAGAAGATTTCTTGTCTAAAGCATCGAATACACCATTCTTAGGAGAAAAAGTATACGGTAATCCTATTTTAACAATGGTAGAAGGACATATTTGTTATGAGGGGGCAAAATAAAGATGTTTGAAAAACGTTATCTCGTGTTAGAAGATGGCTCACATTATACTGGATTTAAATTAGGATCAGACCGCTTAACACAAGGTGAGATTGTTTTTAACACTGCAATGACAGGATATCAAGAAACAATTTCAGACCCTTCGTATACAGGGCAAATTATTACATTTACTTATCCACTTATTGGCAACTATGGGATCAATCGTGATGATTTCGAATCATTGACGCCTACATTAAATGGTGTTGTGGTTAAAGAAGCTTGTACGACACCAAGTAATTTTCGGGCGCAAAAGTCGATAGATGAAGTTTTGAAAGAATACGACATCCCCGGTATAAGTGGTGTAGATACAAGAAGTATTACGAAAAAAATTCGTCAGCATGGGGTTTTAAAAGCTGCTTTTGTAGACCATGAAACAGAAATTGATGAAATGATTCAAAAACTACAAACAATGACTTTCCCTAGAACAGAGGTGCCAACAGTTTCTACAAAAACGCCTTATGTTTCAACGGGATTTGATCTTCGCGTGGTACTTGTAGATTTCGGTAAAAAACAAAATATTGTGCGTGAATTAAATGCACGTGGGTGTGAAGTGACAGTCGTTCCTTATGATACTTCAGCTGATGAAATTCTTAAAATGCGTCCAGACGGTGTTATGTTATCCAATGGACCTGGAGACCCAGAGGATGTCGAAGTTGCTCTTGAAATGATTAATGGTATTTTAGGTAAAATTCCATTCTTCGGAATTTGTTTAGGCCATCAATTATTTGCCTTATCTCAAGGTGCAAAGTCATTCAAAATGAAGTTTGGACACCGTGGCGCGAATCACCCAGTAAAAGATTTAAAAACTGGGAAAATAGCACTTACGAGTCAAAACCATGGTTATGCCATTGATGCAGCATCTATTGAAAACACAGATTTAGAGATTACACATATCGCTATAAATGACGGTACAGTTGAAGGACTTAAACATAAAACGTTACCTGCATTTTCGGTGCAATATCACCCAGAAGCTTGTCCTGGACCAACAGATTCTAATTACTTATTCGATCAGTTTGTTGAAATGATGCAACAAAATAAACAAAAGGAGCGCGTTACTTATGCCTAAAAGAAATGACATTGAAACGATTCTTGTGATAGGTTCAGGACCTATTATTATTGGTCAAGCAGCAGAATTTGATTACGCTGGCACACAAGCTTGTTTAGCACTTAAAGAAGAAGGCTATCGTGTCATTTTAGTGAACTCGAATCCTGCTACGATTATGACGGATAAAGAAATTGCGGATAAAGTCTATATTGAACCCTTAACACATGATTTTATTGCACGCATCATCCGTAAAGAACAACCTGATGCATTACTGCCTACATTAGGTGGACAAACAGGATTAAACATGGCGATTGAACTTCACGAAAGCGGTGTGTTGGAATCCAATCATGTTCAACTTTTAGGTACAAAACTATCTTCTATTGAACAAGCTGAAGACCGTGAATTATTCCGTAGCTTGATGAATGAACTGGATGTGCCTGTACCAGAGAGTGATATTGTAAACACGCTTGAACAAGCAATCGAATTTAAAAATAAAGTTGGTTATCCATTGATCGTTCGACCTGCCTTCACAATGGGAGGAACAGGTGGTGGTATTTGCCATAACGATGAGGAATTACATGAAGTGGTTTCTAATGGATTGAAATACAGCCCAGCAACGCAATGTTTAATTGAAAAATCAATAGCAGGCTTTAAAGAAATTGAATACGAAGTGATGCGCGATAAAAATGATAACGCAATTGTTGTATGTAATATGGAAAATATTGACCCTGTTGGTATTCATACAGGAGATTCTGTTGTTGTGGCGCCAAGTCAAACACTATCAGACGTGGAATATCAAATGTTACGTGATGTTTCTCTTAAAGTCATTCGTGCTTTAGGTATTGAAGGTGGTTGTAACGTTCAACTTGCCCTTGATCCACATTCAATGCAGTACTATATCATTGAAGTGAATCCACGTGTATCTCGTTCATCTGCATTAGCTTCAAAAGCAACCGGCTACCCGATTGCAAAACTCGCTGCTAAAATCGCTGTAGGGCTCACATTAGATGAAATGAAAAACCCTGTTACTGGGACATCTTACGCGGCATTTGAACCAAGTTTGGATTATATCGTATCAAAAATTCCACGCTTTCCGTTTGATAAATTTGAAAAAGGTGAACGTGAGCTCGGCACACAAATGAAAGCGACTGGAGAAGTCATGTCAATCGGTCGTACATATGAAGAATCATTATTAAAGGCGATTCGTTCATTGGAGTATGGCGTCCATCATTTAGGTTTACCTAACGGTGAATCTTATGATTTGGATTACATTAAATCTCGAATTCAAGCCCAAGATGATGAGCGTTTATTCTTTATTGGTGAAGCGATTCGCAGAGGAACAACACTCGAAGAACTTCATGAAATGACACGTATCGATTACTTCTTCTTAAATAAATTTAAAAACATCATCGACATGGAACATGCGTTAAAAGAAAACAAAGGGGATATCGATTATTTAAGATTTGCGAAGCGTTTTGGCTTCAGTGATCGTGTCATCGCACATCGCTTTGAAATGACAGAGGAAGCGGTATATCAACTACGTCAAAAACATCATATTAATCCAGTATATAAAATGGTGGATACATGTGCAGCTGAATTCGAATCTGCAACGCCATATTATTATGGAACTTACGAAGAAGAAAATGAGTCTATCGTTACAGAAAAAGAAAAAATTATTGTTTTAGGTTCAGGTCCGATTCGTATTGGTCAAGGTGTAGAGTTTGACTATGCAACGGTACACGCAGTTTGGGCTATCCAAAATGCCGGCTATGAAGCTATTATCGTCAATAACAATCCAGAAACAGTGTCAACAGATTTCTCTATCTCAGATAAGCTTTATTTTGAACCATTAACAGAAGAAGACGTTATGAACATTATTAACTTAGAACGTCCTAAAGGTGTTGTCGTTCAGTTTGGTGGTCAAACTGCAATCAACCTTGCTGATAAATTAGCAAAATATGGTGTGGAAATTTTAGGAACATCATTAGAGAATTTAAATCGCGCTGAAGACCGAAAAGAGTTTGAAGCTTTGCTCAACCAAATTCAAGTACCACAACCAAAAGGGAAAACAGCAACTTCAGCTGAAGAAGCTTTGGCTAATGCGAGAGACATCGGTTATCCAGTAGTTGTAAGACCGTCTTACGTATTAGGCGGACGCGCAATGGAAATTGTTTATAACGATGACGAGTTAGAAAACTATATGAAAGAAGCGGTTAAAGCGAGTCCTGAACACCCTGTATTAGTGGACCGTTACCTAACAGGTAAAGAAATAGAAGTTGATGCCATTTGTGATGGTGACACGGTTATTATTCCGGGAATCATGGAACATATTGAACGTGCTGGTGTTCACTCTGGAGACTCCATTGCGGTATACCCACCACAAACGTTAACTCAAGATGAGATTGATACGCTTGAAGCTTATACAATTAAACTGGCAAAAGGACTAAATGTTATCGGCTTAATTAACATCCAGTTCGTCCTTGCACATGATGGGGTATATGTTTTAGAAGTGAATCCAAGATCAAGTCGAACAGTCCCATTTTTAAGTAAAATTACTGAAATTCCAATGGCACAGCTTGCTATGAAAGCCATTATGGGACAAAAATTAGCGGAACTCGGTTTTGAACCCGGTATTCAACCTTATCAAGAAGGGGTATTTGTTAAAGCACCCGTATTTAGTTTTAATAAATTAAAAAATGTAGATATCACTTTAGGACCTGAAATGAAATCTACAGGTGAAGTCATGGGACGCGATTTAACAATTGAAAAGGCGCTTTACAAAGGTTTGACAGCAGCAGGGATGGAAGTTAAAGATTATGGAACGGTATTAATTACTGTGAGTGATAAAGATAAAGACGAAATGGTTAAAATTGCAAAGCGTTTGAATGAAGTGGGGTATAAAATTATAGCGACAGAGGGCACAGCTAAAAAATTAGCTGAGCATGCGATTAAAGTGCAAACGGTTGATAAAATTGGCGGTCATGACGATCTCATCACGAAGATTCAAAATGGCGATGTTCAAATTGTTATTAACACGATGACTAAAGGTAAAACAATCGAAAGAGACGGTTTCCAAATTCGTCGCGCATCAGTAGAAAATGGCGTGCCATGTCTCACATCACTTGATACAGCAAATGCATTAACGAATGTGATTGAAAGTATGACATTCTCTATGAGAAATATGTAGGAGGTTAAGTTGTGGTGGAAAAATTAACTGTCATCTCTAATCAAAATATTGCGGATCGTATTTATGAATTGAAAGTATCTGGGCCGGCGGTTGCTGATTTAAAGCAACCCGGTCAGTTTGTCCACATTAAGACTGGAGAAGGCTCATTACACATGTTACGAAGACCGATTTCAATTTGTGAAATTGATCAAGAAAGCAATAGCTTTACAATGCTTTTCCGTGCTGAAGGAGAAGGTACGAAGCGTATTGCAGCTTTACATGAAGGGGATGAAATCGACATTTTAGCACCCCTCGGAAATGGCTTCCCAGTTGATAAAGCGAAGCGAAAAGCATTACTTGTAGGTGGCGGAATAGGGGTACCACCGCTTTATGAACTGTCTAAACAACTCAATCAAAATGGAATTGAAACTGTTCATGTACTTGGTTTTCGTTCATCTAAGGATGTTTTTTATGAAAATCAATTCAAAGCTTTAGGAGAAACACATATCGTAACAGAAGATGGTTCACAAGGTGAAAAAGGGTTTGTAACAACGGTCATTGACCAACTCCCAATCGATTATGATATTTTTTATACATGTGGGCCGAAACCGATGTTAAAAGTATTAAATGAATTAGAAACTTTAAAGGATGTACCTGGATACATTTCATTAGAAGAAAGAATGGGATGCGGTATTGGTGCTTGTTTTGCTTGTGTATGTCATGTGCCTCAACATCCGACTGATTACGTTAAAGTATGTACAGATGGACCTGTTTTCGAGAGAGGAGCTGTTGTATTATGAGTCGATTAAATGTAGAAATACCCGGTTTGTCTCTTAAAAACCCAGTTATGCCAGCCAGTGGTTGCTTTGCATTTGGGGCAGAATACGGACAATTTTATGACTTGTCTGATTTAGGTGCAATCATGATTAAAGCGGCCACAAAAGAAGCAAGGTTCGGTAATGAAACACCACGTGTTGCCGAAACGGATAGCGGTATGATTAATGCCATCGGATTACAAAATCCGGGCGTCCATCATATTATTGAACACGAATTGAAAGCATTGGAAGCTTATGATGTGCCAATTATTGCGAACGTAGCCGGTTCTTTAGAAGAAGATTATGTCTACGTTGCAGAGCATATTTCTAAAGCACCCAATGTAAAGGCACTAGAATTAAACATCTCTTGTCCTAATGTTAAAGAGGGTGGCATGCAATTTGGTGTCGATCCTGAAGTGGCAGCAGAATTAACACGCAAAGTTAAGGCAGTATCTTCCGTGCCGGTTTATGTTAAATTATCACCTAATGTGACCAATATTGTGGAAATGGCTCAAGCTATCGCTGAATATGCGGATGGACTCACAATGATTAACACCCTTGTTGGTCTTAAAATCGATCCTCGTACGGGCCAACCTATTATTCATAATATTATCGGTGGCTTAAGTGGTCCTGCAATTAAGCCAGTCGCATTACGGATGGTCTATGAAGTAAGAAAAGCATTGCCTCATATTCCTATTATCGCAATGGGCGGCGTTCAAAACGCTCAAGACGTCATTGATTATATTTCAGTAGGTGCAGATGCGGTTGCTGTCGGGACTGCAAATTTCCAAAATCCTTTAGTATGTAAAGAAATTATTGATGCCTTACCTGAACGATTAGATGAACTCAATGTTCAACACATCTTAGACTTAAAACGACGCACGCAGAAAGGATTGTCAGTACATGAGAAATGATCCCATTATCGCATTAGATTTCGCAACTGAAGCAGACGTTATTGCATTTTTAAACCACTTTGATGAATCTTTATTTGTTAAAGTGGGCATGGAACTTTTTTATCAAACCGGACCTGAGCTTATTAAAAAGATAAAAGCATTAGGCCATGATATTTTTCTCGACTTGAAATTACATGATATTCCAAATACTGTGGGCAAGGCGATGGAAGGATTAGCTCAACTCGATGTTGATATGGTTAACGTACATGCTGCTGGTGGTTCAGAAATGATGAAACGTGCCGTTGAAGGTTTAAAAAAGCATAATCCAGATATTAAACTGATCGCAGTTACACAACTTACATCGACATCAGAAGCACAACTTCACCATGAACAAAATATTCAATCAACGATGGAAGAAGCAGTGTTGAATTACGCACAACTCGCACAACGTGCTGGACTTGATGGTGTGGTTTGCTCACCATTAGAAGCGAGTCTATTAAGAACGGAATGTGGAGAGAACTTCTTAAAAGTGACGCCAGGAATTCGTCCGGCGAATAGTGCATCAGATGATCAAAAAAGAATAACGACACCTGAAGATGCAAAAAAACGTGGGTCTACACACATCGTTGTGGGTCGACCTATTACGCAAAGTGACAATCCTGTAGAAAGCTATCATCAAATTAAGGAAAGTTGGTTAAATGAATGTCAAAATTAATTGCAAAATCATTATTAGATATTGAAGCAGTTTCTTTATCTCCAAGCGAGATGTTTACATGGAGCTCGGGTATCAAGTCGCCGATTTACTGTGATAATCGTGTGACGTTAGGTTATCCTGAAGTGCGTGAAGCAATCCGTGATGGTTTAATACAACTTATTGAAAAACACTTTCCAGATGTTGAAGTTGTTTCTGGAACAGCAACTGCGGGAATTCCACATGCAGCTTATATCTCAGATAAAATGAGTTTGCCGATGAATTATGTACGCTCAAAAAGTAAAAGTCACGGTAAGCAAAACCAAATAGAAGGTGCATTAAGTAACAATAAAAAAGTAGTGGTTGTGGAAGATTTAATTTCGACGGGTGGTTCATCGATTACAGCAGTGAATGCTTTACGTGAGGCTGGAGCGGATGTATTAGGCGTCGTTGCCATCTTTACATACGGATTAAGTAAAGCTGATGAAATGTTTAATGATGCCAAAGTCCCTTTTTATACGTTGAGTCATTACGATGAGTTAATCGAAGTTGCACAAGCTGAAGGTAAAATCTCAGAAGCAGATATTGAAACATTAATTAATTGGCGTAATCAACTTTAATTGTGTGATGCGCACTAGAAAGCGCGGGATAAGGAAATCAATTTGATTGCTATCCCGCTTCTTTATATTTATCGTTTCATTATGGTATCGCTATTATATTTAATACTGTAAGGATTGATCGGTTGTATTCAAGTATATAAGGATAGGTATAATTATTTTAAATACCAACGTAAAAATAACCAGCCACCCACAATAATTAAAAGCATTACTAAAAGTGGTATTAATAAATTCATGCTAATCATAAAATGACCTCCAAAAATGATTTAACCTTATTGTAACGGGTTATAATATAGAGTGAAAGTCAAAAGAAATAATCAAACAAAGTTATAAAGAGGAAATAGTTGTAAAAAGCTATTATCTCATAGGGCAGAGAAAAGGAAAGTAGGGTTCGAACAAATTAAAGGTGACAAAGTTCAAATTTAAACGAACGACGTTGTTACCCTTTCTAAAATACCTAAAGTTCCATTTCTCGAATATTGCATGAAGGAGACGATCAAAATGAAAATACCTAAAATTACGACATTTCTAATGTTTAATGGGAATGCTGAAGAAGCTATACAACGTTATACATCATTATTTCAAGATAGTGAAATTATCACAATGGTGAAATATGATGATACCATTCCTGAGCAGGCAGGAAAGGTACAACATTCTATTTTTACACTCAATGGTCAAGTGTTCATGGCGATTGATAATATGAATGGCGCAGAGATTGAAATGAATCCAGCAATGTCATTGTATGTGACAGTCAAAGATCAATTTGAAATGGATACATTATATAATGGTTTAAAAGATGGTGGTGCGATTCTAATGCCTAAAACAGAAATGCCACCCCAATATCGTGAGTTTGCATGGGTTCAAGATAAGTTTGGTGTGAATTTCCAACTTGCACTTCCTGAATCGACACGCTAGAAGCCGAAAGGGTGGAGTTAAACACCGCGTGAATGAAAAAGAAAAGTGGCTGAGGCTGTTACTTCGGAAAGTAAAGTTATACGATACGTATTTTTCCTAAAAAAGAAGCGCTAAGACGATTTTCTATTAAAAGTCATCTTAGCGCTATTTATTTTGGGATATAAGTCCGTGTTTTTTTAAATGTCAACGCATTTTTAATATAAATTATTCTTCATTTTTAAACCAAGACTTAATTTTTTCAGTAATTTCATCAAGCTTTTTGTTCACTTTTTCTAACTCTTTTTCCATAGCGTCGTTATTACCATTTTGTCTTTCTTTTTCAGCGTTTTGTAAATTGTCCACGGTATCATCATATTGATTTGCTACTTTATTCGCTTGTTTATCATTTGTATGATTTTTTAAGTTTTCAATCTCTTGCTTTAATTGATCAATTTTAGACTGTGTATCGCTGTGGTTATTTTTAATACTATCTTTTGTATCTTGAATTTGTTGTTGTAATTCTTTATCTTTTTGTTCCACATATTGATTTTCTGATTTATTGTTGTCAGGTGTTTGTTGAGAATTTGTCGTCGCATTATTTTGATCAGATGTCTCATTTTGTGTATCGTCACTACTGCAAGATTTTACAATAAAAACAACTAACAGTAATAAAACAATGATAAAGCCGAATAAGAGCCATTTGTTTCTACTTTTGCTTTGGTTGAGTGCTTCTCGTTGTTCTTGTTCATAATGATAATCACGATCAGTATAATACTTATTTTGTTGATCTGCTGTGTTAATCAGTATGCCACCAAAAACTTGATGTTGTTGGGCATCAGTTAATGTATGAATATTTAAATCCGTATTCAGTTGATTATACTTATCATAAGCAATAATCGTTCCATCATCTAATATTTTTTCTACTCTAGGATAATCTAAACGCTTACCTTGTCTTTTCATGTATATCCTCCTTCAAAACCGTGGTTACAGTTTCAAGTATGACCGCATGCGCTACTCTTATCTTAACATAACCACGTCCATCGCAAATCTTCTATATCGCTTTAACTTGTTTTTACCATTTTATTGATAGCCGATGCAACTGTTTTTGTCTTCAATCCTACTAAGGTCTTACGTTAAAAGTGTTTTTAAACGGTGATGCATAAGATTCAATTGAACAAGCGTGCATACTTATTTAACTAATTTCAAAATCAAGACTTATTGCAGGCTATACATACTGTATAAATAATTTAAACTAATTAATGTAATATTTTTATAAAAATAAAATAAATTTAACTACACATGTAATATTTTTTAGATAGATTGGGTATATAAAATTATAATTTATTTTACTGATATGAAGCATATCATGTGAAATAAATAAAAAAATAAAAAAAGGAGCATGTGTCATGAAGAAAAAACCTTTTTTAGTCAGTACTGTTTTAGTCACAGGGTTACTTTTGGAAACGAGTTTTGTGGGATTTGCTCAAGCAGAAACGAACGATCATCAAAGTCAACATGCCGAAATACCAAGTCAAAAGCCAACAGAGCCTCCAACATCGGGTCATCTTGAATTAGATCAAAGCAAACTTAAAAGTATCGATGAGAAAAAAGGGAATGTGCCTGAAAAAGTTTTTGGTAAAGATGACCGTGTACGTGTTTCAAATTACAAAGACAGCCCATACCGACAAGTCGTTCTGCTCAATATGACTTTCCCTGATGGTAAAACATACATTGGTTCAGGTACGATGATTGGTGATAACGCTGTATTAACTGCTGGCCATAATGTGTATTCAAAAGGCGTAGGTTTTGCGACTAAAATTACTGTTTATGCAGGTGTAAACGGTCAAAATTATGAAATTGGTAAAGCAGAGTCTAAAAAATTAATGACATTGAAACAATGGCAAGACTCAGAGGATTCTAATTATGATATGGCATTAATAACATTGGATTCGGATTTAGGTAAGAAAACAGGAACACTTTCTGTGACTTCAAATATGAATGTCAATGAACCGATTGAAACATCTGGTTTTCCTGGCGACAAAGGTGGAAATGTGCAATATCGTGCAAATGGTGTGATTAAAAATTTAACTGAACATAATATTCATTATTTAATGGATACAAATCCAGGTCAAAGTGGAAGTAGTGTGAGAAATACGAACCAACAAGTGATTGGTGTACACACTTATGGTAATGTGGATTTTAATGGAGCGACACGTTTAACTGCGCTAAACATTGACTATATTAAACATTGGATGGGTCAACCTGAAGCACATCCGTATCAAAAAAATGTGAAACTGCTACATTCAAATAGTCTGCTTTGGAAAGACTTGAACTTTAAAAATAAAGTGACTGAAAAACATTTGAAATTAGACGGCACATATAAAGCTAAATACTTATATCATCATCCAAATGGAGAAACTTACTTATCTATTTATGATGCTAACAATAAATGGGTAGGCTATTTGGATAGTAAAGATGTCAAAATCTTAAAATAAATGAAATTTGAGACATCAAAAGTGGGTTGATACCCGCTGTCAGTTATCACACCTTAAGTCAGTAGATGTCTAGGTTGCGCATACGCTTTTGTTGCGTTTTGCGCAACCCTAGTCATCTCCGAGCGACAATCAATGTGCAGATTGAGGACCACTCGATAAGGTATTTAAATTTACAACGATTAAATTTTTTCTGATTCGAGTTGACGAATCATATCATAATCTGGTGTTGCATAAAGTGTTTTTTGACTGTCATATGTGACAAATCCAGGCTTGCTGCCACTCGGTTTGTGCACGTTTCGAATCGCAGTATAATCAACTGGAATTTGCCCGGATTGCCCTGCTTTAGAATAATAGGCCGCTATCATTGCAGCTTCCTCTATCGTTTTTTGGGATGGGTCATCGTTTAATATGACCACATGACTGCCAGGAATATCTTTGGTATGAAACCATAAATGCTTATTTTGAGCACGCTTATTCGTTAAATAATCATTTTGTTTATTATTTTTACCAACTAAAATCATATCCCCGTCAGTTGAAAGATAAGATTGTAATTGAATCTTCTGTTGCTTTTTCTTTCTTTGAAGTTTTTTCTGTTTTAAATAACCTTGCTCTACTAACTCTTCTCTAATATCATCTATTTCTTGTACTTGAATGTGTGCGAGTTGTTGCTCTATATTTTCAAAATAATTGATGTTATCTTTAGTCAATTGAATCTGATGCGTTAATTCTCTTTCACGCGTTTTTAAACGGTTATACTGTTTATAGTAATATTGTGCATTCTCTGCAGGGGAGCGCGTTGGATCTAATGGAATGGTCACGTTTTCACCTGTATAGTAATTTAATGCCTCTAAAGAACTGTCTCCATTTTGAAGTCGATATATATTGGCAGTTATCAGCTCACCATATAATTGTTGGGTTTCTTTATTTTGTGTGCCAGCTTGTTCGTCAATCAGCTTAGCGAGCTTATTTTGATATTTTTGTAATAATTGTTGGACCAACTTAACGAGATCATTTGCACGTTGTTTGACACGCTCGCGCTCGCCTCTTGCATCATAGAAACAATCAAGCAATTCGTGGAGCGAATCAAATGTCACGATATCATCGTAAAATTGGTGTAACTTCATAAAGTAGAATTCTTCTTTTCCTGTCTCATGATTTTTGTGGAAAATAGGTTGCGATGGCATCGTTGTTTCTGACATCACTTCATCATAAGCTTCTGGTAATGTTTCAGAAGTCATAAAATGGCGTCTCATCGTAATTTCTTTAGTGATGAGCGGTGAGAATCCTTCAAATGTTTGTAGCAGCTGTCGATCAATTTTTCCGGCATTAAAATCGATATAAGATAAAACCTGCTGACCTGAAACGTCATATGGATTGTGTTTGTTTTGACTTGGTGGTGCTTCATATTGGAACCCAGGCATAACAGTACGATACTGATTTGTATTAGGCGTTAAATGTTTAAAGCCTTCTATAATTTTTCTATCTTCATTCACTAAAATTAGATTACTATGTTTCCCCATAATTTCTAATATAACTGTGCGATAAATCGTATCACCAATTTCATCTTTACTTTCAACATCAATTTCAACTCGACGGTCATTTCCGATTTGTCGAATGTCATTAATGCGTCCACCTTCTAAGTGTTTACGGAATACACGTGCAAACATAGGTGGTTCAAAAGGATTATCATATTTTTTAGTCGTAATATGAAGGCGTGCGAAATTAGGGTGAATAGATAACAATAATTGATGGTTTTTCCGCTGTTGTCTCACGACCATAATAATTGTATCGTTTTCCGGTTGATTAATTTTATGAATACGCCCAGATACAAGAAATTGTAACGCGTCTACCATTTTCTTTGTAAATAAACCATCAAATGCCATAATCATCTGCCACCTTTAAAATTTTTCATTACACTATTATAACATGTGCCAACAATGACGTCAGACGTAAAGTTTTTAATTTAACGACTCTATACAATATAACAAAAACTGTGGTAAGATATGTAAATAAATAGAAGAATAGCGAAGAAAGGTCGTACGGCATGGATACTGAAAAAGGCTTACTCATAGTTCTCTCGGGCCCTTCTGGCGTTGGTAAGGGCACAGTCAGGAAACGTATTTTTGATGATCCTCACACATCTTATAAATATTCAATCTCAATGACGACACGTGAAATGCGTGAAGGCGAAGCGGATGGGGTGGATTACTTTTTCAAAACAAGAGAGGCATTTGAAAAATTAATTGAAGAAGATGAATTTATTGAATACGCGGAGTATGTCGGAAATTACTACGGAACACCGGTTCAATATGTAAAAGATACAATGAATGCAGGGCATGATGTATTTTTAGAAATCGAAGTTGAAGGGGCAAAACAAGTTCGTAAAAAATTTCCAGATGCATTGTTTATCTTTTTAGCACCACCAAGTCTTGACCATTTGACTGAACGTCTGATTGGTCGTGGCACAGAATCTACTGAAAAGATTCAAAGTCGTGTCAATGAAGCAAAAAAAGAAGTTGAAATGATGAATTTATATGATTACGTTGTAGTGAATGATGAAGTTGATTTGGCAAAAGACCGAATTCAATGTATTGTCGCAGCTGAACATTTAAAACGTGAACGTATAGAAGCTAAATATAGAAAAATGTTATTGGAGGCAAAAAAATAATGTTATACCCATCGCTACATCAATTACAAGATAAAATCAATTCTAAATATTTAATTGCTACAACAGCGGCTAAGCGTGCACGAGAAATCCAAGCCGATCCTGAACATCTATTATTAGACAGTTACAGCAGTAAAAAAACTGTAGGACGCGCACTTGAAGAAATTGCTGCAAGTAAAATTCATCCACATGTAGATGAGAAAAACTTTTAATTAAGACTTAAATCTCAATATCAAATTATGCGCTTTTCAATAGTCTTCGATCAAGAAGTCATTATTGAAAAGCGTATTTATTATGGAAGTCATATTTGAATGACGCATAGACAAGCTTTGAATTTGGCGTTAATGAAAGGAAAGACTAAATATATTATAATGCCTTTAAGAGCGAAAAAACGGGAGTGGAAATGATGAAAAATATTTTGTTAGCTGTAACAGGTGGTATTGCCGCATATAAAACCATTGATTTAACGAGCAAGCTTACACAGGCAGGTTTTAATGTACGCGTTATGTTGACTGAACATGCATTACAATTTGTCACGCCACTATCGTTTCAAGCAATCAGTCGCAATGCGGTATATACCAATACATTTATTGAAGAAAATCCCGAAGAAATTCAACATATTGCATTAGGGGATTGGGCGGGTGCAATCGTTGTTGCACCTGCCACTGCCAATATTATCTCGAAATTGAGCCATGGTATTGCAGATGATATGGTCACAACAACATTGCTTGCAACGAAGACACCAAAATTTATCGCACCGGCGATGAATGTCAATATGTATGAAAATCCACGCATACAAGATAATATCAAAACTTTGACGGCTGACGGCTATCATTTTATTGAACCTGGAGAAGGATTTTTAGCATGTGGGTATGTAGCAAAAGGTCGTATGGCAGAGCCATTAGAAATCAAAAATGTTCTTGAAAGAGAGATGGCAGAGAGACCGACGTCAACAGAAGAGAATTATTTTAAAGATAAACGTGTACTGATTACGGCAGGTCCAACGGTGGAAATCATTGATCCAGTCCGTTTTGTTTCAAATCGTGCTTCAGGAAAAATGGGTTACGCGATTGCTGAAGCATTGGTATCTTTAGGTGCAAAAGTGACATTGGTATCAGGCCCAACAACATTAGACGTACCTAATGGTGTTGACTTTGTGTCAGTGACAACAGCAGATGAAATGTTTCATGCGGTAGTAGAACGCTATGAGACACAAGATATTATATTTAAATCGGCTGCTGTTTCAGATTATACGCCTGTGACGCCTTTACCTCATAAAATGAAAAAACAAGACGGCAATGTGACTGTAGAATTTAAAAGAACACAAGATATTTTGAAGTATTTAGGGGACCATAAAACAACACAAAAATTGGTTGGCTTTGCAGCAGAAACACAAAATGTAGCGCATTATGCAAAAGAAAAATTAAAAAACAAAAATGCTGATGTCATAATTGCGAATAATGTTGGAGATCAGTCAATTGGATTTAGTTCAGATGATAATGAAGTGACATTGTTCTTTAAAGAAGGTTCAAGCTACCCGATACAAAAAGGACCTAAAAAAGCACTCGCAACAAAGATTTTATCAGCGTTAGAAAGTAGTTGGCACCAATGATTGCTCAAGTTGTTGTTGATATCGCTTCAAAAAGCGTAGATAAAACTTTCGATTATCAAATTCCAAAAGATTTAGAAGCTACCATTCAACCTGGTGTACGTGTTATCGTTCCATTTGGACCTCGAAAAATACAAGGATATGTCATGAAATGTGTATCTGAAGCTGAAGCCAATTACGATTTATCTCGGCTCAAATCAATTATCGAAGTTAAAGATATTCAACCTGAACTCACTGCAGAATTAGTGCAATTAAGTGAATGGTACAGCCATTATTTTATTTCAAAGCGAATATCGATACTTGAGGCGATGTTACCGAGTGCAATTAAAGCGAAATATTCTAAAGCCTTTAAAATAAAAGACCGCACACAGCTACCAGATAGGCTAGCACAATGTTTTAATAATGATGGAATCTACTTTTATAAACAAGCACAAGCGGACGAAAATATTACTGAAATGTTGTCTTATATGAAAAAAGATGTCGTTGAGGGTGTGACGATTTTATCTCAAAACACGTCAAAGAAAACACAACGTGCAGTACGCGTGAATGATTTTGATGCAGCAGAAGCGCATTTAGAAACACTCACTAAAAGACCAAAACAATATGAATTGCTCGCTTTTTTATTAGATGAACATCATAGAGATGTAAGTTTAAAAGAACTAAAGGCAATGACTTTCTCAGAGTCAGCAATCAATACTTTAGAGAAGCAAGGTGTAATTGAAAAATATGATGCCATTGTCGAAAGAGACCCGTATGAAGGACGTATATTTGAGCAAGATCAAAAGCGTATTTTAACCTCTGAGCAACAAGCAGCTTTTGTGAAGTTAGAAGATGCTGTCACAAATCAACGTTCAGAGACGTTTTTACTGCACGGTGTTACTGGCTCAGGTAAAACAGAGGTCTATTTACAAATTATTGAGCAAGTTTTAGCGCATAATCAAGAAGCGATGATGCTTGTACCAGAGATCGCACTCACACCGCAAATGGTCATCCGCTTCAAACGTCGCTTTGGAGATGAGGTGGCAGTGCTACATTCTGGTTTATCTAAAGGAGAACGTTATGACGAGTGGCAAAAAATAAGAGACGGTCGTGCAAAAGTAAGCGTAGGGGCACGTTCAAGTGTTTTTGCGCCATTCAAAAATTTAGGTATTATTATTATTGATGAAGAGCATGAGTCTACATATAAACAAGAAGATTATCCTAGATATCATGCAAAAGATATTGCGGAATGGCGTAGTCGATATCATCATTGTCCACTTGTTCTAGGTAGCGCAACACCAAGTTTAGAAAGTTATGCAAGAGCAGAAAAAGGCGTATATACATTACTTGCCATGCCTACACGTGTAAATCAACAGCCTTTACCTGAAATCGAAATTTTAGATATGCGTGAAGAACTTGCGAATGGCAATCGCTCATTATTTTCAAATGCACTGTCAGATACGATTGAAGACCGCTTGAATAAAAAAGAACAAGTCGTACTGTTTTTAAATCGTCGGGGCTATGCCTCATTTATGTTATGTCGAGATTGTGGTCATGTGCCTCAATGTCCTAATTGTGATATCTCACTGACATACCATAAATCTTCTGATCAGTTGAAATGTCATTATTGTGGTCATCAAGAACCTGCGCCCACTCAATGTCCAAATTGTGGGAGTGAACATATTCGTCAAATGGGGACGGGGACACAGCGCGTCGAAGAAATTCTCAATCAACGCTTTCCTGAGGCGCGTATTATACGTATGGATGTTGATACTACGACTAAAAAAGGAAGTCATGAGAAGCTGTTGAAACAGTTTGGAGAAGGAAAAGGTGACATTTTATTAGGAACGCAGATGATAGCGAAAGGTTTGGATTTTCCGAATATCACATTAGTTGGTGTTTTGAATGCAGATACGATGCTTAATTTGCCTGATTTCCGCTCGAGTGAACGGACTTTCCAAATATTAACGCAAGTTGCAGGTCGTGCAGGGCGACACGATAAAAAAGGAGAAGTAATTATTCAAACTTATAATCCTGATCATTATGCCGTGTATGATGTCCAACAAAATGATTATGTCAGCTTTTATCAAAAAGAGATGCAGTATCGAAAGCTTGCTCAATATCCACCGTATTACTATCTCATCAATTTTACAATCACTCATGAAAAAATGAAGGAAGTATTGCAAGCTGCATCACATGTTCATCAAATTTTGTTACAACATCTTACAGATAAAGCTTTTGTATTAGGGCCATCACTATCAGCATTGTCACGTATCAATAACGAATATCGATTTCAAGTTTTAGTTAAATATAAAAGTGAACCTGCTTTAATCGACGCCTTACGTTATTTAGACGACTATTATCATGAAATGTTTATTAAAAAGAAATTGGCGTTAAAAATCGATATTAACCCTCATATGATGATGTAAAACGATTATTTTAAATTTTAATCCATTCAATCTTCGACTCATAAATCGCTCAGCTCTAGTAATAAGGTTTTGATTGTTAACGGTTGAGCGTATTGAATACGCATGACCAGAAAATTTTGCTGTAGCTAATGATTGCGCAATAGCACTCTGACTTCTCAATATGAAGCTTTTGAGAAGTCTAATCTGCTTTGCGAGAAGAATCACCAGCTACAAAATCTGTTTTCAGATGTCGGTCTTATTAAAATGGTACTTAAGACGACTCAAAATTTATGTTGAAAACCTGTTATGTAGTGAATAAAAGAATATACTTGAGCATGTGAAAATTGAGATGGATAAAATCGAATACATTCAATAAATCATTGGATGTTAATCATGCTTATTAAAAATAAATGGTATTTATCTATATTGATTATTATATTTATTGTAGCATTTTTGATGGCATCAAATGTTAAAGTTTTTGATTCATCATTCTGGACGACATTATTTAATGGCATTATGATTGTTAATTTTTTACTTATTTTCATAGGCGCCTTACTCAAAACAGATAATAAAAGGAATAGAATTTACTTTAAATAGGGAGTTAATTACAGGTGAATAGTTCAGTTATAATGAGTAATTAAGAAACTATGCATTTTATGTTATTCATCTTCCTCTATTAGATTGTCATCGTCAGCTTCGATATCTCCCACGTGCTCTTGTTCTTTTTCATGTTGTTCTTCCCACTCTAATTGATCTTGAATCCACTTTTCATGTGCCTTTTGTTCTTCAGGTGTTCTATAGACGCCATTATGGTCATAATCAAATGTTTCTGGTTCACGTGTTTCGTATACTGACTTTTCTTCACCGCGTTCGATACGTAATGAGCTTTCATATGCTGCTAATGCAGGTCCTTCCATTACGTTGCCTTGAGGGATAACACCGTTCGCCACCGCACTATTATAGGCTTCAATTTTTTGTTGGTCAGTATAATCGCCGTTGAGTATCTGTTCTAATGTTGCTCTATCTCTCACATTGTGTGTATCCAATTGAGTTTGTGATGTATCTTCTTGAAGTGTTGTTTTATTCTCATCCTCTTTAATATCCTCATCAGTTGTGACAACATTGGCTTGGGGCTTTTCAACTGTTTTATTTTTAGAAGTGTGTTTTTCTTCTTTAGAATAGCGTTTATGTTTAGACGTGCTTTGCTTATCGGTGTCGGGTTCGCTACAAGCTGTTAAAATCAGAAGGCTTGTAAAAATTAAAGTGAATATTTTTCTCATTAACAATCTCCTCCATAAATGATTGATAGGTGTTAACAATTGTATTCTTTTTACATTGAAACTCTACTAAACTTAAATAGGTGAACAAATAAAATCGAGTTAAGCTTTTTCGTTTGAATGCATTAAATAGTTCCAAATGACAATTTTAAAATTTATACAATGTTGTTAAACACAATATTAATATTATTCCGCGAAATATAGATTGGCGGAATCTTTTTTGATAATTTATAAACGTTTAGAAAGTTTTTAATGCTATCAAAAGTAACGATAATTTTTTCATCTTTTGTCATTAAAAAAGGTTAGATTGTTGTAGTATAAGTTAAAGTTGAGGATTGTGTTTCATTCCCATGTATCACTTCATTATTTTTGTTATGATGAAAGCGGATAGTTATCGCAATTTTTGACGTAATAAGCTATAATATAATGATAAATTTTTTATGAGGAGCTGGAGCTTCATATGATAAAAAAGATAAGAACGAATATTCATCCGAGTCTCAGAAAAAAGTCAGCCCCTGTGACGAAGTTTGACAGCCACGTTGAACGTGTTCTACAAGATCTTGAAGATACGATGTATGATGCAGGGGGACAAGCATTGGCAGCGCCTCAAATTGGTGTGGAAGAACAAATTGCACTGGTCGATATGGAGCAAGATGGTCTTTTACAATTAATTAACCCAGAAGTCATTAGTCAATCTGAAGAAAAGACGACAGAATTAGAAGGTTGTTTAAGTGTTCCTGGACGTTTTGGTGAAGTGACGAGAAGTCAAATGATTAAAGTAAAGAGTTTTGATATTAAGGGTAATGAAGTCGAGTTAACAGCGTATGATGATATCGCGCGTATGATTTTACATGTGATTGATAATTTGAACGGGATATTATTTGTAGATGTGATGGATCGTGAAATTTCTGATGCAGAATTGGAGGCATATTTAGAAGATGAGTAAAATAATTTTTATGGGCACACCTGATTTTTCAACATCAATTTTAGAAATGTTAATTGAAAAAGAAGAGGTTATTGCGGTAGTTACACAACCGGATAGACCTGTCGGACGTAAGCGTGTTTTAACCCCACCACCTGTAAAACAAGTGGCTGTTGCACATCAAATTCCTGTTTATCAACCTGAAAAGTTAGTGCATTCAGACGAATTGGAACAGTTACTAGCAATGGAGTGTGACCTCATAGTGACTGCGGCATTTGGTCAGTTATTACCTGAACAATTGTTGGAACATCCGCGTTTTGGTGCTGTAAACGTACACGCATCCTTATTACCTAAATATCGTGGCGGTGCACCCATTCATCAATCGATTATTGATGGTGAAGCTGAAACAGGTGTAACGATCATGTATATGGTCAAAAAACTAGATGCCGGTGACATTATCTCTCAACGTGCGATTCCAATTGAAGCGGAAGACAATGTAGGGACGATGCATGATAAATTGAGTCAGCTCGGTACAGAATTATTAGAAGAAACGCTTCCATCTCTGTTAAATGGTACAAATTCACGTACACCTCAAGATGAGGCACATGTATCATTCGCTTCGAATATACAACGTGAAGATGAACGCATACACTGGGATCGTGATGCATTGACAATTTATAACCATATTAGAGGTTTGTCGCCATGGCCCGTTGCATATACGCAATTTGAGGATAAAACGATGAAAATATACGCTGCTGAAATTGTAAAAAATCAAAGTGGTAAAGCGGGTCAAATTATTGAAACGACAAAAAGACAAATCATTGTCGGAACAGGCTCTGAGGACAGCATTGCGTTAACTGAAATACAGTTATCAGGAAAAAAACGGATGCCAGTGTCGCAATTCCTGAGTGGTTATCAAGAAAACCTTGTAGGAAAGGAATTTGTGTAAATGGCAACGGTACGTGAACTAAGTTTGATGACAATTGAAGCTGTCATTAAAGATGGGGCTTATAGTAACTTGAAAATGAATGAAACATTACAGTCATATGCTTTAAATCCAGCAGACCGTGCATTATACACTGAACTTGTTTATGGGACGATTAAACGAAAGCTAACTTTAGATTTCTATTTAAAACCTTTTGTTAAGACGAAAATTAAAGGCTGGGTGCGTCGACTTTTATGGATGAGTCTGTACCAACATCTCTATTTAGATAAAATTCCAACACATGCAATTATTCATGAAGCAGTGAATATTGCTAAACAACGTGGAGGGCAACAGACAGGAAACGTGGTCAATGCGATTTTAAGACAAGTGACGACGCAAAATCTTCCTGATATCGATGCGATAAAAAAGAAAGAAATACGCCTTTCTGTAAAATACAGTATTCCTGTCTGGATTATAAAACATTGGTTAACTCATTTTGGAGAAGCTGTGACGACATCTATTGCCGAAAACTTACTATTGCCCGCTGCACAAACAGTACGTGTGAATCAAACTCGAATCGCCATTGACGAGGCAAAAGAAGCTCTAGAAAAAGAAGGATTACACGTTGAAAAGGATGACCATTTGCCTGAATGTTTACATGTTTCAGGTCATGGTGTGATGCATACATCTCTTTTTAAAAAAGGTTATGTGAGTATTCAAGACAAAAGTTCAATGTTTGTTGCGCATATGTTAAACCTTCAATCAGGAGATTCGGTCTTAGATAGTTGTAGTGCACCGGGCGGTAAAGCGTGTCACATTGCGGAATTATTAAATGGGACAGGCCAGGTGTTAGCTACAGATTTGCATGACCATAAAATTACGTTAATAGAAAATAATATTCATAAGTTGGGGCTTACGCATATTAAAGCGATGCAACATGATGCAACAAAACCTTACGATCAAATGTTTGACAAGATACTGTTAGATGCGCCTTGTAGTGGTTTAGGGGTAATTCGACATAAACCAGAAATCAAGTATACGATGACACCTGAAGTTATAGATGAATTAGTGACAATTCAACTTAAGTTATTAAATAATGTTGCTCAGAATTTGAAACCAGGGGGTACACTTGTCTATTCGACTTGTACAATTGAGCAACTAGAAAATGAAAATGTAATTTATACATTTTTAAAGTCAAACCATGATTTTGAATTTGACCCTGTGATTGACCCGCGCAATGGAGAATATACAAAAACATTACAACTCTTACCGCAAGATATGAATACAGATGGTTTCTTTATCACGAGAGTAAAAAAGAAAGGATAATGGTGAATGATTACAGCTGAAAAAAAGAAGAAAAATAAATTTCTTCCTGATTTTGAAAAGCAATCGATTTATTCGTTACGATTTGATGAAATGAAGGATTGGTTAAAAGAACAAGGGCAACAAAGTTTTAGAGCAAAGCAAATATTTGAATGGTTATATGAGAAAAGAGTTAATAGTTTTGAAGAAATGACAAATCTTTCAAAAGATTTAAGACATTTATTGGACTCTCATTTTTCAATTACGACGTTACAAACCGTCGTTAAACAAGAAAGCCGAGACGGTACGATTAAGTTTTTATTTGAATTACAAGATGGGTATACAATTGAAACGGTATTAATGCGTCACGATTATGGGAATTCAGTTTGTGTCACGACACAAGTCGGTTGCCGTATAGGATGTACGTTTTGTGCTTCTACACTTGGAGGATTGAAACGAAATCTTGAGGCTGGTGAAATCGTGTCTCAAGTTTTAACTGTTCAAAAAGCATTAGATGAAACAGACGAGCGTGTCTCTTCTATTGTAATCATGGGCATAGGTGAACCTTTCGAAAACTACGATGAGATGATGGATTTCTTAAAAATTGTAAATGATGACAATGGTTTGAATATTGGTGCACGTCATATTACAGTATCCACTTCAGGTATTGTACCTAGAATTTATGACTTTGCTGATGAATCATTACAAATTAATTTCGCGGTAAGCTTGCATGCAGCAAATAACGAAATTCGTTCAAAACTAATGCCAATTAATAGAGCGTACGATGTCAACAAATTGATGGATGCTATTCAATACTATCAAGAAAAAACAAACCGTCGTATTACATTTGAATATGGTTTGTTTGGCGGTGTAAACGATCAAATCGAACATGCACGTGAACTTGCACAACTGATTAAACCGCTCAACTGTCACGTGAATTTAATTCCTGTGAACCATGTTCCTGAGAGAAATTATGTTAAAACACCGAAAGATGATATTTTTAAATTTGAAAAGGAATTAAAAAAATTAGGAATCAATGCTACAATTAGACGTGAACAAGGTTCGGATATTGATGCTGCGTGTGGACAGCTAAGAGCAAAGGAACGACAAGCGGAAACGAGGTAGAACATAATGTTAAATGCAGAATTTTTTTCAGTGACAGGGAATTTTCGTGAAAATAATGAAGATGCAGGTGGTGTGTTTTATAACAAAACAGATCAACAACTTTTAGTCATGTGTGATGGGATGGGCGGACACCAAGCAGGTGAGGTCGCATCTCAATTTGTCGTAGAAGCCTTACAAACACGATTTGAAGCAGAAAATTATATTGAGCCAGAACAAGCGGAACATTGGTTGAAACATACTTTACAAGTTGTGAATCGTGATCTATATGATACAGCACAACAAAATCCTGCTTATCAAGGTATGGGAACAACATGCGTCTGTGCGCTTGTATTTGATCATCATATCGTGGTCGCAAATGTAGGAGATTCTCGTGCTTATCTCACGAATGGAAGACGTATGGATCAAATTACGATCGATCATACATTTGTAAATCAATTGGTGATGCTAGGTGAAATAACTGAGGAAGAAGCTTTTCTACATCCAAGAAGACATATTATTACTAAAGTCATGGGTACAAATCGTTTTGTTACACCAGATATCTTTACGAAGCGAACACAATTTTATCAATATCTGATTTTAAATTCTGACGGTTTAACTGATTATGTCAAATCTCATAAAATACATGATGTTTTAAAACAAGAACAAGATATTCATGCGACAGGTCAAGCGATTCTTGATCTTGCTGTCGAACATGAAGCGAAAGATAATATCTCTTTTGTTCTTGCAGAAATTGCAGGTGAGCCTGTATGATAGGGCGTTTGATAGATGATCGCTATGAATTAACCCAAATTCTTGGCGGCGGTGGTATGTCGAATGTCTACGTTGCGATGGACACCATTTTAAATCGTAAAGTGGCAGTCAAATTGATTCATATTTTGCCGAATGAAAAACAAGCAACAGTGCAACGCTTTGAAAGAGAAGTGCAAAATACGACACGGTTATCTCATAAAAATATTGTGAGCGTACTCGATGTGGGTGAAGAAGATGATTGTTTCTTTTTAGTGATGGAATATATTGAGGGACCAACTTTGTCAGATTATATAAAAGCACATGGGCCCTTACAGCCACAAAAAGCACTACAATTTATGGAGCAAGTTTTAAGTGGCATCCGTCATGCACATGAACAAGGGATTATCCATCGGGATATTAAGCCGCAAAATATGATTATTGATCGTAATCAAACATTAAAAATTGTGGATTTTGGTATCGCCAAAGCATTAAGTGAAACAGCGATGACCCAGACGAATCACGTAGTCGGAACAGTGCAATATCTTTCACCAGAACAAGCAAAAGGTGAGAAAACGGGAGAGCGCTCTGATATTTATTCTTTAGGTATCGTTTTGTATGAAATGTTAACTGGACAGCCACCATTTAATGGCGAAACGCCTGTTAGTATTGCGATTAAGCAGATACAAGAGACGGTCCCTAATGTAAGTGATAAAAGAAGAAATGTTCCGCAAGCGTTAAGTAACGTCATTTTAAAAGCGACAGAAAAAGAGCAAAGTAATAGATATCGCTCTGTCTCAGAGATGGCGAGTGATGTCATGTCTACACTAGATCCTAGTCGTAAAAATGAACCCCTATATGAATCGGATACCTCTAAAACGAAAACAGTGCCTATCGATAAAAATGCGCTAAAAATAGAACAAGATAAACAAAAAAAATCTGTAAAAGAAACAACACAAATTCCAATCGTTCAAACAGAAAAACAAGCTGAGCCTAAACAGTCTAAGAAGGCCTCTTATTATGTGCCAACACAAAAGCGTTCTGTCCGTAAAAAAGTGGTCTTTGGTCTTATCTTAGTCCTGTTAGTTGCAAGTTTGTTTGTTTTTATGGCCGCAGCTATGATTGGCAATAAATATAGCCAAGTTCCTGATGTACTGGGTAAATCAGAACAACAAACTGAAAAGTTATTAAAAGATAACAAGCTTAAAATTGGCCACATTTCACATGAATATAGTGACCATTATGATAAAGAACGTGTTATGGCCATTAAACCGGAAGCTGGCTCAAAAGTAGAACAAAACAGTCAGGTTGATATTGTTATTTCTAAAGGCCAGCATATTGAAAAAATGCCGAATCTTATCGGTATGACTAAACGGGATGCTGAGAATAAGTTGAAGGAATTAGGCTTTAGTCATGTGACTTTTACAACAGCGTACACGCAAAATGATTTTGAAAAAGTAAGCATAGAAGCACAAAGTATTACACCAGGTGAAAATGTTGTCGTTACTAAAGATGCAGTACAGCTTACCGAGTCACTTGGAAAGCGACAAATCTATGTTGATGATTACACAAATCAAGATTACGATAAGGTCAAACAAGAGCTAGAAGACAAAGGTTTAAATGTTGAAATAGAAAAAGAACGTGCAGATAATCATGTGAAAGAAAATCATATCATTAATCACACACCTAAAAAGACGAACGTCGATGAAGGAGACACTGTAAGATTTATCGTCTCTACCGGCAAAGAAGATGATGATGACAGTGAGGATAAAGCAGATCGTGATTCTAAAACTGTGCGGGAGAAACCTTATTCTGAAAATGTGACAATTCCATATAGTGGTAAAAACAAAAAAGCACAAAAAGTAGAAGTGTATATCCAAGATAAAAATAATGATAGCGATTCACCGGCTGAAACTTTCACTATTTCTAAAAGTATTTCTTATCCTTTAAATTTAACGATACCTAAAGATGATTCAGGTCATTATGAAATTAAAGTAGATGGGAAAACGGTTGACAGAAAAACAATTCATTACGATGATTTATAACTAATCAATACGCCATATGATTCAAATGTTGTTTAAGCATTCGAAACCATATGGCGTATTCTCATATTCTATATATTTAATATAGAGATGATGGATTCGTTCCGCACTTTATAATGTCTTTGTGTGCTTGGCTTTGATATAATAACTAAGGAATCTAAAGGAAAAAATGAGGTGTGAATTTGAAAACAGGTAGAATTATCAGATCATTAAGTGGTGTTTATCGAGTCGATGTTGAAGGTGAAATATATGATGCAAAAGCACGAGGGCTTTTTAGAAAAAAACAAATTTCGCCGATTGTTGGTGATATTGTCGACATCGATATTGAAACCCATTCATCAGGCTATATTCAGCATGTACATCCTCGGAAGAATGAATTAAAACGCCCACCTGTGAGTAATATTGACTTGTTGATTGTTGTGATGAGCGCGGTGTCACCCAATTTTTCAAGTCAACTCTTAGATCGTTTTCTCGTCATCGGACATTCATATGGTCTACATCCTAACATCTTAATTACTAAAAAAGATCTTGCGTCTAAAGATGAGCAAATTAAAATTCAAGCCACATTAGATTATTATGAGAAAATAGGTTATCAAACACAATTTATTGGTAAAGATGACGATGTGAAGCGTGTCTTTAAAGATTGGGCGCCTGGTTTGGCTGTATTGAGCGGTCAGTCTGGTGTAGGGAAATCAACGCTTCTAAATCGCTATGCGCCAGATTTAGCGTTGGCAACGAATGAAATATCACAATCTTTAAATAGAGGTAAGCATACAACAAGACATGTCGAATTATATAAGCGTGAAAATGGGCATATCGCTGATACACCAGGATTTAGCGCTTTAGATTTTGAACATATCGAAAAGGAAGAGCTTCGAGACTATTTTATCGATATCGCACAATTGGGTGAACTTTGTAAGTTTAGAAACTGTTACCATATTAATGAACCCAAATGTCATGTCAAAGAGAAAGTAGCACAAAATGAGCTACCTGAATTCCGTTATCAGCATTATGTTCAACTTTTTAATGAAATTTCTAATCGAAAGGTAAGGTACTAATGACAAAAATATTTCCTTCTTTATTATCGGCAGATTTTCTGAACTTAAAACAGGAAATGATTGAACTTGAGCGTGCAGGGGTAGATGCGCTGCATTTTGATGTGATGGACGGTCAATTCGTTCCAAATATTTCAATTGGTTTTCCAATTCTTGAAGCTGTCCGATCTGCGACATCTTTACCGATTGACGTTCATTTAATGATTAATAACCCAGAGCAGTATATTGATACTTTTATCGATAAAGGTGCAAATAAACTGTCTGTACATTATGAAGCTACACCGCATATCCACAGAATTATTCAAAGAATTAAAAATAGAGGGGTTGAAGCGGGTGTTGTCATTAATCCAGGTACACCCATCAGTGCTTTAGACACGCTTTTAGATGAAGTGGATTATGTTCTGATTATGTCCGTAAACCCTGGATTTGGTGGCCAAAAATTTATTCCATCATCATTAAGAAAGATAGCGCAATTAAAAGAACAAAGAAAACAACGTGAACTTGATTTTAAAATTGAAGTTGATGGTGGTGTCAATGCCGAAACAGCAGCTCAAGTGATTGAAGCGGGTGCGGATTGGTTAGTGGCTGGTTCTTATTTCTTTAATCAACAAAATTATCAGCAAGCCACACAAATTTTAAAAGGTGAGGCATAGCCCATGACAAAAAGCATCTGTTTGTTATGTAGTTCTCGTACTTTACCTGAAAAACTATTAGAACACCATCATGATCAAGAGTGGGCGGGTGTTGATAGAGGCACACTTCTTTTACTTCAACATCAAATCACACCTGTTTTTGCGGTAGGTGATTTTGATTCGATTTCATCTTCTGAACGTGAATGGATTAAATCGCATATTGCAATTGAACCTGTGCCTGCAGAAAAAGCAGATACAGATTTAGCGCTAGCGGTTCACCAAGCAGTTGCTTTAGGTTACGATGACATTCAAATCTATGGCGCTACAGGTGGACGACTAGATCACTTTATGGGCGCAATGGCATTGCTCCAAAATCCAGATTTTGTAAACAAGAAAATAGTAATAATTGATAAAATGAATGAGATTGAATATTTAACAGAGGGTCGCTACACAATCGAGAATAATGAAAGTTTTAAATATGTATCTTTTCCTTTAGGTGCAGATCAGGTGAAGTTATCTTTAAAAGGTTTTAAGTATGAATTAGATGAAGTGACTTTACAACGCGGATCCACACTGACGATTTCAAATGAATTTATAGAGGATAAGGGCGAAGTGATTGTTCATGAAGGGGCGGTTTTTCTTATGAGAAGCCGTGACGAATAAAAATTAAAGCAACAAAAAAACGAGTCTTCCACATAAAGACTCGTTTTATTTTAATCTATTTTGTTAATTATACGCGAGTGACTTTACCTGATTTTAAAGCACGAGCTGAAACCCAAACTTTTTTAGGTTTACCATCAACAAGGATTCTAACTTTTTGTAAATTAGCATTCCAACGACGTTTTGAAGCGTTTAACGCGTGTGAACGGTTGTTTCCTGTTGAAGCTTTACGTCCTGTAACGAAACATTCTTTACCCATCATCGTACCTCCTTTAAGAAATACAAATACACTTTGCTACTACATACTAACGTAATATACCACATTAAACATTGACATGCAATATTAAATTAGGGTATATTTTCAGATATTACTTTTTGTAGTGGTCGATTTCTGATATAATTTACTGTTGTGATTAAACGTTGTTTGCTAAGAATGACGAACAAGGAACATCTCCATTGGCATAAGACTTGTATGTATAGTAATATAAGGTTTACTAGAAATTGATTTTCTTTACATTTTGTTCATGTAAGTTTTGAAAATTAAAAAATGGATGATGACATAAAGCGGACTGATTGAGAATAGGAGGCGTATGATATGGCATTAGAAATTACGAATGATTATGGTAGTATTGACATTTCAAACGAAGTGATAGCATCTATTGTAGGCGGAAAAGCTGTAGAATGTTACGGTATTGTGGGTATGGCATCTCGTCAGCAAGTGAGAGATGGTATTGCAGAAATTCTCGGACATGAAAATTATGCTAAAGGTATTGTTGTGAGAGAAAATGAAGGCGTATTAGATGTTGATATGCATATCATTGTCAGCTATGGCGTTAAAATCTCAGAAGTTGCGCAAAATGTGCAATCAACAGTGAAATATACTTTAGAGCATACATTAAAACTAAAAGTAAACTCTGTGAATATTTTTGTACAGGGCGTACGTTTTAATAATGACGGGAATGACAAATAGGAGGATATTTGCATGATTACTAAGATCAACGGCAATTTATTTGCCGAAATGATTATACAAGGGGCTCAAAACTTATCGAATAATGCGGATATGGTTGACGCGTTAAATGTTTATCCAGTACCTGACGGGGACACAGGGACAAATATGAACTTATCTATGACTTCAGGGCGCGAAGAAGTTCAAAGTCATCTTACAAGTCATATCGGTGACTTAGGGAAAGCTTTTTCAAAAGGTTTGTTGATGGGCGCACGTGGTAATTCAGGTGTGATTTTATCGCAAATTTTTAGAGGTTTTTCTAAAGCATTAGAAGATGAAAAAGATATCGATGCTAAGCAGTTTGCGCACAGTTTTGACGCCGGTGTTAAAACAGCGTATAAGGCAGTGATGAAACCGGTTGAAGGAACAATTTTAACTGTTGCGAAAGATGCAGCACAAGCAGCAATCGATGTAGCTGAAGAAACAGAAGACTGTTTGGAAATGATGACGCGCGTTTATGAGGCTGCGCAAAAATCACTTGAAAATACACCGAATCTTTTACCTGTCTTAAAGGAAGTCGGTGTTGTTGACAGTGGTGGTAAAGGATTAACGCTTGTTTATGAAGGTTTCTTAAAAGCAATGAAAGGTGAAAAAGTAGAAGCGCATGCACCTAAAGTGGATACAGAAACTTTCTTTAATGATGAACATGATTTTCACGGTGTCATTAACACAGAAGATATTGTTTACGGTTACTGTACTGAAATGATGGTCCGCTTTCAACCTGGCAAAGAAAAATTTGATGAAACGACTTTCCGTTCAGATATGAGTGGATTTGGTGATTCTTTACTTGTGATTAGTGACGATGAAATTGTTAAAGTTCATGTTCACACTGAGACGCCAGGCGAAGTATTCACGTTCGGTCAAAAATACGGTGAATTAATTAAAGTTAAAGCTGAAAATATGCGCGAACAACATCGTGAGGTATTACGTAAAGAAGCATCGAATGAAAGTACAAAACAAAAGCAAGAACCTGCTCAAAATGTTGAAACGGCAATCGTTACGATTTCTATGGGCGAGGGCATTACGGAATTATTTAAATCCATGGGTGCAACACATGTCATTAGTGGTGGTCAAACGATGAATCCGTCTACGGAAGATATCGTCAATGTGATTAATGAAAGTGGTTGCAAACGTGCAATTATCTTGCCGAATAATAAAAATATACAAATGGCCAGTCAACAAGCAGCTGAAATTGTTGACGTAGAAGCTGTTGTCATTCCAACGCGTACTGTGCCTCAAGGTATTGTAGCTATGTTCCATTATGATGAAAGTGTTGAACTTGATGAAAATGAAACTGCGATGACTGCGGCTTTAGAAAATGTGAAGTCTGGTTCAATTACATATGCTGTTCGAGATACAAAAATTGATGGCATTAAAATTGAAAAAGATGCATATATGGGATTAGTGGAAGATAAAATCATTGCGAGTGATCGTGATGAACAACAAGTCGTTCAAAAAACTTTGGAAACAATGTTGGATGAAGATAGTGAAATTCTAACGATTATTACTGGTGATGAAGCAAATTCAGAAACAACTGAATGGATTGAATCATTTGTTGAAACACATTTTGAAGATGTTGAGATTGAAGTTCAAAATGGTCAACAACCTATTTATCCTTATTTGTTTGCCGTCGAATAAACCATGGATTCAGTAGCTCAGTGTGCGGTCTTTTATGCTTGACTTAGGGCGCTGATATCTATGTTGAAGAGGCGCAATGAAATAGATGGATTACTTTCATATGTGATTACGCCTCATAGGGGTGAAATAGTCATTTCTTGTTTAATATGAGATGACTGTTTTACTCCTATTTTTAATGAAAAATAACATCAATTAGTGGCGTTAATGAATGATATTGAGTGATTGCATGTCATTAAGAAGATGTTTTAAATATTTATGAAACTTTCTATTTTATATGTTTACAATGTCAAATTTTTAATCAATATGGAAGATTGTTATAATAAAGTTACACTTTAAGTGGTCTAAAACGGGGGGAGCAAAAAATGAAGTATAAAAGCGTATTTGATATTATAGGGCCAACAATGGTCGGTCCTTCATCATCACATACAGCAGGTGCAGTCAGAATCGGATTGGTTGCTAGAGATCTGTTTGGAAAACAACCGAATCGTGCTGATATCTATTTATATGGTTCTTTTATGGAAACGTACAAAGGACATGGTACAGACGTAGCATTGGTCGGCGGATTGTTAGGTTACGATACAGATGATGATCGAATTGAATCTAGTTTGGAAACCGCAGAATCACAAGGAATGCGGGTACATTTTATAGAAATGACTGAGGAACGTTCACACCCGAATACAGCGATTATAGATATGACAGATGGCGATAAAAATATATCTGTTGAAGGTGTTTCAATCGGTGGTGGCAAAATAGAAATTGTGGCGATTAATGGTTTTCCACTTGCGATTAGTGGTAATTATCCAACCTTACTCGTCTTCCACCAAGACACATTCGGTACAATAGGTAAAGTAGCTAATATTTTAGGTGATTACAGCATTAATGTTGGGAGTATGCAAGTCGCGCGTAAAGAAAAAGGCGACGAAGCATTAATGACCTGTGAATTAGATGATGATATTAGTGAAGATGTTTTAGGTTTGATTAGAAAAGTACCTGGTGTTGTGACAGTATCGTTAATGGGGGATGCGTAAAATGGAAAGCATTAAAATGTTTAAGAGTGTGAAAGAATTAATTGCGAAATGTGAAGCTGAAAATAAAGCGATATATGAAGTGATGCTCGAACAAGAGATGGCTGTTACAGGTTTGTCTGCTGAAGCTGTTTATACACAGATGAATCATAACTTAGAAACAATGGAAAAAGCATTAGAAGAAGGACTTGCTGGCGTCACATCTAAAACAGGGCTAACAGGTGGCGATGCTGTTTTAATGAAAGCGTATATTGAAAAAGGCCAAATCCTTGCTGGAGATCTCGTTTTAGATGCTGTGAGTAAAGCAGTGGCAACAAATGAAGTCAATGCAGCAATGGGGAAAATCTGTGCGACACCAACTGCTGGTTCAGCAGGTGTTGTACCTGGCGTTTTATTTTCACTAAAAAATCGATTACAATTAAGTCGACAAGATATGCTGAATTTTTTACTTACATCAGGCGCGTTTGGTTTCGTTGTAGCAAATAATGCCTCTATCTCAGGGGCGGCAGGCGGATGCCAAGCTGAAGTGGGTTCAGCAAGTGCGATGGCAGCTGCTGCTATTGTAGAAGCGGCAGGTGGTACGCCACAACAATCCGCAGAAGGATTTGCAATTTGTCTTAAAAATATGCTCGGCTTAGTTTGTGACCCGGTCGCAGGTTTAGTGGAAGTCCCTTGTGTTAAAAGAAATGCTGCAGGTGCGTCAAATGCGATTGTTTCTGCTGACATGGCTTTAGCGGGGATTGAATCTCGTATTCCTACCGACGAAGTGATTGATGCGATGTACAAAATTGGACAAACGATGCCTTCTGCGTTACGTGAAACGGGCCGTGGTGGCTTGGCAGGTACACCGACCGGTCAACGATTAAAACAACAAATTTTTGGTGATTAAATATGACAAACATCAATCTTATCAATAATCCTTATAGTTTAAAGGAAATTAAAGGCTTAGGTCCAAAGCGACTCGCCGTTTTAAATGAAATGAATATTGATACCATTCAAGATCTTGTGCTTTATTTGCCAACGCGTTATGAAGATAATACGTTGGTAGATATCACAACTGCGGAAGATGAAGCCAATGTGACAGTTCGAGGAGAAGTTTATTCGACTCCAACTGTCGCTTTTTTTGGACGTAACCGCTCTAAGTTAACTGTGCATGTAATGGTAAATGGCGTTGCAGTGAAAGCGATATATTTTAATCAGCCCTATTTGAAGAATAAAATCCAATTACATGAAACAGTCATTATAAAAGGGAAATGGTCACGACGAAAGCAAGAAATAAATGGAAACAAAATGTTTTTTAGTGCTGATTCCCTTTCCGATGCCCAGTACACCCCCATCTATCGTGTAAAGGAAGGGATTAAACAAAAACAACTTAGAGATATGATACGAGAAACATTAAATCATATTACGATTGAAGAATGGTTACCTGAAGCGTTGCGTACTAAATATAAATTAGAAACATTGAGCGATACATTGCACGCTTTACATGAAGCGAAAGATCAACAGTCTCTCATTAAAGCGAGACGAACGTTTGCATTTACAGAATTTTTTATGTTTGAATTACGGATGCAATGGTTGAACAGAATTGAAAAATCATCTGATGAAGCGATTGAAGTGGATCATGATTTGCAACGAGTCAAAGCTTTTATTCAAACGTTGCCATTTGAATTAACAGAAGGTCAAAAGCAGAGTGTGAATGAAATCTTTAGAGATTTGAAAGCGCCGATACGGATGCATCGTTTGTTACAAGGAGATGTTGGGTCAGGTAAAACGGTTGTAGCGGCGATTTGTATGTATGCGATGAAGACTGCAGGTTTTCAATCTGCTTTAATGGTACCGACAGAAATTCTTGCAGAACAACATGCTGATAGCCTTGCACAACTATTTGGGCCGCATATGAATGTGGCACTTCTGACAGGTTCGGTCAAAGGGAAAAGACGAAAATTACTTTTAGAACAGTTGGAAAACGGAGAGATAGATTGTGTAGTAGGAACACATGCATTAATTCAAGATGACGTTAATTTTAAAGATGTGGGCTTAGTAATTACAGACGAACAACACCGCTTTGGCGTTCAACAAAGACAGAAGCTGCGTGAAAAAGGGGCTTTGTCCAATGTATTATTTATGACAGCTACCCCTATACCTAGGACGTTGGCAATTTCAGTTTTTGGTGAAATGGATGTTTCATCAATAAAAAGTCTACCTAAAGGACGCAAGCCTATTCAAACGCATTGGATCAAACATGAAAGATACGATCTAGCCATTGAAAAAATGAATAATGAGTTGAAAAAGGGACGCCAAGCTTATGTCATTTCACCATTAATAGAAAGCTCTGAGCATTTGGAAGATGTGCAAAATGCAATTGCTTTATATGAAAATCTGCAAGTTGCCTTGCCAAATCAGCGGATTGGACTGTTACACGGAAGAATGACTTCGGATGAGAAAGATCAAGTGATGCATCAGTTTAGTGCTCATGAACTTGATGTGCTTGTTGCAACAACTGTTGTCGAAGTAGGGGTCAATGTGCCTAACGCAACATTTATGATGATATATGATGCAGACCGCTTCGGATTATCTACTTTACACCAACTTCGTGGACGGGTCGGTCGAAGTGACCATCAAAGTTATTGTGTGCTGATTGCTTCTCCTAAAACCGAGACCGGTATCGAACGGATGCAAATTATGACGCAGACCACGGATGGATTCGAACTGAGTGAGAGAGATTTAGAAATGCGTGGACCGGGAGATTTTTTTGGTGTGAAACAAAGTGGCTTGCCTGACTTTTTAGTCGGAAATCTTGTTGAAGATTATCGAATGCTAGAAGTTGCAAGGGATGAGGCTGCACAACTCATTCAATCAGGTGACTTTTTCACGCCAGCATACGAACGTTTGCGCACATTTATTGAAGATAAAATACTCTATCAAAGTTTTGATTAATGATGACACTCAAAAAATAAGAGAGAAAATCGCTGTGTCATCACACTTTACAAGCATATTAAATTGTTTTGAAACTAAGGTTGAACGTGTTAAAATAATGTGGAGTCAATTGAGACTTGGTACTAAATTTTGGGTGGCGATGATGTGAAAAAGACTAAGGATGAGAGACGCGCGCTAATTGAAACAACCATCCAACAAAATCCGTTCATTACGGATCAAGCATTAAGCGAGATGTTTGAAGTGAGTATACAAACGATTCGTCTTGATCGTAGTCAACTTAAAATACCAGAACTACGTGAACGTGTGAAAAGTGTCGCAAAAGATCAATACCAAAATATTAGTGCTTTGGAGGATCAAGACATTATCGGTGATATCGTTTCGCTTGAACCGAATCATTATGGGAAATCTATTTTGACAATCACCAAAAAGGACGTTTTTTCTAGAAATGAAATCGCGCGTGGACATGTTTTGTTTGCACAAGCGAATTCTTTATGTGTCGCAATGGTTAAACATATCGCTGTATTAACAAAAGAAAGTCATATTCACTTTGTAAAACCTGTTCATTTAGGTGATGTTGTCATGGCAACAGCAGAGGTTCAATTTCATGATGACAAATATTATGAAATGAGTGTCACTTCTTATGTTGAAAAAGAAAGAGTCTTTGAAGGAATATTTAAAATGTATTACATAAGTGAGGATGAATAAGATGGTAAAATTAGCTGTAGATATGATGGGTGGCGACGATGCACCGAATATCGTTCTCGAAGGTGTTGAAAAAGCAGTTAATGATTTTGAGGACTTGGAAATAATTTTATTTGGGGATGAAAAGCAATGTCATATTCAGCATCCTAGAGTAGAAGTCAGACATACGACTGAAGAAATTACGATGGAAGATGAACCTGTTCGCGCAATTAAGCGTAAAAAAGACAGTTCAATGGTACGTATGGCAGAAGCGGTAAAAAATGGTGAGGCAGATGCATGTGTATCAGCTGGGAATACGGGTGCACTCATGTCGGCAGGACTATTTATCGTAGGCCGCTTACCGGGTGTTGCACGTCCAGCACTAGTGGTAACATTACCAACAGTAAAGGGTAAAGGTGTTGTCCTCTTAGATGTAGGCGCAAATGCTGACGCAAAGGCCGAACATTTATATCAAAATGCTGTGCTCGGACATATTTATGCACAAAAGCTAAGAGGTATTGAAACGCCTAAAGTTGCGTTGTTAAATATCGGTACCGAAGCTAAAAAAGGAAACAGCTTAACAAAAGAAGCTTTTAACTTAATGTCAAAAACTGAACAGTTTCAATTTGTTGGTAATATTGAAGCGAAGTCTATCATGGAAGACGAAGCAGATGTCATAGTGACAGACGGTTATACAGGTAATATGATTTTGAAAAATTTAGAAGGTATTGCCAAATCGTTTGGAAAAATCATTAAAAATGATTTATTACATAGTGTGAAAAATAAACTGGCAGCTTTAATGATGAAAAAAGATATTAAGCATATTTCGAAACAATTAGATTACACTGAGTATGGCGGCTCGGTGCTACTTGGGCTTGATGGAATTGTAGTAAAAGCACATGGAAGTTCAAATGCCAAAGCTTTTTATTCAGCGATTCGCCAAGCAAAAATTGCAGCGGATACGCGCATTGTTGAAAACATGAGAGAAAAGGTGGCTGAATAAAGTGGGTAAAACAGTTTTAATGTTTCCGGGACAAGGTGCCCAAAAAGTCGGAATGGCACAAGATTTGTATCAACAAGATCAAGCTGCAACACATATTCTTGATGAAGCACAATCACAAATGCCTTTTGATTTATTAGAAACGATGTTTGAGGATCCGGAAGGGATTTTAGGTCAAACTGAAAATACACAACCTGCGCTTCTTACGCACAGTATGGCGCTTTATGCGGCTATGGGACAACCTAAAAGTGACTTTACATTAGGTCATAGTCTCGGTGAATATGCGAGTTTAGTGATGAGCGGTGTTTTAAAATTTGAAGATGCCGTTCAAATCGTTCGTAAACGTGGGGAACTCATGGCACAAGCTTTTCCTAAAGGCGTCGGAAGTATGGCAGCCGTATTAGGTCTCTCTTTGGATGAAGTGAAAGCGATTTGTGATCAAATTTCAACGGAACAGTACGTCGTTGAACCTGCGAATATCAATTGTCCTGGTCAAATTGTTGTTTCAGGTCATAAAGAAGCCATCGATTGTTTTGTGGCTGATGGTAAAAGTTTAGGTGCTAAACGTGTTTTACCGTTAGATGTTTCAGGACCATTTCATTCGTCGATGATGCAAGTCATTGAATCAGAATTTACAACTTATATTAATCAGTTTGAATGGCACTCAGCGACAACACCAGTCGTTCAAAATGTGAATGCATCCGCTGAAGTAGATGCGACACAAATCAAGCAAAATATGATTAAACAGTTATATGTCCCTGTTCAATTTATTGATTCTGTAGAATGGTTAATCGAACAAGGTGTAGACCACTTTATAGAAGTAGGTCCAGGCAAAGTTCTATCCGGTTTAGTTAAAAAGATTAACAGAAATGTAAAAATAACTTCGATCCAAACACTCGAAGATGTAAAGGAATGGAAAGCAGATGAGTAAAGTAGCATTAGTCACAGGCGCTTCTCGCGGTATCGGCCGTAGTATTGCATTGCAGTTAGCAGAAGAAGGTTATCATGTTGTCGTTAACTATGCAGGCAATCAAGAAAAAGCAGAAGAAGTTGTTGAACAAATTAAACAAAAAGGCGTTGATGCAGTAGCCATTCAAGCTAATGTTTCAAACGGCGATGAAGTAAAAGCGATGATTAAAGAAGTCGTTAAAACATTTGGTTCAATCGATGTACTTGTAAACAATGCAGGGATTACAAGAGATAATCTATTGATGAGAATGAAAGAACGTGAATGGGACGAAGTCATTGATACAAACTTAAAAGGTGTCTTTAATTGTATTCAAAAAGTGACGCCACAAATGTTAAAACAACGCCATGGTCGCATTATCAACTTAACAAGTATCGTCGGTGCGGTAGGGAATCCTGGACAAATTAACTATGTTGCGTCTAAGGCGGGTGTCATTGGTATGACAAAAACAGCGGCAAGAGAACTTGCATCACGTAACATTACGGTTAATGCAGTAGCCCCTGGTTTTATTGTTTCTGACATGACAGATGCATTAAATGACGAGTTGAAAGAAACGATGAAATCACAAATTCCACTAGGTCGCTTTGGACAAGATACGGATATTGCGCATACAGTTGCATTTCTTGCTTCTGATAAAGCGGAATATATCACAGGTCAAACGATACATGTAAATGGTGGCATGCATATGGAATAAAGTTTGAGACATGACTTTGTTTCAGACTAAAAAAGTGTGAAATGATTGTAACAAATAAATGTGAAATAAATATTTTAATGCATATTAATCAAATATCGATTTCATATGATTTGAATCATGGTATAATAGTTCTCGTAAACGGATGAGTCTTCTCGGAAATGGGTTGTATTTAGGCCAATAAAATGGCAAAATATAACAGTCGAGTGTTTCAATTCGATACGAAGAATCATGCAAAGTGTTGAACTACAGCACAAGCTTTTAAAGGAGGTGAAGGGCTGTGGAAAACTTCGATAAAGTAAAAGACATCATTGTTGATCGTTTAGGCGTAGACGCTGATAAAGTAACTGAAGGTGCATCTTTCAAAGAAGATTTAGGTGCAGATTCACTTGATATTGCTGAATTAGTGATGGAATTAGAGGATGAATTTGGTACTGAAATTCCAGATGAAGAAGCGGAAAAAATCAACACAGTTGGAGACGCTGTTAATTACATTAATACACTTGAAAAATAATTGTTTTCATCTGAGTCGATGTTTCGGCTCAGATTTTTTACTAATCTGATAGGTTTCAAGTGTAACATCACGTATAATAGAAGAGCAATTGTGATTGAAGTGTCAATTGAATGATGAGTCCCACTTTTAGTGAACAACATGACAACATGTGATGTGCTCACTAAAAGTTTGGGAGCGTGTTCATATTCATATATCACCTCTTGGTACACTTGTGGTGAATGTTGTGTCGAACGGAAAAGACTGTGAAGACATCATCATGTACCTCAAAAACACTCAATACAAGGAGGTCAACTCATGGCGAAGGTGAGAAAGGAAGAACTAGTATTACAATTTGAAAAAAACTTTAAAAATAAAATGAAAGAACTTCATTTAACCTATCATGATATTTCGATATATCAACAGGCATTTTCTCATTCAAGTTTTATAAACGATTATAATATGGAACGAATCGAGCATAATGAGCGATTAGAATTTTTAGGGGATGCGGTATTAGAATTAACCGTCTCGCGTTATTTATTTGATGAATACCCGCATTTACCAGAAGGGGATTTAACAAAGATGAGGGCAACAATGGTTTGTGAACCTTCACTCGTCATTTTTGCACAGCAAATTGATCTGATGCCATTGATTTTGTTAGGAAAAGGCGAAGAAAAAACGGGTGGTCGAACTCGCCCTTCATTAGTGGCTGATGTGTTTGAAGCATTTGTCGGTGCAATATATTTGGATCAAGGGTTAGAAACGGTTTGGAAATTTGCAGAAGCTGTTATTTTTCCTCATGTAAAAGATCAGCAACATTTAGGCGTGATTGATTTCAAAACGAAATTGCAAGAGTATGTTCATCAGAATTATCTTGGCGTCATTACGTATCGTATCGCTAAAGAAGACGGGCCTGCGCATAATAAAACTTTTACCTCTGAAATTATAATCAATGGGAAGCCTGTATCTCAAGGTGAAGGACGTACTAAAAAAGAATCTGAACAAAAAGCAGCTGAACAGGCATATTTGCAAATGACACATAAGGAGTAGACAATGGTGTATTTAAAGTCAATTGATGCATATGGATTTAAATCATTTGCTGAGTCAACGCAGATTGAATTTGATGAAGGTGTAACTGCAATTGTAGGACCTAATGGGAGTGGTAAAAGTAATATTACCGATGCAATTAAATGGGTGCTCGGTGAACAATCTGCACGTGTATTGCGTGGGAGTAAGATGGAGGATATTATTTTCTCCGGTTCAAAACATCGTCATGCACAAAATTTTGCAGAGGTTCAGTTGAAATTAGATAACAGCAAAGGCATTTTGAATATCGATGCTGCAGAAGTTGTTGTAACAAGACGACTTTATCGTAATGGAGATAGCGCTTTTTATCTTAATAATGAAAGACAGCGTCTCAAAGATATTAGAGAGTTATTTTTAGATTCAGGTTTGGGAAAAGAAGCATTTAGCATTATTTCTCAAGGTAAAGTGGATGAGGTTTTGAATGCCAAACCGATTGATAGGCGTCAAATTATCGAAGAGTCAGCAGGCGTTCTAAAATATAAAAAGAGAAAAGAAGCCTCACTAGAAAAACTCGATGATACAGAAATCAATCTGACACGTGTTGAAGATATTTTGTATGACTTAGAAGGTAGAGTAGAACCTTTAAAAGAAGAAGCGTCAATCGCAAAAGAATATTTGCAACTCAGTCAAACATTAGAACAAAGTGATATTAGAGTCACTGTTCACGATATTCAGTCTTATCAAAAACAAATCGAAACGCATGATGCGACCTTAAATGAATTAAAGAGCACCCAAGCTAAAATCGCGCAAAAAAAATCTAAAATTACGCATATGATTCAGACCGCTAAAGGGAAGCGTTATGAAATCGATCAACAACTTGAAAAGGTTAACCAAAAATTGATTGAATCTACTGAGCAAGTTGAAAAGTTGTCGGGTCAATATCAATTGATTGAAGAAAGACAAAAGAATCAGTCTCAAGCCAACGCACGCATTGAAGAAGAACAAGCTGCGTTAGAGCGTCAACAGGCGCAACTTGAAAAAGATATGCAAGCAGTAGAAAGAACGATTTCAGATTTGAAAGAAAAACGTAAAACGCTTAATCATCATATCCAAAAGTTAGAGGACCAGTTATATCAATCGGATGAGTCCATTGAAGAAACATTAGAGCAAAGTAAAGATACTTACTATCAATTAATGACGGAACAAGCGGACGTTAATAATGATATTCGCTTTCTAACGCGTACGATTGATGAACATAAAGTGAAGCAATCTCGCCTAGATTCACGTTTGACTGAAGCTTATAATCAGCTAAAAGAGGCGCAACATCAAATTGAAACCATGAGTCAGCAACGTCATGACAAGCAACAACGAATGCAAGCGGTGCAGCAACAAAGTGAGCAATTCGAAAATGAATTAGCTCAAATTCAACAAAATCAAAAAGATGATGAATCAAGGTTGTATCAGGCTTATCGATATAATGATAAGCTAAAATCACGAATTGAAAGTATGAAAATACGTGAAGAAGATTTTAGCCATTTTTATCAAGGAGTTAAAGCAGTTTTACAAGCTAAAAATCAATTGACTGGCATCCATGGTGCTGTTGCCCAACAAATCAATGTTTCTAACGAATATACGACTGCCATTGAAACAGCTTTGGGCGCAACGACACAACATGTCATTGTTACTGATGAACGTGCCGCACGTGAAGCCATTAATTATTTAAAAACAAAAAGACTAGGTCGTGCTACATTTTTACCCTTATCTGTCATTAAAGGGAAAAAGCTTGATGTGTCACTCGTACGTATTGCGGAACAGCAAGCGGGATTTATTACTATTGCTAGTGATGCAGTGCAAGTTGACGCGCAGTATCGACATATCATCGACAATTTATTAGGTCGAACCTTGATTGTAGATACGTTAAAACATGCGAATGAAATTGCACGGGCAATTCAATATAAAACGCGTATCGTCACGTTAGAAGGCGAAATTGTTAATCCTGGTGGCTCTATGACAGGTGGTGGTACACAGCAACGCCAAACGATATTAGGGCAAAAAGATGAGCTGAACCGTTTGCAAGCACAACTCAAACAATATGTTGCACAAACACAGGCGCTCGAACAAGCTTGCCAAAAAAGAAAAAAAGAGCAAGATGATTTGAGTCAACGTTATGTAGAGGTACAACAACAATACAATCAGTTGAAACGCGAATTACATGATTTAGCATTAGCGATTGATCGCTATACTGAAATAGAGCAGCGTTTGAAAAATGAGCATGAAGAATTTGAATTTGAAAAAAATGACGGTTATCAAGCAGATAAAAGTGAAGCGACATTAGTTGCTAAGCAAAAGCGGAAAGATGAGATTGAAAAAGAACTCAATGCTTTAGATGCACAAATTAAAGCAATGACTGAAAAAAATAAAGAAGGTAAAGTACAGACGACACAACTTCAGCAACAATTGCATCAATACCAATCTGACTTAGCCGTTATTAAAGAACGTTTAACGACGCAGCAACAGCATCTCAAACGTTATAATAAAGAACAACATGACATCGACGCGCATCAGCAAAAATTACTTGATCAATTAGCAGTCATAAACTCTGATGAGGTGAATGACAGTTCGATTTTAGAAAATATTCAAGCGCAAATCACGCAAAAACAACAAGAAAAGCAAGCAGATTTAAATCAACAAAATGAGCTAAGACATACACGTCAAGATACAGAAGATTTAATAGAATCGAATGAAAAAGCATTAGAAGACACGCATCAAAACTTACTGGATATCGAGAGTCAATATCAAGACATTAAATCTGCCCAATCACGACTAGACGTACTCATTGATCATGCGTTAAAACATTTAGACGAAAAATATCACATGACTTATGAACATGCAGCCGCAACGTACCCAAGTCAACCTGAAGAGATTGAGGCATTACGTCAAAAAGTGAAATTAACACAAATGTCAATCGATGAACTGGGGCCAGTCAATCTGAATGCTATTGAACAATATGAAGAGGTCGAAGCGCGTTACACGTTCCTTTCTGAGCAAAGAAACGACTTACGTGATGCGAAATCAACGTTAGAGCAAATTATTCAAGAAATGGATGTCGAGGTTTCTGACCGTTTTAGTACAACATTTCATGCGATTCAAGACCATTTTGCTGAGGTGTTTAAGTCCTTGTTTGGCGGAGGACAAGCAGAATTAACTTTGACTGAAAAAGATTATTTAACTGCTGGCGTCGAAATCAAAGTCCAACCGCCAGGCAAAAAATTACAGCATCTCTCGCTTTTAAGTGGCGGTGAAAGAGCTCTAAGTGCAATTGCTTTATTATTTGCAATCTTGAAAGTTAGATCCGCGCCGTTTGTTATTCTTGATGAAGTCGAAGCGGCATTAGACGAAGCCAATGTGATGCGCTATGCATCGTATTTAAGAACGTTATCAAAGGAAACACAGTTTATCGTCATTACCCATCGTAAAGGCACAATGGAAATGTGTGACCGTCTTTACGGTGTGACGATGCAAGAAATGGGTGTTTCCCGTTTAGTCAGTGTGAATTTGAATACTATAGATGAAGTGATAAAGGAGGACTCAAAATAAATGAGCTTTTTTAAACGATTAAAAGATAAGTTTGCCAAACCCGAGCGAGAACAAGATGAACTGTTACAACAAGATGAGACAATGCAAGATGAAGCGGAGCGTAAAAAGTTAAATGAAGCAGACACTTCATTAAAGCCTCAAGACGATAGTTCGTCTATTGATGATGAGTTCGATGATGGGTTAATATCTATTGAAGAGTTTGAAGAGTTAGAATCTCAAAAAATTGGTGCGAAATTCCGTGAAGGTTTAGAAAAATCACGTGAAAACTTCCAAAATCAATTAAATAACTTATTAGCGCATTATCGAAAAGTGGATGAAGATTTCTTTGAAGCGTTGGAAGAAATGTTAATCCAAGCCGACGTTGGATTTAATACTGTGATGGAATTAGTTGATGAATTACGTTTAGAAGCTAAGCGACGTAATATTACAGAAACTGAAGATTTACGCGAAGCCATTGTAGAAAAGATTGTTGAAATATACCAACAAGATGACGATCAATCAGAAGTCATGAATATTGAAGATGGCCGTTTAAACGTGATTTTAATGGTCGGTGTCAATGGTGTAGGGAAAACGACAACGATTGGTAAGTTAGCACATCGTTATCAATTGCAAGGTAAAAAAGTCATGCTCGCAGCAGGTGATACTTTCCGTGCGGGTGCCATTCAACAGCTTGAAGTATGGGGTGAACGCGTGGGTGTTGACGTCGTTCGTCAAGGAGAAGGATCTGACCCTGCCGCTGTCATGTATGATGCCATTAACGCCGCTAAAAATAAAGGTGTCGATATTTTAATTTGTGATACAGCAGGTCGACTTCAAAATAAACAAAATTTAATGAATGAACTTGAAAAAGTTAAGCGTGTTATCTCACGTTCGATTCCTGAAGCACCCCATGAGGTTTTACTTTGCTTAGATGCAACAACAGGTCAAAATGCTTTAGCACAAGCTAAGGCGTTTAAAGAAGTTACAAATGTGACAGGTATCGTTTTAACGAAATTAGATGGTACAGCTAAAGGGGGTATTGTGTTAGCGATACGTAATGAATTGCAAATCCCAGTTAAATATGTAGGACTTGGTGAAAAAATGGATGATTTACAACCATTTAATGCTGAAAGTTACGTTTATGGTTTGTTTGCTGACATGATCGAACAAAATGTACCAGAATCTAATGATGATGATTCTAAGAATGAGGCATAGCCTATGCATGAAAATGACTTGATCAAAACAATTCGTATGAATTACTTATTTGATTTTTATCAATCACTCTTAACAGAAAAGCAGCGTAATTACTTACGACTCTTTTATTTAGAAGATTATGCATTAAGTGAAATTGCAGAGACATTTGAAGTGAGTCGTCAAGCAGTGTATGATAACATAAGAAGAACTGGCGATTTGGTAGAAGACTATGAAGCAAAATTGGGTTTATACCGTCGTTTTAAACGAAGACAAGAAATTTATCAATTAATGCATCAAAATATTAAAGAACCAGAACGTATTCAATCATATATTAAAGAACTTGAAGAACTAGAATAAGGAGGGTCACTTTATGGCTTTTGAAGGATTATCCGATCGACTGCAAGCGACAATGCAGAAAATAAAAGGTAAAGGTAAAGTGACTGAAGCTGATATCAAAGCGATGATGCGGGAGGTCCGTCTTGCTTTATTAGAAGCGGACGTAAACTTTAAAGTCGTCAAAAACTTTGTTAAGACAGTTTCAGACCGAGCTTTAGGCTCTGACGTCATGAAGTCATTAACACCAGGCCAACAAGTGATTAAAATCGTACAAGAGGAGCTCACTGCTTTAATGGGTGGCGATAATAGTACGATTACGATGGCTAAAAAACCACCTACAGTTGTGATGATGGTAGGTTTACAAGGGGCAGGTAAAACGACAACTGCAGGGAAACTAGCTTTATTAATGCGTAAAAAATACAATAAAAAGCCGTTGCTCGTTGCAGCTGATATTTATCGTCCTGCCGCTATTAATCAATTACAGACTGTCGGAAAACAAATTGACATCCCTGTCTACACTGAGGGCGATCAAGTTAAACCTCAACAAATCGTGACGAATGCATTGCAACATGCAAAAGATGAGCATTTAGACTTTGTTATTATTGATACAGCAGGTCGTCTGCATATTGATGAAGCGCTAATGAATGAGCTTCAAGAAGTGAAAGAAATTGCTAAACCAAATGAAATCATGTTAGTCGTGGATGCAATGACAGGTCAAGACGCTGTAAATGTGGCAGAGTCATTTGATCAACAGTTAGATGTTACGGGTGTTACATTAACTAAACTAGATGGTGACACACGTGGTGGGGCAGCACTTTCTATTAGAGCAGTAACACAAAAACCGATTAAATTTATAGGTATGAGCGAAAAGCTAGATGGCTTAGAATTGTTCCATCCTGAACGTATGGCATCACGTATATTAGGTATGGGTGACGTTTTAAGTCTGATTGAAAAAGCACAACAAGAAGTGGATGAAGAAAAAGCTAAAGACTTAGAAAAGAAAATGCGCACGTCGTCATTCACACTTGATGACTTTTTAGAACAGTTGGATCAAGTGAAAAATTTAGGGCCACTTGATGATATTATGAGAATGATTCCAGGTATGAATAAAATGAAAGGCTTGGATAAACTTAATATGAGCGATAAACAAATCGATCACATTAAAGCAATTATTCAGTCTATGACACCGACAGAAAGAGAAGACCCTGCTAAACTAAATGTTTCTAGAAAACGTAGAATTGCGAACGGTTCTGGACGCTCAATTCAAGAAGTCAACCGTCTGTTAAAACAATTCAACGATATGAAGAAAATGATGAAACAATTTACAGGTGGCGGAAAAGGTAAAAAAGGTAAGCAAAACCAATTACAAAATATGCTTAAAGGCATGAATCTGCCATTCTAAAGTGAGTTCGAGTCATCAAATTTTTGATAGCCTTGCCACAATGAACGTGTTTGCTTAGGCGCCGAAAACTACAGGTCAGGTTGAGGCTGGCGAAGTTATATCATATGAAGATTTATAATAAATAGCGCTCAGGCGATTTTCTATTCAAAATCATCTGAGCGCTATTTATTTTTGCATTGTCTCAAGCGCATTCAATGTTTGTCTTTTTCTTTTGTGCATCAAACACAGCCATAATTGACTGTTTGAAAGCTTTTGCGAGGCTTCACCAACATCTTTATTTCAATATATATGTTGGTAAAGAAATTTCTCTTTACAAACGATGTATGACCTGTTATTATAGTTTCTTGTAGATAACAAAACTTAATGAGAATTAAAGGAGAGAATAATAAATGGCAGTTAAAATTCGTTTAACACGTTTAGGTTCAAAAAGAAATCCATTTTACCGTATTGTAGTAGCAGATGCACGTTCACCACGTGATGGTCGTATCATCGAGCAAATCGGTACTTACAACCCAGCAGCAGTAAATGCGCCAGAGGTTAAAATTGATGAAGAATTAGCACTTAAATGGTTAAAAGACGGTGCAAAACCAACAGATACAGTTCACAATATTTTATCACGTGAAGGTATTTTAAAAACTTTCGATGAGCAAAAGAAAGCAAAATAATTTTGTTTTAACATTGAGCAGTCAAAGCCATCATAAAAAGTGCTCATAATCTGCTTTTTGATGATGCTTTGCTATTTGAAGTATAAAGTCATCTACATTGACTTTATTACTTCAGTGTTTTCATAGGCGAGACATAAATAGGATTCAAACCCTATGACAAATTGAATCATCGGTGTTAAGGGTGAGACGAAATGTTACTGAAATGTAACCGAGTCTCACCCTTTTTATACATAACAATAAGAAATGGGAGGTGCACATCATGAAAGTAGAAGTGGGTAAAATTGTAAATACGCACGGCATTAAAGGCGAGTTAAAAGTTCAATCACATTCTGATTTCACAGATATTCGCTTTCAACCAGGTGAAACATTACAAATTGATACACCAACGGAAACAATGAATGTCGTTGTTAAATCACATCGTATGCATAAAGGTTTGCATATGCTCACATTTGAAGGCTATACCAATATTAATGAAGTTGAACATTTAAAAGGTTCTCATTTATTTCAAGAAAGAGATCATAAAGATATTGAACTCGGTACGCATGAATACTACTATTCTGACATCATTGGTTGTACGGTTTTTGACGAAGATAGACCAATCGGACGTGTCACAGAAATCTTTGAGACAGGCGCAAATGATGTTTGGGTTGTTAAAGGAGAGAAAGAACATCTCATTCCTTACATAGCGGATGTCGTAAAAGAGGTTGATATTGAGAATCGTAAAATTATGATTACACCACTTGAAGGGTTGTTAAACGAATGAAGATCGATTATTTAACATTGTTTCCAGAAATGTTTGACGGTGTGTTGAATCAATCTATTTTAAAACGTGCGCGTGAAAAAGAAATTTTACAGACACAGACGATTAATTTTCGAGATTACGCAGATAATAAGCATCATCAAGTCGATGATTATCCATTTGGTGGCGGGCAAGGTATGGTGTTAAAACCTGAACCTATCTTCAATGCAATGGATGCGATTGATGTCACGGATGAAACACGAGTGATATTGATGACGCCACAAGGTAAACCGTTTGATCAAAAATTGGCAGAGTCTTTATCGAAAGAAAAGCATCTCGTTTTTATTTGCGGTCATTATGAAGGTTATGATGAAAGAATAAGAGAAAAATTGGTCACGGATGAAATTTCAGTCGGTGATTTCGTGTTAACTGGAGGCGAATTGCCTGCGATGGTAATGACAGATGCCATTGTAAGATTGATACCTGGTGTATTAAGTAAGCAGGCATCACATGAAGATGATTCATTTTCAAGCGGTTTGTTGGAATTTCCTCAGTACACGCGCCCAAGAACGTTTAAAGATATGTCTGTTCCAGATGTATTACTTTCGGGAAATCATGCCCATATTGAACAATGGCGTCACGAACAATCATTAAAAAGAACTTTTGAAAAACGCCCAGATTTATTAGCAGCCTATGATTTAAGTGAAAAAGATCAAAAGTATATTGAATCTTTAAAAGAACATTGAAAAACAAATTGATTTATGCTAGTATATTTTGAGTGTGGAAACACAAAAATCACTATGATCCGCTGCTATATTTTGTCGAGGCAAGAACATAGGTTGAAGGAGAGAATAAAAAATGACAAATCACAAATTAATTGAAGCAGTGACTAAGTCACAATTACGCGATGATATCCCAGCATTCCGTGCAGGTGACACTTTACGTGTACACGTTCGTATTATTGAAGGTAGCCGTGAGCGTATCCAAGTATTCGAAGGTGTTGTTATCAAACGTCGTGGTGGCGGTATTTCTGAAACTTTCACAGTTCGTAAAATTTCATCTGGTGTAGGTGTTGAACGTACATTCCCATTACACACACCAAAAATTGAAAAAATCGAAGTGAAACGTCGCGGTAAAGTACGTCGTGCGAAACTTTACTACTTACGTAGCTTACGTGGTAAAGCAGCGCGTATCCAAGAAATTCGTTAATTTCGAAGCGCAAAGTAACAAAATAAACATAAAACAAAGAGACTGAGACAAAATTGTCTCAATAATCGATGAAATCCGAGGTTTTCGTAAAAAACGAAAAATCTCGGATTTTTTCCTTTTATCATCAGTTTAGCCGCACTAGATGCGACTAATTTCCTTAGGCACCGCGTTAGTTTTTATTGGCATTAATTAAATTATACGAAAGTGCCTTATTTTTTAAAGTATAATGGTGAATGATTACATATATAAGCGAAGTATTTATAGCGAGACTCCTGAGGGAACAGGGCGAGCCGAAGACTACAGGCTGAGGCTGTCCCCTCGGAAAGCGAGCATATATAATACGAAGCATGATAATAAAAAGGAAGCTCGAAGACGATTTTTATCAAAATCTTCTTCGAGCTATTTATTTTGGTATTTATGTCCCAGACTCTTTGAGTTAATTCGTCATGTGTTAATGCGAAAACACAATTGGGATGAGGAAATACTTTAGCTATATTTAAAGCAATCTTAGAGTACCTATTTTTAAATAACTTTTCTAAGCCTGGAAATGTTTGATGAAGCACTTCAACTAATTCTACCTTTAGTTTATTTTGATCATTTTCCATTTCTAAATGAAATCTTGCACGTTCTCTAAGCTCAAAATATATTTCTTCAGTATGACGTTGAATTTTAGCGTCCTTCATATTGAATGCCAAAAGCGCAAGTTTATGTGCATCAGCTTGATCGGTTTTCCATGATCTTAAAGAACTTGTTCTGAATTTAGCTTCTAACGGGTTCATCTCAATATAATTAATTTGATTTACGCGACAAAATCGAGTCATACCTCTTGAATAAATACCAGTAGATTCAAAAATGATTTGTAGGTGGTCTAAATCATTCAAATACTTTAATAAATAATTATAACCATTTTTATTATTTTGAATGGTAAATTCTCTTTGAAATTGATCGTTATGATAATGAGCTACGACACTACTTCTTTTACTAATATCAACACCTAAGTAATTGATAAATATAGCCTCCTTTAAAGAATTGAGAAGCTTTGAACTTTACTTAGCCTTTTTCATCTCATTTTCCTATACACGGTTTCAAGAACCCAACATACTTCAAACGAATTTCAAAAGGAGAGTAAAGCTGATCAGTTTAAATTGCGGATTCAAAGATCCAAGAGTCTACTCGATCTACTTCTCTCTACAACTATAAAAAATAGCTGTGAAGAAATCTATCGTCATAAATTTCTTCACAGCTAATCTTAGTATGTTTTATATTTCAAATTTTATAGACATCTTGATATGAGAGCAATCATCTGTGAATTCGTGACCTCATCTTGATGAAATGACGAAAGCTCGTTTGGGATATTGGAACAATAGTAATGTAGATTTATAATAATCTAGAAATGAGGTCTATCTCGTAAATCACTTTTACATTCCATCAATATGATTATTAAAAATGTGTCTAATATCGTGAATTTCAAGTAATACTTTCTATTTATAGTTATATTTGCGATTATTGAATTCTTAATGCGTTTTTCTTAACCATTTTCGATACAATAATGCGCTGATGAGACCGATCAACGTAAGTCCTGTTAACGTTTTCCAATAAGGTAGAGCATAGTGTAGTGTTATCTCAGTATCTCCTTTTTGTACAGGAATAAGCGTCATTAGCCCATTGCCTTGTTTAACTGCTCTTGGTTCTCCATGCGCTTCTGCTGACAATCCTTCTCGATAAGGAAAAGGTAATACAAGGTACTGTGCTTGATTTGAATGAAAATGTGCTTTCAATTGTTGTGCACCGCGTTCAATTCGAACGGGCTGTACCCTTTTTTGAGCTTTTTTAAGTGTTTGATAGTTTTCGCCATATATACCTTTAACACGGAAACGATAGTTCCCTTGCTTAAGTTTGACTTGAACAGTATCTTTGGCGGGAACCCGTACTGTAACCGGTGTGACAAAACGACGATAGGCATAATTTAATGATGTACGTCTTTGATAGAAATCATCCACTTTTAAGTAATGTGGCAGACTAGGGCTCAGTAATTCAACATCCATCTCAATGTAATAATCTTTAAAAGCTGAATGTTGTTGGTGCGGGATTTGAATATCTACGCCGCCATCTTTTTTATGAACTGATAAGCGATCTTGTTTTAATGTTGCATCGCGAGGTTGAATGGTTGCTTTAGAAACGAAATTAGTATTCGGTTCAAAAGATTGATTCGCTTTTGCATCTGGCATCACGACCCCTTGTAACATGGCTTGCTCGCGATCTAGAGGCGATTTTAAGTCGTCAGGATTGTATACTTTGTTTGTTAAGTGCGCACTCGGATATTGGATAAGATTTTTAGCATGTGCCCATGTTGTTTTGCCATCTTTAATCTCGTTTTCAGGTTGCATACCATAAGGTAAAAGTGTATCTGGCGCTTTTTTGATACGATCTGAAACGCCCCATAAAGCATATAAGTTTGCACGATCGCCTAATAATCGATAAGTACTATTACTATCATATTCCATATTAATCTGCATTTCTTTATCATAATAATGAAGAATACGACCATCAAAAATGCTAGAGTAGAGCGCCACACCATTAAACCCATAAATGAGACTTGAATTCACTGCATAAGGATCCATATAGTCTATACGCGCAACAGATGTCTGATGTTGTTTAATTCGGTTAATTTCTCGTTGTAATGTAGGACTATGATATTTCGCAGCTTGCAAATCTTTCATTGTTGACTGATAAGGTGCGATATTATTATGATGATAATCGATAAGTAGGACAAATTGTTGTACTACAAAGAAGATTAGAATTATCCATCGCATGTTTTGAGTTAATTTCTTTTGTCTAAGTGCATAATGACTCAAAATGATTAGGATGATGATACTGACAATCATCCACCACATGGCACCTCTCGAAAAGAGCAGGGTTGCGACAGCTAAAAGAATTATCGGGATGAGTGACTGTAAAAACGCTCTGCGTGTCAATTCATTGAAATATTTAATCCATAGCGTAATGAGTGCACTTGTTGTCAGTGCAAGGAAATATACCCAGCGTCGTTGTGGAAATGAAAACCCGTTAAATGCACTATCAAAATAAGGTGATAAAGAACCAATTAAAAGAAGCCATGTTAAAACAGCAAACATTTTATATTCGTAATGACGATAGAGTTTAAATGAACATAACGCAACTAATGCAATAAATGTAACTGTAATATAAAATCCATTTGTAAAGATATGATATTTCTGAGAAAAATCTATGATGGGCGAAATCATGACCTCATTCGATTCTCGATCATTATTTAAAAACGAACGTACGCCTGTTATAAATCCAAACGAAGCGATACAAAAGCTGATGATGGCAGCGGGTATCAACAGGTAGAGTTTTTGCCATCTTGTGACACAATCTTTAGGATGTGTATGTATCATACGATAAATTAAGTAGACTGTCAGGCCAATTAATTCGTAATAACTGAAATAAAAGTTCGAATATAAAGTTAAAGCAATCGCAATAATAAACAAACCGATTTTACGGTTTCTGAAAAAACGTTCCATGCCCCAAATAGATAAAGGTAAATAAATTAAAATATCTCCAAAGAATGACCAAGTAAAATTAAAATAGTAAACGACGGAAGAGCTTGCGTAGAGAAATGCTCCTAAATAACGTTCATAACGTTTAAACTCAAATGCTCTAAACATGCCGTATGCAGCGATAAAAGTCATGATACACCGTAAATAAGCCGTAAATATTTGGTTACCAGGCCAAAAAGCAATCCCTTGAGGATGCATATGAAATAGCCATTGTCCTAAAGCAACAAATAAGAAATTAAGATACATCATGGGAGAAGTAGCATAATAATAGGCTAAATCAGTAAAGTAATCACCGCCAAGCCCTAAAGATAAATCATAGAAGGACTTAAAATGAGTAAAACGATCGTATAAAAACATTTGGAATGGCATCATTTGCTTAAATCCGTCTCCGTTACCACTATAAATGATTCCATGAACGATAAAGCGATAGAGGACTGGTAAATAAACAATCAATCCCACTAAACTTGCAACGACCATCAGTTTAAGCCCTTTTTTAAAGGACAACGTTTTAGTTTGCTTTTTCAACTTTTTCACTCTTTCTTTTTTGATAATGTTGTCGACACCAACGGCTAAACATGAAACTAAGTCCGACGCTGAATATCGAAATGATAATCAGTGTTATAAAATACGGTGGACGGTAAGTCAATTGGATTTCCTTTGCATGCGCTGAAACTGGGATGCCTGTCATCATATAGTTCACTTTTTCAACCTTTACCTTTTTACCATCAACTTTAGCGACCATACCTTGACGATAAGGGATGTTTATAACTGCCATACCCCCCTGATGTGATCTCAAACGAATCAAAAATTTACCTTGTTTTTCCACCAAATGATGCTTCATGTGATGGTTGGCATTTTTGAGAATTTGATAATTTTCTCCGTATAAACCACATAATTGGAAATGATAAAGACCTTGAGGAGAAAATTGAAGACGAATATTGCCATTTTCATCTGGCTGAGTCCGATATAATAATTCATTTTGACCCGTACGATAAATGGAATCATTAAACAAACGATTGTTTTGATAGCCATTTACTGTAATCGTGCTGTTACTATCAGGCAATCCTTTTTTTACATAAACAATAAGATAAAAATCTTTATTATTTTTTCGAATCGCATACGGAACATGAATTCGCAAGCCACCATTTGATTGTGAGACTTTAATGTTATTCTCATCCATTTTATGTGCATGAATATATGAAGGATAGACCTTTTTAATAAGATTACTGGCTTTTGTCGGATAAGGGTGTCCTTTATTATCTAAGACGACACCTTCAATCATGGCATGTTCACGATCTAAAGGCTGTTTTAAATCACTTGATCGATAGTAACGATTCATGACACGAACTGGCGGAAGGATATCCTGATTTTCATATATTTGATATTGACCTTGTTGTTTCACCCATTTAAAGTTTGCGGGTAATTCATGTTGATAATCTTTCAACATTTGATAACGAACAGAAAATAAACTCGCGATATTGGAGCGGCTTCCTGTCGATTGGTAACGGCTTACAGATTCATCTTTCAAATTAATCATCAATTCGCGATAATAAAGTGCTACAAGATGGTGATCAAATATACTCGAATATAGACTTAAGCCTCTAAAATTCTGATACATTGGTGTGTTATCTTGCGCATTTACTCGCCAATCGATACGTTCTCCGCCCCGTAACTGGGACTTCATGTTGTTAACAAGTTCTTGTTGAAGCGGTGTATTGTAAAGACTTGCTTGTACATAAAACCGATTTGCCCTTTTTTCATGGTCTTGATGAAAGATTTGATACTTTGTAAAAACAAGAGAGACAAGTAAAGTCAATATGAATAACGATATCAAATAAATACTGAATAGAAATGAGAAAATATACTTTCTCGGTTTATTTTTTAATAATAAGGCTAATAGCCCGATGAAAAAGACCACGGGTAACGTATATATCCAAACGACATAGCGCTCATAAAAATAAGCGCTTATCCATACAACTAAAATTGCCGGAATAGAAGTGAAGATATACGTTCTGTAGTCTACAGATTTGAAGTGATGGAGATAGCATGCGATTAAACCACTCGAAGCAAATGCGATTAAATAGTGCCAGCGCTTTTGTGGCGCAGAAAAGCCGTTAAAGAGGCTGTCAACATACGGAATAAATGCGCATACAATCGTGATGAAACTTAGAATAGCAAATAGTCTAAAATAAAAATGACGGTATAATTTAAACGTCAGCAAAGCTTGAATCGTAAGGAATAATATAACGATTAAATAATTATCGTAAAATAAATTTGAGCTAGAATTAAATGGCTCAACGAATGGGATACGGCCACTATAAGGAATCCTGCTATTATTTAAAAAGCTGTGAACACCATGAAAGAAAAAGCAAAGACTTGCACCTACGCCTAAAATGGACCCAATAAAAAGGGGAACAAAAGATTGCTTTCGACGTATTAAATCTTCATCATGCTGGTAAATTAAACGCAAAAGATAATAAATGATACCCATTAACACTTGATAATAAGCAAAATAAAAATTGTTGATGAATGATATGGCGACAACAGTCACAAATAGTCCTATTTTTCCAGTTCTAAAAAAGCGCTCGATACTTAAAAAAAGGAGAGGCATCCAAATGAATACATCACTGAAAAATGGCCAATAGACTGTAAATCGAAAATATATCGGCGAAGTTGCAAATAAAAACGCAAATAAAATTGCAGTGTGACGTTTTAAGTTTATGTATCTTGCATATGCGTATGTCGCAAGGATAATACAAGCACATTTTATAATTGAAACAATCAGTGCGAGTTTCAACCAATACATCATTTGAGTTGGATCGACAAGTCCCCAATGATGTAATAACCAAGTTATAAGTGCAGTAATTATGAAAATGATATTCGTTGAAAAGTAGTAAGATAGATCTGTAAAAAAATCTCCACCCAATCCGAAATCGGTCGCATAAAAAAAGGTACCCTCAGACCATTTTTGATATAAAAACATCTGAATCGGTACCATTTGTTCTAGACCATCGTTAGGCCCAGTGAACAATAAACCATCAACGCAAAAGCGATAAGTGATATACGCGTGACCTATTAAAGATAAAATCAATGCTGTGATAATCATGTTTACAGATTGAAAAAAGCGCTTCATCATTGAACCCCACTTTATATATTATCGATCTTTAAGGATATATTTAGATAAGACATAAGTGATTGGAATCGTTACAATTAAACCGATAAAAGGTGCAATCGATTCGTTAAAATTTAAATATTGTACAAAAATAAAAATAAGTAACGTTTGAGTGCCCATATTCACAACTTGTGTTAGCGGAAATGCTAAAAACTTTTTTAAGGTTGGTTTGACTTTATAAACAAAGTAACAATTTAAATAGTAAGAAATAACAAAAGCGACAATAAAACCAACGATATGGCTAATAAGATAATGAATATGAAGTAAGTTTAAAAGGATAAGGTATACGACGTAATAGTTCATCGTGTTAATACCACCTACGAGAATAAACCTAAAAATTTCAGTAATTCTTTCTATATTATACATCAAAAAATACCTGCTTTCATGGAATCAAACGTTGTGTGATTAATAGCTATTGACGTTCAAGTTAATTATACTTAAAGTAGTGTAGGTACCTCATCGCATTCTAAGACCATACATGCGATTCATGTATGCAGACGTTAAAGCCTATCGTGATGAATGCGTATGAATAGAACAACTTAAAGTGATATATTTCTATCAAAATCAATAATTAATATAACATAGATAAATTGAAAAGACGATGTCTAGCGCATTATTTAAAGGAGTTTAAAATTATGGTGATTCAGTGGTTTCCCGGTCACATGGCCAAAGCGAAAAGAGAAGTAACAGAGCAATTAAAAAAAGTGGATGTTGTATTTGAGTTAGTAGATGCACGAATTCCATTAAGTTCAAGAAATCCGATGATTGATGAAGTGATTCAACAAAAGCCACGCGTAGTCATTTTTAATAAAAAAGATATGTCTCAGTTAAATGAAATGGAAAAGTGGTATACATTTTTTAAAGAAAAAGGGGCCTATCCTGTTGCGGTCGATGCTAAGCACGGTAAAGGTTTAAAGCAGGTCGAAGTCGCAGCTATAGAAGTAACGAAAGAAAAATTCGAACGTGAAAAAGCTAAAGGCTTAAAACCGAGAGCGATTCGCGCGATGATAGTGGGTATCCCAAATGTAGGTAAATCAACGCTAATAAACAAATTGGCAAAACGCACAATCGCACAAACAGGAAATAAACCAGGTGTAACGAAGCAGCAACAATGGATTAAAGTGGGCCAATCATTACAATTATTAGACACACCAGGGATTTTATGGCCTAAATTTGAAGATCAGTTAATTGGTAAAAAGCTAAGTTTAACAGGTGCCATTAAAGATAGCATTGTGCATTTGGATGAAGTTGCCATTTATGGGTTAGAGTTTTTAATCGAACATGATTATGAAGGTTTATTGGCACATTATAAAATTGATGTGCCGCGTGATGCAGATAATATTGAATGGTTTGACGCAATTGGGCGTAAAAGAGGCCTCTTACAGCGTGGAAATGAAGTAGACTATGAAGCTGTGATTGAATTGATTATTCATGAAATTAGAAATGCGAAAATAGGGACATATTGTTTCGATATTTATGATGAATTGAGTGCGCAATAAATGAGACCCTCAAAAACCATTGCTCAAATCAAAGAAGAAATACAAACCATTCAAACTATCCAAAGTTTAAAAGCACATCCGGATTATCATGATGCTCGAAAGGGCGTACAACGTATTTTTTTAAGTCGTGAAAAGCAAATCGAAAAAATACAGGCACAGCTATTAAAATATGATGAAATGTGCCAATTTGAAAATGAAATTTTAGCACATCATCCGGAAGCATTGATTTGTGGAATAGATGAGGTGGGTAGAGGACCTTTAGCAGGGCCTGTTGTTGCGAGTGCGGTCGTTTTACAACCTGAGCATCACTATATCGGTATCAATGACTCTAAACAACTTTCCCCAGCTAAACGCAAAAACTTGAATACACAGTTGCAAGCAAACGTACGTGCATGGCAAATTGGAGTGGCCACACCACAAGAAATCGACCAATTCAATATATATGAAGCAACCAAATTAGCCATGTATCGCGCAATTGAAAATTTAACTGTAGTGCCTACGCATTATTTAATTGATGCGATGACATTAGATAAAATCACTGCACCACAGCAGTCCATTATAAAAGGGGATGCTCGAAGTGTTTCAATAGCAGCAGCGAGTATTATTGCGAAAGAATATCGGGATGATTTGATGGCGTCTTATGATCAACAATACCCTGGCTATGATTTTTCAAATAACGCCGGTTACGGAACGAAAAAACATTTAGACGGTTTGGAAGCGTACGGTGTGACAGATATTCACCGAAAAAGTTTTGAACCGATTAAGTCAATCGTCGCAAAGCAGCTATAAGAATGAGTTACTGATTTGATTCTATTTTGAAGGTTAATTAATCGTATTCGTTTGCAAATTTGTGAAACTATGTTTTACTATAATTAATTTCCAATTAAAGAAAGGAATTTGAAATTTATGGATGAAACATTACAGAAATTGTATAAAGTACTCGTTCACTTTGAAGAAACAGAAGTGGAGATTACACATGATGAAAAGAAATTAGAAAAAATAAAGCAAGAAATTGAACAAAATTTAAATATCTCTATTGAAGAAGAACAACAAGCTGACCTGATTCGTCTATTAAAAGACCATAATTTTGCTGTGGAATCAACAGAAGATGAACAAAAAACGATTAATGTCCCAATGGATGATGACACGCAAGTCACTTTCCAAGCAGACAAGTAATTTGATAAATCATTCATCCGCTTCTCTGAATAATAAACTTTAAAAATAACCGGAAGTGAGGTCGCCATATCACATGTATGGCAAACTCATTTCCGGCCTTTGTTTTATGCATTTTTCTATGCTTCAAAACAATGCATCTTATATCAATAATCTTTGCGGTGAATTGAATCTTGATGGTTAAAGCCATTTGGATAACGACGCTCAAGTTTTTCGATGTTTAACTGTGCAATTTCATTCAAATCGGTATCAATGGCAGATGCACATGTAGAAAGATACCACAATACATCTCCAAGTTCCTTTTTAAAAGCCTCCTTATCAAAGTCGTGACCATGATACAAATGCTTTTTGATAATATCCGCGACTTCGCCAGATTCTCCATTAAGTCCCAATACGGCCATTTGTATATGTTTATGAAAGTCGGGATGATCTTTTAAAGTTCGCATTGCTTTTTGTTGATATGTATTAAAATCCATTAAAGATACCTCCTATTTTTCAGTCTTTCAATGTTTAAGGAAAGCTAAGTCCATATTATCATAGTCAACTGCGATAAAAGTGAAATTTAATGCAATACGGAAAAGATGCGTCCACCATAAGGTTCTCTCTGTGCCATCCTTTTATCACTCATGCGCACTAAAAGGTGAGGCGCTCAAATTAAATGGATTAAATCAGTGTTAAAAGTCTGATAAATAGAGAGAACTCTATGTCTATCTGTTTACAATAGCGCTTACATTTCCTATAATTGAAATTGAACTTAACCTTAAGAAACAGGAGGATGGAGTATGAATATCCATGAGTATCAAGGAAAAGAAATTTTTCGCTCAATGGGCGTAGCAGTACCAGAAGGGCGCGTAGCTTTTTCAGCTGAAGAAGCTGTAGAAAAAGCAAAAGAGTTAGATACAGATGTTTATGTTGTAAAAGCACAAATTCACGCTGGGGGACGTGGTAAAGCAGGCGGTGTAAAAATTGCTAAGTCTTTATCAGAAGTTGAAACATACGCGAATGAATTGTTAGGTAAAGTGCTCGTTACACATCAAACGGGTCCAGAAGGTAAAGAAGTAAAACGCTTATACATCGAAGAAGGTGCAGATATTCAAAAAGAATATTACGTTGGCTTTGTGATTGATCGCGCAACAGATCGCGTAACTTTAATGGCATCTGAAGAAGGCGGAACTGAAATTGAAGAAGTTGCGGCTAAAAGTCCAGAAAAGATTTTTAAAGAAACAATCGACCCTGTCGTAGGTTTATCGCCTTATCAAGCGCGTCGAATTGCGTTTAACATTAACATTCCTAAAGCATCAATTAATAAAGCAGTAAAATTTTTGATTTCTTTATACAATGTGTTCATTGAAAAAGATTGTTCTATTGTTGAAATTAATCCACTTGTTTTAACAGGTGAAGGGGAAGTTTTAGCGTTAGACTCTAAAATTAACTTCGATGACAATGCGTTATTCCGTCATAAAGATGTGGTGGAACTACGTGACTTGGATGAAGAAGATCCAAAAGAAATCGAAGCTTCTAAATATGAATTGTCCTATATCGCTTTAGACGGAAATATTGGTTGTATGGTTAACGGTGCCGGCTTAGCAATGGCAACAATGGATACAATTAACCATTTTAACGGTACACCTGCCAATTTCTTAGACGTAGGTGGCGGCGCTACAAAAGAAAAAGTGACTGAAGCTTTTAAAATTATTTTAGGTGATGACAACGTAAAAGGTATTTTTGTAAATATCTTCGGGGGAATTATGCGCTGTGATGTCATTGCTGAAGGTATTGTAGCTGCTGTTAAAGAAGTCGAACTTACATTACCATTAGTCGTTCGTCTTGAAGGAACAAATGTAGACCAAGGTAAAAAAATCTTAAAAGAATCAGGTTTAGCAATTGAACCCGCTAGCACTATGGCTGAAGGCGCTCAAAAAATCGTTAAACTTGTAAGCGAAGCGTAAGGAAAGGATGGGACAACTAAAATGAGCGTATTTGTAGATAAGAATTCAAAAGTTATCGTACAAGGTATTACAGGGTCAACTGCCCTTTTCCATACTAAACAAATGTTAGAATATGGGACACAAATCGTCGCAGGTGTAACACCAGGTAAAGGTGGACAAGTGGTCGAAGGTGTACCGGTTTATAATACGGTGGAGGAAGCTAAAAAAGAAACAGGCGCAAACGTTTCTGTCATTTATGTACCTGCACCATTTGCTGCAGATGCTATTTTAGAGTGTGCAGATGCAGAATTAGATTTAGCTATCTGTATTACTGAGCATATTCCTGTTATTGATATGGTTAAAGTGAAACGTTATCTTGAAGGTAGAAAAACACGTTTAATTGGACCAAACTGCCCAGGTGTCATTACATCGGATGAAACAAAAATTGGTATTATGCCAGGTTATATTCATAAAAAAGGACATGTCGGTGTTGTTTCACGTTCAGGTACATTAACTTATGAAGCTGTTCATCAATTGACTGAAGAAGGCATCGGTCAATCTACAGCGGTAGGTATTGGTGGAGACCCAGTTAATGGTACAAACTTCATTGATGTTTTAGAAGCTTTTAATAACGATGATGAAACAAAAGCTGTAGTGATGATTGGTGAAATTGGTGGTACTGCTGAAGAAGAAGCGGCAGAATGGATTAAAGCCAATATGACTAAACCGGTTATCGGCTTTATCGGGGGTCAAACAGCCCCTCCAGGGAAACGTATGGGACACGCAGGTGCTATTATCTCTGGTGGTAAAGGAACTGCAGAAGAAAAAATTAAAACGCTTAACGATTGTGGCGTAAAAACAGCTGCAACACCTTCTGAAATTGGTGCAACGTTAATTGAAGCAGCTAAAGAAGCTGGCATTTATGAATCATTATTAACTGTGAAGGCATAACAGCATAGATAAAAGTTAAATATTAAAAAGGGTTGGCTTAAGTCAGCCCTTTTTGTGCTTGATTTATAAATGAGCCCATTCTTTGTGTTGAACTGCTCAATGAACAGATATATAGAACGCTGTTTAATTGAAAGAATAACTATTAAATTCTTTTTAGACATACATGATAGGGCAAAAATACCTTATAATCTTAATGAGGTGACTAAAAGAAGATGAAACAACTGTTCCTTTTACTATTATATGCCGGCTTTACAACACAACAGATTCAAAAGATGTATCCCATCTTACTCACTTTAAAAGGTAATATCGACGACGTTAGCAACTATCTCAATGAAATGTTGAAAATAACGCCTTCTCAAACTATTGTGCAAAAAATAAGGTGTTTTCGTTCATTAAAAATCGATACTATAGAGTCTGATTTAAAACGACATTGTATTACTCCTCTAGCGATTCATGACCCTCTTTATCCTTCCCAATTAAAAGAAATTCATGACCCTCCTTTTGTTCTTTTTTGTAAAGGTAATCTCCAAACATTCAAAGCGATGAAACATACTCTAGCAATTGTTGGCGCAAGGCGTTGTACAGACTACACCCCACAAGCCCTTTCTTATTTATTTAAAGACTTACGCGAATATCCACTCACTATTATTTCTGGCTTAGCATATGGAACCGATGCACTTGCACATCAATTTGCACTTGACTATCATATGCATACTGTAGGTGTTCTTGGATTTGGTCATCATCGTCATTATCCTGTACATTTCAGTTGCGACAAAAGATCGAAAACCAGTATCTTACAATAAGTGAATATCCCCCTCACATACCTATCGCAAAATTTAGATTTCCTGAAAGAAATAGATTGATTAGTGGATTATCTCAGGGGGTATTAATTACAGAAGCTCAGGCACGGAGCGGGGCACTCATTACCTTGGATCAAGCATTGGAACAAAATCGTAATGTTTATGTCTTACCAGGTGATATGTTTAATTAGCATACAAGAGGTAATCTATTGCGCGTCAAAGAGGGGGCAGAAGTGGTTTTATCTGCACAAGATATTCTTAAAGATTATAAAAATTAAATGTTAATGCTTTGTGAAATAATTATAAAAGATTGACAAATATAAAATTAACCGTTTATCATTTATCTTTGTAAATAGAAAAAGCAAGGGGGTAACTACTTTGGCAGATAATCTTGTCATAGTTGAATCGCCTGCAAAAGCGAAAACGATAGAGAAATATTTAGGCAAGAAGTATAAAGTCATTGCATCTATGGGTCACGTGAGAGACTTACCACGTAGCCAAATGGGTGTAGATGTTGAAGACAATTATGAGCCTAAGTATATCACTATAAGAGGAAAGGGACCTGTCGTAAAAGATTTGAAGCGACATGCGAAAAAGGCTAAAAAAGTTTTTCTTGCAAGTGACCCCGACCGCGAAGGTGAAGCAATTGCATGGCACTTAGCAAATATACTTGAGTTAGAAGATAGTAAAGAGAATCGAGTTGTATTTAATGAGATCACTAAAGATGCTGTGAAAGAAAGTTTCAAACATCCACGCGGCATTGAAATGGATCTTGTGGATGCGCAACAAGCGCGCCGTATTTTAGACCGTTTAGTGGGTTATAATATTTCTCCAGTTTTATGGAAAAAGGTAAAAAAAGGGTTATCAGCTGGACGTGTGCAATCTGTCGCATTACGCCTCATCATTGATCGTGAAAACGAGATTCGTAATTTTAAGCCCGAAGAATATTGGTCAATTGAAGGCGAGTTTCGTTATGGAAAATCAAAATTTAATGCCAAGTTTCTACATTATAAAGGTAAACCTTACAAGTTAACGAATAAAGATGATGTCGCTGTAATCACTAAAGCATTGGATGGGGATCGTTTTACCGTTTCAAATGTTTCGACAAAAGAAAAAACGCGTCGACCTGCGTTTCCTTTTACGACGTCAACATTGCAACAAGAAGCTGCACGTAAGTTGAACTTCAAAGCGCGTAAAACCATGATGATTGCACAACAATTATATGAAGGAATCGACTTAAAAAGAAAAGGGACAATAGGTCTGATTACTTATATGAGAACAGACTCTACACGTATTTCTAAAGATGCACAAAATGAAGCTAAACAATATATCGAGTCTCAATATGGCGCTGATTATTTATCAAAATCAACACAAAAAGGAAAGCAAGGGGACCAGGATGCCCATGAAGCGATTCGTCCAACGAGCACACTTCGTACACCTGCTGAGATGAAAGATTTCTTAACTCGGGATCAATATCGCTTATACAAATTAATTTGGGAAAGATTTGTAGCAAGTCAAATGGCACCTGCGATTTTAGATACTGTTTCTGTTGATTTGACACAAAACGATATTAAGTTTAGAGCGAATGGCCAAACGATTAAATTTAAAGGCTTTATGACGTTATATGTGGAAACGAATGATGATAAAGGGAAAGAAAAAGAAAACCGCTTACCGAAATTAGAAGTAGGTAATGAAGTGATTGCTACTAAAATAGACCCAGCTCAGCATTTTACACAACCCCCACCACGATATACTGAAGCACGTCTAGTTAAAACGTTAGAAGAATTAAAAATTGGGCGACCATCAACTTATGCCCCTACAATTGACACCATTCAAAAAAGGAATTATGTTAAAAATGAAAGTAAACGTTTCGTGCCAACTGAACTCGGTGAGATTGTACACGAACAAGTGAAAGAGTACTTTCCTGAAATCATTGATGTGGAATTCACAGTCAATATGGAAACGTTACTCGATAAAATTGCTGACGGTGATATTGCTTGGAAAAAGGTTGTTGGAGACTTTTACAACAGCTTTAAACAAGATGTTGCACGCGCAGAAGAAGAAATGGAAAAAATTGAAATCAAAGACGAGCCTGCCGGTGAAGATTGTGAAGTCTGCGGTAGCCCGATGGTAATTAAAATGGGGCGTTATGGTAAGTTTATGGCATGTTCAAATTTTCCAGATTGTCGCAATACAAAAGCAATTACGAAACCGATTGGTGTTAAATGTCCTAAGTGTAAAACAGGTGATGTCGTCGAACGTAAATCTAAGAAAAACCGTGTCTTTTATGGTTGTTCAAATTATCCAGAATGTGATTTTATCTCGTGGGATAAACCTATCGGCAGAGATTGTCCAAAATGTAACCATTATCTTGCTGAACACAAAAAAGGACGTACAACGCAAGTCGTTTGTTCGAACTGTGATTATAAAGAAGAAGTTCAAAAATAATGTTTTAAAGAGAGGAAAATAATAATGACATCTGTTAATATTATTGGCGCTGGTTTAGCAGGGTCTGAAGCAGCATTTCAACTTGCAGAACGCGGAATCAAAGTGAATTTATATGAAATGCGTCCTGTAAAACAAACACCAGCGCATCATACAGACAAATTTGCTGAATTGGTATGTTCTAATTCGTTACGTGGTAATGCATTAACGAATGCGGTCGGTGTATTAAAGGAAGAAATGAGACAATTAAACTCATTAATTATTGAAGCGGCAGATAAAGCACGTGTGCCTGCGGGTGGCGCTTTAGCTGTTGATAGACATGACTTTGCAGGTTATATAACTGAGACATTAAAAAATCATCCCAATGTTACGGTTAAAAATGAAGAAATCACTTCTATCCCTGAAGGCCCTACAATTATTGCGACAGGACCATTGACAACTGAACCTTTGGCAAAAGAAATTGTCGCATTAACTGGTGAAGATCAGTTATACTTTTATGATGCTGCAGCACCGATTATTGAAAAAGATTCAATTGATATGGATAAAGTGTATCTTAAATCACGTTATGATAAAGGCGAAGCAGCTTACTTGAATTGTCCGATGACGGAAGAGGAGTTTAACCGCTTTTATGAGGCAGCACTTGAAGCAGAAGTAGCCCCGATGAACGATTTTGAAAAAGAAAAGTACTTTGAAGGATGTATGCCTTTTGAAGTCATGGCGGGTAGAGGTCCGAAAACGTTGTTATTTGGACCAATGAAGCCAGTTGGATTGGAAGATCCGAAAACAGGGAAACGTCCTTACGCCGTTGTTCAACTACGTCAAGATGATGCGGCAGGTACGCTTTATAATATTGTAGGTTTTCAAACGAGATTAAAATGGGGCGCTCAAAAAGAAGTGATTCGTCTTATTCCTGGATTGGAAAATGTAGATATTGTGAGATATGGCGTCATGCACCGCAATACGTTTATTAATTCACCTGAAGTTTTAAATGAAACATATGCTTTTAAAGACCGTGAGAACTTATTTTTTGCTGGACAGATGACAGGTGTTGAAGGGTACGTAGAAAGTGCTGCTAGTGGATTGGTTGCAGGCATCAATTTAGCACACCGTATGCTTAATAAAGCAGATGTCATTTTCCCTCGTGAAACGATGATAGGAAGTATGGCTTATTATATTTCACATGCAACGAACAATAAGAACTTCCAACCGATGAATGCGAACTTCGGATTAGTACCTGCTTTGGAAGAACGTATAAAAGATAAAAAAGAGCGCTATGAAACACTCGCGCAACGTGCATTAACACAACTGAATCATTTTAAAGAGACATTATAAATGGTCTAAAAAATGGCAAAATAAGTAAAATTTTGATAAATACAAAAATTCAATGTATAATCAATGCAGTTCCCCTTATCATTATGCTACAATGCTAATGATGGAGGGGTTTTTGCTTTGAAACAAATCCAAGAACAATTTTTAGATACATTAAAAAGAGAGCGTTTTTTCTCATCGCATACGTTAAAAGCTTATCACGACGATTTAGACCAATTTAATCATTTTCTTGATCGAGAACAACTAGGATTGAGAGATTTCAAATACAGTGACGCAAGAAACTATTTACAAACACTTTATGATTTAGGTTTACAACGTACAACAGTATCAAGAAAAATTTCTACATTGCGTAGTTTTTATGCTTTTTGGATGACACAAGAGCAAGATGTAGTGAATCCATTTGTCCAATTAGTTCATCCCAAAAAAGAGCGTTATTTACCTACGTTTTTTTATACAGAAGAAATGGAAGCGTTATTTCAAACGGTAAGTAAGGGGAACCAAAAAGATCTCAGAGACCGAGTAATTCTTGAGTTGCTTTATGCGACAGGAATTCGGGTTTCGGAATTGGTGTCTTTAAAAGTTTCAGATGTTGATTTAGAAATGTGTTGGGTAAAAGTATTGGGTAAAGGTGGAAAAGAACGAATTGTACCTTTCGGCGAATTTTGTCGACAGAGTCTTGAAGTATATTTAGAACAGTTTAAGCCTATTCAAAATGTACAGCACGACTATTTGATTACAAACTTAAAAGGTCAACCGATTACCGAAAGAGGTGTGCGCTATGTTTTAAATGATATCGTCAAACGGACAGCTGGTGTGACTGCGATTCATCCGCATAAGTTGAGACATACATTTGCAACACATATGTTAAATGAAGGTGCAGACCTTAGAACTGTTCAAAGCTTACTTGGACATGTTAATTTATCTACGACAGGCCGATATACACATGTAACAAATCGACAGTTGAGAAATGTTTATTTAAAGGCACATCCACGTGCGAGAAAAGGAGAGTAATTTAACATGAGTTCATCAATTCATGCGACAACGATATACGCAGTAAGACATAATGGTGAAGCAGCGATGGCCGGAGATGGTCAAGTCACTTTAGGTGAACAAGTCATTATGAAACAAACTGCTAAAAAAGTTCGTAAATTGTATAATAACCGCGTCGTTGCTGGTTTTGCTGGCAGTGTTTCAGACGCATTCACATTGTTTGAAAAGTTTGAAGGAAAATTACAACAATATAGTGGTAATTTGGAAAGAGCTGCTGTAGAACTCGCAAAAGAGTGGCGAGGCGATAAACAACTCCGCCAACTTGAAGCGATGTTAATTGTCATGAACAAAGATAATATTTTAGTCGTTAGTGGTACAGGTGAAGTGATTGCACCGGATGATGATTTAATTGCAATTGGTTCGGGTGGTAATTTTGCCTTGAGCGCCGGACGCGCACTAAAAAGACACGCACCACATATGAGTGCACAAGAAATGGCCTATGAAAGCCTTAAAGTGGCTTCTGAAATTTGCGTGTTCACTAATGATCACATCACTGTAGAAGAATTATAATGGAGGGTTTAAAGCATGGAGAACAATGCGATTAAATATACACCTAAAGACATCGTAGATAAACTCAATGAATATATCGTTGGGCAAGATGAAGCGAAGAAAAAGGTAGCCATTGCCCTTAGAAATCGTTACCGTCGTAGTTTGCTTGAGGATGAAGTTAAACAAGAAATTGCCCCTAAAAATATATTAATGATGGGACCAACAGGTGTGGGTAAAACTGAAATTGCCCGTCGTATGGCTAAAATAGTTGGTGCACCATTTTTAAAAGTTGAAGCGACAAAGTTTACTGAAGTAGGTTATGTCGGTAGAGATGTTGAGAGTATGGTGCGTGACTTAGTCGATGTTTCGGTAAGATTAGTTAAAGATGAGAAAAAAGCAAATGTGGTTGAAGCAGCAACGGCAAAAGCTAACGAAAAACTCGTTAAACTCCTTGTTCCTAGTCTTAAGAAAAAAGCTAACAAAAATACTAATAATCCTTTAGAATCTTTATTTGGTGGTGCAATTCCAAACTTTGGTCAGCAAAATGAAGAAGAGGAAGAAGAGCCGCCAACAGAAGAAATCAAAACAAAACGTTCTGAAATTAAATTGCAACTCCTTAACGGAAAGCTAGAGGAAGAAAAAGTGCGTGTTAAAGTAGAGCAAGATCCGGGTGCTTTAGGCATGTTAGGTACACAGCAAAACGAACAAATGCAAGAAATGATGAGCCAATTAATGCCTAAGAAAAAAGTTGAAAAAGAAGTACCTGTTAAAACAGCACGTAAAATTCTTGTTGATCAATTTGCTGACGAAATGATTGATCACGAGACTGCAAACCAAGAAGCGCTTGAACTTGCTGAGCAAATGGGAATTATCTTTATAGATGAAATTGATAAAGTTGCTACGACAAGCCAAAACAGTGGCCAAGATGTTTCTCGACAAGGTGTGCAACGTGATATTTTACCTATCCTTGAGGGTAGCGTTGTAAGAACAAAATATGGTACTGTGAGTACGGAACATATGCTCTTTATCGGCGCGGGTGCGTTTCATGTTTCTAAACCAAGCGATTTGATTCCAGAACTTCAAGGTCGATTCCCAATTCGTGTAGAATTAAAAGATCTCACTGTAGATGATTTTGTAAGAATTTTAAAAGAACCAAAATTATCTCTGATTAAACAGTATGAGTTGCTATTGCAAACGGAAGAAGTCACAGTAAATTTCACAGACGAAGCGATTTACAGACTTGCAGAGATGGCATATCATGTCAATCAAGAAACGGATAATATCGGTGCCCGCAGACTGCATACAATCTTAGAAAAAATGTTAGAAGACTTGTCATTCGAAGCGCCGCATATGCCACACGCTCAAGTGGATATTACGCCACAATATGTAGACGATAAATTAAAAACAATTTCAACGAACAAAGATTTAAGCGAATTTATTTTATAAGAAAAAAAGGAGAAATGACATGAGCTTATTATCGAAAACGAGAGAATTAAGTAGTTTGTTACAAAAACATAAAGGTATCTCTGTCGACTTCAAAGATGTTGCCCAAACGGTGAGTAAAGTTACAGTTACAAATGTATTCATCGTTTCTCGTCGCGGTAAAATTTTGGGATCTTGCTTGAATGAATTACTTAAAAATGAACGTATTATTCAAATGCTAGAGGACCGTCATATTCCAGAGGCTTACACGGATAAATTAATGCACGTATATGAAACGTCATCAAATATTACAATTGATAGTGATTTATCAGTATTCCCACCAGAAAATGAAGATTTATTCAAAGACTCAAGAACAACAATTTTCCCAATTATTGGTGGAGGCGAACGCTTAGCAACACTTGTTCTAGGCCGTGTTGCCGATGACTTCAACGAAAATGATCTTGTGCTTGGTGAATATGCTGCAACAGTAATCGGTATGGAAATATTACGTGAAAAACATTCAGAGATTGAATCTGTAGCTCGTGATAAAGCAGCAATCTCAATGGCGATCAACTCTTTATCTTACTCAGAAAAAGAAGCGATTGACCATATATTTGAAGAACTTGGTGGTAAAGAAGGTCTCTTAATTGCCTCAAAAGTTGCAGACCGCGTAGGTATCACACGTTCAGTTATCGTTAACGCTTTAAGAAAACTTGAAAGTGCCGGCGTTATTGAATCACGTTCTTTAGGTATGAAAGGGACTTTTATTAAAGTTAAGAAAGAAGCATTCTTAGACGAGTTAACGCGTGCAGAATAATTGGATTGCGTTGTTGCAAACTCGCGCATGTTATGATATATTAATTAGCGGCTATAAAAGTCAAAACACACACGCAACACCGAAGTATAAAAGGGTGCGATGAATTTCATCGTTTTTATATGAGTGTTCGTGGCGGATGTAAACCAATAGGAGGAATTTATATTATGGCAGTAATTTCTATGAAACAATTACTAGAAGCTGGTGTTCACTTCGGTCATCAAACACGCCGTTGGAACCCAAAAATGAAAAAGTACATCTTCACTGAAAGAAACGGTATCTACATTATCGACTTACAAAAAACAGTGAAAAAAGTTGAAGAAGCATACAACTTTATTAAACAAGTATCTGAAGAAGGCGGTAAAGTCTTATTCGTAGGTACTAAAAAACAAGCGCAAGAATCAGTGAAAGCTGAAGCAGAACGCGCTGGCCACTTCTATGTTAACCAAAGATGGTTAGGTGGTATTTTAACAAACTATAAAACAATCTCTAAACGTGTACAACGTATTTCTGAAATTGAAAAAATGGAAGAAGATGGAACATTTGATGTTCTTCCTAAAAAAGAAGTTGTAGAACTTAAAAAAGAATATGACCGTTTAATTAAATTCTTAGGCGGTATTCGTGATATGAAATCAATGCCACAAGCATTATTTGTCGTTGACCCACGCAAAGAGCGCAACGCGATTGCAGAAGCACGTAAATTAAACATCCCTATCGTTGGTATCGTTGATACAAACTGTGATCCGGATGAAATTGATTACGTAATCCCAGCGAATGACGACGCAATTCGTGCGGTTAAATTATTAACTGGTAAAATGGCAGACGCAATTTTAGAAGGTCAACAAGGTGTATCAAACGATGAAGTAGCTGCTGAACAAAACATCGACTTAACTGAAGATGAAAAAGCAGATAACGAATCAGCTGAAGCAGTAGAAACAACTGAAACATCTGTTGAATCTAACTAAGTCGCATCTTGAAATGGGTGTGGGATAGAAACTTATTTGTTTTCATCGACCCACTAATGGCAAAGATGACTTGGATTGAGAAAAGCTTGATTTAAAGTGTAGGATCAAACGCGTCATCTACTGCCACTTTATCATTTTGAGTATTTTCATTGGGTTGAGACGTGAATATGTCCCAGCCCCTTTTTTTAAAATAAATATTGATTGAATATTGGAGGAATCATGAATGGCAATTTCAGCTAAACTTGTTAAAGAATTACGTGAAAGAACTGGCGCAGGTATGATGGATTGTAAAAAAGCATTAGAAGCAACTGATGGTGACATTGATAAAGCCATTGACTACTTACGTGAAAAAGGTATTGCTAAAGCAGCTAAAAAAGCAGACCGTATTGCAGCAGAAGGTATTACACATGTTGAAGTTAAAGGTAACGATGCTGTTATCGTTGAAATCAACTCAGAAACAGACTTTGTTGCACGTAACGAAGGTTTCCAACAACTTGTAAAAGAAATTGCTAACCAAATTCTTGAAACAAAAGTGGATTCAGTTGAAGCTTTAAATGAAACAACATTACCAAACGGTAAAACAGTTTCTGAACATATGACTGAAGCGATTTCAACAATTGGTGAAAAATTAAGCTTACGTCGTTTCGAAATCAAATCAAAATCAGATAGTGACGCATTCGGTGCTTACTTACACATGGGCGGACGTATTGGTGTTCTTGCAGTTGTTGAAGGTTCAACTGACGAAGAAGCTGCAAAAGATGTTGCGATGCACATCGCTGCAATCAACCCTAAATACGTTTCATCTGACCAAGTAAGTGAAGAAGAAATCAACCATGAAAGAGAAGTATTAAAACAACAAGCATTAAATGAAGGTAAACCAGAAAACATCGTTGAAAAAATGGTTGAAGGTCGTTTACGCAAATATCTTCAAGAGATTTGTGCTGTTAACCAAAACTTCGTTAAAGACCCTGACCAAACAGTTGAACAATTCCTTAAATCAAAAGGTGGTCAATTAGTAGACTTCGTTCGTTACGAAGTGGGTGAAGGTTTAGAAAAACGTGAAGAAAACTTTGCTGATGAAGTAAAAGGACAAATGAAATAATCGACACGGTTTTGTATAAGAAAGAAGACACCTTTCGTGTCCTCCTCTGCAGGACTTCAATGCAAGATTGAAGCCGTGTAGAAGGGTGATGCTTATTGTGTCTTCTTTACTTGTATTGTTTTACATATTACGAATAGAGAGGTTAAAATAATGACTGAAACTTCAAAATATAAGCGAGTAGTTTTGAAACTGAGTGGAGAAGCATTAGCAGGGGACAAAGGATTTGGAATTAATCCAATGATTATTAAAAGCATTGCACAACAAGTAGCAGAAGTCGCAAAAATGGATACAGAAGTTGCTGTCATCGTGGGTGGCGGTAACATTTGGCGTGGAAAAACAGGTAGTGACTTAGGCATGGATCGAGGAACTGCTGATTATATGGGTATGCTCGCGACAGTGATGAATGCACTTGCATTACAAGATAGCTTAGAACAACTTGATTGTGATACACGTGTCCTTACATCTATAGAAATGAAGCAAGTTGCAGAACCTTATATTCGTCGTCGTGCGATTCGTCACTTAGAGAAAAAACGCGTTGTTATTTTTGCAGCGGGTATCGGTAACCCATACTTCTCAACAGATACAACAGCTGCATTACGTGCTGCTGAAGTTGAAGCAGACGTCATCTTAATGGGGAAAAATAATGTTGATGGTGTTTACTCAGCAGATCCAAAAGTAGACCCGAATGCTAAAAAATATGAACGTTTAACATACATTCAATTGTTACAGGAAGGTTTACAAGTCATGGATTCGACAGCCTCTTCATTCTGTATGGACAACAATATACCTTTAAAAGTGTTCTCTATCATGGAAGAAGGTAATATTAAACGTGCTGTCCAAGGTGAAGATATAGGGACAATTATTACAAAATAATATAGAGGTGCAAAAAAATGAAAGAAACTATTCAAGATGCTAAAAGTCGTATGAAAAAATCAATTGAGAATTTATCTCGTGAATTGGCACAAATTAATGCAGGACGCGCAAACTCTAACTTATTAGCTGGTGTTGAAGCGGACTACTATGGTGCACCAACACCTGTCCAACAATTAGCAAGTATTAACGTACCTGAAGCACGTCTTCTTGTCGTTTCACCATACGATAAAACATCTATTGGTGATATTGAAAAAGCGATTATTGCTGCAAACTTAGGTGTTAATCCTACGAGTGACGGAGAAGTGATTCGTATTATGGTGCCAGCACTCACTGAAGAACGTCGTAAAGAACTTGTTAAAGACGTCAAGAAAACAGGTGAAAACGCAAAAGTATCTGTTCGTAATATTCGACGTGATGCAAATGATCATCTAAAAAGACAACAAAAAGATGGCGAAATTTCTGAAGATGAATTACGAAATGGTTCTGATGAAGTTCAAAAAATCACTGATTCATCAATTAAAGATATCGATCAGTTAGTTGCTGATAAAGAAAAAGATATTATGTCAGTTTAAGTTTTAGACTTACCGACGAGTAGACAAGAATCAATCAAAATGAATAGGGTGAAATTGACGCTTCTCCTCAATTAAAAGAAGCCTAATATAGATAAAATAAAATCAATGTTATATGTATTATTTCTTATCATATCGTGATACGTCACCCTCATTTCATAGTAAAATTGTAGAAATGGTTTGCCTTCTCACTGAGCTGTACCGAATACGACTTTGGTACAGTTTTTTTCTTTGTTTATTCAATGCGCTGATTGAGTGTGATAAAATGGTAGATAATTGTACGCTAAAGAGATTATAATATTTTAAGAGACGGAATAGGCTCGGAGGAACGCGCATGTTTAAGAAATTTAAGAAGAAAATCGACAGTCAAAAACATGTCGATCAAATCGATTTACATAATATACCTGAACATATAGCGATTATTATGGATGGCAATGGTCGTTGGGCAAAACAACGAAAAATGCCACGAATTAAAGGTCACTATCAGGGAATGCAGACGATTAAAACCATTACGCGAGCAGCTAGCGATTTGAATGTTAAATATTTAACACTTTATGCATTTTCAACTGAGAATTGGTCACGTCCTGATGAAGAGGTTAACTATATCATGGGATTACCTGTTAACTTTTTAAATACATTTTTACCCGAATTGATTGAAAAAAACGTACGTGTTGAAACGATTGGTTTTATAAATGATTTACCTGAAAAAACAATTCAAGCCATAGATGAGGCTAAAAATAAAACAGCTGACAACACTGGATTGACATTAATATTTGCAATCAATTATGGGGGACGAGCTGAAATTATCAATGGTATTCAGAATATGATGAAAGAGATGCGACACGCTTCAGATGATGATATTGATACACTTACTGAGCAGCATTTCCAAAAATATTTAATGACACACGATTACCCAGATCCAGAATTATTAATACGGACTTCAGGCGAACAACGTATAAGCAACTTTTTGATTTGGCAATTATCTTATAGTGAGTTTATATTTAATTCTAAATTGTGGCCTGACTTTGATGAGGCAGAATTAAGAGCATGTATAAAAACATATCAATCACGCCAAAGACGATTTGGAGGATTGTAGATAGGAGTAGTGGGATGAAAGTAAGAACAATCACAACGATTGTCGCATTAATCGTTTTCTTACCTATTTTACTGATTGGCGGATCAGTATGGATGTATTTTACATTCTTATTAGCTTTAATTGCTTTAAAAGAACTTTTAAACATGAATCGGATTCAATTGCTGTCAATACCAGGTATTATCAGTGCCTTGGCTTTAATTATTATTATGATTCCACAAGATTTTGGTGCATGGGTGCCCGTGTTACAACAGAAATCGTTGATAGCGATGAGCTTTGTTATTTTAAGTTATACGGTTATGTCCAAAAACCGCTTCAGTTTCATGGATTCCGCATTTTGTTTAATGTCTGTTGCTTACGTGGGGATTGGATTCATGTACTTCTATGAAACGAGAGAAGCCGGCTTACAATATATCCTATTTGGTTTGTTGATCGTTTGGTTAACAGATACAGGGGCGTATATTTTTGGCCGACTTTTTGGAAAACATAAACTATGGCCGATTATTAGTCCGAATAAAACGGTTGAAGGCTTCATCGGCGGATTGATTTGTAGCCTCCTCGTACCCCTTACATTTATGTTTTTTGTGTCATTTGAGTATCACATCAGTTTAATTCTATTATTAACTGTTGTGCTCAGTGTCTTCGGACAGTTAGGTGACTTAGTAGAATCAGGATTTAAACGCCATTTCGGTGTGAAAGATTCTGGACGTCTCCTACCTGGACATGGTGGTATTTTAGACCGTTTTGATAGTTTCATGTTTGTTTTACCTTTAATGAATATTTTCTTAATTCAAATGTAAAGTGAAATGAGGAACATTAATGAAAAATATAGCAATATTAGGCGCGTCAGGTTCAATAGGTCAGCAAGCGATTGATGTGATTGCGCGTCATCCAGAATCATTTAACTTGATTAGTTTTACAGTTGGGAAAAATATTGAATTTGCAATTGAAGTGATTGAAAAGTTTAAACCAGAAATTGTTGCTGTTCAAGATGAAGCGGATGTTGAACGCTTAAAACCTTATCATTCTCATATAGTGAGTGGGCGTCAAGGATTAATCGATGTTTCAACATATGAGAAAAACGATTTAGTTTTAAATGCGCTACTGGGAAGTGTCGGGTTAGAGCCTACAATGAAAGCGATTGAAGCAGGGAAAAATATAGCACTTGCGAATAAAGAGACTTTAGTTGTGGCCGGAAAACTTGTCATGGCACATGCAAAGCGTTATGGTGTTGATATCCTTCCTGTAGATTCAGAGCATGCTGCAATTTTCCAATGTTTAAATGGCGAAGATATGCATCAAATTAAAAATGTTACAATTACTGCGAGTGGTGGTTCTTTCCGAGAGTTAACACGTGAACAACTAGAACATGTTACTGTCGAAGATGCATTGAACCACCCCAATTGGTCAATGGGGAATAAAATAACGATTGACTCTGCAACGATGATGAACAAAGGCTTTGAAGTGATTGAAGCAAAATGGTTGTTTGATTTGGAAATAGACCAAATTAAAACAATCTTGCATAAAGAGAGCATTATTCATTCAATGGTCGAATTCGTTGATACGAGTGTGATGGCACAACTTGGTACCCCTGACATGCGTATGCCGATTCAATATGCATTTACTTATCCAGAGAGAATTGAACATCGAGCGCCATCATTAGATTTAGCGCAAGTGTCGCAATTGCACTTCCAAGAAATGGATCTGGATCGATATCGATGTTTGAAGTTTGCTTATGATGCATTGCGTATCGGTGGATCCATGCCAGTTGTACTTAATGCTGTTAATGAAGTGGCAGTGGCTAAGTTTTTAAACCATGAGATCACATTTCTTGAAATTGAGCATATGATTGAGCGTGAAATGGCAGCACATGAAGTGATTCCGGACCCATCATTAGAAGAAATTTTAGAAATCGACCATTACTATAAAACAAAACCATATGAGGTGTAGTGCCTATGTTAATAACACTTATCGCTTTTATTATCGTATTCGGTGTGCTTGTATTCGTGCACGAGTTCGGTCACATGTTTTTTGCGAAACGGGCAGGTATCATGTGTCCAGAATTTGCAATTGGTATGGGACCTAAAATCTTCAGTTTTCGTAAAGATGAAACACTTTATACTATTCGTTTATTACCTGTAGGTGGGTATGTCCGTATGGCTGGAGATGGACTAGAAGAAGCGCCTGTACAGCCGGGGATGCATGTTAAAATTAAAGTGAACGATCAAGATGAAGTGACGCACATCATTTTAGACGATCAACACAAATTTCAAAAAATAGAAGCTATAGAAGTAAAGAAAATTGATTTACAAGAACAATTGTATATTGAAGGTGTTGCTGCAGACGATCAAGCGCGCCATCATTATCCAATTGCGAAGAAAGCTTATTTTGTACAAAATGGAAGCTTAATACAAATTGCACCGAGAGATCGACAATTTGCACACAAAAAACCGTATCAAAAGTTTTTAACTTTATTTGCGGGACCGTTATTTAATTTCATTTTAGCTTTCGTACTATTAATTGGTTTAGCCTATTATCAAGGTGCGCCAAGTACGACAATTGATCAGATTGCAAAAGATTCACCTGCAGAACAAATTGGTCTTCACAAAGGTGATACAATCAAAAAAATTGGAAACCAAGAAATTAATCGCTTTGAAGATGTGAGTAAAGCATTAAGTCAAACTAAAGGAAATGAAACGACGATCGTAGTCGAACGTAACGGTAAAACAATTGATAAAAAGTTTGAACCGAAAAAAGTAGAAATTCAAACTTCTAAAACTTCCAAACAAACGGCTTATCAACTTGGTTTTACACCAACAAAAGAAAGATCTCTATTCGAACCTTTAATTTTTGGTATTGAAGAAACGTTACGCTTTGGGAAACTCATCTTTGTTGCAGTTGTTGGCATGATTTCAAGTATTTTCACGGGAACATTTAGTTTTGATATGTTAAATGGACCAGTCGGTATCTATAAAAATGTCGACACCGTCGTTAAAACTGGGATCATTAATTTAATTACTTGGACTGCAGCATTAAGTGTGAACTTAGGTATTATGAACCTTTTACCTATTCCAGCACTTGATGGTGGACGTATTTTATTTGTATTTTATGAAGCCATCTTTAGAAAACCAGCCAATAAAAAAGCTGAGACAGTGATCATAGCAGCGGGTGCAGTGTTTGTACTTGTTGTTATGGTGCTCGTCACTTGGAATGATATACAACGTTATTTCTTATAAAACGATTAGGGAGGAACAATGAAGGATGAAGCAATCAAAAGTTTTTATTCAAACACTAAGAGAAGTACCTGCTGAAGCAGAGGCAAAAAGCCATCAACTATTATTAAAAGCAGGTTTAATTAAACAAAATGCAGCAGGCGTATATAGTTACTTGCCGATTGCGACACGCGTAATCCATAAAATTTCTGAAATTATTCGTGAAGAAATGGAGCGCATTGATGCTGTAGAAGTTGTCATGCCTATATTACAGCAATCTGAATTATGGAAAGAGTCAGGACGATGGGATGCATATGGCATGGAATTGATGCGTCTTCGTGATCGTAATCAACGTGAGTTTGCGCTTGGACCGACGCATGAAGAAGTCGTAACATCACTTGTTCGTGATGAGTTGCGTTCTTATAAACAATTGCCTTTAACATTGTTTCAAATCCAAACAAAATTCCGTGACGAGAAAAGACCGAGATTTGGCTTATTACGTGGTAGAGAATTTATTATGAAAGATGCTTATTCATTCCACACAGATGAAGCTTCTTTAATGGAAACATATCAGAACATGTTTCATGCTTATCAAACGATATTTAACCGGGTGGGCTTAAATGTCAGACCGGTTGTTGCTGATTCAGGTGCAATTGGTGGTAATCATACACACGAATTCCACGCTTTAAGTGCAATTGGTGAAGATACAATCGTTTATAGTGAACAAAGTGACTATGCAGCAAACATCGAAAAAGCAGAAGTCCCTTACTATGCGTCTAATACGACTTTAGATGCACAAAAAGACTTAGAAAAGGTAGAGATGCCGAATATGAAAACAGCGAAACAAGTTGCTGATTTCTTAGATGTGCCATTAGAAAACATCACTAAAACAATGGTCTTTAAAGTGAACGGTGAATTCGTTTTAATTTTAGTTAGAGGACATCATGAACTCAATGAAGTTAAAATTAAAGATTACTTTAAAACAGACGATGTTGTTCTCGCTTCAGAAGACGAGATACGTAATTTGCTAAATGCAACGTCTGGCTCTTTAGGTCCGATTACTGATAGAGATATCAAAGTATATGCAGATCAATTCGTTCAATCTATAAACAATTTAATTGTAGGTGCTAACGAAGATGACTATCACTATGTCAATGCCAACGTAGATCGTGATTTTAAAGTTGAAGCTTATGGCGATTTCCGTTTTATCCTGGAAGGTGAGCCTCTAGCAGATGGATCCGGTCCGGCACGTTTTGCAGAAGGTATTGAAGTGGGACAAGTCTTTGTTTTAGGCGAAAAATATTCAGAGCCAATGCATGCGACCGTTTTAAATCAACAAGGACGCGAACAAAACCTTACAATGGGTTGTTACGGTATTGGTGTATCTCGAACATTAAGTGCAATTATTGAACAACATCATGATGAGCACGGTATCATTTGGCCAAAAGCAGTATCACCTTATGACATTCATTTAATTACAGTGAATCCTAAAAAAGAAGATCAACGTGAATGTGCAGACCGTTTATATGATTTATTACAAACACAGTATGATGTGTTGTATGATGATAGAAACGAGCGTGCAGGCGTGAAATTCAATGATGCAGATTTGATTGGTTTACCGCTTCGTGTGGTAGTCGGAAAAAATGCATCTGAAGGTATTGTAGAAGTTAAAAGAAGAGACAATGGCGAAAGTGAAGAAGTCCATGTTGATGCTTTGTTAGCGCATTTAGAAAAATGTAGTGAACAAATTCAGTAAGAAGATGCCAATCATTTGTTATAATAAAAATAAGCATATTGCTTCACGATAGGTTAACCGATTGGGTTCTATTGATGATGCAACAACAATAAGAAGGCTGAGGAATCTATTGATTTCTCAGCCTTATCCCGTATGAAATATAAAATGGCTTGAAAGTCATTTTTAAATACAAATGGATGTACGGCAATTAAAATAAGGTGGTTATGAGTGTGGCATTAAAGGATCAAGAAAAGTTTAAGATTCTCTTAAAACAAATTCATATGCAAGATTATTTTGATCAAGATATTATCGAACAAGGTCTATTGACACGCATCGATGTTTCTGAAAAATCTCGTGAATGGATTTTTCATATCCAATTACCACGATTATTAAAATATGATGATTATGCTGTATTGACTCATGCAATGAAAGAGAGCTTTCAAGATATCGCAAATGTTGATTGGAAAATTACAGTTGCAACGCATCAAGGTCAAGATGAGTATTTATTAAAATATTTTGGAGATTGTATCGACCAAACGCAACTATCTCCTAAGGTCAAAGGTCAACTTAAACAGAAACGTATTGTGATGTCAGGCAATGTTGTTAAAGTACTTGTTCAAAATGATGTTGAAGGTCAGCACTTTAATAAGGTTTGCAATGGCAGCCTAGTCAAAGCAATGCAACGATGTGGTTTTGATGTTGATAAAGTGGTGTTTGAAACTGATGAGCATGGTCATGACGATGATTTAGCTTCTCTTGAAGCACACATTCAACAAGAGGATGAGCAAAGTGCGAGAGAAGCAACAGCAAAAATAGAAAAGATGAAAGAACAACGTGCAAAAGATGATAACGAAGTGTCCGTAACGCGTTGTCAAATCGGTAAACCAATTCAAGTTGAAAATGTGAGACCGATTGAAAGTATTATTGAGGAAGAGTTTAAAGTCGCTATTGAAGGTGTCATTTTTGATATTAACCTTAAAGAACTCAAAAGTGGACGCCATATTGTGGAACTTAAGGTGACGGACTATACAGACTCATTAGTACTTAAAATGTTTACGCGTAAAAATAAAGACGACTTAGAACACTTCAAAGCATTATCTGAAGGTAAATGGATAAGAGCACAAGGACGTATCGAAGAAGATATGTTTATTCGAGATCTTGTGATGATGATGTCAGATATTGAAGAGATCAAGCGTACACCAAAAGTGGATAAGGCTGAAGAAAAACGCGTCGAATTTCATCTGCATACTTCTATGAGCCAAATGGACGGTGTGACACATATCGGTGAATATGTTGCACAAGCGGCTAAATGGGGTCATGAAGCGATTGCAGTGACAGATCATAATGTTGTACAAGCATATCCAGATGCGCATGCTGCAGCAGAAAAACATGGCATAAAAATGATTTATGGTATGGAAGGGATGCTCGTTGATGATGGTGTGCCTATTGCATATAAACCGACCGATATACGATTAAGCGATGCTACATATGTCGTATTTGACGTCGAGACAACAGGTTTATCCAACCAATATGACAAAATTATAGAATTAGCTGCAGTAAAAGTGAAAAACGGCGAAATTATAGACAAGTTTGAACGTTTTAGTAATCCACACGAAAAGCTGTCTGAAACGATTAAGAATTTAACTCACATTACCGATGACATGTTACGAGATGCGCCAGAGATAAAAGAGGTGCTCACAGATTTTAAAGCATGGGTAGGAGATGCCATTTTTGTTGCACATAACGCCTCTTTTGATATGGGCTTTATAGACACAAACTATGAGCGACTTGGCTTCGGTCCTTCAACTAATGGGGTTATTGATACACTTGAACTCTCACGTACAATCAATACAAGTTATGGTAAGCACGGATTGAACTTTTTAGCTAAAAAGTATGGCGTTGAACTGACACAACATCACCGCGCAATTTATGATACCGAAGCAACTGCTTATATTTTCATTAAAATGTTAGCGCAACTTAAAGCATTAGATGTACACAACCATCAAGATATTAATAAAAAATTATCAAATGAGGATGCTTATAAGCGAGCACGCCCACAACACGTTACGCTGATTGTTCAAAACCAGACAGGCTTAAAGAACTTATTTAAAATCGTCAGCGCTTCACTTGTTAAATATTATTACCGTACACCTAGAATTCCACGTTCACTATTAGATCAATATCGTGAAGGTATTTTAGTTGGAACAGCATGTGATGAAGGTGAAGTTTTCACTGCAGTGATGCAAAAAGATCAATCTGAAGTCGAACGGATTGCCAAGTATTACGACTATATTGAGATACAACCACCTGCACTTTATCAAGATTTGCTTGATCGTGAATTAATTCGCGACAATGAAACGCTTGTAGAAATTTACGAACGAATTTTGAAAGTGGGCGAAACGAATAATATTCCAGTCATCGCAACAGGTAATGTACACTATTTACACGAACACGATAGTATCGCACGGAAAATTTTAATTGCTTCTCAACCTGGTAATCCATTGAACCGATCTACTTTACCTGAAGCACATTTCAGAACAACTGATGAGATGCTTAATGATTTTCACTTTTTAGGTGAATCTCGGGCTTATCAAGTCGTAGTCGAGAATACAAGAGCTTTAGCAGAGCGCGTTGAAAAAGTTGTACCCATTAAAGATAAACTTTATACACCTAATATGGATGGTGCCAATGAAGAAATCCGTGAAATGAGTTATAATAACGCCAAAAAACTATACGGTGAAGATTTACCGCAAATCGTTATTGATCGATTAGAAAAAGAGTTAGAAAGTATTATTGGAAACGGATTCGCCGTTATCTATTTGATTTCACAAAGACTCGTGAAAAAGTCGCTCGAAGATGGTTATTTAGTTGGTTCGCGTGGATCAGTGGGTTCAAGCTTTGTTGCGACAATGACTGAAATTACAGAAGTAAATCCATTGCCACCACATTATATTTGTCCTAAGTGTAAAAAAAGTGAATTTTTTAATGATGGTTCAGTCGGTTCTGGATTTGATTTACCTGACAAAACTTGTGAATGTGGGACGCAAATGATTAAAGAAGGCCAAGACATCCCATTTGAAACATTTCTAGGGTTCAAAGGGGATAAAGTCCCCGATATTGACTTGAACTTTAGTGGCGAATATCAGCCACAAGCACATAATTACACTAAAGTATTGTTTGGAGAGGATTACGTTTATCGTGCAGGGACAATTGGTACGGTTGCTGAAAAAACAGCATTCGGTTTTGTGAAAGGTTATTTAAATGACCAAGGTATCCATAAACGAGGCGCAGAAGTTGATCGTTTAGTTAAAGGTTGTACCGGTGTTAAACGGACAACAGGTCAACATCCAGGTGGTATTATCGTTGTACCGGATTATATGGATATCTATGACTTTACACCGATTCAATATCCTGCAGATGATCAAAATTCGCCTTGGATGACGACCCATTTCGACTTCCACTCAATACACGATAACGTATTGAAACTCGATATTCTAGGACACGATGATCCGACAATGATTCGAATGTTACAAGATTTATCAGGTATTGATCCTAAAACAATACCTGTAGATGATAAAGAAACGATGGGCATCTTTAGTTCTCCTGAGCCATTAGGTGTGACTGAAGAAGAAATATTAGCGAAAACAGGAACGTTTGGTGTCCCTGAGTTTGGGACAGGCTTTGTAAGACAAATGTTAGAAGATACGAAGCCAACTACTTTTTCAGAGCTCGTCCAAATCTCAGGTTTATCACATGGAACGGATGTATGGTTAGGAAATGCGCAAGAACTTGTTCGAAGTGGAACTTGTACACTTTCGAGCTGTATTGGTTGTCGTGACGACATCATGGTTTATTTAATGTATGCAGGTCTTGAACCTTCACTTGCATTTAAAATTATGGAAGCGGTACGTAAAGGTAAAGGGTTAACAGAAGAATTTGAACAAGTCATGAAAGAGAATAACGTGCCTGATTGGTACCTCGATTCTTGTAAAAAAATAAAATACATGTTCCCGAAAGCCCACGCAGCAGCGTACGTTCTTATGGCCGTGAGAATTGCTTATTTTAAAGTGCATCATCCTCTATACTATTATGCAAGTTATTTTACAGTAAGAGCATCCGATTTTGATTTATTGACAATGGTGAAAGACAAAGAAAGTATTCGAAATACAGTGAAAGACATGTATTCACGTTATATGGATCTTGGTAAAAAAGAAAAAGACATTTTAACCGTGCTTGAAATTATGAATGAAATGGCACATCGAGGTTATCGTATGCAACCAGTCAATCTTGAGAAAAGTCAGGCTTATGAATTTACAATCGAAGGGGATACATTAATTCCGCCTTTCGTTGCTGTTCCTGGACTTGGTGAAAACGTTGCAAAACGGATCGTAGAAGCAAGAGAAGATGGGCCGTTTCTTTCAAAAGAGGATTTAAATAAAAAAGCGGGCGTTTCTCAAAAAATTATTGAGTACCTCGATGATTTAGGAACTTTACATGATATGCCAGACAAAGCACAACTCTCTATTTTTGATATGTAACATTCATTTGTCGCCTTATCAAAACTGTGATATAATAAGCATGCTTATAAAATTAGACTCAAGTAGAAAGAGTGGGTATCACCCGCTCTTTTCTATTTGTTTGTCAGTGATAAGGGGGCTCGTATGAGTAAAGTTACAGAGCAAGTTGAAACATTAATACAACCTGTCCTTGACGAATTAAATTTTGAATTAGTCGATGTTGAGTTTACAAAAGAGGGTAGAGATCATTATTTGCACATTGCGATTGATAAACCAGGCGGTGTGGATTTAAATGATTGTACATTAGCTTCTGAACGTATTAGTGAGGTCATGGATGCAAATGATCCGATCCCACAGGCTTATTATTTAGACGTTGCGTCACCAGGTGCTGAAAGACCGATTAAAAATGAAAAAGACTTTCAAAATGCGATAAATCAACCTGTATTTGTGTCGCTTTATGCACCAATTGAAGGTGAAAAAGAATGGTTAGGACGATTGGAATCCGTTTCTGACGAAGCGATTGAAGTCGAAGTAAAAATTAAATCTAAAACAAAAACGGTCACAATTCCACGTGATAAAGTTGCAAAAGCACGTCATGCAGTCATGCTTTAAATGTGAGGAGGAAAATGAGTGAAAAGTAATGAATTATTGTTAGCAACGGAATATTTAGAGAAAGAAAAGAAGATTCCAAGAGCGGTATTAGTAGATGCAATTGAAGCTGCTTTAATTACAGCTTATAAAAAGAATTATGATAGTGCGCGTAACGTACGTGTCGAACTTAATTTGGACAGTGGGACTTTCCGTGTCATTTCACGTAAAGAAGTTGTTGAAGAAGTATTTGATGACCGTGAAGAAATAGACTTGTCGACTGCATTAGTTAAAAATCCAGCATACGAAGTTGGGGACATTTATGAAGAAGATGTGACACCGAAAGATTTTGGGCGTGTAGGTGCACAAGCAGCGAAACAAGCTGTGATGCAACGTTTACGTGATGCAGAACGCGAAATTTTATATGAAGAATTTATTGATAAAGAAGAAGACATTATGACAGGTATTATTGACCGTGTCGACCATCGCTATGTTTACGTTAATTTAGGACGTACTGAAGCAGTGTTATCCGAAGCAGAACGAAGCCCTAATGAATCTTATGTACCGAATGCGCGCATTAAAGTTTATGTAAACAAAGTTGAGCAAACGACAAAAGGACCACAAATTTTTGTTTCTAGAAGTCATCCTGGCTTGTTAAAACGCTTATTCGAGCAAGAAGTGCCTGAAATTTTCGAAGGTACGGTTGAGGTTAAATCTGTTGCACGTGAAGCGGGAGATCGATCTAAAATTAGTGTTTACTCTGAAAATCCTGACATTGATGCAGTAGGTGCTTGTGTCGGTGCAAAAGGTGCGCGTGTGGAAGCGGTTGTAGAAGAACTCGGTGGTGAAAAAATTGATATCGTACAATGGAGTGACGATCCTAAAGTGTTTGTTAGAAACGCTTTAAGTCCATCTCAAGTGATCGATGTTATTGTTGATGAAGAAAACCAATCTACAACGGTCATTGTTCCAGATTATCAATTATCTCTTGCTATTGGGAAACGTGGACAAAACGCACGTCTTGCCGCGAAATTGACTGGCTGGAAAATTGATATCAAATCTGAATCAGATGCGAAAGAACTTGGTATTGGTGAAGCAAACAATACTGTTTCAGAATCAAATCATGTTGAAGATGAACAGCATGACGATGTTTTGGTTGATTTAGAGGATGAAAGCAACGAAAAATAGGAGGGATTTTGAATGAAAAAGAGAAAAATTCCTATGAGAAAGTGTATCTTATCAAATGAAATGAAACCTAAAAAAGATATGATCCGCGTCGTGCAAAATAAAGAAGGCGAAATATCTGCAGATGCAACTGGAAAATTACCAGGCCGTGGTGCTTATGTTTCAAAAGATATTGCGCTAATAGAACAGGCACAACAAGCACAAAAGTTAGAACAATTTTTTAAAGCGTCTCAAGAAACGTTAGAGCCAGTATATAAAGAAATTATTCGTCTAATTTATAGAGAAGAGATACCTACCAAATGAATCAACAACAAATTTTGAATTTCTTAGGCTTAGCGATGCGTGCAGGTAAAGTAAAAACGGGTGAGTCTGTTATTCTTGCTGAACTAAAAAAGCATCGATTAAAGCTTGTTTTAATTGCGAGTGATGCATCAGATAACACTAAAAACAATCTGATTAATAAGTGTCATAGTTATCAAACACCATATCGAATCATCAGCCATCGTGATGATTTAGGCGACGCATTGGGCAAAAGTGCACGTGTTAATATTGGTATCACTGATCAAGGATTTGCAAAGAAGTTGATGTCAATGATAGATGAATAATGTTAGGAGTGGTTTAATGGGTAAACAAAGAATTTATGAGTATGCAAAAGATTTAAATATAAAAAGTAAAGATGTGATTGATGAGTTGAAAAAAGAGGGCGTAGAAGTATCGAATCATATGCAAACTTTAGAAGATGATCAAGTTAAATCATTAGATAAAGTTTTCAAAAAAGATCAAGCACAAAAAGATACAAAACCGCAAAAAAATACTCAATCAAATCACAAAAACCAAAAACAAGGGAAAAACCAAAAAGGTAAACCAAACCAGCAACAAAAACAAAATAAAAAGAATAATAAAGGTTCTAAAAATAATAAACAAAACAAAAAGAACCAAAAAGCACAACAACCAACTGAACCTAAAGAAATGCCATCTAAAATTACGTATACAGAAGGCATTACAGTTGGAGAATTAGCTGACAAATTAGGTGTAGATTCATCTGAAATCATCAAAAAATTATTCTTGTTAGGTATTATGGCCAACATTAACCAATCTTTAGATGTTGAAGCTTTAGAGCTTGTTGCATCAGATTATGGTGTGGAAATCGAAGAAGAAGTCGTTGTAGATGATAATGATCTTTCTATTTACTTTGATGACATTGAAGAAGATGAAAATGCTACAGTAAGACCTGCAGTTGTTACAATCATGGGCCACGTTGATCATGGTAAAACAACTTTGTTAGACTCGATTCGTCACACACGTGTCACTGAAGGTGAAGCGGGTGGTATTACACAACACATTGGTGCTTACCAAATAGAAAACAATGGTAAAAAGATTACTTTCCTTGATACACCTGGACACGCCGCATTTACGACAATGCGTGCACGTGGCGCACAAGTGACAGATATTACTATTTTAGTTGTTGCTGCAGATGACGGTGTTATGCCACAAACAATTGAAGCGATAAATCACGCTAAAGAAGCAGATGTGCCAATTATTGTTGCAGTAAACAAAATTGATAAACCAACTGCAAACCCTGATCGCGTTATGCAAGAGTTAACAGAATATAATTTAATTCCTGAGGACTGGGGTGGCGATACGATTTTTGTGCCGCTATCAGCATTAAGTGGTGAAGGTATTGATGATTTACTTGAAATGTTAATTTTAGTATCAGAAGTCCAAGAATTAAAGGCGAACGCTAACAAACCAGCAGTTGGAACAGTGATTGAAGCGGAGTTAGACAAATCTCGTGGTCCAGCAGCGTCATTACTCGTTCAAAACGGAACATTGCATGTAGGTGATGCATTAGTCGTTGGGAACACACACGGTAAAGTGAGAGCGATGGTTAACGATTTAGGTAAACGAATCAAATCTGCAGGTCCTTCTACACCCGTTGAAATTACAGGTTTAAACGATGTACCACAAGCAGGCGACCGCTTTGTAGTCTTTAAAGACGAGAAGAAAGCACGTCGTATTGGTGAAGCACGTGAACAAGAAAGTATTTTACAACAACGTCAAGAAAGTAAAAATGTTTCCCTTGATAATTTATTTGAACAAATGAAACAAGGTGAAATGAAAGACTTAAACGTAATCATTAAAGGTGACGTACAAGGATCTGTTGAAGCTTTAGCTGCTTCATTAATGAAAATTGATGTGGAAGGCGTAAATGTACGTATTATCCACACTGCTACGGGCGCTATTAACGAATCCGACGTAACATTGGCTAACGCTTCAAACGGTATTATCATCGGTTTCAACGTACGTCCTGATGCAGGTGCAAAACGTGCGGCTGATGCTGAAAATGTAGATATGCGTCTACACCGCGTTATTTATAATGTTATTGAAGAAATTGAAGCAGCAATGAAAGGGATGCTTGATCCAGAATTCGAAGAAAAAGTCATTGGTCAAGCAGAAGTACGTCAAACATTTAAAGTTTCTAAAGTCGGTACAATTGCCGGAAGTTATGTGACAGAAGGTAAAATCACACGTGATTCAAGTGTCCGCATTATTCGTGACGGTGTTGTCCTATTTGAAGGTGAATTAGATACTTTAAAACGTTTTAAAGATGATGCAAAAGAAGTGGCCCAAGGTTATGAATGTGGTATCACAATTGCAAAATTCAATGATATTAAAGAGGGCGACATTATTGAAGCTTTCGTAATGGTAGAAGTCGAAAGATAAACTATTGTTGAATCATCACTTTAGCATGATAATGTATAAATGAGTTATAACAATACACTTTTCTGTTTGTTTAATATGTTTACAATACAGGAAAGTGTATTTTTTAATGTGGAAGTTCAAGTCTATTTTTAGTGCAGAATAAAAAAGATGGCCTCCTATCTATGTCAAGTCAGACTAGGGTGACGGTGAACTGGATTGACGCGTATTTAGGATGTCCTTTATAATGTGTAAATGAGGAAAACGCTACGAATAAAGTGAAAGGAGGCATAACTATGAATATGAGAGCAGAACGTGTCGGTGAACAGATGAAAAAAGAGTTAATGGACATTATCAATAACAAATTGAAAGATCCAAGAGTTGGATTTTTAACAATTACTGATGTGCAACCTACAAATGACTTATCATTAGCAAAAGTTTATTTGACTGTTTTAGGCAGTGATAAAGAACGTGAAGATACTTTTAAAGGTCTTGAAAAAGCAAAAGGATTTATTAAATCAGAAATTGGTCAACGTATGCGACTTAGAATTGTACCCGATTTGCAATTTGAATATGACGCATCAATTGAATACGGTAATCGTATTGAGCAGTTGATTCAAGATTTAAACAAGAGAGATTAACAGCATGCGCTAGAATACGTAGCCTGATTTTTCGATGGAATCAGCGTATTCTAGTTTTTTTGTGAAAAGGAGTAGATGAAATGTACCATGGCATTTTACCAGTAAATAAGCCACGCGGATTAACCAGTCACGATGTTGTTTTTAAATTGCGCAAGATTCTAAATACAAAGAAAATCGGCCATACTGGCACGTTAGATCCTGAAGTAGATGGTGTTTTGCCCATTTGTATTGGACAAGCCACTAAGGTCAGTGACTATGTCATGGAAATGGGGAAAACGTATCATGCTGAGGTCACACTCGGTTTATCCACTACGACTGAAGATCAAACCGGTGATGTATTAGAGCAAGTTAGATTACAACCATCCGATATCAATGCTAAGCAAATTGATGAAGTTCTAGAAAAATTTGAAGGTTGGACGACACAAATTCCTCCAATGTATTCTTCAGTAAAAGTAAACGGAAAAAAGCTCTATGAGTATGCAAGAAAAGGTGAAACCGTAGCGCGACCGGAAAGAGAAATATATATTGAACATATTGCACGGATATCAGAGTTACATTTTGAAGATGGAATGATGCGCTTTGAAATTGAAGTGACATGCGGGAAGGGAACGTATATCCGTACACTAGCTACAGATATAGGAAAAACATTGAATCTCCCGGCACATATGTCACGTCTGACACGAACAATGAGTGGCGGTTTATCTTTAGAGCAAGCCTTAAGTTTGACCGAAATTGAAACGCTACATGAAGAAGAACGTTTACAAGAAAAACTGTTGCCGATTATCTATGGTCTGAAAGCTTTACCTATGTATCAAGTCACGGATGAAGCCTTAAAATTAAAAATTAAAAATGGACAAAAGTTTTTAAAAAATGCATTTGATGTTTCTTTTGACTCCCAAATTGTTATGATAGATGGTGAAACAGGTCGTGTTATGGCCATTTATGAAAGACATCCATCTCGTCAAGAGGAAATAAAGCCTAAAAAGGTTTTTAATTAAAGGAGATTATCGATTATGGAAGTTATTGAAATTACACATCCCATCCAACCTAACCAATATATACAAGAAGATATTGCGTTGGCTTTGGGATTTTTTGATGGACTACACCGTGGTCATCAAGCACTTTTAGAACAATTAGAAGCGACTGCAAAAGAAAAGGGACTCAAAAAAGCGGTTATGACATTTGATCCACATCCATCAGTTGTATTGAATCCAAAGCAAAAAAGAACCACTTATTTAACCCCTTTAGATGACAAAGTTGCTTTATTAGGCGAATATGATATTGATTATTGTCTCGTGGTTAACTTTTCATCTCGTTTTGCAGAAGTATCGCCTGATGAATTTGTGCAGTCTTATTTAGTGAAAAATCATGCACGCGCAATTATTGCTGGATTTGACTTTACATTTGGTAAATACGGCAAAGGGAACATGGCGATGATGCAAGAATATCAATCGCAATTCGAATGCATTACAGTAGGAAAAAAAGAACTGAATGATGAGAAAATATCAACGACTGCAATACGAAACGCGTTAAAATCAGGTGATTTAGCGAAGGCAAATGAACAACTTGGGTATCGTTATCGTATTAAAGGAACAGTTGTTCAAGGAGAAAAACGAGGCAGAACAATTGGTTTCCCAACTGCTAATATTGAACCGAGTGATGATTACGTACTTCCTACAAAGGGCGTTTATGCAGTGAGTTTAGTCATTGGTTCGAAAGAAAAAGTGTATAGAGGCGTATGCAACATTGGTGTGAAACCGACATTTCATGAAGATTTGCCTCAAGTTGTTATTGAAGTGAATATTTTTGATTTTGAAGAAAATATTTACGGTGAACGTGTTACTATTTATTGGCATCATTTTATTCGACCAGAGCTGAAATTTGATGGCATTGACCCGCTTGTGGCCCAAATGAATCAAGATAAAGAACGTGCCAAATATTTATTGGCTGTTGATTTTGACGATGAAGTATCTTATAATAGTTAAGTCTATTGATATTAGGACAGAGACCTTTATCTTGGTAGGTTGAGACTCCGACGCCTGACTCAGATAGAGGCACAATTAAAAATTAAAGGAGGAAATTGACAAATGGCAATTTCACAAGAACGTAAAAATGAATTAATTAAAGAATATCGTACACACGAAACAGATACAGGTTCACCTGAAGTACAAATCGCTGTATTAACTGCAGAAATCAGTGCATTAAACGATCACTTACGTATTCACAAAAAAGACCACCACTCACGTCGTGGTTTATTAAAAATGGTTGGTCGTCGTCGTCACTTATTAAACTACTTACGTGACAAAGACATCCAACGTTACCGTGAATTAATTAAATCATTAGGTATCCGTCGCTAATTTTAGAGAGTTAAAATAAGACGAATCAATGGGGCTGGGACAATTATCGTACCCGGCTCTTTTTTTTTACTATTAAATGGCAAAAATGTAAGCTATAATATTGATAGTAAAAGGGTACGAAATGTAAAGAGGTAGGAGAGGAGATTTATCATGTCTCAAGAAAAAAAGGTTTTCAAGACGGAATGGGCAAACCAACCGTTAACAATAGAAACTGGACAATTGGCGAAACAAGCAAATGGTGCTGTACTCGTTAGATACGGTGACACCGTTGTACTATCTACAGCAACAGCTTCAAAAGAGCCACGTGATGGTGACTTTTTCCCGTTGACTGTCAATTATGAAGAAAAAATGTATGCGGCTGGGAAAATTCCGGGCGGATTTAAAAAAAGAGAAGGACGTCCAGGTGATGAAGCGACATTAACTGCACGTTTAATTGACCGTCCGATTCGACCATTATTCCCTGATGGCTACCGTCATGATGTTCAAATTATTAACACAGTTCTAAGTGCAGATCCAAATTGCTCTCCTGAAATGGCAGCAATGATTGGTTCTTCAATGGCATTGAGTGTTTCTGACATCCCATTTCAAGGTCCTATCGCAGGGGTAAATGTCGGATTAGTTGATGGCCAATATGTCATCAATCCAAACTTAGAGCAAAAAGCAGTATCACGCCTAGACTTAGAAGTTGCTGGTCATAAAGATGCTGTTAACATGGTTGAAGCAGGTGCAAGTGAGATTACTGAGGCTGAGATGCTAGAAGCGATATTATTTGGTCATGAAGAGATTAAACGCTTATGTGCATTTCAAGAAGAAATCATTGCACATTTACAACCAGAAAAACAAGAATTTATTCCAGAAGAAAAAAATCAAACGCTTATTGATTCCGTAACTGAAATGACTCAAAATGAAGGACTAAATCAAGCGATTCAAACGGTTGAAAAACAAGAGCGCGAAGAAAACCTTGATGCGATTAAAGAACGTGTCCTTGCAAACTTTGAAGACGAAGAAGATCCTGAAAATGAGGCTTTATTAAAAGAAGTTAATGCGATTATTAATACGTTAATCAAAGAAGAGGTAAGAAGATTAATTGCGGATGAAAAAATTCGTCCAGATGGTCGTAAGCCGGATGAAATTCGACCTTTATCATCAGAAGTTGGTTTATTACCACGTGCCCATGGGTCTGGCTTGTTTACACGAGGTCAAACACAAGCGTTATCAGTTTTAACACTAGGCTCAATTTCAGAATATCAAATCATTGATGGTTTGGGTGAAGAAGAGCATAAACGTTTTATGCATCATTATAACTTCCCGAATTTCTCTGTAGGTGAAACAGGTCCTGTTCGAGCACCGGGTAGACGCGAAATTGGTCATGGTGCTTTAGGTGAACGTGCATTGAGATATATCATTCCAGATGAGAAAGATTTTCCATACACTGTGCGTATTGTAAGTGAAGTATTAGAATCTAACGGTTCCTCTTCACAAGCTTCTATTTGTGGCTCTACTTTAGCTTTAATGGACGCAGGTGTGCCGATTAAAGCGCCAGTGGCAGGTATTGCGATGGGTCTTGTCACACGTGATGATCAATATACGATTTTAACGGATATCCAAGGCATGGAAGACGCTTTAGGTGATATGGACTTCAAAGTAGCGGGAACGACTGAAGGTATCACAGCGATTCAAATGGATATTAAAATAGATGGTTTAACTAAAGAAGTGATTGAAGAAGCGCTTGAACAAGCACGTAAAGGGCGTTTAGCGATTTTAGATCATATGATGCAAACGATTAATCAACCTAGAACAGAACTCAGTGCTTATGCACCTAAAGTTGAAACAATGCAAATCAAGCCTGAAAAAATTCGAGACGTCATTGGACCAGGCGGTAAACAAATCAATGAAATTATTGATGCGACAGGTGTTAAATTAGACATTGAACAAGATGGTACAGTATTTATTGGCTCAACGGAACAAGATATGATCAATCAAGCGCGTAGTTGGATTGAAAATATTGTCAGAGAAGCAGAAGTCGGACAAATTTACGATGCAAAAGTTAAACGTATTGAGAAGTTTGGTGCTTTTGTTGAATTGTTCCCAGGTAAAGATGCTTTAGTTCATATTTCTCAAATTTCAAACGAGCGTATTAATAAAGTGGAAGATGTATTAAAAATCGGCGATACATTGAATGTAAAAGTGACTGAAATTGACAAGCAAGGCCGTGTGAATGCATCTCATAAAGTGTTAATTTCACAATAAGTTTTTTAGAAATACATTGGTGTGTTAAGCCACCAATGTCGTTTCTGTTTAGCGTACCCCTAAAGTTGAAGTGCACAATTTCAGCTTTAGGGGTATTTATATCATATCGACAAAAACAACTTAAAGTGACTATGAATGAAATCATTCATAGTGCTAACATGTTCAAAAAGAAAATACAAACGCGAACGCTGTAATGATTTTAAACATTTCGATTTTAAAATACGCTATGCTTGGTGTGTTTAGCGAAAGAAAGCAAATTGTTTTCTGTTCCACTCGTAGCACTTTAATAGTGTACAGAGTTTGTATAATCAACTATAATAAAATATGAATGTAAAATGGACGGGCTATATATTGAGTAGGAGGTAAAATTTTGAATTTAGTAAAAAAGAAAAATAAAGATATACGAATTATACCACTAGGTGGTGTAGGAGAAATTGCCAAAAACATGTATATCATTGAAGTCGATGATGAAATGTTTATGTTAGATGCAGGATTAAAGTTTCCTGAAGATGAAATGTTAGGTATCGATATAGTGATTCCTGATATTCAATACGTACTAGAAAATAAACATAAATTAAAAGGTATTTTTCTAACACATGGACATGAACATGCGATTGGCGCGGTTTCATACGTATTAGAACAAGTAGACGCACCGGTATATGGTTCGAAATTAACAATAGGACTTGTAAAAGAAAACTTAAAAGCACGTCAAATTAATAAAAAAATTAGATATTATGTAGTCAACAATGAATCGGTGATGCGTTTTAAAGGTGTAAATGTGACATTTTTTAACACAACACATAGCATCCCGGATAGCTTAGGTGTATGTATTCATACATCTTACGGTGCAATTGTTTATACAGGTGAATTTAAGTTTGATCAGAGTTTACATGGCCAATATGCCCCGGACATGAAAAAAATGGCAGAAATCGGCGAAAATGGCGTCTTTGCACTTTTAAGTGACTCTACTGAAGCGGAAAAACCAGGTTATAATACGCCAGAAAACGTCATTGAAAGCCATATGTTTGATGCATTTGCAAAAGTAAAAGGGCGTTTAATTGTCTCATGTTATGCTTCTAACTTCATTCGTATACAACAAGTTTTAAATATTGCGAGCAAATTAAATAGAAAAGTATCATTTTTAGGCCGTTCATTAGAAAGTTCATTTAGCATTGCTCGTAAAATGGGATATTTTAATATTCCAAAAGACTTGTTAATACCAATGAGTGAAGTCGAAAACTATCCAAAAAACGAAGTCATCATTATTGCAACAGGTATGCAAGGTGAGCCAGTTGAAGCGTTGAGCCAGATGGCACGTCAAAAACATAAAATCATGAATATTGAAAAAGGCGATTCAGTCTTTTTAGCTATTACAGCTTCTGCCAATATGGAAGTGATTATCGCAAATACGCTCAATGAGTTAGCACGTGCAGGTGCATATGTGATTCCAAATAATAAAAAGATTCACGCTTCAAGTCATGGTTGCATGGAAGAATTAAAATTAATGTTAAACATGATGAAACCGGAATATTTTATACCGATTCAAGGTGAGTTTAAAATGCAAATTAGTCACGCTAAACTCGCGAGTGAATCAGGTGTGAACCCAGAAAAAATATTTTTAGCTGAAGCTGGAGATGTTATTTATTTTGATGGGGAAGACATGGCTTTAAATGAAAAAGTTAATGCAGGCAATGTTTTAATTGACGGTATCGGTGTTGGTGATGTCGGAAATATCGTTTTACGCGATAGACACTTGTTAGCAGAAGATGGTATTTTCATTGCTGTCGTCACACTTGATCCGAAAAAACGACGCATTGCAGCCGGTCCAGAAATTCAATCAAGAGGTTTCGTTTATGTTCGTGAAAGTGAAGCTTTATTGAAAGAAGCAGAAGATAAAGTGCGTGAAATTGTGGAAGCGGGATTACAAGAGAAACGTATTGAGTGGTCTGAAATGAAACAAAACATGAGAGATCAGGTGAGTAAACTGCTCTTTGAAAGCACACGAAGACGTCCAATGATTATTCCTGTGATTTCAGAAATATAAACGTTTAAACCAGTGTGATGTTCAAACAAGAAAACGAATCTTACTCTTTGAAATACTCGCATTTTAAAGAGTAGATTCGCTTTTTTCATCATACAGGTATTTTACATATTTAACAGAAAGTAGAAGGTGACGATGAATGCCGCAAACGAAAAAACGAAAATCACAAACGTCTCGCAGCAAGAAACGAACTTCTAAAAAAAAGCAAAACGATACACCACTAAGATTTATTTTGTCTATTGTTTTTGTAGTTATTTTAACTTTAGGTATTTTTCAATTAGGATTAGTGGGTATTGCAATTGATAGCTTTTTTAATTATCTGTTTGGCGTAACACGTTATCTGACCTATCTATTGTTATTACTAGGGACAGGTTTTTTTGCTTATAATGGAAAGTTACCAAAAACAAGAAGGCTAACGGGGTCAATCATTTTACAGATTGCACTATTATTGGTAGCTCAAATGCATTATATGATGATTGGGGATGCAGCAGCGAGACGTGAGCCTGTTTTATCTTATGTATACCACGCATATGAGACGGAAGGTTTTAACTATTTTGGTGGCGGTTTGCTTGGCTATATGTTTATTCATATTTTAACGCCATTGATTTCTATCGTAGGTATCGTCATACTCACATTAATTTTATTGATTTCGAGTGGTATTTTGTTATTGAAAAAACGTCATAGAGATGTTGCAAAGGTTGGCTTAGAAAACGTTAAACAGGCGACATCACATGCATATAATCGTTATGGTCATCATCGAGAGCAACGACGTTTACAAAAGCAAGAGAAAAAAGAGCAAAAGCGACTTGCTCAAGAACAATCTAAAAGTGAACAAATGAAAGACGTATCTGATTTTCCAGAGGTATCGTCAACAGAAGATGAAACACAGACAGACTATCCTTCAATTCCAATTTTAGGGCATAAAATGGCTTCAAATGACGGGCATCAAACAGCTAAAAATGAACAAGAAAACAATACAAAAGCAAATCCAATTCAACGGATTAATCATGCAGATGAAAATGTTGGCATCCCTTCAGACCAATCAGATGCTGAAGGCAGTATATCTGAAGCGGGCGAGGTGGCCAATCATGCGTACGAACTTCCACCGCTTTCTTTATTAGATGCTCCAAAACAACAACAAACAACTTCAAAAGCAGAAGTCCAACGAAAAGGAAGATTATTAGAAACAACTTTGAAAAATTTTGGTGTCAATGCGAAAGTGACGCAAATTAAAATCGGTCCAGCTGTGACACAATATGAGGTACAGCCTGCACAAGGGGTGAAAGTAAGTCGAATCGTTAATTTACATAACGATATCGCGCTAGCATTAGCGGCAAAAGATATTCGAATTGAAGCGCCTATCCCAGGAAAATCGGCTGTCGGTATTGAAGTACCTAATAATAAAATTGCGTTAGTGACTTTAAAAGAAGTATTAGATGAAAAATTCCCAACGCAAAATAAATTAGAAGTAGCATTAGGTCGTGATATATCTGGAGAACCAATTACTGCAGAGCTTAATAAAATGCCTCACTTATTAGTCGCAGGTTCAACCGGAAGTGGGAAATCGGTTTGTATCAACGGCATTATCACAAGTATTTTATTGAATGCAAAGCCACATGAAGTAAAACTTATGATGATTGATCCAAAAATGGTAGAATTAAATGTGTACAATGGAATTCCACATTTATTAACACCTGTTGTAACCAATCCACATAAAGCGGCGCAAGCATTAGAAAAAGTAGTTGGAGAAATGGAAAGAAGATATGATTTATTCCAACATTCAGGAACACGTAATATTGAAGGTTACAACGCATTAATGAATCAAAAAAATAATGAGTTGGATGAAAAAGAACCATTATTACCCTATATTGTCGTAATTGTAGATGAACTTGCAGATTTAATGATGGTAGCAGGTAAAGATGTTGAAACAGCGATTACACGCATCACACAAATGGCGCGTGCAGCGGGTATTCATCTCATTATAGCAACACAACGTCCTTCAGTAGATGTCATTACAGGTTTAATCAAAAATAACATTCCATCACGTATCGCCTTTGCGGTGAGCTCTCAAACGGACTCACGTACAATTATCGATAGTGGTGGTGCGGAAAAACTTCTTGGTAAAGGGGACATGTTATTTATTAAAAATGGTGGCTCTACGCGTACGCGTGTGCAAGGTGCATTTTTAAGTGATAATGAAGTGCAAAAAATCGTCTCATATGTCGTCGCCCAACAAAAAGCGAATTACGTTAAAGAGATGGAGCCAGATGCACAAGTGGATGAAGCGGATATGGAAAGTGATGATCCATTATACAAAGATGCTTATTTATTTGTTATTGAGCAACAAAAAGCAAGTACATCGCTATTACAACGCCAGTTTCGAATTGGTTATAATCGAGCATCGAGAATCATGGATGATTTAGAACGAAATCAGGTCATTGGACCACAAAAGGGGAGCAAGCCAAGACAAATTTTAGTTGATTTAAATGATGGAGAGGTGTAAGACATGTCGGTAAATCCTGACGTTAATATTGTGAAAGAATGGATACTTAAAGAAATTGAAGAAGAGCGCATTAAACCTGGTGAATCTTTACCGGGTTTATTGGCACTTGCACGTACATGTAATGTAAAGACAGATGACGTTCAGGTTGCGATTCACGAACTCGTTACTGAACAAATAGTCACACAAAATTTTGAAGAAGGCGCACGAGTTAAAGTACCACAGCCGTTCTTTTATCCTTTAGATGAATTAATGAGTATTGGACGCATGATATCTGATAAAGGTTATGAAAATGGCACCGTATTTTTAAGCCTTGATGAAGAAGAAGCATCGCTTGATGATTGTAAAGTGATGAACCTCGAACCTAAATCACAAATTACTGTTGTTGAACGTATTCGAACGGCTAATGGTCACCCAGTTGTCTATTGTTTAGATAAAGTAGCGACCGATGTATTTGAACATTTTGGTACGCATCATCCACAATCTTCTATATTGAAAGCTGTAGAAGCAGCAAGTCAGAAAAAAATCGCTTATGCTGAAACAGAAATGGAAGCGATTAGCTATGAACCTTATATCTCTGATGCTTTAGATTCAGATCCGCGCGACGGGTTAATGCTTTTACGTCAAGTTCATTTCACTGAAGATGGCACACCGATTTTATATTCTTTAAACTATTTCAAGAGTAGCCTTGTGAAGTTTCGGACGATAAGAAAACGTCTATAACATAATAATTATAGTTTTTTAAAAGGAGGAGTTGCTTTGAAACAGCTTCAACAAGAACCATCAAATTCAATTTCTGTCATGTCAACGCATAAATTTAAAACGACGACAGTGACTTTTAAATTTATGGCGCCATTAGATGTTGAGACGATGACACAACGTGCACTATTGAGTAAATTATTAGTTCGCGGAACACAAAACTATCCTACTGATAAAGCATTTAACCAATATTTGTCAGAATTATACGGTGCTTATGTGAATAGCTATGTATCTAAATATAAAGATCGACATGTGATCACCATCAGTTTAGAAATCGTGAATGAACGTTACCTATTAGATGATGAGCCTTTATTTGAAAAAGGTGTCGCATTATTAAAAGAGGTCATTTTAAATCCGCTTGTTTCTCATAAAGCTTTTAATGAAAACTTTCTAGCACAAGAAAAGCGTTTGTTAAAGAAAAAACTTAAAGCCATTGAGGATAATAAATCACAACTTGCATACTTGCAGTTACTTAAACATATGTTTGGCGATCATCCTTATCGTTTTATGGCGGCAGGAGAGCTTGCACATATTGATGACATATCAGCAACAGATATTTACCATACATATCAATCTATGCTAGAAAATGATTACTGCTCAGTATACGTCGTAGGTAACGTAGATGAAGAAGCTACAGTACAACATATTCAATCTGAGTTCAATATTCAACCTTTTACATATGCGTCAACTTCATTTGGTCAAGATATAAACCAAGATCAACCTGTAAAGGAAATCGTTGAAACGGATCAAGTCGATCAAGCCAAGTTAAATATAGGATTTAGATTTCCAACCCAATACGGTGAGCCTGATTATTACACGCTTGTTGTTTTTAATATGATGTTTGGTGGAGACCCTTCGTCTGTATTATTCAATGAAGTGCGTGAACAAAAAAGTTTAGCCTATTCCATTCATTCGCAAATAGACGGCAAAAATGGCTTCTTATTTGTATTAAGTGGCGTTTCAGTTAATGATTATGAACTCGCAAAAGAAACAATTATCGAAGCATTCAATAGATTTAAGTCAGGAGATTTTACAGAAGATAAAATGGCTTTGGCTAAAAAAATTATTTTATCGAATCGTAAAGAAGCAAAAGACCGACCTAAGCATATGATTGAAACGATGCATAACCAATTGTTACTTAAAGAACCTGAAAGTGAGTCCCAGTTTGAATCTCGCATTCAAGCGGTGACACGTCAAGATGTTCAACGTCTATGTCAAAATGCGCATTTAGATACCATTTATATTTTGACAAAGGGGGAAGCTTAATATGAACCATACGTACTATCAACAAATTGATGAAACAGTTTATCATACAACATTAGAAAACGGACTCAACCTTTTTGTCATTCCTAAAAAAGATTTTCAAAAAACATTTGTGACGTATACAACGCAATTTGGTTCGCTTGATCACCGATTCAAACCACATCAATCAGACCAATTTGTCAGTGTACCCGATGGGGTTGCGCATTTTTTAGAACATAAATTATTTGAAAAAGAAGAAGGCGACTTGTTTACGGAATTTGCTGAGCACGATGCACAAGTCAATGCATTTACGAGCTTTGATCGTACAAGTTACTTATTTAGTGCGACAAATCACGTTGACGACAATATTTTGAGATTGTTGAAAATGGTTGAAACCCCTTATTTTACTGAAGAATCAGTGGAAAAAGAAAAAGGTATAATTGCTGAAGAAATAAAAATGTACCAAGAGCAGCCAGGTTATCGACTAATGTTCAATACTTTACGCGCAATGTATCATGATCATCCTGTTAAAGTGGACATCGCAGGCTCAGTCGAAAGTATTTATCAAATTACTAAAGAAGATTTATATCTCTGTTATGAAACTTTTTATCATCCATCAAATATGGTTTTATTTGTCGTTGGTGATGTTGAACCTGCACATATAGAGCAATTGGTGAAACAACATGAAGATGCACGTGCAATTGAGGCACAGCCGGAAATTGAACGTGACCCGCTCAATGAAAGCAATGAAGTGGTCCAGTCTAATGTCAGTGAGCGCATGCATATTCAATCACCTCGATTAATGATTGGGCTTAAACATCCAGTTGATGACTTCACAGAACACCAACGTGTTAAAGAAGATATTGAAATGTCATTTTTCTTTGAGATGATTTATGGCGAAGAGACGAATTTCTATCAAGCTTTACTTGATCAAGACTTGATTGATGATACATTTAGTTATCAAACGGTGATAGAGCCCTCATATAGTTTTTCATTAATTACTTCTGCAACATCAAAACCTGATCAGTTAAAAAAATTATTGATTGATGAGTTAACAACAAATATGGGCCAAGTCAAAGATCAAAAAGCATTTGAATTATTGAAACGTCAATTTATAGGGGAGTATATTTCAAGTTTAAATGCCCCTGAATATATTGCGAATCAATCTACAAAGTTTTATTTTGATGGTGTTAGTTTATTTGAATTGTTGGAAATCATTGAAGGTATTACGCTAGAAACGATGAATGCGACTATTAAAAAACGGATTCAATTAGATGCGATAGTCGATAGTCGATTGGAGATGGAAAAATCGTGAAAGCTTTAGTTGTTGGTGGATCAGGCAATATAGGTCGTGCAATTACGCATGACCTTCTTTCACGTGGCTATGAAGTTATAGTGACTTATCATCATACAGCTATTGACGAACTGGTCAAAATGTATGAAAATCAGCCGGTTCAATTTGTGCAAATTGACTTAACAAAATCGATTCAACTTGAAGAGAAATTAAAATTTATTCAAAATTTAGATGTGTTAATTTATACGAGTGGGCAAAGTTTATTTGGCATGCTTCAAGATATGACGGATCAGCAAATTCACGATGCTTATATGGTGCATGTATTTCATTTTATTAAAATGTCTCAATTTTTTGTCGACCAATTGCGACAAAGTGAGAATGGACGTATTATCGTTATTTCATCTATTTGGGGTGAAACGGGAGCAAGTTTTGAAACCATTTATTCTTCCATGAAAGCGGCACAAATCGGATTTGTTAAAGCACTCGGACAGGAGTTATCTCGAACGAATGTGACAGTGAATGCGATTGCGCCAGGCGTTGTTGCGGGACGTATGACGGATGCGTTATCAGAAGAAGCACGTGAGGATTTGCTCGAATCATTGCCACAGCATCGATGGATAGACCCTTCAGAAATTGCACATGCAACGCAATACTTACTATCTCCTGAGGCGAAAAGTATCACGGGTACAGTTCAACGTATTAATGGTGGCTGGTATTGTTAATTTGCTATAATATGAATAAATAACGTATAGGCAAGCGTTGCAAGGGGGTTTTTCATGATTACACGTGAAAAAAGAGAATGGTACTTAGAGTATAATATCAATATCAATAGAGCAGGTTTGTTAGGTGATATTTCAAGTTTACTTGGGATGATGGGAATTAATATTGGTGCGATAAACGGTATTGATAAATCCATTCGTGCTTTTATTATTAGATCCGATAGTGAAGAGAAAGTAAAACGCTTTGAAACTTTACTTAAAGAAATTGATGATATTTCTCTAAGAGTCTTGCGTGAGCCAGAGTTAAAAGACAGACTTGCTGTGAGACATGGACGTTTTGTAAAACAAGATGAGCATAATAAAAAAATATTTCGTTTTGAACGAGACGATTTAGGTTTACTTGTTGATTTTATGGCTGAATTATTTAAAGAAGAAGGTCATAAATTAATTGGGATTCGAGGTATGCCACGTGTGGGTAAAACGGAATCTATTGTAGCTGGCAGTGTGTCTGCGCACAAGAGATGGTTGTTCATCAGTTCAACTTTAATTAAACAAACGGTTCGTAGTTCACTAATTAAAGGTGAATACGATAAAGATCATGTGTATATTATTGATGGTGCGGTCACTGCAAGAGAAACAAATCCGAGGCACCAAGAGCTTGTTAAAGAAGTGATGACGTTGCCATCAGTAAAGGTCGTTGAACATCCTGATTTATTTGTTGAAGCAAGCGATTATATTATGGATGATTTTGACTATATTATTGAATTAAGAACCGAAGAAAATCAGACCATTGAATATGAAGAAATGAAAAAGCAAACCGTTAGAAGTAAAAATAACTTAGATTTTGGAGATACATTTGGTGGTTTCGGAGACGGCTTTGGTGATGGTTTTGGTTCGTTCTAACGTTTGGAGGAGAGCATAAGTTGAAAACAATCGGTGAAGTACTGCAAAGTAAAAGAGAAGGTTTAGGAATGACTTTAGCTGAATTAGAAAAAAGAACACAAATTCAGCGAGAAACATTAGTTGCCATTGAACGCAATCAGTTTGAGCAATTTGAACATCCTAATCATATACGAGGTTTTATACAAAAATATGCGCAATCCGTGAATGTTGATGGCCCATTACTCATGGATAAGCATAAAGAAGAGTTGCCTTCCATGACATACCAAGCCCATGATATTTTACAACAAATCTCACAAAATCAAGATGCATTAGTATTTTCTAATACAGATGTGCAACCGAAAAAAGTTGCGATCATTATTGGTATGCTGATTGGTATTACAGCCGTACTTTGGGGGCTATTAACCATTGTGCTATAATAGCAATAAGAGAAACAGATAAGTGGAGAGAGGAATAATTATGAATATACCTAACCAGATCACATTGTTTCGAGTCATCTTAATTCCAATATTTATGTTGTTTGCACTTGTTGATTTTGGAATGGGGAATGTTTCTTTCTTAGGGGGACACTCGATTCGTATTGAATTTTTAATTAGTGGAATCATTTTTATCATCGCATCATTAAGTGATTTTTTAGATGGCTATTTAGCACGTAAATGGCAAATTGTAACAAATATGGGGAAATTTTTAGACCCGCTTGCTGATAAACTTCTTGTTTCTGCGGCTTTAGTTGTTTTAGTAGAACTTGGATTGACGAATTCTGTCGTTGCCATCATCGTTATTGCACGTGAATTTGCGGTGACAGGGTTGAGACTATTACAAATTGAGCAAGGCTTTGTGAGTGCGGCAGGTCAACTTGGAAAAATTAAAACGGCAGTAACGATGGTTGCCTTAGTTTTCATTTTATTAGGTGAGCCTTTAAGCCAGTGGATTGGTTTTTCTTTAGGGCAAATTTTATTGTATATTGGTGTATTTTTTACAATTTTATCAGGTATTGAATATTTCTATAAAGGTAGAGATGTTTTTTTACAAGATAAAAAAGCTTAATTTTATGATTAATTCAAGGATGAATGAACTTTTAAGAGTGAAACAAAGAGAACAATGTTGAATTGGGCTGTTTGTTTTACTCTTCTTTTATTTTGTTTGTAACAACAGGCTCACATAATAATCAAGTCTTTTGTAATGGAGTCTTAGTTGAAAAGGGTGATTCTGTAAAAACAATAAACGGTTTAGTTCCATTTCAAAGGGATATCAAGATATAATGAAGTTGTGAATAAGATTTTGTAGGCAGAAAGAAGGCAATATTATGAAAGTCTGTATTATCGCAGTAGGGTCAGAGTTACTTTTAGGCCAAATTACAAATACGAATGCTCAATTTTTATCACAAAAGTTGAATGAAGCGGGTCATCATGTGTTGGAGCATATCGTTGTGGGTGACAATGAAAAAAGACTTGAAACTGTCATAAAAAGAGCGCTGGAGCAATATGATGCATTAATTTTCACGGGTGGTTTAGGCCCCACAAAAGATGACTTAACAAAACAAACGGTTGCACGTGTTTTAAATAAAAAACTCGTAACAGATCAAGAAGCACTCAATTACATTAAAGATTATTTCAAACAACATGAAAAAGAAATGACGCCGAATAATAAGCAACAAGCACTTGTAATTGAAGGTGCAAAAGTATTAGCCAATCGTGTAGGAATGGCGCCGGGTATCTATTTTAATGAAAATGATAAACACATTGTTATGCTACCTGGGCCACCGAAAGAAATGCAGCCGATGGTCGTGAATGAACTCATGCCTTACTTTTCACAAGGTGGAAAAACAATTTTCTCTGAAGTGTTACGTTTTTGTGGGATAGGTGAATCACAAGTTGAAACAGAATTACTTGACTTAATCGATGCGCAAACAAACCCAACAATTGCACCACTTGCAGGTACGCACGAAGTCACAATCAGATTGACGGCAAGCGCGGATGATGAAAAAGCGAGTCAACAGTTAATAGCACCGATAAAAGATGAAATATTAAGTCGAATTGGTCATTATTATTATGGCTCCAATGACACTACACCTGAGCGCGCTGTTATGGCGTTACAAAAGAAATCATTTGCGATATATGATCAAGTGACAGAAGGTTTACTTTACTCTAGATTAAAAAAAGAGGATCATACACATCTATTAAAAGGGTATATGATGCATCATCCTCAATTTGTAGATGAAACAGCCACAATTGAGAACCAATTATATGCATCAGCAGTATTTGTGCAATCTTTATATGACACTGAACAGGCGATGAGCCTTCTTTCACAAGGTAATACAGTCTATATTGGTTTTCTAGATCGTGATCACTTCCGAATTGAAACATTTAAAATGAGTCATCACAGAAATTTACAACGTGATCGAAGTCAAAATTATGTGCTGATTGCATGGCTAAATGAACTAAAACAGCACTAATATGATATGATTTTGAACAAAACACAAGCACATGCGTTCTATTTTGTTAGTATTCAAATCACAAAATAGCGAACAAATATTCGCAAAATGCTTGTAATTTTAATTGAAAGCATGTATAGTAGAATTAAATTAAAAGGAAATTTTTATTTATTAGGGGGTCCTATATTGGATAATGAACGTCAAAAAGCACTCGACACAGTAATAAAAAATATGGAAAAGTCATTCGGTAAAGGTGCCGTTATGAAACTAGGTGAAAATAAAGATCGCCGTGTTTCAAGTGTTTCAACAGGTTCTGTTACATTGGATCATGCATTGGGGGTTGGCGGCTATCCAAAAGGTCGTATTATTGAAGTTTATGGCCCTGAAAGTTCTGGTAAAACTACTGTAGCGTTACACGCGATTGCTGAAGTGCAAAAAAATGGCGGTATTGCTGCGTTTATCGATGCTGAACATGCGTTGGATCCTGTCTATGCTGAAGCGCTCGGTGTGGATATCGATAATCTATACCTTTCTCAACCTGACCACGGTGAACAAGGTTTAGAAATTGCTGAAGCGTTCGTTAGAAGTGGTGCCGTGGACATTGTTATTGTGGACTCTGTTGCAGCCTTAACACCTAAAGCAGAAATCGAAGGTGAAATGGGTGATACACATGTTGGTTTACAAGCGCGTCTTATGTCTCAAGCATTACGTAAACTTTCAGCAGCCATTTCAAAATCAAATACGACTGCAATTTTCATTAACCAAATTCGTGAAAAAGTAGGTGTTATGTTCGGTAACCCTGAAACGACACCAGGTGGTCGTGCGTTGAAATTCTACAGTTCTGTTCGCTTAGAAGTCAGACGTGCAGAACAATTGAAACAAGGCCAAGACATCGTAGGTAACCGTACGAAAATCAAAGTTGTGAAAAATAAAGTGGCACCACCATTTAAAGTCGCTGAGGTCGATATCATGTATGGTCAAGGTATCTCTCGAGAAGGTGAATTGATTGATTTAGGTGTACAATATGACATCGTAGACAAATCTGGTGCATGGTATTCTTATAACGGTGAACGTATGGGTCAAGGTAAAGAGAATGTAAAACAATTCTTAAAAGAAAACCCACAATTAGAAGATGAAATCGATCGAAAACTCCGTGAAAAATTAGGTATTTTTGACGGTGATGTAGAAGAAAAAGAGCAAGAAGAGCCACAAACATTATTTGATGAATAATCATATTTCGATATAAAATTAAAAGTGAAACATGAATCTAAATAAGAATTAGATTCGGTTTCACTTTTTGTTTTGGAAAAGCTAATTGCAACAAAATTTCAAATAGAACATGATAGCGTGATGATTTTTCGTTTTGAAATGTATCATCTTTTTTATTCAATAGTGTTGGATACCTTGATTTTTCATTGTTCAAAACGTACAATTGAACTTGTATGATTCTTATTTTTAGTCATATAATCATATAGATTGGTTAACATACAGAACGAAATCCTAGAAAAAGGAGGTGTTTGTGTGAATTTATTAAGCCTCTTACTCATTTTGCTGGGTATAATTCTAGGAGTTGTTGTAGGGTATTTAATCGCCCAGAATTTAATATATCAAAAGCAGTCACAAGCCAAACGTACTGCTAAAGATATTATTGAACAAGCAAACAAAGAAGCAGAGAATCTTAAAAAAGAGAAATTAATCGAAGCTAAAGAAGAAAACCAAGTTCTAAGAGAACGCATCGAAAGCGAACTAAGGGAACGACGTGGAGAGCTTCAAAGGCAAGAATCCCGACTTCTTCAAAAAGAGGAGAACTTGGAGCGAAAATCTGATCTACTCGATAAAAAGGATGAGATTTTAGAGCAAAAAGAATCTAAACTTGAAGAAAGACAACAACAAGTAGACGCAAAAGAGAGTAGTGTTCAATCAATAATAATGAAGCACGAACAAGAATTAGAACGCATCTCCGGTCTCACACAAGAAGAAGCACGTAAAGAGCAATTGGAACGTGTAGAAGAAGAGTTGTCACAAGATATTGCAGTACTTGTTAAAGAAAAAGAGCGTGAAGCTAAAGAAAAAGTAAACCAAAAAGCAAAAGAATTACTCGCTACGACAGTGCAACGTTTTGCTGCTGATCATACTTCAGAGTCAACAGTGTCAGTTGTTAACTTACCTAATGACGAGATGAAAGGACGTATCATCGGTCGTGAAGGTAGAAATATTCGTACGTTAGAAACATTAACAGGTATTGATTTAATCATTGATGATACACCTGAAGCGGTAATTTTATCAGGTTTTGATCCTATTCGAAGAGAAATTGCCAAAACAGCGTTAATCAACCTCGTTTCTGACGGTCGTATTCATCCAGGCCGTATTGAAGATATGGTAGAAAAAGCAAGACGAGAAGTCGATGAAATTATTCGTGATGCAGGTGAACATGCAACATTTGAATTAAATATTCATAATATGCATCCTGATCTCGTTAAAATTTTAGGGCGTATGCATTATCGAACAAGTTATGGACAAAATGTGCTTAAACATTCTATTGAAGTAGCATATTTATCTGGAATGCTTGCTGCAGAATTGAACGAAGATGTAACACTGGCTAAAAGAGCCGGTTTATTACACGATATTGGTAAAGCGATTGATCACGAAGTTGAAGGAAGCCATGTTGAAATTGGTGTCGAATTAGCTAAAAAATATGGCGAACCTGAGACGGTCATCAATGCAATTCATTCACACCATGGAGAGGTTGAGCCGACATCGATTATATCTATTTTAGTTGCTGCTGCAGATGCTTTATCGGCTGCAAGACCTGGCGCTAGAAAAGAAACGTTAGAGAATTATATCAAACGTTTAGAACGATTAGAGGACATTTCTGAAAGCTATGATGGCGTGGAAAAAGCTTTTGCTATACAAGCAGGTCGTGAAATACGCGTGATTGTATCACCAGAAGAAATAGATGATTTAAAATCTCATCGCTTAGCGAGAGATATTAAAAATCAGATTGAGGATGAACTACAATATCCGGGTCATATCAAAGTGACAGTTGTTCGTGAGACGAGAGCAATTGAATATGCGAAGTAACAGTGTATGAAATAAAAACAGGTTTCATCATAATGTCATGTACATTATGATGAAACCTGTTTTTTTATTTGTATTCATATCCTAAATGATTAATTTTTCCATTTTAAATTTCAGTCGTCATCAAAGTTATTTACAGAGATGAAGTTCAGTTTCTTTCAATTCTTCTAAAGCACTAGATGTGTCATAACTACTTGAGGAAATGTTTGCATAACGTTCTGCCATTCGATACGCATTGATGTATAATTCGATACTCTCTTTTGCGATATCTTCAGGATTTTCTTTTTTAGATGGATTCGCGCTCAAAACAAGTTCTGCAAATTTTTCAGGATCAATACTAATTGACATAAGTTAATAAACAACTCCTAATGTTTTTATGAAAATACGTACTTATTGATTATTAAACAATAAGCATTCCTAATCTTTTCAATACCCCAACTGATTATATTTAATCATATATTTTTACATTCAAATATACACTTGAATAAAGAAATGAATCGAGTTATAATTTATTCAAACGAATACTTGAATGAAAGTGTGAGATAAATGACAAAACAACAAATTCCAACATGTGACACATTTAGTATAGATGCTGAAATCGTACACGAAGCTAAGCAAGAAATAGAAAATTCTAATATTGAACATGTAAGTCAAATGTTTAAAAGTATTGCTGATGTCAATCGTGCAAAAATTACATTTGCTTTGTGCGAACATGAAGAGCTGTGTGTTTGTGATATCGCAGAAATACTCAATATTACTGTTGCAAACGCGTCGCACCATTTAAGATCTTTGTACAAAAACGGAATCGTAACTTATCGGAAAGAAGGTAAACGTGCTTTTTATCGCTTGTATGACGAACATATCCGTCAAATTATGACAATATCTATTGAGCATAAGAAAGAAGTGGATGAAGATGGTACAAAATCATAAAACATATCGTATCGAAGGGTTATCGTGTGCCAATTGTGCGGGTAAATTTGAAAAGAATGTGAACAAGCTGACTTCAGTGGAAAAGGCGCAAGTTAATTTTGGCGCTTCGAAAATTTATGTAACCGGTCAACCTACTTTAGATGAATTAGAACATGCGGGTTCATTTGAAAATCTAAAAATTATTCCTGACGATCAACAAGTGAATGCGCAATCTCGTACGATGCATTCACCTGTCAAAGAGATGCACTTTATAGATAAATTCAAAGCATTTTATCATCAACATGAAACCATTATCTTTGCTGCGATTCTTGTTATTCTCGGTTATATTTCACAATGGCTAAACAACGCGAACAATACTATGACGCTCATATTGTTTACGTTATCTATCGTCTTAAGTGGGAGCCAGTTGATTATTCAAGGGGTCAAAAATCTCCTCCATTTTGAATTTGATATGCGTACTTTGATGACGATTGCGATTATCGGGGGCGTATTAATCGGCCAATGGGGAGAAGTTGCTGTTGTAGTCATATTATTTGCAATCAGTGAAGCATTAGAACAATTTTCTATGGATAAAGCCCGTCAATCTATGGCTTCTTTAATGGAAATTGCGCCTGATGAGGCGACAATACTTAGACGGGGTCAATTATTGCGCTTAGCTACAGAAGAGGTTGAAGTTAATGATATTTTGTATGTTAAGCCTGGGCAAAAAATTGCTTTAGATGGGATTGTTGTTTCAGGTCATGCGTCAGTCAATCAAGCTGCTATCACTGGCGAATCAATGCCAGTTGATAAACGAGAAAGCGATGAAGTCTATGCAGGTACATTAAACGAAGATGGTGTGCTTGAAGTCAAAGTAACGAAAGCATCTAAAGATACGGCATTAGCGAAAATGATTCAATTGGTAGAAGCAGCCCAAGTTGAAAAAGCGCCCGCCCAAGCTTTCGTAGAAAAATTCGCAAAATATTATACGCCATGTATTATGGTGATTGCTTTCTTAGTAGCCATCCTTCCACCTTTATTATTAAATGATGCTTTTTTACCATGGATATATCAAGGACTTTCTGTTTTAGTCGTAGGCTGTCCCTGTGCTTTAGTTATTGCGACTCCGATTTCTATTGTTTCAAGTATAGGAAATGCTGCTAAAAACGGCGTGCTTATTAAAGGCGGGATTTACCTTGAGCAATTGAGTAAAGTTCAAACACTCGCGTTTGATAAAACAGGTACGCTAACAGTGGGCCATCCGGTCGTTACAGAGGTCATCCATTTAAATCAAAACCAAAAAGAAAGAATAGATACTTTAGGTTATCTTTCTGCTGTTGAAAACTTATCAAATCATCCTATCGCGAGAGCAGTGGTAGCCTACGCAACAGAAAAGCATATTGACTATCAACAATATCAGGTTAAAGATTTTCTATCTAAAACAGGGCAAGGTGTGCGTGCCGTTATTGAGGGAAACGACATTTTAATCGGTCAACCCCAATTATTTCATATCAATACCAATGAAGAACTTGTTGAACAAATCAATGATATGCAAAAGCAAGGCGACACCGTTATTTTAATGTCGATTAACCATACTTTAACCACTTTAATTACTGTTCGAGATCAAGTACGTGAACAGTCTCAAAAAGCAATTGAAGCACTTCAAAATTTAGGGATACAACATACAGTCATGTTGACAGGGGATAATTTAAATAGTGCACAAGCCATCAATCGAAAATTGAAATTGACAAATGTTGAAGCAGATTTAATGCCAGAAGATAAATTAAAGCATATAGAAAAATTAGAAGCTTTAAATGGTCCAGTAGGAATGGTTGGTGATGGTGTGAATGATGCACCTGCTCTAGCGCGTGCTTCTATCGGTATTGCGATGGGTGGTGCGAGCACCGATACAGCACTTGAAACTGCTGACATTGCTTTACTCGGCGATGATATGTCTAAATTGCCATTTACTTACCGGTTAAGTCGAAAAACGATGAATGTGATTAAAGCTAATATTGTCTTTGCGATTGGTATTAAATTAATTGCCTTACTCTTAGTTATACCTGGCTGGTTAACGTTATGGATTGCTATTTTTTCAGATATGGGTGCAACTTTGATTGTGGCTTTAAATGCAATTCGTTTGCTCTATGTGAAAGATGAAGCTTAATCAAGTAGAACGGTTGACATCTCTATTGAGAAAGATACAATAAGAGGTAAATCAACATCGTTAAATACTATACAATCTTTTCAAATAGAAATAACTTTTCGCGAATGACCACAACAGTTATGTCTAGCATTGATGAATGAAATGCATACTTTTAATATATCATTATGGGACGAGATGAGAATGAACAATGCCAAGAGTTTGTATGGAAGATTGTTCTTTTCATAGCTCGTCTCTTTTTATATGTTGCGTATGCTTTGTATATAGAATTTTTAAATAATGATACAGTTGAAATATACATAAATGCCCATATTTAGAGAGGACGAAACATAATGAGAATTTTATTTATAGGAGATATTGTCGGAAAAGTTGGACGCCAAGCGATATCAGAATGGTTGCCAAAACTGAAACAACGTTATCATCCGACCGTGACGATAGTGAATGCAGAAAATGCGGCGCACGGTAAAGGTTTAACTGAAAAAATATATAAAGAACTATTGCGTAATGGCGTTGATTTTATGACTATGGGAAACCATACTTATGGTCAACGAGAAATTTATGATTTTATACAAGATGCAACACGCCTTGTGAGACCCGCAAACTTTCCTGATGAAGCACCAGGGATTGGTATGCGTATTATTAATTTAAATGATAAAAAGCTAGCAGTTATTAATTTGCAGGGGCGTAGTTTTATGCCAGATATTGATGATCCTTTTAAAAAAGCCAATCAATTGATTGAAGAAGCGCAAAAAGAAACGGATTATATTTTTGTTGATTTTCATGCTGAAACCACTTCTGAGAAAAATGCAATGGCTTGGTTTTTAGATGGACGTGCGAGTGCTGTAGTTGGCACGCATACACATATTCAAACATCAGATAATCGTATTTTACCTCAAGGGACTGCTTTTATTACCGATGTAGGTATGACGGGCTATTATGATGGTATTCTTGGCATTAATCGTGATGAAATCATTAAACGATTCCTTACAAGTTTACCTCAACGTCACGTTGTTCCTGATGAAGGGCGTAGTGTGTTGTCAGGCGTTATTGTTGATTTAAAAGAAGACGGGACAGCCAAAAATATTGAACGTATTTTAATCAATGATGACCATCCGTTCGAAGCATAATATTCATTTAACGTTAATAGATCTAATAAAGGATATAAGCATTATCCGCCATTAGTATGAATTTTTTTAAAACCCATTATTTAATAGAGCAAATAATGGGTTATTTTGATATGATAAATAGTGAATTTAATCGTGTAGGAGGCTAAATCTATGAAAGCTCAATTGTCATGGAAAGTGGGAGGTCAGCAAGGCGAAGGGATTGAATCAACGGGAGAAATTTTCGCCACTGCAATGAATCGAAAAGGCTATTATTTGTATGGTTATCGTCATTTTTCAAGCCGAATTAAAGGAGGCCATACCAATAATAAAATCCGTGTCTCTACAACACCTGTTCACGCAATTAGTGATGATTTAGATATTCTTGTCGCATTTGATCAAGAAACAATTGTGTTAAATCATCATGAAATGCGAGAAGATAGTGTCATCCTAGCAGATAGTAAGGCTAAGCCTGAGAAACCAGAAGACTGTAAAGCGCAATTGGTTGTCTTACCCTTTACAGAAACTGCCAAATCATTAGGGACAACATTAATGAAAAATATGGTGGCCATTGGTGCAACAGCAGCGTTAATGGATTTAAATACTGACACATTTGAAGCGCTCATTACAAATATGTTTGAGAAAAAAGGAGAAAAAGTCGTTGAACTTAATATTCAAGCATTGAATGAAGGTTATCGTATTATGCAAGATGAGTTGGCTGGCATTCAAGGGGACTTTATGCTTGAAGAAAGCGCAGGTACGCCTCATCTTTATATGATAGGGAATGATGCCATTGGCTTAGGAGCAATCTCAGGAGGCTCAAGATTTATGGCTGCTTATCCGATTACGCCGGCTTCTGAAATAATGGAATATATGATTGAAAATTTACCAAAAGTGGGCGGAACCGTCATTCAAACCGAAGATGAAATCGCAGCTGCGACGATGGCGATTGGTGCGAACTATGGTGGTGTTCGTGCATTCACTGCTTCTGCTGGTCCAGGTCTCTCGTTAATGATGGAAGCGATAGGTTTATCTGGGATGACTGAAACACCGTTAGTCATAATGAATACGCAACGTGGTGGTCCATCTACAGGTTTACCAACAAAGCAAGAACAGTCTGACTTAATGCAGATGATTTATGGAACACACGGAGATATTCCTAAAATTGTCGTTGCGCCAACGGATGCTGAAGATGCTTTTTACCTTACAGTAGAAGCATTTAACTTAGCGGAAGAATATCAATGTCCAGTTATTTTACTAAGTGACTTACAACTTTCCTTAGGTAAGCAAACAGTGAAAAACTTAGATCATTCAAAAATTGAGATTCAACGCGGCTCAACTATTGCAGAGGATATCGAACGCGATCCAGAAGATAAAGGGTACTTCAAACGCTATGCTTTAACAGAATCAGGTGTCTCACCACGACCTATTCCTGGTGTAAAAGGTGGTATTCACCATGTTACAGGTGTTGAACATAACGAAGAAGGAAAACCTAGTGAAGCCGCTCAAAATCGCCGAGATCAAATGGAAAAACGCATGCGTAAGACGGAACACTTATTGATTGAAAAACCTGTTGAAGGTCAATTGGAACATGAAGATGCGGATATTTTATTCCTTGGTTTCATTTCAACGAAGGGCGCAATTCAAGAAGGTGTTGCTAGACTAGAAGCGCAAGGAGCTAAAGTAAACCACCTCCAAATTCGTCAACTTCATCCATTCCCAACTCAAACAATCCAAGCAGCTGCTGATAAAGCGAAAAAAGTTGTTGTTGTTGAACATAACTACCAAGGCCAGCTCGCAAGCATTATCAAAATGAATGTTAACTTAGGCGATAAACTTGTTAAGCAAACGAAATATGACGGTACACCGTTTTTACCTTATGAGATTGAAGAAAAAGGTTTAGAAATCGTAAATGCGTTAAAGGAGAGAGTGTAATTGGCTACTTATAAAGATTTTAGAAATAATGTGAAACCGAATTGGTGTCCAGGTTGTGGTGATTTCTCTGTACAAGCGGCGATTCAAAAAGCAGCTGCAAATGTGGGGCTTGAACCTGATGAGGTTGCCCTAATCACTGGGATTGGCTGTTCAGGGCGACTTTCTGGTTACGTAAATTCATACGGAGTGCATTCGATTCACGGTCGTGCATTACCTCTCGCACAAGGCGTTAAAATGGCCAATCGTGATTTAACTGTCATTGCATCAGGTGGAGATGGAGATGGTTATGCTATTGGTATGGGACATACCATTCATGCGTTACGCCGAAACATGAACATTACTTACATTGTTATGGATAATCAAATTTATGGTTTAACAAAAGGGCAAACTTCTCCGTCTTCAGCACCGGGATTTGTTACAAAAACGACACCAAAAGGGAATATCGAACAAAATGTTGCACCTCTTGAATTAGCTTTATCATCAGGAGCAACGTTTGTAGCACAAGGTTTTTCAAGTGATATTAAAGCTTTAACAAAAATGATTGAAGATGCGATTAATCATGATGGCTTCTCATTTGTAAATGTTTTTTCTCCATGTGTAACATACAACAAAGTGAATACGTACGATTGGTTCAAAGAGAATTTAACAGCGATTGAGGATATAGAGGGCTATGATGTGACAGATAAACAAGGTGCTATTCAAACCGTGCTACAACATGATTCATTAATTAAAGGTATTGTTTATCAAGATACTGAAACGCCATCATATGAATCTCAAATTGAAGCGTTAGGCGATACACCATTAGCAAAACATGATTTAAGTTTAAGTGAAGCACAGTTTGAATCTTTTACAAAACAATTTGTATAAAGCTTTATCTATAAAGTTTGCTGATTTGATTATAAAATATATTCTGCAAAAGCAACGGCACATTGAAGTGGCGTTGCTTTTTTAGTTGCTATTATCAATTAAAATAAAAGTGTAAAGATTCATTTTTATCATTTAAGGTTGAACAGTCTTATCAAAATGACTAAAAATGCTTTGATATTTATACATCAAAAAGTTTGCAGAAAAATTGATAGTTAAGAAAGAGCATGTTTATTAAAAGGCTCCAATCAAGGCTAGGCTATAAAACGTATTTTGATAGCAGACTAATTTTTACCACAAACTTAGGGATATTTTTTATTTTAATTGTAATCAGGTATAATATATAGAAGAAAGAGGAGGTTTTGTCATTGGTTGATACATTGATGAGTATACAAATCATTCCACAGACACCTCACGGAGAGGATGTCATTCCTTTTGTTGATGAAGCAATAAAAGTGATTGAGGCATCCGGGCTAAAATATCGTGTTGGTGCATTAGAAACAAATGTCGAAGGCGATATGAATGCGTTGCTTATTTTAATCCAAAAAATGAATGATCGGATGGTTGAATTAGAAGCACCTAGCGTCATTCATCAAATAAAGTTTTATCACGTTCCTGAAGGCATCAGTATTGAAACACTAACTGGTAAATATGACGATACTGAAAAATAGTGTAACGATTTTTATATTGACTTCGAAAAATATCATTTTGCACTTTGGCTAGAATTTTAATATAATGAACTAATGATATATGGGCAGAAAGGGTTTTGTATGTGAACGAAGAACAAAGAAAAGCTGGGACGATTGATGTTTTAGCACAACGTAATAATAAAGAGAAAGATTATAGTAAATATTTTGATTTTGAGCACGTTTATCAACCGCCAAGCTTAAAAGAAGCCAAAAAGCGTGGAAAAGAATCAGTTCAATATAATCGTGATTTTCAAATCGATGAAAAGTATCGCGGTATGGGGAAAGGACGCACTTTCCTAATTAAAACATATGGTTGTCAAATGAATGCACATGATACAGAGGTTATGGCGGGAATTTTTACTGCCTTAGGCTATACACCTACTGAAGACATCAATTTGGCAGACGTCATTCTATTGAACACATGTGCGATTAGAGAAAATGCTGAAAATAAAGTGTTTGGAGAAATTGGGAATCTAAAACACATTAAACAAGAACGCCCAGATTGTTTAATCGGTGTGTGTGGCTGTATGTCACAAGAAGAGTCTGTGGTAAATAAAATTTTGAAATCATACCAAAATGTGGATATGATTTTTGGAACACATAACATTCATCGCTTACCTCAAATTTTGGAAGAAGCCTATCTTTCTAAAGCAATGGTTGTGGAAGTATGGTCAAAAGAAGGCGACGTTATCGAAAACCTTCCTAAAGTAAGAGACGGCAAAATTAAAGCATGGGTCAATATCATGTATGGATGTGACAAATTCTGTACATACTGTATCGTGCCATTTACACGAGGAAAAGAACGTAGTCGACGTCCTGAAGATATCATTGAAGAAGTACGTGATTTAGCACGTCAAGGTTATAAAGAAATTACGTTATTAGGTCAAAACGTGAATGCTTATGGTAAAGATTTAGAAGGTATCACTTATGGTTTAGGTGATTTAATGGCTGATATTTCAAAAATTGATATCCCGCGTGTCCGTTTTACAACAAGTCACCCGTGGGACTTTACAGATCGTATGATTGAAGTCATTGCTGAAGGTGGAAATATCGTGCCGCATATCCATTTACCAGTTCAATCTGGGAATAATGACGTGTTGAAAATTATGGGGCGTAAATATACAAGAGAGAGCTATTTAGATTTAGTAGATAGAATTAAGGCTGCCATTCCAGATGTTGCGCTCACAACAGATATTATCGTAGGGTATCCAAACGAAACAGAAGCACAATTTGAAGAAACGTTATCTTTATATGAAGCGGTTGGATTCGAGCATGCCTACACATATATTTATTCTCAACGTGACGGTACACCTGCTGCTAAAATGAAGGATAATGTACCAAATGAAGTGAAAAAAGCGCGTTTACAACGTTTGAACCGTTTAGTAAGCGAATATTCTTCACGTACGCTAGCGGCTTATGAGGGACAAACTGTTCGTGTATTATGTGAAGGTGCAAGTAAAAAAGATGATGAAGTATTAGCAGGTTATACAGAAAAAAATAAACTTGTTAACTTCCGAGCACCTAAATCTGTTATCGGTAAAATTGTAGATGTTAAGATTGTTGAAGCAAAACAATTCTCACTTAATGGTGAATTTGTTGGTGTCAGTGAAGCAGCTGTGGTGACACCATAAGATGTATTCAAAAGAGTCGATTTTGGAAGCTGCTAAAGCATTGGGTCAGGCATTTCAATCTTTAGATACAATTCAAGATTATAGACGCATTGAAACACAAATTCATCAAAATGAACAGATTGCACAGCACATGTCAGAGTTGAAGCAGAATCAAAAGCAGTCTGTAAATCTACAAAACTATAATAAGCCGAATGCCTATGCACGTTCTGAAGCGAAGATAGATCAAATTAGAACGACAATAGATGATATCCCTATTGTCAATGAGTTTAGAACAGCACAGCAAGAGGCAAATGAGTTGCTCCATCTCGTTGTAGACACAATATCAACGCGAATTGAAAGTTCAACTGATGACTGAGATGTCTAGACGTTCAACATTGTGTAGCTAAATGAGAAGTTATGAATGAGGACATAGGTTTTTAAGGTAAAATAGAGTTTCTATTCTAAAAATATGGTAGAGCACATCATTGTTTCAACCGTGGTGAAGAGTGATATGTGTGAATACACGTAAATTGACACTGACAGCATTATTTGTGGCCGTTAATGTAGTGTTGAGTTCAGTAATTGTCATCCCCATTGGTCCGATTAAAGCAGCACCAGTTCAGCATTTTATCAATGTTTTGAGCGTTGTTTTAGTTGGACCATGGTACGGGCTGGCCCAAGCCTTCCTTTCTTCAAGCATTCGTGTATTGTTTGGAACAGGTACGCCGTTTGCGTTTCCTGGGAGTATGATTGGCGTTTTGCTAGCGAGCTTGTTTTATTATGTAAATCGGCACTTATTTGTTGCGGCGATAGGAGAAGTGATTGGTACAGGCATTATTGGGAGTTTGTTCTGTATTCCAATTGCGTGGATACTCCACTTAGATTATTTTCTCATTAAACCGTTAATGGCTGCATTTATTACATCGAGTTTGATTGGTGCAAGTATTAGTTACATTCTTTTACTTGTACTTAAGCGGCGAGGTTTATTAGCATACTTAAAATTAGATAAAAATAAAAGAAGATTAAAATAATTATTAAATCATTGAGGGGCTGGGGGTTTAAACAGAAGTTTATACTCTCAGCCTTGATACATATTTAAATCGCATACATAAAATACCTTCAAAAAGTAAATGAAATATAGAAAATTTTGAACAAAAGGATTGTGAAAGTATATGGCAAATGTTACACCAATGATGAAACAATATTTAAATATTAAAGCGCAACATCAAGATGCGTTGCTCTTTTTTCGACTTGGTGATTTTTATGAGATGTTTTATGATGATGCAATTACTGCCTCTCGCGTCCTTGAAATCACGTTAACGAAACGTGATGCTAAAAAAGAAAATCCTATTCCAATGGCAGGCGTTCCATATCATTCTGCGGATAGTTATATTGAAACGTTAATACAAAATGGTTTTAAAGTGGCTATATGCGAACAAATGGAAGATCCAAGACAAGTCAAAGGCATGGTTAAAAGAGAAGTTGTACGTGTGATTACGCCAGGTACAGTGATGGAAAAAGGTGGCGTAGAGGATACACGTAACAACTATATTTTAAGTTTTATCCATAATGAAGATGGCTATGGGCTCAGTTATTGTGATGTTTCGACTGGTGAATTAAAAGTGACACACTTTGAAGATGAAAGTACGCTTGTAAACGAAGTGACGACCATTCAACCTAACGAAATTGTTGTCACTCAACCTCTATCAGAAACACTTAAACGTCAATTCAGCATGATTACAGAAACAGTTACAGTTGTTGAACGTATTTCGGATGTGCAATATGCTGTTAATCAGTTGTCTGATCCAAGTAAGTTTCAGGCAGTGCAAGTGTTATTAGATTATATATACGATACGCAAAAAAGAGATATGTCGCATATTGAGAATGTGATTGAATACCAAGCGTTAGATTATATGAAAATGGATTTTTATGCTAAGAGAAATCTCGAATTAACTGAAAGTATTCGACTTAAATCAAAAAAAGGGACATTGCTTTGGTTAATGGATAAGACCAAAACCCCTATGGGCGCAAGACGTTTGAAACAATGGATTGATCGACCTCTTATTCAGCGAAATGAAATAACAAAACGTCATGATGCCGTCGATCAATTTTTACAATATTTTATCGAGAGAGACACTTTACGCAACTATTTAACAGAAGTTTACGATATCGAACGATTAGTCGGTCGCGTAAGTTTTGGTAATGTGAACGCAAAAGATTTAATACAACTCAAGCATTCGATTGCACAAATTCCTTCTATAAAAGCACTCTTACAAACTATTGAACATGAAGCGATTGCACATTTTAATGCGTTAGAACCGCTAGATGACCTTTTACAATTGTTAGAAGATAGTTTAGTGAATGAACCTCCGTTATCTGTCAAAGAAGGTGGCCTTTTTAAATCAGGATTTAACGAAGAATTAGATCAATATTTAGATGCTTCAAAAAATGGAAAACAGTGGTTAGCTGAATTACAAGCGAAAGAACGTGAGCGAACAGGGATTAAATCTTTGAAAATAAGCTTTAATAAAGTGTTTGGTTACTATATTGAAATTACACGTGCCAATTTGACGCAATTTAATCCAGCTGAATTTGGCTATGAACGAAAACAAACATTATCCAATGCTGAAAGATTTATCACTGATGAATTAAAAGAAAAAGAAGCTGTGATTTTGGGTGCTCAAGATAAAGCAATCGAGCTCGAATATCAATTGTTTGTAGCGCTTCGTGAAAAAGTAAAAACATATACAGAACGTTTGCAACAACAAGCTAAAATTATATCTGAAATTGATTGCTTGCAAAGTTTTGCAGAGATAGCGCAACAATATAATTATGTCCAACCGCAATTCAGCACAGACAAAACATTAGTTTTAAAAGATTCACGTCATCCAGTTGTTGAGCGTGTGATGGATTATAATGATTATGTACCAAATGATTGTGAATTAAATCAGTCACAATTTATCTATTTGATTACAGGGCCTAATATGTCAGGTAAATCAACCTATATGCGTCAAGTGGCGATTATAAGTATTATGGCACAAATGGGGGCTTTTGTTCCTTGTGAATCTGCGATACTCCCTATTTTCGATCAGATTTTCACAAGAATTGGTGCTGCAGATGATCTTGTATCTGGGAAAAGTACGTTCATGGTTGAAATGTTAGAGGCACAAAAAGCACTCAAATATGCCACACCAGATAGTTTAATTATATTTGATGAAATCGGTAGAGGTACTTCAACTTATGACGGTCTTGCGTTGGCTCAAGCTATGATTGAATATGTTGCGGAAACATCTCAAGCGAAAACTTTATTTTCAACGCACTATCATGAACTGACAGAATTGGAACAAGCACTTCCAAGCTTGAAGAATGTGCATGTCGCTGCAGATGAATATCAAGGTGAGCTTATCTTCTTACACAAAGTTAAAGATGGGGCTGTTGCAAATAGTTATGGGATTCAAGTCGCACAATTAGCCGACCTACCTAAACAAGTGATTGACCGTGCGCAAGTTATTTTAGATGCATTTGAAGCGAAAGAACAAGCCGCGATTAAATCAGAAGCAAATGCTGAAAAAACGGTTGAATTCACAAACCAAAGTCTTGAAACACCTAAACAAGTAACGTCACAGCAACATTCAGATGCAAAGCCCCAATTCGAACAACCTGTTTTCGATTTATTTGAATCAGAAGCACAAAATAGCGAAGTTGAACTTGAAATTAAACAAATGAATTTATCGCAAATGACCCCAATTGAAGCATTAGTTAAGCTCAGTGAACTTCAAAATAGATTACAGTAGAGGGTGAAATTGATGGGAAAAATAAAAACGCTACAAACGTCTTTAGCAAATAAAATTGCTGCAGGTGAAGTAGTGGAACGTCCGAGCTCTGTTGTGAAAGAATTATTAGAAAACAGTATTGATGCAGGTGCAACTGAAATTAATATTGAAGTTTTAGAGTCAGGTGTATCTTCTATTCGAGTTGTGGATAATGGTTCCGGCATATTAGCGGATGATTTAGGACTTGTATTTCATCGCCATGCAACAAGTAAATTACAAGAAGATGATGATTTATTCCATATTAGAACGTTAGGTTTCCGTGGCGAAGCACTCGCAAGTATTGCTTCAGTTGCAAAAGTCACATTACAAACGTCTACGGATGGTATTAATGGTTACGAAGTGTATGCTGAAGAAGGTGCCATACTGAAAGAAAAGCCAGCGAAAGCGCGTAAAGGTACAGACATTCGTGTAGACTCACTATTTTATAACACGCCAGCAAGACTAAAATATATTAAAAGTCTCTACACGGAATTAGGGAAAATAACAGATATTGTGAATCGAATGGCGATGAGCCACCCACATATTCGTCTTTCGCTTAAAAATGATGGTAAGACCATTCTCCAAACGAATGGCTCAGGACGAACAAATGAAGTGATGGCAGAAATATACGGAATGAAAGTAGCGCGTGATTTAGTGCATATTGAAGGCGAAACAAGTGACTATCGTATTTCGGGTTACGTTGCAAAACCTGAACACTCAAGAAGCAATCGGCATTATATGTCGATATTTATCAACGGTAGATATATTAAAAACTTTTTATTAAATAAAGCTGTTCAAGAAGGCTACCACACATTAATGATGATCGGTCGATATCCAATTGTTTATATCAATATTGATATGGATCCCGTTTTAGTCGATGTGAATGTGCACCCTACGAAATTGGAAGTGCGATTATCTAAAGAGGATCAGTTGTTTGATCTCATTGTGAATAAAATACGTGAGGCTTTTAAAGATAAGGTACTCATACCTCAAAATGATTTAAAACAAAAATATGCCCCTAAAAAGGTACTTGAACAATTTGAGCAACAAAAAATGGCTTTTGATCAGCAAGTGCAACAACATGAGAAGCATGAAACAACGGATAAAGATGAAGTACAACCGTCGCCACCACATTTCGAGGTTAAAGAAGAAGCGAATCACTTTACAGCTTCAAATGAACCGTCATCAGCCAATCATTCAGTACATTCAGATGACAATTTTGAAGCAGAACAAAAAGCGATTTTAAATGAACTTGATCGTCATCAAGCTGTAGTGCCTCCATCGTTCGCTGAGTCACCAACTCAAAGTCAAGATGATGCATTACCTCATGACGTACCTCAAAAACCTAAAAGACGCGTGCCTTATATGGAAGTTGTAGGACAAGTACATGGCACATATATTATTGCTCAAAATGATCAAGGCATGTATTTAATTGATCAACATGCCGCACAAGAACGGATAAAGTATGAGTATTTTAGAGATAAAATTGGAGAAGTGGAAAATGAAAACCAAAATCTTCTCATTCCAATCACATTTAACTTTTCAAAAGATGAACAGTTAATTATTGAGCAATATCGTGATACATTAAAAGAGGCAGGTATCTTTTTAGAACCTTTTGGTGGATATGATTATATTGTGAATAGTTATCCAGTTTGGTTCCCAAGTGAGCAAGTTGAAGAAATCATTAAAGATATTATCGAATATGTGATTCAACACAAGAAGATTGACATTGCAAAGTTTAGAGAAGAAGCTGCGATAATGATGAGTTGTAAAAAGTCGATTAAAGCCAATCATTATTTAAAAATAAATGAGATGGCAGATTTAATCCAACAATTAGGGGAAATGGAAGACCCATTTACATGCCCGCATGGAAGACCTGTGATTATCAACTTTAGTAATTATGAATTAGAGCGTCTGTTTAAGAGAATTCAATAATACGATGAAGAGGGAGAATGTTATGAAAAAACATATTTTACCAGCAATTCGTTCGATGAGAGATTTAGAAAGATTGTTTAAAACAGATTATAAAAAATGTGTCATTCTTGATACACATATTGGTCATTTGAAAGGCATGACGCAATTAATTAAAGAGCATGAACTGCAACCTTTTATGCACATCGATCTCATTAAAGGGATGAGTCATGATGAATTTGCATGTGAATATATTATTCAAACTTATAAACCTAAAGGGATTGTATCAACTAAAACTAAAGTGATTAAAAAGGCAAAAGCGCTTGGTGTCGTTACGATTTTTAGAGTGTTTGTTATTGATAGTCACGCTTTACAGAGAAGTATCGATCTCATTCAACGTATCGAGCCAGATTATGTTGAAGTCTTACCCGGTATCGCAGATAAAGTGATACAAGAAATACATGAGAAAACAGGTACTACGGTAATAGCGGGAGGCTTGATTAACACAGAGGAAGAAATTGAAAACGCCATTAATAGTGGTGCTGCCTATGTGACAACAAGTGACGCATCATTATGGTAAGTAAAAAATAGAGGGGGATTTAAATGCTGAACAAACCAGAGAAGCTACAAAAAGGGGATACAATTGCGATTGTTTCCCCGTCTTCTGGCCTTGCGGGTGAGCCGAATATTCAATGGCGTACACAACAAGGTATAGAGAATATCAAAACTTTAGGTTATCGCGTTAAAGTTATGGAACAAGCGCTTAATACGATTGAATGGAACTACAATCATCCAAAAGAACGTGCAGAGACACTGACATCGGCGTTTAAAGATCCAGAAGTAAAAGCCATACTTTGTACGATTGGGGGTAAAGAATCAGCAAGAATTATCCCATACTTAGATGATGAAATCATTCAAGCGCATCCTAAGATTTTTATAGGTTACTCAGATATCACACCACTTCATTTGCATTTAAACCAATTAGGAATCGTTAGCTTTTATGGTCCAGCGTTGCTCACGGACTTTGCAGAAAATGTAGCGCTTGATGACTATACGCTTGATCATATGTTTGATGTCATTTCTAAAGCGGAGCCATTTGGAAATTTGGCCACGTCGGATTATGTGCGGATTTTTGGCTTGAGATGGGATGAAGAAAATAAAAATATCGCGCGTGAAACAAAGAAAAATGAAAGTTACATATTAGTGAACGGCGAGGGTAACGTTTCTGGAGACCTGATCGGCGGTTGTTTTGAATCATTAGACCACCTCAGAGGTTCACAGTATTTTCCAAAACTTGAACAGTTTGACGGCAAGATTTTGTTTTTAGAAAACTCTGAAGTTAATATTGAACCGTGGGCTTTTGAAGATACTTTTCGTTCTTTTGGATACATGGGCATATTTGATCGTATTGAAGGGATTATATTGGGGCGTCCTCAAAATGGAATATATCAAAATGAATATCACCAAATTATTCAAAGCATTTTAAAAGAATTTCAGCAAGAGGATTTACCGGTCATCGGTAACGCTAGTTTTGGTCACAATGAACCTAAATGTACGATTCCATACGGTGTTAAAGCATCAATAAGTACATCTCCTTTAACATTTAGTATTGATGAAGCGGCTGTAAGTGAATAAGATGCGCGTTAGAAGCGTCAAATCAGCAATTATAATCAGGCGTTCAATATTTGTTTGACATCCGTTTTCAAAGCATTTTATCTTTAAAGTGAAGATTATTTAGATTTTAAAAACCAATTAAATAGATAGTTAATTCATTTTCAGTAAAATTAAATTTCCATTTATTTATGAAAGCGTTTAAAATAATGGTTGACAACGCTTACATCAAAATGTAAGATTAAATCAAGTTGATAAATTGTGAGAGACTGAGAGACTTCTGTTGGCGTATTAATTGTTATGCGAAGGAAGTCTCTTTTTCGTTAAAGGGAGGAAAAAGCATGAATGTTTATTTAGCTGAATTTTTCGGTACTGCACTACTTCTACTCATGGGGGGCGGTGTATGTGCCAACGTCAATTTGAAAAAAACAAACGGTAATGGTGCCGATTGGATTGTCATTGCTATTGGATGGGGACTTGGTGTGACGCTAGGTGTCTATGCCGTTGGTCAATTTTCAAATGCACATCTTAACCCAGCAGTGACACTTGCATTTGCAATGAATGGTGATTTCCCATGGTCACAAGTTCCTGGTTACATCATTGCGCAAATGCTTGGTGGTATTTTAGGTGGCGTGTTGACATGGTTAATGTATTTACCACATTGGCGTGCAACTGAAGATAAAGCAACAAAATTAGGCGTCTTTTCAACTGCGCCTGCACTTAAAAACTATACTGCAAACTTTATTTCAGAGATTATTGGTACTGCAGTTTTAACTTCAGGTCTTTTATACATCGGGGCAAATAAGTTCTCTGAAGGATTAAACCCATTAATCGTTGGTGCTTTGATTGTAGCAATTGGTGTCAGCTTAGGTGGTACAACAGGCTATGCAATTAATCCTGCTCGTGACTTAGGACCACGTATCGCACATGCTACTTTACCAATCCATGGTAAAGGTGACAGCGGTTGGGGTTACGCAATTGTACCTGTGTTAGGACCATTGGTTGGTGGTATGGTAGGTACAGTCGTATATCGCTTAATTTTTAAAGGCGCATTTGATGTTTGGACAATTGTAACGATTATCGTATTAGTTTTAACATTATTACTTGGTGCGGCATTAAATAAAAAATCGCCACAAGATGAAATTGCTAAAATCTAATTCATATTACTGTTTTTGTCATAAGTATGAATGTTAAAGTAAGACATACAAAACTTTACAATACGTTGTAATCATAGAGGTATTAATAACATGGTGATGACGTATTGTAGTTTTTTAGTGTTTATGAGCTGGATTTGACATCTTACACCAGCACTTTGGGTTATAATAACCTTATCGTAATACTTTACAAGTTAATATCAGTGAAGAGTTGAGAGGAGACTATGTTATGGGAAACTATATCTTATCGATTGATCAGGGGACAACAAGTTCTAGAGCAATCTTATTTAACGAAAATGGGGAAATCGCAGGCATAGCACAGCGTGAGTTTAAACAACATTTTCCTAAAGGCGGATGGGTAGAGCATGATGCCAACGAAATTTGGACATCAGTTTTATCAGTGATGGCATCTGTTTTAAACGAAAATAACGTATCGGCATCACAAATTAAAGGGATTGGTATCACAAACCAACGTGAAACAACTGTCGTTTGGGATAAAAACACAGGCCGTCCAATCTACAATGCGATTGTTTGGCAGTCACGTCAAACACAACATATTTGTGATGAATTAAAGAACGCTGGTCATGAAGAAACGTTTAGAAACAAAACTGGTTTATTATTAGACCCTTATTTTTCAGGAACTAAAGTTAAATGGATACTTGATAAAGTTGAAGGTGCACGTGAAAAAGCTGAAAAAGGCGATGTTTTGTTCGGAACAATTGATTCATGGTTAGTTTGGAAACTTTCTGGTGGTAGAACGCATGTAACAGACTATTCCAACGCAAGTCGTACATTAATGTATAACATCCATGATTTACAATGGGATGACGAATTGCTTGAAATTTTAGATGTACCTAAAGCAATGTTACCTGAAGTTAAACCATCAAGTGAAGTGTATTGCGAAACAATCGATTATCACTTCTTTGGTCAAAAAGTACCAATTGCTGGTATTGCGGGTGACCAACAAGCTGCACTATTCGGACAAGCATGTTTCGAACGCGGTGATGTGAAAAACACATACGGCACAGGTGGTTTCATGCTTATGAATACAGGTGAGGAAGCAGTTGTATCTGATAATGGATTGTTAACAACGATTGCTTATGGAATTGATGGTAAAGTCAATTACGCATTAGAAGGTTCAATCTTCGTATCAGGTTCAGCCATTCAATGGTTAAGAGATGGTCTCCGAATGATTAACTCGGCTCCGCAATCAGAAGATTATGCTAAACGTGTTGATTCTACAGAAGGTGTCTATGTTGTACCTGCATTTGTTGGTTTAGGTACACCTTATTGGGATTCTGAAGCACGTGGTGCGATTTTCGGTATTACGAGAGGTACAGAAAAAGAGCATTTCATTAGAGCTACTTTAGAGTCTTTATGTTACCAAACTCGTGACGTAATTGAAGCGATGGCACAAGACTCTGGTATTGATGTAAACACTTTACGTGTTGACGGTGGCGCAGTTAAAAATAATTTCTTAATGCAATTCCAAGCCGACTTAGTCAACATCAATGTTGAACGACCAGAAATTAATGAAACAACAGCATTAGGTGCTGCTTATTTAGCTGGTATTGCTACAGGATTCTGGAAAGATAAATCAGAAATTAGTCGTCAATGGAAACTTGAAAAATCATTTGATCCGACGATGGATGAGAAAGAAAGTAATCGTTTGTACAAAGGTTGGAAAAAAGCAGTTGAAGCCACTCAAGTTTTCAAATTAGACGAAGAATAAGTGGTGTGATATACTGTAGTTAAGTTAATAGCATCATACGAGATTGTGAGAGACGTCGTTCGTACAACTTTATTTAAGCTGTGGGAGAAGTCTCTCTTTTTTTATGATATTAGGAGGCGGAATATATGAGTTTATCAACTTTTAAACGTGATTCAGTAAAGAACAAAATGAAAAATGAGGAATATGATTTAGTTGTTGTCGGTGGGGGTATCACTGGCGCAGGTATCGCATTAGATGCAAGTGCAAGAGGTATGAAAGTCGCTTTAGTAGAAATGCAAGACTTCGCACAAGGTACAAGCTCTCGTTCTACTAAATTGGTTCATGGTGGCTTACGTTACTTGAAACAATTCCAAGTTGGCGTTGTTGCTGAAACTGGTAAAGAACGTGCAATCGTTTATGAAAATGGTCCACATGTTACGACACCTGAATGGATGTTATTACCAATGCATAAAGGTGGTACATTTGGTAAGTTTTCAACTTCAATCGGTTTAGGTATGTATGATCGCCTTGCTGGTGTTAAAAAATCAGAACGTAAAAAAATGTTAACTGTACAAGAAACTACTGACAAAGAACCATTAGTTAAACAAGATGGTCTTAAAGGTGGCGGTTACTACGTTGAATACCGTACAGATGACGCTCGTTTAACAATTGAAGTGATGAAAAAAGCAGCTGAGCAAGGTGCTGATATTTTAAACTATGCGAAAGTAAACAACTTCTTATATGATAATAATGAAAAAGTAAACGGTGTGACAGTGATTGACCGCTTAGCGAATGATACTTTTAAAATTAAAGGTAAAAAAGTCGTTAACGCAACAGGTCCGTGGGTAGACGAAGTACGTAGTGCAGACTACTCTAAAAACAACAAACAATTGCGTTTAACAAAAGGTGTTCACGTTGTTATCGATCAATCAAAATTCCCATTACGTCAAGCTGTTTATTTTGATACAGAAAAAGACGGTCGTATGATTTTTGCTATTCCTCGTGAAGGCAAAGCTTATGTTGGTACAACTGATACATTCTATGATAATGAAAAATCAACACCACTTGTTAACCAAGAAGACAGAGATTATTTAATTGATGCCATTAACTATATGTTCCCAACTGTTCAAGTTAAAGATGAAGACATTGAGTCTACATGGGCAGGTATTCGTCCGTTAATTTTAGAAGAAGGTAAAGACCCTTCTGAAATTTCACGTAAAGACGAAGTTTGGGAAGGTAAATCAGGATTATTAACAATTGCTGGTGGTAAATTAACAGGTTACCGTCACATGGCATTAGAAATTGTAAACTTAGTTGAAAAACGATTAAAACAAGAATATAAATTGAAATTCAATAAAGTAGATACAAAATACATTCCAATTTCTGGTGGGGATGTTGGTGGTAGTGCAAACTTCGATAAATTCGTTGAAGAAAAAGTACAAGCTGCGAAAGCATTCAATTTAGATGAAAAATTAGCTCGTCACTTAGCTTCAAAATATGGTTCTAACGTTGATGATTTATTTGCGATTGCGCAAGCAGCACAACATCAAACAACTGGTTTACCATTAGAATTATATGTTGAACTTGTATATAGCGTTCAAAACGAATTAGTTGTAAAACCAACTGACTTCCTTGTACGTCGTACGGGTGCATTATACTTTGATATTAATCGTGTATTAGAATATAAAGATATTGTTGTCGATGTATTAGCTGACTTATTAGGCTACGATGCAAATACTAAAGCAGCTTATCATGCTGAATTAGATAAAGCGATCCAAGAAGCAAGACATGGTCAACACCAACCTGCTGAAAAATAAGATATTAGCTAGCAATTTATGAGATAAAAAGTAACGCAAGTTGATTTTAAGCTTGTGTTACTTTTTATTTTTATCATCAAATATATCAGTGATTTCCACTTTATTTTCGTATTTCAGCTTATTCATACATACAACTGTTTTCATACATTTCGTAAACGATGATTTTTCAACTGTTAAAATTTTTGTTTGATAGTTTCTTGATAACAAGTGAAAGGTATTCTCAATTTATAGTATGCAGTTTAATTTTAATTCTTGTGTTTTTATTCCGATGTTGTGGTAAAGTTGAATTAAGTGAAGAGATGCGGAAAGGTGGATAACAATGGTTAAATCAGAAGCTATGAAAATAGCAGTTACAGACGGCACAATATTAGAAGCAAAAGTAGATCGAACGGATTGTGAGTCCGTTGGGATTGTGCATATTTTCCACGGAATGGCAGAACATTTAGAAAGGTACAATGCGCTTGTTGAAAAATTAAATCAACAAGGCTACCATGTGATTCGACACAACCATAGAGGTCATGGCATTGATATCGATAGTGAAAGAGGCCATTATGATTCAATGATGCAAGTGGTTAAAGATGCACATGAAGTACAAACGACATTGAAAGCACAATTTGATGATACGTTACCTCTAATTGTACTTGGACATTCAATGGGTTCAATTATTGCACGTCAGTATGTGCAAACCTACCCGAATGACTGTCAAGGACTCATATTAAGTGGTACAGGCTTGTTTCCATCGTTTTATAGATTCACTATTGTGCCATTATTAAAATGTATTACATTGATTTGTGGTAAAAAACGCCGTATGAAGTGGCTCAATAATGTGATGACGAATAGCTTTAATAAAAAATTCAAGCCACTACGTACTGAAAGCGATTGGATTAGTTCAAATGAAAGTGAAGTGGATGCTTATATCGCAGACTCATATTCAGGCTTCCTTGTATCTAATCAATTGATTTATAGTGTTGTAAATACGATGATGCAAACAGCACGTATTAAAAACATTGAAAAGATGAATCCACAATTACCAATTTTGTTAGTTTCAGGAAAAGATGATCCGTTTGGTGATTTTGGAAATGCGATTAGAAACTTAGGAAAGTTATTGAAAAAAGGTGGTATTGAACATATCACTGTTCAACTATATAAAAACAAACGCCATGAAGTGTTGTTTGAAAATGATAAAGAGACGGTATGGAAGCATATGTTAGAATGGATGAGTCGTCAAATTATTAAAAAAAGAAAAGTAGGTGAACTCGGTGATAGGTAAGAAACCTTTCATTGTAGTAATCGTAGGTCCCACTGCGAGTGGTAAAACTGAATTAGGTGTGGAACTCGCGAAAGAAATTAATGGAGAAGTCATTAGTGGTGACTCTATGCAAGTTTATCGCGGAATGAACATTGGTACCGCAAAAGTGACAGAGTCTGAAATGCAAGGCATCCCGCATCACTTAATTGATATTTTAAATCCAGGCCAAACATATTCCGCATACGATTTTCAGCAACAGGCACGTACACTCATAACGGATATTACAAATCGAGGGAAAATACCTATCATTGTTGGAGGGACAGGTCTATATATTCAATCTGTAATATACGATTATCAATTTGATAAAGAAGAAGTTTCTCCAGAGGTTGCAGAAAAAGTTCAGCAAAAAATGGAAGAACTCAAATCGTATTCAAATGAAGCGCTCCATGAATACTTAGGGACATTTGATCCTCAATCTTATGCTGATATCCATCCGAACAATCGCCAAAGAGTAGAGCGTGCGATCTCTTATTATTTAACTACAAAAAAAGTTTTAAGTAATCGAAAGAAAAGTACCCAATTGACTGAAAATTATGATACATTATTAATAGGGATAGAAATGTCGCGTGATACATTATATGCAAGAATAAATAAACGCGTAGACATAATGTTGTCTCATGGTTTATTGGATGAAGTGCAAGAACTTATTGAATTAGGTTATGAATCGTGTCAAAGTATGCAAGCTATCGGCTACAAAGAAATCATACCGGTAGTTCATAATGAAATAGAACTTAATGAAGCCGTGGATCAACTTAAACAGCATTCACGTAATTACGCAAAAAGGCAAATGACTTGGTTTAAAAACAAACTTAATGTTCATTGGTTAGATAGAGAGAAGATGTCACTTACTTCAATGTTATCTGAGCTCAAAACCCTAATAAATAAAAGGAGAAATGAACATGATTGAGAAACGCAACATTCAAGATGAGTACCTAGAAACTTTTAAAAACGAGGGTAAGGAACTCACTGTATTTTTAACGAATGGTTTCCAATTACGTGGTACAATTGTTGATTTTGACCAATATGTAATTGATATACTCTCTCAAGGACGTCACCATTTAATTTACAAACATGCGATTAGTACTTTCTTAGAAGGCACAAACTAATTTATTAATCCACAATGGCGGAGTGGGGATGCATGTTAAATGTGCAATCTAAAAGGTTGACCATATGATGACCATCTTTCAATATACATTCATATTGAATAGGTTGGTGTATTTAGCATTCATCTCCACTACCATCCTTGATTGATCTGTTCATTTATAGGGTGTACTCCAATTTTAAATCATTAAATATAAAAACATCACCGCTTTCACTAGAAATAGGAAAGGGTGATGTTTAATTTATAAAACATTTTCAATTTCTTTTGTAATACTTTCTGGTGTCTTTTGTGGTGAAAAGCGCTTAACCACATTTCCTTCTCGATCAACTAAGAACTTCGTGAAATTCCACTTAATTTTATCTCCAAATACACCTTTTTGTTGTGATTTGAGATAGTTGAAAAGTGGATGTGCATTTTCGCCGTTAACTTCAATTTTTTCATGCATTGGAAAAGTAACGCCATAGTTTAGTTGGCAGTTTGATGCTGCTTCTTCCCCGCTACCCGGTTCTTGTTTTCCGAATTGATTACATGGGAAACCAAGAATCGTAAATCCTTTTTCATGATAAGTATCATACAACTTTTGTAAACCTTCAAATTGTGGTGTTAGACCACACTCACTTGCAGTATTTACAATCAATAAAACGTCGCCTTTATACTTAGATAAAGGGTAATTTGTTCCATCAATTTTTGTGACTTCTATATCATATAAATGCATTGTCCTCACCTCTAATAAAAATATAACATAATTATTCAATATAGTCTTAATTGAAACACTATGTTAGAATACGTGATGATATGTTTAAAGAAAATGGTGATGTAATGCAAAAAAATGAACTCCATTCTACCAAAAAAGTTAAAGAAAAAGCACTTTTAATTGGTGTAGATGTTTATCAATCAGATTATGATTTTGACAGTACGATGAGAGAATTACATGCACTGGCGTATACATGTGATCTTGAGGTGAAAGGTGAATTCACGCAAAATAAAAATCAAGTGGATCATAAATATTATGTTGGTAAAGGAAAATTAGATGAGATAGAAGCTTTTGTGGAATCACAAGAAATAGATGTTCTTGTGGCTAATGACGAATTAACGACAGCACAATCTAAACATTTAAATGAATATTTAGGCATTAAGATTATTGACCGTACACAATTGATTCTTGAAATTTTCGCTTTGAGAGCGAAAAGTAAAGAAGGTAAATTACAAGTAGAATATGCACAACTTAATTATCTCTTACCTCGCTTAATGGGACATGGAAAAAGTTTATCTCGCTTAGGTGGCGGTATAGGTACACGAGGACCTGGTGAGACAAAACTAGAAACCGATCGTCGTCATATACGTACGCGTATGAATGAAATAAAACGTAAATTAAAAGAAGTCGAAGCACATCGTGCACGTTATCGCCATCAAAGAGAAGAGAACCAATCTTTCCAAGTTGCACTGATTGGTTATACGAATGCAGGGAAATCTTCGTGGTTCAACACGTTGACCCATGCAGAAACTTATGAGCGCGATTTACTGTTTGCGACGCTTGATCCGAAATCACGACGTCTTAAAATTAATGATGGCTTCGAGTTGGTCATTTCAGACACAGTTGGTTTTATTCAAAAATTACCCACAACATTAATTGAAGCTTTTAAATCAACACTAGAAGAAGCAAGTAATGCAGATTTATTAATCCATGTGGTGGATGCGAGTCATAAAGAATATAAAATTCAATACGATACTGTTAATGAAATTATTAAAGAGTTAGATATGGCTGAAATTCCGCAAGTGGTTATTTTTAACAAAAAAGATTTACATGAAGGCGTAGAGCCTATTGTGGAACAGCCCTCTGTTTTTGTATCCGCTAAAAATCACGATGATATTCAAGTGGTGAAAAATTTATTAATAGAAGCGATTCAAAGCCAACTTCATTTTTATGAAAGACGCCTAGAGAGTCATGAAGCAGACACGTTATATTACTTGAAACAACACACATTAGTTACGAAATTAGAATTTGACGAAACAACAAATGAATATCTAATAGAAGGTTATAAAAAATAATAGAAAGAAGCAGAAAAATGAAGCGATTAGAACAATTGATTAATGAAGTAGAAACAACATTAACCCCTTATTTTAAAGAAATCGAAGCACGTGCACTTGAAAATCAAGCACGCGTCCTTGATGCCTTTCATCATGTAAAAATCACTGAATCAGATTTATTAGGGTCCACGGGATATGGCTATGATGATTTTGGTCGTGATCATTTAGAAGCGGTTTATGCGCATACTTTCAAGGCTGAAGATGCACTCGTACGTCCACAGTTAATTTCAGGCACCCATGCGATTACTGTTGCTCTACAAAGTATGTTAAAGCCTGGAGACAGTTTAATGTATATTACAGGCAAACCGTATGACACATTACTCGAAGTCATCGGTGAAAACGGAAATGGTATTGAGAGTTTAAAAGAATATGGTATCCATTACCAAGAGGTTGATTTAAAGGAAGATCAAATTGATGTTGAGCGTGTTTTACAAGCAATTAACGAAACAACAAAAGTGATTGCGATTCAACGTTCTAAAGGGTATAGTCAAAGACCATCTATAAGCGTTGATGAAATAGGTCGTGCGATTCAAACTATAAAAAACGAATACCCTCATATTATTGTTTTTGTCGATAATTGTTACGGTGAATTTGTAGAAACCAAAGAGCCTATCGAAGTGGGTGCAGATTTAATCGCAGGCTCTTTAATTAAAAATCCAGGAGGAGGTCTCGCGAAAATTGGCGGCTATATTGCTGGACGACGAGACTTAGTAGAACGCTGTGGTTATAGATTAACTGCCCCTGGAATCGGGAAGGAAGCGGGTGCTTCATTATATGCATTACAAGAAATGTATCAAGGCTTTTTTATGAGTCCCCATGTGGTCAGTCAAAGTCTTAAAGGTGCGCTATTTACAAGTTTATTATTAGAACGTCTCAATATGCGTACGACGCCTCGATATGATGTGCAGCGTACGGATTTAATTCAAACTGTGTCATTTGATACACCTGAACAGATGATTCAATTTTGTCAAAGCATTCAACATGCGTCACCTATTAATGCCCATTTTAGTCCGGAACCTAGTTATATGCCGGGGTATGAAGATGACGTGATCATGGCTGCAGGCACTTTTGTACAAGGCTCATCTATTGAATTATCAGCAGATGGCCCAATTCGTCCACCATACGAAGCTTATGTTCAAGGTGGACTCACATACGAGCATGTCAAAATTGCAGTCATTCGTGCTGTTAAAACACTAATGAAAAAAGGATTAATTTCCATTTAAAATACAAAGTTTTACAATTTAAGTGAAATATGAAAATATAACTGATTGTCTGACTTTTCTGATTACCTGATATGACTAGGCTTGGCGCTTTCATGTCAGGTTTTCTTACATATTTTTGAAATGCCTGAAATGATGTGCTATGGTTAATACAAGTTCAAAGTTAAGGAGATGCTGGATATGGACAACGATAGAATTCGACGTAGCATGCCTGTATTTCCGATGAGTGTTGTCAGCCGTCTAACCGAATTAACTGCACGACAAATTCGTTATTATGAAACACATGAACTTGTAAAACCTTCACGAACTGAAGGGAATAAGCGTTTGTTTTCATTAAATGATTTGGAAACTTTACTTTCAATTAAGCATCTTTTAGAGAAAGGCTTTAATATGAAAGGAATTAAACAAATCATGTTGTCAGAAAGTACATACGCGCTAAACGAAGAGGAAGAACGGTTAAGAAAACAAATGCTAGTGGATACGACACAAAAGCCACAGCGCGAGTCGATACCGCTTAACCGTGGAGACTTATCACGATTTTTTAAATAATTAAAATTGGAGGACAATTATCCATGCCGAAACAAAATTTCACTAAAGATGACATCCGACGCTTTGCAGAAGAAGAAAACGTACGTTACTTACGTTTACAATTTACTGATATTTTAGGGACAATTAAAAATGTAGAAGTACCAGTGAGTCAATTAGAGAAAGTTTTAGATAATGAAATGATGTTTGACGGATCTTCAATCGAGGGGTTTGTTCGAATTGAAGAGTCAGATATGTATTTATATCCTGATTTAAACACTTGGGTGATTTTCCCATGGACAGCAGGACAAGGAAAAGTTGCACGTTTAATCTGTGATGTTTATACAACTGATCATCAACCATTTGCAGGGGATCCTCGTAACAATTTAAAACGTGTATTAAAAGAAATGGAAGAACTTGGATTTACAGATTTCAACTTAGGGCCTGAACCAGAATTTTTCTTATTCAAGTTAGATGAAAAAGGCGAACCAACAATGGAATTAAATGACCATGGGGGCTACTTTGACTTAGCACCAACAGACCTTGGTGAAAACTGTCGTCGTGATATCGTACTTGAATTAGAAGACATGGGCTTTGATATTGAAGCTTCACACCATGAAGTTGCACCAGGACAACATGAAATTGACTTTAAATATGCAGATGCAGTAACAGCTTGTGATAATATCCAAACATTTAAATTAGTTGTTAAAACAATTGCACGTAAACACAATTTACATGCGACATTCATGCCAAAACCATTATTTGGTGTGAACGGAAGCGGTATGCACTTTAACGTTTCTTTATTTAAAGGAAAAGAAAATGCTTTTTATGATGAAAGCAGAGATATGCAATTAACTGAAGATGCTTGTCACTTTATTGCTGGTGTTTTGAAAAACGCACGTGGATTTACTGCAGTGTGTAACCCATTAGTTAACTCTTATAAACGTTTAGTACCGGGTTACGAAGCGCCAAGTTACATTGCATGGAGTGGTAAAAACCGTTCACCATTAATTCGTGTCCCAAGCTCTCGTGGATTATCTACACGTATTGAAATTCGATCAGTAGATCCTTCCGCAAACCCATATATGGCATTAGCAACAATTTTACAAGCTGGCTTAGACGGTATTAAAAACAAATTAACAGTTCCAGAGCCTGTAAATCAAAATATTTATGAAATGAATCGTGAAGAGCGCGAAGCTGTTGGTATCGAAGACTTACCTTCAACATTATACACAGCATTAAAAGCAATGCGTGAAAACCCAATTGTAAAAGACGCATTAGGAGATCATATTTATAATCAATTTATTAACTCTAAATCTATTGAATGGGACTACTACCGCACACAAGTGTCTGAATGGGAAGTCGAGCAATATATGAAGCAGTATTAATAGAAGAAACCCTTGAAGCTATTGGCTTTGAGGGTTTTTGTTTTAAAACTATTTTGAGACCAGTGTGCTAAAAATAGCGTTTTGGTCTCAAAATGGTCTCAAAATAGTTGCTAAAAAATATTCGAATCCTTAATAAAGTTTTCAAAGTTCTCTTTTGCCTTATGATTCATCTTTTCAGTCACATGACTATAAACTTGCTCGGTAACTGCCATTGTTTTATGTCCGAGACGTTCTTGAATAACTTTCATCGGAACACCGCTTTCTAATAAAAGCGTAGCATGCGTATGTCTTAACTTGTGGATGCTTAGCTTGTTTTCTTTGCCTAGTAGCTCACCTGTCACATGCATCATAGTATTATGTGTTGTACTGCGTGGAAGCGGGTCGCCAAATGCATTACAGAATATAAAGTCATGAGTTTCATTATAAACATCTTCATTTACCATCCGATTTGCATTTTGAAGGTATTTCAGTTTAGTTAATTCTTTCGCTAAATCATCAGTAATATAAATAGTTCTATGTTCTTTATTTTTCGATGTATTCCATCTGTCATGCTTTTGATCATAAGACTTTGGTTTTATCTTTACTATTGTAATCAGACCATTGCAGCGCATTAGCTTCACCTACACGTATGCCAGTTTCAATCATTGTTCTAAACATATAGTATTGGTGTATGTCTCTTTTCTTAATCATTTCTAGAAATGGTTTGATTTGTTCTTTTGGTAAGTATTGCGCTTTTTGGGGCTCGCTTAAATCTTTGTGTTTAAGTTCAATACCTTCGCAAGGATTAAAGTGAATTAAGCGATCTATGGTAATCTTCCTTTTTATTGTGACTCAGCACGTCCGGAACACGTTGCAAAGTTCCAAGAGGAAGGTCTTAATGCGGTGTTTGCTGATAAACGTGTTATGCGTGGCGTTAAGTTAATTGCACATTATTTTAAAAATAATAAGCTATGGGTTTTATATGATATGTGTCCACGTTTTGCATCTGAAATTTATAACTATTCTTGGGACGATAAAAAAGATTTACCAATAAAAGAATATGATGATGTACTAGATGCATTAAGATATGCGGCATTTAACGCATATTGAAACATTTGAGAATAAGACTGTGGAAGAAGAATTAGAAGCAATTCAACAGTTTGCGATTTAGGTGATAAAAATGCGGTTTAAATCTGAAAGTAATTTAATATTTACATGTAAAGACGATGATGATTCGTTAGCCAAAAATGGTGAAAAATTATTTTGGATTAGAGTCTTGTTATTTTACAGATTAATCACGTTCACTGAAATCACTCTGTAATTCTTGTCGCATTAAGGGGCATTATGTAATTCATAGGAAATTAATCCACGTACACCAATGCCCGGCCATCAAGATATTCAATATGATAAACAAGATCCTAGTAATATATTATCTGCATGTGGCTATGGTCGTCATGACATCGCAATCATAGATAATCTTGTGATTAAATATATGCAAGATGATTCACCTATACCAAAAGTAGCTCCAAATGTTGCCAAATCCAAATCAGGTAAACCACCTAAAACTGTATGGCCATGGAAAGGTGAATTTACTGCATCTAAAAGTAACACAGACCCAATCGTTGTACGTCGCGCCTTTGGTATGGATAAGGAAGAAGTGGACAACGATTCATGGATTAAGCCTGACGAGTGGGTGCTATTTGATCAAGTTATTAAAGATGTAAAAAATAAAATGTGGTAGGTTCAATTTAAGTATCAAGCGGATGGTGCGAATAAGAAAGATAATTTATACATGCCTATAGGTAAAATAACTGATAAAGAAGGAAAATTGTTGAAAAAAAGCACTGTGGGGAAAATTATAGGTTAAGTAATATATTAGGGTTACCTTATATGGTGATACTTTTTGCGCTAATAAACTAGAATATAATTGGTAAGTGTATACATCACAAATTAAAAATTCCGAGGGTCATAATTTATCAAATAATTGGTATAAATAAATCACTATGATATGCTTCAATTGGGATGTTATTAAGGGATTGTTTAACTTCTGAATAAGGAGTTTTTGAAATGTACAAAAAAATATCATCATTATTAATTGTTTTTGGTTTATTGATTTCTTTTAACTACGGAATATTTGAAACTGATTCTGTTACTGCAGGTACTTCGAAGGACAGTGATGATGCTAAAGTGAAAGTTGTCAAAGTTAATGATGCTCAATTTAAAGTTGTTCCCAATAAATTCGCTGAAGGAAAAGTGAAAAATGGCAAGGCAACAATTTTAAATAAAAAAACAAAAAAATCTGAAGAATTGCCTTCGGAAGTAACGACAAAAGATAAAAGAAAAGCTTATGTTACTTATAAGGTCTTAGATGGTAATATTATTGGTAATGTTACATTAAAAGAAAGTGATGATATTGTAACTTATAAAACTAATTGGAAAAAATGTGCTTTAGGTACTGGTAGTGGACTTCTTGGTGGCACTGGAGGAGGTATTGCTAGTGGAGCTGGATATGGAGCTATTGGAGCAACTCCTGTTTCAGTTGGAGCTGGATCTGTTATTGGTGGAGTGATAGGTGGAGTATCTGGAGGAATGGGAGGAGCTGTAGCTAGTTGTTTCGATTAAAAAAAAATAATGTGATTTTAATAATGATTTTGGGAATTATTTTAGCTTGTATTACATTACCATTCGTTATCGGTATATTCTCATTGTTTTTTATATTTCCACCATTGTTTCTATTATTCTTAAATGTATTTGTTTCTGATAAAAAGAAAAGCAAATAGAGGCCTACAACAGGTCTCTATTTTGATGTTTATAGTGCGCCCGGCATGGGTAACATCTTGACGGTGAAAGTCCGTTACAGGCTTGGTAGTAGGAACTGTTAGCGAAAGACAAGGGTGTCCATTGTGAAGTGGAATCTGAAGGAAGTCGGACGTAAACACTCGCACTGACGACTGGATAATATGGGGATGATAATTGCAACGCTTCAATATAATGTTCTTCTTTATAATTCAACTTGGCGTTACTTATAGAGTGGCACGCTATCAGCTTCTTGTTATAATATACATGTAGTTCATGGTTGAACACTTGTAATTGCACGCGCTTTCCGGCATATTCAGATGGTACTGAATATTGATTTTCTTGAAACGTAATCATATTAGAAGCGTTAACTTTTACATGTTGTCCAATGATTCTATAGGAGTCTCTTACTTTTTCCGTTGGAAGGGGAGTAAGTGGCTCTTTTCTTTTTCTAATTCAATAATCGGTATTTTTCCCGTACCCTGGTGTAGCTGATAATTTAATCTTTGATTCAGTTTTGAGATATATTCATGAAGCTCAGACAAATTAAATTCGCCTTGATAGGCATGGATTTCATCAAGTAGTTTCATAGAAGCTTCAACCTTACCCTTTGTCATAGGTCTCCCTGCTATACATGGTCGGACTTTTGTTCCCATATCATGCGCGAATTGTTCGAATCGACGATTGATTTGACCTTTACTGAATCTCGTACAGGGCTGATCCATCACTTCTTTCATATTATCTGTGAGTAGTTCTTTAGGAACCCCACCAATCGAAACACCTAGAACTTGGCACATCTTTACGACACGAAATTCATGTCGGTGTTCATAGATAAACTTATATATTACTTCTGGTCTTTGGCAAAGATGTGCATAGCCTTTTTTAAGATTTTATTTTCTTCCTCTAAGTCTCTTAATCGCTTTTCTAAATCTGCTTCTACTTGTGTATTTGACGTACGTTTACCGCTACCAAAAAAACCTTTTTCACCGTCTTTACGGTATATACTCAGCCATCTTGTTAAGGTTTGAATAGGAATATCTAAATCTCTCGAAACTTCTGAGGCACGTCTCCCTGATTCTACTCATTGAATTGCTTCCATTTTAAAGCTATGATTGTATTTTCTTCTCGCCATCACTGGCACTCCTATAAATTGATTTCTTTTATTATACATTAAATTCCTATCAATTTACTGTGTCCGTTTTTTAGTCTAGCATCAAAGTGATTAATGCGCGTTTCCATTCATATAGTGCATTAGACATTAAAATGAATTAAAAAAATATTAATATCATATTGTCAGTATAATGTAAACGCTTTATAATAATGAGTAGGTCTACAAAAGTTATTGTATAAAACCATTGTTTCATTATAATTGGTAGCGATTAATCATTGTTTTTAATTTAATTTATATAAGCGTGGATAATGTTTAATTATGATTGATAGGTGTGTTATCGAGTCTAATACGCAGTTTATTAACGTTATGATTTCGCACAATAATAATGCAAGCTATACCAAAGCTTTGTAGATTTTATTTTCAAATTTAGTAAAGGGGATTATTATGACGAATATTTTCGCACATAGAGGATTGTCGAGTAAAGCACCTGAAAATACTTTTGCAGCATTTGATTTAGCTCGTAAAGTTGAAGGGGTGAAGTGGCTTGAACTCGATGTCGCTATCACCAAGGATGAAGTTTTAATTATATTTCATGATGATGACTTAGATCGAACAACGAATACATATGGAGAAGTGAGTGAAACGCGTTATGAAGCAATTCAGAATGCATCAGCTGGGGCTTGGTTTCATCCAGAGTTTGCAGATGAACGTATTTTGACATTTGAGCAGCTTATAGCGTTTGCAAATCGTTATAAAATGAATCTTAATATCGAGCTTAAAGGTGTTACGGGTCCAAATGGAACCTATTTAAGTGAACGCATGTTGCAATTAATGAAGACACAAATTGAGAAATTAGATGACTCAGTAGAAGTATTAATTTCTAGTTTTAACTTTAGTTTGCTCAAATTAGCAGAACAATATATACCACAATATAAGCGTGCGGTTTTATTTGAAAAATGTGCGTTTTATAATGATTGGCGTACAGTAGTAGATTATTGTGGTTCATCTATTGTCCATTTAGAAGATATTAACTTAACACGAGAACTCGTTTCAGAAATTAAAAATTCTGGTTATACATTGAGCGTATGGACAGTGAATGATAAAGATCGTGCAAATACACTGATCAATTGGGGTGTAGACGGCATATTTACAGATTATGCTGATAATCTCATTCATTTGCAACAACAATAGATTTTACAACAAAGCGGAAGGGGTACGTCATATGAAACGTATTATGGACAAATTGAACTTTAAAGATAGACAGACGCTTATTGGATTTTTAACTGTTGTGACAGCAGGGCAGTTGATTTACTCAAGTTTCGAAGCCTTCAAAGGGACATTTTATAATTTATTACTCGATGTCTTACAAGTAAGTAATGCAGAGCTAGGAGCGATATTTGGGCTCATTGGTATTTCTATATTCTTTTACATTCCTGCGGGTTGGATTAATAACCGTTTTTCGGTGAAATCTATTTTAATTGTAGGATTGGTAATTCGCTTTATAACTATTTCAGTGATCATTTTCTTCAGTCCAACTTTTCAAATGTTAAAAGTAATTGCGATTATTTGGGGTATTGTGGACTCATTCTTTTGGCCAGCTGTACTTAACGGTGTTATGTTATTCACGAACCAAAGTAATCGAGGTATGGGTTTTGGATTATTAGAATCAATCCGACGTGCCGAAGAAATGATCATGAATTTAATTATTGTAGGAATCATGTCATTAATCAGTGGGATTGTTGTATTTAAAGGGGGCATGCTTGCATATAATTTATTGATTATTCCTTTAATTCTATTAATTATCAAATATGTGCCAAAAAATGGTATTGCTGCAATCGATGAAGAAAAAACAGAAGAGATGCATCTTAATAAATCAGCTGAAGCACTTAAAGGTTTATTCTATGTGCTATTACAGCCTAAAGTATGGTTGGCATCATTGAGTGCGATGTCGATTTATTGGGGCTATATCATTTTAATATATAGCGTGCCGTATTTACAAAAAACTTATGAACTTTCAACAACACAAACTGCGCTTTTCGGAATCTTTAATACAGGACTTATGGGCGTCATTATGGGTGTGTCTGCGGGTTTGATTTCAGACTATGTATTTAAGTCATCTTCGAAAATGATTTTCTCAGCGCTTATTTTATCATCACTCGTTTTACTAGGTGTTGTATTTATCGAAGGAAATCTCTTTATCAGTATGGCGCTTTTAATCGTATTTTCAGTGTCAACGTTTTTAGCTAAAAGTGTAATACTAGCGCCTATTGCTGAGTTTGATATTCCTAAAAAATATGCTGGTTCAGCAATGAGTGTAGGTTCGTTCGCAGCATATGCGCCTATTTTCTGGGTTTACACGATGAATGGTAAGCTCCTTGATGCGCATCAAGATAATGTTGTTACAGCATATCGTATGATATTTGAAATTGGCATTATCGTCTCATTTTTAGGCAGTTTATGTACTTTACTGTTACTCTTTTTAAACCGCAAATCTCGTGCATAGATTTTGATGATGACAGAAGAGAAACGGCGTGAATTTAAAATAATAGATTGAAAATAAAAGCAGTTGTGTTAGATATTAAATCTTTCACAACTGCTTTTAATGTATAATCCAATGAACTAAAGTTAGTTATCTTATGAGTACTAATAATTTTATCTCACTTTTTGGTAAGCTAAATATTAGAATACTGAGTTAACGTTCACATGCAAAATTATCGTTATCTCTGTCTAATTTTGGTTGGTATGCAGGATGTCCTTGTGGAACGCCGTTTGGATAAACCGAACGTAACTGTGTACAATTGGCAAATGATTGAGTGCTTTGAGCTGGTTCTGTATGTGATTGTTGAGGTGCAGGTTGTGCTGTGTTGTCATTTTGAGCAGGTGCTGTTGTTGCAGCAGGTTGTTCATGACTTTCTTCCTCGAAAGCAGAAGTCAAACTCCATATGCCTAACTTTTCTTCTCTTGCTTTTTCTTGAGAAGCTTCTAACTCAGATAAATATCTTGTATTTGGCGGATAAACATAAGCGACTCTCGCTAAGCCTTCTTTGACTAAAATATCGTTTAACATTTTTCCATCAACATAAATATATGCCAAATATCTATGGTACTTATCTTGTTTTTGACCTACATCAAATTCTACTTCAATTTTTTTGGCATTTCTAAGTAGTTCAGCTGTCCGATCAGAAGCTTCTTGACCAAATGGCTGTTTGCCTAAACGAGGGTGCTTCGTTTCAGGTGTATCAATAAGTAGGAATCTAAATGTTTCAGTTTTATTGTTGTAAACGAATTTCGCGGTATCACCATCTACCGCTGCACTTAACTTAACTGGTATGCGGTCCGTAGTTCCTGGTTCGTATGATTCCTTATCTTCTTTTTCTTTTTTTGCTTCATTTTTTTCATCTTTATGTTTAGAAGTTTGTTTTTTGTGTTCTTCCTTATTCGTATGCTCTTGAGTTGTTTCTTGCTTTGTTGAATGAGAATCTTGTGGTTGTTTATTATTTGGAAAATTAATCATAAACATGATTAAGACCACGACTGTAACAATAATTTTAATCCACTTACCCCAAGGCTGATATTTCCACATTAAAAATAGACCTACTGGAAAAACAAAAATAAGCATTAAAATTGTAAACCATTGCGTTTGATACCACTTCCGTTGTTTCATCTGCTTGACTCCTTCTACTATAATCTTATCCTAGTATCTAAATTTTGAATTCATGCTGGGTTAAACCTTCTTATGATGTGTCATTAAAAAGGAGTAAACGTCACTTTAATCCATCTATCAATCGGTTTAAGGTTAGAAAATACGCAAAAGATGATAAATGGTGTGCGATGTCATACAGTTACAAAGCAAATTTTATAAATATGAACTGGAATCATCGCGAATTGTTATTTTTAGAGACTAATGAACAGCACAATTATAGCATTAAAATCAATAGTGATAAATATAATTAAAGGTTTAAATATAAATATGTCGAAAACATTTATGTAATTTAAAAGATTTTGTTCAAATTAGGAATAAATGAGTGGAATTTTAAGCTGTTTTAGTATAAAGATGTGCATATAGATGTGTAAAATTTGTATAATGTTTCAATATAAAAATAAACCTAAATTGAGAATTTGATTCAACAGCCTACAAAGAATGACATAATATCAAGTGTACAAAAGCTGTTTAAGTCATTACGTAGTTACAAAACTGTTATGTATTAGAAAATTAAATTTGTAAATAAAGTTAATTTAAAGTTATAATAAATTGGAGTGAGTCGTTAATTTGTATAAATAGGATAACAATATGAAGAAAAAATCAAATACATTAACAATCATTAATATCGTAGTGAATATACTATCGACATGACTTATTTTACGTTCACTCCTGAAAAGGAAGCCGTAAATATAAAAAGGGAAATACGAGTAATCTTAATTCGATTTCATCGTATTTCCTTTAATGCAAAAGGTGAGCAAAAAGAATCAAATACCACGATCATGTATGTGGTATCATGACTTTATACTGTTTATTTTGCTTTATCGCCAGAAAAAAGTGAACAAAGCAATGATTGTCGTTAAAATCGTACCAATCACTGTTAAAGTAACGGCGATTCGGTTAATAATTTTGTCCCGATCTTTTATTCTTTCACCTCTAAGAATTTCTTTCTCTATTTGAAAAATGAGTTTCATTTTATCTTCTAAGTGCATCGGTAAGGCATGTAATTGTCTTTCTAAATCATCAAATCTATGATTAATTCTTTTTTCTAATTGTTCTAATTCATTTTTGTTTAACTCTCCCATTTTTTCTCTCCTAGTTGAAATAATTCTTAATGATACGAAGCGTAAAATGAATTGCTATTACGAACGAAATGTCAAAAGGTCAATTAAGAATAAGAATCTATCAAAAACAAAGCTCAACTTTTAGTTTATTTTAGAAACAAAAATATGAGGTAAACAAGTTTTAGAGTGTAAAATTATCCACTTGTTTATAAGCCGTAATATACCAAAAAATACATCCATTATCAAATCTTTATTAAATATCAAAAACAGTATTTATTTTCTTGATTTGATATATCATTACTTAGCAATTTAATCACTACAATCAGCTGTAATAGAGTTCTTTAATTCAATAGTGACATCTTAACTATAATTTCATAATCATTTCGTTATTTTTAGAATATCTGCTAACCACTTATATAAAAATATTTGTAAATTTAGTGAAGTCATTGTATATAATTTTAACTTTAAATATAAAAATGATAAGATGTATTTACGATATTTTAGAGGTTGATTAAATTTTGCGTTACATTTATTTATTATCTTGTCACTAAAAAATCTAATGGGTTAAATAAACAAAAAAGAGAAACTCACATTGAACGTAAAGGTTCAAATTTGGAATTTCTCTATGACAACAAAGGCTACTGATGCAATTGGGTTTTGCTATAACCGTTGTAAAAATTGTAACAATATATACATAGAAAAGATTAGTAAAATAATTCCCATAATAAAAAATAGGCGGTTATATTTTTCTAAATGCTTAATTTTATTAATATCAATCATAAATTGAAAGTCAATTTGGTTATTAAGGGATATGGTAATAAATAAAATTAATAACGCATTGGAGGCCAAAAAACTGAACATAAACAAGACTATGAGAATGGGTCAATGACACCTCTATTATTCGATAAAGAAACACTTTTTCAACAAGTATTTCTAGACCACTATTTCATTAATAAAAGAATTTTATATTACAATTGTAATATAGAATGATTTGTGACAGATAATGATTTGCTATCAAGGGTATAAAATTAAAAACGTACTATTAAAAGTATTGTACAATTTCAAAAAAACCACTGCACAGACTGGCTGTGAGTGGAGAATATTTTGACGATCGAGTTGTATCATCTGTGCGTAAAAAAGTATAGTCTTTTTTATGCTTTATAAAAGTTTTATACATAGGTACGTCCAGTTATAGTTTAAGTGAACTTTTTGTGGATAATCATTGTATTTACTGCCGATTCTTTTGATTAGCATCATGATTTTGATCTTTAGGCATTAAAATTTGTGTGATAAAACCGCCGAGCATGCCGAGGAAGACACCGATGAATGCACCAGCAAATAGTGGCAGGTTGAATTTATGTTGTAAAAAGAAGCCAATCAAAATGGCTATAATGATAACCACTAAAGATAGATAATTATTTTTAAATGTTTTCATGTTTTTTCACTCCTAATGTCAACATTATAGCATTTGTAGATAAAAAGTCACAATTAGGGCAAGAAAACTTATGGAAAATTATATATAAATATAATAATATAAAAGTATTAATTTATAAACAATAAGGAGGAAATGATGAAGAAATTTACATCTGGTTTATTAATTGTTGTAGTAGCAATCTTTGTCTTAACATTACAATATGTAAATGGACAAGGACCGTTTAAAACGACGGAAGGCAGTACAAAAGGCGACTCATATATCGTTACACGTGTCATCGATGGTGATACTATTATAGTTAATAAAGATGGAAAGGAAGAACGCGTGCGTATGATTGGTGTTGATACACCTGAAACGGTTAAACCTAATACGCCAGTTCAACCTTATGGTAAAGAAGCATCTGATTTTACGAAGAAACATCTTACAGGTAAACGTGTCACTTTAGAATATGATCGCGCACCGAAAGATAGATACGGACGTACACTTGCTTATGTTTGGGTAGGCGACAAAATGTTTAATGTCAGACTTGCAAAAGAAGGATTAGCACGAGCAAAATTCTATTCACCAAACTATAAATATCGCCCTCAAATCGAACAAGCACAAAAAGAAGCACAAAAGAAAAAGCTCAACATTTGGAGTGAAGCATAATTGGATAAATTGCTCGCGCGAGGGCATTTTTTAAATCACAAGACGAGCAGAAAACTTTAATTTAGCATGTGCAAATTGACAAACAAGCTGAGTTATCTACAGATTGGATTTATACTGTGATAACTTCAGCTTTTTGTTTTATAAACACTTGTACATTTAACTGTTATTAATAAAAATGAAAAATCTGACTTAAAAAGTCAGAAAAATCAGAAAGTGTTATTGACAAAATCAACACCCACATTATAATTAAAATAACTCAATTGTAATGGAGGGATGTATATGGTAGCTATAATAGGAATTACCGCTAATATTTTACGTGATAAAGATGGTATGTTTCCTGGGTACGAACGTTGCTATATCAACCAAGATTATGTTTATTCTGTTACTAAGCATGCAGGTGTGCCAGTTGTACTTCCTATACATTCAGATAAAAATGCAATCGAAAAACAGGTCGAACAATTAGATGGTCTTATTTTGAGTGGTGGTTATGATGTCAGTCCTCATTTGTATGGAGAAGATCCGAGAAACTTAATAGGAGAAACGTTATTAAAGCGTGATTTATTTGAATATACGGTATTAGAACTAGCAAAAAAACGTGGCATTCCCATTTTAGGTATTTGTAGAGGGGCTCAACTGATTAATGTATACCATGGCGGTACATTGTACCAAGATGTTTCTTATCGTGAACAAGAAACTTTAAGACATTGGCAAGGTGTGAATCCAACTGAAAAAACACATCGTATCCAAATATTAGAACAATGTCATTTAGCTCGGGTGTTTGAAGAACGAGAGATTTTTGTGAATTCATTTCACCATCAATTAATTAAAGATATTGCACCGGACTTCAAAGGCACTGCTAGTTCAAGTGACGGTGTGATTGAATGTATCGAAGCTCAGAACTATCCTTATTTAGTGGGGGTGCAGTGGCATCCTGAAATGTTATGGCGAGAAGAAGCAATGGATAAGTTATTTATAGATTTTATTAAAAATGCGAAAGAAAGTGGTTAAAAATGAAGAAATTAGGATTTTGGTCAATCGTCTTATTAGCAATTAACTCAATTATCGGCTCAGGGATTTTCTTATCTCCAGGTGCAGTCATATCCATTGCTGGGTCATATACGCCTTATGTCTACATATTAGCAGCAATATTTGCTTCTATATTGGCAGTAACATTTGCCGCTGCTTCAAAATATGTAAACAAAAGTGGTGCGGCATATGCGTATGCAACAGCGGCTTTTGGAGATAATATCGGTTTCTATGTAGGTATTACGCGCTTCATAGCGGCATGTATCGCATGGGGAGTTATGTCTACAGCAGTTGTGAAAACAGTCATCACGATATTCGGAGGTGACAATACAAATACCACACTGATTACAATTGGTTTTTTAATATTAATGGTAACACTACTTTTAATTAATATTACAGGGAATAAACTATTTGAAATTATTAATAATTTATCAACGATTGGTAAATTACTCGCACTCGTTACAACAATTGTAGCTGGTATTGTTGTAATTGTAACAACGGGTGAAGTTCGATTTTCGGAGGTCACGCATATCGTTGATACTTCTAAAATCGATACCACAACTTTTGTTTTGGCGATCATTGCTGCGTTTTATGCTTTTACAGGTTTCGAAAGTGTGGCGAGTGGATCTGAAGATATGAAAAATCCAGAGAAAAATTTGCCTCGTGCTATTCCATTAGCTATTCTTTCAATTGCCGCTGTCTATTTAGGGATTATTTTAGTTACTATGGCGTTGAATCCACAAGCTTTAATTGAAACAAAGCAAGTTGTTTCCTTAGTAGCTGTTTTTCACTCACCCATTATCCAAAATATCATTTTATATGGTGCACTTATATCCATGTTTGGAATTAACGTAGCTGCTTCATTTTCTACACCAAGAATCATTGAAGCCATTGCGAATCAACAACAAATTTCCCCATGGTTTAAAAAGCGTACAAAATATGATTTTCCGTTTAACGCCTTTATCGTTACTTTTTTAATTGCTATTATTATTCCTATGGCATTTCAATATAATATGACAAGTATTATTGTGTTAAGTTCAATCTCACGTTTTATTCAATTTTTAGTTGTTCCAATAGGGGTGATTGTATTTTATTACAATAAAAATAAAGGGACAGTATTAGAAAACGTTAAGAAAAATGTTTTTACAGATGTAATACTTCCTATCATTTCATTTTTATTTACAATCATATTATTAGTTAAATTCAATTGGAAAGGGCAGTTTTCAATCATTGAAGGTCAGCATACCACTTTGAACTATTTTGCAATTACAGCTATGGTCATTGGTTATATTGTGTTACCTGCTGTTTTATTTATACTTAATAAAATGAGACATCAGCAAAGTGACATAAAAGAATAAAAAATCTTTTGAAATGATTTAAATCAATCACATAATATTTAAAAAACTTGTTCTCTCTAATCGTGAGGGAGCAAGTTTTTTTATAAAGTCAGAATGATATAGTCTAACTAAAAAAAGCATTATACTTACATTCGTATTTTGAATAAATTTTTATCTAATTAAGCTGCTTTAAATAGGTGACTTAATTAAGATCCAATAGAAATTTTTAAGAGTGCACATATCCAAAGTAATATCACTGATAGATAATAAAGTAAATAAAGCATTTTGATTAACTTGTAAATTCTATTTGTTTACTTATTTTGTTTCATCTAGCCGTATCATCAAAAGATATGAAGGTATACTTATTCAATATGATTTTAAGTGGCGAAAAGAGTTGACATAAGCTCCTGTAATCGTGTAATATAAAGTTACAATATATATTGTATTTATACCTAAAATTACAGAATCTACTAAAACAAGACAAAATGTCGTGTTTATCCCACTAATTTATTAGTGGGATTTTTTTTCGTTTTAAAGCGTATTATAATGTAATAAATAAAATAAAAGGGGGATAAAAATTTGAAAAATAGTTATATTCTCGGTTTAGATGTTGGTATCGCATCAGTTGGATACGGTTTAATTCATAGTGATTCAAAATCAGTAATAGATGCTGGTGTGAGATTGTTTCCTGAAGCGAATGTTGAAAACAACGAGGGTAGAAGAGCTAAAAGGGGTTCAAGACGCTTAAAACGAAGAAGAATTCATAGATTAGATCGAGTTAAAAATTTATTAGCACAATACCATTTAATTATTGACGACAAAATTCCTAAGAGTACAAACCCATATCTAATCAGGGTTAAGGGATTATCATCACCATTATCTAAAAGTGAGCTTGTCATTGCACTATTACATTTGGCTAAAAGAAGAGGAATACATAATGTACATGTTGTGATGGACGAAAATGAAAGTACTAATGAACTATCGACAAAAGAGCAATTAAAAGAAAATGCAAAGCAGTTAGAAAATCGATATGTTTGTGAACTTCAATTAGATAGGTTAAATGAACATTATAAAGTAAGAGGGGAAAGTAACAGATTTAAAACGGAGGATTTTGTAAAAGAAGCAAGACAAATATTAACTACGCAACAAAATTATCATGACATTGATGATCATTTTATAGAACAGTACATACATTTATTAGAAACGAGAAGAGAATACTATGAGGGCCCAGGTAAAGGAAGTCAATACGGTTGGGATGGCGATTTGAAACAATGGTATGAAAAGTTAATTGGAAGATGTACCTACTTTCCAGAGGAATTAAGAAGTGTTAAGTACGCATATTCAGCAGATTTATTTAATGCATTAAATGATTTGAATAATTTAGTAATCGCAAGAGATGAAAATGAAAAGTTAGAATATTATGAAAAGTATCATATTATTGAAAATGTCTTCAAACAAAAGAAATCACCAACATTAAAACAAATTGCCAAAGAAATAAATGTTGAAGAATCTGATATTAAAGGATATAGAATTACCAAAAACGGGAAACCACAATTTACATCATTTAAGTTGTATCATGATTTAAATAAAATATTTTTGGATAAGAAAAACTTAGAAAATATTGAATTATTAGATGAAATTGCATTTATTTTAACGCTTTATCAAGATCCATTAAGTATTAAAGAAGCTTTGGATCAACTACAGGATTTATTAACAGAGTCTGAAAAAGAAGCAATTGCACATTTGAATGGTTATACAGGGACTCATCGTTTATCGTTAAAATGTTTACATCTATTAATCGAAGAGATGTGGCAGACATCTCGAAACCAAATGGAGGTATTTACTGCTCTTAATCTTAAACCTCAAAAGTTTCAGCTTTCTAAACAGAAGCAAATTCCTAAAAACATGGTTGAAGAGTTCATTTTGTCACCTGTCGTAAAACGTTCTTTTATTCAATCAATTGAAATTGTAAATACCGTAATAAAAAAGTACGGACTGCCAGAAGAGATTGTTATTGAATTAGCTCGAGAGAAAAATAGTGAAGATCGAAGAAAGTTTTTAAACCGTATACAAAAAGAAAATGAGAATACAAGAAAACAAGTAGAGGAAGCGATTCGAGAATACGGAAATCACAATGCAAAAGGTTTAGTTGAAAAAATTAAATTGCATCACATGCAAGAAGGAAAATGCTTGTATTCTCTACAAAATATTCCATTAGATGATTTACTTAGAAATCCATCACATTATCCCGAGGTCAGTATCGTTTGATAACTCTTTTAATAATAAAGTTCTGGTAAAGCAAGAAGAAAATAGTAAAAAAGGAAACCGTACACCATATCAGTACTTAAACTCTAATGAAAGCGCTTTATCATATGCGCAATTTAAGCAACACATACTCAACCTAAGTAAATCTAAGGAGAGAATATCCAAGAAAAAGAGAGAGTATTTGTTAGAAGAACGTGACATTAATAAATTTGAAATTCAAAAAGAGTTTATTAATCGCAATTTGGTGGATACACGCTATGCAACAAGAGAGTTAGTGCAATTATTGAAATCTTACTTTAGTGCTAATGATTTAGACGTTAAAATTAAAACTATTAATGGAAGCTTTACAAATTATTTGAGAAAAGCTTGGAAGTTTGATAAAGCTCGAAATAAAGGATTTAAACATCATGCAGAAGATGCGTTAATTATTGCTAATGTAAGTTATTTATTCAAACAGTCTAAAGAACTTAAAGAAGCAAATGCTATCTTAGAAAATAATAATTTAAGTCTAAATAGAAATAAAGAGTCCAAGAATTTACTATCCGAACAAGACTTTCGCAAAATGTTTGAAATTCCTAAGCAAGTCCAAGACATTAAAGATTATAAAGACTTTAAATATTCACATCGAGTAGATAAGAAGCCAAATAGACAATTGATTAATGATAGTCTATATTCTACACGGGAAGTAAATGAAGACCATTATATTGTTCAAACCGTTAAAGATATATATGCCAAAGATAATACTAAAATTAAAGATTTATTTTTAAAAACGCCTGAGAAGTTACTTATGTATAAACATGATCCTCAAACTTTTGAAAAATTAATGCTAGTGATAAAACAATATGGAGAAGAGAAAAATCCGTTTGCCAAGTATTACGAAGAAAATGGTGAATACCTTACTAAATATGCTAAAAATGAAAAAGGCCCCACTATCAAAAAATTAAAGTATATTGGGAAAAAAGTAGGGACTCATCTAGATATAAGCAAAAATTTTCCGGGTGCAGAAAGAAAGGTTGTACAGCTCTCCATTAAGCCTTTTCGCTTCGATGTTTTTCACTCAAAAGCAGGCTATCATATGATTACTTTAACTTACATGGATATAAAGAAAAAAGAGAAGCATTATCAAATATTAAAAAATGAATATCAAGCATTGAAAGAAAGATATAAAGTACCTAGTGATGCTCAATTTATTGGTAGTTTTTATTATAATGACTTGATTTCTATTGATGATGAACTATTTAGAGTAATTGGAGTGAATAATTCTACAAGAAATGTGGTGGAATTAAATATGATTGATATTAATTATAAAGACTATTGTGACTTAATGGAAATTAAAAAAACACCACGAATTTTTAAAACAATAGGTAAAAAAACTGAAAAGATTGAAAAATATTCAACTGACGTTTTAGGTAATCAATTTAAAGTTAAACCTTCAAAAAGTCCTCAACTTATCTTTAAAAGAGGTGTCCTATAATGTCTTGGCGCATCGTCTATGCAAGTGATGTCACTAAGTTATCTTTGTCATTGAGTAGTTTGAAAATTGCTAAGGGAGATCGGGAGATTAAAGTACCTTTGAGTGATATTTTTGCGGTTGTTATTGAAGATTTGACTGTTACGGTAACAGCTAGATTATTAGTTGAATTATCTGATTATAATATTTTAGTAATTTTTTGTAACCAAAAACATTTGCCAGAATGTGTATTGCAACCTATTTCTGGTCATTTTAGTCAGTATGCACAAATGAAAGCGCAATTGTCATGGGATGAATTAAGTAAAAAAGAACTATGGAAACAAATATTGAAGCAAAAAATATTGAATCAAATTAGGTGCATGGAACATAATAATATAAACATACTAAGATTAGCTGTGAAGAAATTTATGACGATAGATTTCTTCACAGCTATTTTTTATAGTTGTAGAGAGAAGTAGATCGAGTAGACTCTTGGATCTTTGAATCCGCAATTTAAACTGATCAGCTTTACTCTCCTTTTGAAATTCGTTTGAAGTATGTTGGGTTCTTGAAACCGTGTATAGGAAAATGAGATGAAAAAGGCTAAGTAAAGTTCAAAGCTTCTCAATTCTTTAAAGGAGGCTATATTTATCAATTACTTAGGTGTTGATATTAGTAAAAGAAGTAGTGTCGTAGCTCATTATCATAACGATCAATTTCAAAGAGAATTTACCATTCAAAATAATAAAAATGGTTATAATTATTTATTAAAGTATTTGAATGATTTAGACCACCTACAAATCATTTTTGAATCTACTGGTATTTATTCAAGAGGTATGACTCGATTTTGTCGCGTAAATCAAATTAATTATATTGAGATGAACCCGTTAGAAGCTAAATTCAGAACAAGTTCTTTAAGATCATGGAAAACCGATCAAGCTGATGCACATAAACTTGCGCTTTTGGCATTCAATATGAAGGACGCTAAAATTCAACGTCATACTGAAGAAATATATTTTGAGCTTAGAGAACGTGCAAGATTTCATTTAGAAATGGAAAATGATCAAAATAAACTAAAGGTAGAATTAGTTGAAGTGCTTCATCAAACATTTCCAGGCTTAGAAAAGTTATTTAAAAATAGGTACTCTAAGATTGCTTTAAATATAGCTAAAGTATTTCCTCATCCCAATTGTGTTTTCGCATTAACACATGACGAATTAACTCATACCATACTTAATTCAACAGCTAAAGGCATGTCCATTAAAAAAGCTCAAAAGTATACGAATGATTTGATTTCAATAGCACAAAATAGCTTCCCTACAGTTAAACAATCTTCATTTCTCGTAGAGAAATTAAGACATCTATGTGATAAATTACTTAAATCTATGCATGAAAAAGATTTGTTTGATAAAGAGATGATTAAATTAGCTAAGACAACTGATGCGTTTGAAAATATAGTTTCTATTCCTGGGTTAGGAGAATTAACCACTGCTTTACTGATTGGAGAGCTTGGAGATATAACACATTTTGAAACAAACAAACAACTCAATGCGTATGTCGGAATTGATATAAAACGTTATCAATCAGGTAATTCTATGAGCAGAGATACAATTAATAAAAGAGGTAATAAGAAAGCTAGACGTTTATTGTTTCTAATCATCATGAATATCATTAGAGGACGAAATCGTTATAAAAATCATGTTGCAGACTATTACTACAAATTAAGAAAGCAGCCAAATGAGAAACCTCATAAGACTGCAGTCATAGCTAGTGTGAATCGTTTGTTAAAAACCATTCATTATCTTATTACTAACAATCAATTATATGATTATCAAAAAGCACCACACTAATGTAACCATATAATCATATACATCATAACACCTTATTCAAAAAAATTAAATTGAACGGGCTAATTTAGTAATGCTTATTTTAAACATAAAGACTTGACTAATCGTAGGAAATGAGGCTAGGATTCGTAAAATGCAAGAATTGAGAGATGTCGTTCAATTAAAAGATGAACACAATATTGAAGGACAAGCTGCAAAATATTATTTTAATAGCTTTTTTGAAGATTTTAAACGTGATGATGACAATTCATTAGAGAATGCAGTTCTTAATTATGGATACACGATTCTGAATGCAGCTATTGCAAGAACTATCGTAGCAAAAGGGCTCATTCCCGCGTTAGGTATTCACCATATAGGTGGTAGAAATCATTTTAATCTCGCATCAGACTTTATTGAACCCTTTAGACCTTTAGTAGATTTATTTTTACTCAAACATCCGCCAGAAGATTTTTTGACAAAAGCATATAGATTAAAGCTTGTGAATTTGTTACATGCGAGGGTGCTTATAGACGGTAAGATGCAAACAGTTATACGCGCTATTGAAATCATGATTCAGTCTATCATTGATTATTTTAGAGAAGGTCAAAAACAATTGCTTAAATTTCCAGATATTAAGCAATTTACTTTCTATGAGCTATAGGTTTATGAGAGTAATGATTATGTTTGACTTACCAGTTGAGACGAAAAAACAGAGGCGAATTTATAGTAAATTTAGAAAAAGGTTACTTGAAAATGGTTTTTTGATGATGCAATATTCAATTTATATTAAAAGTGTTGCCAATAAAGATGCTGCAGATTTTTCAGTTTTACAAATAAAACAATTCTTACCTCAAGACGGTCATGTAAGATCTTTAATTATAACCGAGAAACAATATGAAAAAATGCAAATTTTGTTAGGTAAGGAAGATCAAAATATAGCTTTACTCGGTGATAATCGAACAATAATATTTTAAAGGATAATTATAATGAACAATATGATTTGGGAGATAAAAAGTACGCTTATCCCAAAGACTGAAATGAACATTGGGATGTACACTTCAATATATAATGAATTTGAGACTAAGGAAGAAGATATATTAAATATCATATGTGACTATTTTCAAAAGCGTCATTCAAATAAGGATGAAACAAGCATTTATGACAGAATTAATCAAGAACAATTGCCATCTAATCTTTATCAATGCTACATGTTAAGTCACGAAGCAATAGATAAGGAACATACTTTGGCTGCTAACGCAATAATAACTAAAAAGCTCAATCGACTTTTGTCAGAACAATACGAATTAGACAGCTATTTAAACTCTATTAATGTTTTATTAGAAGATTTGTTAAACCTTGTTAAAAATGATTTACCTTTAAAAACAAAGAGATTTGATACAAAATCCTTTATTAAAAATATAGAGTTTGCGTATGATTTAGATCACGAATATAGTCGCTTAATTGTAAGATTAGAGTCACTCATACCTTTAATTGTTGAAGAGTTAAGTTATCAATCTAATAATAAAGCATTATTGATTTATTGCTATCCCGAATCTAATTTAAGTCCGAAAGAACAAATTCGATTTAGGAATATTTTAGAAGACTTAGGGGTTCCAATAATTGTATTAACAGGATCGAAACATTTTATAGCTCATGATTTAGCGCATATGAATTATATTAGAAATGAAAAGCAATTATTGACAGTAGATTTTATTAATCATTTAGTATGGGATGCGCCACTTAATTTTGAAAAACTTGAGATTAAACGTAGCTTAGAAAAAATTATTAAATTATATCAAGAGGTCATTGAATTAACACCGAAGATTTCAAATTATAATTTAGCTGATATCATTGTCTTCGAACCAATAGATATCTATGTTGTCGTAAAATACCTTAAACATGCAAAACAAGATTTTGTATTGGATATCCATTATGACAATCTACCGATTGCTGTAGCGAAATATATAAAAATGTATGATTTGAAGTTTAATAAATAAATCTAAGAGCTTATTATAGGAAAAGGCTCTAGCGCTTGGTCAATTGACTTGTAAATTAATCGATTTATCAAGCGCTGCTAAATTATTTTAGTAGAAATTGTGCGAGATTTTAAAAATGTCTAACATTAAATTTGGTTATAATAATCATAAAAATAAGCTATAATTATAGCTAGAGGTTTTAGTACTCTGTAATTTTAGGTATAAATGATACACGGTGTCATGCAATTAGCAGCTGCATCGGGTTTTAGTACTCTGTAATTTTAGGTATA
>NZ_KE150417.1:778423-855878 GCF_000411275.1 Staphylococcus sp. HGB0015
TCATGAGGTTTTCTGTTAAATGGTCTGTTTTAGTACTCTGTAATTTTAGGTTCTTAGTCAACATCGGTTGGCGAGACGATAACGCATTAAGCAACGTTATTTTGTTGTTTAATGCGTTTTTTATATTCACTTAGAAATACCTTGGAAATGATTAAGATTCTATTCCTAAAATTCCAGAAATTTCTATAGCCATAAGAAACCCGTTTAATCAGTTTTATTTTATTATTAATGCCCTCAATTGGCCTTCGTATAATAATGCCTTTACGTTTTTATGTACATGTAATCCTAGATTTTGAGTGATTTTTAAATTTTTGACTTTAATTCCAAGCATTTCTGATATATCATTATACATAGGCACAATATCTCCTTAATGGTTTGTTTAGGCACTTACAATTATAGAGATATTTGTGCTTTTTTGATATCAAAAATTAAAATAACGGTCAGTGAATATTTCACCAACCGTTAAAAAATATACAACCTTATTTAATGCACTTGCATATTGGATACACTAAAATTCAGAATTTAATTTTTATGTTCAATATTGTTAATCACTTGTTCATATGATGCATCTGAAAGGTTAGTATGTGTTGTAGCAACAAATTGTTGTAATGCATTTTGGAAATCTTGGTTGTTTTCACAAGTATAAACTTGACTATATGGTGTTGCATCACCATCAATACGTTCTCCATTTTGTTTCGCGCAGTAGATCACGCCAATTGTAGAAACCGGCACATCTACTAAGGATTCAAAATGCATTTGCAGATTTTGTGTTGCTTTCTCAGCCATTTCATATGAATCATATTTGTTAAATTGATACGTCACTTCATTCTCATGAATGTTTTCACTAAATGTATAGTGTGTTCTTAATTCTGATTGAAATTGGTTGTGATATTGGTAGGCAATGTAATGCCCTACAATTTGATGAATGTCACTTTCATCTTTTAAAGGTAAGCGTCCTTCAAAGTGATAGAATGTTTTCGCTTTTAAAGCTTTAAGATTCAATAGAATTAAACCAATATTTGTGACTACAAGAATATCAAACTGCGAAATAAAAGGATATATCGTATTCTTAGGTGCAATTTGACTTGTAGTAAATATACGATAATGACGGATTTTCTCATCATCAACAAGTGCATCCAAATCTTCAGTTAATGTCTGTTTGGCACGGCGCAAGTCGAGATGATATTCACTTGAATCTTTTTCTTTAGTTTGGAATTGATATTTTTCTTGCTTCATTTTAGATATTTTATTTAACAGCTGACTCTTTGTATAAAGTTCAACTTCTAATTTGTTTTGATAAAATTTAACACGCAATAAACTGAGCAAGACAATAATAAATAAGGCAGATATGATAACCCAAATCATAATTGACATGGCATTTATCCTCCTTTCATAACCTTGTTGTAATGAGATATAAGTTAATATTTATCTTATGTTAATTTTAAATGAATGTCTAATTTCATGCATGTATAAAGTGAAAATATTTTTGAATAATAAAAAGACAGATACCACGGAGAATGATATCTGTTATATCGTACGGTCATTTTGTTGGGGTAGAAGGCCTATTGAAGCACTTCTTTTTGGATTTGGTTAAAATCATCTAATAATTGATTCATCGTCTTAGCTTGTTTGTCATCAATAGTAATAAACACTTTTCTTTCATCTTCTGTAGAACGTTCTTTACCAATGATGTCTTTTTCAGTCAACGCCGTTAAAGATTTATGTATCTCCATTAAACTGAAGTCAATCGATTGTTTGACTTTGTGCAAAGAAATACGGCGGCTATTTGTCGTTTTTAAGTGATATAAAAACAAGATGTCATTCAACTTGAGACCATGTTGCTTTTTTAATTCACTGATAATTTTCTTTCTATTTGATTCATAAAAGAAGATAGCTTCAGTTTCCATTTTAAAATGGTTATTCATAATTTCACTCCTTTTCTAAATTCTTAATACCCTAAGTCATATTATATTAAAATTTTTATAGTTTTAAAAGAATATTCTTAAGGAAATTCAAAAAAACTGTTTATGTCATTTAAAAGTACACAAAATATCCAATCCATACATGTAAAATTTTAACTGTTATTAAATAGGAATTCAATTATTTTTAAACCGAAATAGTTATTGTTCAAATGTAGGAGTGATATATTTAATAGCTTACAATGAAATAATATATAATTCAACGTAAAAGTATGAATATTAAAGATTTTTGTTATTAAATTTTCTGAAACTAAACAACTATTACTAGTATTATAATTTAATAATGGATTTGCATTGCCTAAAGATTATAATTATTATACTTAATAAAAAAATATCAAAATAATTGTGACAAATGTAGTAACAAATGTTTTTTTAACGCAAGTTGATTGATAAGTGAAAACTTATCTTGTATAATTACTGTCATGTGTAAGCGTTTTCTAAGGAGGTGCGAATTGATGGAAGGAAATCAAAAATGCCATGTCAATCAATTGATGTACACATTAATTGAACGTGTTCCCAATGATTTTAAATTTCACGGAGAAGCAGCGACTAATTTATTTTTAAATGATCAGTTATGTTTGGAAGATGGGATAGAAATATGCGTCAACAGAATGGATTTGTTGACCGTTTTAAGTGCGATTCCTCAGAATTATCGAATTAAGGGTTTGGATAAATATGGGAAAATGGTGAATTGTGAGAAGCATCGTCTACATCAAATCGCATCTGTAGAAATTTATGAAAATGAAATATTATTACTCAATATAATTATTTATGATGTAGATAATGAAGAGTGGATGTTCCGATTAAATAATAATATTAGAATTCCTGAAAAACAAATATATTATCATTCGTTAAAATGGAATGTGGATTATATAAAACCTGAAATAGTTTTGATGTATTTATTACATGAACCTGTGAGTCAAAAACAAGTTCAATATTGTCGCCACTTAATAGATCGCATGAGTTATTATCAGTTTATTACGTTAAAAGTGGCAGTAGGCGAAGATTTATTAAGAAAGTTACTTACAGAAAGAAGTACTTATCACTAACATCTCATTAGAGAGGGAGGATAAGTACTTCTTCTTTACTTATTTTAGATAACAATGTTGGTAGCACGCTTTGACTGCGTCGTCGGCATCTTTAGTAGATATACCAAACATCATTGAGATTTCAGATGAACCTTGATTAATCATTTTTAAGTTGATATTGGCCTGTGCGAGTGCGTCAGTAATTTTATTTGCTGTGCCTACCGCTGCACTCATTCCTTCACCGACAACCATTAAAATAGCCAAATCATTTTCAACACTTAATTCGTCAATTTCGCAGCGTTGACGGATTTCTTCTAATACTTTTTGTTCTTTTCCAGCGAGTTGTGCTGAGCGCATGATAATACTAATATTATCGATTCCAGACGGCATGTGGTCAAATGAAATATGATGTTTAGCCAAAATATCAAGAATATTCACGGTGAAGCCCACTTGTCTGTTCATTAAATACTTTTTAATGTTAATGCTCGTAAAGTTTTTATCACAACTGATACCGGTTACGACATTTTTTCGATCAATTTCTCGATCATGTACAATATAAGTCCCCGGATCATCAGGTCGATTTGTATTTTTAATAACAACAGGTATACGGTAACGATAAAGAGGTTGTAATGCTTCATCATGAAAGACACTAAATCCAGCGTAAGATAACTCACGCATTTCACGATAAGTAATTTCGCTAATAATTTCTGGTTTAGAAATCACTTTTGGATTTGCCCGATAAATCCCTGAAACATCTGTGAAGTTTTCATACAAATCAGCTTTAACACCTCGAGCTACAATGGCACCAGTAATATCTGAGCCGCCACGAGGGAATGTCACAATATGATTTGTTTCAGAATAGCCAAAAAAGCCAGGGATAATGATTTTTTTATCGTAGCTTTGAAGTTGGTTGATTTGGTCGTAACTTGATTCGAGAATTTGAGCATTACCCGGATCATCTGTCACAATAATACCCGCTTCTTTCGGTGACAAATACGTCGTTGGAATCCCTTGTTCATTATTATATGCAGCAATAATTTGAGCATTAAAATTTTCTCCTGAAGATTTCAGCGCATCTAATAAACGTGCAGGCTGATCTTTTAATGTAGAAATATGGTGTTCTAATGTTTGATCGATTTCGTTTAGGACATCTGTTTTCAGTGAGAGCCCATCAATAATATCTTGAAAACGTGTTAATATTTCTTCTTTTTTATGTATATAATCCAGCCCATTAACTACTTTTTCATACAACCTAATGAGAAGATCGGTTGTCTTGATATCATCATCATTTCGTTTACCAGGTGCAGAAACAACAACGATGCGTCTATCATTGTCACTGTTTACAATGTTTAAAACTTTTTTGATTTGTTCAGCAGACGCTACTGAACTCCCCCCAAATTTTGATACTTTCATAAATTTTGACAACCTTTCTTTAATGATGCTTTGCCTATTTAGTTTGTTAAAGACTAATGGTAATATAAAGGTATATTTCTAAATTTTTAGAACTTTACAAACTTTGTGAATGAATTTATACTAAACCATATTTACATATATTTCAACTGTACTTGAATAATTTTTGAGAGAATTTAAGCGGAGGGATTTAGATGAAACAACTCAATGTTGCGTTATTAGGATTAGGTACTGTCGGTTCAGGTGTCGTAAAAATCATTGAAGAGAACCATCAACAAATTAAAGATACAATTCAAAAAGATATCCACATCAAACATATTTTGGTCCGAGACACATCAAAAAAACGTCCATTGAACATTTCTCGATATCACTTAACCGAGGACATCAATGACATTTTAAATGACAATGATGTTGATATTATTATTGAAGTGATGGGTGGGATTGAGCCGACTGTGGACTGGTTAAAAGCAGCATTGACTCAAAAGAAACATGTCATTACGGCGAATAAAGATTTGTTGGCTGTTCACTTACGTGTTTTAGAAGACCTAGCACAAGAAAATGCAGTGGCGCTTAAATATGAAGCGAGTGTAGCTGGGGGTATACCGATTGTCAATGCAATAAACAATGGATTGAATGCGAATAATATCAGTAAATTCATGGGTGTCTTTAATGGTACTTCGAATTTTATTTTGACTAAAATGACAGAAGAAGGCACACCTTACGAAGATGCTTTAAAAGAAGCACAAGATTTAGGATTTGCAGAAGCCGATCCAACAGATGATGTTGAAGGTATCGATGCAGCGCGTAAAGTCGTTATTACTTCCTATTTATCATTTAACCAAGTAATTAATTTAAAAGATGTTGAAACAGAAGGGATTAGTGGTGTAACGACCCACGATATAGATGCAGCAAAAGCATTAGGATACAAGATTAAACTTATCGGTAAGGGTGCCTATGTCAGCGGTAAAGTGGAAGCATCCGTGAAACCGACTTTAATTGCGCATTCACACCAACTTGCAGCGGTTGAAAATGAATACAATGCGATATATGTTATCGGAGACGCTGTAGGAGAAACTATGTTTTATGGGAAAGGTGCCGGCAGTTTAGCGACAGGCTCAGCAGTCGTGAGTGACTTATTAAATGTTGCACTCCAATTTGAGTCTGATCTTCATACATTACCACCGCATTTTGAATTAAAAACCGATAAAACAAAAGAAATGATGGATGATGGCGAAACAGTAACGATAAAAGAAAAGGAAAGTTATTATTTAGTGGTTAATACACCTGAAGTTTCACAAAAACAAGTCGAAGCGACATTGAAAAGCAAGCTACCTTTTCATAAGTCTCTTCAAATTGAACCGTTATCGCCTCATAGTGTAGCAGTGGTTGTTGTAGGTGTTGATCATCATCCAACAACTTACGTCGAATCAGAAGAAGGCTATCACGTACAAAAAGTATATCCAGTTGAAGGAGTTTGATAAGCATGAAATTATGGAAAGGTCTTGTTGAAGAATATCAATCATTTTTACCAGTCACAGATGATACACCTAAAGTGACATTAAATGAAGGGCATACGCCTTTAATTTATTGCGATACAATTTCTGAAATGTTAGGTATCGAACTCTACGTCAAATATGAAGGTGCCAATCCTACAGGTTCATTTAAAGATAGAGGTATGGTGATGGCAGTCACTAAAGCTAAGGAACAAGGGCGTAAAATTGTGATTTGCGCATCAACAGGCAATACATCTGCTTCGGCAGCTGCTTATGCTGCAAGAGCAGGTTTAAAAGCGATTGTAGTTATTCCGGAAGGTAAAATCGCATTGGGTAAATTATCACAAGCTGTGATGTATGGTGCAGAAATTGTTTCTATTGAAGGAAATTTTGATGAAGCTTTAGAAATCGTAAAAGAAGTAGCGCAAGACGGTGAAATTGAATTAGTAAACTCTGTCAATCCATACCGAATTGAAGGTCAAAAAACAGGTGCATTTGAAATTGTCGACCAACTTGATGGACAAGCACCCGATGTTTTAGCGATACCAGTCGGTAATGCAGGCAATATTACTGCATATTGGAAAGGATTTAAAACTTATCATGATGCAAATCAATCTGGATTACCACAGATGTTTGGCTTTCAAGCAGAAGGCGCTTCGCCAATTGTGCAAAACAAAGTCGTGAAAAATCCAGAGACTATCGCAACGGCGATTCGTATTGGTAATCCTGCAAGTTGGGAGAAAGCAGTACAGGCTATTGATGAGTCACAAGGACTTATTGATGCTGTCACAGATGAAGAAATTTTAGAAGCTTATCAATTGATGACGTCTAAAGAAGGTATTTTTAGTGAGCCAGCAAGTAATGCGTCTATTGCAGGTCTGATTAAATTACATCGTCAAGGTCGACTCAAACCAGGACAACGTGTTGTTGCGGTATTAACAGGAAATGGTTTAAAAGATCCAGACACTGCGATTGGTTTATTAGAGAATCCAATTCAAGCATTACCAAATAATAAGGAAAGTATTATTCAATATATTAAGGATGCGTTACAATGACAAAAAATAATTTGAGCTTAAAAGTTCCCGCATCGACAGCGAATCTGGGTTGTGGCTTTGATTCAATTGGTATGGCATTGAACAAGTTTTTATACATCGAGGCGCAAATCATTTCAGGTGAAAAATGGAGATTTGTTCATGAAGGCCCGCATTTGGTCGGTTTACCTGAAGATGAGGGGCATTATATGTATCAGATTGCTCAAAAAGTGGCCAATAAGTATCAAGTGACCTTACCTGCTTTAGAAATAAGAATGTTTAGTGACATTCCTCTAGCGCGAGGTCTTGGCTCTTCGGCATCTGCACTTGTTGCTGCTTTATACATCGCCAATTATTTTGGTGATATAGAGTTATCCAAGTACGAGCTTTTACAACTTGCCACTAATATTGAAGGTCATCCTGATAATGTCGCACCGACGATTTATGGCGGATTAGTAGTGGGCTATCATAATGAAGAAACACATGTCACAAGTGTTGCACATATTGATGTACCAGATGTTGATTTTATCGTTACAATACCAAGCTATGAGTTAGCGACAACAACAGCACGAAAAGTATTGCCAGAGACACTGACGCATAAAGAAGCGGTGAAATATAGCGCTATTAGCAATACCATGATAAGTGCGCTAATTCAGCATAATTATGTTCTCGCAGGTCAAATGATGGAACAAGATGGCTTGCACGAACCGTTTCGTCAACATCTTATTCAAGATTTTGATCAAATTAAAACAATTGCTCATCGTTATCATGCTTATGCCACTGTTTTATCAGGAGCGGGGCCAACCATTTTAACGATGGTAAAAAAAGAAAACAGCGGTCCGCTTGTGCGCGCATTACGCAAAGAAGTTAAAAGTTGTCATTCAGAGTTAGCAACTGTAAATACAACAGGTGTGGTGAGCGACGTCATTCATCATTATTAAACAGGTACCGTGTCGCGTTTGATTTACATATCAAATAAGATGGAAACTTGACACTGAAATATTATACATTTAGTCTAATGTGGGCTTTAAATAAAAGGTGCATAGATGTACTCTTTACGTATGTTTTTGTATGAAAGTTTGTACATTCTTAGTCATCTTTGCCGTGGAAGGGTGGGACGAATCCGAATTGATTTCTGTCTCACTCTTCTTTTTTATCTGTGTTGATTCATTAGTGCACTATAAAAGGACTTTATTTGTTATTTACCAATCGGTTTGATTGTATATGTTCGGAAGACTATTGTAAGATATAAACAAGTTGAAAGGAGATTGTTAGATGAAAATTGAATTAATTGTAATGGATATGGATGATACATTAATGACTTCTGAAAACCATCTTTCAGAAAAAACAAAATCTTATTTGCTTGATCTACAAAATGAAGGTTATAAACTTGCTTTAGCTTCAGGTCGTCCGACTGAAGGGATGTTACCGACAGCAAAAGAACTTAAAATGGATCAGTATGGCAGTTATATAATGAGCTATAACGGTGCTCAAACAACTGATTTAGCTGCTGATAAGGTTGTATCAAAAAAAGATATTGAGAAGGAAGAATTTGATAAAATTGTAGATTTTTGTCGAGAACATGATTTATTTGTTCTTACGTATGATCACGGCAAGATTATCTTTGATGGTGAACATGAATACATGAATCGAGAATCTGAATTGACTGGTTTAGAAATGGAAAAAGTAGATGATTTGAAAAGTTACATTCAAAAATCAGTTCCGAAAGTAATGGGTGTTGACTTTGAAGAAAACATTGAAAAAATTACTAAACAATTCGGAAACGAATTTAATGAAGCTATCGACATGACTACAAGTAAACCATTTTTCCTAGAATTCATGAGAAAAAGCGTTTCAAAAGGTGCAGCCATTGAAGCGTTAGCGGAGCGATTGGATATTGATGTAAATTATATTGTAGCTTTTGGTGATAGCGCCAATGATTTAGAAATGTTTAAAACTGCTGGGACTGCAGTTGCAATGGATAATGCATCTGATGAAGTAAAAGAACAAGCAGATATGGTAACCAAAAGTAATGATGAAGATGGAATTCCATACGCGTTAGAACAACTTATAAACAAATAAGCAGCACTCGGACTCGTGAAATAAAATAGATTAAAGCCGTACACTGTTCGCATATAAAAATTTAAAAAGCAACACAAGTCTTTAGATAACGATAAAATGGATTATAAAGTGAAATTCAACTGTTATCATTATGACTTGTGTTGTTTTTTATGGAACAAATAGATGATGCTATTTTGCAGTATGTGTCCATTCGTGTTTGCCACGATGACGTTTAATATGGGCATACACTTGATCTGCAGTATAGTCTAAGTTCGTATAGACTGTAATTGTGAATGCAGATTGATTCGCTTCAAACTCAGAGTCTAAATATAGTTCTTTTAAATGTTGAAATAAATTGTTCATCTGATCATGGGTTAAGCTACTATATTCTCTTAACGTACGTTTTGCTAATTGCCCATTTTTATTTTCTAAAGCTTGAACGACGATGACAAAACGTTCATCCGGCTTTAAAACATCATCGAAAAGGTTTGTTTGACCGACCATACAATAACCACCTTTACAATTTATTAACTTAATTATACATTATTTAACGATTTATAGTAAATGGGAGATAAATAGGTTTTCACATCAATATAGGCAAGTTAAAAATGATGGGGGATAAAAAGAAACATGGAGCGTGACTTTGTACGTCTCACTCCATGATAGTGCACGATGACTACTGAAAATAGTCATCGAGTATAGGGTGTAATTCAAGAAAGTGATTAAAGTGATATTTATGATTCGCGATAGGACTCATGTTCACTTAAATCTATTTCTTCAAGAGGAATCACTTTTGTTTTATTGATTGCTTTGTGTACGAAATAAACAACAATTAGCACAATAATAGGTAAAAAGCTTTGAAGTAATTTAGAAACTTCAAAATGAACAATAGCTTCTGCTGAACTACCAAATATTAAGAACAACAAGATTGCAATAACGATAATCGGTCCCACAGGGAAGAACGGTGCTTTATACGCAAGTAGTTGATCAATATCTTTATTTTGTTTCTTAATTGCACGTCTCATTCGGATTTGTGCAATTAAACTTGAGCCCCATACAAATGTGACCAGTGCACCAATAATATTTAGCAACCCAATGACGCTTTTTGGATTGTAATTGGCATAGAGCGTAACAATCGCAATAAAAATAAAAGTTGTAAATAAAGCATTTAAAGGTAATTTTGAGCGATGATGAATTTTACCTAAAAATTGAGGCGCTTGCCCATGTTGACTTAATGAATAAAGCATACGACTTGTAGTAAAGACACCAGAATTAGCTGCTGAAAGTAATGAAGTTAAAATGACCGCATTAATAACAGAAGCAGCAAATGCAATACCTACTTTGTCGAATACAATCGTAAATGGGCTTTGTGCAATGGATCCACTCTCGTTAAGTAATGTCGGATCAGTATAAGCTAAAATGGCTGAAATAACAGCGATGGATAATATATAAAACAGTAAAATTCTCCAGAACACTTGTTTAATCGCCTTAGGCATAGATTCTCTTGGATTATCAGATTCCCCTGCAGTTACCGCCACAACTTCAGTACCACCAACTGAAAATCCAGCAATTAACAGCACGCTTAAAAATCCTGAAATGCCGCCTACGAACGGTGCTTCTCCAATCGTAAAGTTTTTAAGACCATAGTAATGCCCACCTAGAATACCAAAAATCATTAAAATACCGAGTATTATGAAAATAATAATTGTAATGACTTTGATTAATGAGAGCCAAAACTCAGCTTCTCCAAAGGCTTTTACAGTGAATACATTAACTAAGAATAGTAATGTTAGAAAAAGCAGACTCCAAACAAGAGGTGAGAAGAAATGAAAGGTATCCCAATAACTAATCACATTAGATGCGACGATGACATCTACACTTGTAACCAACGACCAGATAGTCCAATAAAGCCATCCCATCGTGAAACCAAGTGACGGATCAACGAAACGTGTTGCATAACTACTAAATGCACCTGACACTGGATAAAATGTAGCCATTTCCCCGATAGATGACATTAAAAAGTACAACATAATACCTATAATCATGTATGCGAGTATGGCACCACCTGGGCCAGCTTGTGCGATAACGCCACCGGTTGCTACAAACAATCCTGTTCCGATAGCACCCCCAATGGCAATCATTGTGATATGCCTTGATTGGAGGGTTCTACTCAAATTCTTTTCTGCCATAAACAATTTCTCCTCATAATTTAGATTTTCATTTATTTTACTTCTAAAGTAGTATAGTTTCAATAGAAATTTAAGACTTTAAAGTGATAAAAATAAGGTTTTTAAGCATATTCATTAAGAGTGGAATATGCCAAATAGCCTGGATGGCGTTTAAGGCTACGATTCAATTTTGCTTCTAAGTAATTAAAATAGTAAGCAAACATTTCGTTCAGTGGGCTAAATAAAAGAGGAGTAGACTCAAAATTTAACATGGTATGTATAACATAATAAATATATACTGAAGAGAGTTTGAAGTGACTCAATTGACTTCATTGAGCTTTAAAACACATAAAAAAGTCAAATTACGTATTCGCGTGTGTGACGTAATTTGACTGGTGTCGTATTTTAAATAAAAGATAGGTATCCTGCTCTACTGTTAAAAGAGCCTAGGACATAAATAATTCAACTCAAAATTAATAATCAAATCGTTTAAATATAAAAATCCTCAATGAATGTCTAATTGCCTCGAAAATATGACAAGGCAATGACACTTGTGATTTAAGTTAAAGAAATGATAGATTCATTTTCTTTTATACTTTATAATCGTAGTGTTATGATATAAGCACTACGATTATTTAGTTTCTCTGTGTAAAGTATGTTTGTTTAATCTTGGGCAGTATTTCATCATTTCAATACGCTCAGGATTAGTTCGTTTGTTTTTAGTTGTGATATAGTTACGATCACCACATTCAGTACATGCTAAAGTAACGTTTACGCGCATGGGTAGGACCTCCTTTTCAAATTGAAACTATTACGATTTAATATTTTAGCATGTCACTCCATTTTTGCCAACTCTTTTTTACTTTTTTATATTTTAAAGGCTTGCGAATAGGGAAAAGAATGTGCTATGATGTAAAACGTAATAATTACGATTCAAAGGAGTTGTTCATATAAATGGCTAAGAAGTCTAAAATAGCTAAAGAGAAAAAAAGAGAAGAAATGGTCGCTAAATATGCTGAAATTAGAAGAGAATTAAAAGCAAAAGGTGACTATGAAGGTCTTAAAAAATTACCTAGAGACGCATCACCTACACGTTTAACTCGTAGATGTAAAGTTACAGGTCGTCCTCGTGGTGTTATGCGTAAATTTGAAATGTCTCGTATCGCATTTAGAGAACATGCACACAAAGGACAAATCCCTGGTGTTAAAAAATCAAGCTGGTAAAACCGATCTCCCTTTATTTACTTTGTTTCCTAAAGATAGTATATTATCATAGGAATAAATATATAAAGGGGCTTTTTTTATGAAAATTTTTGATTATGAAGATATACAACTCATCCCTAATAAAAGTGTAGTTAAAAGTCGTTCAGAAATCGATACTTCCATTCAATTTGGACCGAAGCGTTTTAAATTACCTGTTGTCCCAGCAAATATGCAAACCGTGATGAATGAATCATTGGCAGAGTGGTTTGCTCAAAATGATTACTTCTATATTATGCATAGATTTGACGAAGCAGCACGTTTACCATTCGTTAAAAGAATGCATGAAAAAGGCTACTTTGCATCAATTTCAGTAGGTGTAAAACAAGGTGAATTTGATTTTATCAATCAATTAAAAGCAGAAGGTCTTTCTCCTGAGTATATTACAATCGATATTGCACACGGTCATTCAGATCAAGTTATTGAAATGATTCAGCATATTAAAAAACAATTACCGAATGTATTTGTTATCGCAGGGAATGTGGGTACCCCTGAAGGCGTAAGAGAACTTGAAAATGCGGGTGCAGATGCTACAAAAGTAGGTATCGGTCCAGGTCGCGTGTGTATCACTAAAATTAAAACTGGTTTTGGTACCGGTGGATGGCAACTGGCAGCGGTGAATCACTGTAGTAAAGCGGCGCGTAAACCGATTATTGCAGACGGTGGTATTCGAACACATGGTGATATCGCAAAATCAATCCGTTTTGGTGCTTCAATGGTAATGATAGGGTCATTATTTGCTGCCCATGAAGAATCACCAGGAGAAACGGTTGAAATAGATGGTAAAACTTACAAGGAATACTTCGGTAGTGCATCAGAATTTCAAAAAGGTGAACGTAAAAATGTTGAGGGTAAAAAAATGTTTGTCGAACATAAAGGTGCATTAAAAGATACCCTCACTGAAATGAAAGAAGACTTACAAAGTTCGATTTCATATGCAGGTGGCAAAGACATTGATGCGCTCAGAAAGGTAGACTACGTCATCGTTCGTAATTCTATTTTTAATGGTGACAGAGATTAAAGGAGCTGTTGATCATCCGTAAATTCCTTTTGTTTTTTCTTATAGGATTGTTAATCATTCTTTTTGTCCCCATTCAACCGAGTACGGTAATATCTGATTTTGTGAAGCCAGCGAATGAAAAAATTGATCAATTTGTCGATGGTGAAACAAATGAAACGACGTTAAAAACGCCAGAACAGCAAGTTTTTGCGATGAGGAATATTCAAATGAATATGACTAAAAAGCAAGTTGAAGCAAAACTTGGGCAACCAGTATCCAAAATAGGAAACGAATATGGTACACGTTGGTATGTCTACCATCATGATTTTAACGAATTTGTCATGGTCAGTTTTATCAATGATAAAGTACACGGGTTGTATACGAATCAAAATATGATTACTTCTAAAAATGGGATTAAATATGGAAGCCCTAAAGATTTTGTCCGTGATAAACTCGGAACACCTGTAGAGGAAATTAAAAAAGGTCATACGATTTATAAAAAAGAGCAACAAGATTATGATATTTTTGATAAAAATGGCATCTACACAACTGCTTTCTATGATAAATATGACAACAATCGACTCATGGGATTGATGCAAATCAGTCATACGATGGAGAATAAATTAAATGCGCAGTACGCTGCCCCTTCAAAATATTTGAGTGATAGTTTTGAAAAAGGTGATTATGTCTTGTTAAATGCTACAAGAGTTCAAAAAGGCTTAAAACCATTAGCTTATTCTGATTCTCTTGCGCAAACAGCAAGAAAGCATAGTACTGATATGGCAAAAAATCATTACTTTGATCATAATGATTTAAGCGGTAAAACACCATTTGATCGTATTAAAGCTGATGGACATCAATATCAAGTTGCTGCAGAAAACTTAGCATATGGTCAAACGAGTCCTATATATGCCCATCATGGACTTATGAATTCTAAAGGACATCGTAAAAATATATTGAATAGAAGTGTGAAAACAATAGGTATTGGTGTTGATTTTAATTCAGACCGTCAACCATTTTTCACAGAAAACTATATCGGTTAATGTTTGATGCTGAGATAAAGGGGAATAGCTTCTTTGGAAGTGATTAACAGTGAATATGATTTGGAGAAAAGAAATTAATCAACAAAATCAACCTCCTTTAAATCAATCGGAAGATATTTTAGATCGTATTAAAAAATTACTCAATAAAAAATAAAAAAATAAAGCGAGCGACTAATGAATGTGCTTCATTAAGTCGCTTGCTTTTTTTAGAAGGAGTGATCAAATGTCATTTTTACATTTCTCTGAATAAGCCAATCACTTTTCCGAGTACAGTGACATTATCTAAATAAATAGGTTCTAAACTACTGTTTTCTGGTTGAAGACGGTATCTATTTTTTTCTTTATAAAATCTTTTTACTGTAGCCTCGTCTTCATCAGTCATAGCTACAATGATGTCACCATTTTCAGCGATAGATTGGCTTCTAACGATAACTTTATCTCCGTCTAATATACCAGCTTCAATCATACTCTCTCCTATAACATTTAGGATGAATATTTGGCCGTTATGTGTTGAAGTGAAATGTTCTGGTAATGGGTAGTATTCTTCAACGTTCTCAATAGCAGAAATAGGTGTCCCTGCAGTAACCTTACCAATGACAGGCACATAGATCGTTTCTTCCATATTCACAGGTTCTCCCATGAGTTCATTCACAATTTCTATGGCACGAGGCTTAGTGGGGTCTCGTCTAATATACCCTTTTTCTTCTAATCTAGATAAATGACCGTGCACAGTTGAACTTGAAGCTAAACCAACTGCTTCACCGATTTCTCGAACACTCGGTGGATACCCTTTTGTTTGCACGACATGCTTTATAAATTCAAATATTTCGCTTTGTCTCTTTGTGAGCTCTCTCATTTCGCACACTCCTTCTTCGCTTGGTTTGAAATTAGTATAACATATTGATGAAATAATCACAAACGTTTGTTCGTTTTGATGTTGACATAGAACATTTGTTCTGTTAGAGTATTAATACAAACAAACGTTCTAGGAGTGATAGCAATGATTCATGTTAAAATTTCAGAAATATACCTGTTCTTAGCGGTATTTATCATATCTATACTACTTTTCTTTACATTCTTTGTATTAGCAAGCGATAGTAGCCATACAGAACAAACGTACGAAATGACAGATCATCAATTGAAAACAAACCAAACAGAAAAAGTTCAAAAACACGAACACATCGATACGAATCAGCCAGCCATTGCGACAACACTTGGTCGTTAATCAAAATCAACTTTTTCTGCGTACGAAATACTTTTAACCTCCATTTTTACTTCCATTTCTTTTCCAATTAGACATCCCATATATTATGACACATCGAAGTTTTCAGTCTCATTTGAACCTCGAGTCAAAATATGCTCGAGGTCAGTTAGACTGGTAGACGAACTATTGATAAAGTCTATAAAAGAAAAAGACAACCTTCTTTTGAATTAGCTATTTTAATTTTTTAATAAATTGTACCTTTCTATATGCCTATTTTTTCACAAGATAAGAAAGATTTGACTATAAAACGGACGCTATTCCGCTTAAATTGTAATATAAGTCCAAGTGTTTGGTTTTATCCACTATATCTGTTATATTTTTGAAAAGAAAATGACGGAGGGAATTGATGATGTTTACTCAAGAAAAATTGAATCGAATCAATGAATTAGCTAATAAGAAAAAGCAAGAGGGTTTAACAGAAAGTGAAGCAAAAGAGCAATCACAATTGAGAAGTGAATATTTAGAAATGTTCAGAAGTAGCTTCAAAAGCCAAATTGAGAACACTAAAGTGATTGATCCAGAAGGTAATGATGTTACACCTGAAAAACTTAAAGAAATCCAAAAGAAAAATCATTTACGTAACTAATCTAAAATTAGTTTATATTTGCTGATTGGCATGCTGATTTATTAGGCTTTATACTACCATTTCGGTTATAATGAAAATATGATGAGCATTCGAAAGGAAGGAAGTAATAATATGACAGAAACAAAAGATCAACTTGCGATTAATACATTACGTGGTTTAAGTATTGACGCCATTGAAAAAGCAAATTCAGGACACCCTGGATTACCAATGGGTGCAGCACCTATGGCTTATACTTTATGGACACGTCATTTGAATTTCAACCCTAATTCAAATGAATATTTTAACAGAGACCGTTTCATTTTATCAGCGGGTCATGGTTCAGCATTATTGTACAGCTTACTCCATGTTTCAGGAAGCTTAGAATTAGAAGAGCTTAAACAATTCAGACAATGGGGTTCTAAAACACCAGGACATCCAGAATATCACCATACTAAAGGTGTAGAAATTACAACTGGTCCACTAGGTCAAGGTTTTGCAATGTCTGTAGGTATGGCAATGGCTGAGAAACATTTAGCAGCTAAATTTAATAAAGACATCGAAGTAGTCAACCACTATACGTATGTTTTAGCTTCTGACGGAGATTTAATGGAAGGTATTTCTCATGAAGCAGCATCATTAGCAGGACATTTAAAACTAGACAAACTCATTACACTTTATGATTCTAACAACATTTCTTTAGATGGTGAGACAAATAAATCATTTTCTGAAGATATTAAAAAACGTTTTGAGGCGTATGGTTGGAACCATATTCTTGTTAAAGATGGTAATGACGTAGAGGCTATCGACAAAGCCATTTCTGAAGCTAAACAACAAAATGGTCCGACAATCATTGAAGTTAAAACGATTATTGGTGAAGGTTCACCAAACAAATCAAATAGTAATTCAGTTCATGGTGCACCTTTAGGTGAAGAAGAACGTAAGCTTACATTTGAAAACTATCAATTAGATAGTTCTAAATATTTCCATGTTGACGACGAAGTTTATGAAATCTTCAATTCAACAATGATTAAACGTGCCAATGAAAATGAAGATGAATGGCATAAAAAAGTTGAAGCATACAGTCAACAATATCCTGAATTATACAAAGAGTTTAAAGATGCTTTAGAAGGCCGTTTACCTGAAGGTTATGAAGCTGAACTTCCAAAATTCGAATTAGGTCATAAAGGTGCTTCACGTGCAGACTCAGGAGATGTAATTCAAGCATTAAGTAAAGCTGTTCCAACATTATTTGGTGGTTCTGCTGACTTAGCATCTTCAAATAAATCAAATGTAAAAGAAGAAACAGACTTCTCAGCTGAAAATGGCGAAGGTAAAAACGTATGGTTCGGTGTGCGTGAATTTGCGATGGCTGCTGCCGTTAATGGTATGGCTGCACATGGTGGTTTACATCCATACGGTGCAACATTCTTTGTATTTAGTGACTATTTAAAACCTGCTTTACGTTTAGCAGCAATAATGGGACTTCGTTCTACATTTGTGTTTACACACGATTCAATCGCTGTTGGTGAAGATGGTCCTACACATGAACCAATCGAACAATTGGCAGGCTTAAGAGCCATTCCAAATCTTAACGTGATTCGTCCAGCTGATGGTAATGAAACACGTGTTGCATGGAAAGTTGCTGTTGAATCAAACGGTATCCCAACTGCTTTAGTATTAACACGTCAAGGTTTACCAGTGTTAGATGTAGAAGAATCTGTTGTAGAAGAAGGCGTTAGAAAAGGTGCATATGTCGTTTATGAAACTGAAAAAGCGCCTGAGTATGTTTTATTAGCTTCTGGTTCTGAAGTAAGTTTAACAGTTGAAGTTGCAAAAGCACTTGAAGAACAAGGTAAAGGTGTTCGTGTTGTATCAATGCCAAACTGGAATGCATTTGAAGCACAATCAAAAGCGTACCAAGACGAAATTTTATTACCACACGTGGAAAAACGTGTTGCTGTTGAAATGGCATCATCACTTGGTTGGCATAAATATGTAGGTATGCACGGTCTTGTTGTAGGTATTGATCGTTATGGCGCAAGTGCCCCTGGCGACTTAGTTGTCGAAAAATATGGTTTTACAAAAGAAAACATATTATCTGAAATTGAAAAATTATAATTGATGATCGCATTCAAAAGTCGAGCTTGATTTGTTCAAAATTGAGCTTGGCTTTTCTTTTAGTTATTCATATAAGTTTGCTTTCATATCTTGAAAAGAATACATAATTTTAGTAAAATGCAAAAGGATACAGAAAGTGGGTGAAACTATGGCTACATGGTTAGCAATTTTATTAATTGTTATTGCACTTATCGGTGGATTAGTGGGGGGCTTTTTCTTAGCACGTAAATATATGATGGACTATTTAAAAAAGAACCCACCTATTAATGAAGAAATGTTGCGCATGATGATGATGCAAATGGGACAAAAACCATCTCAAAAGAAGATTAATCAAATGATGACAATGATGAATAAAAACATGGACAAAAAAATGTAATATCCATGATGTTGATAATAGCAAAGAGAAGTACGGTAATAAAAATCGTACTCAACTTTGCTATTTTTTTAGGTTAAAATAAAGAAGGGCTTTAAGCGTATGGCTATACCTTACTTGGTATTAATTTTAAGACAAGTGACTTCCACTCTATTAACTGAAAGAGGTAGGGTCTATGTTATGTCAAAGTACGTCCAGTTTATTCATATAGAAAAAAATTAAAAATAAACGTAATATAATTGTGGTTTCGTTTGTTATAATGGATAAGAGGAGGTATGACATACATGATTAGTATCATACTCATTATTGTTATATCAACGATTGTGACTATTTATTTTGGGATAACAAAAGATGTGAATATTATCGCTTCAATTGATGCGCAAAAGGTGCCTGCACATTTAAAAACTAAATTGATTTATTTGTTTATAGTAATGTTATGGTTGACTAGTTTAAGTCTTATATTAGTAATTGCTTTAATCGAAACACATCTTTTTATAGGTCTTATTTTGTTAGTGGTTAGTTTATTATTAATGCTCTCTTTTTATATATATTATTATAAGATAAGTCAGTAGTTTCAATAAAAGACATTGATAGACGTGCGTATAACATGAGTTATGAAAAAACACATTATTAGATGTAAAATCTTAAATAATACGTCGAAGTAAGAAAATTAACGAATTTAAATGTCATGTGATATACTATTGAGTATCGAATGAGAAATGAGGAGGAGCAACATTGACGTATTTAGTATTATCGATTCTTATTGCATTTGTCATGGGGGCAGCGGTCATTGTAATTAGAATGAAAGCGCAAAAATATCCAGTGAATGAAAAGAAAATTCTTTTACCTCCTTTTTTTATGGCAACAGGTGCATTGATGTACGTTGTTCCCTATTTTAGACTTTCTAATTTTGAAATTTTAGAGTCAGTTGTATTAGGTGTGATTTTTTCGAGTGTACTCATTATGACATCACACTTTGAAACAAAAGGGAGCCAAATCTTTTTAAAAAAATCTAAAGCTTTCCCGCTTGTGCTCATCACGCTTCTATTGGTAAGAACAGTATTAAAAGTATTTATAGGCAGTAATATTGATCCGGGTGAGTTAGCAGGTATGTTCTTTTTATTAGCTTTTAGTATGTTATTGCCATGGCGCCTTGCGATGTTACGTCGCTATCGCAAAATTAAGCATCAACTTGTACAATAAAGAGCATATTATTAAAATGTAATGTTTCATTTATGTGTTGTACGTGTCGTTTGTTTTAATAAAAAATGCTTGCAGCTTGGCGATATATTCATACATTGTTGAATCGCTGATATTTATAAATTAACCGTCTTGGATTGAGTTGAGTGTTTCAGCCTCAATCCATTTTTTTAATCATAATCAATATGCTGGAGTGGGATAATGAAATCTCTTGGTTTCAATCTCATTCTTTTTTTAGGTTTATTGAGTTAAAGCGAGGCATTGATATTATCATTAAATGATGAAATGATAGATTTGAAATGGGCGCTTGAATTCCAATAAAAACACCTATACAATAATAACGAACGTTTGTTCTGAGGTGATCAATATGAAAATAATACATACAGCGGATTGGCATTTAGGAAAAGTATTAAATGGCCATTCATTTTTGGAAGATCAACAGTATATTGTGGATCAATTGATAGAAGTGCTTATAAAAGAAAAACCTGATTTGCTCGTTATAGCTGGTGATATCTATGATACAACGTATCCAAATAAGTATGTAATTAGACTAATGGAAAATACTATCGCAAAGATAAATCTAGATTTACGAATTCCTATTGTTATGATTAATGGCAACCATGATGGTAAAGAGCGTCTACGTTATGGAGCTTCATGGTTTCAGCACAATCAATTGTACATTGCTACAGAATTAGAGCAGTGTTTAACGCCATACATATTTGAGGATGTTGCACTCTACACTATGCCGTTTTTTACTGTATCAGAAGCGCGTGAATTTCTGAATGAACCGATTGAAACATATGAGCAAGCGGTTAAGAAATTGATTGCACGTATTCAACCACATTTAGACCAAAATATGACGAATATTTTAGTGGGACATTTCACTTTAAATGGTGCACCTAAAAGTGACTCTGAACGTGAAATTACTGTAGGTACAATTGAAGCGGTCTCACCCCAATTTTTAAATGATTTTGATGCTGTGATGTTAGGGCATATACATCATCCATTTGCGACGCCATTTAAGCATATCGTCTATAGTGGGTCAATTTTGCAATATTCCTTTTCGGAAGCTGGACAAGCAAAAGGGATTCGAATATTTGACGTACAGTCTCATGGAATAAAACAGTCTTTTGTCCCTTTGAAACCTAAACACGAATTAGAAGTAGTCGAAGCAAAATTTGATGATTTAATGAATGGTGAATTTGAGCGTAAAAGTGACGAAAGTTATTTTCACTTTATTGTTGAACAACTCAGTCATGTAAAAGATCCAATGCAAAAGTTAAAGCAAATTTATCCCAACACTTTATCACTAACACAACAAGTACAGACTTCCCAATATCAATCTAAAGCTTTAAAAGATGTTAAAAAAATGCATCCAATAGATATCGTGGAGAAGTTTTATAGTGAAATGACTACTGAAAAGTTATCGGAATTGCAAAAAGAAAATGTATTGGCATTGTTAGAAAAAATAGAAGGGGAGGAATAAAAGATGAAACCGATACGCCTCCATCTTAAAAATTTTGGGCCTTTTTTAGATGAAACCATTGATTTTTCAAATATACAATCGAATCAACTCTTCTTAATTAGCGGAAAAACAGGTTCAGGTAAGACGATGATATTTGATGGAATGGTCTATGCGCTATATGGACGTGCGTCTACTGAAAAACGAGAAGTGAAACATTTGAGAAGTCACTTTGCGCAACCTAAGGAACCATTAACGGTTACCTTTGAATTTGAAATCAACGGCGGTCGTTATAAGGTCGTTCGAGAAGCTTCATTTTTGAAACCAGGAAATAAAAATGAGACAAAACCTAAACTTGAAGTTTACCATTTAAATGGTGACGTTTTTGAGCTGGTTGAAAGTACAATTCAAGCCGGAGACCAATTTATTTTAAATCTTTTAAAGCTTAAACAAGATCAATTTAGACAGTTATTTATCTTGCCTCAAGGCGAATTTAAATCCTTTTTAGTTTCAAATAGCACAGATAAGCAGGCGATTTTGAGAACGCTTTTTAATACGCAATTGTATGACATTCTTAAAAATGAATTGGTAGATAAAACTAAAAATATGAAGAATGAAATTAATCAAATCTATACAAAAATCCAAAGCAGCTGGGATGAAATGTATACATTAGATGACGCTGAATTAGTAGCAGAAAAACAATTGAAAAGTGAACAATATGAATTGATTCTTGATGCATTACCGATGTTTCAACGTATAGGACAACAACAGGTCGACGAAACGGCAGTGGAGAAAAGCAAAAGTGAAGCCGCTATGAAAAAGATAAATGAAGCGGTTGCACGTGAAGAATCACGTCAACAATTAAAACAACAAAAAGCGGACTTAGAACACAAATTAAATCAGTTAAATGAACAACAACCCCGAATTACGGAGCTAGAAAAGAAATTAAAATTGATAACTGAAAGCCAAGTGGCTATCAAAACGTATCAAAATAAGCTTGAATACGAAAAAACACTGAATTCCAAAAAAAGTAAGCAGTCTACTTTAACATCAGAATTTGATGCATTGAAAGAACTAGAAACACAAGATGCAACATTGCTTGAAAAACATTTAGCTCAACAAGAACGGATAGCTCAACAATCACAATTTATCCAAAATACGAGACATTATTTTCAACAAGTCGAACAGTTAAAACAAAAGCAACAGCGTGACCAACAAATCAACGCACAACATCAGCAACTCGTAGAAGAAATGGATAAAGCTAAAAATGAATTACAACAAATTAGTGAAGTGGATATTGAGAAAAAACCGGATTATGAGAAAAAATCACAGTTACAAAATATGCAAATGAGGCTCACTGAACAGCATACGTCACTTATTGAATCTGAAAAGCGCATGCAACTCAAGCTAAAGCATGAAGAAAGTCTTCAACAACTCAACAAACAATATGAAAATTTAACGCATAAAATTGAGGCACAGCGCGCACAATTGCATACGATTTCAAGTCAAGATCAACACTTACTCGATCATGAAAAAGCGGTTGTTACTTTAAGAACAGTTTTACAAGTTGACGAACCTTGTCCTGTGTGTGGGCAACACGTTTCACATGTCGATCATGGTCCGGAGATTGAGGCCATTAAATCATTGCAAAGTGAAAATGCGAAAATTGAAATTCAAATTCGAGAACTCACTGAGCAAAAAATTCATTGCGAAGCAGATATTACGCATACAAAGGAAAGAATAAATGAAATTGGAGACGTTCAATTTGATAAAAATTTATTAAATGAAAATGAAGCACAACTTTTAAATGTTAAAAATGATATAGAAGCCGTTGATCGTGAAAATAAACGGATTGAAGCATTACAACAACAAGTTGAACGTATCAATAAAGTGTTGGATGAAAATATGAGTCAAAAGCAACTTTTAGAAAAAGAACAACAACACATTCAAGAACAGTTAGGAAGTTTTCAACAAATAACAGGATATGATGATATTGTGAAGTTTCAAAAGGCATTTGAGCAAATTGATGCGGAAGTTCAAGACTTTGAAGCGCAAAAAGTAGCGTTAACACAACAATTAGAAAATACACAAAATAAAGTGAAAAATCATCACTATGATCTGCGTCTTATAGCACAACAAATTGATGATGTTACAATACAACTAAATCGACTCGACGAAGAATTGAAAACAGCAATGAAGCAATTAGATATTGCGGATGAGACGACATTAATGACCATTTCAAACGAAAGTGAAAACAAATCTGACTATGCGTCTGAAGTGGAGCAATTTCATCATGAAATACAAGCACTTCAATTTAAACTTCAAGATGTTACGACACAAATTTTAACTATTGAACCGCATGATATAGATATTTTGAAAAAAGAGCAACAAGAAACACAATTACAATATGAGTCTGTGCAAAAGCAGTTGAATGAATTTGCTTTTCAAGTAGATCAAAATAAGAAGACGATACAACGAATAGAACGGGAGATAGCACATTTAAAGCAGACATTGTCAGCACAAATTGAACTCTTTCAACTCGCCGAAATTTTAAATGGAAAAAATGAGCATAATTTAACTTTAGAAAATTATGTACTGATGCATTTTCTAGAACAAATTCTCGTTAAAGCGAATCAAAGATTGTTAAGTATGACAGGTCAACGGTATGAGTTGATTAGGAATGAGAAAAAAGGAAGAGGGTTTAGTGGTTTAGAAATTGAAGTTTTTGACTACTACTCAAACCAATCACGTCATATTACCTCATTATCTGGGGGAGAAACATTTCAAGCGTCACTGGCATTAGCTTTAGGTCTTTGTGAAGTGGTACAAAATGAGCAGGGAGGCATTGCACTAGATGCGATGTTCATTGACGAAGGTTTTGGGACATTAGACCAAGAAACTTTAGAGACAGCGTTAGATACATTAATTCAACTTCAATCGAGTGGACGATTAGTAGGAATTATTTCTCATGTCACTGAATTAAAAAATCGTATCCCTGTTATTTTAGATGTAGTTTCTAAAAATTATCAAAGTACAACTTTATTACGTTACAATGAATAATTATACGTCCTATATTTTTGGACTAGCTTAAAATATAAATGACAGACGGTAAGATAGAGATTCTTTTCTACCTTATCGCCTGTCATTTTTAATGCCCACTTATTTTTGATTTTGACGTAATAAATCGCGGATTTCAGTTAGGAGTACAGTGTTTTCTTCGATAGCTTCTTCCTCTTCTTCTGCTTTCGGTTTCACGAGCGTATTTGCAATTTTAACAAAGATAAATAATGCAAAAGCGATGATAATAAAATCAATGATAGATTGAATAAATATACCATATTTGATACCGAACATTGACCAGTTTTTAGCAAAATCAACTTCGCCAAATAGTAAACCGATTAAAGGCATTATGATGTTTTCGACCAATGATGACACGATTTTATTGAAAGCAGCACCCATTACAACAGCAACAGCTAAATCCAGCACGTTACCTTTTAATGCAAACTCTTTAAATTCTTTTAACATGGCTTTTTTCCCCTCCAATAAACATATTTAATGGCACACCGATTATACATTACTCATAAAATATTGCAAGATTTAATTAATAAAGAAATTGATATGATTCTTAGTTCGTTGATTATACGATAATGTTTTGTTATTGTATATATGTCGATTGCGCTTTAAAATATTTGTACATTGTTAATATAAAGTGCGTGATTATTTAAAATTTAATATATGAAAGGGAGTATGTTATTTTATGAGTTCTTCAACTCCAGAACCAAATGGTAAGAAGTTTTCTCCGGTATTCCTGATTAGTGCAATTATCGTTTTTGCGATTGTGTTAGTCGGTGTGTTCATTCCAACGCAGTTTGGTGAATTTACGAATACGATAAAACTTTGGATTACAGATAAACTGGGTTGGTACTATCTTATTTTAACGACGATTATCGTATTCTTCTGTATCTTCTTAATCTTCAGTCCGATAGGGAAATTGAAGTTAGGCCGACCACACGATAAACCGGAATTCAACACAATTTCTTGGTTTGCGATGCTATTTAGTGCAGGTATGGGGATTGGATTAGTCTTTTATGGTGCAGCAGAGCCAATTTCTCATTTTGCGTCACCCCCTAATGCTGATCCGAAATCAACGGAAGCATTTACTGAATCATTACGTGCGACGTTCTTTCATTGGGGATTCCATGCGTGGGCAGTATATGGTGTTGTCGCACTTGCATTAGCTTATGCGCAATTTAGAAAAGGTGAACCGGGCTTATTATCTAAAACATTACGTCCCATTTTAGGGGATCATGTAGATGGTCTCGTTGGTACGATTATTGATGTTTTAGCTGTATTTGCGACAGTTATTGGGGTAGCCGTTTCTCTAGGTATGGGTGCACTTCAAATCTCAGGTGGTTTACATTACCTATTCGGCACATCTAACAATATCATTACGCAATCTATTATTATTGTTGTCGTGACAATTTTATTTATAATGAGTGCTTGGTCTGGTTTAAGTAAAGGAATTCAATATTTAAGTAACTTGAACATCGGTTTAGGGACTTTATTATTGATTGCCGGGTTAATTGTGGGACCGACAATCTTAATCTTAAACATGTTTACAAGTTCAACGGGAAGCTTATTAAATTCTTTCTTATTTAACAGTTTTGATGCAGCACCAACAAATCCTCAAAAACGTGAATGGATGACAAATTGGACGCTTTACTATTGGGGCTGGTGGCTAAGCTGGAGCCCATTCGTAGGTGTATTTATTGCTCGTGTTTCAAAAGGGCGTTCAATTCGAGAATTTATTTCAGGCGTACTCTTAGTGCCTGTTATTGTAAGTTTCGTTTGGTTTAGTGTGTTTGGCGTTTTAGGTATTGAAACGGCTAAAAAACATACAGAAATTTTCAAAATGTCACCTGAAACACAACTTTTCGGTGTCTTTCATCATGTGCCATTAGGCATGGTGCTTTCAATTATCGCGTTACTTTTAATTGCGTCATTCTTTATTACATCAGCAGACTCAGCGACATTTGTACTAGGTATGCAGACAACATACGGTTCACTTAATCCAAGTGGTTTTGTTAAAGTAACTTGGGGTGTCGCACAATCACTTATCGCATTTGTTTTATTATTATCAGGCGGAGGCGATGGTGCAGCAGGATTAAATGCGTTGCAAAGTGCAGCGATTATTAGTGCCTTGCCGTTCTCATTGATTGTCATACTGATGATGATTAGTTTCTATAAAGATGCGAATAAAGAGCGTAAGTTCTTGGGCTTAACATTAACCCCTAATAAACATCGTTTGAAAGAATATGTCGCAAGTTCACAACAAGATTATGAAGAGGAATTAATTTCAAAACGTAAAGCGTTGCGAGATCAAGAAAAATAAATTCATTTAATTAAAAGACAGGTTTCAATTCACTGAAATGAAAATACAGTGGATGGACCTGTCTTTTTTATTGATCAACAGTTGATTGAAAATCATTCTCAATTAATAATATATACTTATTACACCTGATGAAAGTCATAAGTTTTAGTTATAATAACCGATTAGAAAGTCAAAACTTCAAAACCCCAGTTTTAATCATCATTTAGTTGTTTTCATAAAGCGTTAATTATACAATTAAACCAACGGCATATAAAAATATCAGGGGGGATATTCGATGGCTTCAAAATTAAAAGAACAAGCTAAAAAGTCATTTCAATTAAACGGAAAAAACTTAACGTACTATGATTTGAAAACGTTAGAAGAACAAGGACTTACTCAAGTAAGCCGCTTACCATATTCTATTCGTGTATTACTTGAATCAGTATTGCGTCAAGAAGATGGTTTCGTTATTACAGACGAACATATTAAAGCGCTTTCAAAATTTGGTAAAGAAAATAGTAAAGGTGAAGTGCCATTCAAACCTTCACGTGTTATTTTACAAGACTTTACAGGTGTCCCAGCGGTTGTAGACTTAGCTTCTTTACGTAAAGCAATGGACGATGTTGGCGGAGACTTGTCTAAAATCAACCCAGAAGTTCCTGTAGACCTAGTGATTGACCACTCTGTACAAGTTGATAGTTACGCAAATCCAGAAGCTTTAGAGCGCAACATGAAATTAGAATTCGAACGTAACTATGAACGTTATCAATTTTTGAACTGGGCTACTAAAGCGTTTAAAAATTATAATGCTGTACCTCCAGCAACAGGGATTGTACACCAAGTTAACTTGGAATATTTAGCTAATGTTGTTCACGTACGTGAAGAAGATGGAGAAGACGTTGCATTTCCAGATACATTAGTGGGGACGGACTCACATACTACAATGATTAATGGCCTTGGCGTTTTAGGTTGGGGTGTTGGCGGAATCGAAGCAGAAGCGGGCATGCTTGGTCAGCCATCATACTTCCCAATTCCTGAAGTTATTGGTGTACGTTTATCTAATGAATTGCCTCAAGGTGCAAATGCGACAGACTTAGCATTACGCGTAACAGAGTTATTGCGTAAAAAAGGGGTAGTAGGTAAATTTGTTGAATTCTTCGGTCCAGGTGTAGATAAATTACCTTTAGCTGACCGTGCGACAATTGCCAACATGGCACCAGAATACGGGGCAACTTGTGGTTTCTTCCCTGTTGATGACGAAACGTTAAAATATTTACGTTTAACAGGTCGTTCTGATGAACATATTGAAACAGTTGAAAAGTATTTAAAACAAAATCACCTGTTCTTTGATGTTAATGAAGAGCCAAATTATACAGACGTTGTGGAACTTGATTTATCTACAGTTGAAGCTTCTTTATCAGGTCCAAAACGTCCACAAGATTTAATTTTCTTAAGCGATATGAAAAAAGAGTTCGAAAAATCAGTGACTGCACCAGCGGGTAACCAAGGTCATGGTTTAGACGCATCAGAATTCGATAAAAAGGCAACAATCGAATTCAAAGATGGTTCAACAACTGAAATGACGACAGGTGACATTGCGATTGCAGCGATCACTTCTTGTACAAATACTTCTAACCCTTACGTGATGTTAGGTGCGGGGTTACTAGCTAAAAAAGCTGTTGAAAAAGGATTAGAAGTTCCAGCCTATGTTAAAACGTCTTTAGCACCGGGTTCAAAAGTTGTAACAGGTTATTTACGTGACTCAGGTTTACAAAGCTATTTAGACAAACTTGGCTTTAACTTAGTCGGTTATGGCTGTACAACATGTATTGGTAACTCAGGTCCACTATTAGAAGAAATTGAAAAAGCTGTCGCTAAAGAAGATTTATTAGTAACTTCTGTATTATCAGGTAACCGTAACTTTGAAGGACGTATCCATCCACTTGTCAAAGCGAACTATTTAGCTTCACCACCATTAGTTGTAGCTTATGCTTTAGCGGGAACTGTAGATATTGATTTACACAAAGAAGCTTTAGGCCAAGATGCACAAGGAAACGATGTATTCTTGAAAGATATTTGGCCATCTATTCAAGAGGTAGCAGACGCTGTAGAAAGTGTTGTTACACCTGAATTGTTTAAAGAAGAATATAAGAGTGTTTATGATAACAACGAATTATGGAACCAAATCGATACGACAGATCAACCGTTGTATGATTTTGATCCTGAATCAACGTACATTCAAAACCCAACATTCTTCCAAGGATTATCTAAAGAACCAGGTCACATTGAACCATTAAAAGATTTACGTGTCATGGGTAAATTTGGTGATTCTGTTACAACTGACCATATCTCTCCAGCAGGGGCAATTGGTAAAGATACGCCAGCAGGACACTACTTAACAGAAAATGGTGTTTCTCCACGTGACTTTAACTCTTATGGTTCTCGTCGTGGTAACCACGAAGTCATGGTTCGTGGTACATTTGCCAATATTCGTATTAAAAACCAATTAGCACCAGGAACAGAAGGTGGCTTCACAACATATTGGCCAACTGGAGAAGTAATGCCAATCTTTGATGCAGCTATGAAATATAAAGAAGATGGCACTGGCCTTGTTGTATTAGCAGGTAACGACTATGGTATGGGCTCATCTCGTGACTGGGCTGCGAAAGGTACAAATTTATTAGGTGTAAAAACAGTTATTGCACAAAGTTATGAGCGTATTCACCGTTCTAACTTAGTTATGATGGGTGTTTTACCATTACAATTTAAACAAGGTGAATCAGCGGATACGTTAGGTTTAGACGGTAAAGAAACGATTTCAGTTGAAATTAGCGAATCTGTTCAACCTAGAGACACAGTGAAAGTAACTGCAACGAAAGAAGATGGTTCTACTGTTGAGTTCGAAGCCATTGCACGTTTCGATTCTAATGTAGAAATTGATTACTATCGTCATGGTGGTATTTTACAACTTGTGTTACGTAAAAAATTAGCTTCTTCATAATGAATAGATAAGAAAATATTATATAAAGTCCGGTCATTTTGATGTACCGGGCTTTATTTTTTGATACGTAGAGGTTAATATCCTTGATACATCTATTGCCAAATTCATTATAAGTTTCTAGGGTGGTTTTTTATGGTAAAATGAGTGGCATGAGCGCTAAGAGAAGGAAGGTAAAATAATGATCTACGCATTAACTGAAATCGAAGCACGTTATCAAGAGACAGACCAAATGGGTGTGATTTACCACGGTAACTATGCGACATGGTTTGAAGTTGCACGTACAGACTACATACGCAAACTCGGCTTAGACTATGTAGAAATGGAAGAAGCAGGTATTGTTTCTCCTGTAACAGAACTGAATATTAATTATAAAAAGAGTATTGGTTATCCTGAAAAAGTAACAATTAAAACATGGGTGTCTAAGTTTTCAAAATTACGCTCTCGTTATCAATATGAAGTTTATAATGAAAAAGGTGAGCTTGCGACAACGGGTTATACAGATAATGTCATCATCACTAAAAATGAAGGCAAACCTGTTCGTTTAGATAGAGCTTTTCCAAATTGGTATGAAGTTTATCATGATGTTCAGCAAAGAAATGAAGCGGGCGAAGAGTTAGAAGTCACACAAGAGTCGTCCATATAAAAACATCAATTTGTTTTTATCATCTCGTTTGTGCATCAGCAAATTGCAGGGCAAATGAGGCTATTAAAATTTAGAGTAATGATTATTGTAGTCTTAATAGCTTTGTCATAGAAATTGTTTCAACGCAATCATAAAAAAATCGAGGTTAGGAAATTGTGATTCCACCTCGATTTTTCTTGTTAATTTAATTTATGATTCAATAAGTTCGGCTTCATAAAGCACATCATCATTTTTAATATCTACTTTTATATGATGATCTTCAAAATACCAAACATCTTTTTCTGCTACGATGACATGAATGCCATCAAATTTTTCTTCGTATCCAATTTCATCTATATCACGTGTGTAATCTACATTAAAAGCTGGGCTAAATCCTTGTTTTAATTGGAACTCTCCACCATAGCGAACAAAGAAGCGTAACACTTTTCCGTCTTCTGGTAAGTCAAGTTCATCTTTAAACCAAGTAATGGCATCATTCGTAAATTCTATTTTCATGTCGAATTCTCCTCCCAGTATAAGGATATGATTTGTTTACCTTATTTTAATGGGTTTTAAACTAAATTCAAATTTTAAGTATTACATCCATTTGATTTTAGGTTCAGTCCCTTTAATAATGCGTTTAATATTACTACTATGTCGATAAATGAGTAGAACTGAAACAGCGATGCTCGTTATTAATAATACATAATCACTAATGAAAAATGAGCCAATCACACAACAAATTGCTGCAATGATACTTGATAATGAAACATATTTTGTTAATTTTAAAATGATAAAGAAAATCAAAGCAAGTATTAATAGTAAAATCGGATTAACAGCAAGCAGGACGCCAGCACTTGTCGCCACTGCTTTTCCCCCTCTAAATTTCAAGTAGATAGGGTAAACATGACCGATAATTGCAAAAATTCCTACGAGTAAACCGTGTATTTCCACATTGAATAACGCTGGAAGGAATACAACGATGAACCCTTTAAATATATCAAAAAATGTGACAGCAAACCCAGCTGGTTTACCTAGTACACGGAAACTGTTTGTTGCACCTGTATTGCCGCTCCCATATTCCCTAATATCTTTTTTAAAGAAAATCTTCCCAATTAAATAACCACTTGGAATAGAACCAATTAAATAACTTGCAATGAATAGTAGGGCTATCACCATAAGTATTCACATCCTTTTAGTACCTGCTCTTATTTTAACATAATTTCACAAAGAGTCATGTATTTTTATAGTCGTTTCTGTACATTTAATCAAAAGGTGGACTAAAAAATGGCAATAAATCATTGTTTTTTTGACATATTCCCTAATTTCTAAATAGATGTCAGGATTGATAAAAATAATATTTATTTTAGTCATGATATAGATTAGCGCTTGCATTTTCAATGATTTTATATAAGAATAGCTATTGTATAGTTTGATGAACGAACGTATGTTTGTAGGAGGGGAATTGAGTGTCTGCAAAGAAAGTTAATAATTACTCGGATGATGCAATTCAAGTGCTTGAAGGACTTGAAGCTGTAAGAAAAAGACCGGGGATGTATATAGGATCTACAGATAAACGTGGTTTACACCATTTAGTATATGAAGTCGTAGATAACTCTGTTGATGAAATTTTAAATGGTTATGGTGACGAAATTAACGTCACAATCAATGCAGATGAAAGTATTACTGTAGCGGATAATGGACGTGGTATGCCAACAGGGACACATCGTTCTGGAAAGCCTACTGTCGAAGTGATATTTACTGTGCTACATGCCGGCGGGAAATTTGGACAAGGTGGTTATAAAACGTCTGGTGGTTTGCATGGTGTAGGGGCGTCAGTTGTGAATGCGTTAAGTGAATCGCTCAGCGTTGAAATTCATCGTGACGGAAAAATATTTGAGCAACACTTCGCTCACGGAGGTGTGCCACAAACAAAATTAGTTCAAAAAGGCACAACGAAAAAGACAGGAACAAAGGTGACATTCAAGCCGGATCCTGAAATCTTTAAAAATGCTACAAGCTTTAATTTTGATACGTTAAGTGAACGTTTGCAAGAATCTGCCTTCTTATTACAAGGATTAAAGATTACACTTGATGATCAACGTAAAGGAAAAGAACGCAGCGAAATTTACCATTATGAAGAAGGGATTAAAGCTTTTGTAAGCTATGTGAATGAAGGTAAAGAAGTCTTACATGATGTGGCTTTGTTCCAAGGAACGGCTAATGAAATCGAAGTGGATGTCTCTTTTCAATACAACGATCAATATTCTGAAAGCCTTATGAGCTTTGTTAACAACGTCCGTACTAAAGACGGTGGTACACACGAGGTGGGCTTTAAAACAGCCATGACACGTGTGTTTAATGATTATGCGCGACGTATTGGTGATTTGAAAGCAAAAGATAAGAATTTAGAAGGTAATGATATTCGTGAAGGCTTAACTGCAATTATTTCTGTACGGATACCTGAGCATTTATTGCAATTTGAAGGACAGACAAAATCAAAGTTAGGTACGCCTGAAGCAAGAAGTGCAGTTGATGCTGTCGTTTCTGAAAAATTACCGTATTACTTAGAAGAAAAAGGACAATTATCAAAATCGTTAGTGAAAAAAGCGATTAAGGCACAACAAGCAAGAGAAGCTGCACGTAAAGCAAGAGAAGAAGCGAGATCAGGTAAAAAGAATAAACGTAAAGATACATTATTATCTGGTAAGTTAACACCAGCACAGAGTAAAAACACTGAGAAAAACGAACTTTATCTTGTCGAAGGGGATTCTGCAGGGGGTTCTGCTAAACTTGGACGTGATCGTAAATTTCAAGCTATTTTACCTTTGCGAGGTAAAGTCATTAATACAGAAAAAGCCAAGTTAGAAGACATCTTCAAAAACGAAGAAATCAATACAATCATCCATACAATTGGTGCTGGCGTCGGTAATGATTTTAGTTTAGAAGACAGTAATTACAACCGCGTCATTATTATGACCGATGCGGATACGGATGGTGCCCACATACAAGTATTGCTACTGACATTTTTCTTTAAGTATATGCGACCACTTGTAGCGGCAGGACGTGTGTATATCGCGTTACCACCCCTTTATAAGCTAGAAAAAGGTAAAGGTAAAAATAAACAAGTCTCATATGCATGGACAGATGAAGAGCTAGAAAAATTACAAAAAGAGATGGGTAAAGGTTTTATTTTACAGCGTTATAAAGGTTTAGGTGAGATGAATCCAGACCAGTTATGGGAAACAACGATGAATCCAGAGACAAGAACGTTGATTCGTGTTCAAATTGATGACGAGGTACGTTCATCTAAACGTGTTTCAACATTAATGGGTGATAAAGTTGCGCCACGTAGAGATTGGATTGAACGTCATGTTCAATTTGGCATGCAGGAAGATCAAAGCATTTTAGAAAATGATGAGATTCAAGTTTTGTCAGACCAGACAGTTGAAGAGGAGGATGCATAATGAGTGAAATCATCCAAAATTTACCTTTAGAGGACGTGATTGGAGATCGATTCGGTCGTTATAGTAAATACATTATTCAAGAGCGTGCTTTACCTGATGTACGTGACGGTTTAAAACCAGTACAGCGTCGTATCCTTTATTCAATGTATTCCAATGGCAACACGTATGACAAACATTTTCGAAAGAGTGCTAAAACAGTCGGTGATGTTATAGGTCAATTACATCCACACGGCGATAGCTCTGTATATGATGCGATGGTACGTTTGAGCCAAGACTGGAAATTACGTCATGTATTAGTTGAGATGCATGGGAATAACGGAAGTATTGATAATGACCCGCCTGCAGCGATGCGTTATACTGAAGCAAAATTGAGCCAGCTTTCTGAGCAAATCTTGCGTGATATTCATAAAGATACGGTAGATTTTGTTCCGAACTACGATGATACTGAAATGGAGCCTATGGTATTACCGGCACGTTTTCCAAATTTATTGGTCAATGGCTCAACAGGCATTTCTGCAGGTTATGCCACGGATATTCCGCCACATAATTTAGCAGAAGTGATTACAGCGACGTTAAAGTATATCGATCATCCTAATATTACTGTCAATCAGTTAATGAAACATATTAAAGGCCCTGATTTTCCTACTGGTGGTATTGTACAAGGGATTGACGGTATTAAAAAAGCTTATGAGACAGGTAAAGGCAAGGTTGTTGTCCGCGCGAAGTCTGAAACTGAAACGTTGAGAAACGGACGTCATCAAATTGTTGTTACTGAAATTCCTTATGAAGTGAATAAAAGTAGTCTCGTTAAAAAAATTGATGAGCTTCGTGCTGATAAAAAAGTGGACGGTATCGTTGAAGTACGTGACGAAACGGATCGAAGCGGTCTTCGAATTGCAATTGAACTTAAAAAAGATGTCAATGCGACTTCAGTGTTAAATTTTTTATTTAAAAATACGGACTTACAAGTTGCATATAATTTCAATATGGTTGCGATACGCGAAGGACGTCCTCAATTAATGGGCATTAAATCAATCATCGATAGTTATTTAAACCATCAAATCGAAGTCGTGAGTCGACGTACACGTTATGATTTGAAACATACGGAAGAGAGAATGCATATTGTAGAAGGACTAATGAAAGCTTTATCGATTTTAGATGAAGTGATTGCGTTAATTAGAAATTCCAAAAATAAACGTGATGCTAAAGATAATTTAGTTGAAAAATACGATTTTACTGAAGCTCAAGCTGAAGCGATTGTGATGTTGCAATTATATCGCCTGACAAATACGGACATTGTGGCACTTCAAGAAGAACATGCAGAGTTAAAAGAAAAAATCGATGCATTACGCCACATTCTAGATCACCATGATGCATTATTAAATGTCATTAAAGAAGAACTTACAGCGATTAAAAAGCAATTTAAATCACCACGTCTCTCAGTGATTGAAGAAAAAATAGCAGAAATCAAAATCGACAAAGAAGTCATTGTACCGAGTGAAACAGTGATGTTAAGTATTACGCAAGAAGGCTACATTAAAAGAACATCATTACGTAGTTTTAATGCAAGTGGCAAAGATGAAATCGGATTGAAAGAGCAAGATGGTGTACTTAAAATTTTAGAAGTCAATACGCAAGACAATGCGCTTGTTTTTACAAATAAAGGGCGTTACTTGTTCATTCCCGTTCATAAAATTGCAGATATCAAATGGAAGGATTTGGGACAACATGTTTCTCAGATTGTGCCGATTGATGAGGATGAGCGAGTTATTGATTGCTATGTTGTTTCTGAATTCGATGATCAAAGTGCCATCATCACAGCGACACGTCAAGGTATGATTAAGAAAAGCTTGCTCTCTGGTTTTAAATCAACACGCACGAATAAACCACTCGTGGCAGCTAAAATTAAAGATGGCGATGAATTGATTTCAGTCATGCATGTGTCAACGAAGACCCCTTCGCAGTTATTGACATTTTTAACTTTCAAAGGGATGTCACTCACATATGCGCTTGAAGAATTACCTGATACGGGTTTACGTGCTGCAGGTGTTAAGGGAATTAATTTAAAAAATGATGACCATGTTGTGATGGTTAATACAGTTTCACCACAAGACACGATTTTAATTGCGACTCAGCGTGGTTCACTTAAACGTATCGCTTTTAAAGTCTTACAACAAGCGAAACGTGCTCAACGTGGAATTACATTGTTGAAAGAGTTAAAGAAACAGCCGCATCGTATTGTGTCAGCGCGCGTGTGTCAACCTGATCAAAATCGCTACAAACTGATTTCTCAAAATGATACTTTTGAAGGCGAAATTAAAGATATTCATTTATCAGAGCAATATACAAATGGTAGCTTCGTTGTCGATACAACAGTATTTGGCGAGATAGAGAATCTGTTTGTTGAATAAGCACTAAAAAAATTTATAGTCACTGTTATACTTTGATGATAAAATGGGGCTAGTTGTTTTAACTTGATTGTTTACATTTTGAAATTAAAAAGTAAAGAGGGATTTGTGTGAGAGATTTTGATAGTTTAATTCCGGGGTGGTTTAAGGCTTTTATTCATGTCGGTAATGATTTGATTTGGTCTCAGTATTTAATTGGTTTACTTTTAACAGCAGGTTTATTTTTCTCAATTAGTTCTAAGTTTGTTCAAATCAGATGGATTCCAGAAATGTTTAGAGCTTTAACTGAAAAATCGGAAACTTTAGACAGTGGTGAAAAAGGTATTTCACCATTCCAGGCTTTTGCAATCAGTGCGGGTTCTCGAGTGGGAACGGGTAATATCGCTGGTGTTGCAACTGCAATCGTATTAGGTGGCCCTGGTGCAGTTTTTTGGATGTGGATTATAGCAATCATAGGGGCAGCGAGTGCATTTATTGAAGCCACTTTAGCACAAGTATATAAAGTGCCAGATAAAGAAGGCGGTTTCCGTGGAGGCCCTGCATATTATATTACTAAAGGACTCAATCAACGTTGGTTAGGTGTTTTGTTTGCGATATTAATTACAATTACATTTGCATTTGTTTTTAATACAGTGCAATCCAATACAATTGCTGAATCGTTAAATACGCAATACAACGTAAGTCCTGTGATTACAGGGATTATTTTAGCAGTCATTACTGCGATTGTTATTTTTGGTGGTGTGCGTAGTATTGCAACATTATCATCATTTATCGTTCCAATTATGGCAATTATTTATATTTTCATGGTATTAATTATTTTATTATTAAACTTTGATCAAATCTTGCCGATGATTTCAACTATTATTAAAAGTGCTTTTGGTATTGATCAAGCAGCGGGTGGCGCTGTAGGATTTGCTGTATTACAAGGTGTTAAACGTGGTCTGTTTTCAAATGAAGCAGGGATGGGTTCAGCACCAAATGCTGCAGCAACAGCCGCAGTCTCACATCCGGTTAAGCAAGGATTAATTCAATCACTCGGTGTATTTTTTGATACGATTTTAGTTTGTACTGCAACAGCGATTATGATTTTGTTATATACAGGTTTGAAGTTCGGTGAAGGACAACCACAAGGTGTGGCTGTGACACAATCAGCATTGAATGAGCATTTAGGTAGTGCTGGTGGAATTTTCCTTACAGTAGCGATTACATTATTTGCTTTTTCATCTGTAATTGGTAACTACTACTATGGTCAATCCAATATCGAATTTTTATCGACGAATAAAATGGTACTTTTTGTATTTCGTTGTTTTGTCGTTTTACTTGTATTTGTTGGCGCAGTCGTTAAAACTGAGACAGTTTGGAATACTGCAGACGTCTTTATGGGATTAATGGCAATCGTTAATATCGTGGCGATTATTGGACTTTCTAATATTGCTTTTGCAGTGATGAAAGATTATCAGAAACAACGAAAAGCAGGAAAACGACCGATTTTCAGACCAGAAGAATTAGAAATTAATTTATTTGGTATTGAATGTTGGGGTAACGAAATTCATAAAAATAAAAAACACGATTAGTTTCAATAAGGGCTGAGGCATGAATGTCTACAGCCCTTTATTAACAATTTTTTTAAGTGGAACGTTGATGAGTGAGCGTGTTATTTTAATATTGTATAACATTTGTCATTTAAACATATTTTTTTGTGAATAAGCCATGATTTTGTGCTTTTCATCTTCGGCAATAAGCGGTATGATTTGAATTGGATGTAAGAGGTGAAGACAGTGAATCAGTATACAATTAAAAAAGTCCTCAATAATAATGTACTTATTTGCCAACATCAACAATCTGAAGTGATTATCATCGGAAAAGGATTAGGGTTTAATAAAAAACCGGGCATGACAATTCGAGATCCAGAAACGATTGAGAAAGTTTTCAAATTAGAAAGCAAATCGGAGCAAGATCATTATAAAATGTTAATTGCGCACACTGATGAACGGGTGTTGCGTGTTGTCATTGATTCTGTTCAAATGATTATGTCGCATTTCGATTTGAGTCATGAAGAATCTTTTGTCGTTTCGTTAACAGATCATTTGATTTTTGCATTAAAGCGTATGGAAAACGGGCAATTAATTACTAATCCATTTTTAAGTGAGACAAAATATAGCTATCCAGAAGCTTATCAAATTGCGAAAAAAGTGGTGACGCGAATTAACTTGCAACTCAACATTGATTTTCCGGAAGATGAAGTCGGCTTTATTGCACTTCATATCGCTTCGCAGATCAATGATGTTGAATTTGGAGAAATGCAAACCGTTCCGAAATTAATTAATAATGCTATTCGAATGATTGAACATGATATGGGGATTGAAATTCCAGAGTCATCTATTCCATATCAACGTTTTGTAAGACATATCCATTTCTTATTGCAACGATTGAAAAAAGGTGAAGGCACCAACATTGAATTGAATTTTGAAAATCTATTGAAGACACAATACCCATTATGTTACAATATAGCTGTTAAAATAGTTAAAATGATTCAATCACAAATTGATGTTCGCGTATATGAAGCTGAAGTGGCATATTTAACGATGCATATCCATCAGCTGTCGCTCGCATCTAAAAAACAAGCATAAAAACGTGTTACTAAGTTAGATTAGGCATGAGTTTAAAACATTGTGAACAGTTTTCACATGTCGTTGACTCATGCCCTTTTTTTATGTCGTGTGAAGTGTGATGTGTCATAAATATAGGGAGGTTTATGTAGTGAGAAAGAAATTGTTTGGACAATTGCAACGTATTGGTAAAGCATTAATGTTACCGGTTGCGATTTTGCCAGCTGCAGGGCTACTTCTTGCATTTGGTGCAGCATTACAAGGTGATCAGTTACAATCGTATTTACCTTTTATTCAAAACCATGGTGTTCAAAATGTAGCTGAAATGATGGCTGCGGCGGGAAGTATTATCTTTGATAACTTGCCTATCATTTTTGCGATGGGTGTGGCCATTGGTTTAGCAGGTGGAGATGGTGTAGCTGCCATTGCCGCATTTGTAGGTTTTATTATTTTAAACAAAACGATGGGTGAATTTTTAGGTGTTACACCTGATAATGTTAGCGACACAGCAAAAGGTTATGCAAGTGTACTTGGTATTCCAACGCTACAAACAGGGGTATTTGGTGGTATCATCATTGGTGCGCTTGCGGCTTGGTGTTACAACAAGTTTTATAATATTTCGTTACCTTCGTACTTAGGTTTCTTTGCAGGTAAACGTTTTGTACCTATTGTGATGGCGACAACATCATTTTTATTAGCATTTCCGATGGCATTGATTTGGCCTATTATTCAAAACGGTTTAAATGCTTTTAGTGAAGGTTTACTCGACTCAAATACAGGTTTAGCTGTATTCTTATTTGGATTTATTAAACGTCTATTAATACCATTTGGTCTACACCACATTTTCCATGCACCATTCTGGTTTGAATTTGGTTCATATACAAACGGTGCAGGACAAATTTTCCGTGGGGACCAACGTATCTTTATTGAGCAAATCCGTGAAGGTGCGAACTTAACAGCAGGTAAATTTATGCAAGGTGAGTTCCCAGTTATGATGTTTGGTTTACCGGCAGCTGCGTTAGCAATTTATCATACGGCTAAACCGGAAAATAAAAAAGTTGTAGCAGGTTTAATGGGTTCTGCTGCTTTAACATCATTTTTAACAGGTATTACAGAGCCACTTGAATTTTCATTCTTATTTGTGGCACCATTATTATTCTTTATTCATGCTGTATTAGATGGTTTCAGCTTTTTAATTTTATACTTACTTGACTTACATTTAGGTTATACATTCTCTGGTGGATTTATCGATTTCTTATTATTAGGTATTTTACCAAACCAAACGAAATGGTGGCTTGTTATACCAGTCGGCTTAGTGTATGCGGTGATTTACTACTTTGTGTTCCGCTTCCTTATCGTCAAGTTCAATTACAAAACACCTGGACGTGAAGATAAACAAACAAAAGCAACGACAACATCGACAAGTGATTTACCATATGAAGTTTTAGAAGCGATGGGTGATAAAGACAACATTAAGCATTTAGATGCATGTATCACAAGACTACGTGTAGAGGTGAATGATAAATCTAAAGTAGACGTCGCACGTTTGAAAGATTTAGGTGCATCAGGTGTACTTGAAGTCGGTAATAATATGCAAGCGATATTTGGTCCAAAATCAGACCAAATCAAACATGAAATGCAACAAATTATGGATGGTAAAGTGGTTAGAGATCCTGTGACACTTGATGATAATGATGAAACAGTTATTGTTGATGGTTCACAATCAGATCTTGAAGTGACACATTCTGGTCTTGTATCCGCACCAATGAGTGGTGAAATTGTGCCACTTTCAGAAGTACCTGACCAAGTCTTTAGTGAAAAAATGATGGGTGAAGGTATTGCAATTCGTCCAAGTGAAGGTGAAATTTATGCACCATTTGATGGCAAAATTCAACTCGTATTCCCAACTAAGCATGCACTAGGTCTGGTTTCAGACAATGGTTTAGAATTGCTTATCCATGTTGGTCTAGATACGGTGAAGTTAAATGGTGAAGGCTTTACTGTTCATGTTGAAGAAGGGCAAGAAATTAAAGCAGGCGATCATTTAATGACCGTTGATTTAGAATTAATTAGAAAATCAGCGAAAAGCGATATTACGCCAATTATTGTAACGCAATCTGAAATTAAACATCTTGATTATACAGATGTGCAAACTGTTCAGCATGGTGATAAAATTTTTGAAATTTAACAGATAAGTTTGGAATGAAGGTCAAGATGCATTTGACTTGATGACATTAACCGATGTATTGACAATTATGGTTAAGCTTTAATCTTAATAGAAATCGCTCTAAGATGGTATTTGATTATAATCATCTTAGAGCTTTTTTATATTATTCGTGTGATTTCATTTTCTAAGGAAAACATCGTTCAACAGAAAATCATGCTTTATTATTTGAAATTTTCGGTTTATAGTCTGAAGAGCGTTGGTAATATTAATGGTATAATGAAGCGTATGAGGTTCATCGTTTAGATAGAAATAAATTTAAAGACTTGTATATTCATCTTTGCGACAAATTCGTATGTTTGTTTGTTATTATAGATTTAAGTTTAAATTTTTATGGAAAAGCGATAAACTATAACTAATTTCTAAAAGGCTTGGTGAAATCTATGACCGAACAGCAACAAAAAGAACAATTAGAACATCGAAATCTAAACATACGTGAGAGTCGCTTTATGAAATTTTTCGGTGGTAAAGACTTAATATTTGCATTGCTTGTTTTTATTTTAATAGGGGTTGTTATTTTTATATTTGATCGTGTGTCTTATATTTTTCAACCTTTCATTATTATATTTAATACTATTGCAGCACCGATTATTGTTGCGCTCATTCTGTACTATTTGTTTAATCCGATTATTAATTTAATGGAGCGTTATAATATTAATCGGGTCTGGGGCATTACGATTTTATTTTTAGGTATTGCTGGAATTATAACGATTGTTGTAAATTTATTAATTCCACTTGTTACAATTCAATTTGAACGCTTAATGCATAACTTTCCAAATTATATTAATAAACTCAGTTCCTTTGCGGACAATATGATGCATATACCATTTTTGTCTGATTATTATTCGCAAATTGAAAAAACACTACATGGTTTACAAGAAAAGGTGCCTAGTTTAGCTGATGGCTTAAGTTCAAAAATACGTGTTTTTGCTGAAACTGTTGTGAATATCACAGTTGTTATTGTGACAGTTCCTTTTGTTCTATTTTTTATGTTAAAAGATGGGCATCGTTTTAAAGAATTTTCTAACAGAATTGTTCCTCCAAAGTTTCGCAAAGATGTACATGATTTATTAGATAAAATGAGTGAACAAGTTGGGTCTTACATTCAAGGACAAATTATTGTCTCTTTCTGTATAGGGATTTTATTATTTATCGGTTACTCCATTATCGGCTTAGATTATGCTTTGATTTTGGCAAGTATAGCCGCAGTAACGAGTGTTGTGCCTTATTTAGGACCAACGATTGCGATTTCACCAGCGATTATTATTTCTATTATTACCTCTCCATTTATGTTGGTAAAATTGATTGTCGTCTGGACTGCAGTTCAATTTATAGAAGGTCATTTTATTTCGCCAAATATTATGGGGAAAACACTTAAAATTCATCCGTTAACGATTATCTTTGTCCTTTTATCTGCAGGTAATCTCTTAGGGATTGTAGGGGTTATTTTAGGTATTCCAACCTATGCGATTATCAAAGTTTTAGTTTCTCACATCTTCCTATTATTCAAGCGTCGTTATAATAAATATTACGCTGATGATGCAGGTGGATACGAGATGCCTGAGGAAGAATATAATAAAGAACAATAAAAGATGGAGAGATTGAGCAATCATAAAGTGTCTCAATCTCTTTTTCTAAGACATGGATTCACACATAGAGAAAGGAACAGTTTGCATGATAAAACAAAAACATCACTTGCTTAAATATCTAAAAATTGCATTTATCATTTTTTTAATCACAACGATTACAGTGATTTTAGTCAAAGAACTTGCGGCTATTGATTTTAAGAAAGTCTTCCTATTATTCAATCATATTAGTCCAATGGAAATGATTATTCTCTTCTTATTAGGGGGAAGTTCCGTCATTTTATTATCACTTTATGACGTGATTTTAACCGGTCGTTTTAAATTAGATCTTTCTCCTTTTAAAGCGTTGCGCGTCGGTTATATTATCAATGCGTTTAATAATATTATCGGATTCGGTGGTTTTATTGGCGCTAGTGTTCGTATGTGGTTTTATGGGAGTTATACAAATGAGCGCAAAAAGCTTGTTCAATTTGTCTCCTATATGTTGACGTCGATGCTGACAGGTTTAAGTTTCTTGTCACTATTAATCGTGACACATGTGTTAGATGTTAGCTTTTTATACCGCACATCGATTTGGTTTACAGTCTTTTTATACGTTATCGCTTTTTTATTACCTGTATTTATTATTATTTCATGGATTTGGCCTATTGATCGGACGGCGCGTTGGTTAGGGTCTATCTTTACACTCGTGTCTAGTTCAGAGTGGTTATTAGCGAGTATCGTTCTGTTCTGTGCATTCCAACTTGTAGGTGTGCATGTCTCTTATCCAGTGATTCTCAGTGTCTTTATTGTTGCGGCGATTTCAGGGCTTATTTCATTTATACCGGGTGGTTTCGGTGCATTTGATTTAATAGTTCTGTTAGGTCTACAACATTTAGGGATTGCCGAAGAAAAAGTGGTATTAGGGTTACTTTTATATCGTTTTGCCTATTACTTCTTCCCATTATTAATAGCACTTGTGTTAACCGTTTTTGAATTCGGTTCACTTGCGAAAAAATATGTTTCTGAATCAAAATACTTTTTACCCGCAAAAGAGGTTTCAGGTTTTTTAATGTCTTTCCAAAAAGACTTTGTTGCGCTAATACCATCACTTGCGTTGAGTATTCTAGTATTAATGATGAGTTCGATTTTATTCTTTAGTAATTTCTCCATTATATTCGATGCTTTAAATACGAAGCATCATACATTGTTTATTCTATTGTATATTTTAAATGTCAGTGCAAGTTTGATTTTACTGCTGAATTTACGTGGGATTATCGCTAGGAGTAAACGATCGATATTGTTTGCGATTGTAGCGCTCGTTATCTTATTATTATCTAATTTTTATGTATATGGCGCGACGTTATTATTACTCGTTATCGCTTTAATACTTGCAGCACTGATCTTTGCTTATCGTAAAGCACGTGTACTTAAACGACCACTTCGTATCCAAAAATTAACGATTATTTTAGTCATTAGTGCGATTGTCCTTTATTTCAATCAGCTATTAGTGAAGCAATTTTTATACTTAATTGAAGTACAACCGCCTAAAATTGACTTTTTCTTATTACGTTCAACTTTTTGGTTGTCTGTCATTGGTATGACATTAATTGTTGTGGTCATTATTTATCTTTTCGAATGGAATTATCGTCGCCCTCGAGAACATCATGATAAAGAAGTGGCCAGTCAAATTTTGAAACAATATGGCGGGCATTTATTAAGCCATTTATTATATAGTGGCGATAAGCTCGTATTTGTTAATGAACAACAAACGGCTTTCGTTATGTATCGTTATGACCGAAGTGCCTATATCATTTTAGGTGATCCTGTAGGTTTAGAATCAGATTTCCGTTCGTTGCTGACGGAGTTTTATGAGTATGCCACATATTTAGGTAGAGATGTCATTTTTTATCAAGTGTCTGAAGATTATTTGACGCTTTATCATGACTTTGGTAACCAATTCTTCAAATTGGGTGAAGAGGCGTTAATCAACGCGACAGACTTTACAGTTGCAGGTAAAAAACGACGTGGTTTTAGAGCGACGTTGAATAAATTTGAATCATTAGGTTATCAATTTGAAATTTTAGAGACGCCGTTAGACGAGAAAACGTATGATCGATTGCATCAAATTAGTCGAGAGTGGCTAGGTCAGCAATCAGAGTTTTACTTTTCAGTAGGTCGATTCACGCCTGCCTATATTAACGCAGCGCCAGTTGGGGTGTTGAGAAATGAAGAAGGTCGTATTGATGCCTTTTGTACATTAATGCCTGTTGAAGGTGCAGATACCATTTCCGTCGATTTGATTCGTTGGGATAAATCATTAGGCTTACCTTTCATGGACGCGTTATATTTAAATATGATTTTATGGGCCCAATCAGAAGGCTATTCACGTTTTAATATGGGGATGGCGACATTATCCAATGTTGGACAAGTGCCTTATGGTCATATTAGAGAGAAATTTGCAGGTCGCTTTTATGAACACTTTAATGGTTTGTATAGTTTCCAAGGTTTACGTCAATATAAAAGCAAGTTCAATCCAGATTGGGAGTCACGCTATTTAGTGTATCATCGAGGCCAAAGTGTCTGGGAGAGTCTCATTAAAGTGACAAGAGTGATTCGTCGAAAAAAATAATTGTAATAGAAAAATAAAAACGCCGACAAAGTCATAAGTACTTTGTCGGTGTTTCTGTAGTTTAAAACCAATATGTGATAAGTCCGATATAAAAATCCTTTATTCAAATCAGCAATGGTATGCTTATGTTTACTTAATTTGATGAGATTGCGCGTAAGCTTCACGTTCTCTTTCTTGTTGTTCAAAACGTTCAGGGTCTTTTTTATAGAAATCTTGATGGTATGCTTCAGCTTCATAAAATTCAGAAGCTGGAAGAACTTTAGTGGCGACTGCTTTATCGTGGTCAAAAGTGCCTTCGAGTGAAGCAATATAAGCTTCAGCGACTTCTTTTTGGTCTTCGTTTGTATAAAAAATAGCAGTGCGATACTGCGAACCTCTATCTTGGAATTGTCCACCGTCATCAGTCGGATCAATCACTGAGAAAAAGATTTCTAACAGCTTTTGGTATGAAAAGAGTGCGACATCATACTCGATTTTGACTGTTTCATAGTGACCTGTTTCTCCTGTTTTCACTTGTTGATACGTCGGTTGATCAACGTGGCCTCCCATATAACCTGATGTGACTTGCTCAATGCCCTCGTTTTGGTCAAATGGCTTGGTCATACACCAAAAGCAACCACCTGCAAAATATGCTGTATTGATATTCATTTAAACACCCTTCCATATAAGAACTTGGTATGATTTTATGGTTTTCACTTGATTTTTAAAATAAATTTATATAACGTTAATATGTATTTATTATAGTACATAGATACATAATTTTGAAGATATAAGGTTGATAAGATGAATGAAAACAATTTAAACCGTAGTACCTCGAATGCTTCTGAGAAAACTTTAAAGCGTAAGAAAAAGATAAAGATACCTAAATGGCCTTTGTTTATCTTGGCGTTTATCATTCTGCTTTTTGCCTTTGTGATGTATTGTGTTTCTAGTTATAAGTCAGGTCTTGAAGTGGCTAAAAAACATAATCAAGCGCCGAAAATACATAAATTTAATGGTGCAATTAAAAATGATGGGAAAGCCACTGTATTAATTTTAGGTGCGGACCGTGAAGACGGCGGTGTGTCTCGTACCGATTCGATTATGGTTGCACAATATGACTATATTAAAAAAGATATGAAGATTGTGTCTATTATGCGTGACATTTATGCGGATATTCCAGGCTATAACAGCTATAAAATTAATGCGGCTTATTCATTAGGTGGACCTGAACTATTGCGCAAGACGTTAAAGTCAAACTTAGGTATTGAGCCAGAGTACTATGCAACACTAGACTTTAATGGTTTTGAAGCGATGATTGACGAACTTGAGCCTAAAGGCGTGCCTATTCACGTTGAAAAAGATATGTCTGCCAAAATTGGTGTATCATTGAAAAAAGGCTATCATCGCCTAAACGGGAAAGAGTTACTAGGTTATGCACGTTTTCGTAATGATCCGGAAGGGGATTTTGGACGTGTACGTCGTCAACAACAAGTGATGTCGGCATTGAAACAACAACTCGTACAACCTTCATCTATTATGAAGGCGCCTAAATTAGCGGGCATTATGCGGGGTTATGTCGGTACGAACATGCCAGATTCAGCAATCTATCAAACAGGCTTCAGTTTTATTGTCCGTGGTGATAAAGATATTAAGACGTTAAGTGTTCCTGTTAAAGGAAGCTACGAAAATATTACGACGAATGATGGTGGCTCTGCTTTAGGTATAGATAAAGCTGAAAATAAAAAGCGAATTCAAGCATTTTTGAATGATTAAAATGATGTTAAAACCCCCTGTTTTCAATCAAACAGGGGGTTTTAGTATTATTGGTCTGATTTACGTACACCAGCAACGCCGAAGTGTTCTTTTTTCATTTCTTCAATGATAACAGAAATCGCTTCTCGCTTTGCATTTGTTGTTCTTTCTACGGCATCTGTCACTTCAGTTACTAAATTTTTAAGCTGTTCATCTGTGCGACCTTCTAATAATTTAACTGTAACAATAGGCATGATAAGACCTCCTCAATTTTTATTTCATTATAGCATTTTTGATATCGGTTGCGCGATTGAATCATTTTTGGCTATGATAAGATTAACAACAAGAGACATGGAGGGTTTTTATGGGTTTCGATAATGTATTAACATCTTTAGGCATCAACGGTATGAAAGTATTTATTCGTTTAAATCAGCGAGAATATGATCTTTCGGATACAATTTCTGGTTGTGTACATCTCAAAGCAGGTCAGAGTGATCAAAAAGTGACACATATTGTATTGACGATGATTGAAAAATATCCGAATGATGATGAAACGAGTGACTTTTCATATTTAACGCACGAACTAGACCGCTTTGTGATTGATGAAGCATTTACTATCGATGTAGGTGAAGATAAAAAAATAGACTTTAGTTTTAAACCGGAGTCGTTAACGTTTAAATCACTTAAAAGCCATATTTATTTACATACTCATGTTTATATTGGGCACGGTTTGGATGAAGAGATGGAAGCTGTCATTCCTTACCGACGTTAATCATTCATAAGCAGTGAGGATTCAATTGAGCGATGTTGCCGCTGATGAAAGGCGCGACATCGCTTTTTTTATGATTTTATTAGAACGTATGTACTGTTTGTGTTGATTTAAGAACATATGTTCGTGTATGATAGAAATATAACTTCAGATAGGTGAGGGTGAATGGAGATGTATGATTATCATTTATTAGAAAACAGGGATATTTTGTGTATAGACCAAAAAAGTTTTTTTGCGAGTGTGTCGTGTATTGAAAAAGGATTAGATCCTTTAACGACAAAGTTAGCAGTAGTTGCAGATACGAAAAGACAGGGATCGGTTGTGCTTGCAGCAACGCAACCCCTTAAAAAGTTAGGTATTCAAACAGGTTCACGTCTATTTGAAATTCCGCATCGCAACGATATTTATATTATTAATCCAAGTATGCGTAAGTATTTAGATATATCACTAAAGATTTCTAAAATCGCGTTACGTTATGTGCCACCAGAAGATTTTCATCAGTACAGTATTGATGAGTTTTTTATGGATGTGACGAAGAGTTACTATCGTTTTAATACGACTTTACATTCTTTTTGTGAGCGTTTAATTAAAGAAATATATGAAGAAACTAAAGTGCAATGTGCGATTGGTGTCGGTTCTAACATGTTACTCAGTAAGCTCGCACTGGATAATGAAGCTAAAAATAATCCGCGCTATATTGCCGAATGGCGTTATGAAGATGTGCCAGATAAAGTATGGGAGATTTCTCCTTTGACTTCTTTTTGGGGGATTAGTAAACGAACGGAGAAAAAGTTGAATGCACGCGGGATCTTTAAAATTGGACAATTAGCACAGTATCCGTACGTTTACTTAAAAAGAGACTTTGGGATTATAGGTGTGGACCTTCATTTACATGCGAATGGGATTGATCAAAGTCGTATCAATGAAACGTATCAAATTATGAACCCTTCTATTTGTAAAAGCCAAATTTTGATGCGTGATTATACATTTCAAGAAGCAAAGGTCGTTATGCAAGAGCTCATTGAAGATGTGGCACGGCGCTTGCGAGAACGTGAACAACTCGCAAAGACGATTCATTTTTCGTTTGGTTACAAAGATGGAGGCGGTATCTCTAAACAGTATACGTTACAAGTCGGTACCAACTTAGAGCAAGATATTTATAACGTTGTTGCGCGTTTGGCTGAAACGTATTGTGACCCAAATGAATTATATCGGACCTTGAGTGTGTCGTTGACGAAAATGTCACCTGAAAGTGAAAGACAGTTAGATTTATTTACGGATGAATTTCAAAGGTTACGTCAAGAAAAGTTGGCGAAAACGATCGATCAATTACAAGAGAAATATGGCAAAGGAATCGTTTCAAAAGCGATATCCTATACTGAAGCGGGAACAAAGTATGGAAGATTAGGCTTAATGGCGGGACATAAAATGTAACTGTATGATTGAGATACCCGTATTTATTGTTATTTTACGGTGGATAAGAAGTAAGCTAGGATTGTAAAAATGAAGGTGGTATAATAAAAAAGTCGCCTATCTCTCAGGCGTCAATGATGACGCAGAGAGGAGGTGCATATGAATGACCGAAGTTCTTGTTCACATCACAACCACGGTTGTCAGTGGTTGTATTGTTGCGTTATTTGCACATTGGCTACGTGTACGCAGCAATAAGAAAAAATAGGCGATATGATAAGCTAGCGCCGAAAAAATCCCCTCGCTACTTCCGATAGCGAGGGGATTGGTGCATATCATGCACGAAGTTCTTGTTGAAGTTATTATAACACGAGTCAGGAAGGAAATGCAAAATGCGTTGATATTTCCTGTCTGTTAGCTTAAGTAAGTATCAAAGTCTTTTAATGCAATACGTGCTGCATCTCGATCTTCCGGACGTTTAAAACTAATACGTAAAGCACCGTAAATGTCTTCACGAACCTCTAAAATCCTCAAGTTTCTTATAGAAATATAATGCGTGCTCAATATATCTGTAATTTTTGAAATCATGCCCGGTTGGTCTGGGATATCTACATATAAATCAAAAGTACTCTCCATTGCTCCTTTTTGACGAATTGGCAAGGCATCGCGATAAGATTTTGCATCATTAAAAAAATCATATAGGGCGTCTTGCTGTTCGGTTTCAAGCAAATGAATGGTATTCGAAAGCTGACGCTGTAAATGTTTAAGTGTCGAAATGATATGGGCCTTGTTCTCAATTGAAATATCTCGCCACATTTCGGGGTTACTACTTGCTACACGTGTAATATCGCGAAAACCTCCAGCCGCAAAGTCTTGAATTAAAGAAGACTCAGAAGCGAAAAAAGCATTAAGATGAACAAGACTAGAGGCCATGAAATGAGGGACATGACTTACGACACTCATGATACGATCGTGTTCTTCAGCAGTTAAATGGATAAAGTGGGCACGCGTAGGTTCGAGTAATTGCTGAATTTGCTGACGTGCATCATTATTTTCTGCAAGGTTATGAACGAGAATATAATAAGCATTTTCAAATAGATGCTTTTTTGCATTGAGTACGCCTGATTTATGACTTCCCGCCATCGGATGCCCACCGACTAAGTGGATTTGAGCAGCTAATAAAGTCGACTCAAATGCTTGAATCGTTGCTTTCGTACTTCCAGTATCAGTGACAATTAAACCGGGTTGTGTTTCAAGATGGGGCAACGCTTTTAAATATTTAACTGTCGTTTGAACGGGTGTCGCAAAAATCACGATGTCTGCTTGCTTAAGTGTCGTTTCATAATCTGAAGAGGCATGGTCAATAATACCTATAGACTGTGCACGTTCGAGTTGGTCGGGATTTGCATCAAAAGCGGTAATGGTTACGTTTGGATGAAAATACTTTATATTACTGGCTAAATTTCCACCGATTAAACCGAGACCAACAAAAAAGATGTGAGTCATCAAAGTCCCCCCTTGAGTTTATAATAAATAATGGCTAGTTTATCATTTTAACGCGTTTAATTGCAAGAGTGAGATAAGAATACGTGAGATTTTAGCGTATCATCGTTACAATAGAATAAAAAGAAGAAGGGGATGAAGAGTATGAATGAACGTGTCATTGATACATTAACTGAATTAACAGCCATCAATAGTCCGTCGGGAAGTGCTGAGCGTGCCATCGATTATGTTAAAAAGCGTGTGGAATTGAGTGGCTACACGACACATATTACTAATAAAGGCGGATTACTAATAGAAGTTAAGGGCGACAACGATGAGAAGAAAAAGTGTATCACAGCTCATGTAGATACACTTGGCGCAATGGTTAAAGAGATATTAAAAGATGGTCGTTTACGTTTAGCTCTTATTGGTGGCTTTCGTTATAATGCAATTGAAGGCGAATATTGTACGATTGAAACGGCAACAGGACAAACATACCGAGGTACAATTTTAATCCATGAGACGACGCCACATGTTTATCGTAACAATCATGAAATTGTGCGTGATGAGACTAATATGGAAGTGAGAATAGATGAAAAGGTGACATCTGAAGCGGAAACACGTGCTTTAGGTATTGAAGTCGGTGATTTTGTCAGTTTTGATCCTCGAACAGAAGTTACGGCTTCAGGATTTGTAAAGTCACGTCATTTAGACGACAAAGTCAGTGTAGCAGTCATTATTGAATTTTTGGAATGGTATCAAGAACAATCGAAGCGGCTCCCTTATACAATTCAGTTTTATATTTCTAATAATGAAGAAATTGGTTACGGTGCGAACTCAAATATTGATCCAAAAGTCAAAGAATTTATCGCTTTTGATATGGGCGCATTAGGTGATGGTCAATCCTCAGACGAATACACTGTGTCAATATGCGCAAAAGATGCTTCAGGCCCTTACCACAAAAAATTGCGTCATCATCTGGTGTCTTTATGTCGTGAACGCCACATTCCATATCAAGTAGATATTTATCCATATTATGGTTCTGATGCTTCTGCCGCTTTAAGTGCAGGTGCAGATGTCAAACACGGTTTGTTTGGGGCAGGAATTGAGTCTTCACATGCATTGGAACGGACACATATAGATTCAATTAAAGCAGCTCAAGCCCTTTTAGAAGCATACTGTTTTTCAGAATTAGTTTAAATTTAATACCGTCATATTGGCGAATTTGAAGGGAATAAGTTAAAATGTAGAAAGAATAAAAGGGTGAATATGGCGTAATCGCAACGGTGATAGAGTTTAAACAATCTGGGGATTTAAAACTTCACTGTTGCTTTTTCTAGGTATGCCATAAGAGGAAAAGCAGAACAAATTAAAAATGCTTGGAAGATATAAAGAGAAATAGGAGTATTAAAATGAAGTTTACAAATTTAACGACGGCTGAATTTGGTGCGTTTACAGATCAAATGCCATATAGCCATTTCACGCAAATGGTAGGGAACTATGAATTAAAGGTTGCTGAAGGTGTTGAAACACATCTTGTCGGCATTAAAGATAACAACAATAACGTACTAGCAGCATGTTTACTGACAGCAGTGCCAGTAATGAAGTTTTTTAAATATTTTTATTCAAACCGCGGACCAGTCATGGACTACGAAAATAAAGAGCTCGTTCATTTCTTTTTTAATGAACTTTCAAAATATGTTAAGAAATATCACGCATTGTATTTGAGAGTAGACCCTTATTTACCAATGTTAAAGCGAAACCATGATGGTGAAGTGATTGAAAGATACGGCAGTGACTGGTTTTTTGATAAAATGGCTGAATTAAACTTTGAACATGAAGGTTTCACAACTGGGTTTGATACAATAAGGCAAATTCGTTTTCATTCTGTGCTCGATGTTGAAAATAAAACATCAAAAGACATCTTAAATCAAATGGATAATTTAAGGAAAAGAAATACGAAAAAAGTACAGAAAAATGGTGTGAAAGTCCGCTATCTAAACGAAGATGAATTACATATTTTCCGTTCGTTTATGGAAGATACATCTGAAACAAAAGATTTTGTAGATAGAGATGACGATTTTTATTATCATCGTATGAAATACTATAAAGATCGTGTCCGCGTACCACTAGCGTATATTGATTTTAATGCATATTTAGCAGAGCTCAACACTGAAGCGCAAGACTTTAAAAAAGAAATTGCAAAAGCAGATAAAGACATCAACAAGCGTCCTGAAAATCAGAAAGCCATAAATAAAAAGAAAAATTTAGAGCAACAACTAGAAGCGAATCAAGCTAAAATAAAAGAAGCAGAAACATTGCAACTTAAACACGGTGACACATTACCGATTTCGGCTGGATTCTTTATTATTAATCCATTTGAGGTTGTTTATTATGCAGGCGGCACAGCAAACGAATTTCGTCATTTTGCTGGAAGCTACGCAGTGCAATGGGAAATGATTAATTATGCGATTGATTATCAAATTCCAAGATATAACTTTTATGGCATTAGTGGTGATTTTTCAGAAGATGCAGAAGATGCAGGTGTGATAAAATTTAAAAAAGGCTATAATGCAGAAGTAATAGAATATGTCGGTGATTTTATTAAGCCTATAAACAAACCTGCCTATACAGTCTACTTAAAATTAAAGCAATTAAAAGACAAGATAAAAAGATAAGATATAGCAAAGAGAAGGGGATTTATTGGTATGAAATTTACAGAGTTAACAGTTGAAGAATACGACCAATTTGTTCAAAATCCTGTTTTAGAAAGCCACTATTTTCAAGTAAAAGAAAATATTGCAACAAGAGAAGCGGACGGATTTCAAGTTGTGTTGCTTGGTGTGAAAGATGACAACAATCAAATCCTTGCAGCCAGCTTATTTTCAAAAATTCCTACAGCAGGCAGTTATGTTTATTACTCAAATCGTGGCCCGGTCATGGATTATAGCGATTTAGGATTAGTAGACTTCTATTTAAAAGAATTAGAACAATATTTAACGAAAAATAAATGCCTTTATGTCAAAATAGATCCATATTGGATTTATCAAATATATGATAAAGATATCCAACCGTTTCCGAATCGAGAGCGTAATGATAAATTAGTACAACTTTTCAAATCGCACGGTTACCGTCATCATGGCTTTACAACTACATATGACACATCGAGTCAAGTGAGATGGATGGGCGTACTCGATTTAAAAGATCAAACGCCACAGACATTAAAAAAATCGTTCGATAGTCAGCGCAAAAGAAATATCAATAAAGCGAACAATTTTGGTGTGAAAGTTAGATTTTTAGAAAAAGATGAAATCGATCTCTTTTTAGAGCTTTATAGAGAGACTGAAGAACGTGCAGGCTTTGTGTCAAAAACAGACGACTATTTCAAAAACTTTATTAATCATTATGGCCATAAAGTGTTGATTCCGTTAGCATATATTGATCTTGATGAGTATATAACGACATTACAAGAGAGCTTGAATGATAAAGAATCAAGACGTGATCAAATGATGTCTAAAGAGAATAAAACAGACAAACAAATCAAGAAAATTGCAGAGTTAGATACGCAAATTGATCATGACCAAAAAGAATTGTTAAGAGCTAGCGAATTACGTCAAACAGATGGTGCAATCCTTCATCTTGCTTCGGGTGTATATTTTGCAAATGCTTATGAAATCAATTATTTTTCGGGCGGCTCAAGTGAGAAATACAACCAATTTATGGGACCATATGCGATGCATTGGTTTATGATTAACTATTGCTTTGAACATGGTTATGAGCGTTACAATTTTTACGGTTTGTCCGGTGATTTTACCGAAAACAGTGAAGATTATGGTGTATATCGCTTTAAAAGAGGATTCAATGTGCAAATTGAAGAACTTATTGGTGACTTTTATAAACCTATCCATAAAGTAAAATACTTTGTCTTCAATACATTGAATAAAGTACGTACAAAAATTAAAAAACAATAACAATTGATTCGCGCTTTGAGCTAAAAAGCGCGAATTTTTTTATAAAAATAGAATTAACCATATTTATGTTATGTAAACCTAATAAGTGATATAAATTTTAAAACAAGCATATAAGGACTTTTGACAGCGCTTTCATTTTAGAGTGCGCTTAAACACTGTATGAATCTAAATCGTTACATATGGAGCAAATTTGAAGCCTTTAGCAATAGGTTTTTAGATGTTATTATGTATTATTATTGTAAATCAGTGATTGTGCTGATGTATCATACATTTATAAGCTTTTAACGGTATTTAAATATCGCTATTGAACATGGTTATAGCACTATGGATGGCTTTAGCTTCAAATTTGTCGCATTATCTAAGCGTGAATTTATATATACCATGTAGCCATAGCAAATTCATGTGTTGCATAGATCTTTAAATGATATATAAACCAATCAGCTGCAAATAATAAACGTCATAACATAATACTAACGGTTAAATCATAATAAGCGTTGGTAAATGATGTATTTAATATGTAAATACGTAAATCATTATAGATATGTATAGAAAGACCAATGTATTTCAAAAATCACTTTTTAGTTTACATAATATATATTATAGGAAGTTATGTATAAAAAAGGGATTGAGCCCTTTTCCTTATACATAAAATAAAAAATATCCCTAAACCGTTGATGATTGATATCAACTTGCTTAAGGATATTGCGATTACTTTGGATAATGATTTTTTTCGAAGCGTGCACGTTCTTTTTCAAATTTTCTAAGCTGACGCTGTTTTCGCCAATTGCGTGTAAAATACCATAACAATGCGCTAATGATTAAACTTAGAATTGCGACAAATGCTGCATATCCTAATAACGGTTCATACGTAATGTCATAAAAATTGGGTATGATAAATGCCAATACACCAAGCACGACAAACATGGTTATTGCTGTAGAAAACCACTTATTGAGCACTAAAGTACAAAATAACGTGAGGACGACCATAATGAGTAAAGTCACCCACAAATAGTTCGGCATTTCTAGTATCGTCATATGGGTTAGTCTCCTTCAATTGCTTTGATTTAGATTTCATTATACTAAAATTACTGTACTTTATCAGTTTTAAAAGTCAAATTAAGTTATCAATATCTTTTGACATGCGTTTATGCATATAAAAACGTTATAATATGGTTACATACATATTTAAAGGAGGAATGATGACATATGTCTCAAAAATTACCACATAGAACGGAAGTTCCTACAGCTGAAACTTGGGATTTAAGTGATTTATACGCTGATTCAGCGGCTTACGAAAAAGCGATTCACGCATTATATCAAGATGCCCAAGGCTTTAAAGCGCAATATGAAGGGCAATTGAACCAATTAGATACCATTAAAAAAGGATTAGAAGCCTTTTCTCAAATCTTAATAGAATTAGATCGCGCAGGGAATTATGCAGAACTATTGCTGAGTGTCGATACTACAGACGCAGAACGACAACGGTTAAGCGCCCTATTTTCAACGAATTATGGTAAGATTTTAAGCCAACTGTCTTTTGTTGAATCTGAGTTGCTATCTTTAGACAAAGAAACGATGGATACTGCAATTAATGAGTTGCCTTATGGTTATTATTTAAAGCAATTGCAAAAAAGACAACCGCATCAATTACATGCCAAAGCAGAAGAAGCTTTGGCGAGTATGGCACCCGCGTTTTCATCAGCAAGTGAAATCTATGGCATCACAAAAATGCTTGATATTGATTTCGGAAGTTTCGAAGTGAATGGTCAGCAATATGATATGGACTATACGACGTTTGAAGGCTACTATGAAGATCATGAAGACACGGATTTACGTCGTAAGAGCTTCCGTCATTTTAGTGACACGATTAAAAAATATGAACATACAACGGCTGCAGTATACAATGCTCAAGTCCAAAGAGAAAAATTAGAAGCTGATTTGAGGGGTTACGATTCAGTCATTGAGTACCTACTCGAAGAACAAGATGTTACTTTAGAGATGTATCATCGCCAAATTGATACGATTATGTCTGATTTAGCCCCTATTATGCGTAAATATGCGAAAATCATTCAAAGAACAAATAAATTAGACGAGCTTCGATTTGAAGACTTAAAGATTTCGGTTGATCCTACATATGAGCCTGAAATTACAATTGAAGAATCTAAAAAATATATTTTTGGTGCACTGGATGTCTTAGGTGCTGATTATGTTAAAATGTTAAATCAAGCCTATGATGAAAGATGGATAGATTTTCCACAAAATAAAGGTAAACAAACGGGTGCTTATTGTGCGAGCCCTTATGCGTCACATAGTTATATTTTTATTTCGTGGACAGGTAAAATGACAGAGGCATTTGTGCTAGCTCATGAATTAGGTCATGCAGGCCATTTTACATTTGCACAAGCGCATCAAAATTACTTACAATCTGAAGCATCTATGTATTTTGTTGAAGCACCATCAACAATGAACGAAATGTTAATGCTAAATTACTTATTCAAAAATAGTCATAATCCACGTTTTAAACGTTGGGCAATCGGCTCTATTTTAGCACGCACATATTATCATAATATGGTCACGCATTTACTTGAGGCAGCTTATCAACGAGAAGTCTATCAACGTGTTGATAAAGGTGAATCATTGAATGCCCCTGCGCTAAATGAAATTAAATTAGATGTGATTAAAGCATTCTGGGGAGATGTAGTAACGTATACACCAGGTGCTGAGTTAACTTGGATGCGTCAACCTCACTATTATATTATATGGGACTTTACTCATACACTTATTCAGCTGGTTTAACTATCGGAACAATTATGGCACAACGTATTAAAAATGAAGGTCAACCTGCTGTAGAAGATTGGTTAACTGCCTTAAAAGCCGGTGGTAGTGTTTCTCCAACAGAGATTGCGAAGATTGCTGGTATCGATATTACGACGGATCAACCACTTAAAGAAACAATACAATATATCGGTCAATTAGTTGATGAATTAGAAGCATTAACGAATGAAATTGAGGCTGGGACTGATAGCGAAAAGTAAATGAATGTTAAAAATAAACTTTAAGAAGAATGTTTAAAGAAATGCGGAGGATATAGAGATGAAATTGAAAGATGAACGTCATCAGTATATACTTGATCAAATCGAACAAAAAAGAATCGCACGTGTGTTAGATTTGTCGAAAGATTTAAATGTAGCCGAAATGACGATACGTCGTGATTTAAAAGAACTTGAGTCACAAGGTTATTTGCAACGTATACATGGTGGCGCTAAAGCTTTATCCTCCCCTAACCCAACGATTTATAAAGAACAATCAAGACAAGATAAGAAAGCAATGAATACAGCAGCTAAAAAAATCATCGCACAAAAGTGTAGTACACTTATCCATGATGTTGTTGATGATAATGAGGAAGTTGTATTTATTGGTTCAGGCACCACGAACGAAGCCATTTTTGATTATATAAAAGAGAAAAGATTGACGATTGTAACGAACTCTATGGATATATTTATGCAGTATAAAGGCTTGGCACATATTGATACGTACTTAGTTGGTGGTCGATATCGAGAAAAAACAGGTACTTTTGTAGGCCAATATGCTGAAAATATGATTCGTCAATTTGAAATTACAAAGGCATTCATCGGCGCAAATGGGATCGTAAACCAAGAAATAACGACAGCAAATGAAGCTGAAGGTGCCTGCCATCAAGTTGTTATTGAAACTGCTGAGCAAGTTTATATTAATGCAGATCGAACAAAATTCGATGTCAAAGCGTTATTTACATTCGCTACACTGAATCAAGTTACAGCTGTCATCACAGATGATGTTGCAAAAATCGAACAAAATCCTATGTTTTTTATTTGATAAAAAGTGGCTGTATGCAAACATTACGTTAACTCGAACTGGAGTATAAGAGAAAACCAAATAATTTCTCTTATACTCTTTTTTTCTTTTGAACACCTATTTTCTTCATCATTTTGATAAAAACAATGATTAACCCCTACTCCATCGCATTTTTATCACACAATAATTTTAAAATCATCCCTCTGTTTAAAATATAACGGTATTGCACAATGAAGTTTGTAAAAATTACTTTGTTGTGTATAATATAACTATAAACAAACATTTAAGAACATAACTATACTTTATCGAACATTTTAAAGGAGTGAGAGATATGAAATTGTACCTCAATGCGACAACAAAAGGACAAGCATTAAAAGAAAAATTGCTTTCTTTTTTGGTAGCTAAAGGTCATGACGTCGTGGATTTAACAAGTTCAGAAGATGGAGACGATGTTTTCAAAGTAACCCAACAGACTGTTATGAAGATTCAGAGTGATTTAGAAAGTAAAGCGATTATCGTTGATGACTATGGCATTGCCCCATTTATCATTGCGAACAAATATAAACACATTATTTGTGCCAGTGTATCCGATGAGCAATCTTCTAAAATGACAAGACGTCATAATAATACGAACATCATCGTTTTAGGTTCAGAAATTATAGGTGCAACACTTGTGCAAAATTGTGCAGACGCCTTTTTTAAAGCTGATTACGATGCAGGTCGTCATCAAATTAGAATCGATATGCTCAATCATATGTGTTAAAAACTGGGAGGGAAAATTATGAAAATAGCGATTGGCTGTGATCACATTGTTACAGATGTAAAAATGAGGATTTCTGAACATTTAAAAGATTTAGGGCATGAAGTTATTGACTTTGGTACATACGATAAGCACCGCACGCACTACCCTATTTTTGGAAAATTGACGGCAGAAAGTGTCGTTAAACAAGAAGCAGATTTAGGTGTTGTTTTATGTGGAACGGGTGTTGGCATTAGTGTTTCTGCGAATAAAACACCTGGTGCACGTGTAGCTCTTGTGCGTGATACTACAAGTGCACGAATTGCAAAGCAACAATATAACTGCAACCTTATTGCAGTTGGAGGTGCAGTGACGGGGATTGACTTAATCAAAAATATTGTCGAAACATTTATTAACACTGAATATAAGCACACAGATGAAAACGAAGCATTGATTCGGCAAATTGATCATGTATTAGAGTCAGAAGATGTTCATTACACTGACGATATGTTTGATTTGTATTTAGAAAAATGGAATCAAGGGGCTTACCAAGATTAAAGATTATAGTACTTAAAATAAGCACAGTTACTAAATGATATCTCTGGGGATGTGGAGATACGCTATTGACTACTATGACATTTAAGTTGAAAAAGTAAAATAATATCACTAGGTGCGCGTGTAATGATTAGGAGGTACCTGCGAAATAAACGAGCATCACTATACAATAATCAATTTGAGAAGATTTGTATATGTTTTTATCCGCAGGCAAATAAAATGGTAAAAGACTTATCTCATTTAGTGAATGATAAAGGCTTTATTGCAGCATTGGCGATTGATCAACGTGGTGCATTAAAGCGAATGTTAGGAAATGATATTTCAGATAAAGCTATCGAACAATTTAAAGTTATCGTTTCTGAATCTTTGACACCTTATGCATCTAGCATTTTATTAGATCCTGAATATGGCCTTCCAGCTGCTGCTTGCAGAGAGCCATTGTGTGGTTTAATGTTAGCTTATGAAAAAACAGGCTATGATAAAACCGAACCAGGTCGACTTCCAGATTTACTTGATAATTGGTCTGTTAAGCGTTTAAAAGAGGCTGGCGCAAATGCTATTAAGTTACTTATTTATGTTGACGTAGATGAATCAGAAGACATAAATATTAAAAAGGAAGCATTTGTTGAACGTGTGGGCGCAGAGTGTCATTCTGAAGATATACCTTTCTTCTTAGAAATATTGACTTATGATGCGACTATTGAAGACAACCAAAGTATTGAATACGCAAAATTAAAGCCGCATAAAGTTAATCAAGCGATGGAAATATACAGTCAACCACGTTTTCAAGTTGATGTTTTAAAAGTAGAAATTCCTGTTAACATGTCATTTGTTGAAGGATTTAGTGAAAAAGAAGTCGTTTATACACAATCTGAGGCAGCGCAACATTTTAAAGCTCAGGCGGATCATACGCCTCTACCTTATATTTTCTTAAGTGCAGGTGTATCTGCTCAGTTGTTCCAAGAAACATTGATTTTTGCCCATAAATCTGGCTCAACATTTAATGGCGTGCTTTGTGGAAGAGCGACATGGGCAGGCGCAACACAACTGTACCGTAATGAAAACATGAGCCAAGCGCAATCGTGGCTTACAAACGAAGGGGTTAAAAATATAGAAGCCTTAAACAAAGTATTAGAGAAGACAGCCACACCTATTCAATCATTATAATATGAGCCTGGGACATAAATACCAAAATAAATAGCTCGAAGATGATTTTGATAAAAATCGTCTTCGAGCTTCCTTTTTATTATCATGCTTCGTATTATATAGGCTCGCTTTCCGAGGGGACAGCCTCAGCCTGTAGTCTTCGGCTCGTCCTGTTCCCTCAGGAGTCTCGCTATAAATACTTCGCTTATATATGTAATCATTCACCATTATACTTAAAAAAATAAGGCACTTTCGTATAATTTAATTCATCACAACAAAAACTAAATTAACGAGGTGCCTAAGGAAATTAGTCGCATCTAGTGCGGCTAAACTGATGATAAAAGGAAAAAATCCGAGATTTTTCGTTTTTTACGAAAACCTCGGATTTCATCGATTATTGAGACAATTTTGTCTCAGGCTCATTTCCTATTTACGTATGTTAAGATTGTTGGGCAATCGTTTTTGCTAATTCACGGTACCATAATGCACTTTTTTTGACATATCTTTTTTGCGTTTCAAAATCAATATAGAATAGTCCATACCGTTTATTATAACCATTTGACCAACTAAACATATCTTGTAGTGACCATACAAAATAACCGTCGACACGTGCACCCTCTTTGATCGCTTTACTAATTGCTTCTAGATGAGTTGCTATATAGTCAATACGTACTTGATCGTTTATCGGTGTTTCTTCGTCAATCCACTGATCTTTGTAACCAAGTCCATTTTCTGTTACGAGCATTTTCTTATAGTTTGGATAATCATTTTGAATCCGTTGAATCATATCGTAAAGGCCTTCTGGATAAATATACCAATCCCAGTCGGTCGTTGGAATTTTATCATTTTTGACAACTTCACCAATGCCTGCGATGCGATACACAGAAGTCCCCTTATCACCTGTTCCATTATGAAAAATATAGCTTTCATCCTGATGGTATTGAATCCAATTACTTTGATAATAATTTATTCCAATAAAATCAAGTTGCGGTGCTGCAATTTTAAGGGTATCCAACTCCTCTTTTCGAATATCTAATTGCTCAAATTCATCTGCTAATATCGTTTTTATTGTTGTGAGTTTTTCGTCCGTATAATAGCCTAAAAATGTTGCGTCTAACATGAACCCATTCATGAAAATATCATGTTTACGTGTTGCTTCAATATTTTGAGGTTGTTGATCAATACTATAAAATTGTGTTAATGCATGTACGAGACCAATTTCACCTTGATAGCCTTTTTCTTTAAACAAATTGACAACACGACTATGTGCAACGAGTTGATTGTGTTGAGATTGGACACATTTTAGACGCTCATACTTTTCACCTGGTGGAAACGCACCAGAAAGATACTGTCCTTGTGCATAGGCAATAGGTTCATTTATCGTTATCCAATGTTTAACAATGTCATGATATGCTTCAAAAACAAAAGCGGCATAATCCTCAAATGCTGAAATTTGATTTTTATTGAGCCAGTCTCCTTGTAAAAACAATGTTTCAGGCGTATCAAAATGATGCAAAGTAACGTAAGGCTCTATATCGTATCGAAGACATGTTTCAAATACTTTGCGATAGTATTCAACCCCTTTCACATTCGGCTCGCCACTTCCATTTGGAAATATGCGTGACCATGCAATTGAAATACGCAGCGCTGTAATACCATGTTCATGAGCTAAACGGATGTCTTCTTCATAACGGCGATAAAAATCACTCGCTGGATCAGGACTAAATCGCCCCTCTTTTTCTAAAAACGCATCCCATAAAACGCGACCTTTCCCATCTTCTTTGCTTGCACCTTCAACTTGATATGCTGCTGTTGCGGCACCTAAGATAAAAGTTTTAGGTAATGCTATCATTTAAATCGCTCCTTTATGTTTATTTTTGTTTAATTTTTCTGACGAATCAAGTTAGCTATTTTTGTTAATGCCGCATCTCCGTCACGTGTTAACGCAATGTATTCACGTCCAGTTGTAGTCATTAGTTGTGCGTCATATTGATCTGTTATTTTCTTCATTTCATCTTTCATTGAATCCATTTGTGGTGCAAGGATTACAACATCCATGTCACGAATCAAATCCATGTCTTGACCATATGCACGAGCGGTTGCCTCTAACTGAACGCCTTTTTCTTTTGTTGTTTTGTTAAGTGCGTTAGCTAGGATACCACTTGTTCCGCCACCTGCACAGACGACTAAAACATTGGCACTAAAGTTGTGAGTCGATTGGTCATATGAAGATTCATTTTCTTGTTCAGTCTTTGTATCAGAGGTATCTTTTAAATCATTGCTTGATTCAGCAGTTACAGTACTGCGTTCTTCATCAAGCTTGATTTTGTCGTATGCACGTACAAATGGATACCAAATAATAAAATCCACTATCAATAATACGGCTATTAAAACAAGAGAAAGCATTGCAAAATTGCTAGCCATGTATATACCAATCGGTGCTGGTGTAGGCCATGGAAGTAAGTGCATAAAACCATTCATCCCTAATTGTTCAACAAAGAATTTTAAAATCCATGAATTAATAATAGGCGTAATGATAAAAGGAATCATAAATACTGGATTTAAGATAATCGGTGCACCAAAGAGTAAAGGTTCGTTTACTGCAAAAGTAGTTGGAACGACAGATGCTTTACCAACAGCTTTTAATTCTTTTGATTTACAAAGAAATATAAATAAATAAGGGACGAGTAAAGTCGCGCCAGTACCACCCATTAGTGCAACGAAATCTTGTGTAGATTGTGTCAATGCAAAACTTGCATGTTGCCCTTCTCTAAAAAGGCGTAAATTTTCAGCTTGGTTATTATACATGATTGCAACCACAGCAGGACCCACAACGGATGGGCCGTGTACACCAATAAACCAAAAGAAAGCAATGAACCCAAAAATAACAGCAAAGCCTAAGTAACCATTGGCAGCCGTAAATAAAGGCGAAAGTAAGATTGTCACAAGCTCGGCTAAATTTCCTTCTGTTAAATGTCTCACTAAAATATCAATAATCCAGAAAAAGGAGACCGATAAGGCGAATGGAATCATATCCTTAAACGCTTGTGCAATATTCCCTGGAACTTGGGGAGGCATCTTAATCGTAATATTATTTTTTATACAAACGTAATAAATGTTAGGAACGATAAATGCGACTAAGAAAGAGGCAATCAACCCTTTGGTACCTAACATATCAATATTAATACCATCTTTTACAGGATTCATCGCTAAAATTAATAGTGCTGATTCGGCAGCGATAAATGTGGAGATAACATTGATTTGGTTTGTTTTAGGTAACTTGATATTTTTATTATCAGTCAGTGACTTGGTGACAGTCCCTGAAATATAAACGGCAATCATTCCCATTGTAAATGTGTAAACTTTCATAATGATTTCTTCAATATGTTTTGGCCAGTGAAATCCCCATATATTCGGCACATAAGCAACTAAAATAAACAATGAAGAAAATAAAATAACAGGCATAACTGCGACAAATCCGTCACGAATTGCAGTTAAATACGGATTGGCTGCAACCTTTTCAAAAAAAGGCTTCATACGCTCTATATATTTGATAATGGATTTCATATATATTAACCTACCTCTCTAAGCGTTCTAATTGCTGATAGACATCAATAAAGTATTTTGCAATATCTCGTAAAGCCATTGTCGTCATGAGGTGATCTTGTCCATGAACCATGACAAAACTCATTTCTCCGACTTCGCCACGTGACTCTTTTGCTAAAAGCTGTGTCTGTTCCACATGTGCTTCATTAATAAATCGATTCGCATTTTCAATGTGTGCTTGCGCCTCTTGAAAGTTTTTACTTTTGGCTGCCTCGAATGCACGCATAATTTCTGCACGTGCATCACCTGCTATAGCAACAATGGTAAATCCAATCATCATGTTATCTTCTTTAGACATAAATTTTCCTCCTTTATCGCCTTAAATAAGTCGCTCTATATGCAATTGAAAATGATATTTATCAGTTTCTAGAACGGTGAGATGAAATTGACTTTCTAAAGCTTCTGCCAGCTCGCTTGCAAGTTTGTACGAGACTGGATGAGATTGTTTTAATCCAGAAAAAATAGCAACATCAATCGAACTTAATTGATTTTCATCTTTATTTGCATTTTGAGACTCATAAAAGTAACTCATGTGTGTGAAAAAGCGGTCGTAGTGATAATGATTACGTTGGGTTCGAACAATTTGATGGTCATTTAAAAACTGATTTACGAAGTTAATGATACGAATGAATCGTGCATTATCTTCTATTTGAGTCGTGTTTACATCCAGCTTGGCATTGAGAAAATGTAATGCTAAACTGACAACTTCAGATTGTGGAAACGATGGCGCTAAGTTTTGATTAATGATTTTTAACCCAAGTTCTGCGGCCTCCATTTCAAGTGGATAATGCGACTGCATATCTGGTATAACGGTTTCTTGCCAAAGGTTATTTTCAATACGATGTTGTGCTGCATTTAAATGATCAGCTAATGTCACATAAAGATAGTCTTGAAACGTCAGATTAAAATGCTTTTGTACAGTTGAAACAACTTCAAAGCTAGTTAAGATGTATTTAATCGGAACATCTTTAATTAAAAAAGTCAGATTCTGCTTCATATTTTCGTTTTCTAGACGAAAAATTTTCTCAACCAATTGACGTTCTAAAGTGTCCCCTTTTTTCTTTTTAAATGCGATACCTTTACCTGTGACAATCAGTTCTTCTTGCTCGTGTGATTTGACAATTGCACAATTATTGTTCAAAACCTGTTGAATAATCATTTATAAACCTCCCAAAACTCAAATAAAAAAACCACAAATCAATTCGTCTGATACAAAATTGATTTGTGGTTTCGCCTAATTCAATAGTCACGATCCATGGAAATGTTTTAAAATGTCCGTTTTTGTTCTTTATGATAATAATAAAGCTGTTCAATTTAAATGTCAATATAAATTTAATATGACGAAACACAAATAGAGATACAATGACGTTAAATAAACATATGAAAAAAGCCCTATCATCAAGTGGTATGCATGACGACAAGGCTTTATCTGAAATGATTTTAAGTTGAAAATTTTACGTGAGTTAATCTTCTAAGCGAGACCAACCTTTTTTCGTTAATGTGATTTTTCCAGTTTCAATATTGATAATGCGCTTTTTATATAAATGACCGATAGCGCGTTTAAAAGCGCCTTTACTCATGTTAAAAACTTCTTTTATAGCTTCTGGGCTAGATTTGTCCCAAAATGGTAATTCGCCTTCGTATTCAACAAGTAGGTTAAATATACGTTCGCCATCTTCATCCAAACGTTCATGCGCAAAAGGTAAAAATGAACCGTTTAATTCGCCTTTATCATTATAGCCAATAATGCGCACATCTAACTGTTGTCCTAGTCTCGGTTCTTCCTTACGTTCTGACTCATGCACAAAAATTTTGTAGCCTTCTTCTGATAAAAGAAATGTACCTACGCGTAATAAACGATATGGGCGTGCTTGAATTGTTTTGTTTTTAAGTGCGTCATCATGAACAGGTGTGTACATTTGTTGGACCGTTGTTTCTGATGCAAGTCGAGCAAACATTTGTCGTTCACGGTCAATTCTCAATGTACATAAAACGTAGTCTCCTTTTACAGGCCATAACGATTTAAGCTTGGGTAAATCTTCCCATGGTACTAAAACTTCTCTTGGTAAGCCGACGTCTAAGCGTGCACCATCACGGTCTGTACTGAGTACACGAACAAAGTCATAACGCCCCACGGTAATATCAGGCATATTTTGAGTAGCAAATAAATCACCAGATCGGTTAGGATAGATGAAAAAACTATATGACTCCCCTATTTCTAATTCGTCATCAGCATTGACTTCTGACGCATTTAATTTAACTAATTCTTGGTTCGGCCCTTCCAAATTATATGTAGAACCTTCAAGGGCTTTTACTTCTAAAAATTCAATCGTCCCTATAATTTCATTTTCTTTAAATGACATAACGTACTCCTCTATAATTAAGTTATTTCTATTATATCATCTTATAGTGGTATAAGCATTAAGGGTAAGTTACATTTAAAAGTCATGCGGTGCTGTTCGATTATTTTTTAAAGAAATTAGATTTATAGCCCTTTCTCATGATATAATTCATCCATTAGATGAAAATGAAATAAAGGAGAAAATCCATGTTACAAGTTACAGATGTGAGTTTACGTTTCGGTGATCGTAAATTATTTGAAGATGTGAATATTAAATTCACACCGGGAAATTGTTACGGACTTATCGGTGCAAATGGTGCAGGAAAGTCTACGTTTTTAAAAATTTTATCAGGAGAGTTAGATTCTCAATCGGGTCATGTTTCGTTAGGCAAAGATGAACGTTTAGCAGTATTAAAACAAGATCACTTTGCATATGAAGATGAACGTGTACTAGATGTTGTCATTAAAGGGCATGAGCGTTTATACGAAGTCATGCAAGAGAAAGACGCAATCTATATGAAACCTGACTTTAGTGATGAAGATGGAATACGCGCTGCTGAACTTGAAGGCGAATTTGCTGAAATGAACGGTTGGAATGCTGAAGCGGATGCGGCAACATTACTTTCAGGACTTGGTATTGCGGCAGAGTTACATGATAAAAAAATGTCTGAACTTGAAAATAATCAAAAAGTTAAAGTATTGTTAGCGCAAAGTTTATTTGGACAACCTGATGTGTTATTACTCGACGAGCCGACCAACGGACTAGACATTCAAGCCATTAGTTGGTTAGAAGACTTTTTAATTAACTTTGAAAATACAGTGATTGTTGTTTCCCACGATAGACATTTCTTAAATAATGTTTGTACGCACATCGCTGATCTCGACTTCGGTAAGATTAAAATTTATGTAGGGAATTATGATTTTTGGTATCAATCTAGCCAATTGGCTCAGAAGATGGCGCAAGAACAAAATAAGAAAAAAGAAGAAAAAATCAAAGAATTACAAGACTTTATTGCGCGCTTCTCTGCCAATGCGTCAAAATCGAAACAAGCAACAAGTCGTAAGAAGCAATTAGAGAAAATAGAATTAGATGATATTCAACCTTCATCTCGTCGTTATCCGTTCGTTAAATTCACGCCAGAACGTGAAATCGGAAATGACCTACTATTTGTTGACAATGTTTCTAAAACGATTGAAGGCGAAAAAGTTTTAGACGGCATCTCTTTCACAATGAACCCTAATGATAAAGCTGTATTAATTGGTGAAAGTGAAATTGCAAAAACGACATTGTTAAAAATACTTGCTGGTGAAATGGAACCCGATGAAGGTACAGTTAAATGGGGTGTGACAACTTCTCAAAGTTACTTCCCTAAAGATAACTCTGCTTATTTTGAAGGTGTGGATATGAACTTAGTCGATTGGTTGCGTCAATATGCACCAGAGGATGAACAAACAGAGACGTTTTTACGCGGATTTCTAGGCCGTATGCTATTTAGCGGTGAAGAAGTGAAGAAAAAAGCGAGCGTTTTATCTGGTGGAGAAAAAGTACGCTGTATGCTTAGCAAAATGATGTTATCAAGTGCGAACGTCTTATTGTTAGATGAGCCAACCAACCATCTAGATTTAGAAAGTATCACTTCAGTAAACGAAGGCTTGAAAACATTTAAAGGCTCACTCATCTTTACTTCTCATGACTTTGAGTTTATCAATACTATCGCGAATCGTGTGATTGATTTAGACCATGAAGGCGGTCTTTCTAAGGAAATGAGTTATGAGTTATACTTGCAAGAAAAAGGTGTACTTAAAGCAAAAGCCTAATCCCATTTCAATGTCTTAAATAGAGAGCTAGAATGAAAAGCTTTCACATAAAGGTTTACACATTAAGCGTTTATATGTATAATGAAGTTCATAATAATTGAATATCACTGATGAGGCGCATCAATCATAAGTAGATATATTTTAAGCGTGTCTGCAAGCACATATATCGAAAGGGTGAGATGCCGAAACAAACAGTATTGCAGTTGCTTGTTTGTTGGATTCTTTGGTTAAGAGCTGAGAGTCTGTCATTATTGTTACAATAATGGAGTGCATCACTTGTATATAGATTGAGCAAGTTCGCACGCCGAACTTGCTTTTTTGTTTATATGTGTCCCCCATTTTTGTAAAGTCTAGACTTAACTATTGATTTAAGTTGTCAATTCAGTGGATGCGTTGTAAAGTAAAGATTAAAATATCAATTATTATCTGAATTGTGTGAAGATAATGCTAAATCAGACTTTATTGAAGTATGACTTTGAATTTAAAATTGGAGTGAGATAAGATGACAAAATTAGCAGTTGTAGGTGCAACAGGATTAGTAGGTACAAAAATTTTAGAAACGATTGACCGAAAAAATATTCCTTTTGATGAACTCGTACTTTTTTCGTCACGACGTTCTGCAGGTCAAAAAGTAGATTTTCAAGGACAAACATATACTGTTCAGGAATTAACTGAGCAAGCCACTGAAGATCACTTTGATTATGTGCTTATGAGTGCAGGGGGCGGAACAAGTGCTCAATTTGCCCCACATTTTGAATCTAACGGTGCTACAGTCATCGATAATTCAAGTCAATGGCGTATGACAGAAGATGTTGATTTGATTGTGCCTGAAGTGAATGCCCCAACGTTCAAGAGAGGGATTATTGCTAATCCGAACTGTTCTACAATCCAATCGGTCGTTCCTTTGAAACCATTGCAAGAACAGTTTGGTTTAAAACGAGTTGCTTATACAACATATCAAGCTGTTTCAGGTTCAGGTATGAAAGGTAAACAAGATTTAGAAAATGGGGCCAAAGGTTTATCGCCTGAAGCTTACCCACATCCAATTTATAATAATGTACTGCCACATATTGATGTGTTTCTTGAAGATGGGTATACAAAAGAAGAGCAAAAAATGATTGATGAAACGAGAAAAATTTTAACTGAGCCAGAATTAAATGTAACAGCGACTTGTGTTCGTGTGCCAGTTCAAGATAGTCACAGTGTTCACATCAACGTCACTTTAGACCAACCTACAACGGTGAAAGAAATTCAAGATGTACTTGAAAAAGACCCTCGTGTTGTTTTGGTCGATGATCCAGAAAATAATGCGTACCCTTTAGCGATTCATTCCACAGGACGTGATGAAGTGTTTGTTGGTCGAATTCGAAAAGATGATTCTTTAGATAATACATTTCACTTATGGGTAACTTCAGATAACTTATTAAAAGGTGCGGCACTGAATGCGGTTCAAATATTAGAACAAGTGCTAAAATTGAAAGGAGAATTATAATGGGACATATTTTTGAAGGAACAGGTGTTGCTTTAATTACCCCTTTTACAAACGATGAAGTTGATTATAATGCGATTCGTAATCATGTCAATTTTCTTATCGAAAATGGTATTCAATCGATAGTCGTTAATGGAACAACAGCCGAAAATCCAACATTAACTGATGAAGAAAAAGACCAAATACTTCAAACAGTTATTGAAGTTAATGATCAACGTGTACCTATTATCGTTGGAACGGGTACAAATAATACGAAAAAATCAATAGCAGCTTCTCTACGTGCAAAAGAGCTTGGAGCTGATGCAATTATGTTAATCACGCCGTATTATTTAAAAACGAGTCAACGTGGCTTGATTGCTCATTTTGAAGCTATTGCAAATGCAACAGCTTTGCCAGTTGTCCTTTATAATGTTCCTTCACGTACGAACGCTACAATTGAGCCTGAAACGATTGAACGCCTAAGTCAGAATCCGTATATTGTTGCATTAAAAGATGCTACAAATGACTTTGATTATTTAGCAGAGATTCAAGCACGGGTTGATACGGATTCGTTTGCATTGTATAGTGGCAATGATGACAATATTCTATCGTATTATCAACAAGGTGGTCACGGTGTGATTTCGGTTGTCGCAAATGTGATTCCGAAGCAGTTTCAACAAGTATATACAGAAGCGTCACAGCGCGAAGCTCTATTCCAACCGATTCGTGCCCTTCTAGACGCGATGAGTATTGATATCAACCCTATTCCGATCAAGTACCTTTGTGCATTAGAAGGATTTGGGCAATATGAAGTGAGATTACCTCTAGTTACATTAAATGAACAAGAGCAACAAACATTGAAAGAAGCATACGAACAATTTAAAGCAGGTGTTCAATAATGAAAATTTTACTTATTGGTTATGGGGCAATGAACCAACGTGTCGCAAGATTAGCTGAAGAAAATGGACATGAAATTGTGGGTGTCATTGTCAATCGAAAAAAAGAGAATATACCGTACCCATTATATGAAAAAATAAGCGATGCCACAGAAGCTGAGGTTGCTATAGACTTTTCTCATCCTAATTTGTTACTGCCATTACTTGAGGATGATTTTAAATTACCCCTTGTGATTGCGACAACAGGAGAAAAAGAACGTATTACTCAGAAATTAAAAACACTCGGCAATACAATGCCTGTATTTTTCAGTGCAAATATGAGCTATGGTGTACATGCTTTGACAAAAATATTAGAAGCAGCAGTGCCTTTATTAAATGACTATGATATCGAATTAACGGAAGCGCATCATAATCAAAAAGTAGATGCACCAAGTGGAACGTTAGAAAAATTATATGATGTCATTGCATCGCTAAGATCTGATGTTTCCCCTGTTTATGATCGTAGTCAAAAAGATGCGAAAAGAACTAAAAATGAAATTGGTATCCATACAGTACGGGGTGGCACGATTGTAGGTGAACATGATGTATTATTTGCGGGCGTCGATGAAACAATTACATTGACACATCGAGCTCAGTCAAAAGATATTTTTGCAAATGGCGCATTGGGTGCAGCAGAAAAGTTAGTTCATCAACAACCCGGGTATTATACATTTGATAACTTATAAAGGAGCGTTTTTACAATATGGTTAAAAATTTTACAGCAGAAGAGATTATTCAATATATTAGCGATGCAAAAAAATCTACGCCGTTAAAGGTCTATATTAATGGTGAATTAAGTGACATCGCATTTCCAGAACAATTTAAAGTTTTCGGCTCTGAAAATTCAAAAGTGATTTTTTGTGAAGCTGCTGACTGGGCAACATTCTATGAAGAAAACCAAATGAGAATTGAAGACTTAGAAATTGAAATGGACCGTCGTAACTCAGCAATACCACTCAAAGATTTAACAAATACGAATGCCCGTATTGAGCCAGGCGCTTTTATTAGAGAGCATGCAGTCATTGGTGACGGTGCGGTCGTAATGATGGGTGCAACAATTAATATAGGTGCAGTCGTTGGTGAAGGTACAATGATTGATATGAATGCAACATTAGGTGGCCGAGCAACGACGGGTAAAAATGTTCATGTCGGTGCAGGTGCGGTATTAGCGGGTGTAATTGAACCCCCAAGCGCCTCCCCTGTTATCATTGAAGATAACGTTTTGATTGGTGCTAATGCTGTGATTCTAGAAGGTGTACGTGTGGGTGAAGGTGCTATTGTCGCAGCTGGCGCGATTGTCACACAAGATGTTCCGGCTGGCGCGGTAGTCGCTGGTACACCAGCAAAAGTCATTAAACAAGCACATGAAGTTGAAGATTCAAAACGTGAGATTGTCGCAGCATTACGTAAATTAGACGAGTAATCTATGAGTGGGCGGAGCAAACAACTCGGCCCTCTTTTTATACATAGCACAAAGAAAGGAGTTTTTTATGAGCGAAATAGAATTTGTCACACAACATCGTCGATACTTACATCAACATCCTGAATTGAGTTTAGAAGAGTTTGAGACAACACGTTATTTAGAACAATTTTTGATAGACTTAGAGGTCCCCTACGAAAAGCCTTTAGAAACGGGTATCATCGCCTATTTAGAAGGCAATAGTGAACATACCATTGCTTATCGTGCTGATATCGATGCCCTTCCGATACACGAAGAGAACGATGTCGCCTATCGAAGTGAGACGGATAATAAAATGCATGCTTGCGGGCATGATGGGCATACAACCGCATTAATGTTATTTGTAAAAAGATGTAAAAAGCTATTTGATGAAGGTCAATTACCCCACCATGTTGTTTTTATTTTTCAACCTGCTGAAGAATCTGGGGGCGGTGCGAATTTATTAATCAAGTCTCATGCTTTAGATAAGTTTCATATCGATGCCATTTATGGTGTACATGTGATGCCTTTTGTTGAAGAAGGTTCGGTTGTAATAAGAGATTATGAGATTACAGCAAGTGCGACCGAATATCGATTTTTTATTGAGGGCGAATCGAGTCATGTTGCAAATAAAGAACAAGGTAAATCTGCGGGTGAAGCTTTACAGCATATTTTAACGCAAGTTTCACAAATCCAACAATATCATCTTAACGGGCTACAACGCAATATTGTTCACATCGGTCATTTCCATGCTGGTGAAGCGATTAATACGGTACCAAGTAAAGGCTATTTAGAAGGTACAATTCGGACTTATGATATGGATGATTTGAGCGCAATACAAAATCAAATGCAAAAAATTGCGCAAAGTGCGCATACCTTATTTGATGTCTCTTGCGAAGTAAAGTTTGCTGAAGGATATCCCCCTACTATGAATGATCCATCATTAAAAAAATATGTAGTGGAAAGTCTCAATTATCACCAAATGACGGTTATTGAGAATGAACGTCCATACTTGTTTGGTGAAGACTTCAGTTTTTATCGTCAAATTGCCCCTGCTTACTTTGTATTTGTAGGCACTAGAAATGATGAAAAGCAATTTGTAAGTGGTCTTCATACCCCACAATTAAATTTTGATGAGCATGTATTAATTCGCATTGCGGATTATTATGAAAGACTGTTATTTAATTATAACGAGGTGGAAGCATGACTGCAGTTTGGCAAATCAATCAAGCGCGTTTTAAAGAAAATGTAAAACGCGTTAAAGGTAATCAATCGATTATGGCTGTTGTTAAAAATAATGCATATAATTACGGATTAGATTTTGCAGTCAATACATTTAAAGAAATGGGTATTGATACGTTTAGTACAACGTCATTAAATGAAGCTATTGCGATTCGTAAAATCGATGCTGCAGCGACGATTTTTTTAATGAATGCAACGGATGAATTTGAGTTATTGCGTACATATGATATTCATATGACATTGCCCTCTTTGGCATTTTATGAACAATATAAAGAAGCATTGTTTGATGTTAAAGTGCATTTAGAATACGAAAACTTATTACATCGTTCTGGTTTTAAAACGATTGATGAAATGATAAAAGTTATTGAAGATCATCGTCAAACGTATAGCCCTAAAATGATAATAACTGGGCTTTGGACTCATTTTGGCTATGCAGATGAATTTGACGTTACGATGTATCAACAGGAAAGAGATGCTTGGTTCAATGTTGTTGATGTTCTAGTCAACAAAATGAATATGTCGTTTGACTTGATACACGCACAAAATAGCGCCAGTTATTTTAGAGAGGGCCATGTTTTTGAACATCATACACATGCACGTATTGGCATAGCTTTATACGGCTCTCGCCCATATGCTTCACTTTCTCGAGAAGCATTCCCGCAAGCATTGACAGTAAGCGCAAATGTCATCCAAGTGAGACAGGTTCAACAAGGAGATCACTGTGGTTATAGCTTTGCTTATACCGCGGAGGAAAATAACACACGTTTAGCCGTCGTTGATATTGGCTATGGAGATGGAATATTACGTACACGTGCGCAACATGAAGTTATGATAAATCAACGTATTTACCCTATTCGTGCCTTAATGATGAGTCATATGTTTGTTGAAGTTGATGAACACGTACAAGCGAAAGATAAAGTCATTTTGTATAATGAAGATTTACGCATCGATGATTATACATTTAAAGGCGTAGGTGCGAATTCGGAGCAGTTAAGCGCATTAAATTTGGATTCACTGATAAAGGAGTATAGATAAATGACAGTAAGTTACAATAAAAGTGGAGAACTCACTTTGGCAGGAACAAGTTTAAAAACTTTGGCCCAAAGCTTTGGGACCCCTACTATCGTCTATGATGAAGCGCAAATAAGAAATCAAATGAGACGCTATCACAGCGCATTTCAACAGAATGATATTGGTTATGTATTATCATATGCCTCAAAAGCGTTCACTTGTATTCAAATGGTCAAATTGGCACAATCAGAAGATTTTGATTTAGATGTGGTGTCTGAAGGAGAACTCTACACAGCTTTAGAAGCAGGTTTTGATCCGAAGCGTATTCATTTTCATGGGAACAATAAAACAAAACAAGAGATTCGCTATGCTATTGAAAGTGGTATTGGTTATTTTGTTGTTGATGCGCTAGATGAAATTGATTTGATTGAGCGCTATGCTACTGATACAGTCGAGGTTTTAGTTAGAGTTAATCCTGGAGTTGAGGCTCACACACATGAATTTATACAAACGGGACAAGAAAAAAGTAAATTTGGATTATCATTAAAACACGGCCTTGCTTTACAAGCTATCGAAAAAATACAAGCTTCTCAACAACTTCACTTTAAAGGTATCCATTTTCATATTGGTTCTCAAATTGAAGAAACAACGGGCATGATAGAAACAGCGAAAATGGTTTTACAGTGGTTAAAAGAAAATGATATTTCGATTGAATTGCTTAATTTAGGGGGCGGTTTTAGCGTGAAGTATGTTGAAAGTGATCGTCCTTTCAACATCGAGGAAGGCATTACTGAAATTGTTCAAGCCATAAAAGCAACATGTCATCAACTTGACTACCCTATTCCAACTTTAAGTATTGAACCGGGTCGTTCAATTGTGGCAGAAGCAGGTGTCACTTTATATGAGGTAGGATCGATTAAAGAGATTCCAAATGTGAATAAATATGTATCTATTGATGGGGGTATGAGTGATCATATACGTACAGCTTTATATGATGCACAGTATCAAGTGTTATTAGTGAACCGTCAAGAAGAAGCAGATGAGACGGTAACATTAGCAGGTAAACTGTGTGAATCCGGTGATATTCTCATTCATGAAGCTCGCTTATCTTCAAGCGTCAAACGTGGCGATTATTTAGCGGTTTTAACAACAGGCGCTTATCATTATAGTATGACGTCTAATTATAACCAAATTCAAAAGCCTTCTGTATTTTTTGTGAAAGATGGAAAAGCACGAGAAGTCATTAAACGCCAATCTTTAAGACAACTGATTATTAATGACGTTAAATAGTATCCATAACCTTGGTTTGTTAGTGAACGAAGTTGGAACATCCAATCTTTAATAACCCTCGCATGAGGTACAGGACGAGCCGGAGACGACGGGCTGAGGTTGTCCCCCTAGCAAAACAAAGGCATATTATACGAAGTTTTATAACAAAAAGGAAGCGCTAAGATGATTTTCTATTAAAAGTCATCTTAGCGCGATTCTTTTTGACAGTGATGACCTAGTCTTATGCTGTATGCTGTATGAACCACTGAGCATACAAAAAAGGTTCTTTGTCAACGTCGGTTGGCGAGACGATAACGCATTAAGCAACGTTATTTTGTTGTTTAATGCGTTTTTTATATTCACTTACAAATACCTTGGAAATGATTAAGATTCGATTCCTAAAATTCCAGAAATTTCTATAACCATAAGAAACCCGTTTAATCAGTTTTATTTTATTATTAATGCCCTCAATTGGCCCATTCGTTAAATGTGGATAACGCATCGTATTTGAGATATAGGGCAAATATTTGATGAATGTTTGAATGACGCGCTTGAGTCCTTGTGAAATATCTTTTGTTTTTGAATCCTGTAAGATGAAGCGTAATTGCTGGATATCGTTTACTTTCAGAGCACTTAAAAGACGATGCCCCGTTTCATATGTCTCTTTGAGCCTCTCATCAAGCTCCAATAAATACTGAACTAAACTGTATTGACTCTGCCAAGACTTAAAAAGTCCGTATGACTGATATATCATTCGATCTAAATCTAAGGGCGCTTTTAATAGTAACTTCCAATAACGCTTTAATTTATTATATTTAGGTCTATCTTTTGTCCTAAAACCATTCATAACTTGAACTCGGCATCGATTGATTTCACGATTGATAGCCTGCACGATATGAAAGCGATCCATAATTATCTCCGCATGAGGAAATAAGTCTTGAATGAGTGCGATATAAGGTGGAAACATATCTATAGAGATGGTTTTCACTCTTTCACGTTGCTTTCTAGAGAACTTTAAAAAATAGGCTTCTAATTTATGTTTGCGACGATCAGGTAAAATATCGATGATATCATGGGTTACACTATCACAGTAAATAAAGCTCATTGCACCTTCGACATCTTTCGTTGATTTGAATTCGTCAAAAGCTAAGTGCTCCGGTAAAACATGATGTGCCTGCGTCTTCACCGAATCACTTACCTCTTTTAAATGGCGATGGACAGTTGAAGGTGATACACATAGACTTTCAGCGACATCCTTTTCAGAGATGACTTTAGATAGTTTCCGGGTCATCATGCGTTTGACCTCATTTGAGATGGTACATCGGGGTTGAAT
>NZ_KE150417.1:856083-1085186 GCF_000411275.1 Staphylococcus sp. HGB0015
CACTTACAATTATAGAGATATTTGTGCTTTTTTAATATCAAAAATTAAAATAACGGTCAGTGAATATTTCACCAACCGTTAAAAATATACAACCACAAAAAAACAGTGAAGTATGCTTCACTGTTTTTCTAAGTCAATATTGCATCTATTTATTATAGTTTTACAACGTTTGCAGCTTGAGGACCGCGATCGCCTTCAACTACTTCAAATTCAACTGATTGACCTTCATCTAATGATTTGTAACCTTCTTGGTTAATAGCTGAGAAGTGTACGAATACGTCGTTTTCTCCTTCAACTTCGATAAAACCAAATCCTTTTTCAGCGTTAAACCATTTAACTGTACCTTGTTTCATAATGTGTGAAACCTCCAAGACTAAAATTCAATATGCGCTATTCGCATATTACAAAAAATACTAATTATTAATTTATATAATCTAAAAAAATATTTTTTGCAATATGGAATAATGCTATTGCTTATACCTTATTATAAGGCAATTGTGCATGATTTGCAATATAGAATTTAAAATTTATCGATTAGTCTATTATTGGTAAATTTAAATAAATTTTTTCATTTTTTAATGTAATATAGCTATAAAAGATTTGAAGATTTTCCTCACAGTCTTCGCAATAGTTCATGTCACAATTATTATAAAATGCGTAAATATTATGCTTGCCAACAATGTAATTGTCATAACAGCCTTTCGCTTGTTGGATCAACTGTTGGTAAGCTTGTATAAATGCGTCGTACGAATCAAACTTCTGTGTATCTACGATGTGTTCTGGCCAGTCATCGAATAACCACCAACCTTCGTAGTCTGCACGAATCTTAGCAACTTCCCACATGAAATTGTCCCCCTAAATACAAGAAATGTCTTTCATCCAAAATAATATTTTTAAATTTAAAAATCAAGTTAAAGCACTTAAATAATCGACATGTGATGTAGCTTTATTATTAGAGTTTTAGGCTGAAAATCCTTATAATTAACTGTAAGAGGTGATGTTAAATGAAGCACTATTTAATCCGTGTATATGGTCGGGTGCAAGGTGTAGGGTTTAGATATTTTACTGAACGACTTGCGATGCAATATGAAATCGTTGGCAATGTAAAAAATAAAGATGATTATGTAGAAATTCATGCTCAAGGGAATGAAACACAACTTGAAAGCTTTACAAAGGCTGTATCGAAGGGCGCCTCCCCTGCTTCAAGTGTTACACACTATTCTGTTGACGAACTAGAAATAGAAAAAGATTTTAGAGATTTTAAAGTGATATCTTAAAGGAAGATGGATATGAAGTATATATTTTCTCGTATTTGGGGTGTTTTTGTCGGTATTCCGGTATCTATTATCGCACTGCTGACAAGTATTTTTGCCTTAGATTTAAATTTTATTTTAGACATGTTGATAGGCTTTACAGGATTTATTGCGGGTTATGTTCCAACACAAAGACTCACATCACGTGCGTATTTACAAGAAATGAATTTATCGCGCAAAGACTATCGCTATATTGTGCATCAAATAAACCAAGCACAAAGTAAAATCAAAAGAATTTTAAAAACATTTATTAATGTACGATCTATACAAGATTTCAAGTTGATTAATGACATCTTTCGTTTGAGTCGTACGATTAACGCGCTCGTTAAACAACGGCCTTTTCAATTTTATAAGATAGAAAGTTTTTATTATTCGCATATCGATAATGCGCTTTATCTTGTTGAAAGTTACACACGTCTTGCGAAAATGCCTTTAAAATCAGCAGAAGAACAACAAAAATTACAACAAACGCGTATTACATTAGAAGAAGTCAAACGTACGCTGATTGCTGATTTAAAACAAATTAATGAACAAGATTATAATCAACTAGACACGGAAATAAAGCTTAATCAGCTGTATCAGAAAAGAAATATGAAAGAAATGGAGAATGATCGATGAAACAAAATGACCTTTCTAAAGAAGCGACAGCACATCCTTTAGATGATTATTTCAAATCTTTTGATCAAGAAATGACGTCTCAAAGTCAGGTACAAGCTTTAGAAACATCGTCAGAGTTAGATAAACATTTATCAGAACAAGATCGTCAAAAGATTCATAGTTTATCTGCACAAATCGAACCTTTAAATCATGAAAGTTTATTGAAATTTGGAGCTAACGCGCAAACACAGCTTTCAACTTTTTCGCATCAAATGTTGAATGAAATACAGTCTAAAGATGTAGGCCCCATCGGTGATACATTAGAACAATTGATGAAAAAACTTAAAGAAGTTGATCCTGAGTCGTTATCTCAAAAGGATGATTCATTTTTAAAGAAAATATTTAAGCGTTCAAAAAATTCAATGCAACAGCTATTTTCACGAATGCAATCGGTAAGTGCTCAAGTGGATCGTATTTCGATAGAACTCGATAAAAACAAATCACTATTAGTAAAAGATATCCAAATGTTAGATGGCTTGTATCAACAAAATAAAGATTATTTTGATATTTTAAACTTATACATTCAAGCTGGTGAACAGAAAAAGAAAGAAATAGAACAAGCGCTATTGCCTCAATTGCGTGAAGAAGCTAAAAGCGCATCTGATCAAATGAAAGTTCAAGAAGTTGCAGATATGGAGCAATTTTTAGATCGTTTAGATAAGCGAATTTATGACTTGAAATTATCAAGACAGATTTCTTTACAATCGGCGCCACAAATTCGAATGATTCAGAATGTGAGTCGTGCGCTCGCTGAAAAAATTCAAAGTTCAATTTTAACAAGTATTCCGTTATGGAAAAATCAGATGGCAATCGCGCTTACTTTACAACGTCAACATAAAGCTGCTATTGCACAAAAGCAAGTAACAGATACAACCAACGAAATGCTTTTACGTAACTCTGAAATGTTGCGTCAAAACGCTAATATAGCTGCTCAAGAAAATGAGCGAGGCATTGTTGATATTGAAACGCTTAAGACAACACAAGATAACATTATTCAAACGATTGAAGAAACGCTACAAATTCAAGAGGAAGGCAGACAAAAAAGACAACAAGCTGAAGCGGACTTGAAGCTATTAGAAAGTGACTTAAAAGAAAGACTGACGACAGCTAAAGTTCAAAGAAACCAGCAATAATCAGTATGAAAACATTTAAAAAACCACCGCATCCATAATAGGAATGCGGTGGTTTCATTATGACTCACGATTATTCTTTTTCGTAAACGATAATGTTAGAACTTTTTACAAATGCACCAATGATATAGCTGATGATTAATGTAACTACAGCAATTGGAAACCATTCAAGTGAATGTTGATGTAAAGGAAGTTGATCAATAAAGCTTAATTTTAACCATCCGTTTGTATTCATAACACTTAAAGCAGATTCAATTGTGACAACAGCCACAGTGATTTGTTGCGTAATTCGTCGTGTTGGAATAAAACGTGCGATTAAAATTAACAATACTGTCGTAATCGCGATTGGGTATAAAATGAGTAAAACCGGTATAGACATTTTGATTACAGCATTTAAACCTAAGTTTGATAATACAAAACTAATTAAAGTAAAAATGTAAACATATGCTTTATAAGAGATTTTAGGTAAAATGCTATTGAAATACTCACTGACAGAGACAACTAATCCACAAGCTGTTGTTAAACATGCGAGTGCAACGATAATACCTAGTAAATATTTACCAAATGCACCATAACCTGCATCCGCCATTGTAATTAATAAATAAGCCCCAATATTTTGATCGTTATCTACTAATCGTTTCATTGTATCTTCAGGGATAATCATGTGATTACCGATAAAGCCAAGTGAGATATAAATGACGGCTAATGCAATTGCCGCAATGATACCCGCCATTGCTGTTTGTTTGAAAATGGCATTTGCATGTTTAAGGCCTGTTGCTTTAACCGCATTCACCACTATCATTGAAAATGCAATCGCTGCAATTGCATCCATTGTTAAATACCCTTCTGTAAATCCTTTTGAAAAACCACCTAAAGCAGAAGTGTAAGTTTCAGGATTTGCACTACTTTGCGGTTTGCCACCAAAGTCGATAAAACCTTTAACAATCATTGCGATAATTGTCACTAAAAGTAAAGGTGTTAAAATGGCACCAATACGGTCAACGATTTTACCTGGGTTCAAACATAAATATAAAACAATAAGAAAATATATAACTGAAAAAATGAATAGCCACAAAGGATTACTCGAATGGATAACTGGTGTTACTGTCATCTCAAAAGATGTTGAAGCTGTTCGAGGTATTGCAAATAAAGGCCCTATTGTTAAATAGATAGAAACTAAAAATACAACTGAAAATGCAGGATGTATTTTATTAATTGCTCCGATATAACCTTGTTTATCTAATGCACCAACGACAACGCCGAGTAATGGCAAACCAATTCCAGTTAGTACAAAAGCAAGAATGGATGGCCAAAAATATTGACCGCTATCGAGGCCTAAGTTTGGTGGAAATATAAGATTTCCTGCTCCAAAAAAGATGGCAAATAACATAAAGCCAATGATTAAAGTGTTTTTATTCATATTGCTACTCCTTCAAATTCCTTTAAATAAATATGATTCATTCTATCACAAGAATTTGCCATCGTCTATAAAATTTCTGAAAATTACAAATGTAACTTCAAGTTTTGTATTAAAATGATTTCAATAATAATTTTTTTAATAACGGAGACAACATACTCGGTAAATGTTGAACGCCTTCCACAAATATCGCATATTGACCATAAATGTTATGAATGGTTTGTTCAATAGATTCAGTAATAGGTTCTTGGCTAAGGAAAACGTTGAAAACTTCAATTCCTAGTTTACGTGCCATTTCTACAGCTTCATAAGTGTCTAAAATTCCATCTTGACTATAATTGAAGGCAGAAGGCTCACCATCAGAAAATACAATTAAGAATCGTTGTTGCTCTGAACGTGTTAATAAGCGTTGACTCGCAATTCGTATAGCTACACCATCACGATTATCATCTTGAGGTGTTAATGACATAATTCTTGGCGCTTCTGTATTAAACGTAGATTGGTGATAATGAATAATTTCATCAATAATATTAGGCTGATATTCAGCATCTGCTTCAAAAGCATCTTCATTAAACGCTAAAATTTCATGTTTAACATTAAGAGATTTCAAAGTTTCATGAAAAAGCACGACCCCTTTAATCGTTTCTTCCATTTTGTCGTGCATACTCGCTGAGGCATCGATGAGTAATGTAAAAGTCGCATCGAATGTTCGACTCTGGTCAGCTTTTTTATAAAAAAGCTTATATTGATCATCAATAAACCAATTCACTAAATTACGTTGTAAACGTCCTTTAGTAAGATGCGTGCGAACATCTTGGTACTCACGATCGATAGTTTTTTTAATAATTTGAATTAAATCTTTTATCTCATATTGCACTTCACTCTGAACTTGACGGTATGCCTCGAAATATTCAGGTTGAATCTCCGGTACATTCCACTTAATATCAACATATTGATTGATGCCCGACAAACTGAGTAATTGGTTCGATGGACCTTGTTCGCCACCTTCTTCATTTTCTTTCGTATCTTTAGAGCCGCGTCCCTTTTTACTAATCATATCAGTCATATCGTCCGTACTATCGCCTTCTCTTGCGGTGTCATTATCACTTAACACCTCACTATTTTCACCTTCATGTAATTCCATTTCGAGATAGGTGCCGCCAGCAGTGTCGCTATCTGCATATTTAGACTCGATCTGCTCTGCTTCAACTTCCTCTTCCTCTTCTTCATCTCGATGGCCATCTGTTTGTGCAGCATCTGTCCGCTTTAAATCTTCAAGTGTAAGATTTGATAAAGCTTCATAAATATGCCGGGGAATATGATAATATTCATTGAGCATATCTTCACTGAGCCAGTCGTCCACTTGAAACATAATCCTTTGTACGAGGTACATTGTCTCTTCACTAGAACGAAGTTGAAAAGCATCAGGTAGATATTGATACATTCTATTTAATATGCCATCTAACTCAACGTGAATATCCGGTACAGTGTAGAAATCATCTTGTAAAAATGATAATTCTAAATTTAGAAACAGTAAGTCAGTGAATAATGTTTTAGTGCGGTATACATTGATTTGTGACTCACAATACTGTTTGCGAATCTGCTTTCTGACTTGTATCATCCGTTGTGTCATCGGTCGTTGTTTGATGATTAAGTTTAAAATACGCATTTCCTCAATCATTTTAAATAATTGACGATACAGTTTAGGATGTTTAAAGCCTTCTTCATTATTTAAAACTTCATTGACCACTTGTGGATCCATATGAAAATAACTGTACGTTGCAAGTAAAATATCAGTTTTCAGACCTGTATGTTCGATGGTTTTAGGTCGATGTGCCCAAAAAGAACTACAGATTACTTCATTTTGGATAGCGTCATAATATGGAAATTTATGAATTTTTACTTGCGTGTCTTCATTTTTCAGTAACAACCTTGCAAGGTCTTGGAGTATCATCACTTTCATTGCATCAAGTTGTTCATCATTAAACATGATAAAACGATCGCTCATCAAATCACCCTCTAAAAGTTAAGTTCTACTGCATTCATTATCGCTTGTTGCTCACGTTCATCTTCTAATTTATCAATAATGGTACGTTGTATGGCTCTTTCGATTGGCATCACTGTTGCTAAATCACTCATATCAATTAAAGCACGTATACTGGCTGCCTCTTCAGAAAGCTGACCTTGTTGTGTCATCGTGCGCAGATCTTCATTAAATTTAATAATTTGATGGATTAATCGGTCATCTTGCAAAAGACTTTGTGCTTTAATGACATCATGCAATGTATCGCCATCGATATAATCCACATTAATGACTACAAAGCGGTTTTTTAAAGCTTCATTCATGGGTAATGTACCGACGTACCCTTCATTGATTGCGGCAATTACTTTAAATCCAGGTGCGGCTTTGATGACCTCACCAGTAAAAGGATTCGTAAGTTGTCTTCGATAATCAAGAACACCGTTTAAAATCGGTAGTGTTTCAGGTTTGGCCATATTAATCTCGTCAATATACAAAATATGCCCTTCACGCATCGCTTTAATGACTGGCCCATCAATAAAGACAATTTCTTGATGCCCTTCTTCTGAAGTCTTAATTGTTTTGAAGCCGAGTAAACTTTCAGCATCTAAATCCACAGAACAGTTAATTTGATGCATAGGCAATTGAGTGATATGACTTAATGTTTCGGCTAATTTAGTTTTACCAGATCCTGTTGGTCCTTTAAGTAAAATGTTTTTATTTAAAGCAAATAATTTTTCAGCATCTCCTAATACCGTTTCATCTGAGTTTATATAACTTGTAAAATGTTCTTTTATCATTCCCAAAATCCTTTCTAATTCAGTGCATGAAAAAAGACGTGAGTAAAAAGATACCCCCGCTTTTTATCACATCTATTTTCTAAGTCTGCTTGTATTAAACTTCTTCAAAATAAGTTTTATAGTATCCACCGACATGACCAGAATTATCAATTATTTGATAATACTCTTCTGTTTCATTAACGACTGGATATGTATTGCCAATCGTTAACATATCACTTACTGTAAATTTCTTTGCATCTGTATGAATGACTTTAACTTGCTTTTGAGGTGTTTGTTCTTTCCAAGTTTCGTGTAACATCTAATTTCATCCTTCCTCTTGTTGTTCTAAAGTTAAGATATATGAAATACCGTTCGCATCATTTATCCGAATAGAACGTGTATGTTGTTGATCATTTTTTAAAATTTCGTAAGGCATTTGATGCGCTTTTAATTTATTAATCGCATCATTAAATTCGGACATATTTTGTGCAGTAAATTCGACTTGCTCTACAATGCCATATTCTGGCAGTATTACGGTTTCTGCTGATTCGAATACGTGAATTTCAGCGCCTAAGCCACCATTTTGAGATTGTAATACAACTGTGCGTATTTGTGTTTGCGGTGTCACGTACTCTGCAAAAACTTCAAAATTAAATATTTGCGTTAATAAAGCAATCGTAATCATCAACTCATTCGTTTTAATAATTACTGGGCCCACACCTTGAAGTTGATGAAGTGGATTAACGGTACTCTCTTCATTTGGTATGCCTAGACCCACACCCGTATTGTTTTCGTTTGAAAAAATGTCAAATCGTTGTTCATTGGAATCATAAAAAGCGAGATGTGAATGACCATTCATGAATGTGGGTTCTTGATAATCAAGACGATGTTGATGAAAAATATCTTCATATTCCCGAATTCCTTCATCTGAAGGTGTACGCAATCCAATCAGTTGAAAATGCTGATGCTCTTGTTGAATAGGTTGATTCACTTCAACAAATTGTATTCTTGTTCCTGGATTAATAGCTGCATCACCAAATTGAACAGTGTTATTCTTTTTTTGATAAGTCATTCCTAACACATTATGAAATAAATCAATCGTTTTGTCTATATTTTCAGTCGCAAGTGTAATACTTCGGATATGAGACATAAATGATTCTCCTTCTTTCTTAAGTCCGTTTTGGATTTCATCTTAAAGTTAAGGTACCGCTATTATTTAAAGAAAATACCAAACACAATAAAAAGAATTCCTGCCCATAAATATATGGATTTCGCATGACTGTATTTCATCATGTCAAAACCATATAGTACAAGTAGTGCTAAGCCTATCGTTTGGAAAATAGGATAGTAATGAATAGAACCAACTAGGCTTGCAATCATCAGCCCTATATTGATTAAAATTAGGAAAATGCCCACTGTTAAAACAGGCACTATTAATTTACGGTTCATTTGTCAATTCCTTTCTTAATGCGCCTATCTTTTATTGTAACGTATATCGCATCGTTTGGATATGTATTGACAATTGAATATATCAGGATCCCTAATTTAAAGACGAATGTCAATCATTTTTCACTATTCGATGTTATGAATAGCATGATAGCAATGAAATTTGTTAAGTTAATCAAATGAAAAATACAACGGCGTCCATGCACCGTTGTATTTTAATGTGTAAAGTCGTTTCTTTTTAAGATTCTAATAATAAATCTTCAGGATTTTCAATCAGTTCTTTAATCGTTTTTAAGAAACCTACAGCTTCTTTTCCATCGATAATTCGATGATCATAACTTAAAGCAATGTACATCATTGGTCGATTTTCAATCGTATCTTTATCGATTGCAATCGGTCTTGTCATAATAGAATGCATACCTAGTATAGCAGCTTGGTTACCATTAATAATTGGTGTTGACATCATTGAACCGAAGATACCACCATTTGTAATGGTAAATGAACCATTGACCATATCATCAAGAGAGAGTTTATTATCACGTGCTTTTGCAGCTAAGCGTGCAATTTCTTCTTCAATCTCTGCAAAGTTCTTTTTATCACAATCACGAACGTTTGGTACTAATAATCCTCCCGGTGTAGAAACGGCCACACCGATATCATAAAACTGTTTCGTTACCATATAGTCGCCATCAATTTCTGCGTTAACTTCTGGATATTTTTTAAGAGCGGCAACTGCAGCTTTTGTGAAGAATGACATAAAGCCTAACTTAGTACCATTATGGTCTTCCATAAATTTTTCTTTTTTACGTTTACGCAATTCCATAACATTTGTCATATCAACTTCATTGAAAGTTGTCAGCATTGCTGTATTGTTGCTCACTTCTAATAATTTCTTAGCTGCAGTTTTCTTTCTACGGCTCATTTTTTCACGAATCACTGGTTTGTTCGGATTTTGTGGTGCTTGTGGTTTTGATTCATTTTGCTTATCTGCTGATTTTGTTGCTTGTTGTTCTTGAGGGCCACGAGCAACATCTTCTTTACGAATAACATCGTTCGCTTTACGACTCACTTCACTCAAACTGATGCCTTTTTCACGTGCAGCGCGTCTTGCTGACGGTGTGGCATTGATTCGTTCATTTGAAGCTGTTTGTGCTACTTCATTTTGTTTATCTGATTTTTCTTCTGCTTTTTGATCAGACGGGCTTTCTTGTTGATCATCTTTTTCTTTTGACGATGTTTCTTTTTTAGAATCATCTTTATTTGATGCTTTTGCGCCACCTTCGCCTACAACAGCGATTGCTTGACCGACTTCAACGGTATCGCCTTCTTCTGCAAGTAATTCTTGAATTGTACCTTCTTCTTCAGAAACGACTTCAACGTTTACTTTATCCGTTTCTAGTTCAAGTATGGCTTCACCTTTTTCAACTGTGTCACCTACTTGTTTTAACCATTCTGCAATGGTACCTTCTGTAATTGATTCTGCTAACTCTGGAACTTTTACCTCTGCCATTTTAAATATGCCCCCTAAATATTTAAACTATTTTCAATAATGATATTTTGAACAAGTTTGTGAATCTCTCCATCACCCTCAGAAGGTGCAGCACGATGTTTTCTGCCGTGATAAATGAGTTGATATTGATCCCCTGCAAGTTCGTTTAAAATAGGGTGAACAAAGTACCATGCACCTTGGTTTTGTGGTTCTTCTTGAACCCATGCAATGGTTTCAAGTTTTGGTAATGTTTTTAATAGCGACTCAATTTCTTCTTTTGGAAATGGATAAAGTCTTTCAACAGCGACAATTAAAATTTCATCGTTTGGTGATTCTTTTAGACGTTCTTTCAAATCAATAAACATTTTTCCTGATGCTAAAATGACTTTTTTAATTTTATTTGCGTCGTGATTTTCCGCAAGAATAGGTTCAAATCCACCACTTGTAAATGCATCGATAGGCTGTGCAACGGTTTTATTACGTAACAAGCCTTTCGGTGACATTAATACTAAAGGTCTCATCGCATCTGTGCCTAAGCTTGCTGCTTGTGCACGTAACAAATGGAAATAGTTACTTGAACTTGATAAGTTACATACTGTCATATTGTTTTCTGCTGCTAGTTGTAAGAAGCGTTCTAAACGTGCTGATGAGTGTTCGGGACCTTGCCCTTCAAATGCGTGTGGTAAGAAGAATGTCAATCCTGAACGTTCTCCCCATTTTGCATTGCTTGAGAAAATAAAGTTATCATAATACATTTGTGCCATATTTGAAAAATCACCGAATTGTGCTTCCCAAATATTGAAAGATGATGGATTTTCTACATTGTATCCATATTCAAAGCCAACTACAGCAGCTTCTGATAATGGTGAATTATGAATATCAAAAGTTGCTTTTTGATCAGGTACATGTTGTAACGGAATGTATGTTTCTCCGTTTTCTTGATCATGTAATACTGCATGACGATGACTAAATGTACCACGCTCGCAGTCTTGACCTGTCATACGAATTGGGATTCCTTCTTGCATCACTGTAGCAAAAGCCAGTTGCTCAGCATGTGCCCAATCCACGAGCCCCCCTTCTTTTTCAAAAGGTTCTCTACGTTGTTCGAGAATACGATTTAACTTTTTAAAGACATTAAATGCTTCAGGATAAGTAAGCATTGCTTCATTAATTTCTTTTAATCTTTCAAGCGATAATTCAGAATCATTATTCGCTAACGGTTTTGCAATACTTTCAGGCATTGCCATGTCAGTATTGTTATTTGTATCTTTTTTATCGATTTTATCGTGTGCTTGACGCATTTCTTTTTGTACGCCTTCAATCACTTCATCCATCTCATCTTGACTAATCACACCTTCATCCACCAATTGTTGACCGTAAATGACTTCTGAAGTGTCATGCTTTTTAATTTCTTTATATGGTAATGGATTTGTAAGTGTTGGCTCGTCCATTTCATTGTGACCGAAACGACGATAACCTACTAAATCAATAACGACATCTTTGTTGAATGTCTTTCTAAATTCCATAGCAATATCGATAGCTTCAATTGTAGCTTCTACATTATCTGCATTCACATGTAGTATTGGAACGTCATAACCTTTAGCGACGTCTGTTGCATAAGTTGTTGAACGGCCATCTTCTGGATCGGTTGTAAAACCAATACGGTTATTTGTAATAATATGCAAAGTACCTCCAGTTGAGAAACCATTCAAGTTACCCAAGTTCATTGTTTCAAAATTGACACCTTGCCCCGGATAAGCAGCATCACCATGCACGATGATTGGCATTGCACTATTGTGATCTGTCTTAATTTGACTTGAGCCATCAGTGCGATCTTGTGCGGCTCTCGTGCGTCCAGTGACAACAGGTGCCACAACTTCAAGATGGCTAGGGTTATTTGCTAATGTGATGCGTTGTTCGAAGCCGTGTTCTTTAATTGTTTTAATGCCACCTAAATGATACTTCACGTCTCCTGTCCAACCTGAAGTGATTTTTAAACTGCCATCTTCAGGTAAAAACTTCATCGGATCAGTATGCATAAACTCAGAAAGCATCATTTCGTAAGGCTTTTTAAGTACATGGGTTAGCACATTTAAACGCCCGCGATGTGCCATACCAATTTGTATATTTGTAATTTGTTCTTCTGCTGCACGTTTAATTGTTTGAGTGATCATAGGCACGAGGGTATTTACACCTTGGATTGAAAATCTTTTTGCACCTACGAAGTTTTTGTGAAGGTATTTCTCAAACCCCTCTACGTGTGCGAGAAGTTTAAATAGTTTAATTTTTTCTTCTTTGTTGAGGCTTGCTTTATAAGGTGTCTCAATTCTACGTTTCAGCCATACACGTTCTTTATTATTATTAATATGTGTATATTCAAAAGCAATAGGACCTTTGTAACGTTTTTCCATTCTCACTATGGCTTCATACGCATTATCATAAATATCCTTAAAATGGTCAGAAACGATTTCTGCTGAGATGCCCTCAAGTGTTTGTTGATCTAAATTAAAGTCTTCTGGATTTAATTTAGGAATATTCGTACGTTGAGGCGCGTTTACAGGATAAATATCAGCCTCTAAATGACCATACTGTCTAATATTATCAATTAATCGCATAACACGTTTTATTGTGCTATCCCCTGAGCTTGATTGATATGTTGATGAAACTGTTGCTTCACCGTCTTTAATTGTACTAAAGAGAACTTGTAAATCTTCAGTAACAGAACTAGGATCATCTAAATATTGATCATAAAGTTCTAAAATTAATCCTAAATTTGTTCCAAAGTTTACAGGTGCCTCTGTCACCTGTTTATCGTTCTTCATAATCCACCCTCCACATTTAAAAAAATAAAAACGCTTACAGGTCAATAATAGCATTAAAATGTGAACATTTAAAGGCAAAAAATTGGATAATTATAGTTATTATAATGAATCGAAACTGATGATAAATGTTGTAAATTGGCCCACTTCACTTTTGACTGAAATACGACCGTTATATAGTTTGACCATTTTATGTGCGATAGATAAACCGAGTCCGTTTCCACCTTGTTGGCGGGACCGAGATTTATCAACACGATAGAAACGATCGAATATATGTGCTTGGTCTGCCTGAGGTATGCCCATTCCCCTATCTGTAATTTTAATTAAGACTTGGTTGTTAATTAGTTTTGTTGCTATTGATACATGCTTATTTTGCGTATCATATTTAATTGCGTTATCGAGAAAGATTAACAGTATTTGTTCTAGATGGAATGAATTAATATCTAAATAGATAAAATCTAAATTAGATGAAAAATTAAATTGATAGTCTGGGTGAATTTGTTGTAAAGAATGTATCCGATTTTTAATTTCTTCGTTTACATCTACTTTTTCCGTTTGGTTATCAGTTAAGCGTGAGTCATCTTTAGTTAACAGTAACAATTCTTCGACAAGTTTTGTAATTCGATTCATTTCTTCTAATGAAATATTCAATGATTCTTCTAATATGTCAGGATCTTTTTTACCCCAGCGCTGAATTAAATTGAGATGGCCTTGTATGATTTGTAACGGTGTGCGCAATTCATGTGAAGCATCTTCAACAAATTGTTTTTGTTGATTAAACGAATTTTCAAGTTTGACCATCATACTGTTAAATGTATCAATGAGCGCATCTGTTTCTTCGTAATTCGTAGGTACCTCAAGTTTCTCTTGGAACCCATTTCGTCTAATTTGAGTCATTTTTTCAGTAATAATATTAATCGGTTGTGTGATTTGCGATGAAAAGAAATAACTGATACATGCGGTTACAAATAATGCGATAAAACCAAATATAAGTGCCAAGTAAGTAATAAAATTGAGTAAATCATCGTAAACATCAAGAGAGTGAACAATTGTTGCATACCCTTTAAAGTGACCCGTATCTACAGGATTAGAAACAGTAATATAAGCCCCTTTGTCATTTCGTATAATTTTAATGTTTCGAGTTTCGTGAGGGTGAAAAGGTGGTGAGAACTGGATATTCGTTGTATTTGAGTTTTCTAATAATTTATGTCCGTGTTCATCATAAAGAATGACTTTTTGATAGCTATCTGTGACGGAGCTATACTCTAAAGCTGTAATATTTTTTACCGGTTTTGTTTCTAAAAGATTGTAAAGATCATCTGCACTTCTTTCTGCTTTTTGAAATTCATTTTGCTTGAGTAAACTACTAATTGCATAAATAATGAGTAAGCAAAATATGAAAATGATAAGAAACGTAATGAGTGTCGTCACAAATGTCCATTTGGTTTTTAGTGTCGATTGTTTCATTGTCTGATCACGTATCCTACACCTCTAACCGTTTCAATTAGCTTTTGTTTATCGATTTTTTTCAATTTATTTCTTAAATATCGAATATATACATCTACTACATTTGTTTCGACTTCAGATTCATAACCCCAAACATGATCAAGAATTTGTTCTCGATGCAAGACGCGATTTTTGTTTTCTGCAAGAAGTAATAATAAATCAAATTCGGTTTTAGTGAGTTCGAGAGTTTCATTTTCATACCATACTTTGAAAGCATTTTTATCTATTTTGATGCCATCTATTTCTATCACATTTGATTTAGCTGAATGCTCATCTGTGTACCGTCGTATCAATGCACGACTCCTTGCTAATAATTCTTCAATTTCAAAAGGTTTGACAATATAATCATCAGCGCCATAATCTAACCCAGTGACTTTATCTTCTATTTCACCTTTAGCAGTAATCATAATGATAGGCGTATCTTTTTGCGTACGCAATCTTTTACAAACTTCTAAACCATCCATTTCAGGTAACATTAAATCTAATAAAATAAGATCAAAATCATGTTGTAAAGCGCGATTCAATCCTGAAGCGCCATCATTTCTAATTTCTACATCATAATTTTCATGTTTAAGTTCTAATTCAATAAAGCGAGCTAAGTTTTTTTCATCTTCTACAATGAGTACTTTTTTCATGCTTGTCACCTCTTCCATAATCATATGCTAAAACTATAAAACGGGAAAGTTTTTTAAAAAATTTTGCGTTTTTAATTGACAATCATTCTCAATGAGTTATAATGTAATTGAAAATGATTGTCAATCACAACGACCCCCCACTACAATTCGTTCTTAAGATTGAGTCATTTTCAATAATATCCCCTTTTATATGCCCGTATAAAAATTCGTTGATATTAAACGTTAAATAAAAGCCGTCGCATTCATTTGCGGCGGCTTTGTTGCTTTTTATAAATTCAATTGTTTACGTAGGATGAGTTGAGACAGTAAAATACAAATCACACCGCCTATAATTCCTGCAATGATGTCAGTTGGATAATGGACACCGAGATAGACACGAGAACTAGAAATCAAAATGATAAATAGTGCACTCGCACCAATAACAAAAGCTTTTGATTTCCCTTTTAAAATACGGTGTGCAACAAACATTAAACTTCCAAAAAATGCTGTTGCACCCATGGCATGTCCACTTGGAAAACTAAAACCTGATATATCAATGAGTCGTAACAAAGTTGGTCGTTCTCTATCGAATATATTTTTAAGTATTGGATTCGTCACGCCGGACATTATCATAGTCAGTGCAAAAAAGAGCGCTTCAATTTTGTATTTATAGAGCATAAGTAAAGTTACGACAATGAGTGATAATGTAATCATTGCCCATACTTCACCGATTTGAGTCGCACCGAAAAAGATAGAAGTCGATATAAAACTCTCTGAAGAATAAATAAATGAATAAACTTCATTATCAATCCACTTGCCTAAGCGCGATTCATGAAACATGGCAATCACTGAAAATATCAGTGTAAAAATGAGTAAAAGTGAAATTCGCTTCCAATGTGACATGAACTAACCTCCTTAACCAAGTGCATCATGAATTATTTTTTCAAGTAAATCATCTTTAGTATAACTTTCAGTGAAATTCTCCATATTGTTAATATATTGAGCTCTATTTTTTTCAATTTCATTGAGCGCTGCCATCAATGTTTCACTAGTGAGTTCGGACTCATCTAACATAGTAGCATAACCTTGCTTTTCGAAATATTGCGCATTATCAATTTGATCGCCTCGTGATTGATCAAGGCCTAATGGGATTAAAAGCATTGGCAAACGTAATGTTAGAAATTCATAAATCGCATTTGAACCCGCTCTTGAAACGACGGTATCTGTAATTGCAAGTAAATCTGTTAAATCATCTTTAACAAATTCAAATTGTACATAACCTTCAGTTTGGACATGTGGCGCGACTAAGCCTTTACCAGTCAAATGAATAATCTGATAAGTTTCAAGCAATGTATCAAGATGACGACGAATGGCCTCGTTTATTTTAAGGCTTCCCATACTGCCGCCCATCACAAGTAACACTTTTTTGTTTGGATTAAATCCAGTTAATTGATAACCACGTGTTTTATTGCCGTGCTTCAAATCTTCTCGAATGGTAGCCCCGACAAAATCTGCTTTATCTTTCGGAACATGCTTTAACGTATCTTCAAATGTTGTATAAAGTTTTTTGGCAAACTTAATTGCAATTTTATTAGCTAGACCCGGCGTTAAATCAGATTCATGAACAATTGTAGGTATTTTTAATGATTTTGCAGCTAATACAACTGGCACGGAGACAAAGCCCCCTTTTGAAAAAACGATGTCTGGCTTTTCGCGTTTTAAGACTTTACGTGCATCTAAAATTCCTTTTAACACTTTAAAGACATCTTTTAAGTTTTCAAAAGAAAAGTAGCGCCGTAATTTACCACTAGAAATGACATAGTAAGGTGTTTGGGGCAATTGCGATTCAATCATTTCACGTTCTATTCCCTTTTTCGAACCAATATAAAATGCCTCATGTCCTTTCTCGATTGCAGCTGGAATTAAGCTCAAGTTGACCGACACATGTCCAACAGTTCCGCCACCTGTAAATGCAATTTTAACCATATTAACCCTCTATTCTGTTAAATTTTTATAATATGCATAAAATGGTTTACCTTTATCAAAAGGAAACTCAGTACTTGTCATTTCACCAGTTTTGACAAAACCATATTTTTTGAACAATCCTTGTGCGCGTTCATTTTGTGAAAATGTATCTGTCAACAAAATTTGAACATGATGTGATTCTGCCAAGTCCATTGCGAATTGCATTAGTTGTTGCGCAATCCCTCGATATTGTGGCGATGCGACAAGGCGATGAATGACATAAGCATTCGATTTATCAATGGGCCACTCAAGCGCATCATACCAATCTGGTGCATTTTGGTCAATGACGATAAAACCTTTAATTTCTGAATCGTCATAAACGTATAGGCCGCCCATTTCAATATCTGTTTTAAAATGGGTTTTAAGTGGGTAACGATGATCCCATTGTGGATTGTTATCCTCAATCATTAGTTGTTTTGCTTCTTCTGTTAAAGCTTCGATTTGATTAAGGTCTTGTAATGTTGCTTTTCTGATCAATGAAATCACTCCTCAAGTTTCTTTAGCGTTTGTTCAAGCATAGGATCTTCACGCGTTGCTTTTTCAACCAGCTTTTCTGTAAATAGACGATTTGTTTCTTCGTTAAACATCCCATTTGCCTCTATGTGATTTTTTTGTTGAAATGCTTTAATTTCAGTCGTTAATTGCGCATCGTATGATTCATCCACTGCATCTATTGAATAACCTAAGGCTTTCATTCCAATTTTAATTGAGCGTATATTTTTATCGTGGTCACCTTGTTGGTAAGTTTTATCTGTCGGAATGGGTTTTATATTTTCATAGTCTGCACCTTTAACAGGAACATCTGGCTTAATACCTTTACCGTGAATATAATGACCATCAGGTGTTAACCATTTCATTTCAGTAAATTTCAATAAAGATCCATCTTTAAATTCACGTGTTGTTTGTACGATACCCTTACCAAATGATTTTGTACCATAAATTTTGGCAATATGATGGTCGTGTAGCGCACCTGAGAATACTTCAGAAGCACTCGCTGAACCTTCATTTAATAGGATTGAAACCTTCATATCTTTAATATGATCTAACGGTTGGTTTGCGGTTTTAACAGCATCTTTTTGATTGCCTTTTTCGAGTTTGACGACAGTTTCTCCTTTATCAAGGAAAATATTTGCCATTTTTACAGCTTCGTCCAACAAGCCGCCAGGATTATTTCTTAAATCCAATAATACTTGTGTGACACCTTCTTTTTGTGATTGCTGAATGGCAGATTTAAGTTCTCCTGCAGTGCCTTCTTGGAATTTATTAATTTTAAACACGCCAATGTGTCCATGTTTTTTGTATTCGACACTTTTTACATGAATCTTATCTCTTTTAACCGTAATATCTCTTGTGTCATTGCCTCTTTTAATCGTCAGTTTGACTTCAGTTCCTTTTTTACCGCGTATTTCAGGAATAATAGCATTGAGCGCTTTGTTTTTAGTCGAATGACCATTAATTGCTAATAGTTCATCTTTTGGTTTAATGCCCGCTTTTTCAGCAGGTGAATCTTTCATTGGACTTGTAATAATAATTTGTTTTCCTTTTTGTTGCATTTCAGCACCGATCCCGACAAAATCGCCAGAAACATCTTCTTGGAAAGATTTAGTTTCATCTTGAGATAAATACTCAGTGTATGGATCGTTTAAACTTTTAGTCATGCCTTTAATTGCGTCATTGAGAAGTTGTTCTTTATCTTGCTTTTTATAATAATCATTCGCAATTAACTCGTATACATCACTTAGTTTTTGGGCATTCGCAGTCACTTTTTGGTTTTGAGATGCATGGTTGTAGTAAAAAAATCCCCCTGCAATAACTAATGCCGTTAAAACAAAAGTGAGTAGGATACTTAAAATAAAGGTTTTTAAAGATATGTAACGTTTTGGCTTTTTATTGTTGTTAGACGTACTCAATCGTATTTCACCTTCTTATTTGATTTTCTGATTTTTCAAAGGAAAAAGGGTGAGACATTGCTCGTCCGCACCCTTAAAACGCATATGTGGAAAGATATACATCACATTAAAATTGTAGCCATTCTTGATATTCCTCATATAAATCATCAAAGACAGACATAGGTAAAGTATAATTACCTTCCGTTTCAATATATTCGGACAATACATCGAAACTTTTCTCATATTTAGGAAATGATAAATCTTCAAAAATCATTTCTGCGAGTGCCCCTTGTAGATCTTTACGGCCACGTACAGTTAATGCGAATTGATAAAATGATGCATCTTTCATTATTTCATTTTCACTTCTATCACTGAAGTTTCACCTTTGCTAAGATGTGACGCCTCTTCAAATTGAATTGATTCTGTGCTAGCAGTATTGGTAATGATAATTGGAGAAACAGTAGATTTAGCATTTTGTTTAATAAATTCTAAATCAAATGATACGAGGACAGCACCCATTTTTACTCGATCACCACTTTCAACTGAAACTTCAAATCCTTCACCGTTAAGTTGAACAGTATCTAAGCCAATGTGAACTAATACTTCAAGACCATTATCAGCTTTTAAACTAATTGCATGTTTAGTAGGAAAAACGTTATCTACAACACCATCTATAGGTGAAACAACTGTACCTTCAATAGGTTGCACGCCAAACCCTTCTCCCATCATTTTTTGAGCAAAAACTGGATCTGGAATGTCTTCGATTTTTACAAGTTCACCACTAATAGGCGCATAAACCGTAATGTCTTTGCTTGCTTCATTATTCTTACCGAAAAGTTTTTTGAACATCTTGTTAACTCCTTTATTTATCAAAAAGTTTTACGAGATCACCATAACCGAGTGCTTCAAGTTTTTCATAAGGAATAAACTGAATTGCTGCTGAATTAATACAATAACGTAAGCCACCACGATCTTTTGGGCCGTCATTAAAGACATGACCGAGATGACTATTGCTGTCTTCAGAACGGACTTCTGTTCGAATCATTCCGAAAGATTTATCGACAAGTTCGATAATATCTTGATCATCAATGGCTTTTGAAAAACTAGGCCAACCACAATCTGATTCAAATTTATCATCAGAAGTAAAAAGTGGTTTACCTGAAATTTTGTCTACATAAATCCCTTTTTCATAATGATTCCAATATTCATTTTGGAATGGAGGTTCTGTCCCATCTTGTTGTGTTACGAGATATTCTAAGTCAGTTAGATCTTTTTTATCTTTTTTAATCATGCTTGATCACCCCAATGTTTTTTGATAAATGCTTTTCTACCAGACCCACGCTGATACTGATAATAATGAACGGGATGTTTTTTATAATAATCTTGATGATAGTCTTCTGCTGGATAGAAATTTTTGTAAGGTTCTACCGGTGTGACGACAGGTTTATCGAATATTTTTGCCTCATTTAGCGCATCAATTTTCTTTAGTGCACTTTCTTTCTGTGCTTCATCATGATAAAAAATGACAGGTCGATAACTTTCGCCTCTATCAAAAAATTGTCCATTTTTATCAGTCGGATCAAATGTTTTAAAATAAATATCTAAAATATCACTAAAAGATATCACTTGTTCATCAAATACAATTTGAACAGCTTCAACATGTCCTGTTGTATTCGTACATACTTCTTCATAAGTTGGATATTCAACCGTGCCACCACTATAACCAGAAGTGATGCTCTTAACACCGTCATATGATGTAAATGGTTTTACGAGGCACCAAAAACATCCGCCTGCCAATGTTGCTATCGCCATTTCTGACACCTCCGAGTTTTTATAAGTCTTTAGAATTTTTCAAGACAACTAAACCGATTGCACCCGCACCTGTATGCGTAGAAATCACGGGTGTCGTATGTCCAAATTCAAATTTTTGTATATTAAATGTTTCGTCTAATTTTTCTTTAAATTTATCCATAAAATCTTGTGCTTTTGCATGTGATATGCCAACCGATTCAATAGCATTATCACCGATAAATGATTTTAAATCTTTCAGGATAAATTTAATACATGCATTTTGTGTACGTGCATTATGAATCATCTCTAAATTACCATCAACAAGTTCACCAATTGGCTTAATTTTCATAAAGTTACCAATCAAGCCTTTTGCTTTACTAATGCGTCCACCTTTAATCAGTTGATCTAATTGACCAATAATGACGTATAACTTGATGTTTTCTTGTAATTTTTTTAATTTATTAAGGATTTCTTCTGTTGATAAGCCAGCTTCAACCCATTGTGTTAAACATTTCAATTGATAACCTAAACCAAACGAAATCGATTTTGAATCAATGACAGTAATTTTAGCATCAACCATTTCACTTGCTTGGACAGCCGTTTGGTAAGTACCACTTAAACCTGAAGATAGATGGATACTAATAATTTCAGCACCAGTTTGAGCAAGTTCCTCATATTTCTCTACAAATTTTCCGATTGGAGGTTGACTTGTTTTAAGATCATTTTCATCATAACCCAAGTATTGAGAAAAAGATTCATTTGTAATTTCAGTTTGATCTTCGTATGAGTCGCCATTAATTGTAACACTTAATGGAACGACATGAATATTATGTTGTTTTAAAAATGATGGTTCTAAGTCTGATGTTGAATCAGTAACAATTATTTGTTGCATAGTATGAAACCTCCAAGATTTACTTTCGAGTCAAATGTAAAAATGTATGTGGGTACTTGTTTTTCTCGTCTACTGTACCTTCTTCTGCAGAAACGACTTTCCACTCTTCAAATGTATAAGGTGGGAAAAAGGTATCTGCTTGAAATTCATCATCTATCACTGTGATATACATGTCGTCAACCTTGTCGATGAAAGTTTCGAATAAAGATTGTCCGCCAAATATAAAAACATGTTCGTCTTTAATGGATTGTATCTCATCAATGTCATGTATCACATCAACGCCGTCATGATGGAAGTCTTTATTTCGAGTCAACACAACATTTCTACGTTGAGGTAATGGCTTGCCAATTGACTCAAAAGTGGCACGTCCCATAACAAGTGTATGCCCGGTGGTTAATTTTTTTACATGCTTCAAATCATTAGGTAAATGCCAAGGTAATTGGCCTTGGAATCCAATACCACGATGTTGATCATGTGCGACTAAAATAGATAGTGTCATTTGTTTGCTCCTTTATTTATACAGCAATCGGTGCTTTTATTGCTGGATGTGATTGATAATTAACGATCTCTAAATCTTCATATTCTATATCAAATATCGAGCAATCAGAATTAATTTTTAACTGAGGTGGTTCGTAGCTTGTTCGTTCAAGCTGTGTTTGAATCGCTTCTATATGGTTGCTATAAATGTGCGCATCTCCAAAAGTATGAACAAATTCACCGACTTCTAATTGACATTCTTTTGCGATAAGATGCGTCAACAGACTATAGCTTGCAATATTAAAAGGAACACCTAAAAAGATGTCAGCACTTCTTTGGTAGAGCTGGCAACTTAATCGATTGTTCTCTACATAAAATTGAAATAGTGTATGACATGGCGGTAATGCCATAGTGTCAATTTCTGATGGATTCCAAGCACTCACAATATGACGTCTCGAATTAGGATGTGTCTTAATTTGTTCAATAACTGTTTTAAGTTGATCATAATGCTGCCCATCAGCACCAACCCAATCACGCCATTGTTTACCGTAGACATTACCTAAATCTCCGTGTTTTTCCATGAATGCATCGTTGTTCAATATTTGATGTTTAAAGTTGTTCATCTCTTGTTGATAGATTTTTGCAAATTCTGGGTCATGTTGGACACGATGGCCAAAATTAGTCATATCTGGGCCGTGGTAATCTGAACTTTGGACATACTTTTCAAACGCCCATTCATTCCAAATGTTGTTATTATATTTTAAAAGATATCTTAAATTTGTATCGCCTCGAATAAACCATATTAATTCTGTAGCAATCAACTTAAACGAAACTTTTTTAGTAGTGAGTAACGGGAACCCTTTCGAAAGATCGAATCGAAGTTGATGACCAAACTTAGAAATGGTGCCTGTGGCTGTTCTATCATCACGTTGATTTCCAATTTTTAATACTTCTTCACATAAGCTGTGATACGCTTGATCAAATGGATTCATGACATTCACCTCTTTCTCTTAGTATATATAATAGACGATTTTTAACTATTTGAAAAATAAAAACAACGTTGTTGATAAGAGATGCTTCTTAACTAGCAAATGGGTTCTAAATAAACGTATGCTCATAGTTGTCTGTGTGGCGTCTTTACTTACTTCTAATTAATGAACTCTTTCTTTCAATTGTCGCGATGAGCTATGAAATGATAGCGCACTGTTGCTATTATTGAAAGTCAAAAAGGATTGAAACAGCATTTGTTTGGCATGTTTCAATCCTTGTTAGAAAGTTATGCTTGGCAATGCGTATCGAAAGCGTCTTTAATATCCATGGCGATATCATTAATGTCTCGATCTTCGATATGTTCACGTGGCATAAAGTGCACAAGTTGTGTACCTCTAAATAGCGCAAATGATGGACTTGATGGTACTTGTTGAATGTATTCTCTCATTTTAGCTGTTGCTTCTTTGTCTTGACCGGCAAATACTGTGACTTTATGATTAGGTTTGTTTTCGTTTTGTTCAGCGACTGCCACTGCTGCTGGGCGCGCAAGTCCTGCCGCGCAACCACAAGTTGAGTTGATGACAACAAATGTTGTTGCATCGTCTTCCACATTTGCCATATAATCACTGACATCCGCTTCACTCTCTAAACTTTCAAAACCATTTTCTGTTAACTCGCCTCTCATTTGTGCAGCAAGTTCTTTCATATAAGCATCATATGCATTCATTATAAAAACACTCCCTCTATTTATTCATTTATTGATTTCGATTTGCAATTTGCTTCCAAACAGATCCAAGCGCGTCTTCTCCATTTTCAATGCGCGTAATCGCCATTTCAATTTGGAGCTTCACTTCATACGCTGAATCGTCTTGATGCGCTTTTAAACTTTCCAATTGTGCGGGACCACCCTCATCAAAAAGAAACATCGCAGCACGCCATCTCACTATTTTTTGTGGATCGTCGAGCGCCCGTTCCATTTCAGGTAAAGCTTCCTTAAAGCCTAAGTCACTAATACTGTCTCCCGCTGTTCTTCTAACTGCTGGGCTTTGATCTCTTAAACCTTTATATAAGTATGGAAGTGTGGCTTTGTCTTCAATCATACTGAGCAAGACCACAGCTTCTCTTCTCAATGGGACTTTACTTTCATTTAATGCCGCATCTAGTAAAGGATAGTCGTCTGCAGTTGGTGTTGGAAAAGATTTAAGCATCCGTAGACGTGTTTTCCAATCCGCTGTTTGCTGATAGGTCTCTAAAGAGACATGCGTATAATGTTTTTCGGGAACAGTGATATTAGTGTTTTTAGCTTCTTCAACCAATTGGTCTAAAACATGTTCCGGGTAAACTGCATGCATTTCTTCAATGACTTCTGCCATAACTTCTTCGATATCCCCATATCTTACACCTAGTGATGCCCATTTGCGTAAAAATACGACGTTATCTTCAGGTAATTGTGTAGAAAGCATGGCATTAACAAAGCGATCCTCTAATTGCGCTCTATATTCTTTATCCCCTGTAGTTAATTTAACCTGATAGGGAATCCCTTTAAACTTTAGGACTTCTACTTTAATTTCCCCAAAATGTGAATCCGGTTGAATTTCGGAGAGAGAATCTTGCTGATCGTGATTGAGCGTCGCAGTCACTTTAGGCAAAACATCCTCCCAATCTGCTTTAGGCATTTTATCAACCGCTATAAAATCTAACACATAAAAAACAGATTTAACTTCTTCTATTTTCAAAATAGCATTGATAAAGGGAGGTTGCCCTTCTTTAACTTCGGTATAAGTCGAAGAATGACGATCTTCCCTTGTTTCAGATAAAACAATTTTCATGGTATTTGGACTCGGTGTAGGCTCTACCTTAACAATTTCCATAAAAAACCTCCTCATCAAATCATGACATTTATTGCAACTCGTTTCCAAGTTGTCGAATTTGCTTTCCAATTGAACATTCATTGATGCAGAAGTGATGTGCTTGTGTCTTCCCTTTTACTTTTCGAATGTATGATTTAACAAGACATTGCTCACAATATTGCTGAGAGAGTTGGTCAATCTCGGCAATAGCATTTTTCTTAGATTCAGTGAGCACAAAATTCACCTCTTTAAAATATAATGCATACAATATTCACTATATTAACATGATTGATAGGTACATTGAAATGTTTAAACTTAGTGATTTCCTCAATCCTTTCAGAAAAACCTATCTTGAAAATACAACACGGTTTGCTTATAATAGTAAAGTTATATCGTTGAGCGGTTTCTAAACACCCGCTTTAACAAAATTTAGGAGGGATTCTCATTGTATAACGAATGGCTAGGTTTAGTCGCGTTTTTAGTTACATTTATATTAATGGTTTTAATGTACCGTTTTTTTGGTAAGGCCGGATTATATGCGTGGGTCGCAATAGGAACAATTATTGCAAATATCCAAGTATTGAAAACGGTGGATATATTTATGATTTCAGCCACTTTAGGTAACATTATGTTTGCTTCTATTTATCTTGCAACTGATGTATTGAATGATATTTATGGGCGGAAAGTTGCTAAAAGAGCAGTTTGGTTAGGTTTTTCATCCACTTTAGTGATGATTATCGTCATGCAAATCTCCTTAGCATTTCAACCAAGTGATGCGGATATGGCACAAAGCGCGTTGAAATCTATTTTTGATGTCGTACCTCGTATTGCATTTGCCTCAATCATTGCTTATATCATCGGCCAACACATTGATGTGTTCGTATTTAATGTGATTAAGAGAATATTTAAATCGGATCGCACATTTTTTATACGTGCTTATGGAAGTACAACGTTAAGTTCGATATTTGATACTGCGTTATTTGTACTCATCGCTTTTTATGGCAGTCTACCTCATCCTGTCATATTTGAAATATTTATAACAACGTATTTATTAAAATTGCTTTCTACAATTTTGAATGTACCATTTGGTTATTGGGCAAAATCACTTTATCGTAAAGGTAAAATTAAAGATGATGGCTATTGATCAGCAATCATGTTAATTTAAAAATAAAAGATGACTTTGAATTAGTCATTAATCTTGCGGGTGAAGATTTCTGTAATAATGTAATATGTTGGCGTATTTAATCTTAAAGAAGTTGAAGTGTGGTGAGCTCTATTGGCGAAAATACATTTTGATGCAGCAACGAAAGGCAATCCGGGTCTAAGCACATGTGGCGTTGTGATTGTAGATGAACATGAGCGTTATACAGCCACTAAAGTGTTAGGGATGATGGACAATCATACTGCAGAATGGGAAGCGCTCCTATTTGCAATGAAACAGGCTAAAGCGTTAAATATCGAGACTGCACTGATCTATACGGATTCACAACTTATCGAAGATGCTGTGAATCGAGAATATGTTAAAAATAAACACTTTAAAGCTTATCTTGAGCGTTACTTAAATGAATCAAACCATTTTGCACTTTGCTTTGTGAAATGGGTTCCGAGAAAGCAAAATAAAGCAGCAAATCAATTAGCACAAGATAAGTTATACCATACAATAAAGCAACAGTCTGATTAACCCAAATAAAAAAGTACCGAGATTAACTTATGAAAAACAGTTAATTTCGGTACTTTTTAATAATGACAACCATACCTCATTCTGAAGATATACTATAAATGTTGAATAAATCGTTTTGAGACAAAAAGCTCATGTTGATCACAAATTGAAAGGACGTGGTTAAGTTCAACTTGATGCGCCATAGATTCAAGTAATGAAGTCCATTCTATAGGAACGTGACACTCTATCGTTGCCAATTGTTTAGACAGTTGAAGTTCAGATAAATGTTCATTGATTTTTTTCTGCTGACCCGGTGTTAACTTTGCAAGATTTTCAACAACATTTTCAACTGAATCATACTGTTGAATCAATTTAATCGCTGTTTTTTCTCCGATCCCTTTGACACCAGGATATCCATCAGCAGTGTCTCCCATAAAAGCTTTAACATCAATAAGTTGTTGTGGTTTTAAACCATATTCCGCTTCAAAGCGGGCTTGATCATACTTGTGATATTCATTAAATCCTTTTTTAATCAGCCAAACATTAACCTTTTCATTAATACATTGAAGTAAATCTCGGTCACCTGTCACAATATAAACTTCGTGATGTTCATCAGACTCTGAAAAAGAGCGTGCGAGTGTACCGATAACGTCATCTGCTTCAAAGTTTTCGACGCCTATATTTAAAAAGCCGAGTGATTGTGAAATATGTTTGACATGATTAAATTGAGGGATTAATTCTTCTGGTGGTTCTGGGCGATTTTGTTTGTAATCTACATACATTTCATTTCTAAATGTCGCCTTTCCCATATCCCAACAAATTGCGACATGCGTCGGTTGGATATCTCGAATCGCGCTATAGACATGTCTGACAAAGCCTTGTGTCCCATTTGTAGGGACACCTGCTGAATTTCGCATAAAATTTTTATGGATACTCGTCGCATAAAAGTGACGAAATAATAAGGCCATGCCGTCTATAAGTAAAAGTTTTTGAGTCATCGTTTCAGTCCTTTGAATTTAGAATTTGTGCTAATTTTGGCGTGCTTATTTTTAATTGATTGATAAGTGTATCATCAATTTTGAAATCAAGGATCGCATTGATTTCATTTTGTGCTTCTAATTCTGCCGTTTCAATCGCTTCAGTTGCTTTTGAAGTGAGTTGGTCTAACAGCGATTCTAACACTTTTCGTAGTTCAGTCAACTTTGGCTGAAGCAAGTTAATCGTGCGTTCTTTGATTTCTGATTGGATTTGTTTTTGTACTTTAGGCTGTAAAAGGTTTCGCTTTGTCAGCTGTTTAGGTAATTGATCAACCATTTGTTGTAACTCGAGCGTTAAAATAGACTTTTCATACGGTTCAATCTGGATGGTTTCGTAATCAGGTATAATCACGCGATAGTGTTGAAGTAGTTTAATTTTAGGTGCCATTTCTTGTTGTAATGCTTGATTAAAGAAATGCTTAAGTCTTTCTATTAGCAGTGTTTGTTCTAAGAAGAGCTTTTGGTGTATTTGATCAAGATATGATTTCGTACTCCGTCTTTTTTCTTCATTAAAATGATTTGTATTTGTCATTTGGCCATTATAAATCGCTTTAACATCATCTGCTAATTGGATTTTTAAGCGCTCATTTAAATGGTAAATTTGATCTTCTATTTCGTTAAAGGTCTTTTGTGCAATCGATTGGATTAATTCAGCTTTAAATAGTTTTTCTCGGCGCATACGTTCAAGTTGTTGTTGCGTCTGATGCATTTGTTGCGCATTGGTTTCAAAATCGTTGATGATTGATTCGTAAGCTTCCTTAATATAGGCAAATTGATCATACATTTTCTGTTCTAACAGTGATTTAGATTCGACTTCAGCGAAATGTGTGATACTTTCTTTTAACGTATGCATCCCTTCATCATCTGTCTCTAAAGCGGCGCGACTCGATACCATAAAGATATCAGGGTTCATTTGGACTTTAGACAACGCATCTTTGACATATGCATATACTGCTTGTTGTTCGTCACTGTTTTCAGCTAAATCAACAGCATTAATGACCATTTTAAACGACTGATTGGTTTTCAATTGATTCATATCTTTCATATGTTGTATGAAAGCTTGATCATTCTGTGTAAACGCATGGTTAAAATAACTTACATATAAAATAAGATCTGATGTTGTCAAAATCTTTTCGGTTTCATTCGTGTGTCGTTGATTATTAGAATGTAAACCTAATGAGTCAATGATCACTTTGTCTTTTAGCCATGGTAAGGGTAGACGTAGGTGCACCATTTGTACAAAGGTAGCAAATTCGTCTTCCGCACTCCATTTCGAAATTTCTGAAGCATCGATGGGGTGTTCTATGCCCTTTTCGATATAGGACTGATATAAATCATAGTTTTTTTCTACTGCATTAATAAAGGCAACGCTATTTTTATCAATCTTTGTTTTTAATTGTTCAAGATCTGTGTTTAAAAACGTCGTGATTGAATCAAACTGATTGTCTATGAGCTGGGTCATATCGTTAATATCTGCTAATAAGGCGTCAGGTGTTTTAAATGTAACACTGTGATGGGACCCATACGATATTTCTGTCGTAGCGGCAGTGGTAGGATTAGGCGAACTAGTTAAATAAGCTTTACCTAGTAGCGCGTTAATCAAGCTACTTTTTCCAGCGCTAAATGTACCGAAAATCCCTATTTTAATTTTTTGTTGTGTCATTCTCGTTAATGTATCTTCAATGTTTTTGACACTTGTTTTAAAAAGCGGGATGTTGCGAACAACGTCTAATCCTTGTTGGATTTGAGTTGTATGCAAACTTCGCTCATTTGTGACCACACTTTGATGATTATCGGATTCATAGGTTGAGTCGGATACCGTTTCTTGTGGTTGGAAATGAATGCGTGTCCGATCAATCAGTTGGTCAAGAGAGTCTGACATATGAATATAGTAATGGCGATAGTTTTCTGTTTCTAGAGATTGCTTTAATTTCCGCAAATCGATATAGCGCTTATAGTCTTGAATATCAGTGGAATCTTCAACTAAATGCTCTTCTGCATGGACATTTTCAATGATTTCTTCATCTAAAGGCTCAGACATTTTCAAGATATATTGCTTGATTTCTTTCATTAAATGCTCTGAGAAAGTGAGCACATACTGATTCGTAATTTCTATTTGTGTTTGATACAGTTCAGTGATAAGACTTTCAGGAATTTCAAAGTGTTGCTTTAAAATTTGCTGATTCAATTGTGTATTATTGATAAAGCGTGTCAAAAATGATAAGTCATCTTGCATAGGCTTTTCAATTTGATGCGCAATCCGCTTCTGCAGTTGTTGTATAACGTCATGAAGGCGTGCAGCGCGAATTTCCTCTGTTTTTCTTTTTTTATTAAAAAGTCCCCCTGCTTTAAAGTTTTTAGTCATACTTTCTAAATAAAAACGAATGGTTTCCCGCATATCATGCGTCATAATATAAGCATTATCAATAATAGATCTGCGTTTATCTTTTAAATATTGCTTAAGGGCTGAAGGGGTATTTAACAGTTGTGTTTCTTCACTTATCATTTCATTTTTTTGATGTGTTTGATATGCTTGATCAAATTGTTCAGCCGTAATATTTAAACGTTCTAGAAGCATCTGCATTTCTTGCTGTAAATAATCTTTTTGATGTTGTTGAATAAACTCTTTCATTCGAGCAACATAATCTTTGACGGGTTCTCTATGTTGGTCTTGTTCTCGTATAAATGATGAAAGGGCATCAAATTCATTATAAGGATGCTCAAATTTAGTAATATAAAATGTTTTCAAAAGTTGAATATCCCATTCTTGAATTGACTGTTGCACACGACGTTGAAAAGTTTCAAAGTCGATTTCTTGATGATTGTGTTTATCAATCTGGTTAACAACAAAGACAACCGGGATACCTGCATAATTTAATCTTTTCATAAATTTGAAGTTTAAAGCAGATTGAACGTGATTATAATCAACTGTGTAAAAAACAATATTACTTGTATATAAAAATTGCTCAGTCTGCGCACTATGTGATTGTACATTGGAATCTACACCTGGCGTATCTTGAAAAGTGAAGCCATTTTTGAACTTTGAACTTTGTATTTGAATATCAATGGATTCAACTTGATAATTTTCCCGGTTCATCGCTTTAACTTCGTCATAATTTTGAAGGGAAGTGTATTTTTGACCTTCAATGTTTGCGGTCATCCCTGATTGCTCAGCAACAGTCACAAGTGCGGTATTACTAGTGGTTGGAACGGGTGAGCTGGGTAATATCTCCTGACCGATAAGACGATTAATGACTGTCGATTTTCCAGATGAAAAGTGGCCTACAAAGGTCACGGTATATTGATTTAGGTAAACTTTTTTAATTATTTGATTAATCGTTTGAACAAACGTATAATGATCTGATTTTTCTACTTCTTTTTTTAATTTATATAAAATATCTAGTTCTTCTTGGTTCTGCATGTAAACTGACTCCCCTTGTTTATAAAGCACTCTATAGTTCTATTATATGAATTTAATTGTAACATTGTACAGTCATACTTATTTTATCACTTGAAGCGATATGCATATCGATAGGAAGACATTATGATGAAGTCAAAACATTGTGAGCGCTTCTTAATTATTCTGTTAAGCTCAATTTCATTAACGCTTACTTTGTATTAAAATGCAGATTAAAAAAACAACGTCACATGAATGTAACGTTGCTGCTTATTGAATATACTATTGAGTTAATATACTGCGCCAAATACTGTCTATTCTTGAAATTCAAGCGGTTTTGGACGACGTTTCATTTTAAGGAGTTGGGAAATGACATAAATGAGAATGCCAGTCCAAATAAAACAGAATGTGATAAACTGATCCATATTAAATGGCTCTTTAAATACAAAAATACCCAGTATAAAAATAAGTGTCGGCCCAATATATTGAATAAAACCCATAAGTGATAGTGGAATACGAATCGCGCCCTCTGAAAAAGCAAGAAGCGGTATCGCGGTTACTGCGCCTGAAAAAAGGAGCCAAAATGATGACATATTGATTCCGACACTTAACCCTGACGTTTGTCCAAGATATATGAGATAGATCAACGCCATTGGTGCAGTTGCTAATGACTCAATCGTAATACTACTTACTGCAGGCATAGGCACTAATTTTTTGAGCAGGCCGTATATGCCGAATGAAAAAGCTAAAAGTAAAGAAATGACTGGAAATTCCCCTACTTTGATTGTCATATAAACGACACCTATAGCAGCAAAGAGAATTGCAAGCCACTCTAAACGATTAAAACGTTCTTTAAAAAAGATCATTGCCAGTAAAATACTGACTAGCGGATTAATGTAATAACCTAAACTTGTTTGTAGCACATAACCAGAGTTAACTGCAAAGATGAATGTCCCCCAGTTCACTGCTACAACGTATCCCGCTAATATAATGATAAAAAGTTTGAGTGGTTTAGCTATTAAATTTGAAAAATCTTGATAGACTTGCTTTTGTTGGCCTATTAACGGAATTAAAATAACCATAAATATGAGTGATAATACAATACGAAACATTAACGTTTCAGTCGCATCTATCCCACGAATTAATGTCCAATAGAGTGGGAGTGTTCCCCACATGACATAAGATATTACTGAATAAAAAATCCCACGTTTAAACGCCTGATCTTGATACAAATCAGTCCCTCTTTTCTAAAAAAGTTTTCATGAATTGCTTATTCACTTTTATTTGCCCAATATTGATAATAAGTCGTTTCGATATAGCCATTAAAAAGTTTACGTCGTTTTGTTGCTTTACGATTAACTAAATGTTCGAATGCTTTATGGCTTGTCATAATATACAGTGAAAGTTGAGGATTTTGATGCAATAATGTACCTAAATAGCGATACATAGCTTCTACTTCATCGCGGTCACCAATACGTTCACCATAAGGCGGGTTCCCTATTAGCCCGATTGGCCCTTCATGCGCTATTGTTAAAGTGTTGACGTCTTTAACTTCAAATTTGATGATATCGCCAACCCCTACTTCATCAGCATTTCGTTTTGCGATTTCAACCATTTTAGGGTCAATATCTGAAGCATAGATTTCTATTTCTTTATCATAATCAGCCTGTTGATCTGCTTCATCTCTCAGTTGATCAAAGAGTCCATCAGGAATTATATCCCACTGTTCTGAAACAAATGAGCGATTAAAGCCAGGTGCAATATTTTGGGCGATTAAACAAGCTTCTATTGCGATAGTTCCAGAACCACAAAATGGGTCGATTAATGGTGTATCGCCTTTCCAGTTTGCAAGTTTAACTAAACTCGCGGCTAACGTTTCTTTAATCGGCGCTTCACCTTGAGCGAGTCGATAACCGCGTTTGTTAAGTCCAGAACCAGATGTATCAATTGTTAAAAGAACACGGTCTTTTAAAATATTGACTTCTACAGGATATTTCGCGCCGCTTTCGTCTAACCAGCCTGACACTTCGTATGCTTTTTTAAGTCTTTCTACAATTGCTTTTTTAGTAATGGCTTGGACATCTGGTACGCTATGTAACGTCGATTTTAAGCTACGACCTTGTACTGGAAACTGTCCATTTTCAGAAATATAGTTTTCCCAAGGAAGATTTTTAGTTTGTTCAAATAAATCGTCAAAAGTTTTTGCTTCAAACTGACCGATAATTAATTTGACACGATCTGCTGTACGCAACCATAGATTGGCTTTAATTAATGCAGATGCATCACCTTGAAAGTAAATGCGTCCATTTTCAACGCGCGTTTCGTATCCTAACTCTTGTACTTCTTTGGCAACAATCGATTCAAGCCCCATTGGACATACTGCTAATAATTGATACACAATCATTCTCCTAACATACATATTTGGAATTAAACTGCCTATAAAATATCAAGTCCTTCCCCGGCATGTAAGGAAGGCTAGAATTGTAAAGAAACTGACTTACATGTATACGTGATTAAGTCAAGGGTCCTTAATTTCTGAAATAACATTATGATTCATGGCAAGACGCGTCCTATAAAACCTCTAATTTTTTGGACGCTTTCCTTCTCCAACTCAGCAAGTTAAAAATTTTAAAAATTTAATCGTCACTTTTAGGGATGCGATTGATTTTTAACTATTATTTTGTAAACCATTGAAAAAATATTTTCAGTGAATTTTTTAACACAATTTTATTTTAACACACGATTAAGCTGCTTCATTTATTTTTTGCATAAATGAAGGGCTGGAACTCGATGTCCCAGCCCGAACTAGTTGAGATATTTCTATAAGCCATGTTCTGTACTATTGTACTCATTACGTGCACTAGCAGCACTGGTACGCCAGTTGTAATCATCTGTCTGAAAGGGATATTACCTTTCCTCGTCTATACGTTGAATTTCGTTAGACAAGTGCTCCTACCAAATTTGGATTGCTCACTCGAGGGGTTTACCGCGTTCCACCTTTATTATTTCTAATAAAGCTACGTCACTGTGGCACTTTCAAACTAATATAACCATATCTAATGACTTAGGTTAGTTCATTGCCGTCAATATCATTGATATTGCCTTGACTTATTGTTTCATCAAGCACGAACACTACAGTCATCTCAGACTGTGTGAGCATGGACTTTCCTCTATATGTAAACCATATAGCGATTACACGAAATATCCTTAAAAATTATAGCATTTTTAATCTCAAAAGCAATGACTATTTTCCAAAGACCGCTTTTTCTAAATTAGAAATACGTTTTAATATGTCTACGTTATTGCTTTGAGTTGAACTTTGGTTAGCGAAACTCTTATTATCTTGAGGTCTACTTGAAGCAACACGAATACGTAGATCTTCAATTTCTTTTTTCAGCTTGTGATTTTCTTCTGATAATTTAATCACTTCATTATTTAGGTCTGCCATTTTTTGATAATCAGCGATGATATCGTCTAAAAATGCATCAACCTCTTCTGGTCTGTACCCACGTACCATCGTTTTTTCAAAATCTTTTTCATAAATGTCTTTTGCTGAAAGCTTTAACGAAACATCTGACATTTGTTCCACCTCATTTGATTTAAATTTCTTCTGACCATTGTAAATCATTGATAAAGCTCATAATTTCGTCAAACGTCACAATATCACAAGTATAGTTTGTTTTTTCAACAAAATCAACTAACTTCTGTTTGAAGAACTTAGGGCTTGCCTCTTGTTCATCATCATAAATTAAGACTGTGACATCCGTATGGTCCAACATAAATTGATCTGCAGCTTGAAATTGAAAAGGGCCTTGATAAGCAGATTGGTAAATACTATTAACATAGTCGCTCTCTGCTATGATTTGTTGGTACTGTAATTGGTTAGCCTCATTCCATTTAGAGCTATGATCTAAAAAAGGCGTAATGACACCGAGTTTCAACTCTGGGTATTCCTTTTTAAGTTCAATGACACATTCTGCAGCCCACATTTCAATTCCCAACTGTCCTTGTATTAATACCCATTCAAGCCCCTCTTCAATGTATTGAATGAGTTTTTGAGTAATAAATTTTTTTAAATAGGTCACTTCTTTCGCTTGGGAATCAAAGATTTGAAGTTCATATGATTTATAACCTGTAATATACATCGTTTTATACATCTTTATGACCCCCGTTTTGAATGAGATAATTCAAGTCGTGTTGAACCGCTTTAAATCGATCTATAAATATTTTTTTACTTGTTGTGGATTGGTGACAGCTGATAGCAAGCTCTGAAATAAGTGATTGCATACGCACAAATTTTTGACGATTAAAATATGGAAGATCTTGAATTTGATTCTCATACAAATTTAAAGATGCTACATCTTGATCGACTTGTGCAACAAAAGGTGCAATGTCTTCGTAAAATTCAAATGGGTGCCCTTCCCTAGCCTGTTGATAACGCAAAGAGATATGGTTCAAGTCATCAAGAAGTTTTTCGATTGCAGATTGCATAAGTGGTATCACCTCATGTTAGATTACTTCGATTTTATCATATTCAAATTCAAAGTTTTAACCAGATATGTTTAGGGGTAACGGTCAAGACCTATCTATGTTACAATAATGACAGTTTATGAATCGTTTTTTTGATTTATAAAACGCCTATCCTATCATGTTTAATAGGACAGCAAACATGGACTGTAGGTGAAAAAATGAATTATCCAAATGGTAAGCCTTTCAAACCAAGTCGGACTCAAGACGGAAGCCCTGTGCGTCATAGTTCTAGTAAAATAAAATACGGTGGCCGTGGGATGACATTAGAAAATGACATTGAACGTTCTAATCAGTTCTATTTGAGAACGAATAAAGCTGTGATACACAAGAAACCGACACCTGTGCAAATTGTTCAAGTCGATTATCCTAAGCGGAGTCAAGCTGTAATAAAAGAGGCTTATTTTAGAACGCCTTCAACCACTGACTATAATGGTGTTTATAAAGGCTTTTATATCGACTTTGAAGCGAAAGAAACAAAAAATAAAACGTCCTTTCCATTACAAAACATTCATGAACATCAAGTGAAACATATGGAGCAAGTTGTGGCGCATGGCGGTATTGCATTTTTGTTATTTCGTTTTAAAGGAATCGATGAAGTCTATCTTTTACCGTTTAAGCGATTTATTCCATTTTGGGAGCGTTACATAAAAAATGGAAAAAAATCAATTAAGGTTGAAGAAATTCAAGAAAATGGTTACTATATTCCTTATCAGTATCAACCCAGATTAGATTACCTCAATGCAGTTGATAAGTTGATATTAGATGAAAGTGAGGACCGATTATGACGGAAAAGAAAGGGACTTCTAGTCACGCCAACAAGAAGTCCGGTCAAAAAAAGAATAAAAATATTAAGCGTACGATTATTAAGGTGCTGAGCTTTTTAGTTCTAGCATTTGTCATTTTAGCGTTATTAGCTGTTTTGCTTTTTGCTTACTATGCGTGGAAAGCTCCAGCTTTTAACGAATCAAAATTACAAGATCCGAGTCCGGCGAAAATTTATGATAAAGATGGCGATTTAGTCAAGACGCTTGATAATGGTGCAAGACGTGAACATGTTGATTTAAAAGATGTTCCAGATACGATGAAAGATGCTGTACTTGCTACTGAAGATAACCGTTTTTATGATCATGGTGCGATAGACTATAAACGTCTGTTCGGCGCTGTACTTAAAAATGTATCTGGTGGTTTTGGTTCACAAGGTGCTTCAACTTTAACGCAACAAGTTGTTAAACGAACATTTTTGACTGACCAAAAATCTATCGAACGTAAAGCGCAAGAAGCATATTTATCTTATCGTCTTGAGCAAGAATACTCTAAAGATGAGATCTTCCAAATGTACTTGAATAAAATTTATTATTCTGATGGTGTTTATGGCGTTAAAGCCGCAGCAAAATACTATTTCAATAAAGACTTGAAAGATCTTAATTTAGCAGAATCTGCTTATCTTGCTGGTTTGCCACAAGTTCCAAACACATACAATTTGTACGATCATCCTAAAGAAGCTGAAAAACGTAAAGACACAGTGCTTTATTTAATGGCTTATCACCACCGTATTACTGAAAAGCAAAAGAAAGAAGCACAAGATACGCCAATTACAGCGAACTTAGTTAAACGTTCAGCTGAAGAGCGTCAAGTTAAACCGGATGATGATTCACAACAATACAATTCTTACGTCAATTTTGTGAAGCAGGAATTAATGGGTAACCCTGAATTTAAAAATGAAAATTTAGCAGATTTATTAAATAGCGGTATTAAGATTTATACGTATATGGATAAAGATGCTCAAAAATCTTTACAAAGTCATATTGATAATGGCGGCTATTATAAAAATGATGATCAGCTCGTCGGTTCAACAATTGTAGACAGTAAAACAGGTGCCCTTGCAGCTATTTCTGGTGGTAGAGATTATAAAGATGTTGTTCAGCGTAACCAAGCGACTGACGCACACCCTACAGGCTCTACATTGAAACCATTCTTAGCTTATGGTCCAGCTATCGAAAATTTACAATGGGCGACAAACCATTCTATCCAAGATGAGCAGTCGTACAACATTGACGGTGGTACATTCCGAAACTATGATCAGAAGAGTCACGGTACAGTTTCGATTTATGATGCATTACGTCAAAGTTTTAACATTCCAGCTTTAAAAACTTGGCAACAAGTAAAAGAACAAGCAGGAAGTAAAGCACCAACTGATTTTGCGAAAAAAGTAGGACTCGAATATGAAAATTCAAATATTGGTCCATCTGAAGTTCTAGGTGGTTCATCTTCTGAATTCTCACCTACGCAACTCGCTTCAGCTTATGCTTCATTTGCTAATGGAGGAACTTATAATAAAGCACACTCTATTAAGAAAGTTGTAGAGGCAAATGGCGATACAGTTGAATTTGATCATACAAGTCATAAAGCGATGAGTGATTATACGGCTTATATGATAACTGAAATTTTAAAAGGTACGTTTGAAGCTTATGGTTCAGCTTATGGTAACAGTGTTTCAGGTGTCCACATGGCAGCTAAAACAGGTACAGGCACATATGGTCAAGAAGCGTATCAACAATATAACTTACCTGACTCAGCCGCTAAAGACGTCTGGATTACAGGTTTCTCACCTAAATACACAATGTCAGTATGGATGGGCTTTGACAAAGTTAAGCAATATGGTGAAAACTCATTCGTCGGTAGTAGTGAACAAAAATATCCTCAACTTCTATTTAAAGATGTCATGAGTGAAATTAGTCCACACGATGGTGAAGATTTCAAACGCCCTGATTCTGTAAGTGGTAGCGGTAAAAGTTTATATGTATCAAAATCACCGGATGGCCATACAACAAGTAACTTTACAGAGTCAAGCGGAGGTTCTAACTCCAATTCGACATCTGGATCAAGTGATAGCAACAATGAAAGTCAGAATTTGAATAACGGTAACCGTCCACAACAACAAGGTAACAATAACTCAAATAATAATGGTGGTTTTTTCGGTCATCTTTTTAACCGATAAATCATACAAATATCCCAGTTTACTCAATGCGAGAAAACTGGGATATTTTTTGTCTTTGATTGATGTTTGAAATCATTGTATGAAGATGAAGAAGAGTCATTCAATGTGATGTCGCGCACGATAAGCGGCATACATTTTAATCAGTTCTGATTTGAGTGTTTTCATTTGTTGGTAGCCCATATAGTGATGCTTTCTTTCTTCAATATATGCAAGTCGATCAACAATATTAAACGGAACGATTGTGAGTGTATCCAAATCAAGTTGTGCTAATGAAGTAGGTTCGACTTGGTTAATTGCGTAAAAATAGTCCATTAACAATGAGTAATATTGATTAAGTAATGGTTTGGCCTGTACACTGCCAATTTGACGACTTTTGGCGAATTGATCTAATTCTTTTTCTAAAGTAGTCATTTGATTTAATTGTTCCATCAACTAGTGCCCTCCTGCTGCTTTAAGTGATGCACGATAACGCTTTTGACCTTCTCGACAATCATCAAATAATGGACAAACACCACATTTCGGTTTTTTAGCTAGACAATGATAGCGACCGAAGAAGATAAGTTGGTGGTGGCTCTTTGTCCAGCGTTCTTTTGGAATGATTGACGTTAATCGGCGTTCAACTTCAGTTACATTATCTTTCCATCTACAAATGCCTAAACGTTTAGATACGCGTTCAACATGCGTATCTACTGCAAGTGCAGGTTCACCAAATGCGACACTCATCACTACGTTTGCCGTTTTGTGACCGACTCCAGCAAGACTTTCTAGTTCAGCAAGTGTATGTGGAACTTCCCCATCGAATTGATCAAGTAAAGATCGACTTAATTTTTGTATATTTTTTGCTTTGTTTCGATAAAGTCCAATCGAACGAATATCTTGTTGTAATTCCTCTAAATCAACAGCTAAATAATCTTCTGGAGTATGATATTTTTGAAATAATGAATGCGTAACTTTATTGACGGTATTATCTGTACATTGCGCTGATAATAGAACCGCAATGGTCAACTCGAAAGGATTATCATGAACTAACTCGCACTCTGCATTGGGAAACATTTGATTAATCACATCAATCATTTCAAGTGCTTTCTTTTTACTTATCAAAAGGATTCTCTCCTTTCAACCAATTAAATTTTGGAAGGTTTTCTATTTTTTTAACAGGTTGTTGAGATTGAGATTGCTTTTTAAATTTTGCACGAATCGGTTGCGTATCTTCTACGGTAGTCACATTATTTTTTTGCCAATTTAATAAAATTCTATCTACGTACTTTAATGATGTCTTCTGATGTGCAAGGGCCTCGTTCAGTGCAGCATCAATAATTTTAATGTCATAGTGATCAACATCTAGCCATTGATTAATATGTTCTATTTCTAAAGGCGATAACGGACGTCCGAATTCAGTTTCTATGCGATGAAACAATTGTTTAAAAGCCTCTGCTTGAGATGTAGATTGCGTTGTTTGTTCAACTTGTGATAATACTTGCGAAAATTGTTCATAGAACCCTTCTAAGTTGATATATTCAGTGAATTTACCTTCTGCGTTTTTCTCAACTCTCATTTCTAACAAACCGAGCTGAATGAGCTTTTGAATGATGGTTGTCACTTCGAACGCTTTCATAGTTGTCCCTTTTTTTAACGTATCTATAGAAGGTTGTTCATTCGAGTGCTCGTAAGCATGCAAAATTTTAAGGAGTATCACTAAGTCATTCTCATTCAAACCTAAGTCATGATAATGCTCAAGGAGTTCATATCGAATCACAACAGGTCTAATTTGAAGTTCACGTGCATTCATACCATTTCCCCCTCACTATATTTAAATGAAGTCCGCACTGATCTATCAAACATGAGCGATAAAAAAAGAGTGAGTGAGAAACCTCTCAAAAACAGGTTTCATCATCTCACCCCGAACGAGGTTGAGACCTTTATCACATGGGGATGATAAGTGAAAATAACGTACTGACTTATCATGCAAGACAACTGATCGTTGAATTCATCCATGTGCGCCCAACTTCAATTCGATTGTTAATTAAGGATATAAACGGTTTAATAAACGTGGGAATGGTGAAGTTTCACGAACATGTTCTACTCCTGAAATCCATGCCACAGTACGTTCAAGACCAAGACCAAAACCACTATGTGGCACACTACCATATTTACGTAAATCAAGATAATATTGATAGCTTTCGGCATCGAGATGGTGCGCTTCAATGCGTGCTTCTAATAAATCAATATCATTGATACGTTCAGAACCACCAATGATTTCACCGTAGCCTTCTGGAGCGATTAAATCAGCGCAAAGGACAGTCTCTTCATTTTCAGGGTTCGGTTGCATATAAAATGGTTTGATTTTAGTTGGATAGTTAACGATAAATACGGGTAAATCATAATGATTTGCGATAGCTGTTTCGTGTGGCGCACCGAAATCATCGCCCCACTCAATGTCGTTAAAACCTTCTTCATGTAAAAATTTAATCGCATCATCATAAGAAATACGTGGGAATGGCGTTTGAACTTTTTCTAATTTAGAAGTATCACGACCAAGTGCTTTTAATTCGATTTTACAATTTTCGAGTACTGATTTGACGATAAAAGCAACATAAGCTTCTTGCACTTCTAAACTCTCTTGGTGTGTTGTAAATGCCATTTCAGGTTCAATCATCCAAAACTCAATTAAATGTCTTCTTGTTTTAGATTTTTCAGCTCTAAATGTTGGCCCAAATGAGAACACTTTACCATGCGCCATCGCTGCAGCTTCCATATAAAGTTGTCCACTTTGTGATAAAAACGCATCTTCATCAAAGTATTTTGTATGAAATAATTCGCTTGTCCCTTCTGGTGCACTCGCAGTTAAAATTGGTGGGTCAATTTTTGTAAAGCCGTTATTATTGAAAAATTCATATGTTGCTCGAATAATTTCATTACGAATTTTCATCACAGCGTGTTGTTTTTTAGAACGTAACCATAAATGACGGTGATCCATTAAAAATTCTGTGCCGTGATTTTTAGGTGTAATAGGATAATCATGAGCATCATGGATAACTTCAATTTTTTTCACTTGCATTTCATAACCTAAATCTGAACGTTGATCTTCAGTAATTTCACCTGTTACATAAAGTGAAGACTCTTGTGTTATAGATTTTGCAAGTTGAAATGTTTCTTCATCTACTTCTGCTTTTACTACAACACCTTGCATAAAGCCTGTGCCGTCACGTAACTGAAGAAATGCAATTTTACCGCTTGAACGCTTGTTTGCTAACCAAGCGCCTATTGTTACTTCTTGGCCAATCTTATTTTTTGCTTCTTTAATCGTTGTTTTCATAACCATTCTCCTATTTATTAATACTGTTACTATTTTAACAAAAGTAGTTACGAACTTCTACCTAATGACTAATCTGTCGAATCATTCGATTGCATTCGATTGAGTAATCGTTCAAATTGCTGAATATTACCTTGATGTTGTTTGTAATGCGTTAATGTATTTTGGAAAAATTGTTTATATTGACTATGGATAAGTCGATTATCAAAAGATACAATGACGCCTTTATCTTTTTCGTTCCGTAAAAGACGACCCAGTCCTTGTCTAAATCGCAAAACAGCTTCTGGTAACACATAATCCTTGAAGACATTATCAAACTCATTTGCAAGTAGCATAGGCTTCGTTGCATGTTGATTCATAAATGGTAATTTAGCAATCATGACACATTTAATTCCTTCTGCTTGATAATCGAATCCTTCAAAAAATGTGCTTGTTCCTAATAAAATCGCTTTATCAAAATGATTAAATTGTTGGGCAATTTTATAATTTTGATTTTGCTGTTGCGTTAAAATCACATAATCTTCAAATTCAACCATTTGGTTTAAATAATCCATAACCGTATATAACATTTTATAACTAGTAAATAATATTAGACATTTTCCTTCAACTGTGGTCACATATCGCGCGATATAATCGACAATGGTTTGGATATATTCATCTTGGTTTTGATAATTGTAGCGCTTAATATCTTTTGGAATAAAGATATGACCATTCGGTTGAAATGTTTGTTGGGATTGAATTTGATAGGTTTGAAATGATGTTTCATCCTCAAACCACTTTTTAAAAGTTTTAAATGACTGATTAAAAGTTAAGGTTCCGGATACGAACGAAATAGAGTCAAATTTATTGAGTATCTTCTCTGATAATAGATGCTTCACAGAATGATCTTTAATATGAATTTTGATAGTTGACTTTTGTTGTAAATTTTTGAGCGATAGATAAGCCATATGTCCATCTTTTAAACCATTCTCAATGTGCCGTAATTGATCGACAATATAAAGTAAATGTTTGCGCATCGTCTTAATCACTTTATGTTTCATACTGTTAAAGTTTTCGAGTGTTAAATTAATTTGCGAAATAAAGTGATGTAATGATGGTATCAATACATTAACATCAATATCATAAACATAAAACAGTTTTGATGTTTCGTCGTCATAAATGTGTGCATTATGGACCATCTCAAACAATGTTTCAAAGAACTGTTCGTTCATATCATGTATTGCGTTAATATCTTGTTTAATGTTAAAGACGTCTATTGGCGGAATATCTAATTTTTCGAGTATTCGTTGTTGCTCCAACTGATCAATTTGTTTGAGTAACTTCTCGTTTTCTGTTTTACCAATGAGTCCTAGTTGATATTTAATGTCTGAATAGCCAAAAGCACGCATGGCACAATCAATCGCATAATCAGGCAATCGATGGGCTTCATCGATGATACAATGATTAAACAATTGATAGATCGTATGGTCTGGTGAAGAATATAATAAATGTGCGTGATTTGTAATACCAATTTGAATTTTCGAAGCATTCGTCCGTATGTGGTTATAATAATGAATATCTTTACGAATCGGCACATAAGTTTCAACTTTTTGCTCAAAATACATTTTTTGTCCACCACGTAGATTGAGTTCTTCTATATCACCCGTATGTGTCTCTAAAATCCAAATTAATAACTGCATCTTAAGTAAATTTACATCATAATTCGATGTTTCATCTTTTAACACTTGACTGATAAGTCCTAGTGAAATATAGTCTTGCTTACTTTTGATCAGTGTTGCGTTAATCGTACTATTTAGAGCATCGTTCAACATCGGAATATCATGAGATAAAAGCTGATTTTGTAACATTTTAGTATTAGTCGAAATCATTACATGCTCGCCTGTTTCGATATAATACATTAATGCAGCAATCAAATAAGCTAAAGATTTACCGCTTCCTGTGTTTGCTTCAATCAAGGCTTTATCATTATGCATCAATTGATCAAAAACGACTTGTGCCATATAAAGCTGCTCTTCTCTATACTGATATCCACAATGATTGATAATTAATTGATATAGGTCATTTAAGTCCCCTTCAAACTTTAATGTCGCTTCATGAAATTCCGGTTGTGGTTTATAAAAAATCTGCTCAAATTGTTGTAACTGCTTTTGTTCTAATGAAGGTTGATGTAATCGAACCAATTCGAAAAAATAGTCATCCAAGTTATATTTGAGTTGTTTGCTTAAATAGTAAAGCTGCTTTTTAGTATTGAGCGGGAGTGTTTCAAATTTATCAAAGGCTAAAATCATAATTCGTGCTGTCGTCCGGGCATCTTCATCCGCGCGATGTGCGTTAGTTAAAGGCACACCTAAAGATTCTGACAGCTCTGTCAATTGATAGCTTTTTTCGGTAGGAAAAGCCACCTTAAAAAGCTCTAAAGTATCGATCACTTTCTTTGGTTGATAATGAATATGACACTTTTTAAAAGAACGTTTCAAAAAATTCAAATCAAAATTCACATTATGTGCTACAAATATACAATCTTTTATTTTTGAATATATTTCTTTTGCGACTTCATGAAAATAAGGCGCTTGTTGTAACATTTCTTCTTCTATTGAGGTTAAAGCTTGAATAAATGTCGGGATTTGAATATCTGTTTTTATCATTGAATGATAACTATCAATAATTTGTTTGTCTTGTACAAATGTAATACCAATTTGTATGATTTCATCATAATTTGTTTGGTTGCCAGTCGTTTCAAGGTCGATGACGGCATAACAAGGCGATTGCGCCATATAAAAGGTGCCTCCTTTCTCTGTTTGTCGTTTATAATTCGATGTCAGCACTCATTAATCTGTGAAGATCACCTTGACGATCAACGACATGTAAAAAGCCTTGGTCATCAATTTCAACGACTTTACCATAAAACTGCTGTGATCCTTCTGTAAAACGCAATTGCTTATTCCATATATTTGAATGTGCAATGTATTCCTCTTTGATTGCAGTGAATGGCTCATTTAAAAATTGTAAATAACGTTGCTCAATATTACGCATGAGTACCTTCAAAAAGTCATAACGATTGATGTCTTGACCGCTATGTATTTTAAGGCTTGTTGCTGTATGATTTAAACTTGGGTCAAAGTCTGAATCTTCATGATTAATATTAATACCTATACCACAAATGACCGCTTCTATACCATCTGCATTGGCAATCATTTCAGTTAAAAAGCCACAGACTTTTTGAGTTCCAATATAGATGTCATTGGGCCATTTGATTTGAACTTGATCTGTGAGATAAGTTTGTATCGTTTCACAGATTGCAAGAGAAATAAATAAATTAAATGTTGTCAGCATTGAAAAAGAAATTTCTGGGCGTAAAACGACAGACATCCATAACCCTTTCTCTTTTGGAGATTGCCAAACGCGTTTGAACCGCCCTTTTCCCGCAGTTTGCGCATCGCTCAAAATCAACATAGTCCCATCAAAATCAACAATCGATTTTTTGGCAATTTGTTGTGTGGAATCGACCGTCGCATAACATTCGAATTTCTCTATAAATGTAGAATCTTTAAATAGCCCATTTAAGACGCCTTCGTGCCATTGTGTTGGAAGTTCATTTAGTTTATGTCCACGATTATGGACAGAATCGATTGAAATGCCTTCTAACTTAAGTTGATCAATTGTTTTTTTAACAGTCATTCTCGAAATATTCAGTTTTTCCGCAATGGTTTGGCCAGAGATATAGTCAGGTCTTGCTTCGGTAAGTAATTCCAATATAGTTTCACGATATTTCGACATGTTCTTTCACCCATTCAATAATTTCTTCTTGTTGATTCCCCAGTTGGCCTTTAATGATCGCACATTCAACTTCTCGCAAGGCTTTTTTAAGCCAAGGTCCACCTTTTAAATGAAGTGCATCCATTAAAATAGCGCCATTAATAGCCATAGACTGACGATCCTTTATCGGAAGTTCGTCCCATACTGTTCGAAGGGTGCCTTCATTATAAACTAAAGGGGATGGTAATGAGATTTGGTTTGCTAGCCATATTTCCTTTAAACGTAGAAGTTCAAGTGATAAATCCAAACCAAAATCATAAACAAATAATTTTAATGCATTTTTGGTCTCTATCGATTGACTTGTGTTTATCGCTTTGACCATTGCTGAGACCGAATGGTTCTGAGCTTTGCTAAGTTTCAACGATTTTAGAGTGGCTTCCCCATTTTTTAACAGAATCAGTGCTAAAAATGCTTCCAATGTAAGTGGTGTAACAATTTTCAAAGAAGACATATTCATATCTTTGAATAAAGGGATATATTGCCAAATGTTCAAAGCTTGTAGTAAAGGGAATGTCTCAGCAACAAAAGAACCGTTAAGTAATTTTGTAAGTTCTGCGATGATACGCTCAATTGATAAAAATTGTATATCTGATAATCGTTTTTGCATCGCATCATACGTTTGTGATTCGATATGGAATCCTAACTGTGACTTGAAGCGGAGTGCACGTAAGATTCTTAAAGCATCTTCATTAAATCGTGTCTCAGCGTCGCCTACAGTTCGAATCAATCGCTGCTGAATATCTTGTTCACCGTTAAAGTAATCATAACGTTGAAAAGAAATATCCATAGCAATAGCGTTCATTGTGAAGTCACGTCTTTCAACGTCTCGATATAAATCACGTACAAAATAAACCTCAGAAGGCCGTCTATGTTCAATATAAGTACCTTCAGCTCTAAAAGTCGTCACTTCATAATTTTCTTTATTCCATACGATATTGATTGTGCCGTGATCTTTACCTATAGGTATCGTATGTTCAAAAAGTGATTCGATTTCATCAGGTGTCGCACTTGTTGTAATGTCAACGTCATGTATAGAGCGATTCATAATGTAATCTCGTACTGAGCCACCAACGAAATACGCTTCATAACCATTTTCGGTGAGACGATCTATAATGGGTTGAGCGACTTCAAATTGAATACGATTCATGAATTAAAGTTCTCCTAACATTTGTTTATAATAATATTCATACTGATCTGCGATATTCTGAGAATGGAAGCGTGTCTCAACATCTTTTAGCATACGTTGTTGCATTGTTTGATAAAGTTCTGGATCTTTTAATAATTTTAATGCATAATGTGCAGCTGTATCACTATCTCCTATGTCTACAAGATAGCCTGTTTTTTCATGTTGAATTACTTCTTGAATACCACCTGCATAAGTTCCTATTGGAATAACACCCGTTTTCATTGCTTCTAATAAGGTTAAACCAAAGCTTTCTTTTTCACTCATTAATAACACAATATCTGCAATTTGATAGAAATTACTCATACAATCTTGCTTGCCTAAAAATAGCACTTCATCGGATAAGCCGAGTTCACGTACTTTCATTCGCATATCTAATAATTCTGGTCCGTCCCCGATTAATAATAATTTAGCTTTTATTTGTTTTCTAACTTTACTAAATGTGTCGATGATGGTGTCAATGCGTTTCACTTGTCGAAAGTTTGAAACATGAATTAAAACTTTTTCATCTTGTTCAATATGATAGCTTTCTTTAAAAGATGGATTATATCTTGTTGGAAACTCTGATTCTCGCACAAAATTATAGATAGGAATAATTTCTTTATTCGGCGCAATAATCTCATTTGTTTGTGCTTTAAGTGATTGACTTACACTTGTCACGACATCACTTTGTTCAATACCAAATTTTATCGCATTTCTTAACGAATGATCGTATCCTAAAACAGTGATATCTGTTCCATGTAAAGTTGTCATGATTTTAATATCTTTACCCGACATTTGTCTTGCTAAAATACCACAAATGGCATGAGGGATAGCATAATGCATATGTAATACATCTAAATCATACTCATTAATGACGTTCGCAATTTTTGTACTTAACGAAATATCATAAGGTGGGTATTGAAAAACAGAATACTGATTGACATCAACCTGATGAAAGGTAATGTTAGGAATCGGCTTTGTAAGTCGAAAAGGCATATTAGAAGTAATAAAATGAACCTCGTGGCCACGCTCGGCCATTAATATACCTAATTCCGTTGCAATCACACCTGAGCCTCCCACAGATGGATAACAAGTAATTCCAATTTTCATCGTCAATAATCTCCTTTATGATTTTCTTTCAAAACGATTTTTATCACGTGTATTAAATTTTTGCATCGTTTGATTAAAACTATCCGTCATATCAATATTTAAAGAATTAGCTAAACAAAGTAATACAAATAGATTATCGCCTAGCTCTGCTTCAATTGTATTATCAGCTTCACTCTCTTTTTTCTTCTTTTCACCATGAAAATGATTGATTTCACGTGCAAGTTCCCCGACTTCTTCTGTTAAGCGTGCCAAATTTGCAAGCGGAGAAAAATAACCTGTTTTAAATTGTGATATATATGTATCAACTTCTTTTTGCATTTCAGAGAGTGATTTGGTCATTTGATGACTTCCTTTCTAAATTCATTCTCTTTTATCTTACATGAAATGAATCGATTTGGGCAATCTATCAAGCTCATTCTCTTTTAAGAATCAACTCAATACGATTTACATGAAATTAAAATGAGTGATTCACTATGCACCATGCATCATGATTTAAAAACAGGTGATTTGAGATTGATGTTATTCCAACTCCCATTCATGGCATAACATTGCTTTATAGCATAAAAAAGAGTTGGAGCAATTTCTCCAACTCTTTTTGCATTCTATTTTATTGATCTGATGAACGCGCGATTAAAATAAATCGTAATAGCTCAGCGACTGCGACTGCTGTTGCTGCCACATAAGTCATAGCTGCAGCTCTTAAAACGCGTCCAGCGTGTTTATATTCTTTTTCATTTACAATGTTTAACTTTTGAATCTGATTCATAGCACGTTTACTTGCATCAAATTCAACTGGCAATGTCACTATTGAAAATAATACAGCAAAAGCCATTAAGAAAATCCCAATCCATAAAGCAGTTGAACCAATTGCCATTTGTAATCCGGTTAACACAATTCCAGCCATAATGAAAATATATGACAATGAACTTCCTAGGTTAGCAACTGGTACTAATGCAGAACGGAATCGTAAAAAGAAGTAACCTTGATAGTCTTGAATCGCGTGTCCGACTTCGTGTGCAGCAATTGCAGTTCCGGCTACGCTAGGTCGACTATAGTTGGCAGGTGACAAAACGACTACCTTATTTTTAGGGTCATAATGGTCAGTTAGAAATCCTTGACCTTCTTTTACTTCCACATCATAAATGCCATTCGCATGTAAAATTTCTAATGCGACTTCTCTTCCCGTCTTGCCACTTGTCGATCTAACTTGAGAATATTTTTCATAGTTAGATTTAACTTGGTGTTGTGCATACATTGGGAGGATCATAAGTATTACAAAATAAATAATTAAAGACATTAAAGACATTATGCTCACTCCTTTAGACTATATTTTACGTGGTACTTCAAATAGGGTCAATCTTTTTACCTTGTCTTGTAAAATAAATCAAAAACAAAATGGAAATGACTGAAAGCCAAAACGAAATGTAACCTATTTGTGTTTCATACTGTGAGAGTCCTCCATATACTGGATATTGATGGAAGACATAATCAATGACATCATTATGAAAGACCCAAATGATACTGACAATCATGCTACATTCGGTAAATTTAAAGAGGGGTAAAAATAAAAAGGCTTGAATTGCCATGATAGCATGCATCATCAGCAGTACAACACCCATCACATAAATCGTTTGGTCATGCACAAATAGAATGATATTCATCAAGACGGCCCAAACACCATATTTAATTAAAGTTACAAAAGCAAGCGCATCGATAACGGCACTCTTTTTATTAACATACAATAGGATAAGTGACACTACTAAAAAAAGTGTTGCTGTTGGACTATCCGGAACAAACGGCCAAAAATACCAAGGTGTCGTAGCCAATCTGGGTTGATACCAAATATAGCCATAAATTGTACCTAAAATATTAAATAAAATGAGGAATAAATATGGCGCTCGATTGTAAATTAACATATTTTGGATTTGCGTCCATAGCATGGTGTCACCTCTCTTAATTAAATGAATTTGACCGTATTAGTCATTCATGTGGCGTAGTTCTAATAAGTTCAAAACGTTTGAAAAATGATGAAAAGCCTCTACATCGTTCATGTTAAGGCTTAAATCGATTTGTGATTGAATAGTGTGAATTAACTGATGCTCAATATTTTTAGATAATTCAATGGTATACATATCTTTTAAGTAATCATGGTTATTGTAAGAAGTAATGATTTGATGTAATAATAGGTGATCCATTCTCTTATCGCGTTGGGATGTATGTCCAAAATGGATTTTTATATCAATAATCCCATCGTGCTGCACGATATTGTGAAAAATCTCGTTTGAATTCATTAAAATCGTATGTGTATCATGATACTTAATTGCAACAAACGGGGCATCTTCAGTTGCAATTTCAAGCGTGGGATGCCCCTGTACAATATGATCAACAAAATGAATGCGTTCGAGTCTTTCGCTATTAGCTCTGATAAGGTTTAAGAGCCAAACGCTAATTCTTGATTTAAATTGATAATGAAATAGCAGATAATCAATAAAGTTTCTTTTTTCGTAATTTAAATGCACTTCATACATGAATCATCACCTTACATTAAACGTTCTTGTTCTTCAATCCATGTTGCATTACCTTTATCTTTCTCAATAAGTGTTTCGAGTATTCCTTTTGCTTGATCTGTCTGACCGACTTCGATGAGATAATAATAGTAATCTTTTAAGAAGTCGATATTTTCTTTATACGTGTCGAAAGCGAGTTCATAAAAATGCTGCGCTTCTTTATCACGTTCTTCTTCTCCAAATGCATATGCCAATTGCCATACAAATTGAGGATCCATATCTTCTTCATTGACGAATTGCACCAACTCAATAATCGCTTCATACTCTTCTTCTTTTCTAAATAAGTCTGCAAGCATCAATAAAGGTTCTTGATAACTTGGGTCAACTTCAAGGGCTTGTTTTAACAATTCGACACCTTCGTTTTGGTCACCATGTTCAATTTGTAGTGCGCCTGTACTATACATTAATTCTTTATAAAATTGGTTGAGTCGTAACCCCTCTTGGCCAATCTCAATGGCATCTGCAAAACTTTTTTCATTTTCATATAATTGTTGTAAATAATAATACCCTTGAATGAAATCCGGATCTTTTTGCAATAAAGTTTTCATGAGTTTAATCGCTTCATGCGTTAAATCATTTTTTTCATAAGCAATTGCTTTTTTCAAGTAGTCTTCAGAATGAAGCTCTTTTTCGTTGATTTCATCAAACCAACGCAATGCATCGGTATAATTACCGCTTTGAAGGCTACTGTCGGCTAATCTAGAAAACAAATTGATACCATTGATTTCATATTCACCACTTTCAAGAACAGTGTCATATTCTCGCGAAGCACGTAAATATTGCCCGTCGAAATAAAGAAGCTCCGCAAGCGCAAAATGTATAATCGGATCCGCAGGTTGCATATCAATCGCTTGTTGTACTTTTTCTATTGCGATATCGACCATACTGATTTGTTGATATAAATCTGCTTCTAACATTAAACGTTCGGGAGTAAGTGGGACTTCGTTTAAATATTCTAAAGCTTCGTCTGTATGATTTTCGGAAATCAATCCATCAATAAAATAAATTAGTACTTCATCTTCATCGGGATACTTCATATAAAGTGTTCTAAAAACTTCAAGACCTTGAGGTGTTAGACCAAAATTGTACAGTGTCTCACCTAAAACGAACAACGCATCATCATCGTCAGATTCCAATGCTTGTTGTACTCGAGAATCAAGCTGATTTAATTTTTGTAGATTGATATCATCGATTAATTTGTAGATGTCTTGCATACTATCCCTCATTTTCTAATTGTTTTAACATAGGTAAGAACCCCGGGAAAGATACGTTTACACTTTCAAATTGATGAATATGTACAGATTGTTCAGTGAGTAATGAAGCAACTGCTAGCATCATACCGATTCTATGATCCGTATGGCTATCGAGATCTGAAAGTCTAGAAACTGTTGAAGGCTCAATGATAAGTCCATCTTCTGTCGGTTTTAATTTTAAGCCAAGTTTACTCAGTTCATTTGCTGTCGTATCAATTCGATTGGTTTCTTTTACCTTTAATTCTTCAGCATCTTTTATGATACTTGAACTTGCAGCTTGTGTACAGAGTAATGCAATCACTGGCAATTCATCAATACAACGTGGGATAAGTGAACCGCCAATTTCAATCCCTTTTAAATGAGGTGTATATTGTACACGAAGGGTCGCTGTAGGCTCAGGTCCGTCCGTTTGTTGCGTTAATGTAAGGCAGCCTCCCATTTTTTGTACAATTTCAATGATGCCATCACGTGTAGGATTGATTCCTACATTGTGTATCGTAATATCACTATTCGGTGTTATTAAGGCAGCAACAATAAGAAAAGCGGCCGAAGAGATGTCACCTGGAACATAAAAATCTCGCGCAACAATGTGGTCAATCCCTCTCGGGGGTAATGTCACTGTTAATTGATTTGTTTCAACAGGAATCTGATAATGGGCAAACATTGTTTCTGTGTGATTACGAGACATTTCTATTTCGTGTATAACGGTTTCTTCATTGGCAAACAAACCCGCTAATAAAATAGCACTTTTAACTTGCGCACTTGCAACAGGCATTTGATAATCTATGCCTCGAACTTGACTTGGCATTACAATGAGTGGTGTATAGTTTTCATCAACACCACTCATGTTGATATTCATCTTTTGAAGAGGTTGTAAGATACGATTCATGGGTCTTTTTGCAATCGATGCATCACCTGAAAGCACACTTCTTAACCCCATCCCGCCAAATAATCCTGCTAATAGTCTCGTTGTTGTACCTGAATTACCTGTATATAAACATTGACGGGGTGTTTTAAAATCTTGATACCCTGGTGAATCAATCACTATTTTTTCTGATGTGATAGTCATCTTGACCCCTAGTTTTTCAAATATTTTAGCTGTACGTAAACAATCTTCACCTAACAGAGGTTGATAGATGACTGACTTTCCTTTCGCTAAAGAAGCAAAAATGATTGCACGGTGTGTCATTGATTTGTCTCCGGGGACCGTGATTTCCCCTTTTAGAGGACCTTTTAATGTTATGGTTTGCATTTAATTCACCTCTTTGTGGAGTTGCTTAAGTTGCGTAAATGCTTGATGTAAAATGTTATGATTCACATGGACTGCAATAGGACTGCCGATGTCTTTTAGTAAAACCATGCGTACACCATCAGCGTCATTTTTTTTATCATGTAACATCAACGCATATAACGGTTCAAATTGAAACGACGCGATGATTTCCAACGGATAACCTAATGATTTGAAGTAACGATAATAGTGTTGAAGATTAAACGAAGTGTTGAATAAAATATTTGATACGATAAATTGATATAATATACCAATCATAACGGCATAACCATGTGGGAGTCGATGGTGATATTCCACTGCGTGTCCAAAAGTATGACCTAAATTTAAAAACTGCCGTTGTCCCTTTTCTTTCTCATCTTCAACGACAATTTGTAATTTTGTTTGGATCCCTTGAATTAAGTATGTTTCGATTTGTTTTAAAGATTTGAGCTCTACTTGACTCGGATATTGATTTTCTAATGCTTTTGTTGCATTTTCATTTCTCAATAAAGCATGCTTATAAACTTCAGCATAGCCACTTAATATTTCATTTTCAGGTAATGTCTCTAAAAAGTCTAAATCATATAGCACTGCTTTTGGCCGGTGAAATGCGCCTACTAAATTTTTACCTTGCTTTGTATTAATGCCGACCTTACCTCCGATACTTGAATCGTGTGCCAAAAGTGTCGTAGGAACTTGTATAAAATCTACGCCTCTCAAAAGTGTAGCAGCTAAAAAGCCCACAAAATCTCCTGTAGCGCCACCTCCAATAGCAACAAGACAGGTATTTCGAGTGGGATGATATGATAATAATAACTCTAAGTACTCTTCATAATATGAGAAATATTTGACTTGCTCTCCTGATGGAATCGTGATACACGTCATCGCTTGAGCGGTCACAAGTTGATCGATTTTACTTTTCCAGAGTTGATATACCGATGCATCTACGAAGACGAAAGTGTGCTGATAACTCGAAGTGAATTCGGTTAGCTTGTTTAAGGATGAATGTGCGACAATAATAAGATAATTATTTTGTGCGTATGTGGTTGTAAATTCCAATGTCGATCACCTATTCTTTAAAATGTTTTGTTAAGTTCGCGTCTCTCTGTTACAAGTTGAGCTAAGCGTGCGAAATCATGTGAACCAAATTCTTCTAAAATTGCTTTCGAGATTTCAAAAGATACCGCGTGTTCACAGACGACACTCGCAGCAGGAACAGCACAACTATCTGAACGTTCAATCGTTGCTTTAAATGGTGCTTTCGTATCAATATCTACTGAATCAAGTGGTTTATACAATGTAGGAATTGGCTTCATAACACCGTTCACAATGATTGGCATCCCATTTGACATTCCGCCTTCTAAACCACCAAGATGATTGGAGTCTCTGTAGTAACCTTTTTCCTCTGAAAACAAAATGGGATCTTGTATTTCACTGCCTAACTTTTCACCCGCTTTAAAGCCTTCGCCGAAACTAACACCTTTAAATGCATTAATACCAACGACACTTTGTGCAATACGACCATCTAATTTTCTATCATAATGCACATAACTTCCTATACCGATTGGCATATGGTTTACGATTACTTGTACCACACCACCAATGGAGTCGCCGTCTTTTTTAGCTTGATCGATTTTATCACGGACAGCTTGAGCAATTTGAGAATCAATCACGCGGACATCATTTTGATCTACATTTTCTATAATTGTTTCAATATCATAAAGACCTTGATCTTTAATACCACCAATTTCAACAACACGACTATAAACATCTATACCTAATTGGTTAAGCATTTGCTTGCAAAGTGCCCCCACAGCCACTCTTGCAGCAGTCTCTCGTGCAGATGAGCGCTCTAAGACATTGCGTAAATCACGATGGTTGTATTTCATCCCGCCAACTAAATCAGCGTGTCCTGGACGCGGTTTAGTAATGACACGTTTCATATTGTCTTGCGCTTCTTCTGAGATAGGTTCAGCCCCCATAATATTGCGCCAATGTGTAAAATCATCGTTCTTTATGACAATGGTAACAGGACTTCCTAAAGTATAGCCGTGACGCACACCAGAAACAATTTCAACTGTATCTTTTTCAATTTGCATACGGCGACCTCGGCCGTAACCGCCTTGACGTTTAAACATTTCTTCGTTGATTTGATCGATGTCGATTTTCATATTTGAAGGCAATCCCTCAATAATAACTGTTAATTGCGGTCCATGTGATTCTCCAGAAGTTAAAAACCTTAACATGACTGACACGCCCCCTTAGATTTATATTCCTAATCAATTTGCGATTAATAAATTGAATTTAAAATTCGTATGCCTCATATCATAGCATAAAATAAAAGATAAATTAATACAATTCAGTCTTTTTTGTTTATCGCTTTTAATGACTAAAGTGTAACCCGAAATTCTCTGTCAATATGCCACTTTTTAATCGTAGTATTGAAGTGGCTCTGTATGAAGTGCTCCGTTCAAAGTTTCACAGTTTAAATAAATTCGAATTGATGGAAATGGCAAAATGATGAATCGCGCAAAAACAAACTACTTTTACTCGAACACAAATGTATATCATAGAAGGAAGATGTATCAACAGCTATCTATATGTTTGAAAGACACAAAAAGAATACTGGCAGATACTGATAAGGCGCATATCCAAAAGAGAAACCCGAGATGATTTCGTTGTTTTCACGAAAATCTCGGGTTCTTAATAATTAACCTTCATACAACCAAGTTTCATCTGGTGTATGATATGTACTGATTTCTTCTTCGTTAAACCATAAAGCAATTTCTCGTTCTGCAGATGCGACAGAGTCTGAGCCGTGGATGACATTACGGCCAACAGTCAAGCCTAAATCTCCTCGAATTGAGCCTGGTGTAGCTTCAGATGGATTTGTGCTACCGATAATGTGTCGTGCGACTGCAACAGCATTTTCTCCTTCTACAACCATTGCGAATACAGGTGCTGAAGTAATGAAAGAAACTAATGAAGAATAAAATGGTTTCCCTTCATGTTCTTGATAATGTGTTTCTGCAAGAGATTTAGAAACTGTCATCAATTTGGCACCTACAAGTTTTAAACCTTTTTGCTCAATGCGCTGTACAATTTCACCTATTAATTTACGTTGAACAGCATCTGGTTTAATCATTACAAAGCTTTTTTCCATGTTGAGATATCCCCCTGTGTATTTATATTACAAGAATATCCTATCATTAGTTTGAAGCGCTTTCAACAACAAACTTATCTAATGCATTCTGTTTTGGAGTCGTTTAATTAATTTTTTAAAATGCGGTGTAATGTCACTTTTAGGCAAAGTATCGAGTAGGCTTGTCGCTTTATCCAAATATTTTTGACTAATATCTAGTGATTGTTGAATGACATCAGAATTTCTAATTTGATTGATACACCACTCAAAATCAGCAGTATCGGACTGACGATTTAAAGTCACAACTTTTTCTTTAAACGTCGGATTGTTTCTCATTTCCAATAAAACAGGAAGCGTCATATGTCCATTGCGCAAATCACTTCCGACGGGCTTCCCTAATTTTTTCTCTGTACTCGTAAAGTCAAGCACATCATCAATAATTTGAAAGCTCATCCCGATATTATGGCCAATATTGCGCATTTTTCTTACAGTTTCAGTATCGGCTTCAGCTGTCATTGCACCAACTTCAGTTGCTAACTGGATCAACAATGCTGTTTTACGATTAATACGTCTTAAATAATTGGTCATTGATTGTGTGGCTCTAAATTGATCTTGAAATTGAAACAACTCACCTCGACAAACTTCAATAATGGCTTCTGAAAGCGTTAGATGGATGCGATGATCTTCAATTTGAGATAAGTGTTCTAATGCACGGGCAAGCAAAAAGTTTCCAGTCAATATGGCTGTAGGTTGATCCCACTTTTTTTCAATCGTCAACTTCCCTCTTCTTTTGTCGCTTAAATCAATCACATCATCATGTACAAGTGTTGCCATATGAATAAGTTCGAGTGATGTCGCTACTTGGTAAGCAGCTGTGTTAGCAGGATTTTGACCAACATAACTGCTTAAAATGACAAAAAGAGGTCGAATACGCTTGCCACCAGAGGATAGGAGGTGATTAGCAGCATTTTCAAGTGTTGAATCATCCGATTGAATCAACTGCTTTAAAGAGTTTTCAATTTTTTTAATTTCTTGATTCAAATTTATTTTTGACATGCATAATCACCTTTTAATTATTTCGATTTCGGTTTGTATGCTAAATGCATAGCTGATACACCACCGGTAAAACTGCGCACTTTAACATTTTGGAAATGCACTGATTCGAAAAGACCTTTTAATTTTTTACGATCTGGAAAATCAAATGCTGATTGTTGTAACCATTCATACTCTTGTTTTGATTTGGCGAATATTTTACCGAATAATGGCATTACAAATTTAAAATACATTTTATAAACTTGTTTAAATACTGGAATAGTAGGTTGACTTGTTTCTAAACATACGACCATGCCCCCTGGTTTAAGGACACGATACATTTCAGATAAAGCTTTAGAATAATCTGGAACGTTTCTCAATCCAAATCCGATTGTGACGTAATCGAAAACATTATCATCAAAAGGGAGTGCCATTGCGTCGCCTTGTACTAGACGAATGTTATCCATATGGGCAGTCTTTTCTTCACCTACTTTTAACATGTTTTCACTGAAATCAAGTCCTGTGACTTCACCTTCTGGACCTACAGCCTTGCTCAACGCAATTGTCCAATCAGCAGTACCACAACACACATCTAATGCTTTTGAACCAGGCTTTACGTTCATTTCTTTCATCACTTTTTTACGCCATACTTTATGTTGTTCAAAACTAATGATGTTGTTTAATCGATCATATTTACCGGATATATTTTGAAACACCTCATGAACATGGGCTTTGTTTACATTGTTTTTTGCCATTTTAGAAACCTCATTTATTCTTTAATATAATTTTGGAGTTGGTTAATCGTCTCTTCAATCTCAGTCGTATCAAAATCGATGAGATAGGTTAAATGTTGAATTTCAAGATGATTAATCAGGTAGGCACGAAGAGTATTAAATTCAGTTTCTTTGCTGAATCGGTCAATTAGAACTTTAATTAAGAGGGTTTCAATCGTAATGATTGTCTCCAAAAATTCTTTTTGGCTTAGCGCTTTGCCTTGATGTTGTATGAATGATTTCAGTTCATTTATTTTAACAATCGCCTGACTCATTTTAAGTTGAAAATGAACATCTTTTAAATCCGCTATTAATTGATAATAGTGGGCACTCATTAAATCACCTATTAAAATTGCATCCCGTTCATAATGATAGAAGCTAATCCGATCTAAATGCTTCATCGATGTATCAATTGAAAGGCATGCAAGTTTCGCATTTAAAGGGACTGATAACTGATCTAACAAATGACTTAATGGTTTATTAATATGTATATTATCTGGTTGATTCAATTGATTCAGTCGATTATCAATTTGTCGTTGTAAATACGTTAAAGTATTCTCCATATGCCCCACCTCTATTTTTAATCACTCTCTATCTTAACACTATCATTCAAAAATTTAAATCTGAATTACTTTTCTATAAGAGATATTGAAGTTTTGAGATGGTTGTATTGTGAAAAGATATGGAAAATTACTTTAATTAAAGCAAAAAGCCCTATAAAGGGCTTTTTTACTTGTAAATAATTGAATTATTTCACTGCATCTTTCAATGCTTTACCTGCTTTGAAAGCTGGAACTTTACTTGCAGGAATATCAATTTCTTTACCAGTTTGAGGGTTACGTCCTTTACGTGCAGCACGTTCACGTACCTCAAAGTTACCGAAACCGATTAGTTGTACTTTTTCACCTTTAGCTAGTGTTTTTTGAATTGATTCAAAAACAGCATCAACTGCTTGACCAGCTTCTTTTTTAGTAAGTTCAGCTTGATCAGCAACAGCGTTGATTAAGTCAGTTTTGTTCATGTCAATTCACCTCCTCAAAGGTTATGTAATGATAATTCAATTATCATTATGGTATGACTTTAACACAACGCCATACAAGACTGCAACGATTTATATGCGAAAAACGTTGATTTAATCGCATTTTGTTAAATTTTAGAGATTTATGACTAAAATGACACACTTCAAGGAAAGTTATTCTGATTTTTTAGTTCTTCCCATTAAGGCTTTTACTGCGCGTTCAACAGGTTCATCCTCGAACAGTACACGGTATAACGCCTCAGTGATTGGCATCTCCACTTGTACAGCGTGAGATAAATGATACACAGATTCAGTTGTATAAACACCTTCGGCAACCATATTCATTTCACTCATAATTTCTTTCAACTTTTTCCCCTTACCGAGCTGATAACCTAATGTGAAGTTACGAGAATGTGTTGAAGTACAAGTCACGATTAAATCTCCAATTCCTCCTAAACCTTGGAAAGTAAGAGGGTCAGCTCCTAATTTGACACCCAGTCTTGTTATTTCAGCAAGCCCTCGTGTCATTAAAGCTGCCTTTGCATTATCGCCAAAGCCCATACCGACTAATACACCACTCGCAATCGCAATAATATTTTTCAAAGCGCCTCCGAGTTCTACGCCAACTAAATCATCATTCGTATAAACACGTAAATAGTCAGTCATAAAAAGGTCTTGGATACATTTACGTAACTCAGAATCACTTGATGCAGCTGCGACAGTTGTAGGTTGTTTAATAACGACTTCTTCAGCATGACTCGGTCCTGATAGAACACCAATGCCAGCATTATATTCAGGAGAAATCGTGTCTGCTAACATTTCAGATACACGCTTAAATGTCTCGTTTTCAATCCCTTTCGTAACGTGGATAAACGATTTTCGAGTCGTTAACAACCCATTGACTTGTGTCATTACCTCTCGGATAGCCTTTGTGGGTAAGGCAACAAGGAAAATATCTGCATGATCAATTGCCGCTTCGATATTTGTTGTCGCCTTAATATAGTGATTTAATTCCACGTTTTTCAAATAATTATGGTTAGTATGATGTGTGTTAATCTCTTCAACTGTTGATAAAGTTTTACCCCACATGAGTGTGTTATGGCCATTCTCTGCTAGAACATTTGCTAATGCAGTACCAAAACTACCTGTACCAAACACGGTAATGTTAGTCATATAAACCCCTCCGATTTAGTTTCGTTTTCGAGCAATAATGTGAACAGGCGTACCTTCAAAACCGAACGCTTGTCTAATTTGATTTTCAAGGTAACGTTTGTATGAGAAGTGTAATAATTCAACATCATTCACAAACACCACAAATGTTGGTGGCTCAATAGCGACTTGTGTAGCATAAAATACATTCAGTCTGCGGCCTTTATCCGTAGGTGTTGGATTCATTGCAATGGCATCTGTAATAACTTCGTTCAGCGTTGAACTTTGTACACGTTTTTTATGATTTTCACTTGCTTCGTTAATAAGCGGGAATAACGTGCGTAAACGCGTACCTTCTTTAGCAGATACAAAAGCGATTTGTGCATAGTCTAAAAATTGGAAGTTTTGTCTAACATCATCCATAAATTTTTTCATTGTTTTACTGTCTTTTTCTAATGTGTCCCATTTATTGACAACGATTACGATAGCTTTTCCTTCTTCGTGTGCGTAGCCCGCAACACGTTTGTCTTGTTCAATAATGCCTTGTTCTGCATCGAGTACTACAAGGACGACATTAGAACGTTCAATTGCTTTCAATGCACGTAACACTGAATATTTTTCAGTAGATTCGTAGACTTTACCTTTTTTACGCATACCTGCCGTATCAATTAATACATATTCTTGACCTTCATAGCTGTATGCAGTATCAATAGCATCACGTGTTGTTCCTGCAACATTAGAGACGATAACACGATCTTCACCAAGAATCGCATTGATTAAACTAGACTTACCCACGTTAGGTCTTCCAATTAATGATAATCGTATCGTGTCTTCATCATATGGATCTTCTTCCTCAGGTTTAAAATGTTTTGCGACCTCTTCTAATAAATCTCCAAGACCAAGTCCGTGTGAGCCCGAAAGTGGGAATGGTTCTCCAAATCCAAGGGAGTAAAAGTCATAAATATCATTGCGCATTTCATGATTATCTACTTTATTGACAGCCAATACGACCGGCTTTTTTGATTTATATAGCATCTGTGCAACCATTTCATCACTTTGAGTGATACCTTCACGCACATTGACCATAAATATAATGACATCTGCTTCATCAATCGCAATTTCGGCTTGTGCGCGAATTTGTGTTTGAAAAGGTGCATCCCCTATTTCGATACCGCCAGTATCAATAATATTAAATTCGTGTGTTAACCAATCGCCACTTGCATAAATACGGTCACGTGTCACACCAGGTGTATCTTCTACGATGGACACACGCTCGCCGACGATGCGGTTAAAAATAGTAGATTTTCCAACGTTAGGACGACCAACGATAGCAACTACAGGTTTCGTCATGATTGTTCTTCCTCTCTATTAATATCTTTATTATTTTAACATATCCATGTAAGCGCATCGACTACAAGCACTATGCTAAATACAACAATCGTATTATATCATGTGAAGTAATGGATATAAATGGAACGTATCACAGTCTTTTTCACTTCATTAATGCATCCAAAGAAAAAGAGTAAAGTACAAGTCAATTGTAATTGCTTAGACTCATACTTTACTCCACGAATACAGACGAATGCATCAACACATATCTGATTAATGATTCATGTTGACGCATTGTAATCTCAATAAATTTATATTATAAATTTAAGTCTTTAAGTTTATCTCCAAAAACATCTCCTAATGTAGGATTGTTTTCATTTTCATCAGTTGATTGTTGCGTGTATTGTTGTGTTGTTTCCTCTGAAGCTTCTTCAGTTTCCTCTTTAGGTAAGGCCGCTTTGATTGATAATGAAATACGTTCTTCTTCAGGATTGATACCTAAAATTTTAACTTGAACTGTTTGTCCAGGCTCAAGTACTTCACCAGGTGTGCCAATATGCTTGTGGCTGATTTCAGAGATATGAACAAGGCCTTGTAAACCGTGATCGATTTCAACAAAAGCACCGAAAGAGGCTAAACGCATAACTTTACCTTCTACAACATCACCTTCACTATATTTTTCTTGAATTGTTTCGAAAGGACTAGGTAAAGTATCTTTAATTGAAAGTGAAACACGTTCAGAATCTTGTTCTACAGAACGAACTTTCACTTTTACAGTGTCGCCAATTGTAACGACTTCTTCAGGTGTTTTTACATGCTCGTGAGATAATTCAGATACATGGACTAAACCATCTACGCCACCAAGATCGATGAAGGCACCAAAGTTTGTTAATCGTGCTACTTTTCCTTCGATAATGTCGCCAGCTTTAATAGATTTTAAAAGTTCTGCTTTTTTCTTTTCATTTTCTTCTGCTTCTACTGCTTTGCGGCTTAAGATGACACGATTTTTTTCAGGTTCAAGTTCTTCAACTTTAAGTTCAAGCACCTTACCTTCATAATCTGAGAAATCTTCAATGTAATCAGTTGAAATTAACGATGCAGGAATGAATCCTCTTTGACCAACATCCACAACTAAGCCACCTTTAACAACTTCTGTTACTTTAGCCTCAATTGTTTCGTTGTTATCTAATTTTTCTTGTAAGTACGCATAAGATTTCTCTTCTTCTAACTTGCGTTTAGAAAGGATGTAACTTCCTGTTTCATTTTCCTCATCGATTTCAATTTTAGTAACATATGCACCGATTTCATCTCCAACTTTAACAACTTCATTCGCGTTGTCCACGTGATAAGTTGATAGTTGGCTAATAGGAATAATGCCGTTAAATTTTCCACCATTTACATGTACAACAACGTGTTTGTCTTCAATTTGCTGTACTTCACCTGTAATCTTATCGCCTTCCTTAATGTCATTAATCATTGATTCATTGAATTCTTCAGTCATCATGAATGCCTCCTTATACTACTACATAATAATAACTTCTTATAAAAGCGTTGAATTGTCAAGAAATTTAGATAAGTTTGAATAAAATAATTCAAACTTTATTTACTAGCGCTATAATTCGATTTGTGACTTCTTCAATGGATAATCCTGTTGTATCAATTTCTACAGCGTCAGCTGCTTTTTTTAATGGTGAAATTTCACGATTCATATCATAGGCATCTCTTTCGGCAATATCTTTTTTTAATTGTTCAATTGAAGATACAATCCCGCGTTCTTGGTTATCTTTGAAGCGGCGCTCAGCACGCTCTTCTACAGATGCAATCATATATACTTTTACTTCGGCATCAGGAAGAACAGTTGTGCCAATATCTCGGCCATCCATAACGATGCCTTTTTTAGCCGCTAATTTTTGTTGTGCTTGTACTAAAAACGTACGCACTTCTTTAATTGAAGCAACATAGGATACTTCTTGCGTAACATCATTTTCTCGTAGAAAATCAGTGACATCTTCATCATTTAAATAGACACGCTGCCCTTTTTCTGGATCATATGCAAGATTTAAATCAATTTGATCCATCATTTTGTCAAAATGCACAATGCGATCCTTATGTTGTAAGTAATAATAAGTAATCGCACGATACATAGCCCCTGTATCGACGTACACCATTCCGAGTTGTCCTGCAACTCTTTTCGCTATAGTACTTTTACCAGCAGCTGCTGGTCCATCTAATGCAATATTTATCGCTGTCATTTGTTACCTTCCTTGTCGTTTGTTTAACATTATTTTATCATAAGAATGGATGGCTTTACGAGGAGGAACTTATATGAAAAAATTATTAGTCATACATACAGGGGGCACCATAAGTATGTCGGAAGATGAATCAAATAAAGTGAGTACGACTACTGACAACCCTATTTCACATCATCAAGATGTCATTGCGAAATATGCAAAAATTGATGAAATTATGCCTTTTAACGTGCCGTCACCTCATATGACAATTGAGCATGTGAAGATTTTAAAAAATACGATTGAAGCACCAGAAAACTTAAATTATTATGATGGCTTTGTCATTACTCACGGTACGGATACATTAGAAGAAACAGCTTTTTTATTAGATTTAACAGTTGCTACTTCTAAACCGATTGTCATCACGGGCGCCATGCGGTCTTCAAACGAAATTGGTTCTGATGGTTTATACAATTTCATCGCTGCAATACGTGTAGCGATATCGGATGACTCTGAAAATAAAGGCGTAATGGTCGTATTTAATGATGAAATTCACACTGCACGTAATGTAACTAAAACACATACATCAAATACGAATACATTTCAAAGTCCTAATCACGGGCCACTGGGTGTGATAACGAAAGCAGGCATTTATTTTCATCACAGACCATATGAAAGTCAAAATTTGCATCTGGTTGATTCTACTCTGAACATCCCCCTGGTTAAAGCATATATGGGAATGGGAAGTGAGATGTTGCAATTTTATGCAGATACACAAGTGGATGGATTAATCATCGAAGCATTAGGGCAAGGTAATCTGCCACCTACTGCAATGCAAGGGCTGAATGCATGTTTAGCACAAGGTATGCCCATTGTGTTAGTTTCACGTTCTTTTAACGGTATTGTAAGTGCTGTGTATGCGTATGAAGGTGGCGGTCATCAACTGTATGAAAAAGGTGTTATCTTCTCTAATGGATTAAATGGTCAAAAAGCTAGACTTAAATTGTTAGTGGCATTGAGTAACAAATTGACGCATCAACAAATACAAAACTATTTTAATGAATAAAACGATATCATTTGGATTTTTTAAGATAGGATAAAAGTGATTGTAGAAGAAACTATCTGGATTTATGAAAAGAATATGAATAAACAATAGAGCAGTCGTTGTCTATGTTATGCTTACCTTAGACAACGACTGCTCTATTTAGATACACTAAAGGTAGCGTATCATTTATGATTCTAATGGAGATTGTTTTTTCGTTAAAATATCTTGCGCAATCGCATCGCCATGATATTTACCATTTTCAATAAAAATTGTATTCGCATCATTTCCTGCTGCAATAACACCTGCAATATAACAATTTTCGATATTTGTTTCATACGTATCATGATGGTAAACAGGAGCTGTTCCAAAATCGTTTGTATGCACTTCGATACCAATAGATTTCAAAAATTCATAATCTGGATGATAGCCAATCATTGCAAATACATAATCATTTGGAATGGTGATACGTTCGCCTTCTTTTTCAAAAGTAACATGACTATCAGTAATTTGAGTGACAACACTATTAAAATGCATTTTCACGTTTCCTCTACGGACCAATGATTCAAAGTTTGGTAAAATCCATGGCTTAATAGAAGGTGAATAATCTGCACCACGATAGATTACGGTCACTCGTGCGCCCGCTTTTTCTAATTCAATTGCAGCATCGACTGCTGAATTTTTCCCACCGATCACAACGACATCTTGGTCAAAATAAGGATGGGGTTCTTTGAAATAATGCATAACTTTTGAAAGTTCAGCGCCTTCAACCTCTAATGTATTATGTTGACCATAATAACCCGTTGCAACAGTTAAGAAACGACATTGATAAACATCTTTCGTAGTAGTTAAAGTGAAATGATCGTCTATTTTCTTTACCGTTAAAACTTCTTCAAAAGCGTTAATATTTAACTGATGATACTTTACGACTTCTCTATAATAAACAAGTGCTTGATTTCTTCTAGGTTTAAGCTCCTCAACAATAAAAGGAACATCACCAATGCTGAGTTTATCACTTGAAGAGAAAAATGTTTGATGTGTAGGGTAATGATAAATGGCATCGACTACATTACCTTTCTCAATAATAAGTGTTTCAATCCCTTTTTTCTTTTGTTCTATAGCAGCACTTAAGCCACAAGGACCGCCACCGATGATGATACTCTCTACAGTTTTCATTTTTAAACAAGAACATTAAAAAATGATGGTGAGTTACCACATATTATGCTACTTTAATGTTCTATATAGCCTCCTAATTCACATACTAGCACAGTATATTATAAGAACTGTTATTTTCCTTAAGTATTATAACAAGTTTTTTTATGAATCTAAATTGAAATGTATGTACATAATGTTAAATTTTTTCAGGTTAACGAAGTGACTTGCATACTGGTTTATGGGTGTTTTCCTGCTTTTATATAGCTTATTATTAAGATGCACTCAATATATAAAACATAAATAAGACTAGGAAATCTTGATACATTTAGATTTCCTAGTCTTATTTTTAATCATTTGTATTGGTTGACGACGAGTGCGCTGTTTGCGCGTCCCCTCTGTCATATAAAATATAATAATTATGGAATAATCAATTGTTGTCCATTTCTAATGTTATTACCTTGGATACCATTTGCACGTCTAATTTTTTCAACATTTTCAGGAGAACCATTACCATAGTATTGAATAGCGATGCGATATAAGTTTTGGTTACCTGTTACTGTATGGGTATGGCCAGTATTGTTTTGGGCTTGTTGATTATTCGCTTGTCCATTTTGTTGGCCATATTGTTGATTACTTTGATTGTATTGTTGTTGATTTTGACCTGTAGTATCTTGTGCGCCGTTGTTATTTTGATCTGAAGCATTTGAGTCATCAGTGGCATTGTTATTATCAGCACTATTATTATCATCTTGATTGTCTGATTGTGCTTTATCATCATCTTTAGTCGAGTTATCTTTATTAGCTTCTTTATCTTTCTCTTTATCTGATTTACTGTGCTCTTTCGTTTCATGTTTTTGAGCAACGTGTGATGCGTGATCGCCTTGTTGATTATGATTAACGAGATAAACACCACCAAAAATGGCTAAAGCACCTAATAGAATAATCGCTGCTAATAAAGGTAACAATTTCTTGAATCTACCACCGCTTGATCTGCCATTTGAAACATGTGTTTCATGAGCGGGTTGACTGTTTTCAGTGCCTGTATGAGATGATGGATGTGTTTGTGACGCGCCTGCCCCTACTGCTGCGCCATTAATTACATTCTCTTTATCTGTGTTACTTTCATGTTGTGCTTTTTTATCATTTGATGATGGATCATCTTGATTTGAATGGACACCTTCTGAAGACTCATGATGAGCCGTTGTTTTATCGTGATGATGTTTAGCGATTGCGCCACCCCCGACAGCGGCAGCACCTGTTAAGGCAGCTTTGTCTTTACTATCGTTTTTTTTGTCATCATGTGTCTCTGAATCATGATTTTCATCGTGCGTTTGATCTGCTTTATGATCTTCTATACTTTGATCATTTTGATGAACTTCTTGCGTTGAATGCGATTTTGCCTCATCTTTTGCGATAGGTTGATCGTTTTCAGCTTTTGTATGTTCATCCTGATGATTAACAAAGCCCCCTACTTTCCCTGGTCTTTTTTGCGATTTTTCATTAGTTTCCTGTTCGCTCAAATCAGTTTGTTGATCTGCTTGATTTGCTTCATTTACAGGTGATGGACCATGCTCTCTCTTTCTATGACGTCTTGATGCATTTCGAGGTGGGAATTGTTGGTTGTTTTCAGTTTGTTGTTCTGAATCGTCTACATGTGTCTCACTAGATGGTTCATCATGATTGTGAGATTTTATTTCTTGACGACTCTGTTCGAATTCATCCTTAAAATTATCTTTTGACACATACATTCATCCTTTCTACGTATATTAAATATATAGCTATATTTAAGGGATTTAAAACATGATAACCTCAATTATTAAAGAAAATTTACCAACCGTTTACATATCCCGATGATTGAAATAGCTATTAAGTATTTATATTGATTATAGCGGTTTTAAAAACGCTGTGTAAAGCATTGTAAAAACTAATGAAATAAATTTTCTAATTTTTCACTGCAATCTAACTTTCGCTTCACTTTTTTCTTATTTTTTTCATATATCGGTTCGATTGTTTCGCAACGATCACAACATTGTGACACGGTTTCATTAGGCATTTGAAAATAAGAAAGGAGATGTTGTCTTCTGCATTTTTGAGTTAAAACATAATGATGCATATGACGGAAAGCGCGCAATTTTATTTCTTCATTTTGTTTGAAAATAGCACGTAATTGTGCGAGTGTAAAGGCTTCGCTCAAAACATCTAAAATCTCTATGATTTCTGAGTCTATCAATTGTCCGAGTTCATATTGTTGAATATCTATTTCTCTTATAATATTTCCTGTTGCGAGAGTTTCCATTAAATATTGGTCATCTGGTTGAAACAATGCAATCGCTTGGCTTTGTTGTCCATCTCTACCAGCACGTCCAATTTCTTGCATATAGCTAGAAGGACTTGGAGAAAGATGGAAATGAATGACTGTCCGGATATCCGGTTTATTAATGCCCATTCCAAAAGCACTCGTCGCTACAATGATGCGAATATCATTTTTTAAAAACTGTTGTTGCACCGTTAATCGTTCTTGATAAGACAAATCTCCATGATAAATCCCTGTTAAATAGCCCGCTTGATAAATGGTCTGTGCGAGTTCTAGGCAAACTTTTTTTGAAGAGACATAAACGATGGTTGGCCCAGAATACGCAATTTTGTCAATTAACCACGTCACTTTCTCTTCATGCGAAGACTTTAATTCAACGGATAGAGCGATATTTGGACGGTCCATTGAAAATTGAATCTTGTGCATCGGCTGTTGAATGACCTTTTCAATGTCTTCTTGTAAATGAATTGTCGCTGTTGCTGTTAATGCTAATACAGTTGCGTTTTCAAATTGTTGGGTTATCTTTCCGATTAAAGCATAATGCGGTCGAAAGTCAAACCCCCATTCAGAAAGGCAGTGGACTTCATCTAATACAACGATACCAAAAGGAATATTTTTAAATTGGTTGAAATAATGTGGTTGTAAAATGAACTCTGGGCTCACAAAGACAAAACGTGACGACTTTATTTTTGCGATCGACAGCCTTTTTTCTGCATCTTCTAAACCAGAATGAATGGCAACAACCTTTTGCTCTCCTTTCATCTTCATTTGCATCACTTGATCATCCATTAAAGAAATAAGAGGTGAGATAATGAGCGTTGGCTGTTGTTTCATATAAGTAGGTAATTGGTAACAAAGTGTTTTACCTGTACCAGTTGGTAATATGCCCAGTGTATTCTGATGTTGTAGCACACTGGTAATGATTTCTTCTTGTCCTGGTCTAAATGATGTAAAGCCGAAAAATTGTTTTAAAGCTGCTTTAAGCATCTAATTCTCCTTTAGCAATCCCTACAATTGCAAGTTTAATTTCAAAGTACGACATATTATCAAATCGTTCTTTATAACGTTTTAAACGCTGATACGGTTCAGCATTGTATTGATTAATAAATTCTTGATTAAAATGATGTAGAAAATCTTGATAGTTATACATTTGATTTTTCATAAATAAATCTAAAATATGATCCTCGATTGTATTTTCTCTCACACCTTCAATTTGAGCAATTTTTTGGAGGTTATAACCTTGATTTAATAATTGTGCCGTCTGATGTACAGGTTGTGAAACGTGAAGTCTCAGTGCACACTGAGAAAGTATAGGAAAGTCACTACTTTCGTTTATCATTAGATAAATTAGAACAAGTTCTTCATAAAACATTTTGAATAAATCTTCACTCTCGATAGATTCAATCATACTGATTTGGGTAAAAGTATACATCGGTTCATCAAAACCTGTTAATAAATAATGGCTATATATTTTTTCTCGTTGCGCTTCTAAGTTTTGATAAAGCGTACGTAATTCTTGCTCTAATTGAGATAAAATGTTTTCTATTTGGTCAGATTGATAAATTTGCTTTACAACTTGATGGACTTCAGTTTGAGACGAAATCGGTTGAAAAGCCATTTGATTGTGTCTGGCATAAGAATAAGTTTGTGTGAGTAGTTGTATGGCATTAAAAGAAGCTTGTAAACATGGAAAAGTAACTTGATTCGTTATTTTTAGTTCAGTCGTTATGGTTTCTTCTTTAATGATTTGTTCAAAAGTTTGCATCTTAAGCTTTGGTGCACAACCATATAAAGACAATAGATTTAAAGAGACCGCATCAAAAAAAGTTTGATGAGATTTTTTTCCTATGATAATATTAAAGATGCTTTTTTTAGTTTTATAGGCTGATGCATGATGATATGCATAATTAATTAAGTGTTTCATCATTTGACCTCATTCTAAAACGAATATATTGAAAATTTAAGTACACAGAACTACAATAAAATTATAATGTTAGTGTGGCACTTTGAAAAGGGAGGCGAAAAAATTGGCTAAATATACGATAGTTGATATGGATACTTGTATCGCTTGTGGTGCATGTGGTGCAGCGGCTCCAGATATTTATGACTACGACGATGAGGGTATCGCATATGTGATTTTAGATGACAACCAAGGTACAACACCTGTACCAGAAGAGTTGTATGAAGACCTTGAAGATGCTTTTGAAGGTTGCCCTACTGATTCTATTAAAGTTGAAGAGGAATCATTTGATGGCGATGCACTCAAATTTGAGTAGACGATAAACAGCGATGATTGCTAGAGACAAGATGTCTTTAATATAAATATAAAACAATCGAATGTCTAGGAATAGACTGAAGTTGAGTGGATGTTTTCATGTTGTACATCCTACTCAACTTATTTATTTTAAAGTTATAAATGTGCATTCAGCTCCACTTGTCATTAAAATTTTTCGCATAAAAAAGAGATGTGTCTTCACAAATTGTAGAAGATACATCTCTTTTTTGTTTAATGACAACATCAACGTTAAGCAGAATCATCTAGGCTGAATAGACTTTGTCTCAGACTTCCTAGTCATGTGCTTCGTTTGAATATGTTTTTATTTTAGAATATGGCCAATACGTTTATATAACAATATAAAGATGACTGATACTAATGCACCTTTAATGATATTGAATGGAATGATACCCGCTGCAATGATAAGCTTAAGATTATTCGCTACATCGGCTAAATTCATAATCATTCCAAACAGTGGAAGTAGTACGAAATAATTTAAAACACTTAGTAATACAGTCATAGCTAATGTCCCAACGATAAGACCAATGATTAATTGACGTGTTGTTTGACGTGATTGATATACCCAATAACTCACTAATAATAATGTTGTTCCAGCTAAAAAGTTGGCAACCGGCCCAACAGGATCGCTCACATTGAAAAAGAAATTAAGTAAATTTTTAATTAATTCAACTAAAACTCCAGCGATGGGTCCTAAAGTAAAAGTAGCTAATAGAGGTGGAACATCACTAAAATCAATCGTTAAATACGGTGGTAAAAATGGAAGCGGGAATTTAATAAACATTAAGACCACCGATATGGCACTTAACATTCCCACAATAATCAAATGTCGTGTTTGCTTTTGTTTCATGAAAAAACCTCCTATTAAATTCATCTTAGTTGAATAGGAGGATTAAAAAGCAACACAAATAAACCTCCATCTTCTCCCATCCAGACTTTACTGTCGGCTCTAGAATTTCACTAGATCAGCCACAAAATATCAAGATTTTGATTTTTTGCAGGTCGCAGGCTTTAATTTACTGCCGGTTGGGAATTGCACCCTACCCCGAAGATGAATTCGTTTTTCTATTTTAATGAGTATAGTGTACATGAGAATGCAGCCCAAAACAATGTTTTTGCAATCATTTGACAGTAAGATTCTTTGATGGGATGGTTTTATTTGAAATTTATCGTTTACTGCCAAGTGTCATTGACGTAAAAACAGATATAAGCGCATTATCTTCTTAATTATGAGGGGTTGGATGCTTCTAATTACAGAGAGAATTGCAGGATTGCGCGCCTTTTGTATCAAAAATAGGCTTGGTGATTGGCTCGTCAGGCCTATTTATAATAGAGTCACGAAATTTTTTTATCATATAAAGAAAGCGCTCAGACGATTTCTATTTAAAATCATCTGAGCACTATTGATTTTGCGACTGATGCCCTAATTTTATTAGCCTACTAAAGCGTGATAAATACCAAGTACACAAAAAAACAGGCACTTAAATATTTTTTAAACTTTATGCCTTCTTTTTAGGCAGTGTGATGGTAAAGGTTGTTCCCTCGTTGATGCGACTGTCAACATCGATGTGGCCACCATGCGCTTCAATAATCATTCGCGTGATAAATAGCCCAAGTCCAGTACCTTGTTTTCCGCGTTTACGAGCAGCATCAACTTTATAAAAGCGTTCAAAAACTTTTTCTAAATGTTCGGAAGGAATACCTACTCCTGTATCTTTAACGATTAAAATTTGTTGGTCTATAGTTGATTTTGCATGAATAGCTATCGTATCCCCTGGTTGTGTGTATCGAGAGGCATTATCAACTAAGTTAGTTAGCACTTGCTCCATACGATCAAAGTCATAATACCAAGGTAAGGCCATTTCGCCATCGAGTTGAAAATCTAGATGTAAATCGAGCTCATAAGCTTGTTGTCTGTATTTAATCGCCATTTTTTTAATTAAATCACTCATCGGCTGGACTTCTTGCGTTACATTTAGACCTTCAGCATCCATTTTTGCTACGTTTAACAGTTCATTAACGAGTCGACTGAGGCGTTTAGATTCATCTAAAACGATAGACAAAAATTCATTAATTTCATCAGGTTCTGTAACCACACCATCAACAATTGACTCAGTATAGCCTTGTAATAATGAAATAGGCGTTCTAAGTTCATGAGAGACGCTAGCAATAAAATCTTTCTTCACTTGTTCAAGCTCATGTTCATTCGTCATATCTCTGATAATGACCACAAGCCCGCCTTCACCATTCGTTTGAATATTATGAATGTAACTCATAATGACCACATAAAAGCGTTGATTCATCTCATATTCTCTGAATTCTGTACTTTGACTTTTAAAAGTATCATCAATTTGTTGATCGAACATCTCTTTATCATGCGCGTTCATTTCTGACAACATCCGTTGTGCGAGCTGATTTGAGATGATGGTTTGTCTATGATGATTAATCCCTAACACACCTTCAACCATTGAATTGATTAATGTATCTCGAATATTTTTAGAAGTGACTAATGCATCGATATGACTCTGGATACTCCGACTCATTTTGTTAAAAGTCATTGCCAATTCGCCAATTTCATCTTTTGTTTGAACGGGTACACGTTTATCATAATTTCCACGCGCGACCTCCCTTGCCTGCGTTTTAAGTTGACGCAAAGGATGTGTAATACGTGTTGATAAGAAAAATGCGAAAATGGTCGTAATCGCTAAAAAGACGACAGCTGTGATTAAAATAATGATAGTAATAATATTATTTGTTTCATCGATGCTTTTTAAGTCTTGATAAATAAAAATAACAGAGGCTTTGCCGGTTGAATCTTTCGACGGATACCCTAGCAATACAAAAGTATGTTTTTTACCATCAATATTAAACATGACATGTTGAAGTTTCGATTTATTTTGTGTTAAAACTTTTTCAAATAATGCATGTTGATTGATTTCTTTTAACATTTTAGATTTAACTACATCATGCTCATTGATATGAAGGCGATCGGGTAAGATAATGAGACCTTTATTATTTTCCAATAGGTCTTCACTATGTTCGATTGCTATTTTACGATTGTGACTATTTTCAATCACTTTACTTACATTTTCAGCACTTTTATAGAGAGAGCGTTCTGTTTCTTGCGTAAAATAATATTGGAAAAATGTGATGAGTGCAGCGCTTAATAAAATTAAAACTGTCGTTACTATTAATAAAATAGTTAACCACAGTTTTATAACGACATTATTGAGTCGTTTCATCCGACTGAATAACTTCAAACTTATAGCCTACTCCCCATACAGTTTGAATCATTTTAGCTGCATCTGCAGAAACTCGATTCAGTTTTTCACGCAAGCGTTTGACATGTGTATCCACAGTTCTTAAATCACCGTAAAATTCATAGTGCCAAACTTCTTTTAATAATTGCTCTCTATCGAAAACTTTATTTGGCGTTTTAGCTAAAAAGATGAGTAATTCATATTCTTTAGGTGTTAAATTCACTGGTGTTTCATCCGCTAAAACTTTATGCGCATCATTGTCAATTGTGAGATGTTTAAACTCAATCATATCACGCGCATGAGGTTCATTTTGTTCAGCTGTTGCTGATTGTGTCCGGCGTAAAAGTGCTTTGACACGTAAAACGACTTCGCGAGGTGAAAAAGGTTTAACAATATAATCATCTGCACCGGATTCGAAACCTTCAACACGATTATTTTCTTCGCCTTTTGCTGTAAGCATAATAATTGGCGTATCTTTCGTTTCGCGTAATTTCATCGCAACTTCAAGACCATCCAATTCAGGTAACATCAGGTCTAATAAAATACATGCATAATCGTATTTCGTTGCTAATTCTAATGCTTCGCGACCATCACTCGCTTCAGCTATCTCGTAACCTTCTCTTTCTAAGTACAATTTTAATAATTTTCTAATACGATGTTCATCATCTACGACTAAGATTTCATTAGTCATCATGACATACCTCCCACACATGGTGACATTTCTAACCTAAAGTTTATTATAGCATATCGAAATATCTGCTTGATAATAAAACAATGAATTTGAATTAAAATTCCATAAAAAAGAGTATGCCTGTAATTTTAATCTTAAAAAAGTATTATTTTTTTAAAACAAAAGATTTAATAAGATGTGCTTGTTAGCATCACACTTTTAAAAGGAAAAATAATTTGATTTAACAATTAGACGACGTCCACACACGGTTTGTTTTCAATGAAACATGGTATCACGCAAACGGACTGTGTTCACTTATTGATTCGTACCGCTTTCAGCGAGTTGTCTCAATGATTTAACCTCATGTGGTGATAATACTCTGCCTTCTCCTGCACCTAATCCTTTTAATGTTAACGGTCCAAATGAAACGCGAGATAGTTTTTGAACGTTAAAACCAAAATGTTCAAACATTCTTCTCACCTGTCTATTACGTCCTTCTGTAATTGTGATTTCTACTAAAGAACTATTTTTCTCTTTATTTTGTTTTTTGACTTTCAGTTTTGCAGGTTGTGTGAGTCCATCTTCAAGCATAATTCCTTTTTCTAATGCCTTCACTTGATCTCTTAAAATATATCCTTCTATTTTAGCAACATACGTTTTTGGTATTTTAAAACGAGGATGTGTCATTAAATGCGTAAAAGCACCATCATTCGTTAACAATAATAAACCGGAAGTATCATAATCTAAGCGCCCTACTGGATAGATACGCGTTTCAAGATCGTCGAAATAATCAGTGACCACTTTTCGACCACGATCGTCAGAAACACTCGTAATGACTTGGGCAGGTTTATAAAATAGAATATATAATTTATCTTCCAGTTCAAGAGGAATCCCTTCCACACTGACTTCATCGGAAGGGCGGACTTTCGTTCCAAGTTCAGTGACTGTAACACCATTCACTTGTACTTTACCTTCTTGGATTAATGTTTCTGCTTTACGTCTTGACGTATAGCCGCTATTTGCGATCCGCTTTTGTAATCTTTCTAATTCTTTGCTCATTATGATTCTCCTTTTTGATTCACTAACTGACTAAAAAAGGATTCGATTTCCTCTTCTTCCTCATCAGTTGTAGGCAATGCTTCTAAGTTTTCTAAGCCAAACACATTTAAAAACAATTCAGTTGTATATAATTGTTGACCTCGGGCTTCAGGGTTATTTCGAGGTTCAATTAAACCTTTACCAATCAGCGTCTTAACTGGACCATCTGAACCGACGCCTCTAATTAATTCTATATCATTTCTAGTAACAGGTTGATTATAAGCTATGATAGCTAAGACTTCCATGGCAGCTTGTGAAAGTTTTGTTGATGCTTTATTAATAATCAGCGACTCTATATAAGGTTCAGCTTCTCTTTGCGTTGTTAAAATAAAGCGATTACCATATTGATGGATTTCAAGTCCAGGTAAATTTAATTGAGAAATTGCCGTGTTTAACGTGTCTGAATCAACAGCTAGTGTTTCGAGTAATTGTGCTTCATCAATGCCATCTTCACCGACTGTATACAAAATTGCGGCAAGTGCTTCTATTGTATTAAGTGTCATAATTAACCCCTTTACTGATTTCGATATTCTGAAATGCTTGAACTTGTTGTAATTGAATGATGCCATTTTTGGACATTTCTAACAAAGCTAAGAAATGCGTGACGACATGTTCAATCGATTCATGAAATGTAAACAAGTCAAAAAACGAAATGCGAGTAGATGTTTTTAACTGATCATATATGTGCTGGGTCGATTGTTGAATCGTATACGTTTCTTTTCTTATATCTACTGTTGTTGGCTTCTTAAGTGCAACACGGGTTTTCATTTTTTGATATGCAACGATTAACTCGGTTAAATCGATTTGAGTATCGGGTGACATGCGCTCAGATTGCTCATAATGTGACAAATCTGTCGGCGCTTTTGTGTAATAATGCGCACGAAGTTCGCGTTGCTCGTTTAACATTTCAGAATAGGCTTTGTAGTTTTGATATTCAATTAATTTTTCAACAAGTTCGTCACGTGGATCCTCTTCTAATAAATCCTCTTGGGGTGTGTCAGGTAATAACATTTTACTTTTAATCATTAAGAGTTCAGAAGCCATTAACAAATATTCACTTGCGATATTAATTTCGAGTTGCTTCATTGCATGAACGTACTGCATATATTGCTCTGTTAATTCACGCATAGGAATATCATAGATATCAATTTCGAATTCATTGATCAAGTGCAACAACAAATCCAGCGGCCCGTTAAAGGCATCAAGTTTTACTTCATACATGGATGATCCTCATTTCATATTGCAAGTCATGTGCATAATAACAAAAAATATTATAGCATGTTTATGTATAACAATAAATTTTTGGAGTGATAAAATGAAAGAAAGTGATTTAGTTCATTTTTATTATCAATTTCATTATGAACAGCATTATTTTTTATGCCATGATATTTTAGAGGAGGCGTGGAAACTACAATCTGAGTTTACGAAACAAGATGCGGTTGTAAGTTTAATCCTATTGGCTACAGGATGTTATCACTATCGTAGAGGTAACTATAAAGGCGCCCACAAAACCTTTAATAAAGCTTATCAAATCATTCAATCCTATAAACCGAATGAACTGGTATATTTAGGTTTAAATATTGCAGAATATAAGGAAGTATTAAAGCATTTAATAAGCGCGACTTCTCTAGAAATCCCTTTTTCTCCGATTCAACTGCCTCTGACAGAAGAAATGGAACAACAAATTGAAAGTGAGTTTCCGAATTATTGTGTAACGAAGCATGTTGTCAGTACGCCTTATATTTTACATCATCATCAACTGAGAGATCGGACAGAGGTTATCGCAGCACGTCACCACGCACTTACACAAAGAAAAAAGGAATAAAACAGATGATTCTTAAATGAACTTCTGTTTTATTCCTTTTATACTTTCATCTCTAAAGCCCAAACGCTAACTTCGAATAAAGTACTAAGCTCTAGGATGATAGTCTTGGTAAATCTTACGAATCTGATTTTTAGTCACATGCGTATACAATTGTGTTGTAGAAATATCTGAATGTCCTAACATGTCTTGTACCGCACGCAAATCAGCGCCATTCTCCAATAAATGTGTGGCAAATGAATGACGTAATGTATGTGGTGTTAGTCTTTTGGTAATGCCTGCTTTAAGCCCAACTTGCTTAATCATCTTCCACACGCCTTGTCTTGACATTGGCTTACCATGCATATTTAAAAATAAAACATGGGTAGTCGTATGTTTTAACAATTGTGGTCTTATCTCTTGTATATAATGTGCTAAACAATCGATGACCGTTTCACCTAAAGGCACAATTCTTTCTTTGCTTCCTTTACCAAACACTTTTGCAAAGCCCATGATAAGATTGACATCTTGGACTTCTATATGAATAAGTTCAGATACACGCATCCCAGTCGCATATAAAAGTTCTAGCATTGTTTTATCACGATAACCGTTAATTTTTGAAGTGTCAGGTGTCATTAATAATTGGTCAACCTCATCAATAGATAGCACATCAGGTAACTTTCTATCATATTTGGGTGTCGCAATAAGGACTGTTGGATCGTGCGTCGTATAGCCTTCTCTCAAAGCAAATTGATGAAAGCTTCGAATTGTCGAAGTGAATCTTGCGATGGATTTCGCTGAATGTCCTTCGTCATGTAAAAAACCAAACCACTCTTGAATGATTTGCCGATTAACAAAATTTAAATGAGTAATTTTTTGCTCATTCAAATAGTTTAAATAGTGGTTAAGATCACGACGATACGCAGCGATTGTATTGTTGGACAAACCTTTTTCTATTTGAATAAATCTTAAATATTCATCTCGAATTTCTTCCATGCATTGACCTCAATTCTTGTCAATATCATTACATTTGCGCTTTCGTGCCTTTGCCCTCTTTTTGACACGCTTCACAAATACCATGAAATGTAAGTCTGTGATCTAAAATCTTAAAATTAAATTCATTTTCAACACGTTCTTCTACTTGTGGTAATAAGTCTTCTTCTATTTCATCTACTCTACCACACTCCATACAAACAAGATGGTGATGAAAATGTTTAGAGCCCTCTTTTCGTAAATCAAAACGTGCAACACCATCACCAAAGCTCACCTTATCCACGACTTTTAAATCTGCTAAAAGTTCTAGTGTACGGTAAACAGTGGCTAAACCAATTTCAGGTGCTTTTTCTTTTACTTTTAAGTAAACATCTTCGGCACTTAAATGATCAGTCTCATTTTCAATTAAAACACGCACCGTTGCTTCACGTTGTGGTGTTAACTTATATGAAGACTGTTGTAACTGTTGCTTCACGCGATTAAGTCTTTCCTCCACGGAAGCCTCACCCCTCTACTGAAAATTATAATTATTACAAATTGATTGTTTTACTTGTTATAAATTACCAGTAATTGAGAAAAAAAGCAACTCATATCGGTTATTTATTTAGAATGATTATAATGTAATAATAGATATTGGAATGCAATCAGTGTTTTAGCATCTTCTATTTCATGTGTTTCTACTGCATTTTTAACATCGGCCATCGAAAAATGAACTTTCTCAACAAACTCATCTTCATCCAAATGAACAGTGCCCTTTTGGAGTGAGTCCGTAAAATAAATAGATATTTTTTCATCTGCAAAACCAGGTGTCCCATAAACTTCGCCAATCAAATCTAATCGGTCAGTTCGATAACCTGTTTCTTCTTCAAGTTCTCTCATTGCCGCTTCTTTTCTATCTTCACCAGGTTCAAGCTTTCCAGCAGGTATTTCTAGTAATGTTTGTTCTAAAGGTTTGCGATATTGCTTCACTAGAATGACTTCATTTTCTGGTGTTACAGCGCAAATCGCAACGGCACCATTATGTTTTACGATTTCTCTATAGGCTGTTTTTTGATTGGGTAAGCGGACTTCATGTTTCTCTACATTTATAATTTTGCCTTCATAAATCGTTTCTTTTGATATTGTTTTTTCTTCAAAATTCATCAGTGATATGCCCCTTTTCAATTTTTCTCACAGTTTGCTATCATTAGTATACATAAATTTTATCGGAAGGAGCTTTAACATGCAAAAAAACACGTTGAAAAGTGGTCTGACTTTGTCAGAATTAGGATTGGGATGTATGAGTCTAGGTACAGATGAAAGTGATGCTTCTAAAATTATAGAGACAGCTATTGAAGCGGGTATTACCTATTTTGATACGGCAGATATTTACGATAAAGGTGAAAATGAAAAGATTGTTGGGAAAATATTAAAAAAATATCAACAAAACGGTGATATTGTTATTGGAACAAAAGTCGGCAATCACTTGAAAGATAACGGAGAAACTTTTTGGGACCCTTCAAAAAAATATATTAAAAATAATGTGAAACAATCTTTAAAAAGACTTGGCTTAGAAAAACTTGACCTCTACATGCTTCATGGTGGAACAATTGAAGATCCATTAGACGAAACGATTAGTGCATTTGATGAATTAAAGCAAGAAGGATTGATCAAAGCCTACGGTATTTCATCTATACGCCCTAATGTTATTCGTTACTATTTGGAACATAGCCAAATTGAAACGATCATGTCGCAATTTAATTTAATTGATAATCGCCCGCTCGATTTACTTGACGAGATTAATCAAAAAGGTGTGAAACTTTTAGCTAGAGGCCCAGTTTTTAAAGGATTGCTCACCAACAAAGCGGAAGTCACTTTAAATCATAAATTTAAAGAAGGCATTTTTGATTACAGTTTCGATGAATTGAAACAAACAATTCAGTCGCTTCAACAGATTAATCCTCAGCTTACTGCGCTTGCCTTTGAATTCTTAAAGTCTCACGCAGTATTAGGATCGATTATCGTTGGTGCGAGTACACCTGAGCAATTGCGTGAAAATATTCAACAGTATCATTCAACGGTTACTAACGAACAACTTCAAGCTGCAATGGATGTTGTCAAACGCCTTCATTATGCAGAACATTGGGAAATGTAACTTAAAAACCCTTCCTTTTCTTACCTAGAAAAAGAGGTTTGGCAAATTTTTCAATCCATCTGGGAGCAAGTTGATACCATTTCAACATTAAGTGGAGCCCTTTCGGAAGATTGACTTCAATTTTCTTTTGTTTCATCGCTTTGATGATTTGCGTTGCTACAAATTCGGGTTGTAGCATGATTCGTTTCACTTGATGGGCATATTGCCCTGATGGATCCGCCTTACCATGAAAAGGTGTTTGAATCGGCCCTACGTTTACTGTCATAACGTGCCAATTAGGCTGTTCCATTCGCAACGCATTAAGCAGATGATTAAGCGCTGCTTTACTGCCACCATAATGAGCAGCATAAGGTTGTGTAGCAAATGCAGCGAGGCTACTGATGCCTACAACACTTGCATGGGCTTTAAAGAATGGTGCGCATCGTTTAAGTAAAATCGCAAAATACACGATATTGATTTGGTAAGTCTCTACTACTTCAGCATCTTCATGCTCAAGCAATGATTTAAAATAGCCTAAACCAGCACAATGAATAAGCCCGTCATATTGGATGTCTGGGTTGAATTGATGATTGATCTCACGTACTTGTTGGATATTAGAAAGGTCGCATTCAATCAAATGCACATTCTGATTTGAAAAGTACGCACGTGCTTTGTTAATATCCCGTACAATTAATGTTAATTCACAGCAGTCTTGAAGCATGGCTTGAGCCAATGCGAATCCGAGACCACTCGTACTACCAGTCATAATAAAATGTGGTTTTTGCATAAAATCACCCTTTATCTTTTAAATCGTTCCCATAACGTTATGAATAACTGTAATGTAAAAGTACTAAATAAGGAAGTGAAATGTCGTATGAAAATCGTTTTTTATGGTGCTGGCAATATGGCACATGCTATTTTTACGGGTATTATTAATTCAAAAATTTTGGCGCCTGAGGATATTTATTTAACGAACCGTACGAATGAAGAAATGTTGCAATCTTATCAAGAAAATTTAGGGATTCAATATAGTTATGATGATGAAGCCTTATTAAAAGATGCCGATTATGTTTTTCTTGGATCAAAACCACACGATTTTGATCAACTTGCTACACGCATTAAAGGAAATATTCATAATCAAAATAAATTCATTTCAATCATGGCAGGACTACCGATTTCTTATATTAAACAAAAACTTGATACGCATGCTCCGATTGCACGTATTATGCCAAATACAAATGCACATGTCGGCCATTCTGTGACCGGTGTGAGTTTCTCTTCGAATTTTGGTCCAACTTCTAAAGAAGAAGTTTTAGAAGTCATCAATGCATTTGGGTCTGCAATCGAAGTTCAAGAAGCACATTTGCACCAAGTCACTGCAATAACAGGAAGTGGTCCTGCATTTTTATATCATGTGTTCGAACAATATGTGATGGCAGGTACAAAATTAGGTCTTGAAAGAGCTCAAGTAGAAGAGTCTATACGCGAGTTGATTATAGGCACGAGTAAGATGATTGAGCGTTCTGATTTGAGCATGGAACAATTAAGAAAAAATATCACTTCAAAAGGTGGTACGACACAAGCTGGATTAAATGCATTATCTGAATATAATTTAGAAGGTATATTTGAAGATTGCTTGAATGCGGCTGTCAATCGTAGTATTGAATTATCAGCGCAAGAAGATGATATGTAATTATAAAAGGTTTCATATATAAGTATTGAGGCTAGGATATTAATTCTAAAATAAGTAGCGCTAAGATGAATTTTACTAGAAAATCGTCTTAGCGCTTTATTTTCATGATAAAACTTCGTATTGTATGACTTTACCTTCCAAGGTGACTGCCTCAGACTGTATACTTCGGCTGTCCTGTTCTAGCCTTTCTGCTTCGATTAATCCAAATTGAGTTAAGACTTCAGCTCTCACGCAGCGAGATCATAAATGCAAGGCTTTCAAGAATTTTATGTCTCGGACGTAATTTATTGTTAGCGAGATTGCTATTAAAATGTATAACTATCAAAATCTTCAACAAACTGAAACGATTGTTCAGATTCAGCTTGAATTTGTGCTTCTATCAATTGAATGTCTTCTTTAGTGTAGCGTCCACTTAAGTGCGTCAGCAACCCATGCTTAACTTGACCATCTGCCATTAATTGAAGGACATCTTCAATATGACTATGATGATAAGCATTGGCTAATGACTTATCGCCTTCAATATATGTGGATTCATGAACTAATACATCAACGTGATGTGCAAGTTCAAGTGCATGCTCACTCGGTTTTGTATCACCAAAAATAGCAATGGTTTTCCCTGTTTTTTCAGGTCCTTTGAATTGATTCGCATCATAAGTTTTGCCCTCATATTCAAATGTATCTTGAGACTTAATCTTTTGATAGAGCGGGCCTGGCGGAATACCTAACGCTTTTAATTTTAAAACGTCTAATTTTCCTGGCGTATTCGGTGCCTTAATACGATATCCGTAGCAAGGGATACCATGGTTTAAAGGCCTAGCATTGACTTCAAAATGATTAATACTTAAATCAAGACGCTTGTCTATTTCGATAATGTGTAACGGATAATTTAAATGTGAATAAGTTAATGATAAATTGTATTCAATAAAATCTTTAATGCCTTTTGGCCCAATTACAGTCAGTGGCTTTGATTCTCCACCTTGAAATGAACGACTGGTTAAAACGCCCGGTAAGCCGAAAACATGATCACCATGCATATGTGTGATAAAAATGTGACTGACTTTTCCGAGTTTAATGGAATGGTGGAGTATTTGGTGTTGGGTTGCTTCGCCCACATCAAAAAGCCAAATATCTGTTAAATAAGGCTCGAGTTTTAAAGCGATAGATTGTGTATGACGCTCTTTAGTAGGTAACCCTGCACTGGTACCAAAAAATGTAATTTCCATGCTTCGTGCCTCCTTAGCGTTATATTACCATAATTGCCGATGAATCGGTAACGAAATCTGACTGTATGTGCTTAAAGCAGAATTGTATGTCATTATGGGCGATATGCTTTATAATGTACACATATTTAATATAAAAAGAATTGAGGTTTTGAATCTTGAATAAGACAAATAATCATATTCCAGCGCTTATTACCATATTCGGCGCAACTGGTGATTTAAGTCACCGTAAATTATTCCCTTCCCTTTTTCATCTCTATCAACAAGATAATTTAGATGAAAGAGTAGCGATTATTGGTATCGGTAGACGTCAATTGACTAACGATGATTTTAGAGCACAAGTAAAAGCATCTATTCAAGCGCATGTCCAAGATACAAAACATTTAGACAAATTTATGCAACATATCTTTTATCAACCCCATGATGTGAATGATGAAGCAAGTTATCAAACACTTTTAGAGTTAAGTGAATCTTTAGATCGTACATTCTCTTTAAGGGGGAACCGTGTCTTTTATCTTGCGATGGCGCCCCAATTTTTTGGCATCGTAACAGATTATCTAAAATCTTCTGGCTTAACAAACACAAAAGGCTTTAAACGTTTAGTCATTGAGAAGCCTTTCGGTAGTGATTTAAAATCAGCGGAAGAATTAAATAAACAAATACGACGTTCTTTCAAAGAAGAAGAAATTTTTAGAATTGACCACTATTTAGGAAAAGATATGGTTCAAAATATTGAAGTTTTACGTTTTAGTAATGCGATGTTTGAACCTTTATGGAATAATAAATATATTTCCAATATTCAAGTCACTTCATCAGAAATATTAGGTGTTGAAGATCGTGGTGGCTATTATGAATCTAGCGGTGCTTTGAAAGATATGGTGCAAAACCATATGCTACAAATGGTAGCATTATTGGCAATGGAGCCACCTATTAGTTTGAATAGTGCTGACATTCGAGCAGAAAAAGTTAAAGTATTAAAATCTATGCACGTATTAAAACCAGAAGAAGTACGCCAACAGTTTGTTAGAGGTCAATATGATCGTGGAACGATTGACGGTCAACAAGTGAAAGCGTATCGTGAAGAAGATAAAGTAGCTTCTGATTCTAAGACGCCAACTTTCGTTTCTGGGAAAGTGCTCATTGATAACTTTAGATGGGCTGGCGTTCCATTTTATATCCGTACCGGTAAACGTCTAAAACGTAAATCCATTCAAGTCGTGGTTGAATTTAAAGAAGTTCCGATGAACCTTTATTATCAAAAAGATAAACATTTAGATTCTAATTTGCTTGTTATCAATATTCAACCGAACGAAGGTGTTTCTATTCACTTGAACGGTAAAAAATATGTACAAGGAATTGAAACTGAACCCGTTCAATTGTCTTATGCGATGAGTGCACAAGATAAAATGAATACTGTCGATGCATATGAAAACTTGTTGTATGATTGCTTAAAAGGCGATGCGACAAACTTTACGCATTGGGAAGAATTGAAATCAACATGGAAATTTGTCGATTCAATTCAAGAAGCTTGGGACAAATTTGAACCAGAATTTCCTAACTATGAATCTGGAACAGATGGTCCGTTAGATAGTGATTTATTGTTAAGTAGAGATGGTTTTAAATGGTGGAATGACATTCAATAATTTAAAAACATAAGGCTAATAGAAAATGAGCTAAGAGATACGGTTTTAGTATCACTTAGCTGTTTTTTGTTATATAATTGATAACTAGATACGAAAAATCGTGCGTCGTGAGTTTTAAGAGTATAGGGAGTGAAAATTTTGGACGTTATCAAACAGTTGCAACGTGCTATAGTCTATATGGAAGATCATCTTTTAGAATCGTTTGATTTGCAAACGTTAAGTGAATACGTTGAAATTTCTCCTTATCATTTAGAACAATCTTTTACGATGATTATAGGCCAAACCCCTCGTGAATATTGTCGAGCGAGACGATTAACGTTAGCTGCCAAAGATTTAATTCAAGGTGCAAATCGTTTAATCAATGTGGCTAAACGCTATCATTATGAAGATGTAAATGATTTTGCACATGATTTTAGTGATTATCATGGGGTTTCACCGTTACAAGCTAAATTGAAGCAAGACCAATTGAAAATGCAAGAAAGATTGTATTTGAAATTATCAACGACTTCTCGTCCCCCACTTCCTTATCGTCTCGATAATATGGGAGGCTTTACTTTAGTGGGGCACTCTCGTTTTATCCCTTCAAATGAATTAGATAATCATTTTATTGTGCCTGACTTTCTTGAGGATTTGAAAGCAGATGGCCGATTGAAAGATATGATACGTTATAATGATCGCAGTCCTAGCGAATTATTTGTTGTAAGCTGTCCTTTAGATCAGGGCTTGGAAGTTTTTGTAGGTGTGCCAAGTGAGCGTTTGCCTGCACATTTAGAAGATCGTTTCTTTGCTGAACGTCAATTTGCATTGTTTAATTTACAAGGAGAGATTGATTATGTCACGAGTGAAGCGTGGCATTACATAGAAACCAGTTTACAACTGACTTTACCTTTTGAACGTAATAGTCTTTACGTTGAAATTTATCCATTTGAGATTTCTTTTGAGGATCCATTTACGAAAGTGCAACTTTGCGTACCAGTCAATATTGACGATGAGTAATATTTGAAGTTACAAATAAAGATACTAAAAAGAGACTCGCAACTTATTGCTTGCGGAGTCTCTTTTTTAATCATTTGATATCATCCAAAATGGATTACTCTGTCCAGTGTGTATGGAATGTACCTTCTTTATCTTTACGTTGGTAAGTGTGTGCACCAAAGTAATCGCGTTGTGCTTGGATTAAGTTGGCAGGTAATTCAGCTGAACGATAACTATCATAGTAGTTAATACTTGCTGCAAAACCAGGAATTGCAATACCGTTTTGAACACTTGTTGCCACGACATCACGCAAAGCAGATTGATATTCTGTAACGATATCCTTAAAGTAATCATCTAATAAAAGATTTTGTAATTGATTGTCTTTGTCGTATGCATCTTTAATTTTTTGTAAGAATTGCGCACGAATGATACAACCTTCTCTCCAAATCATCGCAAGTTCGCCTAATTGTAAATTCCAATTATTATCTTCACTTGCAGATTTCATTTGGTCAAATCCTTGCGCATATGAACAAATTTTACTCATGTATAAAGCGCGACGGATTTTTTCAAGAAATGCTTCTTTATCCCCTTCAAATGAAGCAGAAGGACCATTTAAAAGTTTTGAAGCATTGACACGTTGTGTTTTTAATGAAGAAATAAAACGTGCAAATACAGATTCAGTAATGATTGTTAATGGCGCTCCTAATTCTAAAGCGTTAATCGATGTCCATTTACCAGTCCCTTTTTGTCCAGCTTGGTCCATGATTTTTTCAACAAGCGGATCGCCATTTTCATCTAATTTCGTGAAGATATCTCCAGTGATTTCAATAAGATAACTTTCTAACTCGCCAGCATTCCAAGATTTGAATGTTTGAGAAATCTCTTCATGTTGCATACCGAGTAAATCTTTCATAATGATATAACTTTCAGCAATAAGTTGCATATCTGCATACTCGATACCATTGTGTACCATTTTAACGTAATGACCAGCGCCGTTTGGTCCAATATAAGTCACACAAGGTGTACCGTCTTTCGCTTTAGCAGAGATAGCTTCTAAAATGTCTGCCACTTTCTCATAAGCTTCTTTTTGTCCACCAGGCATCATTGAAGGACCAGTTAAGGCACCGACTTCACCGCCAGAAACACCCATGCCGATAAAGTTAATACCACTTTCAGCTAATGCTTTATTTCTACGAATCGTATCTAAATAGTTTGTATTGCCACCATCAATTAAAATATCGTCATTATCAAGTAAAGGTAATAAACTTTCGATTGTTTTATCTGTAGCTTCACCAGCTTTAACCATTAATAATATTTTACGTGGTTTTTCTAAAGAATTTACAAATTCTTCAATTGAATATGTTGGAACAATGTTTTTTCCTTTTGATTCTTCAACCATTAAATCTGTTTTTTCAGAAGAACGATTAAATACTGATACACTGTAGCCACGGGATTCAATATTCCAAGCTAGGTTTTTACCCATTACGGCTAAACCTACTACACCAATTTGTTGTGTCATTTTACTAACCTCTCTTATTTATAAATTACGGACTTATTGTACCATATAATAAGTCATGAAACACTTTCGCAATCTTATTTAGCGATTTCAATGATTTTAAGGACGTAATTTGCTAAATCATTTAAAGATTGTGTTGAAATACGTTCGTCAGTTGTGTGTATTTTTTCATAGCCAACACCTAAAATGACAGAAGGAATGCCTAATTTATTAATGATGTTACCGTCTGAACCGCCCCCACCGACATTGACTTGCATATCAAAGCCAAGCGCACGAGAAGCTTGTTCAGCAATTTGATACACTTTGTCTTCAGGCTGAATTCGAAAGCCTGGATAAGAGAGTGAAGTTTCAACTTCTGCGTGACAATTAAATTGCTCAGCAGTCGATTGAAAGGTTTTCTCCATATGTTCGATTTGTGCATCTAATTTTTCTTTTGAATGAGAACGTACTTCTGCCCATATATTCACGAGATCAGTGACGACATTTGTCGGCCCGCCCCCTTGGAACTTTCCAATATTTGCTGTTGTTTCGTGATCAATTTGCCCTAATTTCATTTGACTGATGGCTTTCGCTGCAATATTGATAGCACTAATACCTTCTTCAGGGGTACTCGCATGTGCTTTTTTACCATGAATTGTTGCATTGACTTTTGATTGATAAGGCGCCCCAGTAGTGATATGTCCGACAGGAACTGAAGAATCAATAGCATATCCATAATCAGCATCTAGATCGTCTTTTCTTAATGCTTTAGCCCCTACTAAGCCTGATTCTTCTCCGACTGTAATCACAAATTGAATTTGTCCGTGTTGAAGATTTTGCTCTTGTATCACTTCAAGAACTTCAAATATAACCGCTAAACCTGCTTTGTCATCTGCCCCTAAAACAGTAGTTCCATCTGAATAAATAAAACCATTTTCTTTGATAATAGGCTTCACGTTTCGACCTGGCTCCACAGTATCCATGTGACTCGTAAAATAAATTTTGTCATACTCTGTATGAGTGGCTGGTAATGTACAGATTAAATTATTTGCACCAAATCCTGTTTCTTGTTGTGCTTGGTCTTCAACAACTTTTAATCCTAAAGCCTCGAATTTACGTTTTAGGATGGGTTGAATGATTTCTTCATGCCCTGTTTCAGAATCAATTTGTACTAATTCAAGAAATGTATTTAACAATCTTTCTTCATTAACCATTATGTCACCTTCCTTTGAACTTTAATGTCATTTTATCGAAAAACCCTCATTATGCAAAATATCTAATTTTAAATCAGAGTTAAAATTGCTTTGGCGTTTTGAATTAATGAATGTTATAATTTCGTTATTAGTCATTGATGATAAGCGTCAACGGTATTAAGTTCATTTAATAATGGCGTATTAAACGTAAATATCAATGAATTGGCTATTTATTATGATGTTATCGATGGTTTTCATCGAGGGATGAAGTACAGTTGATGTCATTTTTAAAACCATGTTTGTATAGTCAAATTTCGAGATGATGACTTGGAGGCGTAGATTTTGTTAAACAAAAAGGTTAGAAAAGTTTTATTAATTGTCATGCTTTTAGCTATCGTCGCGTCACTTATTTTAACAGGTGTCGCACCTTTGTTAAGCATGTAGTGGATGTTAAAAGAGCCTGAGACAAAATTGTCTCAATAATCGATGAAATCCGAGGTTTTCGTAAAAAACGAAAAATCTCGGATTTTTTTCCTTTTATCATCAGTTTAGCCGCACTAGATGCGACTAATTTCCTTAGGCACCTCGTTAGTTTAGTTTTTGTTGTGATTAATTAAATTATACGAAAGTGCCTTATTTTTTAAAGGATAATGGTGAATGATTACATATATAAGCGAAGTATTTATAGCGAGACTCCTGAGGGAACAGGACGAGCCGAAGACTACAGGCTGAGGCTGTCCCCTCGGAAAGCGAGCCTATATAATACGAAGCATGACAATAAAAAGGAAGCTCGAAGAGGATTTTTATCAAAATCATCTTCGAGCTATTTATTTTGGTATTTATGTCCCAGATTCTTTTATATTTCTTTTATGGGATAATTCAGACTACTATTGAACTTCGTGGTGCATTTTAAGTGATCCAAATTTAGATTTAATCGTTAAATACTCTTCAGTATCATATAAAATTTGTATCATACTTGAGCGCGTATGAAGCTCTTCATGCGTAGTGGGTAAAGGCAATTGTTCGATTTCCAAACGAATTTGGTAAAGTGTGTGAAGGCGTAACGCAGTATAGTTATTTTCATTCACATTTTCCGCCATTTCTTTAAATAAATGAGAGACACGCGCACTCATAACATCATCAGCATGAATATGTTCGATATGGTCCTTTATCCGTTTTAAAATTTCAACTTGGTCTTCTCGCATGTCGAAATAATGATAGTAACTATTTTCATTACGTACAAAGTGATTTTTAACATCCCTAAAAGCGAGTGATTTTGCTTCTTGTATTGTTTTAGAAAGAGAATTAAATGAAACATTAGGATGATTATTATGTTGAGCACAAGCATCGCTGTAAACATAAAAAATCCGTTTAATTTGAGCTTCTATCTCTCGCTTATATTTAGATAATGCGTGATCGAGATTTGGCATAATCGTATTCATTGTAAAAGCGATGGATAAGCCAACGATCAACAATAAAATCTCATTAATAACAAGGTCAAAATTTATTACTTTTGCATTAAAAAAGTGAAGTAAAATGACAATACTTGTGACGACACCTTCTTGCATATTAATCATTACTGTTGTAGGAATAAAAAATAAAACAATTAAGCCGAGTACCCAAGCATGTTGACCGAGTAAAGTGAAAATTGTTGCTCCAAAGGCGATAGCGATAAGACAGGAAATAAAACGAGAAACGATGGCGTGTACAGAGTTCATTTTTGTATCTTTGATACATAAAACAACTAAAATAGCACTAGATGCGTAATTATCCAACCCTAAAAGCTGTGCAATGATTACACCTAGTGCCATGCCTATCGCAGTTTTAATCGTTCTTAATCCGATACGATATGGATTTAAACGTAACATGCGACGTCACCCTACTTTTCAACACAGTAGCGATCAAACAAACGTTGCAATTGAGTGATGACATCCATTGTATCGTGTCCCTCGATTTGGTGGCGTTCCACCATTTCAGTAATTTTGCCATCTTTCATCAGCGCAAAAGAAGGACTAGATGGTGCATACCCTTCGAAATAATCTCTTGCACGTTGTGTCGCTTCTTTATCTTGGCCCGCAAATACTGTAACAAGACGGTCAGGTAATACATCGTAATGTAAAGCGTGCATTGCAGCTGGACGTGCAATTCCTCCTGCACAGCCACAAACAGAATTCACCATGACTAAAGTTGTACCCTCTTGTTTGAAAACTTGATCCACTTCTTCTTCTGTCGTTAATTGTTCATAACCAGCATGGTCCATTTCTGAACGCGCTTGCTGAACGACATTATTCATATATAAATCAAAATTTAAATCCATTTTGACATTCCTCCATACATTAGGCTTGAACTATTTTTATTTTACTAAACGTTCATGTGGACTGCAATCATTCTATGTTCGCTTTTAATGTCGAGAAAACATTTATATAGAAGGTATCCTATATGATTCCCTGTATCATCCACCAAAAGCAGATGTGTTTATTTTTATAAAAAGAAAAAGCTGAGCGCGCCATGCCCAACCTTTTCTTTTTAATGTTTATATAAAATGTTGATGCTTATTTAAATAACTTGCATTGTACTTTCTATGTGTAACGAATGATTTTAGCTTGTGTTATAGGTTTGATTCGTTATTTACAGATTAATATATTTGCGTATGCTCTAAAGTGTAGCTTTCAATACGTTGTTTGACTTCATTTAGAAATTGTCCTGCTTGTAAACCATCAAGTATACGATGATCTAAAGAGAGACAGAGATTGACCATTTGACGGATTGCAATCATATCATCAATGACAACAGGTCGTTTCACAATGGATTCTACTTGAAGTATTGCAGCTTGTGGATGATTAATAATGCCCATAGAGCTTACAGAACCGAAAGTCCCTGTATTATTGACAGTAAAAGTACCACCTTGCATATCTTCATGTGTTAATTGATGGCGACGTGCTTTTTGTGCTAATTCATTGATCTCACGCGCAATGCCTTTGATGGATTTTTCGTCTGCATGGTGAATAACAGGTACGAATAGTTTATCTTCATGTGCGACAGCGATTGAAATATTCACATCTGAATGAAGAATAATTTCATTTTCATGCCACGTACTATTGAGAAGTGGATATTTTTTCAAAGCTTCAGCGACAGCTTTTACAAAAAAGGCAAAATAAGTTAAATTATAGCCTTCCTGTGCTTTAAACTGTCCTTTATAGTGATTTCTAGTTTTAGTTAATTCAGTGGCATCCACTTCTACTTTCATCCAAGCGTGTGGAATTTCTTGAACACTTTGTACCATTTTTTTAGCAATTTGTCTGCGAACACCGTTAATTGGAATAGCTTGTGAATGGTTGTCATGTGAAAAGACATGCGTATTCTCATGACTTGTAGCTAGCTCCTGAACGACGGGTTCTTCAACAGTTTGGTTGTGTGTTCCAGAAGTTTGTGATGTTTGCGTAGCTTGTGATGTAGTACCTTGACCTGCGATATACGCTTCAATATCTTTCTTTGTCACACGACCTTCAAAACCGGTGCCTTCTACATTTGCTAAATCAATATTATGTTCCGATGCCAGACGAAATACGACTGGTGAGAAACGGCCGTTATTTTTAACTTTAGTACCCGCCTTATCTTGATTAGAAGTCACAGATTGAGGTGCATGAACTGCTTCAGTCGTTCCTGATGCTTCTTGTTGCTCACTAGATGTACTTACAGAGGAATCTGCATCATGATTTGCCACTTCCATTTCACATATCACTGCACCGACTTCAATTGTTTCGCCTGCTTGCGCAATAATTTTAGTGATTGTACCAGTATATGAAGAAGGTACTTCGGCTGTAACTTTATCTGTAATAACTTCGCATAAAGGATCATATTCTTCAATTTGATCGCCTTCATTGACTAGCCATTGTTCAATCGTTCCTTCATGGACACTTTCTCCAAGTTTTGGCATTTTAATTTCCATGATGACCCTCCTTAAAAGCGCGCAAGTTCACGCATTTTATTTTTAATTTTATCTGGATTAATCATAAATTCGTCTTCGAGTGGAGGCGAAAATGGCATTGCTGGCACATCAGGACCAGCAAGTCGCATAATTGGCGCATCTAAATCAAATAAGCAATTTTCGGCGATAATTGCTGCGACTTCAGATAAAATACTGCCTTCTTTATTATCTTCAGTAACTAACAAGCATTTCCCTGTTTTTTTCGCGCAACGAACAATCGTTTCTTGATCAATTGGATATACCGTACGTAAATCTACAACTTCAACATCAATATTTTCATCTTTTAATATATCAGCGGCTTGTAAGCAATAGTTCACTGCAAGCCCGTATGAAAATACTGTAATGTCATTACCTTCACGCTTAACATCTGCTTTGCCTAACGGTACAGTGTAATACGCTTCAGGTACTTCCTCTTTTAGTAATCGATACGCCTTTTTATGTTCAAAAAAGAGTACAGGATCATTAGATGCGATAGAAGCAAGTAACAAACCTTTCGCATCATACGGTGTTGAAGGAATAACGACTGTTAAACCTGGTGTAGACGCAAACACACTTTCAATACTTTGGGAGTGGTATAAAGCACCATGTATGCCGCCACCAAACGGCGCACGAATTGTTAGAGGTGCGTGCCAATCATTATTAGAACGATAACGTAATTTTGCGGCTTCACTCATAATTTGGTTTGTTGCAGGTAAAATATACTCAGCAAATTGTATTTCAGCAATAGGACGTTTGCCCATCATGGCTGCACCTATAGCTGAACCGACGATATTTGATTCAGCCAGTGGTGTATCTAATACACGATACTTGCCATATTTATCTTGTAAACCTGCCGTAACACCAAATACGCCTCCCTTTTTACCCACATCTTCACCTAATATAAATGTTTGAGGGTCTTGTTCTAATGAAAGATCCAATGCTTGTTTAATTGCTTCTAAGTAAGTGATTTTAGCCATGTTTAAAGCCCTCCTTGTTCATAGACATATTGGTAAGTTTCTGATGCATCAGGATAAGGTGAAGCTTCAGCCTCTTTCGTTGCTTTATTGACAATGGCTTGATTTTCTTGCTCGATTTTATCAAACCAATCCCGATCGACTAATTCATTATCGATGAGATAAGATTTGAATTTTAAGTTACAATCATTTTCTTTATCTTGCGTTTTTTCTTCATTAGAGCGATAACGGTCATCATCGTCAGAGGAGTGTGCAGTTAATCGAGTACACATTGCTTCAATGAGTGTAGCGCCTTCACCGTTAATCGCGCGTTCTCGTGCCGCTTTAATAGCCCCATAGACCGCAATAGGATCATTTCCATCAACTGTTTCACCAAACATGCCATAACCTTTAGCACGGTCTGAAAGTTGTTCAGCGCCATACTGTAAATCTTTAGAAACGGAGATAGCATATTTATTATTTTCAATTAAACAAATAAATGGTAAATCGTGAACACCTGCAAAATTAAGCCCTTCATGAAAGTCACCTTGGTTTGAACTTCCTTCGCCAAGTGTTGTCAATGCGACCTGTTGTTTGTTATCCATTTTAAATGTTAACGCCGCACCTACAGCATGTAATATTTGAGTGGCAACAGATGAACCTTGAGACATAATTCCTACTTCTTTTTTACTAAAATGTGAAGGCATTTGTTTTCCGCCAGAGCTAATATCATCTCTTTTACCGAATGCCGATTGCATTGTTTCTAATGGTGTCATCCCTAGATAAGTAACGAGTGCGAGGTCTCGATAATAAGGGGCTGTTACATCTCCTTTTTGTAGTGCATAAGCAGTCCCAATTTGAGTTGCTTCTTGCCCTTGACAACTAATTACGAATGGGATTTTACCTGCTCGATTTAATAACCACATTCGCTCATCAAGTTTTCTTCCTAAGTCCATCGCTTGATAGATTACCTTTAAATCCTCAACTTCTAGTCCTACACTTTTATAATCTTTCATATTCATTTCCCTCCTTATATCTATATATGGATAGATTGATTATTCATTTTAAGACCGAGTTCCATCATTAATTCAGAAATCGATGGATGTGCATGTGTAGATAAGCCCAATTCTATAGATGAACCATTCATAAAATGTAATACGCTGAGTTCATTAATTAATTCAGTCGTATGGGGACCTACGAGTGACGCACCAATAAAACTTTCTGAATCTTTTTCAAATAAAAGTTCAGCAAAGCCTTCAGGTTGATTGGCTGATTCAATCATCGCTTTACCGTTCGCTCTAAATGGTGCCTTAACAACTTTAAAGTTTAATCCTCTTTGTTTAGCTGTTTCTTGGTTTACCCCTATAGATGCAATTTCTGGTGATGTATAAACACATTTTGGCATTTGATCATAGTTTATTGGTAAAGGATTTTCATTAAACATATGCTCAACGGCTATAACGCCTTCTCGTGCACCTACATGCGCTAATTGTAGATGACCAATCACATCACCTGCAGCATAAATATGTTGATCCGCAGTCTGCATCCACGCATTCGTTAAAATCATCTGTTTTTCATTTAGCTCAACTTTTGTATTGTTAAGTCCTATGTCCTGCGTATTAACCCTTCTACCGATTGAAACGAGAACTTTCTCAGTAGAGAAAGATTGATCAACATTAAAAGTTACTTTATCGGTATGAATTTCAATATCTTCCTCATTGAGTGCTGTATTTGTATAGAAAGTAACGCCTTGTTGTTCTAATTCTTTTTGAATCAGACGACTGCTCTGTTGACTTTCAGTAGGAAGGATTCTTGGACCTGCCTCTATGACATAGACTTTGACACCGACTTTACTCAAAAAGGATGCAAATTCTAACCCTATGACGCCACCCCCAATAATCGTCATTGACTGAGGTAATGCGGTTAACGTCATCATGTCATCACTACTTAAAATTTGCTCGTAATCAAAAGGTAAAAATGGCAGCGCCAGTGGGTTTGATCCTGTTGCAATCAAAACATAATCATTAGGTAATAATTCAGAAGATCCATCTTCATATTCAACTGAAACTGTCCCACTTTGTGGTGTGAAAATAGAGGCACCTAACAAGCGACCGACCCCATTAAATACATCGATTTTATGTTGCTTCATTAAACCTTGAACGCCTTGATACATTGTTTCAACAATTCGATTTTTACGCTCCATCACTTGTGGAAGGCTAAATTGAAATGTAGAAGGCTCCGCTTGAATACCATATTGATCGGCATTTTGCATTAAATGATAGACTTCAGCTGATTTGAGAAAAGATTTTGTTGGGATACATCCCCTATGTAAACATGTGCCTCCAACTTTTGATTTTTCTACTAAGGCCACATTTTTTCCTAATTGACTCGCCCTTATTGCAGCAGAATAACCTGCAATGCCACCACCTAAAATAACGACATCATATTTTTCTTTTGTCATAATATTTATCTCCTATCGATACGTTTGGATTGATATTTCTTGGTTAAATGCACGTTGTGCTTGGTCGGCCAATGTTGTCATTTCATGTTCTCCGGCATAAACAGAAATAGGTGCAATCCAATCTACGTAAGTTGAAATCAATTCAACGAGTTGCTCATTAAAACTCATTCCACCTGTTAAAATAATTTGATCAACTTTACCTTTCAAAGTTGCAGCACGTTCTCCAATCACTTTTGAAATTTGAAGTGCCATTGCCCCAATGAAAAGTCGTACTTTTTCATCCGTATCATAAGACATCATGATTTCTTTCAAATTTGAAGTCCCAAAATACGCAGTTAAGCCAGATTCACGACTGAGGATTGCATTTAACTTTTCAGCAGATAACTGATTCCTCTCCATATAAGTGATTAGTAAATCATTCGGTATACTTCCTGCTCTATCCATAGCCATGGGGCCTTCGCCATAAAGTGCTTCATTGACATCGATGACACGACCTTGTTGATGGGCACCAATACTAATACCGCCACCCATGTGTGCGACTATCACATGCACATCTTCATAGTTTTTATTGACGCTTTTCGCATATTTGCGAGCCATCGCTTTTTGATTGAGTGCGTGAAAAACACTGCGTCGTTGGATATCCGGTATCCCTGTCACACGTGCTTCATCGATTAATTCGTCTACAACAACAGGATCAGTTGTAAATACAGGAATATGATATTTTTGGCCTAAACGATAACCAATCATTGCACTTAAGTTCGAAGCATGAGCGCCATAATCAAATGATTTAAGGTCATTATACATTGCACTATTCACTTCATAGGTTCCGCCTGACAAGGGCTTTAGTAAACCACCACGACAAGCGATAACATCCATATTATCAAGTGTTTGATGATGAGATAATAAATCTTGTTCAATCAATTGCTGACGTGTTTGTTCTTGTTCTAACAAAGTTTGATTAATAACAGAGGTTGAATGTTTAATATTTTCATTTAAAATACATTCATCATTACGGTAGATTGCATATTTACTCGATGTACTACCAAGATTTAAAACGAGTGTCGTTACCATAGAATACCTTCTTTCAAAACTTCAACAAATTCCTTTTTATCTTATGGTTGCGAAACACAACGCTAAATAAACTTTAGCGCAACCAATATTGAGTTCACTTTATTTTCTATACTATCTGCTCTAGATGTAAGTACAATAGGAAAGCGTGCACCTAAAATCAAGCTTGCAACTTTTGCATGGCCAAAGTAAGTAAGCGATTTATAGAGAACATTCCCAGCATCAAGGCCAGGTACGATTAAAACATCAGCATTACCTGCTACTTTCGTGTGAATCCCTTTTTGGATTGCACTTTTCTTATCAATTGCATTATCTAAAGCATACGGACCTTCAATTAGGATATCCTCATCGATTGGGTGCGACGCATAAAATTGCTGTAATGTTTGCGCTTTTAAAGTTGAAGGGATTTTGTTACTAACTTTTTCAACTGATGATAAAAGTGCAATATTTAATGAGTCGTAGTCTAGTTGTCTCGCAAAACGGACAATATTATTAATCATTGCTTTCGTATCTTCAACTGAAGGAGTGATATTTAAGGCCACATCAGAAATCATAAGTAATTTGTGATAAGTCGGTATTTCACATATTGCAAGATGATTGAGGAAAGGTTTTGAATCCACTGCATTTCTTTTTAACACTGCTGATAAAATTTGAGCAGTCGGAATTTGCCCTTTCATCAAGATATGTGCTTTTTGATGATAGAGATCGTCTAAACAGTGTTCTATCGCTTCATCTTGCGTTTCAAATGTATGAATATGAATGCGTGTCAATAACTCTGGTGATAGGTCAAATGAACGTATCAACTCTGAAGCATCTTGATAATTGTATAATATAAATTCCGCTTTAGTTTTATTCAAAACTTCGACAATCACGTTGATTAATGGCTCTTCAGTTGCATTAATCATCGCAATGGTTCCACTGAAATTTTGATGCCCTTTTAGTAATGCTTTAAAATTCATATCACATCATCCTTTAAGTCTTTGATTTTGTTCTATCATTTCTTTCGCATTTTGTTTTGTAAGCTCAGTTACAGTTGCGCCTGAAATCATTCGAGCGACTTCAGCAATACGAGATTCCCCGTTGAGCTCTTGTACAGATGTCGTTGTACGCCCCTCTTTTTCTTGTTTGGCGATATATAAATGATGGTCACTCATGGATGCAACTTGTGGTAAATGAGAAATACAGATGACTTGTATCACAGCAGATATTTCTTTCATCTTTTCAGCCATTTTTTGAGCAGCTTGGCCTGAAACACCTGAATCCACTTCATCAAATAGAATCGCTGTTTGACCCCTAGAACGTACGAAAATACTTTTCAATGCCAGCATAATACGTGATAATTCGCCACCACTTGCAATTTTATTTAAACTCTTTAAAGGTTCACCTTTGTTTGGACTAATTAAAAATTCAACACGTTCAAGTCCTTCTCTTTGTGGCTGGTCGTAGGGTTTAAATGATATTTCAAGATTTGCATCCTTCATTTGTAAATTTTGTATTTCATTAACAATTCGATCTCTTAGTTGTCGCGCGACAAGCCTTCTTTCTTTAGACAAAACCTGGCCGTGCTCAATTAACTGAGCAGATAACTGTTTAATCTCATTTCGTAATTGTGAAGTGCTTTCTTCATAGTTTTCAATCTTATCAATTTCTTCTGCGATTTTGGCCTGATATGTGATTAACTCAGAAATATCTTTACCGTATTTTCTTTTTAAGTTGTTTAATAAATTCATTCGAGATTCAAGTTCATTTAAATATTGCTCGTCGAAATCAGTTTGATTAATTTCATCATAAAGCTGATGTTTTGCATCTTCTAAAGTATAGTAGAATTGGTCGACATCTTCTTTCAGTTTTTGAAATGTTTCTGGCAATATCTCATCAATTGTCTGCAAATGTGCACTTAATGTATAAAGTCTATCAGGGATGGCCTGTTCATCGGTCAACGTCTCATAAGCCGCATTAAGCGCAACACTTAAATTTTCTGAGTTTTGAATTCGCTTAATATCAATTTCTAATTGTTCGATTTCGCCTTCCTTTAATTGGGCTTCTTTTAATTCGTCATATTGAAATTTCATTAAGTCCAAACGTTGTAGCAAAGCTTGGTCTGCAGATTCAAGTGCTTCAAGCTCTTTAATTTTTGAGTGATGTTGATTAAATGTTTCTTCATATTGGCTTAATGCTTTTGCATATTGTCCATCTGAATAGCGATCAAGTAATTCGATATGATATTTTTGTTTAAGTAAAGTTTGAGTTTCGTGCTGTCCATGGATATCGAGCAGTGCCTGCATCACTTTCCTTAAATCTTGAAGCGTTACGGTTTGATTATTGATACGGCAAATACTTTTACCCGAACTAAATATTTCACGTTTTACAATTAAGAAGTCTTCGTTAATATCAATACCTAGCGTATTCAATTCTTGTATTGCTTCTTCAGCATGATCAATATCGAAAATTCCTTCAATAATCGCTTTTTTCTCACCATGTCGGACAAAATCAGACGATGCGCGCATACCAATTAATTGACCAATAGCATCGATGATAATGGATTTCCCAGCACCTGTTTCACCACTTAATACTGTAAGTCCGTCTGAAAATTGAATATCTAGCGTTTCTATAATTGCAAATTCTTTTATAGAGAGGCTTTGTAACATCTAACATCCACCCTTATAACATATTGAATATTCTTGCCTTAATTTCATCTGCCGATAAATTGTCTTTACAAATAATAAGGCATGTGTCATCTCCACAAATTGTCCCTAGAACTTCTTCCCAATCAATTTGATCGAGAATGGCACCTATTGATTGCGCGTTACCTGGCAATGTTTTTAATACTAACAAATTGTTTGCACTATCAATTTTTACAAATGAATCCATAAGATAACGACCCAACTTTTCTAAAGGATGATAGCGTCGGTCGTTAGGTAGACTATAAATATATTGACCACTAGCGGCTGGAACTTTAATCAGTTGAAGTTCTTTAATATCACGTGACACAGTGGCTTGTGTTACATTCATTTCATAATCATTTAAGCGCTTTACAAGTTCGTCTTGTGTTTCAATTTGTTCATTAGAAATAATTTCTCTGATTTTTATATGTCTCACAGATTTTTTAGGCATATTTGACACCTCATAACGAATATTTATACATTGATTTTACCATAATCTTATATGATTTACCTAATCAAGACATACGTAAGAATAGTCATTCATGCATACAAAAAATGACAAAAAATGGGCTGAGACTTTTTGACGTCCCAACCCTGAAATACCCTACATATTTGACTACTGATCTTTATTTAAAAATGCTTGTACTGTATGAACAAGGGGTTCACAAGTTAAACCTAAATCTTCAAGAATTTGGTCCACATTCCCATGTTCGATATAAATATTATCAATACCTAAGCGCTTAACACGATTTGCAAATGAATGATCAGTGAAATAATTAGCAATTTGACTACCCAATCCACCATTAAGCATGCCTTCCTCTACAGTGAGTACTGGCATATTTATTTCGCCTAATTGCTTTAACGTAGCCTCATCCATTGGCTTAATGTAGCGTGCATTAATCACACGGGCTTTGATGCCGAGTTTTGATAATTCTTCTGCTACTTCCATGAGTGTTGACACTGTAGGGCCGTAACTAATAAGAGCTATGTCGTCTCCCTCGGTTAGCGTTTCCCATGAGCCAATAGGAATATGACTGCGATTTTCATTAATTTTAACACCTAATCCATTGCCGCGAGGATAACGAATTGCGATTGGACCTTGCTCATAATGCATTGCAGTATAAACTAAATCTTTAGCTTCATTTTCATCTTTTGGCATCATAACGGTCATATTTGGAAATTGCGTTAAGAAACCGACATCAAAGACACCTTGATGCGTTTCACCATCAGCACCAACTAAACCTGAGCGATCAATACCAAAAATAACGTTTAAGTTTTGACGATCAACATCGTGTAGTACTTGATCGTATGCACGTTGCAAAAAAGTTGAATAGATTGCAACGTATGGCTTCATACCTTCCATTGCAAGGCCGGCAGCCATCGTAACTGCATGTTGCTCTGCGATACCAACATCAAAAAACTGTTCTGGAAGCTCAGATTGGAATTTAGTGAGTTTAGAACCAACTGGCATCGCAGGTGTAATCGCTACGACGCGTCTATCCTTTTTGGCATAGGAAAGGATTTCGTCGCTCATCAATTGACTCCATGATGGACCTACAGGTTGTCCTTTTATTTGCTCACCGGTATCAAGTTTATAAGGTCCAAGGCCGTGCCAAGTTCCAATCTTATCGTTTTCAGCTGGATGATAACCTTTACCTTTTTTTGTTACTACATGAATTAATACAGGTTTATTAATTGAGTCGGCAGCTGTCAGCGCATTTTCCAACTCTTCAAAATTATGGCCATCAACAGGTCCAATATAACGAATACCTAATTCTTCGAAAAATGCACCATCTACAACTAAATATTTTAAACTATCTTTGATACGGTCAGCAGATTCACGTAATCGGCTCCCCCCAGGTAATCGACTTAACACGCTCTCTGCATCGATTTTAAGACGATTGTAGCTTTGATTCATTCGAATTCGGCCCAACATATTATGCATTGCACCCACGTTAGGCGCAATGCTCATCTCGTTGTCATTTAATATAATTGTCATATTCGTACGATCATGACCAATATTATTTAAAGCTTCAAGCGCCATTCCTCCAGTCAACGCGCCGTCCCCTATTACAGGAACAATATGGTTGTGCTTACCTAGTATATCTCGCGCTTTAGCCATGCCCATTGCTGCTGATAATGATGTGGAGCTATGCCCGGCTTCCCACACATCATGCTCAGATTCTTTTAATTTTGGAAATCCACATAATCCTTTATACTGTCTTAATGTATTAAAATCATGTCCACGACCCGTCAAAATTTTGTGCGTATAGCTTTGGTGGCCTACGTCCCAAATAATTTTATCTTCAGGGCTATTAAAATGCTTGTGTAAAGCAATCGTCAGTTCAACGACACCTAAATTAGCACCAATATGCCCCCCGGTAACAGCACATGTTTGGATTAAAAACTGTCTTATATCGTGACTCAATGATTCAAGCTCACTTACAGAAAGATTTTTTAAAAATGAAGGATCCTGTATATTTCTTACATCCATTGAAATCACCCTTAATTTTTATGTCATTATGATTATAACATTACATGACTTTTATAGTATAGATTGAAATTAATTCTGTCGCTGATAAAAAAGCGTTAATAATTGCATTAAATCGGTTGTGTTATAGTTTGTAGACAACTGATTTAACAGTGCTTCCGCACTTTGAATATGGTTTTGAAGTTGTGCTTCAGCCTCAGCTTGACCTAGTAAAGAAACATACGTGCTTTTATGGTTGGCTTCATCACTACCTACAGGTTTACCTAACTGGTCTGCATCGCCATAAACATCCAAAAGGTCGTCTTTAATTTGAAATATGACGCCGAGATGTTTGGAAAACTGAATGAGTTGTTGTGTTACTTCAACTGGGGGTTGTGCGATAATTGTTGCTGCTTCAATCGCAAATTCAATAAGTGCCCCCGTTTTATGAGAATGAATTTGTTCTAATTGCTTAAAGTCAATCGCCTGATTTTCACTTTGCATATCTAAAACTTGGCCACCCACCATTCCCGTATGGCCACTTGCTTTACTAAGGGATTGGATCAATTTCACCTTTTTTTCTGCACTAATGTCTTCATCACCCGTTATCATTTCAAATGCCTTGGTAAGCAGTGCATCACCTGCAAGTATTGCGAGCCATTCACCATAAACCGTATGATTTGTCGGTTTACCACGTCTTAAGTCATCATCGTCCATAGCTGGTAAGTCATCGTGTATTAACGAATATGTATGAACCATTTCAAGCCCTAAGGCGACACTAAATCCACTTTTTAATTGTTTTGGATTTAACATTTGAAGGGTTGCTAGCAAGAGTAAGGGTCTAATACGCTTTCCTCCCGCTTCCAATGAATAACGCATGCTTTCTTCTAAACGTGTTTTCAGACTTGTATCGTTAATTGAACGATGCAATACTTCGTTAAATTGGTCTAATAAGTTATTCAGATTTTGGTTCATCACTTTCATCTGCCTCTTCATCCATAAGTTGTGAAACTTTCTTTTCTGCATTTTTTAAAGTTGTTTCACATGACTTTGATAGTGCTATTCCTTTTTGATACAATTCTAATGATTTTTCTAAGGAAATCGTATCATTATCTAACTGATTCACAATTGATTCGAGCTCTTGCATCATTTCTTCAAATGAATTATTTTCTGTTGTCATTATTCCACCTTACCTTTTTAATTGTTGCATCTAGCTTCCCGTCTTTCATTGTGACTTCAATATTGTCCCCTTCATGAATATCATGGCTACTTGTGACGACATTATCATCTTTCATCACAATCGAGTATCCTCTTAACATTGTTTTCGTTGGGCTTAAATTATCAAGCGTCAGCAACTTTTGTTCAAACTGCTGTTTCTTTTGTGTGATCACACGTTGCATCTGCTTATTCAAAGCATTTTTAAAGTCTAAAGATTGCTGTTTTTGGCGCTGAATGTAATCATAAAAATACTTAATGCGAATACGTTGCTGAATGATATGAAGGCGCTGTTTTTCATATTGAAAACGATATTGCATAGACTGGTGAAGCATTCGGTCTAAGTCGTCGCGCTTTTGTGTTTGTTGATCGTACAAAAGCGATGGTTGCTTAAATTTATAATAAGATTGATATTGATTCAATTGCTGTGTTGCTTGTTTTAAATATTGTTTTATAAAACGATTTAAGTAATGACGACTTTTTGCCAATATCTGCAAAAGTTCTTTTTGATCAGGTGTAGCTAACATAGCTGCTTGAGTCGGTGTAGCAGCCCGTATATCTGCCACATAATCGCTTAACGTGGTATCTGTTTCATGACCTACAGCAGAAATGACAGGCGTTTGGCATGAAAAAATAGCTTTAACCACTTCTTCTTCATTAAAATTCCATAAATCCTCTATAGAGCCACCGCCACGGCCTAAAATGATGACATCCACATCTAAGCGATCTGCATATTGTAATTTTTCGATGATATCATTTTTAGCCTGACTTCCTTGTACAAGGGTACTGATTTTAATCTGTTCTGCCAAAGGATAACGACTATTGAGTGTGTTTTGAATATCACGAATTGCAGCACCAGTGCTTGCGGTTAATATGACAATTTTTTTAGGATATTTTGGCACTAATTTTTTATGTGATTGATCAAAATAGCCTTCTTTTGTGAGCTTAAGTTTTAACTGTTCGAATTTTTGATATAAGTTACCCACACCGTCTAGTTGCATTTTGTTTACATAGATTTGGTAATTACCACGACGTTCATAAACAGAGACACGTGCTTCAATGAGGACTTGATCGCCTTCTTTAGGTTCAAAATCCAAATGCGCCGCTTGGGCTTTGAACATCATAGCGGCAACAACGCTATCTGCATCTTTAACAGCAAAATAAAGATGGCCACTACTATGTCTTTTGAAATTCGAAAGCTCTCCTTTGATTAGAACAGATTGTAAATGTGGATCTTGATCAAATTTGAATTTAATGTATTTTGTTAACGCAGAAATTGTTAAATATTTTTCCATGTTATCACTCAATTTCTTTTGATATGACTTAATACGCCATTGATAAATTTATAATTGTCGTCATCACTAAATTGTTTAGCCAATTCAACAGCCTCGTTAATAATAACTTTTTCTGGTGTGTCACTATGATCAATTTCAAATGTCGCCATTCTCAAAATGATGCGGTCTGATTTTAATAAACGTGGAATTGTCCAACCATTTAAATGTGGGCTGATCTTTTCATCTAACACATTTTGATGGTCTTTGACACCAGAAACAAGCCATTTAATGAAGTCAAAATCTAAATCTGGATAGTCATCTTTAATAAAGCTGATGGCTTCATCGATTGTTAGTTCTGAATCTTTCATTTCTAGTTGAAATAATGTTTGGAAAGCTTGACTTCTCGCTTGTTTTCTACTCAATTTATTACGCTCCGTTCTTAAAAAATTAGTGACTATTTTTTAGCCATTTCTATATGTGTAATATGAACATTAATTTGTTGTGGTGAAAGTGCAGTCATTGTATGAATAGCACTATGAATGGATTCTTGAACTTTCAATGCTGTTTCTGACACTTTAACGCCATATTGTAATGAACAATAGACATCGATAAAAATTTCATTGTCTTTCGTGTCAATTTTGATACCTTTGTTTAAATTTTTGCGCCCAAAACGTTCTAATGTGGAATTTTTCAAGTCTGAAAAAACACCATGTACCCCTTTTACTTCTGAAACAGCAATACTAGCAATTAAAGAAATGACCTCGGGAACGATTTCGACTGTACCTAGATTTGGGTTGAAATTTTCAATTGGTTTAACCATATGACATACCTCCATTCAAATTAATCTTCGTTATTCATAATATCGTATATCTCTAAAAACTTCGTGCTAAAGAAACCTTCATTAAAAACAGGATGGTTTAATAATCGGATATGGAATGGAATTGTTGTGTCAATACCTAAAACTACAAATTCGTTCAAAGCACGTAAACCAGACATAATGGCTTCTGCTCTAGTAGGTTGATGTACGATAAGTTTCGCAACCATTGAGTCATAGTACGGAGGTATTAAATAGTTTGTATAACAAGCAGAGTCGATACGAACGCCAAACCCACCTGGTGTCAAATATTGTTCGATTTTACCCGGTGAAGGCATAAAGTTTTTATAAGGATTTTCTGCATTGATACGGAACTCAATCGCATGCCCATTGATTTTGATATCTTCTTGTTTATAAGGGAGTTGCTCACCCATCGCAACTTTAATCTGTAGCTTCACTAGATCAACACCCGTTACCATTTCTGTAACAGGATGCTCAACTTGGATTCTCGTATTCATTTCCATAAAATAAAACTGGTTTTCATCCAAATCGTAAATAAACTCAATGGTACCCGCATTAAAATAATTAACGGCTTTTGCTGCCCTAATTGCAGCATCGCCCATTTCTTTTCTTTTTTCTTCAGTTAAAATTGGAGATGGTGATTCTTCGACTAGCTTCTGCATGCGTCGTTGAATGGTACAATCACGTTCTCCTAAATGAATCACATTGCCATATTCATCCCCAATAACTTGTATTTCAATATGTCTGAAGTTCTCAATAAATTTTTCTAAGTAAAGACCACCATTACCAAATGCAGTTTCAGCTTCTTGTTGTGTCATTTTATAGCCATTTATCAATTCATCTTCATCGCGTGCAATACGTATCCCTTTACCGCCACCACCGGCTGTGGCTTTAATAATAACAGGATATCCAATTTTATCTGCAGTTTGAATTGCATCTTCTATTGTATTAACTAAGCCTTCACTACCGGGTACGACAGGTACATTTGCGCGCTTCATCTCTTCTTTGGCGATATCTTTAATCCCCATTTTTTGAATAGATTCATAACTTGGCCCAATAAACTTAAGTTGAACCGCTTCACACAATTCAGCAAAATCCCCATTTTCTGCTAAAAAGCCATAGCCTGGATGAATTGCATCACAGCCAGTTGATGTCGCTATTGATAATATGTTCGGTATATTCAAATATGAATCTTTTGATTGCTTAGGTCCTACACAGTAGGATTCGTCAGCTAGTTGAGTATGTAATGCATCTTTATCGCCTTCCGAATATATCGCTACTGTTTGGATACCCAATTCGTGGCACGCACGAATAATTCGTACTGCAATCTCACCACGGTTTGCAATTAATATTTTTTTCATATTACTTCACCTTGAATAAGGCTTGGCCATACTCAACCATTTGTCCGTCTTCAACGAGAATTTCAACGATTTCTCCTGAGACTTCAGCTTGAATTTCGTTAAACAATTTCATCGCTTCAAGAATGCAGACAGTCGTGTCATTAGAGACTTGATCTCCAACTTGAACATATGCGCTTTCTTCTGGTGAAGGTGATTTATAGAATGTACCAACCATTGGTGCATTGATTGTTTGAAGTTGATCATCACTTGAAGGTGCTTGGTTCATATCCTGATCAGGTGTTGATGATACTTGTTCAGTAAATGTATTAGGAGCTCCAACAGGTTGCGTCGGTGCAATTTGTTGAGTGACAATTTCTTTTTCTTTTTTTAGATTAACGATAGTCCCTTTATCTTCTATATTAATTTCAGTTAAGTTAGAGTGATCTAGAATATCGATTAATTCTTTAATCTCTTTAAAATTCATTTTGGTTACTCCCTTATGATTGATTATTTCTACCTTACTATTTTACTTGAGTGAAAGGGGCAATTCAAGAAAAGTCGTAATTCATGTGTTGTCATATCGAAAAACATCAAATCAAAAAAAGACTTGCATCAGATGTATAAAACATGATGCAAGCCCCTTTTTAATTAGGTATATGTTCGATATTGAACGATGAATACAATTACGCGCGTGAAACGTAACTTCCATCTGTTGTATTAATTACTAAAACGTCGCCTTCGTTAACGAATAGTGGTACGTTTAATGAATAACCCGTTTCAACAGTAGCTGATTTTGTAGCGCCTGTCGCAGTATCACCTTTGATACCCGGTTCTGTTTCAGTTACGCGTAGTTCAACAGTTTTTGGAAGTTCTACGCCAATTGTTTCGCCTTCATATGTTTGAATTTGAACATCCATGTTAGCAACTAAAAACTTTAATTCATGTTCTAAATATTGTGTTGTAAGTTCTGTTTGTTCAAATGTTTCATTGTCCATAAATACATGGTTGTCGCCATCAGCATATAAATATTGCATACGACGGTTTTCAATCATAGCAGGCTCTACTTTTTCACCTGCACGGAATGTCTTTTCTTGAATTGCACCTGTTCTTAAATTACGTAATTTTGATCTCACAAAAGCAGACCCTTTACCAGGTTTAACATGTTGGAATTCTAAAACTTTCCAAATGCCGTTATCGACAGAAATGGTTAAACCTGTTTTAAAATCATTTACAGAAATCATTCAGTTTCCTCCTCAGATTCACTCTTCTTATAAAATAATAAGGTCTTTTCGACAATTAGTAAAGCATTGACCGCCATTTTCTGTAATTAAAATGTCATCTTCAATACGAACACCACCAAGACCATTTACATATATACCCGGTTCAATCGTAACACAATGATTGATTTCAAGAACGGTATCAGATTTTTGAGAAAGCGCTGGTTGCTCATGTACATCTAATCCAATACCATGACCTAATGAATGACCAAAATTGTCACCGTAGCCTGCATCAGAAATCACTTGACGCGCGATTGAGTCGATTTCTTTACCAGTCATGCCTGCTTTAATCGCCTGAATTGCAGCTTCTTGACTTTTTAATACGATGTTATAAATTTTGATCATTTCATCAGAAGGTTGTCCCACTGCAAATGTTCTCGTAATATCAGAACTATAGCCTTGGTAGTAAGCTCCAAAATCTAAAGTAACCATATCTCCAGATTCGATGACTTTATCTGATGCGACACCGTGTGGGAGTGCGCCTCTTTTACCAGAAGCAACGATAGTATCAAATGATGTGTCGTCTGCACCTAGATGTAACATTTTACTTTCCAAATGCGCTTTTAATTCTTTTTCTGTCATCCCTGGTTTTGCCACAGTTAGAATATGTTCGTAAGCTTGGTCTACGATATCCGCTGCTTTTTGAATCAATTTAATTTCGTCCGTATCTTTTACGCGACGAATTTTTTCAATTTCATCGCCTATTGATATTAAATCGTGACGTCCTTGGTTTAATTTTAAAAAGGCATCATAAGAAACAAGGTGCCCTTCAAAACCTATATTTTGAAGGTTTAATTCTTGAATTTGTGTGATTACACTAGAATAAAGATCACTTTCTTGTTTAACAATTTCAAATAATGGTGCTTGTTCAGTTGCTTGATCGATATAGCGAAAATCCGTAATTAAACGGGCTTGATCTGCTGTAATTAATAAGCCACCGCTTGTTCCAGTAAAGCCAGATAAATAACGTCTATTAAAATCTGTGAGAACAACTAGGCCATCTATATGTTTTTCTTGTAATAGACTTCTTACTTTATTTATTCTATTTTTCATGATATTTTCCTCCTTGATATTTGTACTTAACTATATGATACCTTAAAATAAAAACAAGTATAATGAAAAACTATTAATGTTTAGGAGTTTATTATGAAAAAAAGAATGTTTGCGAGTTTAGGGCTAACGGTGCTACTAACGGGGTGTGGAAGTCAAAATTTATTGCCCCTTGAAGAAAAAAGTACGGATTTGAGTGACAAAAATCATGATTTGAAATTAGAAAATCAAGAACTTAAAAATGAGAATCATAAAAAACAAAAGCAATTAGATGCGTTGAAAAAAGACTCAGAAAATACTGGACAAGCTAAAACAAACAAAAAAATTGCAGATTACTTACAAATATCTTCAAAATACTATGGCTCAGTAACAAAAACAATTAATGACTATCAGGCGATTGATAGTCAAATTATGAAGAATAAAAAGAATCAAGATGTTATGGATCAACTTGATAGTGTTATTGAAGCGAATGATGATGCAATTGATCAATACAAAGAGAGCGTGAATGATTTATCGATTGTAAAAAAAGATGATAATGTAAAAAAACAACATAAACAAGTGTTGAAAGTACAAAAAGATATCAAAACAGCCTTAACTGAAATTAAAAAAGGTTATGCTAAAAAAGATTTGACTTCTATTCAAAGAGGACGTCAAAATTTGACAAACATTCAAGTAAAGAATGATAATTTGAAACAAAATTAAAGAGGTGTAAATAGAGATGAGCGCTTTGCAAAAAATCCTATTTGGTATCGTAATTATTATTGCGATAATCGGGTTAGTGTTGAATTTAGATCTTGTTTTATTTGGAATATTTAAATCAATTATCATGCTTATTGTGATGATTGCTGTGATTTATTTGATTTATTTCTTTTTCTTTTTAACGCCCGATCAAAGAAACTATAAATTGAGAGTGTGGAAAAATCGTTACCGACGCCGCAGATAATCCTTTAAGCGAGAAATACTAACTAAGAACAATAAAAAGCATGGCACAGTAATTATCATGTGTCATGCTTTTTTTCATTAATTTTATTTTCTGTATAAAAATGCTTCCGAGCGATATTTTTCTTCCAACGCTTTTACTTCTTCTTGTTGAGCCTCGGTCAATTCAAGCGGTTGATATTCCAAATCTAAAGCTTTTTTAAAGCCTTCTTTAAAAGCTACTTCCATTTCGGTTAATGATACATGACTATTAGACAAATCATTAATTGCGACCGCTTTTTCTACAAAAGCTTCCTTCATTTTGGCTTTTAATCGATCATTTTTAAAAATAAACATATCAAATAGATCATCGATGTCGACATCTTGTAGTATTGAACCGTGTTGTAAGATAACGCCTTTTTGACGTGTTTGCGCACTTCCGGCGATTTTTTTTCCTTCGACAACAAGTTCATACCAGCTTGGCGCATCGAAACATACCGAACTTCGTGGTTGTTTAAGTTTCTCACGTTCCTCTTTAGAGCGAGGTACTGCAAAATAAGCATCAAAACCAAGTGACTTGAAGCCTTCCAATAAACCTTCAGAAATGACACGGTACGCTTCAGTTACCGTTTTAGGCATATCTGGATGAGACTCAGGAACAATCACACTATATGTTAACTCTTTATCATGTAAGACACCTCTACCTCCAGTTTGTCGTCTTACAAGACCGTAACCTTTTTCTTTTACTTTGTTGATATCGATTTCTTTTGATAAACGTTGGAAATAACCAATCGACAATGTCGGTGGGTTCCACGTGTAAAATCTGATGACGGGATCGATTTCCCCTCTTGAGACAAAGTTTAATAATGCTTCGTCTAATGCCATATTATAATATGGGTCATGGCTCCCTGTATTAATAAAATGCCAAGTTTCTGTCATTTGACTTAAAGCCTCCTATGAACGACTTTGGCATATGTAGTGATTATATAAAAATACTAACATATGTCACAATATAAAAATTTTGATAAATCAGTCTATCAGTCTTATAATAATAATATCGGTATTTTAGGGAGGATGCAAGATGAGTAACATAACATGGATTGTTTTGATTGTGTTGGCTGCCGTCATTATTTGGATGGTAATTAATTATTTGATTAATAAAAAATCTGTTACAGAATTGGATCAAGAAGCTTTTCAACAAGGCATTCGAAAAGCACAAGTCATTGACCTTCGTGAAAAAGCAGATTATGACTATGGTCACATTAATGGTGCAAGAAACATACCTATGACCATGTTCCGTCAACGCTATCAAGGTTTACGAAAAGACCAACCGATTTATTTGGTTGATGCCAATGGTATCGCAAGTTATCGTGCGGCAAGAACGTTAAAGAAAAAAGGATATAAAGACTTATATATGCTAAAAGGCGGTTACAAAAAGTGGACTGGCAAAATTAAGTCTAAAAAGTAATTTTTAAAGCTAGAATGCTCCAACTTGACGATGGGTGCTCTAGCTTTATTTTAATGCTCAGTTAGGTTGAGCTCACACTCCTTATGAGCTGTGCTATATACCAGTGTGTTTAAATGTTACTGTTACTTTAATCGCCTCTTAAACTCAGTTCGATTGCGAGTCAAACTGTGTATGCTTCGTATCCTATTACAGTTAATAAATCATTATATTCAATCAAAAGAACCCTAGCATGTGCTGATTTGCACGTACTAGGGTGATCATTTTATTTTTCTTCTTTTAAATTTTCAAATTTTAATATAGGCTTACGTGCTGCTGTTGTTTCATCTAATCGATCGATTATCGTTGTATGTGGCGCTTCTAAAACCTTATCAGGATCTTCTTCTGCTTCTTTAGCAATTTGAATTAAAGCGTCACAGAAATAATCTAACGTTTCTTTAGATTCTGTTTCAGTTGGCTCTATCATCATACCTTCATCAACAATCAGAGGGAAATAAACAGTAGGTGGATGAACACCAAAATCTAAGAGTCGTTTAGCCATATCTAATGTACGCACACCCAATTTTTTCTGTTTTGTACCGCTTAGTACAAATTCATGCTTACAATATTGATCAAATGGAATGACAAAAGTATCTTTAAGTCTCGCTTTCATGTAATTTGCATTAAGCACAGCTGCTTCTGACACTTCTCTCAAACCTTGGTAACCCATTGAGCGAATATACGTGTATGCACGTAAATAGATACCAAAATTACCATAAAACGGTTTAACACGACCAATCGAATGTTGGATGTCATTATCGTATTCAAAACGATCGCCATTTTTAACAACTAGTGGTTTTGGCAAATATTCTCTAAGGGCCTTTTTAACACCAATTGGGCCTGAACCCGGTCCACCACCGCCATGTGGGCCAGTAAATGTTTTGTGTAAATTAAGATGTACAGCGTCAAAGCCCATATCACCTGGTCTAACTTTGTCCATAATAGCGTTTAAATTAGCGCCGTCGTAATAAAGCAATCCGCCTGCTTCGTGAACGATGTCTCGAATCTCCATAATATTAGTTTCAAATATTCCTAATGTATTAGGGTTGGTTAACATGATAGCTGCAGTTTTTTCACTGACTAACTCTTTTAGGTGATCAATATCGACTTCACCTTTTTCATTAGATTTCACAGTGACTGCTTTAAAACCAGCAAATACGGCTGAAGCTGGGTTTGTACCGTGCGCAGAGTCAGGAACAATAACTTCATCACGCTGTGTATCACCATTTTGTAAATGATAGGCTTTGAAAATCATTAAAGCAGTACACTCACCATGTGCACCCGCTGCGGGTTGTAAAGAAATTTCATCCATGCCAGTAATTTCTTTAAGCTCTTCTTGCAAGCTGTAAATAATTTCTAATGAACCTTGAACTTGATTCACATCTTGAAGCGGGTGTGATTCAGCAAAGCCAGGAATGCGTGCGGCTTTTTCATTTACTTTAGGATTGTATTTCATTGTACAAGAACCTAATGGATAAAAGCCTGTATCTACACCGAAGTTTTTATGAGATAGTTCTGTATAATGACGAACAAGATCTAATTCTGATACTTCTGGAAATTCAGCCTTATTTTTACGAATGAATTTTGAATCTAATAACTTTTCCGCGACATTCTCGTTTATCTCTTTTTTAGGTAATGCATAGGCAAAGCGCCCTTCTTTTGAACGTTCAAATATTAATGGACTAGATTTACTTACCATTTAATTCACCCGCTTTCTTAACAAATGTATCAATTTCAGCTTTTGTTCTTAGTTCCGTTACAGCGACAAGCATATGGTTTTTGTATTGAGGATCAACGACACTTAAGTCGAAGCCACCAATAATACCTTCTTCAAGTAATAATGCGTTTACTTCTTCGATAGGTTTATTGAATTCAACGACAAATTCATTAAAAGAAGTGTCTTCATTGACTTTAAAACCATTGTTTTTAAACTGAGCTTTAGCATAATTGGCATTTTCAATATTTTGTTCAGCTATGTCATAGATTCCTTGTTTACCTAAAGCGGACATCGCAATTGAAGATGCGAGTGCATTTAAAGCTTGATTTGAACAAATGTTAGATGTAGCTGTTTCACGTCGAATATGTTGTTCGCGTGCCTGTAATGTTAAAACAAAACCGCGGTTACCATCATCATCTTGTGTTTGACCTACTAAACGTCCAGGTATCTTTCTCATTAATTGCTTCGTTGTCGCAAAATATCCACAGTGAGGTCCGCCGAATTGAGAAGGGATTCCAAACACTTGTGTATCACCAACAACGATATCTGCACCAAATTCACCCGGTGGCGTTAATAAACCTAATGAAAGTGGATTAGCAAAGACAATAAATAAAGCTTTTTTGTCTTTAATAAGCGCTTGAATGGCTTCTAAATCTTCTATTGAACCATAGAAATTAGGATATTGAACAGCAACAGCTGCTGTGTCATCGTCGATTGCTGCTTCAAGTTTTTCTAAATCAGTGATTGTACCTTCTAAATCGACTTCCACAACTTCATATTGCTCACGAATTGCAGAATATGTGTGTAATACTTGTAATGCTTGATAGTGTAAACCTTTTGAAACCACAATTTTACTTTTTTTAGTTTTCCCCCAAGCTAACAAACACGCTTCAGCAAAGCTTGTCATGCCGTCGTACATCGATGAGTTCGCTACGTCCATACCTGTTAACTCACAAATCATCGTTTGAAACTCAAATATAGCTTGTAGTTCACCTTGTGAAATTTCAGGTTGATAAGGTGTATAAGCAGTGTAGAATTCTGATCTAGAAATCATGGCATCTACCACTGCAGGTGCATAATGGTCATAAACACCCGCACCAAGGAAACTTGTATGTGTTTCTTTAGTTGTATTCTTATTTGCAATTCGATTTAATCGCTTTAGCAATTGTGTCTCTGGTTCAGCCTCTTCGATATTTAAATCTCGGTTTAGAAGGATGTTTTCAGGAACGTCACTATATAAATCTTGAATTGAATTTACCCCAATCGTTTCTAACATGTCCTTCTCATCTTGTTCAGTTAATGGAATATAACGATGACTCACACGATTCACTCCCTATTTTTCAATTTGATTTTTTTTAACAATTTGCGCTTTTACTTGTTTTTTTCTAACTTGAATAATGACTTCTTTTCCCATTTCAAATTCATCACGTTGAATAATTCCCATACCAATTGAGTGTCCTGTAGAAGGGGACTGAGTTCCAGACGTGACTTCACCTATTTCTTTGCCTTCTAAATTGTAAATGGTGTAACCTGTTCGAGGTATCCCTTTTTCAATCATTCGCAAGCCAATTGTACGTCTTGGTGCACCATTTTCTTTTTGTTCTTTGAGTACTGATTTTCCAATAAAATCGGCTTCAATGAGAGGTTTAGCGGCAAATGCAATTCCCCCTTCGTATGGTGTAATCATTTCACTTAAGTCTTGACCATGCAGAGGTAAGCCAGCTTCTAAACGTAACGTATCACGTGCACCTAAACCACAAGGAACCACATCAAGAGAAAGGAGTTTTTCCCATATGGCAACTACGTCTGCACTATCGCAATATATTTCGAAACCATCTTCTCCTGTGTACCCTGATTGAGATAAAATGACTTTTTTATCAAATAATTCTACCTCTTTTTTAAATTCAAACATTTTCATGTCGCTGATATCATCTTGAACCTGTGCTTGGATTAATTGACGTGCGTTTGGACCTTGTACAGCGAGTTGTCCGTAACTTGATGACACATTTTCAACCTTAGCATCAAAATCTTGACTATGATCAACAATCCATTGATAGTCTTTTTCTACGTTTGCAGCATTAACAATAAGTAAATAACGTTGTGTATCCAATTGATAAATAACTAAATCATCAATTACACCACCATGTTCATTGCACAATGCTGTATATTGTGCTTTTGAAAGTGTTAGTTGTTCTGTATCATTTGAAAGTACATACTGGACTAACTTTGCTGCATCAGGACCTTCGATGATAATTTCCCCCATATGACTGACATCGAATAATCCCACATTAGATCGAACAGCATTATGCTCTTCTTTAATACTTGAAAATTGAACAGGCATTGCCCAACCACCGAATTCAACAATTTTTGCACTAGCATCAACATAGTGTTGATATAACGGGGTTTGTTTTAAACCTTCAGACATGAAAATACCCTCCTAATTGTTTAATAAAAAAACAGAAGAGTAGTTGAACTACTCCCCTGTTGAAATCCCTTCAGGAATGCGTCACAATATTATCCTTTTGCCTGAGAGATTCGTAATCCAAGTTACTTGCTCCTTCGGCGATGGCCCATGCCATGCTCTCTAATATTGATCGTTCGCAAATATTGTGTTTTTAATTTCATTAAGTGTTTCTCGCAATGATATTTTGGATGAAATCTTAATGAATGCGATTTCATTATATCTTGAATTACGACTATAATACAAGCTTTTTAAGGCGTCATAACTTTTTTTGTTTGCATTAGGTCGATTCGCATCATTTTTAATGCGTTCATATAAAATTTCGAAGGGTGCATCTATCCAAACAACCGTTATTTCCTGTTTTTTTAGAAAATTGAATGTTTGATCGTCTGATAGTATACCGCCACCTGTGGCTATAATATCATATTTTTCTAGTGCATGTTTTAAATATTGACATTCATATCTTCTAAATGCTTTTTCCCCTTCTAACTCAAAAATTTCTGGTATTGATTGATTCAATTGCGCTTCAACCAAACTGTCTAAATCAGTAAATGAGCAATTGAGTTCACGTGATAAAATTTTGCCAATTGTGGATTTACCTGCGCCCATGAATCCTATTAATACGATAGGCATTTTACTAGTTGTCTTCAATCGTTACTCACCTTTTTCTATTGTTTGCCTAATGTGATGTTCATAATCATCAGTAATAGCATCTATTGTTTGTAATTTTAGACTATAAATCATTAAATAAAAAGCATTAAATGAAAAATAAGCAGTAAATATAACGAGAAGTAAAGGTAGTGTGAACCCTTTCTTAGAAGAGAATTTCTTTTTCGTGAAAACCATTCCTTTCACGGTACTTTATTCGCATTAAAATATATTTGTTACTAACTTTTGTGAAAACTACGTTCATCACCTCATTACATAGCGTAATATTTCCTCTATGATTCACAGTTTTAATGATTTTTTGATTTTGGAGATAATAATTAATTTTTGATTGTTTGTTTTGAATTTCAATTCCCTTTTTTAGTAATAATACATCTTTAATATCAGTGTGGTTTAAATGATCGGAGATATCTTTAATCATCATTTCTAAATCATAAGTTCTATCATCAAAAAGTGTGTGTTTATGTTGGCTGAATGTCATGATAAAAAATGGGATAAGCATTATGATTAAGCATTGCGCTAGTAATGCTATCAAACTTTCAATGAGTGTGAATCCCCTTTTTGATATAACAATATTTTTGATGAGACTGTAAATTTTGTATACAAATACGCTGTTTCTGAGGAATGACTTCATAATGTGCTATTCTTAACCTTTCATGAGGGATATTTTTTCTAACAATTTGGTATAGCGCTCGTTTAAGCTCCAATTGTTCGACTTCATTCCGATAAGTGGTTAACATTTGTTGATTTAATGGTAGCATTTGATTCGCTAAAACAACCAAGATAGAAATTGCAAAAAGCGCCTCTATTAACAAGTAACCTTTTTTTATTTTAAATATTTGATACGATACCTCCCTTGTTCAATATGAAAAATCAGAGCAATCGTTTGACCTTGATATTCAAAATATAACGTTCCAAACTTTGAAATTTGCCCTTTTTCATCAAATTTTAGATATGGCAGATTAGAACTCGTTTTTAATTTAAGGGGATTTAATTTAAGCAAGCGTGTTGTTTGGGGATATGAAGTAACAATTTTAATGTCATTGTATTGTTTGCGAAAAAGCATCAATATGGATTGATGATGTTTGATTGCCTGTGATTGATAGAAGTCAATCTCGCTTGTAAGCTTTTTAATCTCATATTGACATTGTAGATGAGAAAAATCAAATTTTGGATGTGTCATCACAATGGATAGAAAAACAATGATAATTGATAATACAACTAACATTTCTACAAGTGTATAGCCATCACGACGCAACCGCTTCGCCTGCATTGATAGAAATCGTTTCTCCAGATTTACATTGTTTTTGACTTTCTTTAATATAGCCTTCTCTAACTAAATCATCAATCGTTGCAGGTTTGTGATTGAACTTCAAAGCATAAGCTTCGATTTGACTATCTATCATTTTCAATTGAGCGCTACAGCCTGTCTTCTGAATGTGCTCAGATTGTTTAGCGATGTTAGGAATGATTAAAATGAGTAATACACTAATAATTAATAATACGAGTAGCATTTCTATGAGTGTAAAGCCTTTTTTTACTAATAATTTTGTCATTATATTTTTAAGCATATCAATATCTCCTATTCTTTTATTGTTTGCATCATTTCAAAAACGGGAAACATCATGACTAAATAAACACATAATACAAGTAAACCAATTAAGGTGAACATAATGGGCTGAATCCATTTAATGTGTTGGTGTAAAAAATGTTCAATATGGTCAAGTAAAAATATGCTATACATTTGGAGTTCGACATCCAATTTGTCTCGCATTTCACCATGTTGAATATATTGAATAAACTGATTTTCAAAACAATTGAGTTGCGTAAATATAGTTGAAAAGGAAACGCCATTTTGAAGTTGATATTGCAAAGTACGACCAATATATGTGAGAAATAAACTTTCCTGTTGATGGATATAAATTTGGACAATATCATTCAATGTAATGCCATTTTTAAAAAATAAAACGAAATGATTTGTAATGTTATAGGTGTTGTAAAGTTTGTAGTATTTTCTGAGGAATGGGAAGCGGTTAATCCAATGGATTTGCTGACGAATAGTAAGTTGCTTAAAAAAGTGGCGAACTAAAAAGAAAATTACGATCAAACAAAGTAGTAGGACTATTGAAGTAAGTGGAAAGTTTTGGATAAAAGCTTTTATGATTTTTTGTAAAAACGAGGCTTCTATCTGCATATTGTCATACATTTGATTAAATTGAGGCATAACGGTGTGGTTCAAAGTCGTGATTAGCGCGAAAAAAATAAAAATAAGTACAATAGGATATTGTATTGTTTTAACAAATTGTTTTTTTAGCTTTCTGTTTTTACTGTAAAATTGGTGGCATAATTGCAGTGTTTCTGGGAGAGAGCCATATTTTTCAGCGAAATATAATTGGAGTAAGACGGTTTGGGGATAACCTAAAATACGGAAAACTTCATAACATGTAGCACCTTGATTCAAGGCGTTAATCAATATTGAATGAAATCGTGTGTTTTTGATTTGGAGTTGGTCATATATAAACTTCATCGCTTCAGCGAAGGTAAAACCATGCACTAAAAGTTGTGATAGGCGTTCCATTATTAATAGATGATTTGAGCGTATGTGGCGTAATGTTTTTCTATGTTGAATATTTTCGTAATATTTTTTCATCGATCACGCCTTCTTGGTTTAAAGAATGCAACTTATCTACTAAGCTTTCAAATGCTGCAGGTAATTTAAAATTATTTTTTAAGAAAAATTGAATTTCAGATTGATTCATTGTTTCATAAACAAGTTGTCGGTTATCGTTTTTAGTTGTAATTAAACGTTGATTAATAATCATATTAATAGATTGTGACAAGTCTTGCTGTGACAGTCCCATTTCTATCAGCCTTAATAATACACCAGAGCAGTCATTCGCATGAATTGTGGATAATACTAAATGGCCACTTAAACTCGCTTGAATGACGTCTCTGGCAATATATTTATCTCTTATTTCACCAATTAGAATAACATCTGGATCACATCTTAAAATGGCTTTCAAGGAAGAACTATATGTGATATCGGCTTTTTCATTTACTGAAATTTGTGTAATACCGTTTACAAGCTGTTCGACGGGATCCTCAATTGTAATAATATTAAGATTTAATTTTTGCTTTGCATAAACGACCATTTGATACATCAACGTACTTTTACCTGCACCCGTTGGACCACTAAATAATATGAGGCCCTGCTTTTTTTCCATTGTTGTTTTAATATCTATTACTGAGTCTAAATTTGAAGTTTGGAAATATTGGGGTGTTATGCGTATGACACAACTTTCAGTACCTAAATTAAGTGGCAAAGTAGATAATATAAATTTTTATACTCATAAATATATCTACCGCTTTGTGCTTTGTGGCGTGTTGTAATATCAAGTCCAGCTTGAAACTTTAAAAGCGTGAGTAATTTTTGATAGGTTTCTTTATTCAACGTGTCATACATGATTAACTGATCTTTAACTCTTAATTTCACCTCAACTTGTGATTGTGAAGGTATAAAATGAATATCACTTGCTTCACTTTGAATCGCATATTGGATGACATGGTCAAATAATAATTGCATAAAAAATCACCTCTTACATCTATACACGTAAGAGGTGATTAAATTACTTTAAAATTTTTAGCCATGAAGATATGGATTCATATATTCATTTTCAACAGTTGTGAATGGACCATGTCCTGGATATAATGGCAACGTTTCATCTAAATTAAAAATCTTATCTTGAATTGAATCAACAAGTGTTTCATAGTTACCACGGTATAAATCCGTTCTACCAATACCATTATTAAATAAAGTATCTCCAACAACTGCAAATTCATCAAAAACATATGTCAGACTTCCTGGTGAATGCCCAGGTGTATGCAATGCATCAAATTGAAATTGTCCAATTTGATGATGACCCTCTTCGATCGCAGTAGGCTGTGCATGGCTCGTGATGATTGGTAAGCCATATGCTTGGAATTGGACAGAGCCATTCTTTTCTGGTTCAGAAAGAAAATCAAATTCTTCAGGATGCATATATACTGGCACGTCATATTGTTCTAAAACATCATCTAGTGCTGCAATATGATCAAAATGTGCATGTGTGAGCAAAATTGCTTTCAATTGCTTTTGAGATTGCTGTATACGATTTAGTATTTTTTTAGATTCTGATGACGGGTCGATTAAAATCAATTCTGTATCATTTTCAATAAAATACGTATTTGTGCTGACGATCCCTAAAGTCAGGTAGGAAATTTTCATATTTATCCCTCTCACTTACTGTAAATGTTTTCTCACTGATTCTAATTTATCGTTCATTTTTCTATCTTTATCACGACGGTCATCGATTCTAATATTAGTGCAAACACGGTCTAAGCCTTTATCGAATGGTAGTTCATGAATAGCTTGAACAACTTCAAATAAATCGGATAACTCGCCTTCAATCAATGTGTTCATAGGTGTTAATTGATAATCGATTTTACCTTCTTGTTTGAATGCCTCTAATTTTGTTTGGATTTCTGCGATATATTGACTTACACTTGGTCCTTCAGTTCCAACAGGGATTACTACGACATCTACTATAGCCATTTAAACGCGCTCCTTTTCTATAATATAAGTTTTAATTAAACCCGCTGCACCGACAATACCAGCGTCATTGCCGAGTTCCGCACGTACAATTTCTGTACCCTCTTGTGAAGGTGTAAATGCAAGATGATGATATTCTGTCTTAATATTTTCAATTAAAATATCTCCTGCATCCGACATACCACCACCAAGAATAATATATTTCGGATTTGTCGTAACGCTGATAATACTAGCTAAATAAGCAATGTATTGTGCAACACGTTCGGTAATAAAAATACAAAATTGATCACCTGCTTTAGCAGCATCAAAAACCGCTTTGGCAGTGACTTTATTATCTTTAATCAATTGTAAAATTGATGATTTAAATGTCAATTTAGGATAGTAGAAATTGACTAAATTAACGACACCTGTAGCTGAGGCAACGGTTTCGATACAACCCGATTTACCACAGTTGCACTGGAAGCGTTGGTCATGATCCACTCTGATATGACCGAGTTCGGCACCTGAACCATTATGACCATGTACAATCTCGCCGTTTGAGATAATTCCGCCGCCAAGTCCTGTACCTAATGTTATCGCAACAACATCATCAGCATCTTTGCCCGCACCACTATGTTTTTCTCCTAATGCTGCCACATTGGCATCATTGTCGACATAGACTGGGAATGACACCCACTCTTGCATGATTTCTGAAACATTGACCCGGCCAGGCCAGTTAAGGTTGACAGCACCATTTACAATCCCAGATTTAAACATAACTGGACCGGGAACGCCTATCCCTAATCCAAGAACGTCATTCATGTCAAAATTATGTTTAACCATTTGGTTTACAAAAGCATCATATATTTGTCGTAATAAAACACGACCAGTAGGATCAGACGTATCGGTTTCAATCGACCATTTCGAAAGCTGTTCTAGATTATCATTAAAAATCCCAAGTTTACAAGTCGTACCACCAATATCTGCTGCTAAAATCAAATGTTTACTCATCTCTGTTCATCCTTCTTTGGTTAATTAATAATTTAGATTGGAGAAATTCTTCTCTAGTTATTAATTCGTGTCGATATAACGTCTGAATTTCTTGTTCAATCATTTCAAGCATATCATCTTTATTATCAAAATAAATGATAAAACCATATTTTTTAAGTAATTGAAGTACATCATAAAATGTATTAAGTTGTGTCTGCATGCTAATCATCCAGTTCTTTTTTTAAATTGATATAATCCTTATTTTTAGGATCGTTTTTTAGTACTTGTGATAAATATTTTTTCGCCTTTTTATTATCGCCTAATGACCGGTTTGCTATGGCTAATTCATAATTGAGTTGCGTTGAATTTGGAAAGAGCTTGACTCCATGTTCCCATTCAGCCATAGCCTCGGCTTTTGAATCTTGTGTTGCGATAATTAGTCCGGATAAATAATATGTCATGTCGTCTGCATAGCCATTATGGTAGGTCTGCTTAACCATATCTTTAGCTTCACTAAAATGATTGCTATACATTTCATCTTGAATGATTTGATTATAAATATTGATATCCGGTGTTGTATATATTTTAACGAGCATACCAATGGTAATCATCATTGTGATTGCGACTAAAATATAGAAGTATTTTCGCATTGCTACAAATAAATAACCTAAATAAGTAATAAGTCCCCCACCTATTAATCCGCCTAAATGAGCGACCACGTTAACATTTTGAATGAGTAATGTGATTCCCGTCATAATGAGTACAGCAAGGATTATTTGTAACATCATTTTACGTTCAAAACGTTTACTGATAATCATTAATGCAAGCAATGCGCCAATCAATCCAAAAATAGCCCCACTTGCTCCTAATGAAAATCCTTTTGTAATAAACGATAACGATAATAAGTTGCCAAAAATTCCTGAGAAAAAGTAGATGCCAAGCATTTTAAGTGATCCGACAAAGGATTCTACTAATTTCCCAAATATATAGAGCGACAACATATTAAAGAGTAAATGTTGAAAATCAATATGTAAAAATATCGAAGACAACAGTCGATACCATTCTCCATGAACAACATTAAAATGGCTTAATGCACCTAAATTAATAATTTCATAATCCGTATGATGAGGCGTAAAAAAAGTTACGATAAGCCAAATAAGCACATTAATTAAAATCAAAGCGTAAGTTACCGGTGTAAAACGATACATTGCACGTTCGATAATATTTGGATTCAATACACGTTTTTTGTACTCTTTTTCTGTTTTATTATCTTTATGTCTCAAATTTCTTTTGATAAGAAAATGGTCACTCATTTGATCAAATGATTTGATTGAATCAATACAATGAAAGCGAACACGAACAGGTTGATGTACATTGAATTGAGTGGGGTTAAACGATTTCTCCGTCAATACATATACATCATATCGATTGGCATTATAACCTATGAAATTTGTGATATCGTCATGATGTGAAATGAGGCGCTCTTTATCAAATTCTAATTCTTGGGTTGTAAAATGACCTTGTTTAAATATAATAATATGATTTTGTTTTTTATTGCCAAGCCAAATCTCGCCTTTATCTTGATCAAAGTGTATACATTCGTAGTTTAAGTATTTTATCCATAAAAAGCTTGCTTTCCATAAGTGCTTTTCTTCAAACATATAAATCCTCCAGTTATTTATGTTTCTGCGATGATTAATTCAGATACCGGGTAATCATGAGGCTCAACGGTCATCAAGTCTGTCATTTGTATATCATAAACGAGACTTAGATTCACTGGCTGATATTTTGACAAAAATCGATCAAAATAACCCCCGCCATAGCCAATACGATAACCATTTTGATTAAAAACAACTCCTGGTACAATTACCAAATCTAATGAATGATTGATAGGTGTTTGATGTTTAACATATCGGATCCCTCTCTCATCCATATCAACTTGATTTAAGTCAAACAGCTGTTGAAATACCATCTTTTTTTGTTGATATTCAGTAGAAGGTACAAAAACTAATTTATCGTTTTGTAATGCATGTAAAATAATCGGGTCTGTATTGATTTCGTGAGGCATGGACATTACAATACCGATACGATTGGCATGTTGGTACTTTGGATGTGCAATTAATTGTTGAAATAGCCATTCGTCAGCTACACATTTTTGCTGGGGCGAGAGTGATTTCATCTTATTTAAAGTTTCTAACCTCAATGATTTTTTGTTCAATTAACTTCACTCCCCTTTTGTCACTATTATATCGTGCTTGTTAACTGGTGTCATGGAAATATCATTATATGACAATTGAATAAAGTATATAACAATTGATTTTATGTCGTAAAATATGTGTTTCAGCTACATTTAGAGTGGTGCATTTCAAAATCCGTTTATAGAATAATGAGCTAGAAATTGTTTCCTTAAGAGCGTAATAAAAAAAGAGGCCAAAAATATCTAAGACTACTAGATATTTTTGCCCCCCTTGGATAATCAAACGTTTAGAACTTGTAATAAAATCTTGTCTAGAAGTTTGAAATCTCCGTGATTTAAACTGATTTAATCATTAAAATGAGTTGAATTATTTATGTTCCAAACTCACTTACTTGAAATGATTACTTTGTTTCACGATGTAAAGTTTTTTTATTATCTCGTGCACAGAACTTATTCATTTCAATTCGTTCAGGATTATTTCTTTTGTTTTTAGTAGAGATGTAATTACGATCTCCACATTCTGTACAAGCTAATGTCACATTAACGCGCATAACAGTATCCCTCCTATTCTTTCTTCAAAATACGACTTCATTATCATATCATTTAAAGCAGAAATTGGGAAGTGTTATTTCTCATAAGTCTCATACCGATTTCCTGTAATAAAATAATAAATATGTTCAGCAATTTTGACGACATGATCACCGATTCTTTCTAAATATCTTGCGACTAAATGTGCTTGTCCAGCAACGAAAGGATCGTTATCAATCAAATATGTTGTATTAATAATTTGCTTATATAAATCATCAATATCAATATCACGCTCGATGATTTCTTTAACTAATTCTAAGTCATTATGACGCGTAGCATCTTTCAAGTCTTTGAGCATCAACATAGAAAGATGTCCCATAGCTTCGAGCCGCATCATAATATAATGATCTGTAAATTGTGCCCGTGTCCGTATTTTAGCTATATTTGCGGCATTATCGCCCATTCTTTCAAATTCAGAAGCGATTTTAAGTGTTGAAATCATAAATCGTAAATCTTTAGCAATAGGCTGTTGCCGTGTAATCAGCATGACAACTTTCTCATTAATATCAGACTCCAATTTATTAATGTCTTCATCTCTTCTAATGACCTGTCTTGCATGGGTAACGTCTTTATCTGATAAAACTTTTATCGATTGTTGTATCATATCATAAACGTTTAAACCTAATCGACGAACATCTTTAAATAGGTCACTTAACTGGTCTTCATATCTTTTCCTAATGACAGTCATGATTATCCAAAACGTCCAGAAATGTAGTCTTCTGTTTGTTTATCAGAAGGATTTGAGAAGATTTTATCTGTATCGTCGTATTCATTCACATGACCATTTAAGAAAAATGCCGTTTTATCAGAAACACGCGCTGCTTGTTGCATATTATGTGTAACAATAATAATTGAATAATCTTTTTTCAAATCTTGTACGAGTTCTTCTACTCTTAAAGTAGAAATCGGATCAAGTGCAGAAGTTGGCTCATCCATTAAAATAACATCCGGTTCGATAGCAAGGCATCTGGCAATACAAACACGCTGCTGTTGACCACCAGAAAGACCGTATGCATTTTGGTTAAGGCGGTCTTTTAATTCATCCCAAATTGCTGCGCCACGTAACGATTTTTCAACAATTTCATCTAGTATTTTTTTATCTTTTATGCCATGAATTCTTGGTCCATAAGTGATATTATCATAAATTGAATTCGGAAATGGATTTGGCTGTTGAAATACCATACCTACATTTGTACGCAATTTTTCAACAGGATAACGTTTGTCAAAAATGTTTTGATTTCGATAAAATACTTTACCTGATGTTTTAACAGAAGGCACCAACTCAACCATTCTATTTAATGCTTTCACATAAGTTGATTTTCCTGATCCAGAAGGCCCAATAATAGCAGTAACATTTTTCTCTAAAATATCTAAGTTGATGTTTTTTAAAGAATGTTGCTCACCGTACCATAAATCTAAATTTTGTGTAGAATAAACAATTTGACGATCTGCGTCTGTCAGTACATTGTCCTCTTGTTGTTGTGTAGTGGCAATAAATCTTTTATTTTCATTGTTAACTTTGCGATTACTGTTAACTTTGTTTGTTTCTGACTCTAGTGTATTAAGTTCAGTCATAGTAAAACCTCATTTCAAAACGATTTTAAAATTCTTCTTTTTAATATTTTTTAGAATACTTATTTCTGATAATGACAGCGATTGTGTTCAATATTAATAAAATGGCTAGTAGGACGATTATGGCTGCAGATGAAAGTAATTGAAAACCAATTCCTGGTTTTCTCGCCCAATCATAAATTTGTAAAGGTAATGTTTGAAAAGAATCTAAAATGCTATTCGGTGTTCTTAACAAAATGGTTGGAATACCGATTGCAACTAAGGGTGCTGTTTCTCCGATAGCTCTTGAAATCGCTAAAATAACCCCTGTTACAATACCAGGTATCGCTGCTGGTAAAACAACGTTTTTAATCGTTTGCCATTTGTTTGCCCCTAAACCATAAGAAGCTTCTTTAACTGAATTAGGGACGGCTTTCAAGGCTTCTTGGCTTGCTACGATAATAACGGGCAAGATGAGCAACGCTAATGTTAATGCAGCAGCAATTACAGAATTGCCGAGTTTCAACAAAGCAACAAATATCGTTGCACCCAATAAACCATATACAATGGAAGGCACAGAAGCTAAGTTAGAAATATTAACACGGATGAATTTAGTGAAAGCATTGTCTTTAGCATATTCTTCTAAATAAATGGCGCTTCCTACACCAAGCACTAAAGCGATAGGAATAAGTGTCATCATGAGCCATAATGTCCCAATAACAGCACCTTTAACCCCCGCTGTATGCGCAGATGATGAAGAGAAATTTGTGAAAAAGTCACCCGTCATAACTGGAAGGCCTTTTCTTAAAATGTCGATAATTAAGATGGCTAAAACAATTAGTCCAATAAGTGTACATATCAAGAATATCGATTTGAACACCTTATTCTTTGTCATACGGCCAGAGAGCTTTTTCTCAACCTCAGCTTGATTGATTAAATTCATATTAATACTCCTCTCTGAAACGTTTTGTAATCATTTGCGAAATAAAATTCATTATTAATGTAAAGATAAATAATGTGAACCCAACTGCATAAATACTGTAGTATAAATCAGAACCATTTGTTGCATCACCTTGTGAGACTTGGACAATATAAGCCGTCATCGTTTGGATAGAATGTGTTAAAGATAAATCAAACGACGGACTTGACCCTGCTGCAAGGGAGACGATCATTGTTTCACCGATTGCACGAGAAATAGCTAATACAATTGAAGCCATAATTCCTGATGTGGCTGCGGGTACAATCACTTTAAGTATCATCTCTAATTTTGTTGAACCTAAGCCAAGTGCCCCTTCTCTTATTTTGTCAGGCACTGATGACATCGCATCTTCACTCATACTTGCAATCATTGGAATAATCATTACACCGACAACGAGACCTGGACTAATTGCATTAAAACTACTAATGCTTGGGAAAATTGCTCTGAGCACAGGTGTTACGAATGTCAATGCAAAGAAACCATAAACAATTGTTGGTATACCTGCAAGGACTTCTAATATAGGCTTAATGATTTTACGTGCACGTTTTGATGCATACTCGCTTAAATAAATAGCTGCACCTATTCCAACTGGAACAGCGAAAATTGTTGCGATTAATGTTATTTTCAGTGTTCCGAGAATAAGTGCCCAAATACCATATTTTGGTGTCGAACTAAATGGATTCCAATCGGTTTCTAAAAAGAATTTAGAGATGGGGACCCGTGTAAAAAAAGTAATCGTTTCAGTCAATAATGTAATGACAATCCCTATTGTTGTTAAAATAGAAATTGCTGCAATCGTAGCCAATATGATTGGCATAATTTTATCACTCAGCGATGAACCAGAATGACTCTTCTTTTGGATCATCTCTCTAATATTGTTTTGCGATTTCATATTACGCGCTCCTTTTCTAAAAAGGGCTGAGACATAATCATTTGATTATGAAACTCAACCCTTTGACACTGTCAATCATGATTACAACTTCAAGGTGGATTTTGTAATCACTTCCGTAAATGAATATGCATGATTGTCAGAATATAAAACTTATCATGTTATGACTGCTTCGATTATTTCTTTTTATCTCCAGTTAATTTATCAAGTTTTTTCATCTGTTCTTCATATTTATTCTTAGGTAATGCGACATAATCAACACCTTTAGATTCTGCTGCTTTACCTTTATCATCTAATGTGTATTTTAAGAATTCTGCAAATGCATCATTTTTCTTGAGTTTTTCGTTATTAGCATAGATGAATAACGGTCTACTTAAAGGATATGAACCATCTTGGATTGTTTTGTGATCAGGTGAAATGGCTTTACCATTTTTATCTTTAATTTTAACTGCTTTTAAATTCTTTTCGTTTTCTTTATAGAAGTTAAATGCGAAGAACCCGATACCATTTGGATTATCTTGCACTGATTTAACAATGACATCTGTATTTTGGTTTTTCTCAGCTTTAATATCTTGTTTGTTCATAACTTCTTCAGAGAAGAAATCGTATGTTCCGTGCGATTGGTCAGGTGAAAAAGCTTTAATCTCTTTATTTGGATATTTAGAGTTAATATCAGACCATTTTTTAGCTTGGCCAGAATAAATCTTTTTCAAATCATCTAAAGATAATTCTTTTACAAAGTCATTATCTTTGTTAACTGCAATTGTTAAACCGTCTTTTGCAATTTCAAATTCTGTATAATCGATGTTTTTGTCTTTTAATTGATTTTTTTCTTCATCTTTAATTGGTCGTGACGCATTTGAAAAATCAGTTTTACCAGCAATGAATTGTTTGAATCCATCACCAGTTCCTGAAGTCACGTTTTCAACTGTAATATTTTTATGATCTGAAGAAAAGTTTTCGTTTAATTTTTCAATGATAGGTGCTACAGTTGATGAACCATTACCTTTTACAGAGCCCTCAACATCCGAACCTTTAGAGTCATTCCCTTTGCTATCATTACTTTGTCCAGCTCCGCCACATGCACCTAAAATTAATGAAGCGCTGATAACTGTAGTGCCCAGTACTTGCCATTTTTTCATTGAAACATCCTCCTAGAATTAGTGGTTATCATATTGTTTACATCTTAAGGATACAAATCATTTATTAACTATGAATGAATGTAATGTAAAGTTTATGTTAATTATGAAATTTTGTAGTGTTTCTTTGCGATATACGCTTATTTTTTCTTGATTGAACGTCGTTAGATTGTACTTACTTATTTGTGCTTTCAGTCAATCATTAATAGATAATTATTGAAAATCGGTTGTTAATATTGAAATCTAAACTATACATCATAAAATTTGGATTAAAAAAAGCCCTAAGATGATCGTTTCATCATCTTAGAGCTGTTCTGACTTCGTAATGCATATGAAAGTATTTGAGATTACAAAGCCAGTCTTTATTTAAAATAGTAATTAATAACATCTCGTCCTAAGTCGCCACCATTCAACCATGGTTCAGGAACAGGTTGGTTGGTATAAACGATTGAGAATGCAAGTTTTGGATCATCTTCAGGAGCATAACCAATATAAGTAGAGTTGACGCGTGGTTCTCCATCTTGGAATACTTCGGCTGTACCCGTTTTACCTGCAGAACGAACTTTTGTTTTACTAAAACTTGCATAACCTGTACCAGCAACTTTATTAAAGGCCATATCAAATCCCTCTTGAACTTCTTTTATTTCGTCAGGTTTGTTATTGACGCGGTTTAAAACTCTGCCATTAATTTTGTGTTTGACAGGTCCTAAATCATCATTTTTTGTTGCTTTTCGAATTTCTTTACCAATATGTGGCTGAATTCTAAAACCATTATTTGCAATTGTTGATACATATTGTGATAGTTGCAATGGTGAATAAGTATCATATTGGCCAATTGCGAGATCAAGATAGTTCCCTGGATTGTTTTTTAAGGGTTCAATTTGTCCAGTGACTTCATTTGGTAAGTCAATACCAGTTTTCACACCAAGACCGACTTGGTTTAAACCTTTTCGTAATTTTTGTCCAGGAATCGTTACATCTGTTGGTAAGGCCATGTTAGGTTGGTACTCAAGGCCAGCCAGCTTTAATGCCGTTTTAAACATAAAAACGTTGGATGAATGCATGAGTGCTTCTTTATCATTGATCAATTTTCTACCATCTTTGTTAAAGTAAGATCGTTTTGTAGAGCCGCCTTTAAAAGTTAAAGGTTCATCAATCATTTGTTCACCAACATGGATGACATTGTTTTGATAACCAGCTAATAAGGTTGCCCCTTTAACAGATGAACCAACAGCGTATTGCGTCGTGAATGTACCGATATCAAAGTCTGTCAGTGAGCCGTCTTTATCAATTTTCTTACCGACCATAGCTAAAATATCACCGTTATTAGGGTCTTGCACAACCATCATTGCCGTATCCATATCTTTAGCGCCTTCTGAACGTAATTTTTTAATTTGTTGTTCTAAATATTCCTCCGCTTTTTGTTGCAACTTAATATCTATCGTTAAGACTAAGTCATCACCGCGAGAACCTTCGTTAACCACTTCCGAATCAATGATGGCTCCAGATTTATCAGTGGTATAGCGCATTTCTTTCTTTTTACCTCTTAAAATATTTTCATATTGCAATTCTAAATAACTTTTACCCACACGGTCGTTTCTTGAATAACCTTTAGATAAATATTCATCTGTTAATTCTTTTGGTAGACCTTCTTCAGGAGTTGAAACACTTCCTAATATACCTCTTAATGTTTTTCCATAAGGATATTTACGATCCCAATCCATTTCTGTATTAATACCAGGCAAATCTGAAAGTTTTTGTGATACAGAGGCATACTCTTCATCAGTGACCTTATCATTTTTAATTGTTCTCGGACTTAATGTTGAGCCTTGCATCATCTCTCTATAAATAGCCAACACTTCAAGGTCTTTTTTAGATAAAGTGTCTAAATCTTTGTCACTGATTTTATGGCGCAATGTGTTATCGTAATCATCTTGAGAAATATCACCGTTCTCATATAATTGTTGTTCTTTTTTCATTAATTTTTTGGCTTGATTAGGATTTTTTTGAATCCAAAAATCTTTTTTATCGCGTTCGGTGATTTTAGAAGTATCCATTTTAATTAATTGAGATAACTTTTTAGCGGTATCCATAATCTCTTCTTGATTCGTATTTTTACCTCTAGTATATGTAATTGATTTTTTTGACGCGTTGTCTACGATGACATTACCATTACGATCTAAAATACGGCCTCTTGGCACAGACTCGTTCACTGTCACATTTTCGCTTTCACGAATCATTTGGTTATATTGAGAACCTTGAACAATTTGTAAGTAACCTAACCTTAAGACAATGAGTACGAAAGCAAAAATAATGACTGCGAAAATAAAATTGACACGCTTGTTCATTCGTAGACGCATCTTTTCATCATTTGTTTTTTCTTTTAATCGTTTTAACAAAACAACCGACCTCTATTCACCATAGTTCTTCTTAAAATAATATATGATAAAAATACATTTGGCTAATGTTTTGTGATAAAAAGTATAAAAATATAGCAACCCTATCTCCCTATACTTATTTGCCGAAATATAATGTGAATGACACTGATTTATGTATCGAGGTCCATTCTAAAATAAAAAAAGAGGTTGATGGCCCACGAGCCTCAACCCCCTTCTATATCGCATATTATTTCGCTGCTTGATATAATTCGTCAACTTTTTCCCAGTTAACAACATTCCAGAAAGAATTGATATAATCTGGGCGTTTATTTTGATATTTAAGGTAATATGCATGTTCCCATACATCTAAGTTTAAAATTGGAGTTTGGCCATTAGTAAGTGGACTATCTTGGTTAGGAGTCGTTACGATTTCTAATTGACCATTATTCACTACTAACCATGCCCAACCTGAACCAAATTGACCTGCAGCTTTTTCAGCAAATTCTTTTTTGAATGCATCTAAAGAACCCCATTGTTCTTTAATTTTATCTACAACTTCACCTTTTTCTTCTGAGTTAGGTGAAATAATTTGCCAGAAAAATGAGTGGTTTAAGTGTCCACCACCATTATTACGAACTGCAGTACGTTTATCTTCAGGTACACTATCTAAATTAGCAATTAAATCTTCAATAGATTTATCTTCTAAATCTGTACCTTCAACTGCTGCGTTTAACTTTGTTACATACGTATTATGATGTTTGTCATGATGTAGCACCATTGTTTCTTTATCAATGTGTGGTTCTAACGCATCATAGTCATATGGTAATTTTGGTAGTTCAAATGCCATAATTAATCATCCTCCTAAATTTGATTCCATGATAATTGTATCAACATTCATCAACTTGTCACAATTAATATGCTTACAAATTGATGAATTTCATTTTGACTACGTACTTATATTATAGCGCAATTTCAGTAGATTTAAACATTTTAATCATCAAATTATCTATATATAAAGTTTTTTAAATTGCTTGACACTTTTTATTTATAAAATGTGATTGGATGGATGAATGAATTGTTATTGATGAAACATATTTTCAATACGCCAATAGTAAATATTCACTTTACAACGTTTATGAAAAATTTATGACATTCTCAATCTAATTGTTTTGAATATGCAGGTGAGCTTATTGTATAATATGAAATAACGTTGAATTAATAGCCTCTTAGAAGTGCATTTTCAAGTTAAAATTATTCATAAAGGAGTTCCTATTATGGCTGAAATTACACATCGTAAAAATACGCGCCCCGTTAAAGTCGGTAATTTAACAATTGGTGGTGCAGATGAAGTTGTTATTCAGAGTATGACAACGACGAAAACTCACGATGTAGAGGCAACAGTGGCTGAAATTAAACGCTTAGAGGAAGCAGGTTGTCAAATTGTACGTGTTGCATGTCCTAACGAAGAAGATGCGTACGCTATTAAAGATATTAAAGCTCAAATTAATATCCCTCTTGTTGTAGATATCCATTTTAATTATAAATTAGCATTGATTGCGATTGAAAATGGTGCGGACAAAATCCGTATTAATCCAGGTAATATTGGAAGACGTGAAAAAGTAGAAGCTGTTGTGGAGGCTTGTAAAGAAAAAGGAATCCCAATTCGAATTGGTGTTAATGCGGGTTCTCTTGAAAAACATATTCTAAAAAAATATGGTTACCCTACTGCTGATGGTATGGTAGAGAGTGCATTACACCATATTAAAATTTTAGAGGATTTAGATTTTCATGACATTATCGTGTCAATGAAAGCGAGCGATGTTAACCTCGCAATTGAAGCTTATACAAAGGCTGCACAAGCATTTGATTATCCATTACACCTTGGTATTACAGAAAGTGGTACATTGTTTAATGGTACAGTTAAATCTTCTGCTGGTTTGGGCGCAATTTTATCTCTTGGTATTGGTAACACAATGAGAATTTCACTTTCAGCGGATCCAGTTGAAGAAGTGAAAGTTGCGAAGTCTTTATTAAAATCTTTTGGCTTAGCAAGTAATGCAGCAACTTTGATTGCGTGTCCAACTTGTGGTCGTATCGAAATTGATTTAATTTCAATTGCAAATGAAGTAGAAGAATACATTGAGAAACTTCAAGTTCCTTTAAAAGTAGCAGTACTGGGTTGTGCCGTAAACGGTCCAGGTGAAGCGAGAGAAGCAGATATCGGTATTGCCGGTGCTCGTGGAGAAGGCTTGTTATTTATGAAAGGAAAAACGGTGAGAAAAGTACCTGAAGAGACAATGGTGGATGAATTGAAAATGGAAATCGATAAACTCGCTGCTGAATGGGAAGAAAACAAGAAAAAAGAAGCAACTGCAAATCAAAACTAGACATCACATGTTACCCTATTTTGCTGAACAAATATCAAAACCCGAACGTTAACGAAAGCAAACGTCCGGGTTTTTACTATTTTTACAATACATATCATTTTTTACTAAAGTAAATAGAGATCTCTCTAATTAAACAAGATGGTAGCCTTTTTGCTTACATTTTTCACACATGCCGTAAACTTCTAATTTATGCATTTCAATGTCAACATTTGGTAGTTTTGCTTTGATTTCAGACATTGGACAAAAATCAATCACTTTTGTATCTCCACACACTTTACAAATAAAATGGTGGTGATGATGCGAAGTACATGCCGCACGAAACTTCATTTCTCCATCCATTTCTGTTCCCTCGATGATGCCTAAAGTTTTAAATAAATGTAAGTTTCTATAAATCGTATCAAAAGATATACCTGGGTAGTGTGCATTCATGTGTTGTTGAATGGTCTTAGCATTGATATATTTATCCTCATTAATAAACATCTCAATCATATCTCTTCTTTTGTTCGTATATTTATGCCCATTATTTTTCAATATACGAATGGCTTCATTTGTTTTCATTCACATTCACTCCTTTAAATTTTCTGACTACAAAGGACTGATAAAATAGTGTTAACATTAACATGATAACTAAAATAACAACGATAATACCACCAGGTGAGATATTTAAATAAAATGCAGTAACCAGTCCAATAATGACAGAAAACTCACCAATCATGATACTTAAAAATATAAATTGCTTAAACCCTTTTGTCCAACGCATCGCTATGGCAACCGGTAATGTAATTAGTGCACTAACAAGTAATACACCAATAACACGCATAGAAGCAGATATGACTAATGCGACAATAACGATAAATAAAAACTGAATCCACTTTGGTATACCGATAACTTGACTGTACTCTGTATCAAAAGAGAGTATAAATAGCTCTTTATAAAATAACATGATATATATTAACACTAATACCGTAATTGTAACAATTGTAAACAAATCACTCAGCGATACAGCGCTAATAGAGCCAAATAAAAGGCCTAAAAGTTCTTGGTTAAACCCTTTGGCTAAAGATATAAATATCGCACTTAAGCCAATACCTGTACTCATAATAATAGGTATAGCGATTTCAGAATAGTTTTTATAAGATGTTCTAAGTTTTTCAATTAACAACGCACCAACAATTGCAAAAACAATACCAGTCCATATCGGATTAATAAATGCAAATACTGATGAGACAGTTAATAAGTACATGCCGAATGATATCCCACCAAGAGTTACGTGACTTAAAGCATCTGCAATTAATGATAAGCGTCTCACAACGATAAATGTACCGATTAAGGGAGCAATAACCCCTATTAATATACCACTAATAAAAGAATACCTGATAAATTCAAAATTCAATAATGCATCAATCATACACAACAATCCCTATCATGTTTATGGTCTACAAATTTAATGGGGTGGCCATAAATTTTAGAAATTTCAACTTCATCAAGTGATTTGAATTCACTTGTTGCCCCATGGAAGTGCAAATGTTTATTTAAACAAGCCACTTCAGTTGCTGTATCAACAACAACACCAATATCGTGTGTTACTAAAATAATAGTAACGCCTTCTTTTTTGAGGTGATCTAACGTCTCATAAAATTCACCGACGTGTTTCGCATCAATGCCATTAGTTGGTTCATCTAATACAAGTACAGAAGGATTTGAGACAAGTGCCCGTGCAATTAATACGCGTTGCTGTTGCCCTCCGGATAACTGTGCAATATTTTTATGCTTTAATTGCGAAATATTCAAGCGATCTAAGACTTGATTTACTTTCTGATCATCAGACTTGCTAAACCATCTGAAAAGACGCTTTTTACGAGTTAAACCACTTAAAACAACTTCTTTCACAGTAGCTGGAAAACCAGATGTGACAGATGACGCTTTTTGTGAGACATAACTGATTTTATCAGTTGTCAATTTTTTGTGATATGACTCTCCATCAATAAGAATTTCCCCCTTTTGAATCGGCAAAATCCCTAAAATTAATTTGAGCAACGTAGACTTACCCGCGCCATTAGGTCCAACAATGGCTAAAAATTCACCTTTATTGATACGAATGTTGATATTTTCTAATACTTTTTTATTGTCATAAAAAAAGTCTATCCCTTTTAATTCAAAGACTGGTTGTGGCATCTTTTCACCTCAATTTTCACCATATTGATTTAAGCATACAATGTAAATAGTAATCTTTCCGACTTCGATTTATTATAACATTAAATACGCGATTTTTATAATGTAAAAAAAGTTAGTACTGATTTACTCAAATTTAAAGGAGTGAGACTAAAAAATTAGTGCTCACCCCTATTTGTGCAACTTGTATATTTAAAGTGCACTTTTGAATTTAAATAACTGGCACAATATGCCCGTTCAAAAAATCATTCTGAGCTATAGATTAAACTGACATAATTTTGTTTTTCATTTCTGGATCGAATTTGTTGTTTTTGAAAGCTTCTATTTCAAAACGATACGGTGGCTTTTTATTTTTCTTATCTTCCCCAACGTAAGGCGTTTCTAAAATTTTAGGAATATCTTTGAATTGTTCATGGTGAACGACATAATTGAGTGCATCAAATCCGATATGACCAAAGCCAATGTTTTCATGGCGATCTTTATGAGCTGAAATTGGATTTTTGCTATCATTCACATGGACGACTTTGATACGGTCTACCCCTATAATACGGTCAAATTCTTCTAAAACACCATCAAAATCATGAACGACATCATATCCTGCATCGTGAATATGGCATGTATCTAAGCAAACAGAAAGTCGTTCATTGTGTGTAACACCATCAATAATTTGAGCGAGTTCTTCAAAAGTTCGGCCCACCTCTGAACCTTTTCCAGCCATTGTTTCAAGCGCTATTCTAACATCGTTTTGGTTGGTTAAAACTTCATTAAGTCCCTCAATAATTTTTTTAATTCCGACTTCAGGACCAGCACCAACATGCGCACCTGGATGTAAGACAATATCTTTGGCTCCAATTGCTTCTGTACGCTCAATTTCATTTTGTAAGAAATTGACCCCTAGTTCAAAGACTTCTGGTTTGTTCGTATTTGCAATATTAATAATATAGGGTGCATGTACAACAATATTTGATAAACCATATTTTTGCATTGTTGCTTTACCATTTTCGATATTAAGATTTTCTATCGCTTTGCGACGTGTATTTTGGGGTGCTCCAGTATAAATCATAAATGTTGAAGCCCCGTATTGATGTGCCTCTTCAGCGGATGCTTGTAACATTTTTTTACCACTCATTGAGACGTGAGAACCTATTAACATAATTATCCTATCCTTTTTTTATCTTTTATTCTTTCTAGCTTGACGTTTTTTACTTCTGCTAAACTGTCTTTTTACTTGGCGTTTAATCTGCTCGAGCTCTTGCTTATATTTTTTCTTATAGCCTGGTTTAACTTTTTTCTTATTATTACGTTTCACTTTATGTTTTACTTGTTGCGTAATGTGATCATCTTGTTTTTGACGTAGCTTTCTTGTATTGTGCGCTTTGATAGGTTTTAATTCACCATTTTTAATATCTACATTTTCAAACTGATAGCCTTTTTGTTCAATTAATTGAATCAGTTCTTCTTCTTCAGGTGTATAAAGTGTAATTGCAATGCCCTTATAATTACCGCGTCCTGTTCTTCCAACACGATGTGTAAAGAAGTCAATGTCTTTAGGTACATCAAAATTAATGACGTGACTAACTCCTTCAATGTCGATTCCTCTTGAAGCTAAATCACTTGCGATTACATATTGATAATCTAAGTTTCGGATTCGCTTCATTTGTTGTTTACGTTCGCGAGGAGACAAGCCACCATGAATCATACCGACTTGAATACCTTGTTGCTGCAACTCACTTGCGAGCGCATCTGCACTATCTCTACTATTACAAAATATTATCGCGAGATAAGGGTTTAAAAGTTCAATAAGTGAAACGGTTTTATCTATCTTTTGTGCACCTTTTGTAGGAATAAGGAAGAATTCAATACTCTTTTTATTTTTCGATTCACTCTTAACTTCGATAAATTCTGGTTGCTCTAAATATTTATTTAAAAATGGATATAATGTCTTAGGAATTGTAGCACTAAAAACAGCCATTTTTGCTTGTTCATCAAGTTTAGACGCGATTTGATCCACGTCTTCGATGAGACCTAAATCAATCATTAAATCAGCTTCATCTACAACTAAATAATTTGCTAAGTGAACATGTAGCGCACCCGATTTAGCGAGATCGTTTATGCGCGTTGGTGTACCAATCACCAATTGGGGTTGAACCGTTGTCTTTTGTTTGTCTTTTTCAAAATCAGTTCCACCAATAAACAAGCTTACTTTTACATTAGTTTTAAATTGACTAAGGTGTTGCGCAGCTTGGTAAAGTTGTGTTGCTAACTCACGTGTTGGTGCAACGATAATGGCTTGTGGTTCCTCGTATGTGGAATCAATTTGTTGGAATAATGGTAAAAGAAATGCATGTGATTTCCCTGTACCCGTTTGTGATTGACCAATCAGATTTACACGTTTCATTATTTTTGGAATCACACGTTGTTGTATTTCAGTGGGTTGTTTAAAATTTAATGATTTAATTGCTTCAATTAAGTTTGAATCAAAACGAAATTGGTCAAATGGATGATTTGCCATGATTTGGCCTCCTTAAAGATTCGTCTCTATATTATAAATGAAATCATGTTTAATGAAAATAAGCAAAGTGCATGTTTTTTAAATATGATTTTTACATTTGTAGTTGTGAGACTAAATCTAGATTTTATTTGTATTTTAATTTTAAAAGTACGGTGTTACTGATATAATGATGTATCGAAGGAGGTTCGTGTATAAAAATGGAAATTATTAAGATTACCCCTCGTGGTTATTGTTATGGTGTTGTCGATGCGATGGTGATTGCTAGAAATGCTTCGCTTGACCCTAATTTACCACGGCCTATCTATATACTTGGTATGATTGTTCATAACAAGCATGTAACGGATGCTTTTGAAACGGATGGTATTATCACATTAGACGGACCAAATCGATTAGAGATTTTAGAACAGATTTCAGAAGGCACTGTTATTTTCACAGCACATGGTGTTTCGCCAGAAGTGAAAAAACGTGCTAAAGCTAAGGGATTAACATGTATTGATGCTACTTGTCCAGATGTTGAGAATACACACGCTTTGATTAGAGAGAAAAAAGCAAGTGGCTATCATGTCGTATATATTGGTAAAAAAGGCCATCCTGAGCCTGAAGGTGCTGTCGGTGTTGCACCAGATATTGTTTATCTTGTTGAGACGAAAGAAGATGTAGAAGCTTTACCAGATACACTTAATGATTATCCTTTAATTGTGACTAACCAAACAACGATGTCGCAATGGGATGTTTTACATTTAATGGAGGATTTACAAGAGAAGTTCCCACACATTGAACAACATAAAGAGATATGTCAAGCGACGCAAGTGAGACAAGAAGCAGTTGCTGAGCAGGCTGGTGCAGCTGACCTACTGATTGTTGTCGGTGATCCAAAAAGTAATAATTCTAATCGTCTTGCACAAGTTTCTAAAGATATTGCACATACGCAATCTTATCGAATTGCGGACATTTCTCAACTTAAACTTGAATGGCTTGAAGGTGTTGAGACTGTCGCTGTTACTGCAGGGGCTTCGACGCCAACGCCAATTGTAAAAGAAGTGATTAACTTCTTGAAAGATTACGACCCAATGAATCCTGAAACCCATACAACTCACTCTAATGTGCCTGTTGAAAAAATTCTACCTAAAATTAAAAAAGCTAAACCTGTTAAAATCATGGAATAATATAAAAGTCGAAGCAGTTTGATACGATTGCTTCGACTTTTGCTTTAGTAAAAATAGATTTTAATTGACCATTAACCAACTTTTCAGCTTTTGTTTGTGAATTTTATAAGATTTTTACACTATCTTTTATAAATAATCGTAAGGATCGGTATTGTGTGCTGAGGCTTCAATTTTGAGTGAATGTTCTGGTTCTGACTCTAACCAATTTCTTAATAAATGAACGAGCCCTTCTTTCATTACATATTCACTATAATGATTAATATCTAATAAATTGATACCTGCTATTTTTGCATCTAATGCATCATGATGCTTAATATCTCCTGTTATGAAAAGGTCGGCGCCAGATTGCTGCGCTTGTGTTTCATAGCCCATTCCAGACCCACCAATAATTGCAACGCGCTGAATTGAAGCGTTCATATCCCCAATAAATCTTACACTTGGCATTTGTAAAGCGTTTTTGACCTGATTGACGAATGAATGGACCGTCATTTTATGTTCTAGATTCCCTATTATCCCAAGACCATGATGAGATGTTCGTGTCATTTGAATGACGTCATAGACGGGTGTTTCATAAGGATGGTATTGATGAATTAATGCTTCTGCTAAAGGACGTTGATTGGATTGAACCATAAATTCTATTTTTTGTTCTTGCACCGTCTCAACTTTTCCAATTTCCCCAATATGAGGGTTTGCGTTTTCTAAAGGTTTAAATTGTCCTTTTCCATTTGTATTAAAGAAACAATACGCATATTCTCCCTCTTGAGCAAGACCGTGCTGTGATAAAGTATCTTTAAAAGCCTCAGCGTTCTCTTCAGGGATATAAACTTGAATTTTATAATAATGCTCTTTTTCTTTGTTAAGCAGTTCAAAATCTTTTAGACCAATCTTTTCAGCAAGCATGGCATTTACGCCTTCAGGATGAACGTCTAAATTGGTATGCAATGCGATTAGATTAATATTATTTTGAATTAATCGATATATAATTGATCCATATGCCTCATCATCAATAATTTGTTTGATGCCTTTAAATATAAGAGGATGATGCGCGATGATGGTATTTAAATTCTTTTCTATTGCTTCATCGACAATTTCGCCCGTACAATCAAGTGCAGTTAAAATACCTGTAACTTGGCTCTCTTTATTGCCAATTAATAAGCCTACGTTATCCCATGACTCAGCAGTATGGAATGGCACATTTTTATTTAAAATTTCTAAAAGCTTTTTGAGTTGCATTGTGGTAACACCTCTTTTATGTCACTTTCTAAATGGCTTATCTCGTTCCAACGTTGTTTATGTTTTTCGGGATTGAGATTCTTCTTAATGTCCGCTAATGCCTCTAACTCTCTTTCCCACTTTTCAATAAATAAATCATCGGGTGATGGGTGTAGAAATGGTCCAAACTTTAAATCACGTTGAGATAACTGCATTTTTCCAGGATCTGCAACAATGATTTCATAAATATGCGCGCGCTCTTTCATTAATGTTTCTGTTGTAATTTGATAGCCATTATTTTGTAAAAATTCACGTATAGGCTGACTTTGAATATTAGACTGTAAAACTAATCTCGGTTGGTTTTGAATGAATGCGGCACCTTCTTTTAAAATTCGAGCAATCAATGGTCCGCCCATGCCACAAATAGCCACGGTATCTACTTTGTCGTGCGCTGTTAGAATGGTTAACCCATCACCAAGACGCACATCAATTTTAGATTGATAGCCATGAAGTTGCACACTTTTCACAGCAGATTGATAGGGGCCTTTAATGACTTCTCCTGCAATAGCATGATCTATCAAACCATTTTCAATACAAAACATAGGTAAAAAAGCATGATCTGAACCAATATCAGCAAGGACATCACCGGTAATATATTCACTGACCTTTTTAAGTCGTTTATTAATTGGAATGATAGTAATTCCTCCTCTATGTAAAATGCTAAGTAAAAAGATGTATCAATTAGATGTTGATACAAAAAAAGAGTGGGATAGAAATCTAAAGTGAATTTAAATTTCATAGTCCCACCTTAACAAGGCTGACTAAAGCATTAATATCTTTTTAAGTTGTAAGAAGCACTTTAGTCTAATTTGAAATAAAGTCTTTATGCATCTATCCCATTGTTTTATGCGCTTTTAATCTTAGTCCATGAAATCTTTCAAACGTTTACTGCGACTTGGATGTCTAAGTTTACGTAAAGCTTTAGCTTCAATTTGACGAATTCTTTCACGTGTTACACCAAATACTTTACCAACTTCTTCTAATGTACGTGTTCGTCCATCATCAAGACCGAAACGCAAACGAAGTACATTTTCTTCACGGTCTGTTAAAGTATCAAGGACATCTTCTAATTGTTCTTTTAATAATTCATACGCTGCATGGTCAGAGGGGCTTTGAGCTTCTTGATCTTCTATGAAATCACCTAAATGGCTGTCATCTTCTTCACCAATAGGTGTCTCTAAAGATACAGGTTCCTGTGCAATTTTTAAAATCTCACGTACTTTTTCAGGTGGTAAATCCATTTCTTCACCAATTTCTTCAGGTGCTGGATCACGACCAAGATCTTGTAATAATTGACGTTGTACGCGGATTAATTTATTGATTGTTTCTACCATATGAACTGGAATACGAATTGTTCGCGCTTGATCGGCAATTGCACGTGTAATTGCTTGTCTAATCCACCAAGTGGCATACGTAGAAAATTTGAATCCTTTACTAAAATCGAATTTTTCTACCGCTTTGATTAAACCCATGTTACCTTCTTGAATTAAGTCAAGAAACAACATGCCACGTCCGACGTAGCGTTTTGCAATACTTACAACAAGACGTAAGTTCGCTTCAGCTAAGCGCGCTTTCGCCACTTCGTCACCTTGCTCAATACGTTTCGCTAATTCTATTTCCTCTTGCGCACTCAAAAGGTCCACACGACCAATTTCTTTCAAGTACATTCTTACAGGGTCGTTAATTTTAACCCCTGGTGGTGCACTAAGGTCGCCAGGATTTAATTTATCATCTGTATCTGAACTATCTTTTTCATTTACGAGTTGGATGTCATTATCATTAATCATATCGAAAAATTCATCCATTTGGTCAGAATCCATATCAAAGTTTTGTAATTTATCTGCTACCTCTTCATGGCTTAGATGACCTTCTTTTTTACCTTTTTCAATAAGTTGTTTTTTTACATCTTCTAATGTGAGTGTCGGATCAATGGTTTCTTTTTTTATTACTTTTACCTGGTTATCTGACATAAAAAGGCCTCCCGAAATTATTCTTGACTCTTCAATCTAGCTCTATTTTTATTGACAATCATCTCTAAGTAGTATTTTTGAGATTCTGTATCCCCGATTCGGGTTGCTTCACGCAACTTTTCGTGGAGTGTTTCAATCGATTCTGAAAATCGATGCTCAGTCATCAACTTAATATAATCAGTAATTTCGTTTTCAAACGGTTCACGGTTAAGTGGATAATCTACTAAATGTATCAACACTTCTTTTAATTCATCCTGATCAACATAAGTGATAAAGTCACTCATCGCAAAAGAATCATAATTTGAATAAAACTCCCGTAAAATACTAAATATACGTTTAAAATGTTGATTTGTAAAGTCTGTTTCTTCAATATCTTGATAAAAGCTTAAAAATACTTCTTTATCACTGATAAAATGTTTTAAAAGTGCACGCTCGGCTTTTTCATATTTAGTAAGTGTTGTGAATTGTGGTGTTTCATGCTGAATTTGTCTAGGTGCAACATTTTGTTGTGGATATATTCGTTCTACTTCATTATTTAGACTCTCAACACTTATTTTAAACACTTGGGCAGCATCTTGTATCACTTTATTTCTTAAAATTTTTGAATTGATATGGGCTGCATCATCTATAAAAGTTTTATAATATTTTTCGTAAGATAAATCATTGTTTTGTATTTCGCTTTGGTTAAGATGAAGTTTAAAGCTGACAAATGATTTTTTCTCTTTATTAACAAAGTCTCGGAACTTTTCTGCACCAAATTTACTTATATACTCATCAGGGTCCATTTTTGTAGGCAGTTGAACGATATAAACGTTAAATTGTTGCTGCAACAGTGTTTGACCCGTTTTCAACGCTGCGTTTATCCCAGCATTATCACCATCATACATAATTGTAATATGACCACACAGTTTTTTTAGAAACGTGATATGCTCATTTGATAGTTGCGTCCCCATACTGGCAACAACATTTTTTAAGCCTGCGCTATCAGACTTGATAACATCCATAAATCCTTCGAGTAAAATAACTTCATCATTTTGACGGATGCTTTTACGTGCTTTGTCCAAATTATAAAGCAACTTTCTTTTTTGAAATATAGGAGATTCAGGGCTATTTAAGTATTTAGGCTCTTGACCTGTGTAGGTTCTACCCGAATAGCCAACAATACGACCTTGAGCATTTGCAAGTGGAAAAATAATGCGATCACGAAAACGATCATAATAATTAAATTCTGTTTCGTTTCGCGATAATATCCCAGCTTCATACCCAAGTTGTAAATCATAGCCCTTGTTTTCCATGAAGTTCGTTGCAAAATGTGATGAATTTGGTGCGAATCCTATTTTACGCTCGTCTATGATTTCATCTGTAAAGCCACGATCATACAAATATTTGAGTGCTTTCTCGCCTTCAACGGTTTTTTTCAATAAATAGTGATAATAATCAAGCAATGATTCATGCATTTGAATCATTGTTAAATCATCTGATGCAATGTGCTCTAATTCTTTAGACTCACCGGTATCTACTTTAATATTGACCCGTGCGCCTAACTTTTTAACAGCATCTGTAAATGAAACATTTTCAATTTCTTGGATAAATTGAAAGACGTTTCCTCCTTTTTTACATCCAAAGCAGTGGCAAATTTGTTTGTCCTCTGAAACGGTAAAAGAAGGTGTTTTTTCGTCATGGAAAGGACACAAACCGATATAATTGCGCCCTCTCTTTTCAAGTTTGACATATTCGCTTACTACGTCTAATATGTCCGATTGTGTCTTAATTTCGTCAATCGTACTTTGCGGAATTCTCATTTCATCACCTTATATTACAATTTACTGCATCATAATTTTGTGAATGATTAAAAGACAGTTGTATTATTATACAATTTATCCATTAAAAAAGGAATTATTATGCTCAATGATTTGAATAATATTATTGGCAGTTTCTTCAATCGCTTTATTAGAAACATCTAAAACTGGACAGCCTATCTTTTCAACAATTTGATTAAAGTATTCAAGTTCTTCTGTAATACGTTGGTCTGTCGCATAGCGTGCGGAATCAGATAAGTCTAACTGTTTAAGTCTTTCTTTACGAATTGCATTTAATTTTTCAGCACTTATTTTCAAAGCTATACACTTCTGCGGATCTATTTCAAATAACGCATCAGGAGGTGTCACTTCAGGAACGATAGGAACATTCATCACTTTGTATCGTTTATGTGCTAAATATTGTGAAATGGGTGTTTTTGAAGTACGTGAGACCCCAATTAAAACAATATCTGCTTTAGGTAACCCTTTAGGATCTTTGCCATCGTCATATTTAACAGCAAACTCCATCGCCTCTATTTTTTTGAAATAATCTTCGTCAAGCTGATGTACAATACCAGGTTCGTTTAATGATTTTTGATTAAATGTTTTTTCCATCACTTGAATCATAGGACCCATAATATCAACTGATTTGAGATCGTATTGCTCTATTAATTCTTGCATATAATTACGGATATCAGGGCGTACAAGTGTGTATATAATGATAGAATCGACTTCTCTTGCTAAGGCAATGATTTCGTCGATATTTTCTTTTGTTTCTATATAAGGATAGCGTAATATGTCAGATGAGTGATCGCTATGTTTAAATTGGGAAATACATGCTTTAGCTACTAATTCAGCAGTCTCTCCCACTGAATCTGAAGCAACAATTACTTTTACATTTTTCATAGATTATCCTCCTAATGATCAAATAGCGATACGAATAGTTTTGTGATTGTGGTTTTCGAAATACGTCCTGTCACTTCAAACTTGCCGTTTTCTTTTGCTCGTACTATAGGTATTGAGTCTATTTCTTTTGTTATCATTTGTCGTGCTGCATACAAGACTAAATCATTCTCATTGAGCAAGACGATATTAGGCATTCTTGTCATAATAATATTGACTGGCATAGTGTGTATGTCTTGCCCTGCCATCGAAGCTCTAAGTAAATCTTTTCTCGAACATACACCAACGAGTTCATTTTCATTATTAACAATGAATAATGTTCCTACATCTTCAATAAATATCGAGCAAATCGCATCATAAACTGTCACATCGCTTTTTAAAATCACTGGATGTGATTGGTAATCTTTAACGATATATTGTTTTAATTGTTCAGTTAAAAGTTGTGATCCTGACTTACCGGAATAAAAGTAACCGACTCTAGGTCTTGCTTCTAAATATCCAGCCATCGTTAAGATAGCTAAATCAGGTCTCAACGTAGCACGAGTTAAATTTAACTGTTCTGCTATCTTTTCACCTGTAATAGGTCCAGAAGACTTAACAATTTCTACAATATGGGCTTGTCTTTGACTAAGTTCTATATGAGTCTCTAACTATTTAAAACCGTAAACGGTTATGCTAATTAAATAGCAGAAGTGCCTCCTTTTTACATACTAGCACTATATTTTTATCTGTTGGCAAACCAGTAACATTAAATTGTTAATATTGCATCGATTATGGAAAACGATATATTGAAAGTTTATAAAAGTAACCTATAGTTCCTCATATAAACTTTGAGTTGGCATGCAATCAAAATTAGTTTGACTTTGCATTTTTAGTACAATATTCATTATAACTTGTATTCGAAAGTGATACAATTATGATTTTACTTGCCTTTCTAATTCGTATAATTTAGAATTAATAATAAAGCGAGTTAAGGATGGTGGAAGCTTAACACACTGATTTGGCGTATGATTTGAGTTGAATAAAAGTGAGTGGCGACACTAATTTGGGTGGAACCGCGGATTATTATAATAATTCGTCCCAAGGCAAAGTTGATTCTTTGGCTTGGGGCTTTTTTATTGTTAAGGAGTGTAAAATTGAAATGGATAAAAACATGGATACTATTGTACAATTAGCCAAACACAGAGGATTTGTTTTTCCTGGTAGTGAAATTTATGGTGGTTTAGCAAACACTTGGGACTATGGTCCTTTAGGTGTTGAATTGAAAAACAATATTAAAAGAGCATGGTGGAAAAAGTTCATCACGCAATCACCTTATAATGTAGGTTTGGATGCTGCTATTTTAATGAACCCTAAAACTTGGGAAGCATCAGGACATTTAGGTAACTTTAATGATCCAATGATCGATAACAAAGATAGTAAAATAAGATATCGTGCTGACAAATTGATTGAAGACTATATGTTAAACGAAAAAGGCGATGAAAACTTTATTGCTGATGGTTTAAGTTTTGATGAGATGAAACGCATTATTGATGAAGAAGGCATCACTTGTCCTGTAAGTGGTACTGCGAATTGGACAGACATTCGTCAATTTAATTTAATGTTTAAAACATTCCAAGGTGTTACTGAAGATTCAACAAATGAGATCTTCTTACGACCTGAAACAGCTCAAGGTATTTTTGTGAATTATAAAAATGTACAACGTTCAATGCGTAAGAAACTACCATTTGGTATTGGGCAAATTGGTAAATCTTTCCGTAATGAAATTACACCTGGGAACTTTATTTTCCGTACACGTGAATTTGAGCAAATGGAATTAGAATTTTTCTGTAAACCTGGTACAGAAATCGAATGGCAAAACTATTGGAAAGAATTTGCTGCGAACTGGTTAACTAATTTAGGTCTTAACAAAGACAATACACGTTTACGTGACCATGATGAAGATGAGTTATCTCACTACTCAAATGCTACAACAGATATCGAATATCGTTTCCCATTTGGTTGGGGCGAATTATGGGGTATTGCTAGTCGAACAGATTACGACTTAAAACAACATAGTGAACACTCTGGAGATGATTTTAGATATCATGATCCAGAAACAAATGAAAAGTATATCCCTTACTGTATTGAACCTTCATTAGGTGCCGATCGTGTGACATTAGCCTTTTTATGTGACGCTTATGATGAAGAAGGTGTTGAAGGAAGTAAAGATGCACGTACAGTATTACACTTCCACCCTGCCATTGCACCATACAAAGCAGCAATTTTACCATTAAGTAAAAAGCTATCTGCAGATGCGATTAAAGTTTATGAACAATTAAGTGAAGACTTTGTAGTAGATTTTGATGAATCTCAATCTATTGGTAAACGTTATCGTCGACAAGATGAAATTGGTACACCATACTGTATTACGTTCGACTTTGATTCACTTGAAGATCAACAAGTAACAGTGCGTGATCGTGATACAATGGAACAAGTTCGTATGCCAATTAGTGAATTAAATGCATTTTTAGCAGAAAAAGTTAAATTTTAAAGGCTGTACACTTTATATGGTGGTTATGTGTCTATAATAATTAAGTCGCAAACTTCCGATTGCTTCTTCGAGTCTCGCTTTCCCAGGCGCCTTACCTCAACTAATTTTGGCTTTTATGGTAGCTCATAAAAAGCCAAAATGGATTTTCGGTTTCGGCTCTATGCCTCGGGAGTCTCGACTCGGTACGCAATCTATTTAAGCAATTTCACTATTGAAAAGTGGCATTGCTTACTTTATGAATCACACGTTTTACAGAAGATGCAGAAACGTTACAATCACTTGCGATATCAGTTTCTGAGCGAACTTGTGTTGCTTTATCTATAATAGCTTTCTGAACATGGTTTGAGATAAAACAGTTATCCTCAACAACATTTGTTTTAGAATTAAAAGTCCGACCACAAACCCTACATTTAAAACATTGTTTTAACAGATTTAAATACACTGCTATCTCTTGGAATCTTAAAAAAGTAATTCGCGATAAACGTTTTCCGTGTTTGTGTATTCGGTTTGGATTCGAATGATAACAGTGAGGACAAGTCATAGGCTTATATGAAAGGGTACCAAAGATGACGTTAGATTTCTTACCTCTAATAACTACATCTTCTTCAACTTTAGTGATTTTAATATTATTATCTTTTAATATATCATTACACATAGGCGCAATATGTCTCCTTTATTTTTGGTTTAGTCACTTAAAATGATAGAGGCATTTGCGCTATTTTTGTACAAAAAAGCAGGATGACTTATGTCATCCCACCATAAAAAATGAAGAACCATTTTAAATAAGAAAATGGGAGTGGACGACATTGATGTAATCCACTCCCATTTCTTTTATATTGTAAAATTTGTCATTAGACCTCTTCACTTTTTAGTGGATAAGCAACTTTTTTATCGATCAAAATTTTGATTCATTTCAAGTCGATGAAGTTGATTAATGAGTCTTTGACTTTTAAAATACATGCCAGCATACTCCTTATACAGAAGTAAAATGAATTGAGACATTTCGTCAACAATGGCATCTTGAATACGAATTTCTTTAATTTTATTCAAAGGTAAATTTTTTAAAACTTGAGTAAGGTAGATTGTTTTATTCGATAATGGATAAGCATGTTCATCTTGAGATGCAGCCTGTTGAGACAAAACGCCGTTAAATTTAAAACTATAATGTGTGAAATGACCCGGATGGGTATCTCCTGTAACTACACATTGAGACAAGTCTATATCAAAACCAAAGCGAGACATACATTTTAACATCACAATATTTGCCACAAGTTGGGGAGAGACACCTTGATGAATTCGATCAAATGCAAAAATAAGTAATGCGTACATATGATGATTGACTTCATCTGCTTCCATTGAGCGATCAATCGTTTCTAGACAAAGGCTGGCATAACTATTTGCATATATATCTTGACGCAATTCGTAATTCAAATCAATCACATCAACAGATGTAAGTGACCCCATGCCTTTCCATTTGTTGTATATGAACAGACCTTGTACAAAAAGTTGGGTAGTAGCTTGAAGCCCTGATTTGACCTTTTTGGCACGCTTTACCATAAGGGGAACTTTAGCGCCATGTTCATTTAAAATGGTGATAATTTTATCAGATTCACCATAATCTACAGCTTTAATGATGATACCTTTTTGCTTCACTAACATGTCGCCACCACCTGATTTACAAAATCATTCGTCTTCAACGTAACCCATTTGTTTAATAAATGTAGTCTTGTTGCGCCAATCTTTTTGAACTTTTACCCATAAATCAAGGTATACTTTTGAGCCGAGTAGATGTTCAATATCAAGGCGCGCTCTTTTGCCGATTTCTTTTAATTTTTTGCCACCTTTACCAATGACAATCCCTTTCTGTGAATCACGTTCTACAAAAATCGTAGCCTCAATATGAACACGATCTTCAGATTCTTTGGTCATACGCTCAACATTAACCCCAATAGCATGAGGGATTTCTTCAGTAGTCGTTTGTAGAATTTTTTCACGAATGAGTTCACTCACGACAAATTGTTCTGGGTGATCTGAAATTTGACCATCTGGATAATATTGGGGTCCTTCAGGTAAATAAGATTTTAATACATTTAGAAAATGTTCGACGTTATGGCCTTCTAACGCAGAAATAGGTACGATTTCCGAAAAATCCATATAAGTTTGGTATTGTTCGATTTTTGGCATTAATGCATCAGGATGCACTAAATCAATTTTATTTAAGACTAAAAAAACAGGTGTTTTTACCGTTTTTAACATCTCCATAATATATTGATCGCCTCGGCCAATCTCCTCATTGACATTGACCATAAACATCACTGCATCAATTTCAGAAAGTGTATTTTTAGCCACTTTCATCATGTAGTCCCCTAGCTTATGCTTAGGTTTGTGAATACCGGGTGTATCCAGAAATACGATTTGTGCATCTTTTTCTGTCATGACCCCTTGTATTTTATTTCGTGTCGTTTGCGCTTTGTCTGACATAATCGCAATCTTGTGACCGATGACACGATTAACAAACGTAGATTTACCCACATTGGGACGGCCAATGATAGTTACAAATCCTGATTTATATTCATTCATTATTTAAATCCTTTCCAGAAAATCCATATGGTAAAAGTTCAGCAACAGTAGATGTTCTTACTTCTCCTGTTTGGTTCGTCATATACACAGGCATGTCATCATCACATAATTCTTTCATCACCTGTCTGCAAGGACCACATGGTGAAGCAAGTTCAGGACTATCCACTGTTATGGTAATCGATTCAAAATCACCAGGGCGATAACCTTGAGAAATTGCAGCAACTAAAGCTGAACGCTCAGCGCAAATTGATGATGGATAAGCGGCATTTTCAACGTTTGCACCATGGAATGTATGTCCATCTTTCGTGATAAGATATGCACCAACTTTAAATTTACTATAAGGTGCATATGCTTTTTGTTGCGCTGCTCTAACTTCTTTGTAGTGTTCTTCTGTATAAGCCATGTTTTTTAGCTCCTCTTATATCAATTTAGGTATAAAAATCATACAACCAATAATTATAGCAAAAATAGATGCTAGCAACACACTGAATGCTGAAATATCTTTTGCATTTTTTGCAAATATATGAAATGAACCTGTTGTCAAATCTACGGCGTACTCAATGGCTGTATTAATCGCCTCTGTAATGAGAACTAAAAATATTGCTAATATGATTAATATCCATTCGATTCGATTTAACGACAAGAAACTTCCAAAAATTATAATTAAAACCGCCAATATAAGATGGTATAAAAAGTTTCTATCTTTACGCAACAACGTGAGGCCACCTTGTAATGCGTATTTAAAACGATTCATCATCGATCCCTAGTTAAACCAAAGCCTTCTAGTATTTCTTTTTGGCGGCCAAACATAATTCTTTCTTCTTCTTCAGACATGTGATCATAACCTAATAAATGCAAAAAGCCATGTAGTGCTAAAAATCCTAGCTCTCGCTCAAAAGAATGGTTATACTGTTGCGCCTGTTCTTGCGCCACATCAGTACAAATGATGATGTCTCCTAAAATACGTGGCATTTCCATGCCTTCAAAAATGTCTTCTTGTTCTTCAAAAGCAAAAGATATAACATCTGTGACACGGTCTTTATCTCTATATTCACGATTAATAGCTTGGATTTCGTCTTTGTCTGCAAATGTCACTGATAGTTCAGCTTCTTCATTTATACCTTCTTCAGTTCTTGCGTAATCCAACAGCGCATTAATTTGTTCATACCATTCTGCTTTCACTTCTCCTGTATGATCACTAAAATCAATTGTAAACATGGATTAATCCTCCTCGTATCGACTGATTATTCTTCCAACTAAAGGATGGCGAACAACATCAGCTTGATCTAAATGTTGAATTGATAGCCCTTTAATATTTTTCAGTCTTTGTTCTGCTTCTATTAAGCCGCTTTTGACGCCTTTAGGTAAGTCGATTTGTGTTTTATCTCCAGTTACAACCATTTTCGAGCCGAAACCAAGTCGTGTTAAAAACATCTTCATCTGAGCGTGTGTTGTATTCTGCGCTTCATCTAATATGACAAATGCATCATCTAACGTTCTCCCTCTCATATAAGCTAAAGGTGCAATTTCGATGATACCTCTTTCGATAAAGCGTGCGGTTTGCTCAACACCAAGAACTGTATTCAGACCATCATATAAAGGACGGAGGTAAGGATCCACCTTTTCTTTTAAATCGCCAGGTAAAAACCCCAGAGATTCCCCTGCCTCTACGGCTGGACGAGTAAGTACAAGCCTTTTAACTTGGCCAGCACGGAAAGCTTTTGCGGCATAAACAACTGCTAAAAATGTCTTCCCAGTACCGGCAGGACCAATACCAAAAACTAAGTCATTCTTTTTCATTGCATGAATATACATACGTTGCCCCATCGTTTTGGCACGAATGGTTTTTCCAAATGCATCTTTAGTGATTTCTTCTTCGTATAAATCGATAAGATGTTCGATTTGTCCATTCTTTGCCATTTTGATTGCTGCTTGTACATCTTTAACCGTAACTGATGCACCTTGCTCAATCACTTTAAGTAAGTTGATGAGTACAGATTCCGCTTCAGTAACAGCATCCAGCTTTTCACCTTTGACTGCTACTTCTTGTCCTCTTGCATGTATGACGACATCAAACGCATCTTCAATTAGTTTAATATGTTCATCATTATTCCCTAATAAAGCTTGTGCTTGATTGATATCGTCAATCTGAATAATTCCAGGCATATAGTAGCTCCTTTTCATGTATTGTTATCACAAATGTATCAAATTTAAATTGTATGTTGCAATTGTTCTTTTATCGCTATAGGTTTATTATATCATGTTTGCTATATTTCAACCGTAAATCTAACATGAAATGACATAAAGTTGTCGGCTTGTTAACAGAACATTGCTGTTATAATTTTGCCCACTAGGGACAAGTAATAATGATGGATGTAATATTATCAACTAATAAACGATTTCATAAAAATAACCAAAGGGAAAATCCCTTTGGTTAGTAGAGTGAGTTTATTTTAGTTGTTTAGGTTTGGTTAAAACTTCCGACCAAATCAAACCGTTTACTACCTCATTTTCAGAAAAGGTTAAGTCCCCTTTCAAAGCTGGGGTTGGTTCTTTTCTCTCAGTGAGTTGCTGTAATTTCATTCGTTTAGTACGATTAGATAAATACTCATCTTGAATAATTTCTTTTGCTTTACGTTCCATGCGTTCTAACTGTTTAAGACGCTCTTTATTAAGTTGTGCGTCGATTTCATCCATTTGAGATTGTAACAGTTCTTTGAGTTGCTTCGACGTATCTTCTTGCTTTTTTTGTTCTGACACTTTAGGCTTTATTGGCTCAACTTGCTTTTTAGGTATAGGTTGTTGTGAAGGTTGATGCTGCCTTTCTTCCTGAGGGACATGCTCAGGTTCTGAAAATTCTTTTTCAAATTCTTCTAGCTTTTCTTGTACTTTATCTAAAAAGCTTTTTTGATTCGTTTTTTCATGTTCAATATGTTTTTGTTGAGGAGGCTTACGATTTTGGCGTTTCTCATGACTTTTATCATTAACTGCGCTAATGATTGAAATAACGACAGAAATGATAAATATGATCACTCCTATACTCATAAAATCACCTCAATTAATGTTCTGATGTAGAGTTATCGTTATTTTGAGTGCTTTTATTAATCGCTTCTCTCATACCTGTATCAGCTTCTATATTTTTAAGATTGTAATAATCTTTGACACCTAAATTTCCTGAACGTAAAGCTTCGGCTAATGCAAGTGGAACTTCTGCTTCCGCTTCTACTACCTTCGCATGCATTTCTTGTACGCGTGCTTTCATTTCCTGTTCTTGGGCAACAGCCATCGCACGGCGTTCCTCTGCTTTTGCTTGTGCAATATTTTTATCAGCAATAGCTTGTTCAGTTTGTAAGTCTGCACCGATATTTTTGCTAATATCAACATCAGCAATATCAATTGATAAAATTTCAAATGCTGTTCCAGAGTCAAGACCTTTACTTAACACTGTTTTAGAAATATTATCAGGGTTTTCTAAAACTTGCGTATGGTGCTCACTTGAACCAATCGTTGAAACGATACCTTCACCGACACGTGCGATAATTGTGTCTTCTCCAGCACCACCGACTAAGCGTGAAATATTTGCACGTACTGTAATACGTGCTTTCGCTTTTACTTCAATCCCGTTCATTGCCACACCTGCGATAAATGGTGTTTCAATAACTTTAGGGTTTACAGACATTTGGACCGCTTGTAAAACGTCGCGGCCTGCTAAGTCGATAGCAGCACCACGTTCAAATGGTAAATTGATGTCAGCACGTTGAGCAGCAATGTTGGCATCAACAACGCGGTCTACATTACCTCCAGCTAGATAGTGTGATTCAAGTTGGTTTGTTGTAAGGTGTAAACCGGCTTTATGCGCTTTGATTAATGGACCAATGACTTTACGTGGTGATACACGACGTAAGCGCATCCCAACTAAAGTGCCAATGCCGACTTTAACACCAGCTGCAAGTGCAGATATCCATAATCCTACTGGTACAAATGAGAATAATATGATAAGTGCGACAATGATAAGTGCAGCGATGATAATAAATGATATAAATCCAGTTGTTAACATTGCATTCTCTCCTTTATATTTAGTTTTCTCTTACTACAACACGTGTACCTTCGACTTCGATAATTGTGACTTCAGAATCTTTATTGATAAAAGAGCCTTCTGAAACAGCATCAATACGCTCATGATTGTATAAAATAATTCCTGAAGGTCTCAAATCGGTATACGTGATGGCTTTCTTGCCCACTAAGTCTGATCGATCATTGTGAGAAGTATAGCCAGATTCTTTATTCGTTGAATCTTTTAAAACAACCTTATCAAAGATAGAAATACTCTTTTTAAAGAATTTCACTAAAATCACCCATTCAATTAATGTCAAAATTAGTGCAACGATAACATTAAGTAGCATCATTGGTAAATCATTACCCATGGTAATCAAGCTGATAATGATTAAAATCATACCAATAATACCTAGAACTGCACCAAAAACAAATAGTTCTATGATTACTAAAATAGCACCAATTGTAAATAACATAATCGTAATCACAGATAAACTGCCTTCTATGATGAAACCTAAAAATATAAGTAATAAAGCGAACAAGGCAATAATACCAGCAAAATTAATTTTTCGAGAATAAAGTTGATATAAAAAACCAAGAAAGACTAGACAGGTTAGTACTAACGAAATACTTTGCGTGGTTAACCATGAGCCAATTTGCTCAAAGCCACTTTGATTTGTTACCTTATCAATCATATTTAAATTATGTATGACGAATTTAATTGTTCATACACCTCACTCTCTTCTTTGTAGTATACATGAAATTACAGCTGACATGTAGTAGTTATGCATTTTATTTTTTAATGTTAAAAAGCCTAGAACACGATGTTCTAGGCTTTTATATATCATTATTTGAACGTTGAGGGAGTTCAACACAATGAAATTATCTGAATTTACGTTTACGAGCAGCTTCAGATTTCTTTTTACGTTTTACGCTTGGTTTTTCATAGAATTCGCGTTTGCGAACTTCTTGAATTGTACCGCTTTTAGAAACTGAGCGTTTAAAACGACGTAAAGCATCTTCTAATGATTCGTTTTTGCGGACTACTGTTTTAGACATCTGTATTTCCCTCCCTCCAAATATCAAAAAAACTTTTATTCATCAGTACATGGCTATGAACCATATACACAATAGTATAAATTAAATCTCTATTTCGGTCAATCTTCAAATTTACATTTTTAAAGATAAACGAAATCTTTTTTAATGTACGATTACAAAGAATATAGAAGGCAAAAGTATAGAAACAGCCTATTTTGATAAGGATAACGTCCATTGAAAACAGTACAAATGAACAAGAAATATACTAAAGCTTTTAATATTCTGTGTAAATCTATAAATTAATGTTAATTTAATATAACTTACTTTAATTATATAAGCACATGCTCGTGTTCAGAAGCGTTTGAAGCATGCGTAACCACACGTAATAAAGAACCTTGATTAATAGGATATCCAGCCTTTGTAATTTTAACCTTACAAATTTGGCCAATTAAAGAAGTATCGCCTTCAAATTCAACTTTCATATAATTATCAGCATAACCTACCAATACATTGTTGTGTGACCCTTTTTCTTCAGGGATTACTTCTAATACGTCATTTTCAAATTGAGAAGCATACGTTTTTGCGAGTTGATTACTCAATTCGATTAACTTATGAACACGTTCGTTTTTGATTTCTTCATCTATTTGATCGTCCATGCGTGCTGCAGGTGTCCCAATTCTTGGGGAATATGGGAATACATGTAGTTCAGAGAAATGATGATTAACAATAAAATCATAAGTTTCTTGGAACTCTGCTTCCGTTTCACCTGGGAAACCAACAATAACATCACTTGTTACAGCTAAGCCTGGTAGTGCTTCGTGTAATTTTTGAATACGTTCAGAAAAATGAGACATAGAATATTTACGACGCATGCGTTTTAATACACTATCTGAACCAGATTGAAGTGGCACGTGCAAGTGTCTTACCACTTTATGTGACTGTTTTAATACTTCTATTACTTCATCAGTCAGCTGACTTGCTTCTATAGAGGAGATTCGAATACGTTCAAGCCCATCTACAGTTTCAAGATCTCTAAGCAATTGTGCGAGGTTATAATCTTTTAAGTCTTGTCCATAACCTCCTGTATGAATACCAGTTAAAACAATTTCTTTATAACCGGAATTAACAAGCTGTGTTGCTTGTTCAATAACTTTTTTAGGATCTCTAGAACGCATTAAGCCCCGTGCCCACGGTATGATACAGAAAGTACAGAAATTATTGCATCCTTCTTGAATCTTTAAAGATGCACGTGTGCGGTCTGTAAAATATGGGACATCTAATTCTTCATAAGTGCGATTTTTCATAATATTACTTACGCCATTAATAGGTTGGCGTTCTTTTTGGTATTCGTTGATATAACCAAGTAATTTATGTCTGTCTTGCGTACCTACAACAATGTCAACACCAGGAATTTCCATAATTTCAGCAGAAGAAGTTTGTGCATAACATCCTGTCACACACACGACAGCTTCTGGATTACGTCGAATGGCACGACGAATCACTTGTCTACTTTTTTTATCGCCTGTATTTGTTACAGTACATGTATTAATAACAAAAACGTCTGCATTTTGTTCAAAATCAACACGTTCATAGTTTTCTTCTTTGAATAATTGCCAAATTGCTTCTGTCTCGTAGTGGTTTACTTTACAACCTAATGTGTGAAAAGCAACTGTACTCATATACTCACCCCATCAATTCTATTTCATAACTTATGGCACTTAGTGCATATAGTGGTGCGGTTTCAGCACGTAAAATTCTTGGGCCTAAACCAATACAAGTTGCAACTTTTTCAAAAGCTGCCACCTCTTCATCAGAAAAGCCACCTTCAGGACCAAATAGCATTAAGACACGAGCACCTGGCTTTAATTGTTGAATCTTAGTCTTAAAAAATGCCCGTTCATTTTCTTTTGCAGATGCCTCATAAGCCATAAGCACACAATCATATTGATTTATCATACCATAAATGTCTTTTAAATTCGAGGTAAAGTTAACTTCAGGGATGATTTGACGATAGCTTTGTTCAGCTGCTTCTTTAACGATTTTTTTCCAACGTTCAACTTTTTTATCGGCTTTTTGCTTATTTAATTTAACAATAGATCGGTCCATTTGAGTTGTGATGAACGCACTTGCACCAAGCTCAGTTGCTTTTTGTAGCAACCACTCATATTTATCGCCTTTAATAAGACCGCTACAAATAGTGATAGAAATAGGCAATTCACTCGCTATATCGACTCGTGCCAGACATTCGATTGAAATGTCGCTATCAGATATTTCTATAATTTTACAGCGGAAAGTTTGAGCGTCTAAAAAATTAACGATAATCTCATCGCCTACTGATAAACGCATGACATTTTTAATATGGTGTATATCATTTTTATCTGTGATAAAAAAACGCTGATGAAGTTCAGCGTTTTTATGAATAAAGTATCTTTGCATATTAAATCTCCTTACGCGCTATAATGCAAACCCAACCTTCTTGCAACTCAGTGTTAATAATTGTAAAACCAGCTGCTTTCATTTGCGCTTGTATTTCATCACGCTTTTCTTCAATAATACCAGATGCAATGAAATAACCGTTAGGATTCAATCGCGCATAAGCGTCTGTAATCATTTTTTCGATAATATGTGCCAATATATTAGCAATGATAACGTCATATTGTTCTGTCTCATTGACCAATAAGTTGCCTGTGCCTGTTTGTATAGTGTCAAGACAATGATTTTTTTCGAAATTTTCTTGTGCAACTTTTACAGCCATTTCATCTAAATCAATGGCTTTAATCGCTTTAGCACCAAGTAAATAAGAGGCGATACTTAAAATACCAGACCCTGTGCCCACATCTATAACGCGATGTTCAGGTTGTATTGTTGTCTCTAAAGCACTTAAGCACATACTTGTCGTTGGGTGATCACCTGTACCAAATGCCATACCTGGGTCTAACTCAATATAAAGATGATCAGATGTACGGTCTACTGACTCCCAACTCGGCACTATATAGAAACGATTTGAAGCTTGAAATGGGTGAAAATAGTTTTTCCACTCATTCTCCCAATCTGATTCCTGAATAGTCTTTTCACTTAAAGCTAGGATGGATTGATCAATTAAAGGCGCATGCGTAAATTGTGATTTAATATTTTCTTTTAAAGTTTCATCATATTGAAAATCATTAAAATAGGCTTTAATAATCATGTGTCTCTCAGGGTAGTCTTCTGGATTCAGTTCAAAAATCTCTCCGAATCGATCTTCACGTTCTTTTGAAAGCTCTCCCGAATCTTCAATCGCAACACCACTTGAACCGGCTTCTTGAAGAATTTCAGTAACAACGGCTTCTGCGTCTTGGTTTACGGTTACAGAAAGTTCAATCCATGTCATTGACTAATCTCCTTTGAAAAAGCGACGTGCTTTATCTTTAAAATTAGATGGCTGTTCAGTAATATTTTCTCCTGATTCACTCGCAAATTCTTTTAAAATTTCACGTTGTCTTTCAGTTAAGCGTGTAGGCGTCTGTACACGGATATTTACAAATAAATCACCGTATCCATAGCCATGCACATTTTTAATCCCTTTACCTTTAAGTCTGAACTGTTTACCAGTTTGTGTACCTTCTGGAATAGTTAACATGACATGTCCATTTAATGTTGGGATTTTAACTTCATCACCTAAAGCAGCTTGTGCAAATCCAATATCATGGTGATATAAAATGTCATCGCCTTCACGTTGGAACTTATCAGATGGTTTAACGCGGAATACGACAAATAAATCACCAGCAGGACCTCCATTTTCACCTGGTGAACCTTGACCTGCTAAACGAATTTGTTGGTCGTTATCGACACCTTCTGGAACAGTCACTTCAAGTTTGACATTTTTAATTTCTGTTCCTTTACCTTTACAAGTTGGACATGGCTCTTCAAATTCTTCGCCAGTTCCATTACATTCAGGACAAACTTTCTCAGTTCTTACACGTCCAAGTATTGTGTTTTGCTCTACTGTTATATGGCCTTTACCTTTACAGTATGAACATGTTTTCTTTTTAGTTCCTGGTTTGGCACCTTCCCCACCACACGTATGACAAGTAACTTCTTTACGAATAGAAATTTCTTTTTTCGTACCGAATACAGCTTCCTCAAAAGAAATGGTCATTGTATATTGAAGGTCGTCACCTTTACGTGGGGCGTTTGGATCACGCTGTCTTTGAGCACCACCAAAAAATGAGCTAAATATATCTTCAAATCCGCCCCCAAATCCTGAAAAGTCCTGGCCACCAAAACCTTGACCAAATCCACCTTGAGGTCCAGAATGACCAAATTGATCATAATTTGCGCGTTTATTATCATCGCTAAGTACTTCATAAGCTTCACTTATTTCTTTAAACTTAGCATCTGCGCCCTCTTCTTTATTAATATCTGGATGATATTTTTTTGACAATTTGCGGTAAGCCTTTTTAATTTCATCCTTACTTGCGCTTTTGCTTACACCAAGAACTTCATAATAATCTCTTTTTGCCAATGCCATCTCTCCTTTATATGCAAATTATGATTAAAAAGGGGCTGGGACGATTGAATGTCCTAGCCCCTTTGAGCGACTTTTTACAGTCAATATATACTTAGTGACATGACCTATTTTTGTGATTGATCGTCGTCATTTACTTCTTTAAATTCGCCGTCTTCAACTGTGCTTCCTTGTTGAGATGCATTGCCTTGACTTGCTTGAGCTTGTTGTTGTGCTTGCTCATATACTTTCATAGATAGTTGTTGTACAACTTGTTCTAAAGCTTCTTTTTTCGCTTTAATGTCTTCGATATCGTTACCTTCTAAAGCAGTTTTAAGCTCGTCTTTTTTCGCTTCAGCATCTTTTTTATCATCTTCGCTTACGTTTTCACCTAAGTCTTTTAATGTTTTATCTACTTGGAATACAAGTTGATCTGCTTCATTTCTTAAATCTACTTCTTCACGACGTTTTTTGTCAGCTTCAGCATTTTGTTCTGCATCTTTAACCATACGATCGATTTCTTCATCTGATAACGCTGAAGAAGATTCGATTGTAATGTTTTGCTCTTTATTTGTACCTAAATCTTTAGCAGTTACGTTTACGATACCGTTTTTATCAATATCAAAAGTAACTTCAATTTGAGGTACGCCACGTGGTGCTGGTGGAATGTCAGTTAATTGGAAGCGACCTAATGTTTTGTTGTCAGATGCCATCGGACGTTCACCTTGTAACACATGAATGTCTACAGCAGGTTGATTGTCAGCGGCAGTAGAATAAACTTGAGATTTTGATGTTGGAATTGTTGTGTTACGTTCAATTAAAGTGTTCATACGGCCACCCATGATTTCAATACCAAGTGAAAGTGGCGTAACGTCTAGAAGTACAACATCTTTAACGTCACCAGTAATGACACCGCCTTGAATTGCAGCCCCCATAGCTACAACTTCATCAGGGTTAACACCTTTGTTTGGTTCTTTACCAATTTCTTTTTTGATTGCTTCTTGTACTGCTGGGATACGTGTAGAACCACCTACTAAGATAACTTCATCAATATCAGCTTTTGAAAGACCAGCATCTTGCATTGCTTGACGTGTTGGACCCATTGTTTTTTGAACAAGTGAATCTGCTAATTCTTCAAATTTAGCACGTGTCAATGTTGTTTCTAAGTGTAACGGTCCAGATTCTCCTGCAGAAATAAATGGAAGTGAAATTTGTGTTGAAGAAACGCCAGATAAATCTTTTTTCGCTTTTTCAGCTGCATCTTTTAAACGTTGTAATGCCATTTTATCTTGAGATAAATCTACACCGTTTTCAGATTTGAATTGTTGAACAAGATAATCAATAATGACTTGGTCAAAGTCGTCCCCACCAAGTTTATTGTCACCTGCAGTAGCAAGTACTTCGAACACACCGTCACCTAATTCTAAGATAGAAACGTCAAATGTTCCGCCACCTAAGTCAAATACTAAAACTTTTTCATCTTTTTCTGTTTTATCTAAACCATAAGCTAATGCTGCAGCTGTAGGCTCGTTAATAATACGTTCAACTTCTAATCCAGCAATTTTACCAGCATCTTTAGTTGCTTGACGTTCAGCATCATTGAAGTAAGCAGGTACTGTAATAACAGCTTTTTCTACTTTTTCGCCTAAATAGCTTTCAGCAGTACTTTTTAGATTTTGTAAAATCATTGCTGAAATTTCTTGTGGTGTATAATCTTTGCCATCGATATTTTCTTTGTGATCAGTACCCATATAACGTTTAATAGATTGAATTGTATTTGGGTTTGTAATTGCTTGACGTTTAGCAACTTCACCAACTTGTGTTTCTCCACCTTTAAAAGCAACAACAGATGGTGTTGTACGTGCGCCTTCAGGGTTTTGAATTACTTTTGGTTCGTCTCCCTCTAAAACTGATACACAAGAGTTAGTAGTACCTAAATCAATTCCAATAACTTTACTCATAGTCTAATTCCTCCTAAATTTCAAACATTGTTATTTTTACATAAATGGTATTTTCAGTCAAAATTATTGATTTACTTTTACCATTGAAGCACGTAATACTCTGTCATTCAATTTATAACCTGGTTGTAACTCTTCTGTGATTTGTCCAGATTCATAATCAGGATGATCATCTTGAATTACAGCTTGATGATAGTTCGGATCAAATTGTTCGCCTTCTGTTTTGATACGTTCTAATCCGTTATCCTCAAGTGCTTTAGTAAGGCTATCATAAACCATTTCTACACCTTTTTTAAGTGAATTGAATGATTCATCATTACCTTCTATTTTTAAAGCGCGCTCAAAATTATCTAATGCAGGCAATACATCAGTAAGTACACTTTGAGCTTGATATTTCTTTTGAATTTGTGCTTCATTTTGAATACGTCGTTTATAATTTTCAAATTCAGCATACAAACGAAGATACTGTTCTTCTTTTTCATCTAGCTTAGATTTTAAAGATGCAATTTCTTCATCTTTTGGATCTACAGTTTCAGTCTCTTCGCTAATTTCTGAACTACTTTCATTTTCAGTTTGAACATCTTCTACAGGTTCAGAAGATAAATTTTCGTTCTGTTCCTGTTCAATTTTTTCTTCGTTATCACGAATGTCTTTTTCCTCTGACATTTTCAAACCTCCATTACATTTAAGCATGCGTGTATGCCTATTTTATGATATTCGACTAAGCAATTGTATCACGTTTTGATAACGCATTGCTGTAGGACCAATAACAGCAATATAACCATTCAAATCTTTTTCGATTTGATATGGACTGGTAAGAATGGCTACACCATGCAAATTGTTCTCAATTTCAGTACCAATGCGTATATTGATTGGATGATTAGAAATTTTATGAATAAATTCTGTAATCTGCTCAGACTCAATATACTTCAAGATAGGTTGAATGGATGCAACATTTGATTCATTTAACCCCTCAATTAATTGATGTTTGCCACCTAAATAGACATGAGATGATTCGTCTTTATTGTATTGTTCAATTAACTGATAAATATGCATGATTAAGTTTATTTCTTTATCATCAAAGCCTAACATACGATACATTTCAAAATGATGATTTTGGCCATCGTTGAGAAATGTATGAATACTTTGAGAAAGATAATTTGAAACTTTAATAATAGATTGATCATCAATGGTTTGCTGTGTGGAAACATGCAAATGTTTTACATGTCCAGTTTTATAAACCAGTACGACAATTAAATGATGAGGGTTTACCTTCATTAAATGTAAATCTAAAATGGTGGACTTTGAATGATCAGGTCCTATTACAAGAGTTGTGTAATGTGTTTGATTTGAAAACACTTTTGCAAAGTTATCTAATGTAGATGAAATATCATAATGATGATTGACAAACATTTCATGTAAACTGAGATGACTTTGCTCATCTGAATTTAATGACGCCTCTAACAATCGATTCGCATATAGCCTAAACCCTTGTTCAGAGGGCACACGCCCAGAAGAAAAATGTGTTTTTTTAATTAAATCATTTTCTTCTAAAGACTTCATGTCGTTCCTAATTGTCGCAGGACTAACATCAACATTATGTCTTCGTATTAGTGTATTAGAACCGATTGGTTGTCCTAATTCAACATAATCTTCAACAATCGCATTTAAAATGCTTAATTGTCTTCGTGTAATCATGTTTTTCACCTCATTAGCACTCTTTTGTTTCAAGTGCTAACTATAATTTATCAAATTGGTCAAAGTAAGTCAATGTTAAAGCATCAAATATCAAAAAAGATTTTACACTTGTATAAATGCTTCAAAGACTTCATTTCCTACTATTCGTCCTTTATCTGTAAGCTTTATTTCCGTAGGTGAATTTTCGATGAGTCCTTGTTTTTCCAGCTTTAAAATTTCTTTAGAATATATGTCTTCTAACCGCCGTTGATATTTCATTTGGAATGTATCTTTATTGACACCTTGGTTCATTCTAAGTCCTAAAAACATTTCTTCCTCAATCTGTTCTTGTTCAGTCGGTTCTGTTTCAGATAACCTTGGTTTCAAACCTTGGTTGACTTTTTTAATATAATGATTAACGGGATTTACATTTGTATATCTAATCCCGTCAATATAGCCACTTGCGCCAGCACCAAACCCATAATAACTTTCATTTTTCCAATAAACTTTATTATGTGCAGATTCATGATTGGCTTTTGCGAAATTAGAGATTTCATATTGGTGTAATTCACTTTTTTTGATTCGATTCATCAAGAAATGATACATTTCAGCACCAATATCTTCATTAGGTAGCTTTAACTTTCCTTTTCGATATTGGTTATAAAATTGGGTCTGAGGTTCTAAAATAAGTCCATAACTTGATAAATGATCTATATTTAAAGATAAAGCTTCATCAAGACTAGTTTGAAATTGTTTTAAAGTTTGACCCGGCAAATGATACATCAAATCTAAACTAATAGATGGAATGTCATAATATCTTGCATTTTCAATTGCTTGATAAATATCGGATTTTTGATGACTACGCCCTAAAGTTTTGAGTAAATCATCATCAAACGTTTGGACACCAAGTGACAAACGATTTACCCCATATGATTTGAGTAAAGCTACTTTTTCAGCCGTTAATTCATCTGGGTTAGCCTCAAAAGTGTATTCTCCTGAAATTTTAAATTGTTGTTGAATCGTTTCTAATAGGTATGTGAGTTGCTCTACTGACAAAGCTGTAGGGGTCCCTCCGCCCACAAACAATGTCTCCAAAGTAGAAGCATTTGATTGCTTTATTTCCTCTCTTAAGCATTGTAAATAAGCATCAACTGGTTGATTTTGAATGAAATATTTATTGAAATCACAATAAGTACAGATTTTAACGCAAAAAGGAATATGAATATATGCACTTTTCACTGTCATCATGTCACCCCATAAAATATGCCCCCTAAACACTTTAAAGTATGGGGAGCATATAACAAAATTTTATTCTTCATCCATTTTTAATACGGCTAAGAAAGCGTCTTGAGGTATTTCAACATTACCTACTGCTTTCATTTTCGCTTTTCCTGCTTTTTGTTTTTCTAATAATTTACGTTTACGACTAATGTCGCCACCATAACATTTAGATAGCACGTTTTTACCCATGGACTTAATATTTGTACGCGCCACAATTTTATGCCCAATTGCAGCTTGAACAGGCACTTCAAATTGTTGACGTGGGATAAGCGTTTTTAATTTTTCAACTAAAACTTTGCCTCGTGCATATGCAAAATCACGGTGTACGATAAAACTTAAAGCATCAACTTTATCTCCGTTTAAAAGGATATCCATCTTAACAAGGTTACTTTCTTTATTTTCGATAAACTCATAATCAAATGAGGCGTATCCTTTAGTATTTGATTTGAGTTGATCAAAGAAATCAAATACGACTTCAGATAACGGAAGTTCGTATACAATATTTACACGTATATCATCTAAATAGTCCATGTTGATAAATTGACCACGTTTACGTTGACATAATTCCATAACTGCACCCACGTAATCGTTTGGTACCATCATTGTTGCTCTTACATAAGGTTCATATATTTTATCAATTTGATCTCTCTCTGGCATTTGAGCTGGGTTGTCGACTTGTAATTGATCACCATTTCTCAATACCACTGTGTAAATAACTGAAGGCGCTGTCGCAATCAATTCAATTCCGAATTCTCGTTCAATTCGTTCTTGAATAATTTCCATGTGTAACATACCTAAAAATCCAGTTCTATATCCGAATCCGAGTGCTTTTGATGATTCGGGCTCAAACTCAAGAGAAGCATCATTAAGTTGTAATTTTTCTAATGCTTCACGTAAATCGTTATAATCTTTATTATCGATTGGAAATAAGCCACAGTAAACCATCGGATTCATTTTCTTATACCCTTTTAATGGTGTCTCAGCAGGGTTTTCAGCATGTGTGATAGTATCACCAACTCGAGAATCGTCTACATTTTTAATGCTTGCAATAATATAACCTACATCGCCTACTGTTAATTCGTTTACAGGCAATTCTTTTGGTGTATTAATTCCGACTTCAGTCACTTCGAACGTTTTTCCTGTCGCCATCATCTGAATGCGGTCGCCTGCTTTAACGACACCGTCAACGACTCTTATAGATGAAATAACCCCTCTATATGGATCATATTCTGAGTCGAAGATTAAAGCTTTTAAAGGTGCACTAGGGTCACCATCTGGTGGTGGTACCATTTCAACAATTTTTTCTAAGATTTCATCTATACCTATGTTTGATTTTGCACTTGCTAATACTGCATCGTCCTTATCTAAACCGATGACGTCTTCAACTTCTTGTTTGACGCGTTCAGGTTCTGCGGCAGGTAAATCTATTTTATTAATAACAGGAATAAGCTCTAAGTCATTATCCAATGCTAAATATACATTCGCTAATGTTTGTGCCTCTATTCCTTGAGCAGCGTCAACGACTAAAATCGCACCTTCACACGCAGCAAGAGAGCGAGAGACTTCATAAGTAAAGTCGACGTGACCTGGTGTATCAATAAGGTGGAAAGTATAAGTTTCACCATCATTGGCTTCATATTTTAAGCGAACTGCATTTAATTTAATTGTGATTCCACGTTCGCGTTCTAAATCCATTGAATCTAATAGCTGTGCTTGCATTTCGCGAGATTCTACTGTTTTCGTATTTTCCAGTATACGATCTGCTAAAGTGGATTTTCCGTGATCGATATGTGCTATGATCGAAAAATTCCTGATATATTTACGTCTATTTAAACGTTCTTGATTATTCATATCATCATACTCACTTTCATAAAATTACCCGTCAATTAACGATTACATCTTTGCTATAATAACGTTTTTAAGTTATAAATGCAACTGAGTCTAGAGGTGTTTAATGTTAATATTTCTATTATAACCTATTTTCTTCAACAATCCTGAATAGGCCTTATATTTCGTGAGTTCTTATTGAATTATCAAAAATTACAGCTACACTTGAATTAATCGTTGCACATTGATTTGAGTTTTGATAGAATGAATCTTGTTGTAATCAAATTATTTTGATACCAAGATGATTATAGGAGGTGTCTTTCATGCCCAATATTAAATCTGCAATTAAACGTGTGAGAACAACTCATACAGCTGAAAGCAAAAACATTTCTCAAAAGAATGATATGCGTTCTGCAGTCAAAAATGCTAAAAAAGCTATTGAGACAAATGCCGATAATAAACAAGAATTAGTAAGCAATGCAATTAAACGTATTGATAAAGCTGCTCAAAAGAATTTAATTCATTCTAACAAAGCTGATAGAATGAAATCTAAATTGATGTCAGCAAAATAATTCAATATTTGTTTGAAAGTTATAGATTATGAGTGTGGGACATTCGTCCCCTCTAGCATTAATCAATAAAAGCTTCTATTAAGCATTAATGTGGTTATCTATTGCTGATTTCATTAATTTAATAACTTTCATAGGTTGAGACTTACCAATGTCTCAACCTTATTTTTTTTGCAACAAAATCTTAGTCATTTAATCAACCATTAGAAAAATATTAACGGTTGATTAAACAAACACTTAAAATATAATGTGGTTCGCCATAAAAAGTTGAATGAAGAAAACGCATCGTTGTACATAACGATTTGAACGTATCGCGGAACTAATCGCCATACGCTACAAGCTGAGTATAAATAATTCTAAAATTAAAACTTTATCCATATAGGAAGACTTAAGTTTATAATCTGTTTCAGCGCATCGATCAATAATCGATAATAATGATTCTAACTGATATCTTTTAACTTGGTTGAGTGCTAATTTAACTCGATAAGGGTGTGCACCAACAGTTTTAGCAATTTGTTGTCCAGAATATCCTTTTTGACTCAAAATTTTGGTTTGATAATACAATCGATAATTACTTGTGATAAGTGCTAATAATTTAATGGGTTCTTCTTTAAGCTGAATTAAATCTTTAATGAGTTGAATTGCCTTATCCTTTTGACCTTTTTGAATATATTCGGTTAATAGAAAAACATTTTGCTCAAGACTTCTATTAACAATCATTTGTATATCGTTTTTATTTATGACGGGGCGTTCTCCTACAAATAATAACAACTTATCAAGCTCTTGTTTTATAACACGATATTGTACGCCTGTTAATGATAAAAAGTGCTCTAATGCATCTTGTTTAATTTCCTTATAAGATGTATTTAAATATGTTTTAATCCAATTCAACATTTCTTGTTCTGACATTTGTTCAATTTTTTTAATTGATGCATGCTTTTTTAAAGTTTTTACAAGCTTCTTTTTCTCATCTAATTTCACTGATTGGACTTGAAATATCAGTAATGCTTCCCCATCGTATTTTTCTATAAATGCTTGTAACGCATCTGTATGAGCAATGTAATCTTTAGGCGGTTTTTCTCCTGTAAAAACGAAACTATTTTGAACAACAATCACTTTTTTATTTGAAAATAGCGGAAGTGTCAAAGCTTCTTCGATAATTGTATGAATATTGACCTCATATAAATTATACTTTACATAATTAAAATCATCCTTAGGTTCATTATCAAGATAATGATCGATGAGTTGATCTGTTTCGCGGTCTATTAACTCAGGGACCTCCCCATGAATGACGTGAATGTTTGACATACATATACTTCCTCTCTTATTTCTCAATCGTATTTATACATTATATCATGAAAAGTAAAGGTGATTCCTAATTATGAAGCTTTCTCAGTATGAATTTGATACGATGTCTTACCTTTATCATTAAATTCGATATTTATATGATGATTATCAGCGGTGTTATATACTTTTGCATGAATAGCCCTTAGCTTTTGAATAGTAGTTGGATGCGGCAAATGATAGACATTATTTCTACCTGCTGATATCAGTGCGATTTGAGGTCGTATTTCATTGATAAAGGTTGTTGATGAACTCGTTTGACTTCCATGATGTCCTACCTTTAAGATTTGAATTTTCGGTAAGCGATAATTAGCGAGTAGCTTCAGTTCATTTTTTTCTGTAGCATCCCCCATTAGTAAGATATGGGTTTGATCGATCGATGCTAAAGTAATGATTGAATGTTCATTTGGGTCAGCACTGTTTTCAATATTTGTATCCAATAGAGTAAATTTAAATGCGCCTAAATCGATAAAAGAAATGTCTTTATAGGACAATAATTTTGTATGTTGGCTTTTCGCAATATTTTGAATTCATTGCAACTTTTCTTGGTTAAAATGAGAAGGATTAATGATAATATTTTTGATTTTGATATATTTTGAAATTTGCGCAAGTTCGCCTAAATGATCACTATGATCATGAGTGATAATTAAATAATCAACATGATGAATACCCCTCTTTTTAAATAACGGATAAGTTGATTTTTCCGTGATGTTGTAGTTACGTTTTTTCATGCTCCCATGTTCAGCTACCCCACCAGTATCAATTAGGAGTGTTTTACCATTTTTATTTTGGAAGAGTATGGCATCGCCTTGTCCAACATCTAAAATTGTCATTTGGTTCGGATAATTTGGATGTAAGTGAGTCGCTATAAATAGGAAAGAAACAGCAGCCAAAAAGAACATGAGATATTTTTCATTAGAAAGGAAGTAAAGAAGAATAAAAGTAACGATTGTAATCATTAAAAATCCAACTTCTCCAAAATCTGCAATGGGAAAATGATACTGCGTAAGCGGTTGTAAACCTTTTAAAATGAAATTTTGTATCGTGAAAATAATTATCGACAAAGGCTTAAAAAGGAATAACAAAGAGGGATATATTAATGCACATAGACCTACAATGAATGAGAAAGGGATAATGACAAAACTATATAGCGGAATAAAGATAATATTGCTGATGATCCCCTGCCATTGTATTTCATTAAATTGGAGATAGTTGATTGGCAGAACAGCAACAATTGAAATCACAGATGCTAAAATAAGCGAATACGCGAATTGATACTTATTTAAAAGATCTTTCATCAAGATAAGAACACTACTAATGAGAAACGAATATATAAAACCTAGATGATAGTGATATTGAAAATTCAAAAACGACATGAAAATATACACACATGCTAATGCTTGTATCGACGTGAAATGAAAATATTTTGAAAGTATTAAAATTAACATTGTCATTAATACAGCTCTTTGTGCACTGGGGCTTGCATTAACAAACATAAGGAATAACGGCAAAAAGAGAAGTAATAGAGATTCAATCACATAAATGGGAATGGGTAACCGCTTAGTGAACATATAAAAAAACGCAATTAATATATTCACATGTGTCCCACTAATCGCATATAAATGTGATATCCCCAAGCCTCTCGCTCGGGACTTTTTGTCGCTAGACATATCATCTGTAGAGCCTGTCGCAATTGCTAATATTTCACCTTGGCCTATAAAATGATGCGCTCTAATGCGTTCAATCAAACTATTACGTGCATACATGATATAGTCTTTAAATTTGGGTTGCATGCGTATACATCTATTAAAATCAATTTTTTTAACAAAAAGAACTTCCAATTGTGAAAGGTGTTGGGGATCGTGATATATTCCCTTCACCGGACAAGCATGGTTCAGAAAGAAATTAGCATTTGGAAGGTTGATTTTAGTTTTAAAAGGCGCCTTTAAAACTAACTGTTTATTAAAGTCTGATATATTTGCCGTAAGTAACCCTTCCTTGACTGAAGGAAGAGAAGAAAAATGAATCAATACGTTCTTTTCCTCATTTGATTGTTGGGTATAGGAAGATTGAATATGTTCTAAAGGCGCATGTTGTTTCTTTTCAATCCCAAATCCAATCGACACGATTAAAAGACTGGTCACCATCAATAATTTGCTTTTTCTTTTCCTATACATAGTAATTAATATAATGAATAATAGAAAAAGCGCAGTCATTAAATGATGATAAGCGATTTGACCAATAATATAGCATAATAAGAGATAGGTCATTTTGTATTAAGAAGATAATTAGCAATAGTTTGAGCATTAAAGTCGATCTTTTCAAAATTAATTCCAGATTGCTTTAATAACTGGATTGCATAGGGATGATTATGGTAATCTTCGGCATAATAAACAGTTTTGATTCCGGCTTGAATTATAGATTTTGTGCAATTTAAGCATGGAAAATACGTCACGTAAATTGTAGCCCCCTCTGTTGAGACACCTTGCTTGGCGCATTGCAATATTGCATTCATTTCTGCATGAATCGTTCTAATACAATGACTGTCTTCTATTAAACAACCTTCATCAATACAGTGGACTTCTCCTGAAACTGAGCCATTATAGCCCCCAGCAATAATACGATTGTCTTTAATAATGGTTGCACCGACTGATAATCGAGTACAAGTCGATCTCAATGCTAGTAAATGTGATTGTGCCATGAAATAGTCATGCCATTGAATACGTTTCAATTTAAGTCACTCCTCGAAGTTATTTCCAATGATTCTTTATTAAATTATAACTTTTTCTATAGTATTTCACTAGTTAGATTCTACAATCAGACTGAAAAGTAAGATTTGATTTTCTGTTTTTACCTCAATAATTACCCGTTATAACAAATCTGAATGAGATTTCAGCATATAGATAGGTTTTACATATGAATTCACCAAAAATGATAAAGTATAAAAACGGTTTCTATACGGTTCGATCTCATACACTTTATGAGAGATTATTTAGGTTTGGGTTGTTCAACGGTAGACGCTACACCACCGTCAGCACCTTTACGTGCATCTTGTATTTTCATACAAGCACAGACTATATCTTTTCCGTTGGCATTATCCATTACGGCGAAACCACTTCCACACGCTTGTGTGTACTTCCCTCAAGAGGAATAGTCGTTGAACCTTCCTATTTCTAGGCTTGGCTGCTAGTTGCCCATTGCAAAAAACACTTAGGTTTTAACCTTATGTCATCCTGCTTATTTTTTCTGCAGTTTCGCAACCTTCACGCTTGAGTTTGATTATCTCTACGTTGTGGTCAAGCAGGCTTTAGGGTTTTCAAGCAATTCAATTTCTTTGTTGGACAGTCGTACTGTCACGATGTGCAGATTTCTCTACACACTGAATAAAAGAGGCGCTTTGACTTGAAAAATACATCTAAAATGTCAAAAGCTTAGGTCTTTTCATTATTCAAACGTTTTATCGCCGATACCTTTAATTTCTTTTAATTCATCAACAGCATTAAAGCCATTGTGTTCTTCTCTATATTTAATGATTGTTTGGGCCTTCGAAGGTCCAATTCCAGGAACTTGGGTCAAGTCTTTTTCTTCTGCTGTATTTAAATTAATGACTTGATTTGAATCTGAAGTCTCATGCTCTTTACCTAATGATTCAGCATGTGCCTCAACTTGTTGTTTATCGTTAACAGTTGGAATATAAATCATCTTTTGATCACGTAACTTTTCGGCTAAATTAACCGTTGATAAATCTGCGTTCTTAAGTGGCTGAGCTTTATCCAATAAATCCTTTATACGCGCGTTAGGTTTCATTTCGTATGTTCCCGCATGCTTTATTGCACCTTTTATATCGACTATAACTGTTGAAGGTATCGTCTGTTCATTTGGCTTGGATTGCTTATCTTTCCCAACACTTGACTCTATCAAATCACTTTGATGTGGCAGAGATATCTCATCTTTTGATTCTTTGCTGTCAAATCCCGTAAAAAAGAATATAGAACAAAGAATAATGATTAATAAAGAAATACATAGACATAAGTGAATCTTATAATGCTTAAGCAAATCAAAAACATGTTGTGTAGATCGCATAAAAAAACCTCCTTGCGTTTATTTACACGCAAAGAGGGATGGTTTTACTTCTATTTTTTTGCTATAAAAAAGAGTCGATCACTCTCACTATTTTTATTACTATAATCGAAATCATAAAATGTTTCAATATCTTTAAAACCAATTGCTTTAAGCATTTCTATATACTGTGCTTTTTCTAACGTCCGTTGAAACTGTGATTCATCTCTTCTTAAATATTGTCCATCTTCTGTTCGAATAAAAAATGTTAAGTCATGCCAAACACTATGAGGTAACTCGACAGTCTCGGTTTGCCATACGAGCGTTAAGTCATCACGATCATCTAAATAAACTTGTTGGTTGAACTGTGTATCCATTTTATAAATACTGTGCACATCAAAGATAAAACTTCCTTGTTGTTTGAGATGATGGAAGACATGATTAAAAGTTGCCATTACATCCGCTTCTTCAACAACGTAATTTAAACTGTCACAAAGAATCGTTACTAAATCAAATTGGCGATTTAAGTTAAATGCTGTCATATCTCCTTGTATCCAATTTACATGTTCAGATTTTTGCTGTGCACGTGCTATCATCTCAGGACTTAAATCCATTCCTACTACCTCGGTCGCTAGTTGTGGTAAAAACTGTGTTAAATTACCCGTCCCGCAACCAATATCTAAGATGGAATGAGCTTGAGCCGCATGAAGCGTATCCTTTATAATGGCAAGCCATTTATCATAAGGCTGATCATCAGTTAATCGATCATAAAATACACTTAAATTCTCATATTGCATTATGAACTCATAACCTCTTTATACCCCATCATTTCTACATCTTGATAAAGTTTTTCTAAATTGTAATAACTGCGTTCATCTTTATGAAAAACATGAACAACAACATCTGCTAAATCAATTAAAATCCATCGGCCTTCATTGAAACCTTCTATACGTTTCACTGTAACGCCTTGTTCTTCCGCTTGTTCTTTAACAGCTCTTGCGATAGCTTGAACTTGTCTTTCATTGTTTCCATGACAAACTACAAAGTAATCTACAATATCAGAAATGCCATGCATATTAAGTGAGATAATATCTTCGCCTTTTTTATCGTCTGCAGCTTTAACAGCTAACATGAGTAAGTCTTTTACGTTCATTGAATCATCCTTTAATTAGAGTCATTTAAATTGTAATAATTAAGACAATCAATAGTTGATTGAAAAACATTAACATCTTTGTTCACAAGATACAATACTGTACGTTTGGATATTTCATATATTGTTTTGTCTAAGCCTACACCATTATAGGCCATATCGCGTATTTCATCTACACCGGGTGTTTTACGTCCAGGTTCGATATAGTCAGCGATAAACACTAGTTTTTCAGTTTTCGTCATTTGTTTACGCCCTGTTGTATGATTATAGATTGCTAATAAAATTTCTTTATCGTTTACACCATATTGATGTTTCATCAATGCCGCACAAACAGGACCGTGTAAAATCTCAGAACCATAACCTAAAAGCTCGTGATCTAACTGATAGCGCGTCACTTGTTGATATAAAAAGCTGAGGTCGTCATATTTACAAAAATCATGTAAAATACCTGCTAATTCCGCTTTTTCTTTATCCCCTTCATAAATATCTGCTAATTTAACAGCTGTTTCTGCAACACGCATTGAATGTTCAAATCTTTTTTTAGGTAACTTTTGCTTAACCAATTCAATTGCAAACGCTTGATCCATATAACCCCTCCTTGAAAATATACTGTTCGACATTTAACGGTACCCACATATGAATCGTTCTGTTTTGTTGACAACGTTCACGAATTTCAGTTGAGCTGATTTCGATATTAGGAATATTAATCGGTTGAATAGATTCTGACTGTGATTGGATTGGATAGCCTCTATTAACAACAATAAAAGTAACGATTTTCTTTAATTCCTCAATTTTATACCACTTGTCTAATTGTTCATATTGGTCAGTGCCAATAACAAAATAGAGTTGCGCGTCTGGCGCTTCATTTTTAATTGCGACTAATGTATCGTAAGTATAACTTTGTCCTTTACGATGTATTTCGTCTAAACGAAGTGTGCCAAATCCCAGATTTTGAATGACAAGTTCGACCATTTTTATACGATGTTTGACATCAATTAAACCGCTCGGTGTCTTTAAAGGAGACATGTAACTCGGTATAAAATAGAACGCATCCGGTCTAATCTGGTCATTTACCTCACTCGCAACCATCTCGTGACCACTGTGAATTGGATTAAACTGTCCCCCATAAATAACGATTTTTTTCATATTAAGGGAGTTCAATCGTTTTATTTTCTTTAGATTCCTTATAAAGAACAATCATAGATCCAATCAGTTGAACCAATTCACTTTGAGTTTCATTTGCTATCGTTTCTGCAAGTGTGGCCTTATCTTCTAAATTATTTTGTAAAATATGAATTTTAATTAATTCTCGTTTTTCAAGAATATCTTTAATTTGAATAATCATATTTTCATTTATACCTGATTTTCCAATTTGAAATGTAGGATCAACATGATGTGCTTGACTCCTTAAAAATCTCTTTTGTTTTCCTGTTAACGCCATAATAGCCTCCTTATTAATTCGTTTCATTTAATTTGTTTAGTACAGATTGTCTCATTTCTGAAATATTACTATCTAGGCCTGTCCAAATTTTAAAGCTTTCTGCGCCTTGAAAAACAAACATATCCAAACCATTATATATCGTATACCCTTTTTGAGCAGCTTGTTTTAAAAATGATGTTTGCAAAGGGTTATAAACGATGTCGCATACAAGTGCGCTAGGCTTTAACTTTTGAAAAGTAATGATACTATCAGTAGATTGATTCATGCCTACTGGCGTTGTATTGATAATAATATCAAACGTCTCTAATAGAGGATGAACCTCATCTAAACTATACTTAAGCACATTAAATTTCCAACTGTCAAAGCGTGCCATTGTCCTATTAGCAACTGTAATTGGATGTTTGCATACTTTTTTTAATGCATAAGCGATTCCCTTGCTTGCCCCTCCTGCACCTAAGATAAGGATTTGTGCGTCACTTAAATCTCCATATTTTGATTGCAATCCTTTAACAAAGCCGAGGCCATCAGTATTGTGTCCAATCCACTGATTATTGATAATTCGAACAGTGTTCACAGCACCAATTGCTTGCGCCTCTTCAGTAAGTGAATCTAAAAAAGGGATGATACGCTCTTTATGAGGAATAGTGACATTAAAACCATCTAAATCTCTTTCGGAAATGATATCTTTAATATGATGAAAATCCTGTTCTGGAATATTTAGTGCTTCATATTGATCGTTTAAATTTAAACTTTTAAAATTTGTCTGATGCATGATGGGTGATAAAGAATGATCGATTGGATGCCCGATAACTGCAAATTTCATACATGCTCACTCCTTACATAATGGAAGGTCTTAATGTCACTTCAACATTTTTAGGAACCGTCACATCTAACTCTGCACCAGCGTCAACGGTAACGAAGCCTAAACCAGAAATCATGATGTCTTTTTTCTCATTTCCTGTATTCAAATGAATCGTATTGAGTAGTTCAAAATCAAAGTCTTGAGGTTGGGACGGTGGTGTTAATAATGAACCAAGTTGAGTTTTCCATAATTGATCAGCTTTTTCTAGCTTAGTTCTGTGGATGTGAAGCTCGTTAGAAAAATAACAAACTAGAGGCCGTTTTCCTCCTTTTAAATAATCAACACGAGCCAGTCCCCCAATAAACAAGCTTTGTAATTCATTGAGTTGATAAACGCGCTGTTTAATTTCTTTTTTAGGCATAATGATATTGAGTTCTTTTGTCGTTACAAAATGTGTCATTTGATGTGCCTGTATAATACCTGGTGTATCATACATGTCACTTTGATCATCAATTGGGATATCTATCATATCAAGCGTTGTACCTGGTACTTTTGATGTCGTGACTACATCTTTTTCTCCTACGCTTTGTTCTATTAAGCGATTAATCAATGTCGATTTCCCCACATTTGTTGTGCCAACAATATACACGTCTTGCCCGTCACGATGCTTTTCAATCGTTTGGAGAAGTTCATCAATACCGAACCCTTTATGCGCAGAAATGAGACATACATCTTCAGGATATAAGCCATAATTTTTAGCAGATTTTCGTAACCACTCCGTTACACGACGCTTATTAATTTGTTTTGGTAATAAATCAACTTTATTCGCTGCTAAAATAATTTTTTTATTTCCTACAATTCTTTTAATTGCATTAATAAACGAACCTTCAAAATCAAACACATCTACTAAATTAACTACAATTCCAGGTTTGTTCGATAAGCTATTCAATAATTCAAGAAAATCTTCACTATCCATACCGACATCTTGAACCTCATTGTAGTTCTTTAAGCGGAAACAACGTCGACAAATGACGTCTTCTTTTCCCATGCTTGCTTTTGGGACGTAACCAGGTTTTTGAGGGTCAGTCGATTGTAAGACTGCACCACAACCGATACACTTTAAAGTTTCAGTCAATTAAGATTCCTCCCATTTAATATAACCTTTTCGCTTGAAATGATTTAATAAGCGTCTCTCTAATAGCCGGTTAAACTTAGTGATAAATCCATCTGAATTTTTAACTGGGACAACCATAATTGTATACAAACCACTGCGATTCCCACCAAATACATCTGTTAACATTTGATCTCCAATGACAACAACCGCATCTTTCTCTAATCCCATTTGATGTGTTGCACGTCTTAGAGATTTTCCACGTGGCTTTTTAGCTTTAAAAATATAATCTACATTTAAGTTTTGGCAAAAAGATTTCACTCTTTTTTCATTATTATTAGAAACAATTGTTACTTTCATATTTCTATCTTCAAGGCCTTTAAACCATTCCTGAACTTTAGGTGTGGGATCTGCTTCATCCCAACCTACTAATGTATTATCTAAATCTGTAATGACACCTTTAATATTTAATGCGTGTAATTGGTCAAAGTCGATTTCATGAATTGATTTGACATATTGGTTAGGCAAAAATAATCGCTTGATAATACCCATTATAATCCTCCATTTTAAAATACTTCATTCGTAGTATTATAACACAATATCTTCTTAAAAGCGCTTTGTTTATAATTCTTTGACTAATTCACTAACCATTTTACTTGAAGACTGTGAGGCTACTTTTAAAAATGCTTCAAAAGTCATTCCGGCTTCTTCATCTGCTAAATCAGATATTGCGCGTGTGATAATAAATGGCGTATTAAATTGGAAACAAGTTTGAGCAATGGCTGCAGCTTCCATTTCAGCTGCTAAAGCATGTGGGAATGAAGCTAAAATTGTTTGACGTTGCGCGTTGGTACCAATAAAGCTATCTCCCGATACAATAAGGCCTTCTTTACCATTTTGGCTTAAAGATTTTAAAACTTTATCTACTTTTTTAAATAATTCTTGATCCGCTTTGTACGTTGCTGGCATGCCAGGTATTTGCCCTATTTCATATCCAAAAGCGCGAGCATCAGCATCATGATATGCCACTTCTGAACTAATGACGACATCCCCTAATGACAAGCCAGGTTGAAGTGCACCTGCTGATCCAGTATTTATAATATACGATGGTTTAAATTCGTTGATTAATAATGCCGTTGAGATAGCAACATTGACTTTACCAATTCCGCTTTGTGTTAAAATAATCTCTTTGTCATTTAATAAGCCTTTATAGAAAACCGTATGTGCGATTTTAATCTCTTCTAACGCCACCATCTGAGATTTTAAAATTTCTATTTCTTCTTCCATAGCACCAATAATGCCAATCATAATATTGCCTCCTGTTACATATATTGAATTATTACTATTTAATCGATTAAATGTATGATTTTAAATATAAATGTTTAAGTCGTTTATAAAAGATTAGAATGTCGCTTAGTTTACACTATTGTCATTAATGTAAGAAGTAAAGTGCCATTAACGCAAAACAAGAAATACACACCTTTAAAACACAACACCCTAACCTATCCTTATACACTTCCAATACCTTACCTTTGCTATTTTATCATACTTAGACCAACAACTTCATAATAAAAAATGGGAGCGGGACAGAAATCAAAATGATTTCGTCGTCCCGCCCCGGCAAGGATGAGTAGGACTGTTTGAACATAAATATATAAAAAAACAGGATGGCATTTGTCATCCTGTTAACACTTGTTTGCAAAGATTGTATTAAAATCATCGCATCTTAATTCTGAACTATTTTCTTATAACCTCATATTTTAAATCGTATCTTATTGATTCCATAAAGCTGCTAAACCTTGTAAAGAGAAAAATCCTGTAAAAATTGTAACGACAACTGCTACAATTCCAAATATAAGCATCCAAGTTGGGTGCTTGTAGTCACCTACGATTCGTTTATTTTTTGAAGCAATCAAAATTGTTCCCAATACGATAGGAAGAATTAATCCATTGAGCGCACCTGCAATAATCAGTAATTTTACAGGTTTACCAATAAACAAGAATATTAGAGTAGAAATAACTATGAAGGCTACAACAACATAGTTATCATAAGTTTTAATTTTATGATGTAATGTTTTTATGAAAGTTGTACTTGTATATGCAGATCCAATAACAGATGACATTGCAGCAGCAAAGAGAACAACACCGAAAATATTTTTTCCAATCGGTCCTACTGCATGTTCAAAAACTGAAGCTGGTGGATTATCTAGATTCAATGTCACACCAGTAACAACGACACCTAAGACAGCTAAAAACAAGAGTGCTCTCATTACACCCGTTGTGAGAATACCTGTTATTGCTGAACGGTTCACAAAAGATAAATAATTTTGTCCTTTAATACCTGCATCTAATATTCGATGTGCACCAGCAAATGTAATGTAACCCCCAACAGTGCCCCCGACCAAAGTAATGATAGGTAATACCAGTGATGAAGGATTTTCTGGTAAAATCATATGTTTTGCTGCATCAAGATAAGGCGGATGAGACTGCACCATGACATATGCAACAGTTGCAATCATCACGACACCTAATATCATTGTCACAACGTCCATAATCTTTTGACCATTTTTAGAGATGAACACTAATATAGCGATAGCAGCTGTAATCGCTGAGCCTACTCTAACATCGAGTCCAAAAATAGCATTAAGTCCTAATCCAGCACCAGCAATGTTTCCAATGTTAAATGCTAATCCCCCTATAGCAATTAAAATTGAGATGAAAGTTCCTAATCCCTTAATCACTTCATTCGCAATTTCTTGGCCACGATAACCAGTCACAACAAGGATACGCCAAATATTAATTTGTGCACCAATGTCTATAATGATAGAGAGCAATATTGCAAAAGCGAAACTAGCCATAAATTGTTGTGTAAATACAGCAGTTTGCGTTAAAAAGGCTGGTCCAATTGCAGAAGTAGCCATTAAAAATACAGAGCCTAACAATAGCCTCTTATGTGTTTTTGTGAATTGAAAACTTTCATTATTCTCAATTTGATTTGGATTTTTTTTCATTTATTAACCCCCTAATGTACGGATATCAACATTTTCTTCTGATAGATGCGATCGAATTTGTTTAACGAATTCCAGTGCATGTGCTCCGTCTCCATGTACACAAATAGTATCTGCTTTGATATCTATCATTTCACCTGAAATCGTTTTTACAGTACCTTCTTTAACCATTTGTAAAACTTGTTCAATTGCTTCATGCGAATCTTCAATGACGGCTCCTTCCTTTTTACGACTCACTAATTGGCCATCATTTTCATATCTGCGATCAGCAAAAACTTCAGAAGCCACATTTAATCCTTGCTTTCTTCCCTCATCAATCAAAATAGAATTAGAAAGACCCATTAAATATAATTTAGGGTCTATTTCATAGATTGCAGAGGCAATCGCCTTAGCGATTTCTGCATCTCTAGAAGCCATTTGATATAAGGCCCCGTGCGGTTTCACATGATTGAGTTTGACGCCTTGAATGTCACAAAATGCTTTTAAGGCACCGACTTGATAGACTACCATATTAAAAATTTCCTTTAATGACATGTCTAAGTTTCGGCGACCAAAACCTTGTAAGTCAGGAAAACCTGGATGTGCCCCAACACCCACATGATTTTGTTTGGCAAGTTTAACTGTTTCTGCCATTACATTTTCATCACCTGCGTGAAACCCACATGCAATATTTGCAGATGTTATCAATGGTATGACAGACTGGTCGTTACCAATTTTATAATTACCGAAACTTTCACCTAAATCACAGTTTAAGTCAATTTTCATTTTCAGTGACCTCCTTAAAAATGTTGTGACGATCTAAAAATTTAATATCTACTTCTTTCGCATCACCTTCAAAATATGGCGGATACGAAAGTAAAGCATACAAGAAGTCTGCAGTCGTTTTAAAACCGTCTATAACGAGTTCATCTAATGTCACTTTTAATTTTTCTATCGCATGTTGTCTAAATTCACCTTTAACGATGACTTTAGCTACCAGTGAATCATAATATGAAGATACAGTATAACCGCTGTATAAAAGCGAGTCAACTCGTATATTGAAGCCATGAGGGAAATGAAGGCGTTGAACTGTACCCGGTGTCGGACGGAAGCCTTTTTCAGGATCTTCAGCATTAATTCGTGCTTCTATGACATGACCTTTAAAAGAAATATCTTCCTGTTTTAAATCGAGTTGACCGTTCTTCATGATTAATAATTGTTGACGAACTAGATCAATATCCGTACGCATTTCAGTCACTGTATGCTCGACTTGAATTCGTGCATTCATTTCAATAAAGTAATAAGCGTCTTCTGTAACAAGAAACTCAATCGTTCCTGCACTTCTATATTGAGCTGCTCGAGCGACTTTGACAGCATCATTACAAATCTTTTCTCTTTTTTCATCACTTAAAGCGCTACATGGCGATTCTTCAATCAGTTTTTGGTTTTTTCTTTGTACAGAGCAATCTCTCTCACCTAAATGGATATACTGTCCTTGTCCGTCACCCAAAACTTGAACTTCAACATGTTTTGCTACAGGGATAAATGCCTCAACATAAACACGATCATCATTAAAATATTTATTACCTTCACTTTTGGCTTCTTTAAATGCGCGTTCTAATTGAGATTCGTCTTTAACAATGCGAATGCCTTTACCGCCTCCGCCACTCGCCGCTTTAATAACAAGTGGATAGCCAATCTCTTCTGCAAGTTTTTCAATTTCTTCGATATCCTCTACAGATGATTTTGACCCGGGAATGACTGGTACGCCTGCTTGGTCAACGGTTTGTCTCGCAGTAATTTTATCTCCCATTAATTTCATCGTTTCTTTAGTAGGGCCAATAAAATAGAGGCCTTCGCTTTCTACTTTTTCAGCAAAAACTGGGCTTTCAGATAAGAAACCATAACCTGGATGAATTGCATTTGCATTTGTAATTTCTGCAGCTGACAAGATTTTACGAATATGCAAATAACTATCAAGTGGATTAGGCTGTCCGATACAGACGGCGTCATCAGCGAGTTTGACATGCAAACTATCTTCATCGCCAACGGCATAAATCGCGACAGACTCCATACCCATTTCTCTAAGCGCTCTTATAATCCGGACCGCTATTTCTCCTCTATTTGCAACTAGTACACGATACATGCTTTCACCCCCATTATTTTAAAGTTACAATTACTTGATTAAATTCTACATTCTCACCGTGGCCAATTAAGATTTCTTGGATTTCTCCAGATTCATCAGCTGTAACTTCATTCATCACTTTCATTGCTTCAATGTAGCCGATAATATCACCTTTATTGACTTTGTCGCCAACTTTAATAACGGGTTTAGTTAATTCTTTTTCATCTTGCAAATAGAAAGTTCCAATCATTTGTGAGCGAATCGCTTTTGATTCATTTTCTTCTTGCTTTTGCGCATTCTCATTTGTGTTTTGAGGTACTGGTGATGGAGAAGCATCAAATTGCTCAGATGATTGACCGTTTGTATTTGTAAACAAGTCCAATTCAAGTTCAATGTCATCATCTTTATATTTAAAGTGTTTTGCACCGTAATGATTTAACAGATTTAATGTTTGTTCGATTTGTTTTAAGTCCATGGTAATTGATCTCCTTTAAGAACGGTTTTAATTTTTTGCTGCGTAGGTCGAATGTTTTTCAAGAAACGCTGCGGTTGTTTACGAATTTTAGCTTTTGCGTCATCAAGCTTACGTCGCTTTCTCGCTAAGATTTCGTTCGCTTCGTTAAATGTAATCCATTCAAATTTTATTGTTTCTCCAGGCTGTTTTTGTGCAATATCAACGATGTCACAATCAATGACAGTACCAATTTTTGTGTACCCGCCAACCGTCTGTCTGTCATTTAATAAAATAATTGGATTGCCATCTTTAGGCACTTGAACACTACCTAATGCAACAGGTTCAGAAATAATATCGGCACTTTGGAAAGGTTGTATCGATTGCCCTTTTAAACGATAGCCCATCCGGTCTGAACTTTCTGAAATTTTGAATTCAAACTGCTCGATTTCCTTAATAGTTCGTCTTGTAAAAGATTCAAGTTGTGGTCCATCCATGATGCCAATCGGTAAGTGTTTTGCTCTATTAAAACTAGAATAGTCACTAGAACGCCCGATTAAACTGAGATCTATAAAGCCTGGCTTTGTTTTTAAAATATCATTTTCTTTTAATTGACGCCCTTTATAGCCACCAATTCGTGTCCGCGTATGTGTAGAATAGCTTCCTTCTACTTTTGGGATATCTAATATTTCAGCAAACCCAATATAGCCTCGCATTCCTTTTTCTACTTTTCCTACATCAAGTATGTCGCCCTTTTCTACCTTAATCACTGTTTGGTGAGGGATAGGCTCGTTATTTAGAGTAGCTGAAAATTGTGCCCCTGTTAATGCCATTAAATTTCTTCTTAAGAACTTGATTTTAGGTCCAATCATAGTCACTTCAAGTGCGGGTTGGTTTTCCGTTTCTAATAAAGTATTTAATATTTCATAACTCGGCCGATCTAGTACACCAGCAGGTGAATACCCTTCAAACTGATGATGATAACGTCCCATATCTTGAACTGTGGTAAATAATCCGGGCTTTAATATTTTAATCGACATCTTCAATCATCACCCATTCATCATAATCTAGCTGATTTTTTTGTATATATTTTTGTACATGCAAGAATTCTTCCTCATTAATGGAATAAAATTTTATCTTATCTCCCGGTTTATACAGTATTTTAGGATTTCTATGAGGATTAAAAACATCAATAGGTGTTCTACCTATAATCTGCCATCCACCAGGAGAATCTGATGGATATAGACCTGTTTGATTATTTGCAATACCCACTGATCCCGCTTTTATTTTAATTCTTGGCTCTTCTTTTCTTGGTGTATGGAGCTTCTCGTTCAAGCCTCCTAAAAACGGAAAGCCTGGCATAAAGCCGATCATATAAACGAGATAAAATGCTTCAGTATGATATTGAATCACTTGTTCGATTGATAATTGGTTATGGGCGGCAACGACGTCAAGGTCAGGTCCCCATTTCCCTCCATATAGCACAGGCAAATTAATAATTCTTCGCTGTCCTTGTGTGTTATGTTCATGATTATATTTCAGTTGATTGAGTTCAAGTTCTTCAACTAATGTTTCAAAATTAACACGTATGCCATCAAAATAAACTAAAATTGCTCGATAAGACGGTACAACTTCTTGTATATATGGATGGTGTTTTGAACGAAGATAATCTACAACAAAATTAACATTTTCAAAGACATCTTCACTTATTTCGGATTTAAAATAAATCATGAACGATTGCTTACTGATTTGACGAAAATTCAATTAAAGCCCCCCTTATAAAAACCCTTACATATTTACATTTTATCATTTTGTAAAAGTGCATCGCAATGAAGCGTTGTATTAAAAAATAGCTACAAAGCGTTGTTATGCAAATTTAATTAAATAAATTTATTTTTAAAGTTTTTAATTCAAAAAAAGAAACGGTGATAAAACCATACACCGAATCAAAAAAAACAAGTTTATGTAAATGAATCACTAAGGTGAGATTGAGGACATTGGTTCACTTCAAAATTCTAAAAGAGCGACTCAGATGCCAATGCCCTACTTGTTATATTCATCTAAGTTTATTTAATATCTATAATTTTAACGTTCATTTCTCCACCATTTGGAAGAGGAACGCGCACTTCTTCATTTAATTGCTTACCAATTAAAGCTTGAGCCATTGGAGATTCATTAGAAATTTTACCATTAAATGCATCTGATTCCGCCGATCCTACAATTTGGTAACTTTCTTCTTCATCCCCAGGAAGTTCAACAAAAGTTACAGTTTTACCAATTTGTACAGCATGATTATCGCCTGTATCTTCAATAATCAAAGCATGACGAAGCATTGTCTCAATACGTTGAATATCTTGTTCGATAAAACCTTGTTCGTCTTTAGCTGCATCGTACTCAGAGTTCTCAGATAAATCACCAAAACTACGCGCAACTTTGATTTTTTCAACGACTTCAGGACGTTTTACTGTTTTTAATTCTTCGAGTTCTTGTTCTAACTTTTCAAATCCTTCTTGCGTCATTGGATATTGTTTTTGGTTTTCCATTTTACATCTTCCTTTTACATATATTTAATCTTGTTTACGAACGAGCGCTTGAATTTTCGTTGTCATGATATCAATCGCAACTTTATTAGAACCACCTTCAGGTATAATGATATCAGCAAACTTTTTCGTCGGCTCAATAAACTGATTATGCATTGGTCTCACGACATTGAGATATTGCTCGATTACAGAATTCATCGTACGTCCTCGCTCTTCAGTATCTCTAATTAAGCGGCGTAAAATTCTCAAATCCGCATCTGTGTCGACAAAAATTTTCACATCCATCATATCACGTAGTTCTTTGTTTTCAAGCGCAAATATACCTTCTACGATAATAACATCTTTAGGTTGAAATGCAATTGTTTTATCACTACGTGTATGTTTCGTATAGTCATAAGTCGGTACTTCGACACTTTGTCCCGACTGCAACGCTTTTAAATTTTGAATTAATAAATCATTATCAAATGCAAATGGATGATCATAATTTGTTTGTAATCGCTGTTCAAAAGTGAGATGTGACTGATCTTTATAATAGTAATCTTGTTCCATCAGCGCAACACTGTGGCCCTCTAAATTGTTCATTATTTCGTTTGTCACAGAAGTTTTTCCTGAACCTGATCCTCCAGCAATACCGATTATCGTTGTTGCCATGCTTTAAACTTCCTTTCTCATCATGTTGTTAGGATAAATTGGCTGGTCTACTTTGATTTGTATAATTTGTAATGGATGACGCGCAGCATCAAGTTCATTACCTTCTTCATCATAGATTTTATCTATAATTTGTGAAAAAGTTTGAATTTCTGGACCAAAAAATTCAATTTCTTGACCTGGCTTAAAGTGATTTCTTTGTTGGATCGTAGCGATTTGACTTTTTTCATCATAATCAAGAACTAACCCGACGAAATCAAAGGGTGCTTTTTTAGAAGATTCATTGCCGAACATTTGCTCTTCATAACCCGGCGTTCCTTTAAAGAATGCAGGTGCAGTATCGCGGTTTGCACACTTATCTAATTCAAAAAGCCATTCTGGTTTTATTTTGAAATTCTCTGGATCTTCTGCATAAGCATCAATAACTTTTCTATATACAGAAACAACAGTCGCTATATAATGAATCGATTTCATTCTACCTTCAATTTTTAATGAATCAATACCTAAATCCATCATGTTTGGAATCGATTCAATCAGTTTTAAATCTCTTGGACTCATCGCAAAAGGTGTTGCTTGTCCTTTTTCATCATAATAGACATCTAATTCACCGTTTTGATCGACAGTCAACAAATCATAATCCCAGCGACAACTTTGACAACATCCACCGCGATTGGAATCACGTGCAGTCATGTGATTACTTAATGTACAACGACCTGAATAAGCGATACACATAGCGCCATGAATAAAGGCCTCGATTTCAATATCGACTTTATCCTTAATCTCTTTCATTTCCATTGCGCCTGTTTCACGGGCTAATACGACACGGTCTAATCCCTCTTCTTTCCAGTATTCAACCGCTTTATAATTACTTAATGATTGTTGTGTTGAAAGATGGATTTCTAGTTTTGGTGCCACACTTTTACAAGTTTCTATAATGAGTGGATCTGCTACAATGATTCCTGTAGCACCTGTTGATTCAAGTTGTTGTAAATATTCTTCAAGACCTTCTATATTTTCGTCATGAGCAATAATATTAGTTGTAATATAAACTTTTGCCCCGTATTGATTTGCAAATTCAACACCTTCACGAATTTCATCAATTGTAAAATTATCAGCATTTGAACGCAAACCATATTCTTGGCCACCTATAAAAACAGCATCTGCACCATAGTGAATTGCAATTTTTAATTTTTCTAGATTACCAGCTGGAGCAAGTAATTCAGGTTTTTTTAATTTAGGTTTTGAACCTGATTTAACTTCTTCAAGTACCTTCATCTTTAATCTCTCCCATAAATTAGTAGACTGTTTGCTTGTAATAAAAACCTTCATCAAATGGTCGGTGCTCAGGCTGAATTTCCTCAATTGGCTCTACAAGCATAAATTTTTCATCATCATACGCTTCTGGATCTTCGTTGTATAAATCAATAGCTTCTCGATATTGTTGTGTCACAGTATTGATATAGGCTTCATCATGTAACACACCATCAATTTTAAAACTATCAATACCTGCTTCAAATAGTGGCTCTAATTCTTCGATTAAGCAAATATCGTTCGGTGACATTATATGTGTGCCATTGTAATCTTCAAAAACAGGATACTTATTCTCACGTTCTTCATCGTAAAGTAAAAGTTGCACATCATCTGCGATATTTTGGCGCTCTATTTTCATTTGTCTCTCTTGGAATGTGTAATAATTGCCTAAAAGCATACGCTTAGATTGGAACATACATGTCATTCCATGAACTTGCACTTCTATTTCAACATCACTATTTTCCTTAATATTGATGATTTCTTCAAGACTCAATTCTCTAGCTAATACGGCTCTTTTAGCGCCTCTTTTCCCCCAATAGTTACATTGAAAATGGTTCGTGACCAATGTTTCTGCATTCCAGTTCAAAGGGATTGGTTCGGCTTGCTGTTTAACAATCATCACGACAGCAGGATCACCGAAAATAATGCGATCCACTCTAATTTCATGCAAAAATTCAATATAATCTTCAAGTGCAGGAATATGATAATTATGGAAAATGCCATTTACAGCTGCATATGCTTTTTTCCCTGCCGCATGAATGATATTGACGGCTTCACGCATCGCATCACGATTAAATTCACCAGCCAGACGCAAACCAAATTTTTCTTCTCCGATTACGAAGGAGTCTGCCCCTTTATCAATAAGTGTCTTTATATGTTCGATTGATTTCGGCGTCACTAATAATTCAGTCATTTTTACTCTCCTTTATTGAAATGGCTAAACCATCATCCATGTGAACAAAATTGGTTGAGTAGTCTTCTCTTTGACTCAACCATGCATTATATTTTTGTACTTTTTTAACCATTTGTTTAACATTTCGACTCTTTACTACATCAATATTGGCAACAAAACCATGATATAAAACATTATCTGTTATAATAACACCTTTTTCACGAAGCAGTGGACTATAAAGCTCAAAAAATCGTTGGGATTGCGCTTTCGCTGCATCTATAAAAATCATGTCATAACTTTGATCATTTACAAGTTCCAATGCGCCTGTGGCATCTGCTTCAATCAATCGAATTTGAGACTGGTATCCTAAATTTTCAATGTTTGCTTTTGCTTCTTGTATCATGGCTTCATTACGCTCAATTGTTGTAATTTGAATATCAGAATTAACAGAAGCAAATTGCATAGCACTATAGCCAATAGCACTCCCTATTTCTAATATATGTTTAGAATTATGAATTCGAATCAATTGCTTAATCAAATCTAATGATAATTGATCGATAATCGGTACATTGTTCTTTTCAGCAATGCTACGTAATGCGTCTATTGGACTGTCGTAATTTTGCAAACTTAAAAGATAGTTTTGGTTGTTATCTTCCATTTATGTTAACTTCCTTTTAACATTAATCTAAAATTTATCAAAAAATAAACCAGTCTAACTGGACTGATTTTTTGAACACAGGTGTCATATATAAATGTATCGTAAATACATTTAATGTTTTAGTATTATTGAGCTATTAATTCGCTTCTTCCACATATTAATCTAACTTTGACTCATATCTTATATGAAAAAAGTATATAAATGATAAAGTCAAACAGCTCAATACATCAAAATCACTTCTACATATTTTATCACAGAATTGAATTGTAGGTAAACAGCAAAATCCTTACCTATGGCTCTTATTTCATATTTTATTCATGTGCATTCTGAGCTTGATTCGTCTCCAATAACAAAAAAGGGCAAAACCCTTAATCTAATCAATTAAAGGTTTTGCATTTACTTTTTATATATCAAAATTGAGCTTCTCTATACTTAACTTCGAGACTAAACTTCAGGATCTTCCATATTTGTGTTGACAATTTCTTCAATCATGTCCCATTCTTCATCTGTTTCTACAGGTAAGAAACGCCCACCTTCACCAGACTCATCAGGCTCATTAATCATCGGTACAAGCTCGATTAAGTCATCGTCATCCGCTTGTGCGCCTTCTTCAGCTAGAATCACGTATTCTTTCTCAAATCCAGGGTGGTAAAATTCTAACATTTTACGATAAAGAACTTCATTACCTTCTTCATCATAGAGTGTTAATAACGTTTCATCATTTTTAATTTCTATTTCTTGATTATGGTTTTCGTTTGTCATATTTTAGCTCTCCTTAATTAATTCTATCTAAATAGCCTTGTAAAATGAATACAGCCGCCATTTTATCAATTACTTTTTTGCGTTTTTGTCTTGATACATCAGCTTCAAGGAGTGAGCGTTCAGCTGCCATCGTGCTTAATCGCTCATCCCACATCACAATTTCTAACTCTGGCATTTGTTCAGCTAAAGCTTCTTTATATTTTAATGATGCTTCTCCTCGAAATCCGATTGTATTGTTCATATTTTTTGGTAACCCAATGACTACAGTACCCACATTTTCTTTTTTAACAATGTCAATTAAGGTTTCAATCCCGAGCTGATTTTCTTCTTCGTTAATTTGGAGTGTATCTAAACCTTGTGCTGTCCATCCCATTAGATCACTAATTGCGATGCCGACAGTACGACTGCCTACATCTAACCCAATAATTTTATGTTTAAGCATGGTCTTTCTTATTATGGTTTTGTAAATAATAAGAGACGAGCTCTTCCATAATATCATCGCGATCGATGTGTCTAATTTGATTTCTCGCTTCATTATGACGTGGTATATAAGCAGGATCCCCTGATAATAAGTATCCTACGATTTGATTGACAGCGTTGTAACCACGTTCTTCTAGGGTATGATAGACATTGTTTAAAACCGTTTCGACGTTTTCTTTTGGAATATCTTCATAGTTGAATTTCATTGTTTTATCAAAATTTGCCATAGTTTTAACACTCCTTAAACCATAATAGATTACACTTCCATTTTACATGAAACCTAATTGCATTATAAGGATTTAATATAGTTTTTAATAAATTGTAATGCTTCTGTTATCTTTTCAGGTTGTGTACCGCCGCCTTGGGCCATGTCCGGACGACCGCCACCTTTACCACCTACTTCAGGTGCAAGATGTTTAATCAAGTCGCCAGCTTTAACGCGATCTGTATATTGTTTTGGCACTGTTGCAATCAATGAAACTTTGCCTCCAACATCACTTGCTAAAATGATAATCGTATCTTGAAGTTTGGATTTAAAATCATCCATTGTTGTTCGAATTGCTTTTGCATTATCAACTTCAACTTCTGTAATTAATACAGGGAATTCATTGATTTGCTCAACTTGGCTCTTAATATCGCCCATTTTGAGTTGGTTGAGTGCTTTATTTTTTTCTTCAATCGTACGTTGTAATTCTTTTTCATTATGTTGTAATTGCTCAATTTTTTCTGAAACTTGTTCATCTGATTTTGCTTTGACTAAAGATTTAATTTCATTAAAGCGCGCGAGGTATTGTTCTAAATACAAGAATGCTTTTTGTCCTGTAACGGCTTCAATGCGTCTGACACCCGCACCTGTTCCGGACTCACTTGTAATTTTAAAGAGACCAATTTCTGAAGTGTTATTCACATGTGTTCCACCGCAGAGTTCGATTGAGAATGGACTCATATCAACAACACGAACAACATCACCGTATTTTTCTCCAAATAGTGCCATAGCGCCTTTGGCTTTTGCATCTTCAATATTCATTTCTTGAATATCTACATTAATGCTATTCCAAATTTCCTCATTAACGAGTTGTTCTACACGTTCGATTTCTTCTTGTGTCATAGGCGCAATATGTGAAAAATCGAAGCGAAGTCGCTCGCTATCCACAAGTGAACCTGCTTGATTAACATGTTCACCTAATACAGTTTTTAATGCAGCATGTAGTAAATGCGTTGCACTGTGGTTTTTCATAATCGCCTTTCTCGCTTGGCTGTTCACTTTAGCTGTAACATTTGCTGATTCTTGTACTTCGCCAAATTGAACAATACCTGTGTGTAAGTGTTGCCCATTAGGCGCTTTAATCACATCTGTAACTGCGATTTCGAAATGGTCATTTGTAATCACACCTTTATCAGCAACTTGTCCACCACTAACAGCATAAAACGGTGTTTGATTTAGAATAAAATGGATTGTTTCACCGGCATCTGCAGAACTTACACGTGCCCCATCTAAAATAATATCAGTAATCACTGCGTCTGTTTCAAATGTTTCGTATCCTAAAAATTGACTTGGTGTTTTAATTGCTTTTAAGACTTCACTTTGAACTTGCATTGACTGATTATTTTGTCTCGCTTTTCTTGCACGTTCACGTTGGGCATCCATATGAGATTCAAATGCATCCATATCAATTTGCAAGCCTTCGTTTACGGCAATTTCCTCTGTTAATTCGATTGGGAAACCGTACGTATCATATAATTTGAAAGCATCTTCACCATTGATGATACGATCTGATGCTTTCGCAGTACTAATGAACTGATTAAGTATAGAAAGACCTTCTTCAAGCGTTTCATGAAAACGCTCTTCTTCAGATTTAATGACACGCGCAATAAAATCTGCCTTTTCTTTAACATTTGGATAATAAGGTTCCATAATTTCTGCCACAATGTCGACGAGTTGATACATAAAAGGTTTATTGATGTCTAATGACTGGCTAAATCGAACCGCACGACGTAATAAACGACGCAATACATAACCACGTCCTTCATTCGCTGGAAGTGCGCCATCAGAAATAGCGAAAGCAATCGTACGAATATGGTCTGCAATCACTTTAAATGCAACATCATGTTGCGCATTAACGAGATATTTTTTTCCTGAAACAGCTTCGACTTCTGCAATAATTGGAATAAATAAGTCTGTTTCATAGTTTGTGCGTACATTTTGGGAAATCGATGCCATACGCTCTAATCCCATGCCGGTATCAATATTTTTACTTGGTAGTGGTGTATAAGTATGATCTTTATTATGATTATACTCACTGAACACTAAATTCCATACTTCTAGATAACGCTCATTTTCTCCACCAGGATACATTTCTTCAGCTGGATCATCTTGTCCATAAGCTTCTCCACGGTCATAAAATATTTCAGTATTAGGTCCAGATGGTCCTTCCCCAATGTCCCAGAAATTTCCTTCAATTCGGATAATACGATCCTCCGATAAACCTATAAGATTAGACCATAAATCATATGCTTCCGTATCTTCGGGATGAATTGTCACATAAAGTTTTTCAGGTTCCATTGCCATCCATTTCGGGCTCGTTAAAAACTCCCAAGCAAACTCAATCGCTTCTTTTTTAAAGTAATCCCCAATTGAAAAGTTTCCAAGCATTTCAAAAAATGTATGGTGACGGGCTGTAAAACCTACATTTTCAATATCATTTGTACGAATAGACTTTTGTGCATTAACGATACGTGGCTTTTTTGGTATTTCACGGCCATCAAAATATTTTTTCAAAGTGGCTACCCCTGAATTAATCCATAACAGGGAATCGTCATCAATGGGTACAAGGGGAGCTGATGGTTCAACCATATGCCCTTTTTCCACAAAGAAATCAATATACATTTGTCTAATGTCACTTGCTTTTAAGTTTTTCATCTTTACAACTCCTCATTTCATAAATACAAAAAAACATTCGTCGCAGAAAGGGACGAATGTTCGCGGTACCACCCTAGTTACAGCATGTATCCATACTATCACTCTTTGTTTTTATTATTAATGATACATAGTAGCGTTCAATGTATCGACTCGTACTTTTCCAGCAACAGTACGTCTCTTTAAAAGTCGATTAACACCTACTCGGCTATGCACGTGAACTTAATATGATTATATAAAAAAGAATTAAGCTTTGTCAATTTCAAGAAAATCGTATGGTGTGACTTCACCCATATTAATCATAGGATTGATTTTAAACATGGTTGCTTCGGTCAATTCGATTGGTAAGTCCTCTTGATTGTCTTGATTATATTCTTCAGTGTCATTATTAAAATATTGCGTTAAAAATGAATGTAATTGTGTTAAACGTGCCTTACCTTCTGTGGCTAGCCCCATATTGAAAGCTTCTGAATCACCTAAAAATACAAGAGATTGTTTAGCCCGTGTCAATCCCGTATAAAGAATCGGCTTTTGAAGCATTCGATAATATTGTTTGACGATGGGCATAAGAACAATCGGAAATTCTGAGCCTTGCGCTTTATGAATAGAGGTACAATAAGCATGTGTAAGTTCTGTTAAATCTGATTTCATATAAGTGATTTCATTACCGTCATAATCTACGACAACGACATCTTTGTTAAGGGCATTTTCTTTCGCCCAAAAAATGCCGACAATGATGCCAATGTCACCATTAAAAACATTGTCGTTCGGTCTGTTGATGAGTTGTAATACTTTATCGCCTTTACGATAAATCACATCACCAAATACAATTTCTCGCTTAGACTTATCTTGAACTGGATTAAGAATGGATTGTAAAATCTGATTTAATCTTTTAATACCAGCGTTCCCTCTATACATAGGTGCTAAAACTTGAATGTCAGCCATCGTATAACCTTTTTGTACTGCATTATTTACAACCTTTTCAACGACGTCAGGAATTTGTTCGGTACTACAGGGTATAAAAGAACGATCATGGAAACGCTGGGTAATATCAACAGGCTCACCTAGTTTCATTTTGTGTGCAAGTTCTATAATACTTGAACCCTCTTGTTGTCTGTATACTTCAGTTAAATTAATTCTAGGTAGCACATTCGAATCGATAAGGTCTTTAAAAACCTGCCCCGGACCAACGGATGATAACTGGTCTTCATCCCCAACGAAAATGATTTGTGCATCTAACGGCACGGCAGCCATAAATTGATGGAATAACCACGTATCCACCATAGACATCTCATCTATAATAATTAGTTTGGCATTAATTTCATTATCCAAAATATCATCCGGCTTCGTTTCTTGATTCCAACCTATTAAACGATGTATCGTCATGGCTTCTAAGCCTGTTGATTCATGCAATCGTTTCGACGCACGTCCCGTTGGTGCTGCTAAAACAATTGGATAGTCGTTATCATGGTAATCATCATAATCAAGAGACACACCATGAATCTCTGAGTAAAGTTGAACGATACCTTTAATAACCGTTGTTTTCCCTGTTCCCGGACCACCAGTTAATAACATAACTTTATGATTGATTGCACATTCTAACGCTTCTTTTTGAGAGGTAGCATAATGGACTTCATTCATCTCTTCGATTTCACCAATATGCAGTTGAATATCTGAACGTTCAAATTGCGTCAGTGCTTCATTATGACTATAAACTCTGAATAAATTTTGTGTGCTTTTAATTTCAGAATAATATAGACTTGGTATGGCAATCATGTGATCAACTTCTATTAACTTTTTTTCTTCAGTCAATTGAACCATGATGTCTTCAATGGCTTCATAACGAATGTCTTCACCCTCATTTTTAGAAAGAAGTTGTATGGTCTCATTGATAAGCGCCTCTTGTGGTAAGTACGTATGCCCTTGTTTAATACAAGTTTCTTCAACTAAAAATAATAGCCCGGCTTTTAGACGATCAGGATGATTCGGATGAATGCCTAATTGCTGTGCAAGTTGATCCGCTTTTTGAAAACCAACTCCCTTGATATCGTAAACCAATTGATAAGGATTTTGATCTAGTACATTAAGCGTTTCATGTTGATAAAATTTATAAATATCCATCGCTAATTTTGATCCAAATCCTAATTCATTGAGGCTTATCATCACTTGTTCACTTTCTTGATTGGTAATAATTTGCTGCACAATTTGTTCTTGCTTCTTTTTAGAAAGTTTTGGAACCTTTTCGATGACTTGATTATCTTTCAATATTTCATTAATTGCATTTTCTCCGATTGTTTCGACAATCAGTTCTGCTGTTTTTTTACCAATACCTTTGAATAAGTCGCTTGATAAATATGCAATTACCGCATCTTTAGTTTGTGGAATTTCTTTCTGGAAAGTTTCAGCTTTTAACTGTTTACCATACTTTGGATGTTGGACAACGCTTCCTTTAAATAAATACGTTTCATCTTCGACCATATTTGGAAAATATCCAACGACTGTGACCATGTCATCGAAGTCGCCATTTGAATCTTGTACATCGACTTTCAGCACTGTATAGTAGTTTTCGTTATTTTGGAACAATATCATTTCAACTGTCCCTTTTACATAGGTTTGATCAAACAGTGTTGGATTATCCATCATTAGTCCTCCTTATCTTGTATGGCACGAAACGTTTTAATAGCATGATGACTTAACAAATGATTTTCATCCATTGTGATTGCACGTTCAAAACCTTGAATTGCCGCTTCAACATTACCATTCAGCATAAATAATGCTAATGTGAGATTATATTGCGCATCCGCATGACGATTGTCTTTTTCTAAAATTTGATTTAGAACTGGCACAGCTTGCTCAAACATCTCTAACTCACACATTAATAATGCAAATTGGAATTGTACTTCTATATCTTCAAATTCAGTATCTAATTCAGCAGCACGCATTAAATATGGTAATGCTTGTTTTTTCGCATCTAATTCTATAAAAGAGCGACCAAGCATATAATTGGTGTCTTTATTATTTAATTCGTTCGACATGGCTTGTTGATATAATTTAATGGCTTCTTGATATCGCGCTTCATTAAAATATACATTAGCGAGATTATAGTAAATCACACCATGATTCGGATTAATCGTAATGGCTTTCTGGAAAAACCGCTCTGCTTTTTCGACTTCTCCCGCTTCGGCAAGTAGTATCCCTGAATTGATATAGTTTTCTACTTCTTCTGGATGCGCTTCAATATTATCAAAGCTCGCTTGTAACGCATCCTCATATTTGCCTTCTTTTATTAATTGATGAATTTTTTCTTGGTTCATAATGTCACCTTTTCTTATACAACGTAATCAAGCTGTCTTTCATTTTTGTAAACATCGTCAATCGTTGCCCCACCTAAACAAACTTCTCCGTCATAGAGAACAACGGCTTGACCAGGTGTAATGGCACGAACAGGTGTGTCAAATGTGACTTTGATAGCATCTTCTGAATGCGCTGTAACGGTCACGCCAATATCTTGTTGTCGGTATCTAAATTTAGCCGTACATTTAAGAGGCACTGTCAAATCAACTTGATTGACAAAGGATACATCTGAAGCAATTAAATAATCACTATATAAAGCATCATGGTGGAATCCTTGTTCAACATATAAAATATTTTGTTCTAAGTTTTTACCTACTACAAACCAAGGCTCTCCGTCTCCACCAATACCAAGTCCGTGTCTTTGACCAATTGTATAGTACATTAAACCTGTGTGTTGTCCTTTTTTTTCACCTGTTAAAGTTTGCATTTCACCAGGTTGTGCCGGTAAATATTGAGATAAAAATGTTTTAAAATTACGTTCACCAATGAAGCAAATGCCAGTAGAATCTTTTTTCTTAGCCGTTGCCAAATCTTGTTCTAAAGCAATTTCTCGTACTTTTTTCTTATCGATATCACCAATTGGAAACATGACTTTTTCTAATTGTTGATTTGTTAATTGATTTAAGAAATAAGTTTGGTCTTTATTATTATCTACACCTCTAAGCATTTCTACTGAACCGTCATCATTTCTTCTTACGCGCGCATAGTGTCCTGTTGCCACATAATCAGCGCCAAGCTTTAATGCATGCTCTAAAAATGCTTTGAATTTGATTTCTTTATTACACATGACATCAGGATTAGGTGTGCGTCCTTTTTTATATTCATCTAAGAAATAAGTAAACACCTTGTCCCAATATTCTTTTTCAAAGTTGACAGCATAATAAGGAATACCGATTTGGTTACATACAGCAATCACATCATTATAATCTTCAGTGGCAGTACATACGCCATTCTCATCAGTATCATCCCAGTTTTTCATAAAAATACCAATTACATCGTAACCTTGCTCTTTGAGTAAATGGGCAGTCACAGAACTATCTACGCCGCCTGACATCCCAACTACTACACGTGTATTTTGATTTGTCACGTATTTTCCTCCTTAAATTTTAAATAGATTTTTTGAATTTCAGTTGCAATCAATTGCATATCTCTAGCAGTCAATTGTTCGTTGATACTAATGCGAACGGATTGATTTACTCTTGGACTATTTTCACCAAACATTGCTAACAGCACATGTGACGGTATAGTGGATCCTGCGGTACATGCCGAACCAGACGATACATAAATGCCAGCAAGATCTAGCAAAGTAAGTAACGTTTCTACATCTATAAACGGAAAGTATAAGTTAATAATATGATTCGTACTATCAATCATAGAGCCATTGTATTCAAAAGGGATGGCACGATCTTGCAGCGCGACAAGTAGCTGCTCACGTAATTGTGCTAGATGAACATTGTTATCATCACGTGATGATTCCGCAATTTTGAGCGCTTCTGCTAATCCAACGATTTGTGCTAAGTTTTCAGTTCCAGCTCTTCTTTTTGTTTCTTGTTCTCCACCTAACTGAGAAAAAGTAACACGTGTTCCATTTTTAATATAAAGTACACCGACGCCTTTTGGGCCCCCAAACTTATGCGCAGTCATACTGAGCGCATCTACCTTTAAATCTTCTACATCAATCGGCAAATGCCCTACAGCTTGTACAGCATCCATGTGAAAGTATGCTTCATAAGGCGCCAGTACTTGCTGAATATCATATACGTGTTGAACTGTCCCAACTTCATTATTAACAAACATAATCGACACAAGCGTTGTGTCCTCTCGCAAACTGTTTCGCAATTGCTCGATATCGACTAGGCCTTCAGGTGTTACATCTAAATAAGTAACTTCGAATCCTTGTTCTTCCAGGTACTCAAAAACGTGCAACACAGAATGATGCTCGATTTTTGTTGTAATTAGATGTTTGCCCTTTGATTGATTTGCGTAAGCGATGCCTTTGATGATTGTATTATTGGATTCAGTTGCACCACTCGTAAATACAACTTCATTGGGTTGTGCATTCAAGTAGTTTGCTACCGTACGTCGAGATGCATCAAGCAAGCTTCTCGCATCACGTCCTTGTGAATGAATAGATGAAGGGTTACCAAAATGCGTTTGGTAGATGGTCATCATTTTATCAACAACTTCTGGTTTAACAGGTGTTGTTGCAGCATAATCTGCATAAACGCCCATAATCACGTCAATCCTTTCTCATAATCAATGTTCCTATTTTAGCATTTGCGGTATAAAAATTCTAGTACGTCGTTTTACTGATTTCACGTTGTTTTATCTTCATTGTAATCTTTCAAATAAGAGAGTTCAACGATAGCATTAAGCAATTTTCATGAGTTCACTATTTAGAAAATGTTATACTCTATTCTGAAAAGGAGTGTTTTAGATATGACAAAACAAATGAAATACTCTGCCTTAAATCTTGTTCCTATACGTGAAGGCAGTTCTGATATAGATGCAATTGAGCAAATGGTCGATTTTGCTAAGCATCTTGAGCAACAAGAATATGAACGTTTGTGGATTGCAGAACATCACAATGCTCCAAATTTAGTCAGTTCAGCAACCGCGATACTTATTCAGCATGCATTAAGCCAAACGACGCACATGAGAATCGGTTCAGGCGGTATTATGTTGCCTAATCATGCGCCATTAATTGTTGCCGAACAATTTGGAACACTAAAAACGATATATGGAGACCGTGTCGATCTTGGTTTAGGCCGAGCACCGGGAACGGATATGGCAACAGCCAGTGCTTTAAGAAGAGATCAGCATGATGGTGTGTATAAATTTCCTGAAGAAGTTCAACAATTATTAAAATATTTTGGACCCGACTCTAATCAAGGCTACGTTAAAGCAATTCCCGCTGTTAATAAAAATGTGCCGCTGTATATTTTAGGATCATCTACCGATTCAGCACATGTAGCTGCTCGAGAAGGTTTACCTTATGTTTTCGCAGGGCATTTCGCTCCACAACAAATGAAAGAAGCCCTTGCAATATACAAAGAACTCTTCCAACCTTCAGCCTATTTGAAAGAACCTTATATTATTGTTGCTTTAAATGTCATTGTTGCTGATACCTTTGAAGAATCACAATATTTAGCTACAACACAAGCGCAAGTTTTTGCAAGCATTTTAAATGGGCGTATGCGTAAAATGCAACCCCCAACAGACGATTTGGGTGATGTTTTATCACCACGTGAAGTCGCTCTTGCAAAAGCACGTTTACAAGATTCTATTATTGGAGACAAAGCTTCAGTTAATCAGCAATTAGATGCTTTTATTGAACAATATGGAGAAATTGATGAAATTATGGCTGTTAGTTATATTTATGATACAAAACTACAACACCGCTCATATCAGTATTTTAAAGAAATAATGGATGAAAGAAATCAACAATAAGATTTAACTGCAATTTATATCATTTTTGTAAATATTGAAGAGGAACATCTATTTAATATTGGTTCTTCATTTTTTATGGTGGGATGACATAAGTCATCCTGCTTTTTTGTACAAAAATAGCGCAAATGCCTCTATCATTTTAAGTGACTAAACCAAAAATAAAGGAGACATATTGCGCCTATGTGTAATGATATATTAAAGTTACTAAAAATTAAAGATAATAATATTAAAATCACTAAAGTTGAAGAAGATGTAGTTATTAGAGGTAAGAAATCTAACGTCATCTTTGGTCCCCTTTCTTACAAGCCTATGACTTGTCCTCACTGTTATCATTCGAATCCAAACCGAATACACAAACACGGAAAACGTTTATCGCGAATTACTTTTTTAAGATTCCAAGAGATAGCAGTGTATTTAAATCTGTTAAAACAACGTTTTAAATGTATGGTTTGTGGTCGGACTTTTACTTCTAAAACAAATGTTGTTGAGGATAACTGTTTTATCTCAAACCATGTTCAGAAAGCCATTATAGATAAAGCAACACAAGTTCGCTCAGAAACTGATATCGCAAGTGATTGTAACGTTTCTGCATCTTCTGTAAAACGTGTAATTCATAAAGTAAGCAATGCCACTTTTCAATAGTGAAATTGCTTAAATAGATTGCGTACCGAGTCGAGACTCCCGAGGCATAGAGCCGAAACCGAAAATCCATTTTGGCTTCTTATGAGCTACAATAAAAGCCAAAATTAGTTGAGGTAAGGCGCCTGGGAAAGCGAGACTCGAAGAAGCAATCGGAAGTTTGCGACTTAATTATTATAGACACATAACCACCATATAAAGTGTACAGCCTTAATATTTCACAAAAAATAAGCTTCCAAGGGAAACCTTGGAAGCTTATTTATATGATAATGTTTAATTAAATTCTTATTTATCGTCGCCAGTAAACTTGTTTAAAGCGTCTTTAGCTTTTTCTTTAACGTTATCAATGGCTTCTTTAGCTTTACCTGAAGCTTTGTCACCTTTACCTTCATTTTCAAGTGACTTATTATCTGTTACATTTCCTACTGTTTCTTTAACGTTACCTTTTGCTTGTTCAAATTTATTTTCACTATTTGACATTTAAAGGCCTCCTTTATTAATAACTACTCTATTTATTCCACAAATCATGGAATTTAAACATCGTCATTAAAATTCTTCGTAAACAGCTGGATCTTGTCCTTTTCTTCTTCCATCTTTTTTAGTTAATTGATTAATTAATTGGATGTCTTCATCTGTAATATAGAAATTAAAGACATTTAGGTTTTCTTGCTGACGTTGAGCCGATGTTGCTTTTGGTATTGGCATCACACCATTTTGAATATGCCATTTTAAAATAATTTGCGCGGGTGTTTTATCATATTTTTCTGCTAATTGTCGTAAAACCGCTTCTTCCATAACGCCGTTATCCCGTCCTAATGGACTCCAAGCTTGAGTCAAAACACCTTTTTGCTGATGAAATTGAATCATCTCTTTTTGGTTAAAGTAAGGATGTAGCTCAATTTGGTTGACGACAGGTAATACGCCTGTTTCTTTTTCAAGCTGTTCTATATGCTCCGGCAAGAAATTACACACACCAATTTGACGTATTAAACCTGCTTTTTGTGCTGCAATCATAGCTTTCCAGGCTTCAACAAATAAGCCTTGCTTTGGATTTGGCCAATGAATTAAATACAAATCAATGTAATCTAAATGAAGACGATAAAGTGACTCTTGAATGGTTTCATAAACATTTGCATCTTTTTGATAACGGCCTGGTAATTTCGAAGTCACATAAATTTGATTTCTACCTATTTGACTATTTTGTATTGCTTTACCAACGGCACCTTCATTTTCATAGTTATATGCTGTGTCTAATACACGATATCCTAACTTGAGTGCTTCAGTTATCGCATGTGCACCTTGAGTGCCATTCAATTTATATGTCCCAAAGCCCAATTGATCAATATTATTACCATCTCTTAATTGAAACTGTTCCATAATTTGTAGCCTCCTTAGAATAACGTTGATTGAATCGTATTTTAAATATAGAACATATAGCCTTCGAGTTCGTCTCTTTCTTTATCATCTGCTAAAGATTTCAATGTTGTTTGATCAAGCACCTCTTTAACAGCATTTCTCATACGTAGCCATAGTTGTTGTTGTGCAGGTGGCTCTGATTCCATTCGTTCAACTATCGTCAGTGGCCCTTCTAATAAACGAATGATATCCCCCGCAGTAATTTCATTTGCGGGCATTTTTAACTCATAGCCCCCTTTTGCACCTCTAACGCTTCTAATTAAGCCTGCATTTCGCAAAGGTCCTACAAGTTGTTCTAAATATAAATCACTTAAATGATTTTCTTCAGCAATTGTTTTAAGCGACACACATCCAGTCCCTTGACGCTTTGCTAAGGCAATCATTAACGTTAAACCATATCTTCCTTTAGTCGATATTTTCATATTTTTACCTCACCTTATTTAATCCGATTTAGTTTGATTTTATCATTATTTATATTATTATAATACCAATGCAATCAGAGTACAAAACAAATCTTAACGGAGGGATAAAGATGTTAACCGAACCGTTAGCTTCGAGAATGAGACCTAGAAATATAGATGAAGTGATAGGACAAAGGCATCTCGTTGGCGATAAAGGGATTATTCGACGCATGGTAAATGCAAAAAGACTGTCTTCTATGATTTTTTATGGTCCTCCTGGCATAGGAAAAACAAGCATTGCTCAAGCTATTGCGGGAAGTACCGCATTTAAATTTAGACAACTGAATGCTGTAACTAATACTAAAAAAGATATGCAAATGATAGTTGAAGAAGCAAAAATGTCAGGACAAGTCATTTTGTTATTAGATGAAATCCATAGATTGGATAAAGCGAAGCAAGATTTTTTATTACCGCACTTAGAAAACGGGAAAATTGTATTAATAGGCGCTACAACTTCTAATCCTTATCACGCTATAAATCCTGCGATTCGCTCACGTGCACAAATTTTCGAATTATATCCTCTTGATAAAGACGATATCAAAGTAGCGTTGACACATGCGTTAGAAGATGAGGAGAGAGGATTACTGAGCTATGAGCCTGTCGTGGACGACGATGCTTTTGAATATTTTGCTACTCAGAGTCAAGGTGATGTACGCAGCGCTTTAAATGCATTAGAGCTTGCCGTACTGAGTTCTAGTGAGAAACCGCCACATATCACAATTCAAGATGCTGAAGATTGCCTTCAACGCGGGGCTTTTCTGAGTGATAAAGATGGTGATATGCATTATGACGTGATGAGTGCCTTTCAAAAGTCGATACGCGGAAGTGATGTCAATGCGGCATTACATTATTTAGCACGTCTCATTCAAGCTGGAGATTTACCAACGATTGCTAGACGTTTACTAGTGATTAGTTATGAAGATATTGGTTTAGCCTCTCCTGGTGCAGGACAACGTACACTCGCAGCAATCGAAGCGGCTGAACGACTTGGTTTTCCCGAGGCTAGAATTCCTTTAAGTCAAGCGGTTATCGAACTTTGTTTATCACCAAAATCCAATTCTGCTATCAAATCTATTGATGCTGCACTTAGTGATATCCGTAAAGGTCATGTAGGCCAAATCCCTGATTACTTAAGAGACGGTCACTATGAAGGCGCGAAATCTCTTGGACGCGCAATAGGATATCAATATCCTCATGATTTCTCTAATGGTTTTGTCGCCCAACAGTACTTACCTGATTTATTAGCAAAACGAGAATACTACGAGCCAAAAGACACTTCTAAAACAGAACAACATTTTAAACAAATCTATGACAATATTAAAAAGCAACAAAATCAGCTTCATCAAAAGTAAAAGGCGCTCTTGTTATTAATGACAATTAATTTATAAATTCTATTTGTAAAACACCTAGGACATCCATCCCTAAAAAAATAGCGCTAAGATGATTTTTAATGAAAAATCGTCTTAGCGCTTCTTTTTTAGGATAAAACTTTTTTAGTGTGCAATTTCTATACTTAACGATCTTTAATACGTTGTAATGGAATAGATTTCAGTATATCGTTACAAACATAACTGGCACATATTAAACCGACAACACTTGGTACGTATGCATTAGAAGAGGGTGGCATTTGAGCTTTTCTATTTTTGCCTTGAGCATCGCCTACCACTGCTTTGACATCTTCACGAATCACGATTGGACTTTCCCCTGAGAAAACAACAGGGATGCCCTTTTTAATGCCTTTTTGTTTTAATTTATTTCTTATTACTCGAGCGATTGGATCTGTATGTGTTTTTGAAATATCAGCAATTTCAAATTGTGTAGGATCTGTTTTATTGGCAGCACCCATGCTTGAGATAATTTTAATATCTCTCTTTAGACATTGTTCCATAAGATGAACTTTATAAATAATCGTATCACTTGCATCAACAATATAATCAATATCATAGTCATTAAATAATTGTTCATACGTTTCTTCAGTATAGAACATATGTAGAGGTGTGACTTTACAATCAGGATTGATCAGTTTAATGCGCTCTTCCATCAAAGCAACTTTACTTTTCCCAATTGTTGTTGTCAGTGCATGTATTTGACGATTCACATTTGTAATATCGACATCATCTTTATCAATTAAAATAATGTGACCAATGTTCGTACGTGCTAATGCCTCTGCTGCAAAAGAACCTACACCACCCACACCTAATACAGCTACTGTTGTTTGTTTCAACTTGTCTAATCCTTCTTGTCCGATTGCAAGTTCATTACGAGAAAATTGATGTTTCATATTAATCTCCTTCATAGCTAAGTTATACATTTATATGTAAAAGCATAAAAAATACGCAAGACAAAGTGTCTTGCGTACCGATAGAATCCGTCATGCCGTAGTTGAAAATGCTTGATCATTTTGGCCTGCTATATACAGGTGGGTGCCCTGTTTCTTGTTTTGCAAGTCCTCCTTGAGAGGCGTGTGCGCTGCAAGAAAACCCATTGGGCTCCCTGATCAAAGAGTGTTAGGTCAAAATACAAAAAGCGAACTTACGAACATTGCAGACGACTATCTTATGAATTCATCATATCACAAATCAGTGATTTAGCAAATAATAAGTTTATCATGCCGTGAAATGATATTTTAAATGTTTTTAATACGCAAAGACAATTCATCTAATTGGCGGTTAGATACAGGGCTCGGCGCATCTGTTAATAAATCTGTAGCCGATGCAGTTTTAGGGAATGCGATTGTATCACGTAAATTTGTACGACCTGACAATAACATCACAAAACGGTCCAGTCCTAATGCAATTCCGCCATGTGGAGGTGCGCCATATTTAAACGCATCTAATAAAAATCCGAATTGCTCTTGTGCTGCTTCATCAGAAAAACCAAGTGCTTTAAACATTTTTTGTTGTAATTCTCCATTATGAATACGGATAGAACCGCCACCTAATTCATAACCATTTAAAACGAGGTCATACGCTTGTGCTTGCGCTTTTTCAGGTGCTGTTTCTAATAATTCGATATCTTCTACTTTTGGTGAAGTAAATGGATGGTGTGCTGCTACATAACGACGCGCTTCTTCATCATATTCAAGCAATGGCCAGTCAGTAACCCATAAGAAATTCAATTGTTCAGGATCAATCAGACCTCTTTCTTTTCCTAATTTATTTCGTAAAGCGCCTAAACTTTGTGCAACGACCTCTTTTGTATCAGCAACAAATAACACGAGGTCTCCATCTTTAGCATTTGTGAGCGATTGTAATTTTTCAACATGCTCGGCTTCAAAAAATCGTGCAATAGGTCCATTCAAGCCATCTTCTACAACTTTAACCCATGCTAATCCTTTAGCACCATAAATATTAACAAATTCAGTTAAACCATCGATGTCTTTTCTTGTGTAATCTTTAGCACCATTTTCAACGACGATGGCTTTCACTTGGCCGCCACTTTCAACAGCACCTTTAAACACTTTAAAGTCCATAATTTGACCTAATTCTGAAACGTCAATCAATTCCATACCGAATCGTGTATCTGGTTTATCTGTTCCATATCTTTCCATTGCTTCAGCATAAGTCATACGTGGAAATGCATCTGTCAAAGTAACCTGTTTAACATCAGATACAACTTTTTTAGCCATTGCTTCACCTAATTGAATGACATCTTCTTGTTCAACGAAGCTCATTTCAATATCGATTTGTGTAAATTCAGGCTGACGGTCAGCACGTAAGTCTTCATCTCGGAAACATTTAACAATTTGATAATATTTGTCGAATCCACTAATCATAAGCAATTGTTTAAACAACTGTGGTGATTGAGGAAGTGCATAAAATTCACCCTCATGTACACGAGATGGGACAAGGTAGTCACGTGCGCCTTCAGGTGTAGACTTTGTTAAGACAGGCGTTTCCACATCATAAAAATCTTGATCATCTAAAAATGTACGAATTGATTTTGTAATTTGATGGCGCATTTTAAATGTTTGCGCTAACTTTTCGCGTCGTAAATCTAAGTAGCGATATTTAAGTCGAATATTTTCATCTACATTGACATTATCTTCATTGATAGAAAATGGGGGTGTCTCTGATTGATTAATAATTTCGATAGACTTCGCTTGTACTTCGATTTGACCGGTTTTAATTTTAGGGTTAATTGTTTCTGGATCTCTTTTCGTTACTGTACCTGTGATTTCAACAACATATTCTGAGCGAATACGTTCAGCAACTTTTAATGCTTCTTCAGAGAAATCAGGATTAAATACGACTTGTACATAGCCTTCTCTATCACGAACATCTACAAAGATAAGGCCCCCTAAATCTCTGCGGTTGTGGACCCAACCTTTTAATGTAATCTCTTGTCCTAAATATGCTTCTGTGACTAAACCACAGTACGTCGTTCGTTTGTTCATTACTTTCTTCCTCCATTAATATATCTTTCAATTTCTTCAAATTTCATTGTTTTTGCTTCTCCCGTTGCCATATGTTTCACTGCAACTTCGCCATTTTCTAGTTCTTGATTCCCGATTACAATCGTATAGGTTGCGTTAAGACGGTCAGCTTGTTTCATTTGTCCTTTTAATTTACGTGACAAATAATCTTTATCAGCTGAAATGCCGTCATGTCTCAAACGGTTAAGTAATGTTACAGCATAATGATCCGCTTTTTCTCCCATAGTTGCAATAAATAAGTCGATTTGGTTTTCTTCTGGAAATTCGATGCCTTCTTCTTCTAAAGCTAATAGTAAACGTTCAATACTTAACGCAAATCCAATACCTGTTTCATTTGGTCCATCTAATAACTCTAACAAACCGTTGTAACGGCCACCGCCACAAAGTGTAGTGATTGCGCCATCATACGCTTCGTTATCCATCATCAATTCAAACGCTGTGTGCGTGTAATAATCTAATCCACGAACAAGTGTTGGATCCACTTCATACGGGATACCTAAACGATCTAAGTGTGCTTTCACTTCTTCAAAATACGATTTTGAATAATCGTTTAAATAATCAATGATCGAAGGCGCTGTTTTCATCTCTGGTTGATTGCGATCGACTTTGCAATCTAAAATACGCATTGGATTGGTCTCAATTCGATTTTGACAATCTTGACAATAATTATGGATGACAGGTCTAAAGTGTTCACGTAGCGCCTCTTGATATTCTTTACGTGATTCTGCATCACCAACACTATTAATGACAAGTTTAAGTTTTTTCAAACCAAATGATTGGTAGATATGCATGACTAATGCTAAAACTTCAGCATCAATACTTGGGTTTTCAGCACCAATCACTTCAACACCAAATTGATTAAATTGACGATAGCGTCCTTTTTGTTTTCTTTCATAACGAAACATTGGCCCATTATAATACAACTTAACAGGTTGATTAGGATTACCCTGCATTTTGTTTTCGATATAACTTCTTACTACAGCAGCTGTTCCCTCTGGTCGTAAAGTAATACTACGATCCCCTTTATCTTTAAATGTGTACATTTCTTTTTGCACAACGTCAGTTGAATCACCAACGCCACGTGCAAATAAATCTGTACTTTCAAATATAGGTGTTCTAATTTCTTGATAGTTATACAGTTTCATTAATTCATCTAATTTTGATTCAATATACTGCCATTTTGAAGTATCTTGAGGTAATATATCTTGCGTTCCACGCGGAATGTGAATCATCTTCATCTCTCCTTTATCATTGATTGCACCAGTCATCGAATTTTGAATAAAAAAAGCCCCTTGTATGACTTTTTGCATACAAGGGACGTACTTTAAGCCGTGTTGCCACCCTAATTAAGTACAATCAACTGTCACGATTGTACTTCACTCTATAGCCAGTAACGTTGGCCGTACGACTTTATTTTCATAAAGTACCTCTTCTTGTGTTCAACAACTTAACTTGAAGGTTTATCTTTCAGCCTAGGATAAACTCTCTGCATTTCTTCATGAATCTAAAAAGTCTCTTCAAGAATACTAACGGTGATAAATATAAAATTCATTCATTATCATAACTGTTTTTATGTTCAGTTTCAAGATGTTAACTTAAAAAATAATTTTTTAATCCATCAACGATAGCAGTTTCAACTATCTTTCTATGATTTGTATCTCTAATCAACACTTCGTCAGTTGGATTACTAATATAGCCAAGTTCAAGTAAAACAGCAGGCATTTCTGTTTGTCGTAAAACTTGATAGTTTTCTTGTCTTGGACCACGATCAGATAATATCGCTTTCTTTTGAATACTTGCATTTAAAGTTTCCGCAAGTGCTTGTTGCTGTTCGTGGAACCAATAAACGGTTGCGCCATTCGCATTTGGTGAGTCAAGCGCATCATTATGAATGCTGATAAAAACATCGCCTTTTAAGTTTCTTTCTTTCAATTTAACATACTCATCCTTAGTGCGTGTTAATTTGACTTTTGCACCTTCTTTTTCAAGCAGTTCTTTTAATTCTAAACTTGTTTTTAAAGTCATATTTTTTTCTAAAGTTTTCTTACCCGTTTGACTGGCAGCACCCTGATCTCCGCCACCATGTCCCGGATCAAGAACGATCACTTTATTCTTTAATGGATGGGCATAAGGGTTTTCATCTTCCTTAATGTCTAGATTCGTATGCCAGCCAGCAATCCAACCTTTTTCTTTGCCATCTGGTGAACGTACTTCTACCCATTTGCCGCTTTGCCCTATTTTGATAAAGCTATCGCCTTCTTTAACTTTATATATCACTGGAAATGCAGTATTAGGGCCCGTTCTAATTTCTGCATCTTCCACAACATGAATTTGGCTCGTATGACTCTCTTTAATTAAAATAAAGGAAATGAGGATTGCAATGATAACAGCCAAAATAAGTAACGCTAAATAAAATCTATGCGGTTTGATTCTCTTTTTCTTTAACCATTGATCTACTTTTTTCATAGGATTTTGCCATCTATACTTTCATAGATTATCGTCACGGGTCCATCATTTTGAATATCTACAAGCATATCTGTTCCAAATTGACCTGTTTCAACTGCCAAATGATAAGTACGTAATTGCTCATTAAAATATAAATATAGCGCATTGGCTTCATCTGGAGACATTGCTTTACTAAATCCTGGTCGATTGCCTTTTCGCACATCCGCATATAAGGTGAATTGTGAAATTGACAAAATATCGCCTTCGATTTGTTGGACATTTAAATTTAATTTGCCGTTGTCATCCTCAAAAATGCGAGAATTTGCAATTTTCTTAGCGAGTACATCTGCATCCGCTTTTGTATCATTTTCGCCAACGCCTACGAGTAAGCATAAACCACGATCTATAGAGCGCGCTATTTGGCTGTTTTTCACACTTGCAGCTTGCACACGTTGTACAACGATTCTCATAATTAAGCACTCCTAATTCCAAACTCGTGTTACTGTATAGATATCGCCGAGTTGTTTAATTTTATCAGCAACTTTATACACTTCATGTACATTTTTTACCATAATACTTAAATTAATAACAGCATTTTTATCAATATCAGATTTACCTGCTACTTTAATTAATTGACTAGAGGTGCTATTCACTGCTTGTAAAACCTCATTTAACAAGCCATTTCTGTCGTAAGCAGTGACTTCTAAATCTACTTGATATTTCTGAGCTGCATTTTTAGATTTGACCCATTCCACATCAATTAAACGCTCTTTTTCGTTTTGAATATTTGGACAATCCGTACGGTGCACTTTTATACCATGACCTTTTGTAATATAGCCTAATATTTTATCACCTGGTATCGGATTGCAACATTTGGATAACTTAATTAGAACATTATCTAAACCTTCAACATACACACCTGAATCTGTCGTAATGTGATCTTTAATAGGTGCTGATTTCGTCACTTGTTGTGCCTGATTCAATGCTTTTTGCTTGTTTTCGATACGAATTCTTTCAGTCAGTTTGTTGACGATTTGAGCTGATGTCACACCCCCGAAACCAACTGCAGCATATAAATCATCTTCATTGGCAAAATTATACTTATCATTTACTATTTTTAAATTACGTTCAGTTAATAGTTCGTCAGGTTTAAAGCCTTGCTCTTTAAGTTCAGCTTCCACCATAAACTTACCTTTTTCAATATTTGAAGAGCGATCTTGCTTTTTAAAGAAACTTTTAATTTTACTTTTAGCACTTGATGAACGTACGATTTTTAACCAATCACGGCTTGGACCATATGAATGCTTACTCGTTCTAATTTCAACGATATCGCCGGTTTGTAACACGTAGTCAATCGGCACAATTTTACCGTTTACTTTTGCACCTATCATTTTATTGCCGACTTCACTGTGAATTGCATATGCAAAATCAATCGGTACCGCGCCGTACGGTAACTCAATTACATCACTCGCTGGTGTAAAAGCGTAAACTTTATCACTTTGTAAATCAAATTTAAGTGACTCAATAAATTCTTGCGCATCAGAAGAAGTATGATCAGTTTCTGCAATATCTTTTAGCCAATTTAGCTTTTTATTATATGTTTCACTATCTTTGTCAACTTGTTTTCCCTCTTTATAAGCCCAATGCGCTGCAACCCCATGCTCTGCGATTTCATGCATTTCAAAAGTACGAATTTGGATTTCTAATGGGTCGCCATTCGGACCAACGACAGTCGTATGCAATGACTGATACATATTTTGTTTTGGCATCGCAATATAATCTTTAAAACGACCAGGCATCGGTTTCCATAGGGTATGGACGAGACCTAATACGGCGTAACAGTCTTTGATAGAGTTAACGATAACACGTACAGCAAGCAAATCAAAAATCTGATCGAACTGTTTCTTTTGCTTCATCATTTTACGATAAATACTGTAGATATGTTTGGGGCGACCATTGATTTCACCACTAATTTCCATAATTTCCATTTCTTTACGTATATTTTGAATTGCGTTTTCAATATAAGCTTCACGTTCGCTTCGTTTCTTTTTCATGAGATTAACAATTCTAAAATATTGAACATTATCAATATATCTTAGTGCAATATCCTCTAATTCCCACTTAATTGTATTGATCCCTAAACGATGGGCAAGCGGTGCATATATTTCCAATGTTTCTTTTGAAATTCGAATTTGTTTCTCACGAGGCATTGCACGCAAAGTCCTCATATTATGTAATCGGTCAGCTAATTTAACTAAAATGACACGTACATCTTTAGCGATTGCAATAAATAATTTACGATGATTTTCAGCTTGTTGCTCTTCTTTCGAACGGTATTTTACCTTTTTTAATTTCGTAACCCCATCGACAATTGTCGCAATTTCCACATTGAACATTTCTTCAACATCATCAAAAGTATACGGCGTATCTTCAATCACATCATGTAAAAAACCTGCAACAATCGTTGGGCCATCGAGATGCATTTCAGTTAATATACCTGCCACTTGAATAGGGTGCATTATATAAGGTAAACCGTTTTTACGAAATTGTCCTTCGTGTGCTTGGTAAGCGATGTGATAACTTTTTAATACATATTCATATTGTTCGCTGTCTAAATATGTTTTTGCTTTATGCAATACCTCATCTACACTATATGGATATTCGTTATTCATTATGGTCACCCCCACGTTATAAATAATAATTCTATCATACTACATGATTAAAAATAATTGAACCGTATCACAACGCATAATTTTATTACAAAAGAATAATAAAAGTGTCAATAATTTTAGTTTTTCAATACTTGATTACATTTTAAAATGTTTACTCTGTTTATTTAAAGCGTTTATTTAAAATATAGAAGCAACAGCAAATGATATCAATCGACCTCAACGTAACATTTAATATAATAAAAAAAGTGAGACTGAAATCTATAATAAAACGAAGATTTCTTAATCTCACTAAATTCCAACATACAATGATGTGTATGTTAGAAACTTTTGATTCTATGAACTATTCATTATACGTGATTAAACGCATCACGTCGTAATCTTTAATTTTTTCTATACCATTTAAGTAAGCAAGTTCAATAATAAATGCAATGCCAGCAACGATACCGCCTTGTTTCTCAACAAGATGAATAGCCGCTTCGATTGTTCCACCTGTAGCAAGCAAATCATCAGTAATTAATACTCTTTGACCTGGTTTGATTGCGTCTGCATGCATTGTGAGTACATTGCTTCCGTATTCTAGGTCATATTCATAACGGATGACTTCACGTGGAAGCTTCCCTTCTTTACGAACAGGTGCAAAACCGATTCCCATTGCATATGCAACAGGACATCCGATGATAAAACCACGTGCTTCTGGTCCTACGACAATATCAACGTTTTTCTCTTTTGCATATTTAACGATTTGATCTGTCGCATAGCCGTATGCTTCTCCGTTGTCCATGATTGTTGTAATATCTTTAAAATTAACGCCTGCTTTAGGCCAATCTTTGACTTCAGACACATATTTTTTTAAATCCACTTAAATCCTCTCCTCATTCAATCCCTGCTAATTCATTAACAAACCAAGACTTAATGGCATCAAATTCTTCATATAAGAGCTGTTTTTCAACTTCAATTCGCTGTACCCGTGCTTGATAAATGCGACTAGCTGAAATAGACTGCTTTTCACGAGAATGCGCAATCTCAATTATACCATCTTTTTGTGAAATAATTTGTAAGTCTAAGAAAACTTTTAAAATAAATTTCAGCATAGCGGGTTTAATTTGCAAATATTGACTCAGTGCCATACCTTCAGTTTCTAGATTTGTTTTACCCTTTTGAAATAGTGCTTTATAACATTTTTTAAACGTATCATCTTTCGGTAAACCTTCAAAATAAATAGAATGTTGATGCTCAAATACAAGATAAATTTGAGATGCTTTAATGTAACGACATGACAGCTTTATATCTTCCATAGTAAGTGGTAAATCTCTCATTACACATTTATCATAACCTTCTGGAATGACCTCGCCATAATAGAATTCATGATGACTAGATTTATCTTTATTTGGATGTATCAGATAACACACTTGATCTTTACCCTCAAATCGAGGTAACCGCTTATTTTTGCTGCGATAATCTAAAATCTGTCGATCATTACTTCTTACATCAGTCATTACAAATTGAGGCGTACGATTCCCATTCCATTCATTAATTTGAAGTTCACCAATGATATCTATTTCTTGGTCTTCCATTAATTCTTGGTTTAATTCACCATGATTCCAAAACAAGCCTTGTAAATTTTGTTCATTAAAAGTAACTTTAAGATGATTCTGATTTTGACCAATCGCTTTCGCTTGTTGGATGGTCAAGCCATCAATTTGAAATACAGGTCTGTTAAAATCCATGCCAAAAGGGCGTAACCGTTCTAAAGAGCGGATTTGTTCAATCGTTACATGTTCGATATTTAAAACAACATTAACCATTTTGACGGGTTGTAGATCATCGTCATTAAAACGTTCAGTCATCCATGTATTTAGCGCGTTTCTTAGCTGATCTACATTTTCTATCGGCATTGTTAATCCTGCAGCCATATGGTGACCACCAAATTTTGTAATTAATGTAGATTCCGAAGATAGAGCTTCAAACATTGAGACTTGCGAAATACTTCGGGATGAACCTTTTGCATGTTGTTGGGCTTCATCAATATTTAAAATCATAGTAGGCAAATGAAATTTTTCAACAATTCTTGAAGCCACAATTCCTAATACGCCTTCGTGCCAATTTTCTTTAGCTAAAACTAAAAATTTTTGGCCCTCACTAACGGCTTCTTGAGCCATCTCCATCGCTTCCTCCACGATTTGTTGGACAATTTCTTTACGTTCCACATTGAAATGTTCCACTTGTTCTGCTAGAAATAGCGATTCTTCTGGATCATCTGACATTAATAATTCAGCCGCTAAACCTGCATCGTCTAAACGGCCTACCGCATTTAATCGAGGCGCAATGATAAAACCAATTGTTTCTTCATTAATATCATCTCGGTATTGTGCCTGATCTAATAAAGTGCGAATCGCCACGGGTGTCTCTTCATTGATATAAGTCAATCCTTTTTGAACAATCATCCGATTTTCATCAGTCAAAGAAACTAAATCAGCAATTGTCCCAATCATTGCTAAAACCCAAAATGAATGTGGCAATTCTTCTAAAAGCATATCTGCTAACTTAAACGCCACACCTGCACCACATAAATATTTAAATGGATAATTGAAATCAGGATGCATCGGATGGATAATTGCAAAAGCAGGAGGCAACGTTTCCCCCATTTCATGATGGTCTGTAACAATCACATCCACGCCTAGATTTTGCACAAGTTCAATTTCATGATGCCCTTGTATACCATTATCAACAGTAATAATTAACGTAACTCCTTCATCATAGGCATTTCTAAAGGCCATTTCGCTTGGCCCATATCCTTCTGTAAATCGGTTAGGGATATACCACCCTACAGTAGCACCAAGTTGTTGCAATGTTTTAACCATAATGGTCGTTGACGTTACACCGTCTGCATCATAGTCTCCATAAACAAGAATCTTTTCACCATTTTGAATTGCTTTATGTATGCGTGATATCGCTTTATCCATGTCACTTAATGCTTGAGGGTCATGTATCAAATGATTCGGTGCTAAAATGCGTTCAAGCTCTAATCCATCAGTGTACCCTTTGCTTTCTAGTATCGATTTCATCATCGGTGTCAATTTATATTTATCGACTAAAGCGTCATCAATCAAGCTATCAACTTGACGCGTTTGCCATTGAAAATTCGATTGTATCATAATCATTACCGCCTCTTTCTCAAAACGTATTATAACGAAAATTAGAGAAAATAAAAAGAACTTGGACATCATTGATGTTAATCAATAAGACGTCCAAGTTTATTTCTATTATACTAATACTTTTTCTTCGTTAGTACGTTTACGTTTATAAACAACAAGTTTGTGATGACTTGATTTACGTAATTCACGTTTCTTCAACATGCCCCAAAGCGGTACCGCAATAACAATAGATGAGTATACACCTGATACTAAACCAATCAATAATGCTAATGAGAAGTTGAATATACTTGATGCACCTAATATCAACATTGCAACAACGACGATAACTACGGTTAAAACAGTGTTGATTGAACGTGTTAACGTTTGTCGAATAGAACTATTCACAATATAGTCTATTTGCTCTTCTTTCGTGATTACTTTTACTTTTTTCAACATTTCACGAACACGGTCAAATGTTACAATCGTATCGTTTATCGAATAACCGATGATTGTCAGTACTGCAGCGATAAACGTTATATCAACCTCGAGTCTAAACAAGCTAAAGACGGCAATAATCATAAAAGCATCATGTAATAAAGAAATGATCGATGCGATACCCATACGCCATTCAAAACGTAAAGAAATGTAAATAATCATACCAATGGATGCAATAATCACTGCTAGCATCGCATTTTTAGCCAATTCTTGACCTATTACAGGTGATACAGTATTCACAGATGGCTCTTTGCCATATGCATCTTTTAATGTTTTAGATACTTTAGCAATTTCATCTTTTGACAAGTCATGTTTATACTGCATCGAAGCATTTTCATTTTTATTTCCACCAATTGATAATTGGTTTGGTTTCAAATCAATCGCTTCTAATTTTTTCTCTACTTGGTTTTGATTGAGTGGTTGATCACTTTGAAGATCAACACGCGTACCAGAAGTAAAATCAATACCTAAGTTCAATTTGAAAATTGATAAAATGATAACACCTGCTAAAATGACCACACCACTAAATGCAAATAGTGGCTTTGCAATTTTCATAAAATCAATCTTATCGTAAGGTGTACTTAAATCCGATACATCATAACCGTCATTAATATTATGAATTTGATTGTTTTTAACACCAAACCACCAAAGTTTTTTCTTGAATACATTGGATTGTACGACTAAAGATAAAAGAATACGTGTTAAGAAGACCGCAGTCACAAAGCTCATTAAAATTGCCAATAATAACATCGTAGCGAAACCTTTAACTGAACTTTCCCCAAAGAAGAAGAGAACAGCGGCTGCAAGTACAGTTGTCAAGTTGGCATCTAAAATAGTAATAAATGAGCTTTTATTTGCTTTTTTATAAGCTTGTTTTAATGTGCGACCAATTCGCAACTCGTCTTTAATCCTTTCGTACATGATGATATTCGCATCAACAGCCATACCTACACCAAGTACTAACGCGGCTAAACCAGGTAATGTGAGGACACCTGAGATAAAATTAAATGCTAACATTGTTAAATAAATATAAGTTGTTAATGTAATGACAGCAATTAAACCTGGCAAACGGTAGAATAATAACATGAATAAGAAAATGATGCTAATCCCAATAATTGATGCAAACATCGTCTTATCTAATGCATCTTGACCAAATTGGGCACCAACTGAAGTTGAATAGATTTCTTTTAAATCAACTGGTAATGAACCAGAATTCAAAAGATCAGCAATTTGTTTGGCTTCAGTTATGCCTTTTTCACCTTGGAAACCACCTGAAATTTCAACATTAGGTGAGTTAATCGGTTGGTCTACAGAAGCTGCTGAAATATATTTTGGATCTTCTTTAGTTTTTTCTTTCGCATAGCTGTCGCCTTTTTTAAAGTCGAGCCATACAACCATTACATTTTCTTGCTTTTTAGAAATTTTTTCTGTTACTTTTTTAAATTTATCACTGTCTTTTAATTTAAAAGTAACTGCGGGTTGGTTCGTATTTTGTTTAAACTCTTGTTTAGCCGAACCTTGAACTAAATCTTTACCAGTTAATAAAACTTTATCATCAGCATCCCGTATTGTTAAATTAGCTTGTGATGATAAAATTTTACGGGCTTGGTTTTGGTCCTTAACCCCAGCAAGTTGAACACGTATACGATTTTGGTCTTCAACTTGTATTTTCGGTTCAGAGACACCAAGTACGTTGACCCGACGTTCTAAAGTTTTAGCTGTGGATTGTACGGCGGTATTATCAATTTTATCGCCTTTATCAAGTGGGTTGACTTGATATAAAACTTCGAATCCACCTTGTAAATCAAGCCCTAAGTTGACATTTTTGATCACATTTTTATATGTAGTGGCCATTCCCGCGAATAATAGCACGACAAGAATAACAAAGGTGATCAATCTACTTGTTTTTTTCACATAAACACCTCATTTTATCTTATGTTTCAAGCATACTTCACTTTACAAAATTAGTGCAAGTGATTTCTAACACGAACTAAAAAAGACATGGGTATAATCCATGTCTTTAATTGTATTAAAGCTGTTCAATACAATCCGTTATGAAGGATCCACTTGTTTAATGGCTTGTTTTTCAAAAGTCAGTTCAGTACCTTTACCATTAACTGTAATGACAGCTGTCGTTTCGTCAACTGCACGAACTGTTCCTTTAATACCACCAATTGTCGTTACACGTTGGCCCGCTTCTAATTGGTCTACCATTTGGCGATGCTCTTTAGCACGCTTTTGTTGTGGACGAATCATAAAGAACCACATAACAACAAATAGCAATATTAAAGGTAATAAACTAATAAGTGAAGACATAAATCTTAGCTCCTATCTAGAAATTTTTCGGATTATCAACATTGAGGCCATATTGTTCGAAAAATTCCTCTTTAAAATCTAAAAGACGATCCTCTCGAATGGCTTGTCTAATGTTCTCCATTAATTTTAACAGAAAATGCAAATTATGATAAGTGGTAAGACGAATCCCAAAAGTTTCATCCGCTTTGATGAGATGTCTTAGGTATGCGCGTGAATAATTTTTACACGTATAACAATCACAATTTTCATCTAGCGGTCTAAAATCCTCTTTATATTGCGCATTTTTTACGACAACACGGCCATGTGAAGTCATACATGTTCCATTACGTGCAATACGTGTCGGTAATACACAATCAAACATATCCATACCACGGATGCTACATTCAATCAATGCATCAGGAGAACCTACGCCCATTAAATAACGCGGCTTATCTTTAGGCATAAACTGCTCAGTAAATTCGACCATCTCATACATGACAGGTTTTGGCTCACCAACAGACAATCCACCTATCGCATATCCTGGAAAATCAAGTTTAACGAGTTCTTCCGCTGATTGTTGACGTAAATCTTTGTATTCTCCACCTTGGATAATTCCAAACAAGGCTTGATCGTTCGGACGTTGGTGCGCTTGTAAGCATCGTTCAGCCCATCTTGTTGTTCTTTCAATAGAATTTTTCACATAATCATACTCAGCTGGCATAGGAGGGCACTCATCAAAAGCCATGATAATATCCGAACCTAAATCATTTTGTATTTTGATAGAATCTTCTGGAGATAAAAAGAGTTTTGAACCATTCGTATGATGTCTAAATTCTACACCTTCTTCGGTAATTTTTCTCAAATTACTCAAACTAAAAACTTGGAAGCCACCCGAATCCGTTAAAATAGGACCGTCCCAATTCATAAATTGGTGTAGGCCCCCCGCCTTTTTAACAATATCATTGCCAGGTTGTAACCATAAATGATAGGTGTTCCCTAATAAAATTTTCGTATTCATTTGTTTTAATTCTTCTGGGCTCATCGTTTTAACTGTAGCTTTTGTACCCACTGGCATAAACATAGGTGTCTCAAACGACCCGTGCGGTGTGTGTACAATGCCTAATCTTGCACCAGATTGTTTACAAGTTTTAATATGCTCATAAGTTACTGCAGGCATAATATTCTCCTCTCAAACTAAATAATAATCATCGCATCGCCAAAACTGAAAAATCGATATTTTTCAGCGACTGCATGACGGTATGCCGAAAGCACAAATTGTCGCGAACTAAAAGCAGATACCAACATCACTAAAGTGGATTTAGGTAAATGAAAATTGGTAATCAAGCCATCTATCGCTTTAAATTCAAAACCCGGATAAATAAATATATCCGTCCATCCACTAGAAGCAACAAATTGCGTATTATTTTGTCGAATGGTCTCTAGTGTTCTCGTTGAGGTCGTACCCACAGATATGATGCGATGGCCCTTAGCTTTAGTCTCATTTAGTAAATCTGCAGTCTCTTGAGACATTTGATAATATTCACTATGCATTTCGTGGTCATCGATATTCTCAACACTCACAGGTCTAAATGTACCTAATCCTACGTGAAGTGTGATAAATGCAATATTAACCCCATTTTCACGAATTTGTTGTAACAACTGATCTGTAAAATGTAAACCTGCAGTCGGTGCTGCAGCTGAACCAGACGCTTTTGCATAAACGGTTTGATAACGATCTTTTTCATCTAATCGTTCTTTAATATATGGAGGGAGAGGCATTTCGCCTAATTCATCAAGTCGCTCTTGTAAAATGCCGTCATAATGCAAGCGCATCATTCGGCCACCTTGATCGAGTTCTTTCATACAAGTAGCAATGATTTTTCCGTCTCCAAAGCTCAAAGATTGCCCTACTTTAATCCGTTTCGCTGGTTTAAGTAAAACTTCCCAGTCGTCACCTTCAATTTGAGTCAACATTAACATTTCAACTTTTGCTAGTGTTTCTTCTTTAACACCAAATAAACGCGCTGGCATTACTTTCGTATCATTTAATACAAGTGTATCGCCTTGTTTGAAAAATCGCGTAATATCTTTAAAATGCAAGTCTTCGGTATCACCAGTTTGTCGATTCAAATATAACAAGCGGCTTTGATCGCGCTGTTTTAATGGTGTTTGTGCGATGAGCGACTCTGGCAATTCATAATCAAATTCTTCAATATTCAAAGTAGTAACTCCTCTATTTAATGACTCGTATATTTAAAATGTTCATAGGCTTGGGGTGTCGCTTTACGACCTCTTGGTGTTCGCTCTAAAAAGCCTCTTTGAATGAGAAAAGGTTCATATACGTCTTCAATCGTAATACGCTCTTCTCCGATTGAAACAGCAATCGTATCTAACCCTACCGGCCCACCATGATATTGCTCAATAATACAAGCCATCATTTTGTGATCAATATAATCTAGACCTTCTTCATCGACTTGTAATAAGTGCAAAGCACGTTTTGTCGTCTCAATGTAAATCATGTCATCTTCATTTACTTGTTGGAAATCCCGTATTCGTTTTAATAAACGATTAGCGATACGAGGTGTCCCACGACTTCTTTTTGCAATTTCTATAGCACTTTCTTCATCAATTGCTGTGCCTAATACATCAACAGTGCGAATAATAATCTGTGCCAGTTCTTGTTCAGAATAATATTCTAAACGTAAATGAACACCAAAACGGTCACGTAAAGGACTCGTCAAACTCCCTGCACGTGTTGTTGCACCGACTAATGTAAATGGTGGTAAATCGATACGTATACTACGTGCTTCCTCGCCTTTTCCAACGATAATATCAATAAAAAAATCTTCCATAGCCGGATATAATACTTCTTCCACAACGCTACTTAGACGATGTATCTCATCAATAAATAAAACATCGCCAGGTTGTAAACCAGTTAAAATAGCAGCTAAATCACCGGGTCTCTCTATAGATGGCCCTGAAACTGTACGTAAATTAACGCCCATTTCATTTGCGATAATATGTGAGAGTGTCGTTTTACCTAAACCAGGAGGGCCAAAGAGAAGGACATGATCAAGTGGTTCTTCACGAATTTTAGCCGCTTGAATAAAAACTTCAAGATTTGATTTGATCGTACTTTGACCTATGTATTGTCTTAGCCGATCTGGCCGTAATGACAATTCAAAAGCTTGCTCATCAGATTGCTCATGGCCATCCATCATTCGATCTTGTTCCATTTGACTCACTCCTTTTTTATGAAACTAATTGTTTTAATCCAAATTTAACTGCTGCATCAACACTTTCAAAAGTTTCACTTTGCATCGCCTTCTCAACCTTTTTCAATTCACGCTTAGAATAGCCTAATGCTTCTAACACCAATAGTGCTTCTTTTGCATAATGAGAGGTTTCGATAGCATCCGTAGCATTCGAAAGTAGGTCTTCATCGTTCGTTTCGGTAATAACTACTTTACCTTTTAAATCTAATACAATTTGGCGCGCTGTCTTTTTACCGATTCCTGGAAATTTTGTTAAATACGCATCATTTTCATTTTCAATCGCGCGTTTAACTTCATTAGGCGTGCTCGCTGCTAAAATAGCTAATGCAGATTTAGGACCAATTCCAGTCACCTTAATTAAACTTAAAAACATATCCTTTTCTTCTTCATCAATAAAGCCATATAACAATTGAGCGTCTTCTCGTACAATTAACGACGTATAAACTTTAATAGATTGATTAAGATGCTTTTGAAAACGATATGAGTTTGGGGTCTGAATTTCATATCCCACACCCGATGTTGTTTCGACGATGATGTGTGTTGGATAAAGTGCCGTTAAATTCCCAAAGATATATGCATACATCGTAACTACTCCTTATAAATTCATTCCGATAATATCTACATTATAAATATTTTCCATTTGTCTTAATGTGTTAATTAATTCATAGGGATTAATTTTCGCTTTACTCCCATCTAGTGACAGTGTAATGGATGCTTTATTATTGATAGGGACACTTTGATGAATTGTGAGCACAGAAAGTTGAAGCTCTGACAATTTTTCAAGGATACTTGCCAGAATTACAACTTTATCAATAACAAATAAAATAATGGTATAAGCTTCTGTGCGCTTACGAACCTCATCTAATGGAAAGATAGTGTCTCTATATTTGTAGAATGCACTGCGTGAACAATCATGCATATCCACTGCTTCTTGAATTGTCAGTGATGGGTCATTTTTTAATGAGGATTTTACTTGTAGTACACGCTTCACGACGTAAGGTAGAACATCCTCACGAATAACATAAAATTGATGTTTCATACGCGCATTAGGCGCCTCCTGTTCATTATTCGACAAATTCAAACTCTCCTCCAAGAATACGTACAATATCACCATTCTCTGCACCACGTTCACGTAATGCGTCATCGATACCCATTGAACGCATTTGTCTAGCAAAACGTCGTACTGCTGGGTCACTATTAAAGTCGGTCATTTTAAACATACGTTCTATCGCATTACCACTTACGACATAAGCACCATCATCATCTCTCGTAATTTTAAATTGATCTTGTGAAGGTGTATGTTTATAAACAACACGATTGACACCGATTTGCTCTTCCGTCGCAGAAAAATCAACATCTTTGACCTTATCAAGTGTATTCGCTATTTCATAAAGTAATTGATCAATGTTTTCACGTGTATATGATGAAATTGGAATGATTTTAACCGGTTGATTAAGTTTATTTTTAAATTGTTCCAACTGGTCATGTGCTTCTGGTATATCCATTTTATTGGCAACAATGATCTGTGGTCGCTCTTCTAATCGTTGCGCATAAGCTTTTAGCTCTTGGTTGATAATCGTATAATCCTCATAAGGGTCACGGCCTTCTAAACCGCTCATATCAATTACATGCACAATTACTTTTGTTCTTTCGACATGTCTTAAGAATTGATGTCCTAAACCGACACCTTCAGATGCACCTTCAATCAAACCTGGTAAATCAGCCATAACAAAACTACGTTGGTCAGGCGTAACCACAACGCCTAAATTAGGTTGAATTGTAGTAAAGTGATAAGCGCCAATTTTAGGTTTTGCTTTAGAAACGATTGAAAGTAGTGTTGATTTACCAACACTTGGAAAACCAACAAGGCCTACATCAGCAAGAAGCTTAAGTTCCAAAGTTACTTCTATTTCTTCACCAGGTTCACCATTCTCACTAAAATCTGGTGCCGGGTTTTTAGGTGTCGCAAAACGTGAATTACCACGACCTCCACGACCTCCTTTTGCGATAACTGCACTTTGGCCATGTTCCACTAAATCAGCTAATGTTTGTTCTGTTTCAACATCTTTGATAATCGTTCCAGGCGGTACTTTTAAAACAAGATCCTCTGCATTTTTACCATGCATATTACTACTTTGACCGTTTTCGCCTTTTTTAGCTTTAAAGTGTCGTTGATATCTAAAGTCCATGAGAGTGCGCAATCCTTCATCTACTTGGAAAACAACTGATGCACCACGACCACCGTCACCACCGGCTGGTCCTCCAAATGGAACATACTTTTCACGGCGATATGCCGTAATACCATTCCCGCCATCACCCGCTTTTAATGATATTTTAACTTGATCTACAAACATATTTTCACCTCTTTTTCGATTTTTTTGTTTTATTTTAAACGCAAGTTACTTACTTTACGTTTGGTTCTCATTTTGAAACTATGATTATCTTTAGTCTAATCAATATAAAAAATAAACACCAGAAGTTACCTTCTGGTGTCAAAATTTGACAAATTATTCAGCAACTGCATATACAGAAACTTGTTTTTTGTCTCGACCTTTACGTTCGAATTTAACAACGCCATCGATTTTAGCGAATAATGTATCATCGCCACCACGACCTACGTTTTCACCTGGGTAAATCTTAGTTCCACGTTGACGGAATAAGATAGAACCACCAGTAACGAATTGACCGTCTGCACGTTTAGCACCTAAACGTTTAGATTCTGAGTCACGTCCGTTTTTAGTAGAACTTACCCCTTTTTTAGATGCGAAAAATTGTAAGTTTAATTTAAGCATGAGTTACACCTCACTTCAGATTTAATTTAATATACTCATTATATTCTTCTTCAATTGTTTGTAAAGAAACTAACATTGACTGGAGTATCAACTGTGCCTGCTCATTTGATGTATCAACAGATCTCACATGAAAATATCCACCGTCATCACTGTAATCAATATCTGGTCTTTCTGCAGTAAGTCCAATAATAGCGTTAACGCTACCGAAAACAACTGCTGAAGCACCAGCGCAAACAATGTCTTGACCATGCTCAGCAAAGTCAGCATGACCGTCCATTATGACATCTGTTATCTGACCTTCGTCATTCAATTTAAAGTCAACATTAATCATGATTAAGCGTTAATCTTATCAATTGTTAACTTAGTATATGGTTGACGATGGCCTTTTTTGCGTTTTGAATCTTTACGACGACGGTAAGTAAATACAGTGATTTTTTTACCGCGACCTTGTTTGTTTACAGTTGCAGTGACAGTTGCGCCTTCAACTGTAGGAGCACCAACTTTAACGTTGTCTCCACCGACGAATAAAACTTTATCAAAAGTGAAAGTGTCACCTTCGTTTACGTTTAATTTTTCAACGTAAATTTCTTGACCTTCTTCAACTTTTACTTGTTTTCCACCTGTTTCAATAATAGCAAACATACTTTGCACCTCCTAATTATAAGTCACGCCATATATAGGTGACATTGCGTACTTAAAACCTATATTTGAGCGGTTGTATGTAGCTATGAACTACTCAACTACTGAATCATACCATTCGTATTACTTCGTGTCAATAGTACTTAATTGATTTATGAAGCGATTAAAAATGAAATACATAAAGATTAATAAAAGACTGTTCAAAAACAATGTCGGTATGATACGGAAAACTAAAAATCCAAACATATTTATATCAATTAACCCCAATAGACTATAGATCACCATGACAAAAATTTCTAAGAATATCACACCAAGTAGAATCATGCCATAAAGCATTGTGTGATCTCTGAAAAAAACTTTTAAGAATTTATCGGCAATGAGAATGGACACAATGTAACCGAATAAATAAACACCATAAACTTGACCGAAATACAGATCTTGCATGATACCCAATAAGACACCTAAGATTAATGCGGTACTGGTATTTTTATAAATCGCAATGATCATTAAAAATAAAAAGCTTAAATGGGGCACTAATATAAATGAAAAGTGACCTATTGTAATCGGTGATAAAAAGGTAAGCAACGTATCTAGATAAAATATCAATAAGCCTATAAGTACATAATAAATCGATTTCATTATGAATTGTCACCCTTATCGTTAATTACTGTTTTAGGGTCTCTTTTAGCGATATAAACATGAGAAAAATGATTCATGTTTGCCCCAGTTTTAATAGAAACTTGCTTTGATAAACCATATTGATCGTTTTGAACTTTTTCAACTTCACCTACGTAAAGCCCTTTAGGCAATTGATCCCCTAAACCACTCGTTACAACTTTATCGCCCTCTTTAATATCTTCGTTATTATCTATATCACTGACAATAAGTTGATCTGTTTTATCATCATAGCGATCAATTAAACCAAACACTTCATCTGAACCATGTTGGATATTTACTGATAAACGGTTAGTACGTCCCTTAGTTGTAATTAAATTGATTTGTGACGAAAATTGATTCACTTTCGCAACACGGCCGACTAAACCATTGGCTGTCATAACAGCCATATTTTCTTTAATACCAGATTTTTTTCCTTTATCAATGACGACTGTATTTAACCATTGATCTGGTTGGCGTGCAATCACCCCTGCTGAAATAGGCGCATACTCTGAAATATCACTCATATCAAGTTCTTTTTTGAGTTTTTTATTTTCCGATTTAAGTCGTTCATTATCAGCTTGTAATTGTTTCTCTTTATTTGTAGGCGCTTCACTTTTATGGAATATGTCTGTAATAGTTCCCGCTACAAATTGGACTGGATAAGAGAAAATACGTTGCCCGAAGGAAATGGTATCACTCGCATATTGTTCAGGAACCGATTGGGTATTTGACCTGATAGATAATCCAACTAAAGCGATAAAAAGTATTAATGCACAAAACAACACAACGAGTTTGTTGTTTTTAAAAAAATTGGACAACCTCAACACCTCATATTATATGTAAATATATTACTGCTCCTATTTTATATTACTCTTGTTAGTAAATAAAGTACAAGGGTGTGTTGTAATGAGATCATAATGATTTTTGAAGATGATGACTTGAATGGTGCTATGACTTTTCAAATTTACATCGGCTAATATCAAGCAATTATCACGTGTATTTGTACGTCCCAAACATAAAAAGGTTCTTCATTTTTTATGGTGGGATGACATAAGTCATCCTGCTTTTTTGTACAAAAATAGCGCAAATGCCTCTATAATTTTAAGTGACTAAACCAAAAATAAAGGAGACATATTGCGCCTATGTGTAATGATATATTAAAGTTACTAAAAATTAAAGATAATAATATTAAAATCACTAAAGTTGAAGAAGATGTAGTTATTAGAGGTAAGAAATCTAACGTCATCTTTGGTACCCTTTCATACAAGCCTATGACTTGTCCTCACTGTTATCATACGAATCCAAACCGAATACACAAACACGGAAAACGTTTATCGCGAATTACTTTTTTAAGATTCCAAGAGATAGCAGTGTATTTAAATCTGTTAAAACAATGTTTTAAATGTATGGATGGAAAGTGTTACGCTTCTACAGAAAGTATGAGGATATCATTGCTTATACGATTGGAACCCCTCAATTCAATAATGGTGCGATTGAAGGAATTAATCAAAAAGTTAAACTGATTAAATTTCATATGGCTATCGCAACTTTTATAACTTCAAAAATCGCATTTTTATTATTTTTAGACTGTATAAAAGACCAAAGAAAAAAGCAATGCCACTTTTCAATAGTGAAATTGCTTAAATAGATTGCGTACCGAGTCGAGAATCCCGAGGCATAGAGCCGAAACCGAAAATCCATTTTGGCTTCTTATGAACTAAAATAAAAGCCAAAATTAGTTGAGGTAAGGCGCCTGGGAAAGCGAGACTCGAAGAAGCAATCGGAAGTTTGCGACTTAATTATTATAGACACATAACCACCATATAAAGTGTACAGCCCATAAAAAACGCCGAAAAAGTAAGGCATTAAGCTTACTCTTTCAGCGTAACTCTCAATTAGAATATGATTGCTTATCATTGAGTTATAAAATGATGGTTAAAATTCATGCCGTTAACTGACGATTAATCAGTAATTATTCTTAGTGACGTTGCCCTTTTGAATGTTGATCCTCTTGGTCTTCTTTGTAGAGGATTTCATCTTTACGCCATTCAGAAAATAATCTTTGTGCTTTTCGCTGCTCGTTTTGCTGTTTCGCATGATTTGTTTTCATTTTTACCACTCCTCTATGAGATTCCACAATCACAGCCTAACGTAAATAGACTCTATTTTCAAACGTGCTACCATCGAGGACCTTTAATCGTCTTCATCTTGCTGATAAGCTTCTAACGGTTGCAAAGATATCGGGTGTCCAAGCTGATTTAAATCGTCATACAAATCGTGTTCCGTTGTGTAAATCCGCATATTATTTTCACCGAAACGATACAGAATAAATTGAGAATCTCTTTCGGCTATTAAATATTCTTTATCATAACCAAGACGTGACATATCATTGACTTGCATAAATTCGTATTTATCTACCCAATTAAAAACATTCCTCATCTGACTTTTAGGAACATTTCTAAACATGTCATTTTCTTGTTGGACATACTTTCGGCCATTCACTGGGATTTCATATCCTTCATTATCAACCGCTTGATAAACTTCTTTATCTTTCATTGGATTCCACGGTTCATTTTTAATCTGAGGAAAATACTTTAATGCAGTAAATACGAGGGCTAAAAATAAAAAGACAACCATGAATAGTTTGAATAAGCTTTTAAAAATCCGCATGCATGCCCTCCACTATATTTTCATTATATTAATCTTAATTCATTCATTGTATTATCATTATAATGGCTTTATTATGTTTTAGCATCCATCTTAAGCATGAAATAAATATAACTTTAGAATGATGCGCTTTTCATACAAAACGATTATTATAGACATATAGGGAGTGACATTGATGAGTATTCTCACATTATTTTTAATTATATTATTAGTCGTTTTGCTATTCAGAGTCGGTATTACAATAATAAGATTTCTAATAAAAGTAGGATTAGTTGTATTAGCTTTATATTTATGTTATAAATTTGGTACGTGGCTTATTGGAAATTTTCAACTTTAGTAACAAAAGGTTCATGCAACATTGCATGGGCCTTTTGTTTTGGTTCTTCATTTTTTATGGTGGGATGACATAAGTCATCCTGCTTTTTTGTACAAAAATAGCGCAAATGCCTCTAT
>NZ_KE150417.1:1086091-1155003 GCF_000411275.1 Staphylococcus sp. HGB0015
AATTAGTTGAGGTAAGGCGCCTGGGAAAGCGAGACTCGAAGAAGCAATCGGAAGTTTGCGACTTAATTATTATAGACACATAACCACCATATAAAATGTACAGCCTTTGTTTTTATAAGTCAATCTCACTCAGAATAGATACATAGTTGCTATCCCCTACAATGATGTGATCAAGTACATCAATACCCATCGCTTCTCCACATACAATCAGTCTTTTAGTCGTTTCAATATCTGCTTTAGATGGCGTAACATCTCCGGAAGGATGATTATGCAGTACAATAATGGCATGCGCCGACCATTTTAATGCTGTTTTAAAAATTTCTCTAGGATGAATGACCGCACTATTTAATGTACCGATAAACAAAGTTTGCTCGTGAATAATTTGATGTTTTGTATTTAATATAATAAGAACAAAATGCTCTTGATGACACCCATTAAACTTGGGATAAAAACGTTCCGCTATTTGTTGTGGTGTGTGTATGGGCTCCGACAGTGTGCGTGTTTTTTCTCGCGCTAACCGCTGGCATATTTCAAATACAGATAAAAGTGTAACGGCTTTATTTCTTCCAATCCCTTCAAATGATTCCAATTCTGCTAAAGATAAATTTTTGATTTGTGACAGTGATTGGCATTGAGACAACATATTAGAAGCAATATCTATACTAGAATGGCCCCTGCTCCCTGTATTAATAAAAATTGCTAGTAGTTCAGTGTTAGATAATGCTTGACTACCAAATTGTATTAAACGTTCTTTAGGTTTTTCATCAATTGATAAATCACGTATTCTGGTCATAGAATACCTCCGTAAAAGTTAATTAAGTGAGGATAAAACGAGGTGGTCAATATAAATGATACAAATATAGAAGGGACTAGTGGTATGCAATGTGTCATTTTTGATTTTAATAATCGTAAGAGCAAGTAAAAGAGACATCCGATTGGAAAAATCATTTCTAAAAACAAAAATAAAAAAGGCATTGGAAAGAAGAAAATCATCACAAGACATAATTTTATATCACCAAATCCAATTAAATGGTTTTGAATGAGGCCTATAAAAAAGAGTGATAAAAATAAAATAGCATGTTGTAAATCAACATAGAGGTGATGCGGAAAATAAAGCAGGAGAACAAAAAGTAAAACTAAAAAGCGATGTTGGACAATCATGCTACAGATATCAATCACCCCTATTGTTAAAAGCATCAATCCAACCGCATAAAATATTTCAGTTGATACATAAACAGGTAAAATCGTAGGATAGACTAGTAATGTCCCTCCCAATAATTCTCCAATTAAAAGTGATTTAGGAATTGGCTTGCTACAATAGCGGCAACGTCCACTGAAAAGCACGAAGCTAACTATCGGTATAAGATCTGTCAATTGAAGTTGATGAAAGCAATACTTGCATCGTGACCTTTTAACTAAATGCTTTATCTTCAGGTCAGGATGTTCGGCAAATTGAAGTAAAAAACTCATAGCAATACAACCAACAAAAAATAGCGCGCAATACTGCAAGTAAGCACCTCGTATCTAAGAATTTACGAAACGTGTCAACTCTAGGCGTCAACATTTGAGTGTCATCATTATAGCGTTTCATCATTTCAAGGGTCAAATTTGCAAAAATGACATATCGCGTACCAAAGCTATGCAAATTAAAAAAACCATTTCATAAACAGGTAATACACATTAACCTGCTATGAAATGGCTTATTTTTATGCATTAAATGCAATTTTAGATTTAATTTCACTAATGAAATAAAGGCTACCCGTAATAAGTAATGCTTCGCCTTTATATTCGCGAATAAATGCGACAAAGTCATCCACGATTGATTTGTTACCGAACTCAACTTCATCATATAATGTTTGTTTCGGTAAAGCTTTTGGAAAATCAAACCCTGTAACATAAATATGCTTAGCAATATTTTGAAAAGCGTCGAGCATATGATGGATGGGCTTACCTTCAATGGCAGCAAATAACACATCTACTTTTTCTAAATCATAATATTTTTCAATCGTATCGATCAATGCGTCCACACTTTCTTTATTGTGTGCACCGTCAATAATGATGAGTGGTTCTTCTGAAACTTGCTCAATGCGACCTGTCCAATAAGCTTGCTCAATACCATCAATCATTTTGTTGAAATCTAAATGGATGACATTTTGCTCATACAATTCTATCAAAGCTGTGATGACGAGTGAGGCATTTTCTTTTTGATGTTCCCCTAACATATGAAGCGCTAGATTTTCTAATTCATAGTCTTTATAGCGATAAGTAAATTCATCCCCTTCAGACTTAATTAAAATATCACGGTCAAATTCTAAAGCTTTTGCATTCAATCTCTCTGCTGTATCGCGAAAAAGCTTTAAAGCCTCTTCGTTTTTAATCGCATAAACAATTGGGGTGTTGGCTTTTATGATTGCAGATTTGTCTTTAGCAATGTCAAGATACGTTTGTCCAAGAATATCGGTGTGATCTAAACCAATACTCGTTAAAATACTAATAAGCGGTTGGATAACATTTGTAGAATCATTTTTAACACCTAAGCCTGCTTCCACAATAACAAAGTCGACAGGGTGCACTGCTCCGAAATATAAATACATCATCGTTGTAATAATTTCGAATTCAGTTGCTACTCCCAAATCCGTTTCTTTGTCCATCGCTTCACTCACAGGTTTAACACGTTCAACTAATGCTACAATTTCATCGTTCGTAATGGGCACACCATTTAAACTAATTCGTTCATTGAAAGTCTCTATATAAGGCGACGTAAATGTACCCACTTGGTAATCGTTTTTCATTAATGCTTCACGCATGTATGCTACAGTAGAGCCTTTACCATTAGTCCCACCAATATGAATGGCGTTAATACGGCGTTGAGGGTTTCCCAGTCTTTCGAGCATCCATTCCATGCGTTTTACGCCAGGCTTAATACCGAATTTAGTTCTTTCATGTATCCAATATAAACTGTCTAGATAATTCATAACTAAGACTCCTACGCCTTTAATTGTTCAATTCTAGCTTTAACACCATCATATTTTTCTTGGTATTTGACTTGTTTCTCTTTCTCTTCATTAATAATTTTTTCTGGTGCTTTTTTAACAAAGTTTTCATTTGCTAGTTTTTTATTGACACGATCTAATTCTTTTTGCCATTTTTCTAGGTCTTTTTCCAAACGCTCTAATTCTTTATCCATATCAATTAAACCTTCAATTGGTAAAATGACTTCACCAGCTGCAACAACAGATGTCATTGCTTTATCAGGAATTTCGATTTGAGTGGCAATCTCAAGTTCACTCGGATTACAGAAGCGTTCTAAATAGTGTTGGTTTGCTAACAACAACTGTTGAATTTTTTCATTTTTCGCTTTGATTTTAATCGGAATTTCTTTTGATAATGGTGTGTTTACTTCTAAACGAGACTGACGTACAGATTTAATAATTTCAACTAATTGTTCCATTACATCTTTACTCTCTTCGAAATTAAACGCATCATTAACTGTTGGCCACGCACTTGTCACAATAGACTCGCCTTCATGCGGCAAGTTTTGCCAAATATGTTCCGTTACGAATGGCATGAATGGATGCAATAGGCGCATCATGCGGTCTAAAGTATAACTTAACACTGAGCGTGTTACGTTTTTCTGTGCTTCATCGTCACCGTTCATTGGTATTTTACTCATTTCAATATACCAGTCACAAAACTCATCCCAAATAAAATTATACAATACACGGCCAACTTCGCCAAACTCGTATTTATCACTTAATTGCGTCACTGTTTCAATCGTTTCATTTAAACGTGTCAAAATCCACTGATCTGCTACTGATAGATTTTGAGATAAATCGATATCTTCAAAACGGAATGTTTCACCAATATTCATTAAGCTAAATCGAGCAGCATTCCATATCTTGTTAATAAAATTCCAAACTGACTCTACTTTTTCAGTTGAATAGCGTAAATCATGCCCCGGTGAAGATCCTGTGGCTAAGAAATAACGAAGACTGTCTGCACCATATTGATCAATGACATCCATAGGGTCAACACCATTACCTAGAGATTTACTCATTTTACGTCCGTCTTCTGCGCGTACTAACCCATGTAATAACACATCACTAAATGGCTTTTCACCTGTAAACTCTAAACCTTGGAAAATCATACGTGCTACCCAGAAGAAAATAATATCATAGCCTGTTACTAGCACTTGTGTTGGATAAAATCTTTGGTAATCTTCAGCTGTTTCATCAGGCCATCCAAGTGTAGAAAAAGGCCATAATGCACTAGAAAACCAAGTATCTAATACATCTTCATCTTGTGTCCAATTTTCAATGTCTTCAGGCTCATTTTCACCAACATAAATCTCACCTGTTTCATTGTGATACCAAGCAGGTATTTGATGTCCCCACCAAAGTTGACGAGAAATAGTCCAATCTCTTATTTCTTCCATCCAACGGTTAAAAGTTTTTTCAAATCGTGCAGGAACAAATTCGATACGTCCATCTGTTTTTTGGTTATTCAAAGCTTGTTCTGCTAACGGTGCCATTTTAACGAACCATTGTGTCGATAAATAAGGTTCAACAACAGCACCCGTACGTTCAGAATGTCCAACTGAATGAACGTGATCATCGATTTTAATTACAAGTCCTTGATCTAACAAATCTTTAACGAGTTGTTTACGACATTCAAAGCGATCTAGACCAGCGTATTTCCCTGCTTCTTGATTCATGCATCCAGATTCATCCATAACGACAATACGTTCTAAGTCATGACGATTGCCAATTTCAAAGTCATTTGGATCATGTGCAGGTGTCACTTTCATTGCCCCGCTTCCAAATTCTTGGTCAACATATTCATCAGCTAAAACAGGAATCTCACGGCCAACAATTGGTAAAATAACATTTTTACCGATAACTTCTTTGTAACGCGCATCTTCCGGATGTACAACAATTGCAGTATCACCTAGCATCGTTTCTGGACGTGTCGTTGCAATTTCAATATACCCTTCGCCATCCGCAAACGGATATTTAAAATGATAGAATTTGCCGTTAACATCTTCGTGAATGACTTCAATATCAGATAGTGCTGTTTTCGCTACAGGATCCCAGTTAATGATACGTTCACCACGGTAAATTAATCCTTTTTTATACATATCAACAAATACTTTACGTACTGCTTGACTTAAACCAGAGTCGAGTGTGAATCTTTCTCTTGAATAATCTAAGCCAAGTCCGAGTTTAGCCCATTGTTGACGAATAAAATCGGCATATTCTTCTTTCCAATCCCATGCTTTTTCTAAAAACTTTTCTCTACCAATATCATGTCTCGAAATGCCTTCTTCTCGCATTTTTGCTTCAACTTTTGCTTGTGTCGCAATACCAGCATGATCCATACCAGGTAAATAAAGTGTTTCATAACCTTGCATTCGTTTCATACGCGTTAAAATATCTTGCAATGTTGTATCCCAAGCATGCCCTAAATGTAATTTTCCAGTTACATTCGGCGGTGGAATAACAATTGTATATGTGGGTTGATCTGAATTTTGTTTAGGTTTGAATAACTCTTGTTCTACCCATTTTTGATATCGACCCGCCTCAACTTCTTGCGGATTATATTTTGGTTTCATTTCCATAAGAATCCTCCTTCAAATAAAAAAACATCCTGTCCTCATCATAGGACGGATGTTCCGCGGTACCACCTAAATTCAATAATGCATTCGCACTATTGCACTCTTACGATTAACGCTCATAACACGCTTTAACCTACTTTACTTTCAGCTAAAGTTCAACGTGGGCTACCTTCAATAACGCCTTTTATGTACTCTCAGCAAACGTACACTCTCTAAAAAAAGACAACCATCTACTCTTCCCAAATTCTACTATTAATTTAATTCTTATAGTATACTGAAACGACAATGAAGTCAATACAAGGAGGTATAAAAACGTGAATCCCTGTGCATTCGGTAGTCAAGATCCAGTATATATCGATTATCATGATCATTTTTGGGGAAAGCCATTATATGATTCTCGTGCGCTATTTGAACTTCTGGCATTAGAATCCCAACATGCTGGTTTATCTTGGCTAACGATACTCAAAAAGAAAGATGCTTACAAATCAGCATTTTATCAGTTTGATCCATATAAAATTGCACAAATGACATCATCAGATATCGATCAATTGATGACATTCCCTAATATTATACATCATCGCAAAAAGTTGGAAGCCATTGTTTCTCAAGCCAAAGGTTATATTGAAATTGAAAAAGACTATGAAAGCTTTAGTCATTTTATATGGTCATTTGTCGATGGTGCACCCATTGATTTTCAATACAAAACCGTTGAAGCGCGAATTACAGTGAACGATACAGCCAAGAAATTGTCAAAGTCACTGAAACAATACGGGTTTCAATTTATCGGTCCTATAACTGCATTTTCATTTATGGAAGCTGCGGGTCTTTATAATAGTCATTTGATTTCTTGTCCAAATCGTTAACACATGTATGAATACAATACCCAATAAAATACAAAAAAGGGATAGCAGTCACGTTAAAACGTTTGATTGCTGTCCCTTTTAAATGAATCAAAATGAATTATTTTACATTAAGACGTATTTCTTTTATTTTTCCGATCTTGATATTTAAAAATAAGGCTAATTAATGGTGCAATCAGAAAGAGTATGAAGAATATACGGAAAATATGATAGCTCGAAATCATAGCGACATCTCCACCGGTATCTAATGCGACCAATACAATTTGACTCATACCTCCAGGTGCTGCACTTAAAAATAGATTATTAATCGACGCTGGATTAAATAAATGAATCAAAATGACCATTAAAAGTGTACCAAATATAAGTAAAATATTTTGATAAGCAATTGCGACTGCAATTCTGCCCTTAAGTTGCTCAGTTAAATGCGCGATTTGAATACCTACACGAATCATATAGATAATTTGAGCACCTGCAATAATTGGCGCATCAAGCGTAAAAGTGCGTTCGGTTACCATATTCCAAACAATGAGCACTAAAATTGGCGCAAGTAACATTTTGGTTGGAAAGTGAATCCATTTCATCAAAATGTAAACGACACAAATACCTAGCCCAATGATTAAAATGTCCTTGAAAGTTAAAACTTCAGTTAATAGATGCATATGTTGCATTTCGGTTTGACTACCGTCTGCATCTTTAAAGAAATATGAGATAAACGGAACTAAAATAACAACAAATATAATACGGGACGTTTGCGTCAGGCTCACAACAAGTATATCTGCGCGCTTATTTTCTTCGGCCATCACAAGCATCTGACTTAATGCGCCTGGTATGACACTTAATAAAGCTGTTTCTCTATTGACCCTTGCAATTTTTCTAAAGCCGATAGAAACAATAAGAGATAATACAAGTAACAAGACGCTCACTAATATAATTGAAAACCAATCATTTTTAATATCATCGATTACATTTTTTGTAAAAGATGTTCCAATTTGAACGCCCAACATGATAAGACCAAGTTCACTTAGCCATTGTGGCCAATTCACTTCTAACTTCAAAACTTTAATCACAAATAAACTGGCAAGTATCGGTCCGAACATCCATGGCAGTATTAAATGAAGTCGTAATAATATAAGGCCAAAAATGATTGAGAGTCCAAGTACAATGAAACTATTAATGTGGTGTTTTCGTGTCATGGTCCCTCCTATCATTTACAGCACTTTTGTTTTTAATAATTATAAACAATAAAATTGGCATTTTATTCATTATAGTACTTTTAGTTGTGTAAAATAGTCAAATATTTATTGTGTTGCTTTTGTAATTCGCTCTAGAGCTGTATCAAATGCTTCTAAAGTTTGTTGAATATCATCTTTTGTATGAGCCGTTGACAAAAACATACCTTCAAATTGTGACGGAGGTAAAAAGATACCTTGTACTGCAAGCTCACGATAAAGAACGCGGAATAATTCATGATCTGAAGCATTTGCTTCTTTAAAATTCGTAACAGGACCTTCATTTAAGAAAAACCCTATCATTGAACCTGCTCGGTTGACAGTTAATGGAATACCATAGCGATTAAAGATTTTTTTAAGCCCGTCTTCTAACATATCACCTAATTGATTAAAGTAGTCATAACTTTCTGGTGTCAATTGGCTTAATGTCATGTAACCACTTGTCATTGCTAGAGGGTTTCCTGAGAGTGTCCCTGCTTGGTAAATATCACCACTTGGCGCGATATGATCCATAATCTCTTTACGACCACCAAATGCACCAACAGGTAAGCCACCACCGATGACCTTACCTAAACATGTTAAATCAGGTATGACATCAAAATAACCTTGCGCACAATTGTAACCTACTCTAAAGCCTGTCATGACTTCATCAAAAATAAGCAATGCATCATTTTCTTGTGTAATGTCACGTAAGCCTTGCAAGAAATTGTTAATAGGTGGCACTACGCCCATATTACCTGATACAGGTTCTACGATAACTGCCGCAATATCATCACCAAATTGTTCAAAAGCATAGCGTACTGCATCTAGATCATTATACGGAACGGTAATTGTATTTTTAGCTGTCCCTTCAGGCACCCCAGGAGAATCAGGCAAGCCAAGTGTGGCTACACCAGATCCTGCTTTGATTAACAGAGAATCACTATGTCCATGATAATTACCTTCAAACTTGATAATTTTATTTTTACCTGTATATCCACGTGCAAGTCGCAATGTATCTAACGTTGCTTCTGTACCAGAAGAAACCATGCGAACTTTTTCAATTGATGGTACACGTTCAATCACCAGTTCAGCAAGACGATTTTCTTCTAATGTCGAAGCGCCGAAACTTGTTCCACGATCAACGACTTTATGGATTTCTTCAATGACTTTTGGGTCGCGATGACCTAAAATTAATGGTCCCCAACTTAAAACGTAATCAATATATTCATTTCCGTCTATATCATAAATACGGCTTCCTTCACCGTGATCCATAAAAATAGCGGGTGTATCTACAGATTTAAAAGCACGAACTGGACTATTCACACCGCCTGGCATGAGTTTTTCTGCTTTTTCAAAAGCTTTAATGGATTCATTATAACGCATGATGTGACCTCCTTTTATTCCTTATCTAAATATTGACAGATATCTTTAGCGAAATAAGTGATAATCATATCAGCACCTGCACGCTTCATAGAAATCATTTGTTCCATAACGACTTTTTCTTCATCAATCCAACCATTCAAAGCTGCTGCCTTTGTCATACTGTACTCACCACTTACATTGTATGCCACAATTGGAACGTTGCTATGATTTCTAACATCTCGAATAATATCTAAATAGCTCAGTGCGGGTTTAACAATCATCATATCGGCACCTTCTTTAAGGTCAGATTCCAATTCTCGAAGTGCCTCTAAGCGGTTGGCAGGATCCATTTGATATGTCTTTCTATCTCCAAAAGAAGGCGCTGATTCTGCAGCATCTCTAAATGGACCGAAAAAGCTAGATGCATATTTAATGCCATAACTCATAATTGGTATATTTTGGTATCCGGCTTCATCGAGCCCTTCACGTATAGCAATTACAAAACCATCCATCATATTGCTTGGTGCAATAATATCAGCGCCTGCTTCTACTTGAGAAATCGCAGTTTTCACTAATAAAGGTAAAGTTTTATCATTGTCTACATCGTGTGTATGAGGGTCAATTAAACCGCAGTGGCCATGATCCGTATACTCACATAGACAAGTATCTGCAAGTATTAATAAGTCTTTATACATTGATTTTGCAATTCGTGTCGCTTTTTGTATAACACCATCTTCTACATAAGCCCCTGTACCACAACTATCTTTTTCATTAGGGATGCCGAAAAACATGATTGCACGAATTCCTAAATCGTATGCAGCTTGAATTTCTTCATGCAATAAATTCAAACTAATTTGATAAACGCCAGGTAAAGATTTAATTTCTGTTTTAACATCATCTTTTTCGACAACAAAAATAGGATATATTAAATCTTCTTTTCTTAGATGTGTTTCTCTTACCATATCACGCATTGTACGTGATGATCTTAAACGTCTATGTCTATCAAATTCCATTATAAAACCCTCATTTCTATTATTTTATCCACAATTGATTCTAAAGTTTGGATTTGAGCAGTATAACAATTGTTGCCATAGTTTTTGATTGCATTAGCGGTTTGTTTGCCTATAGCAAAGTATTGGTCAAAATGACGAGGCTGGTACTGCTGAAAAAAAGCATTTACAGCTGAAGCACTTGCAAATGTCACTGCATCAACAGCATTTTTTTGAATACGATTATAAGCCTCATCAATATTCTGTTGTACCGGATGTGGTTGATAAAGATCAATTTTATGAACTTGACAACCTCTCATTTCAAGCGTTTGTTGCAGCAACGGTCGCGCTAACTTGCTGGACGGCAAAAGAATTTGAAGTTCACTATCTACCGAAAATTCTTTTAAAAAGCCTTCTTGAGAATAGTCAGATGGGTAAAAATGAACATCTAACTGATTAGATTCACAAAATGCTTTTGTTTTTTGTCCGATGACTGCAAGATGGCGATAATTTAATTGCTTCATATAAGGTAGAAAATATCGAACAGCATTTTGAGAAGTCAAAATGAGCCAGTCGTAGTGCGTATCTAACAGGCGCGTATCAAAAGATAAAGTTTGTATCTCTACAAATGGTAAATGTTGTATCTCAACACGTTCATCAACATACGGCTTTGTTTGTGTCATCACTATGACTGGCTTCATTTTATACACCTTCTTTATTCTTCGTTTAAAGCTGCTATAATTTGATCCGCACCTTGCGCTTTTAATGCTTGACTCACTTTATTCCCCAATTCAACAGGTTGGTCTCCCATTTCAGTGTGCTCAAAGCGTTGCGTACCATCTGGTGACATAATCAGACCTGTAAAATGGATACGTTGATTGTCATCTTTATAGGCATAGCCGCCAATAGGGACTTGGCAACTTCCATTCATCTCCTTCAAGAATGTACGTTCTGCAGCAACACAGTCAGCCACATCTTGATTATGTACCTTAGCAAGCAACGCCAATAATTCATAATCGTCTGAACGACACTCTATACCCAGTGCACCTTGACCAATCGCTGGAACAAGTTGTCCTTTATCAAGGTAAGACGTAACGATATCGTCAGACCAACCCATTCGTTTTAAACCTGCTGCAGCTAAGATTATCGCATCATAATCCTCTGAATGGAGTTTCTTTAATCGCGTATCGATATTACCTCGTATCCATTTAATCTCGAGTTTTGGGTATTTCGCTAAAATTTGTGCACCACGTCGTAGTGAACTTGTACCAACGATACTCCCATCAGGCAACGCATTGAGTGGCACATGATTTTTAGCGATATAGGCATCAAAAGGGTTCTCTCGATCTGGGATACACCCTAATGTAAGCCCTTCAGGTAATTCACTAGGTACATCTTTTAACGAATGTATCGCAAAGTCGATTTGATGATTAAATAATTCATTTTGAATTTCTTTTACAAATAAGCCTTTTCCGCCTACTTTCGATAATTGTCTATCGACTATTTGATCGCCTTTAGTTACAATTTCCTTAATTTCAATATCCAAATCAGGTTCAATTGCTTTTAAACGATCAATAAACTGTTGACTTTGGGTAAGCGCAAGTTGGCTTCTTCTTGAACCGACAATAAGTTTACGCATTAAGTTTTCCTCCAATAAAAATTCGTTACACACCCGTCCATTGATGGAACGTTGATAATTGAGTGACCACAATCAAGTTAAACATACAGCATAAAAATAACATAATGTTCAACTGAATTAAAAAGTATTGCTTAAATCGATGTGTGATTCGTAAAGCAATAAATATAGAATAAGCTACAAAAATAATTAATGATGAAATGACTTTCAAATCGGCGAAAATATGGAAGCCGATTGAATTCATTCCCCATAATATTCCTAATAACAAGCTTATAAACATAATGATTGTGCCAACAAGAGAACTGTAAAATACAATTTTTTCGAGTGTCCCGATACTGCTCATTCGAAAATAATTTTGATTAAATCGCTTTTGTTTTAAATTGCGATATTGAATCAAATAGATGATTGCATTTACAAATGCAACTGCAAAAATCACATAGCTTAGTAAAGCGAGTGATATATGGAAAACAAGGAGCTCATTCATAACTGTGAGTCGCGTTCCACCCATTTTAAATTGTTGTGGATGAAACGTATAAATAGTCATAAAGATAAAGCCAATTACATTTAAAAATGCAATCATAAAGTCAGATTGTCGCATCACTGACATGACAAAGGTAACTGTCAGTATTAACCACGTTAAAACATAAAAACTCTCCACTAGAGATGTTAACGGCAATTGTTTTTGCCACGTAATAAACATAGTTAAAGAGACTGTTTGACAAAACCAAACAATCCCTAATGCATAAAAACCAATATTTTGCACACGATAATTTTTTTGGAACACGTCTATAATTAAACAAATCATGCTCACTAAATAAATCAATAATATTATTTCATGAAACCGTATAAAAAAGGCCTCTTCCATAGCATCACCGCTTGTTAAGTTTCAAAATTAAGTAATCTCTCTCTTAAAAGTGTTCTTTTTTTCTCAATAGCTTGAGATTTATAATCCGCTTCAACTTCTAAATCAAAAATTTCTTTAAATAATTGAAGCTTAGCATCTGCGTTTCGATCGTCACTTATTTCTTTGGCTTGCTTGATTGGGTCTTTCAACATTTGATTAATAATACTTTTCGTATGTTTAGAAACAACTTTACGATCACGTTCAGACATATTAGGTAACTTACGATCGATGCTCTCCATCGTCTCTTGTTGAATTAACATTGCTTTTTCTCGTAAAGCACGAATAACAGGGACAACGCCTAACATTCTCACCCATTCGTTATGTTTTTCAATTTCAGACGGTATACGCGCTAGGATTTGGTCTGCCGCTTTACGACGTTCACGTAAATTGGCGTCAACGAGACCTTTTAAATCATCAACATCGTAAATAAACAACTCTGTATCATTTGCTTCAAATGGTTCGATATCTCTCGGAACAGCAATATCAATGAGTACTTTTTGAGCTGTTTTCGCCACAGCTTGACACATTTCTAACATGTCTTGCGTAATAATAAATTGTTCAGAACTTGTAGAACTAATGACGATATCTGATTTCACAAGAAAATCACCTAACGCATCCCATTCAGCATAATGAACCCCGTATTGATCTGCTAATGATTTTGCACGTGATAATGTACGATTAATTATCGTAATCTCACTTACGCCAGCACCTTTTAAATTAAGTAATGACAATTCTGCCATTTCACCAGCACCAATCACTAACGCATGCTTTTTATTAAGTTTACCGAACATCTTTTTCGCTAGTTCCACAGCACCGTATGACACGCTGATTGTGTTGTCTGCGATATCTGTTTCATGGTGTGCCTTTTTACTAAAAGTGATCGCTTGCTTAAACAACTCATTAAATATAGTGCCCGTAGTTCCTGCTTTTTGAGCTGTAAAGAAAGCATCTCTGATTTGACCTAGTATCTGAGTTTCTCCAAGCACAATAGAATCTAACCCAGAAGCAACTTTAAATAGATGTTCAATAGCCTCATTTTCTGTTTTAACCTCAGAAATGGCTTTAATCTCATCTACTTCAAAACTAAATTGTCTCGCCAAAAATCTTTGAATGTAATAACGGCCCGTATGAATTTGATCGACTACAGCATAGACTTCTGTGCGATTACAAGTTGATAATATCACGTTTTCTAATATAGACTTTGTTTCAAACAGTGATTCGTGGACGCTAAGCATATTTTCTTCTTTAAATGCTAGCTTCTCACGACATGTAACATCAGCTGTTCGATGATTTACACTTACTGCTATTAAATACATGTTTATGCCCCCATATAATCTACAATAACTACATTATAACATAGATTAGATTCATTCTAATTAAAAAAAGACACTTTAATATGATAATTTAAAAATTTATTAAAGAACGCGTGTCTTAGGATGAGAAAAGAATGATAAAATGCTTTCGTTGTAAAACCTCATCTTATGCTGTCCGTATGTGTATTGACATGCTTTAATAAAATAACATATGTACTTCGAAATCGTCTTTATGCTTCTAAAAATTCTTGAATTGTAGACCAAATTAAGTCTTGCTTCTTTTTCTCAATTGAAGAATAACTAATAATTTGATCCCCTTTTTCTAACTCTAGCTTTTCTTTAATGATTTTAATATGCTTTTGGACTTTGCCTTTTGGAATTTTATCTTCTTTAGTCGCAATGATTAATGTTGGGATGTCATAATACTTTAAAAAATCATACATGAGCACATCATCTTCTGTCGGCGGATGACGAAGGTCAACAAGTTGTATCACGAGTTTTAACTGTTCTCGTGTTGTGATATAAGTTTCTATCATTTTACCAAATGCTTCACGTTGTTTTTTACTTACTTTGGCATACCCGTAACCCGGCACATCGACAAAAATTAATTGCTCATCAATATTGAAAAAGTTGAGTGTTTGCGTTTTTCCTGGCTGTTGTGAAGTTCTCGCCATATTTTTGCGTCCAATCATACTATTGATAAATGTCGATTTACCTACGTTAGAGCGTCCGCTTAGTGCGACTTCAGGCAAACCGAGGTCGGGATATTGTTCTGGCTTTACTGCACTTATTAATATATCGACATGGTTTGGATTAATATTCATTTTAATTTCACCTCTTTTATTTTTATTATAAAAAAAGCTGAGACATAATCCATTTGATTATGAGACTCAGCTTTGTAACAATAGACAAAAAACATACGCAAACTGATAGAAGAGTTATCTTTCGAGCATTCTTTTATGCCATTATCCTCTTAAGTTTCCCTTTGATTTATGCAGAAGTTTTTGTCACGTTAACGAGATTACCTTCAGAATCATAGAGTTCTGGCTCAGTTTCATTAACAATTGTTTCTTTAGTAATAACAACCTTCACGACATCTTCAGTTGAAGGAATATCATACATGATATCAATCAACGCTTCTTCAATAATAGAACGTAGACCACGTGCACCTGTTTTACGTTCAATTGCTTTTTCACTTATTGCTGCTAATGCTTCTTCAGTAAACTCTAATGAAACACCATCTAATTCAAGCATTTTTGTATACTGTTTAACAAGTGCATTTTTAGGTTGCGTTAAAATATTTTTAAGCGCTTCGACATCTAATGTTTCAAGGTTGGCAACAATAGGTACACGACCAATAAACTCAGGAATTAAGCCATAAGTTTGTAAATCTTCTGGTCGAATTTGTTCGAGTAAACTTGCTTCATCATAATTTGAAACTTCATTACTTGCGAAACCGATAACCTTTTCACCTAAGCGGCGTTTAATGACTTCGTTAATACCATCAAATGCGCCACCTAAAATAAAGAGAATATTTGTTGTGTCGATTTGGATAAACTCTTGGTTCGGATGCTTACGTCCACCTTGTGGCGGCACGCTTGCAGTTGTACCTTCCAAGATTTTGAGTAATGCCTGTTGAACACCTTCACCAGAAACGTCACGTGTAATAGACGTATTCTCAGATTTACGTGCGATTTTATCAATTTCATCGACATAAATAATACCTTTTTCAGCTTTATCAATATCGAAATCAGCTGCTTGTATTAAACGTAACAAAATGTTTTCAACATCTTCACCTACATATCCAGCTTCTGTCAAACTTGTGGCATCTGCAATAGCGAACGGTACATTTAATGTACGAGCCAAAGTTTGTGCTAACAATGTTTTACCGCTACCTGTAGGCCCAATTAAAGCGACATTACTTTTTTGTAATTCTACATCGTCATCTTTAGGTCCTAATTGTTGAACACGTTTATAATGATTATAAACTGCGACAGCTAAAGATTTTTTAGCTTTTTCTTGGCCGATGACATAATTATTCAATTGCTCCATGATTTCTTTTGGTGTGGGTAGTTCTGTCAATTCTTCTGTATCTTGTTGACTTAATTCTTCTTCAACGATTTCAGAGCAGAGTTCGATACATTCATTACAAATATAGACACCGCTCCCTGCGACTAACTTTTTAACTTGATCCTGATCTTTACCACAGAAAGAACATTTTAAGTTTTCTTCATCTTCATTGAATTTAAACATACTTTATTACACCCCTGTTCTTTAACGACTATACTAGAATGCATTCTATTACGCAAATATAGTTTCTTTCAAGTTATTTGCATTACGTTGCATTATTGGACTAGTCATTAACTTCTTAGCCTTAACTGTAATGTGTTTTGTAAATAGCAAGAAACCATTAACAAGTGATGCTTACTACTTTATTATATACAATTCCCTTAGTTCTTTCATATCAATTGAAATTCTAATCGTTGATTCTTATATTGACTATGCATCTTATCGAATTTGAAATAGCCAATAAACGAAAATGAGAGTGGGATTATAGAAAACTTTGAGTTCAAGAATTCAATATCCCACCCCCTCAAGGGTCAATTTATTACAGTTGAGCTAGCCAACATTGAGTGAATGTTCGATCTAACCATCGTATCACTCAACATACTTTAATTAAGCTTCTTCGCTTGCTTCGTTATCTTCTTTTGCTTCAACTAATTTCGCTTCATCAACTAATAAATCAATTACTTTTTTCACACGTACATCATTTTTAACGATGTCAGTATTACCTAAAGTGTTTTTGATGTCTTCTACTGAAATGTTGAATTGTTCACTCATAGTTTGTAATTCTTTATCAACATCTTCTTCAGAAACTTCGATATTTTCAGCTTCAGCGATTGCTGCTAAAGTTAAGTTAGTTTTTACACGTTGTTCTGCATCGTCTTTCATTTGACCACGTAAGTCTTCTTCAGATTGACCAGAAATTTGGAAATAAGTTTCTAGGTTAAGACCTTGTTGTTGTAAACGTTGCGCAAATTCTTGAACCATACGATCTTCTTCTGTTTTAATCATTGCTTCAGGAATATCTACTGTAGCATTGTCAGTTGCTATTGTAATTGCTTCTTCTTTTTGTAAGTTTTCAGCATCTGTTTCTTTTTGTTCAGTTAATTGTTTACGTAAGTTTTCTTTGTATTGTTCAACGTTATCAGCTTCAGAATCAAGTTCATTTGCTAACTCGTCGTCTAACTCAGGCACTTCTTTAGTTTTGATTTCATTAATTTTTGTTTTAAATGTAGCTGGTTTACCCGCTAATTCTTCTGCGTGATATTCTTCAGGGAATGTCACTTCAACTTCTTTTTCTTCTCCTACTTTCAAACCAACAAGTTGTTCTTCGAAACCTGGGATAAACATACCTGAACCGATTTCTAAGTCGTAACCATCTGCTTGGCCACCTTCAAATTGTTCGCCGTCTACATAACCATCAAAGTCTAAGTTAACTGTATCGCCTTCTTCAACTTGACCGTCTTCTTTAATAACCATATCAGCCATAGCTTCTAAGCGTTGTTCAATTGTTTGTTCAAGCTCTTCATCAGTTAATTCAGTTTCTTGTTTTGTGATTTCTAATCCTTTGTAATCACCTAATTGAACTTCAGGTTCTACTGTAACAGTAGCATCGAAAGTAAATGGTTTACCTTTTTCGATTTGTGTTACTTCAATTTCAGGTTGATCAACTGGATTGATATCTGCTTCTACTACAGCCTCACTGTATGCTTTTGGTAACAAGATATCAACGGCATCTTGATAAAGTGCTTCTACACCAAAACGTTGTTCGAAAATTTGGCGTGGTACTTTACCTTTGCGGAAACCAGGTACATTGATTTGTTTAACTACTTTTTTGAACGCTTGATCTAACGCTTTATCTACTTCTTCTGCAGGTACAGTTACTTGTAGTAACCCTTGATTACCTTCTTTTTTTTCCCAAGTTGCTGTCATGTATAAAAACCTCCATGATTTTTCATTTTTAAAATTTTTCAACTTCTTTATTATAGCATAGGTTGTCAGTGTTTGAAATAATGATACCTATGTATTTAACGATTTTATCAAGTTAAATATTGCAGTTGTCGCGCCATCTGTTTCATATTCGAAACCCATTAACGCTTTAAAATAGTTCATATAGCCCTCAATCCATGTATCTATGGACGCCTCTTCCAAAATATCAACCGGATATAACGCGATATTATGCGTATGAAGGTGAACATAGGCTTCGTGAACATAGGCTTCGTGAACAAAGGATGGCATTTCTGATTCTAAACGATGTATGATGCGGGGCAAAAGCTCAGTTTTGAATGTCGTTTGTTCAATGCCGCTCAGTTCACTTGGCTTTACTTTCAAATTGCAAAATGGTTTTTCCACTTGAACGCATTGATTGTAACGAGCAAAACGTAAATATTCAAGCATTAAACTTTGTATATTCATTGGCAAGGTTTCATTTTGCAAGAGATAGGCTATCGTTGACTGAAATTGATATGCGCTATCATCGATTAAACTTAAAAGCAGTTTTGTTTGTTCACTTTGATCCAAATAAGTGAAATTTTGCAAACGGTGTGCCATATAATCTTGTCGTTCGTCTAATTTGGATTGTGCTTGATCTTTAATCGGCAATAAAATGAGCCTTGTCTCATGTTCGCGCACTTCATCAATCACTTGTGTAATCATCTCAACTACCGAATGATAATGTCCTAATGCAAATAAACTTTTAATGTAATAAATCATCAACGTGTCATAAGGCTGAAAACCTTGCACCATTAAAATGTTAGATTCTTCTTTTAGCTCTAAATAAGCTTCGAGTTGCCATAGCACTTCACACTTCATTAAAGCAAGTTCTGGCGACAACTCGAAATGGCGTTCATATGCATTGAAAGCATCATAAGCACGTTCGTATTGTGCTTGCTTCATTGCCTCATCGATATCCTTCATAAGTTTGTTCTTCATTTTTGGAAAAGGAATAATGTCAGACATTGCATTCACCTATTTCATTTTTTCTAAAATCAGTGCACTCCATGATTCAAATATAGATAAATCTTGAATGTTCTCTAGTGATTGCCATTCTATTTTTAAAGTGTCTGTTTCTTGCACTTCTACTTCTTCTTGCTTTACATGCACTTTAAAAACAACACCTAAGTGTACACGGCCAACTTCATTATTATCATCGTTAATAAAACCGATAAAGTTAAGTTCCTTACTATCATCAACGGTTAAACCAACTTCTTCTTCAAGCTCACGGCTCGCATTGATTTTAATGACTTCTTCGATATTGTGTGCATCAGGCACATCGTTCATATGGCCACCAACACCAATTGAAGCACTGCCGTGTAAACGCGCTTCGCCGCCGCCTTCTAATCTTTCATAAACTAAAATTTCACCGTTTTCATTTTCTAATAGACAATAACTAATTAATTGCTTGAATGAAGGGTCTTCTTCCATATCACCGCGTCTTTTCACTTCATAATCGGCTAGCGTTTGATAAATAGACTGACCTTTGTTATCCGTACGAGGTAAAAAACCATTAAAGGCATTTTCTTCATTATTAAATAGTCGTATACGAGGCACAACAGTAATTTGCTCATCAAATTTTGACATGATTAACTCCTTTATGTTTTTTATATATCGTAACAAAATTTATAAAAAATGGTAAAGCCTTAAATAAAAAGACTCTCTTCAAAGTGGTTACTTAAGCAGTATCTACTTTGAAGAGAGTTTGCGATTTAGACGCTAACGCTTCTAAATATAATTATTTTAAAGCTGCTTTAGCTTGGTTCACTAATTCAGCAAATGCTTTTTCATCAGAAATTGCGATTTCTGATAACATTTTACGGTTAATGTCGATACCCGCTTGTTTTAAACCGTTCATTAAACGAGAGTAGCTCATATCATGTTGACGTGCAGCAGCATTGATACGTGTAATCCATAATTTACGGAAATCACGTTTTCTTTGACGACGGTCACGGAATGCATATTGACCTGATTTCATAACTTGTTGTTTTGCAACTTTATATAATGTGCTTTTCGCACCGAAGTAACCTTTAGCTAATTTGATTGTCTTTTTACGACGCGCTCTTGTTACCGTTCCACCTTTAACACGTGGCATAATAAATTCCTCCTTTTGTCTCTAGGGTATGCTCTGTCATACCTCATCTCAATCTTTTATTCTTTATTAAATATTATTTTACGTATGTTAATAATTGTTTAACGCGTTTTGCATCACTTTTTGAAACTAAAGAAGCTTTACGCAATTTACGTTTTTGCTTTGTAGATTTGTTTGCGAATAAGTGAGACGTATAAGCTCTAGAACGTTTAAGTTGACCAGATCCTGTTCTTTTTACACGTTTCGCAGCTCCGCGGTGGGTTTTCATTTTAGGCATGATGTTTTCCTCCTATAATCACTTTTTATTTTTCATTAATTGGGGCTAACATAAGGAACATTTGGCGACCTTCCATTTTAGGCTTTTGCTCTATTGTAGCAAGGTCTTTACACGCTTCAGCATATTTTTCTAAAACGCGTTGGCCAATTTCTTTATGTGTAATTGCACGCCCTCTGAAACGAATTGAAACTTTAACTTTATCACCTTTAGTTAAAAATTTACGTCCGTTTTTAAGCTTTGTATTGAAATCATGATCTTCAATAGTCGGGCTAAGACGTATTTCTTTAACATTGATGACTTTTTGTTTCTTTTTCATTTCTTTTTCTTTTTTCTGTTGCTCGAATTTGTATTTACCGTAATCCATAATACGAGCAACAGGTGGCTTAGCGTTTGGAGCGACAATTACGACATCTAAACCAAGTCGATCTGCCATCTCCAATGCTTCATTTTTAGATTTTACACCAATTTGATCACCATTTTGACCGATGACACGTAATTCTTTTGCGCGAATCTTTTCATTAACTTGCGTTTGATCCTTAGCTATGGTTGACACCTCCAAAAAATTTACGAATGGTCCAAGCACGAAAAAAAGCGAGGGTGCGTCACCCCCGCTCTTCACGTTAACATGAACATACTTCACATGTTTAATCGTTAACCTGCCAACAGCTTTTTGCGTCGCTACAGGTGAGAAGCGGGAAGCTTCTACTTGGTCCGTTTCGTATTCAACAGATACAATCATACCAACGTATTAAACTTTAGTCAATGTTTTTTTGGAAGTTTTTTTCAATTGTTTCAACATTTTTATCTAAGTTAACTTCTTTTACTGGAATTAGTTTCGTTTTATATTTCAGTTTATGATAAAAGAAAAAGATTAAGAATACCGGAATACCCATGTACGTAATTAAGAAACGGTTGAGATCAAAGCCGCCACCTTGAATTAAATCAACGTCCTGTCCAATAATGACAATGGTACAAAGAACACCAGCAAGAATTGGACCAAATGGGTATAACTTCGCTTTATATTTTAATTGATCGATATCGTAGTTTTGTGCGTGGAAAGCTTTTCTAAATCGGTAATGACTGATTGCAATACCGACCCATGCAATAAAGCCTGTTAGACCACTGGCAGCAACGATATATTCATAAGCGTTACCGCTAAGATGTTGTACTGTAAAGATCAAAATAACGATAGCAGCAGTAGAAAGCATAGAAATGATTGGCGTTCCATTTTTGTTCGTTTTACTAAACACTTTTGATGCTAAACCATCTTTACCCATTGAATAGAGCATACGCGTACTTGCGTACATACCGGAATTACCTGCAGATAATACTGACGTTAAAATGACAGCATTCATAAATGAAGCAGCGAAGGCTAAACCAGCATTTTTAAATACAAGTGTAAACGGTGAAGTTGCAATATCATCGCCACCACCCATAAGTGCTGGAGAGTTATAAGGAATCAACATACCGATAATGAAAATCGCAAAAATGTAAAATAATAATATTCTCCAAAAAACTTGTTTAACCGCTTTTGGTACTGCACGTTCAGGATTTTCAGATTCACCTGCTGTAATCCCAATTAATTCTGTCCCTTGAAATGAGAAACCTGCAATTAAAAATACACCAAAAATAGCAAGCAAGCTTCCACCTACACCATCACCTAATAATGGAGCATCACCTTGAGTAAATGTGTCAAAACCAACGGCTTTACCACCCATAATACCAAAGATAGTCAGCACACCTACAATAATGAAAATAATGACAGTTGCGACTTTAATAAATGCAAACCAATACTCACTTTCACCATAAACTTGCACAGATAAAGCATTAAGCCCAAAAATAATGACCATAAAGATACAGCTCCATGCCCATGCAGGTAAAAATTGTAATGGTGCCCAGTACTGAATGACTTGTGCAGCAATTGTGACATCTGCTGCAACAGTAATAACCCAGTTAAACCAATAGTTCCATCCTAAAGCGAAGCCTAAAGAAGGATCGACAAACCGTGTTGCATACGTACTAAATGAACCTGAAACGGGTAGATATGTCGCCATTTCTCCAAGTGAAGTCATCAAGAAAAACACCATAATCCCAATAATGGAATAGCCAAGCAAAGCCCCTAAAGGTCCTGCATCATGAATGGCACCACCAGAGGTCATAAACAAACCTGTACCAATCGCTCCACCTATAGCAATCATTGAAATATGTCGATCTTTCAAATGACGCTGGACTGTATTTTGATTTTCATTTTTTTCGTTACTCATTTTCCTAATCCTTTCCTAATTGCTTAGAGGTTTAGACAAATCTTGTGTCGCTAGATGAATTACGCAAATTAAAACGACCTTAATAGAAACGAAAACAGAGATTGCATCAAAAATTCCGGACGCAACCTCAGTTAATTTTATATTAATAGGTAGCGCATCACTGTTGTGACAGTCTAGTTCCTTTCGAATACTAGCCCAACAAGAAGTGTTGATGATCACTTCTCATTTCGGCGACTTTCCCTTTCATCTTATGGTGTCAGTATCATCAATACAAACCAAGGATTACTCTTTAAAATCGCGCCTCTAACTCAATCAAATAATATTTATATTTAGATTATACTATACATCAGTCTTCATATAGTAGCAATAATTATCTCTGTTTTTTTAATCGAATTTCGTCAATCAATTCCCACACAAATGTATCTTTTTCTACTGTTTTTTGATCTTTAGAACCATATTGACGAACATTGACTTCATTGTTTTCGATTTCCTTATCTCCAACTACTAATTGGTAAGGAATTTTTTTCATTTGTGCCTCTCTTATTTTATAACCCATTTTCTCATTACGATCGTCGATATGCACGCGCACACCTTGAGATTTCAACTCATCATGAACTTGACGTGCGTAATCATAATGTAAATCGTTGTTAACAGGAATAATTTCAACTTGTTGTGGTGCTAACCAAGTTGGGAATGCTCCTTTTGTTTCTTCAGTTAAAAAGGCAACAAAACGTTCCATTGTTGAAACGACACCACGATGAATGACTACAGGTTGGTGTTGTTCTCCATCTTGTCCAATGTAAGTTAAATCAAATCGTTTTGGCAATAAGAAATCGAGTTGTGCTGTTGATAAAGTTTCCTCTTTACCCATTGCAGTTTTAACTTGAACATCAAGTTTTGGACCATAAAATGCCGCTTCACCCAACGCTTCCTCATACGGTAAACCAAGTTCATCGACAGCTTCTTTCAACATTTTTTCTGCTCTATTCCACATATCGTCATCATCGAAATATTTTTCTTTGTCTTCAGGGTCGCGATAACTCAAACGGAATTTATAATCTTCAAAACCAAAATCTTCATAAACGTCTAAAATCATTTTTACAACGCGTTTGAATTCATCTTTAATTTGATCGGGTCTTACAAAAATATGTGCGTCGTTTAAAGTCATGCCTCGAACACGTTGGAGCCCTGAAACAGCACCACTTGCTTCATAACGATGCATTGTACCTAACTCAGCGATACGAATAGGTAATTCACGATATGAGTGTGGTTTGTTAGCGTAAATCATCATATGATGCGGACAGTTCATAGGTCTCAATACCATCGCTTCGTCTGCATCAAGTTGCATTGTTGGGAACATATCTTCTTGATAATGATCCCAATGGCCTGAAGTTTTAAAAAGATCAACATTCGCCATTACAGGTGTGTATACGTGGTCATACCCAAGACTTACTTCTTTATCAACAATATAGCGTTCGATTTCACGACGAATAGTTGCGCCATTCGGTAACCATAGTGGTAAACCTGCACCTACAAGCGGATTATTCGTAAATAACTCCATTTCTTTACCAATACGTCTGTGATCACGTTCTTTTCGTTCTTCTAACATTTTCAAGTGGGCTTTCAAGTCTTTTTTATCAAAAAATGCTGTACCGTAAATACGTTGTAACATTTTATTATTGCTATCACCACGCCAGTAAGCGCCAGCAGTTGATAAAAGTTTGAAAGCTTTAATTTTTGATGTTGAAGGTACATGGACACCTCGACAAAGGTCAGTGAACTCACCTTGACTGTATAGTGTTACAGACTCATCTTCTGGAATGGCTTCTATTAATTCCAATTTGTACGGGTCGTTCGCAAAAAACGCTTTAGCTTCATCTCTTGAAACAACACGGCGTTCGATTTTTTGATTTTCATTAATGATTTGATTCATTGTTTTTTCAATTTTTTCAAAGTCATCACTCGAAACTTTTTCTTCCATATCAAAGTCATAATAAAAACCTTCATCGATTACAGGACCGACACCAAATTTAACGTCACCATATAAACGTTTTAAAGCTTGTGCCATCAAATGCGCTGTAGAATGTCTTAGTACTTCCAAAGCTTCTTCACTACCTGGTGTAATGATTTCAAGTGTTCCATCTTCTTCTAATGGACGAGTCAAATCCACCATCTGTTGATTATATTTACCAGCAACCGCTTTTTTTCTCAATCCTGGACTAATGGATTGTGCTATCTCTTCTGTAGTTATACCATGTTCGAAAGCTTTCTCACTTCCATCTGGAAAACGTACTTTAATTTCTGACATAATGTTCCTCCTATCATTGATTGTCGTTAAAGTTTTGAAAATAAAAAAGACCTCATCCCAACAAAGGGACGAGGTCTTCGTGTTACCACCCTAATTTGCCATATACATTACTGCAATGACATCTCTACATAAGATAACGGTCTTGAGCCGGGTATTCATTACAAACACCAATCTATAGAGGGAGTAACACAAAGGGTTATGCACTACATTCTCATCGCCAGTAGCTCTCTGTACCATAACTTCATTCGTATCGTATCCTCAAACTTTAAAATCAATATTTATTTATCCTTATTATAACGCTAAAATTTATTTTTTCAATGCTTTCTATAATTTTCTCCTTCTAATAAATACGCATCACTTAGAGTTTTGACACGCTCCATAATACGTTTCGCTTTCATCACATCTGTCCCATTTTTTGTAGTCGCCAAATGATCTTCTAATTCTTGTAAACTCATATTCGAACTGAAAAACGTTGGGAGTTCTTGAATCATTCGATAATGTAAAATAGGGCCTAAAACTTCATCACGTACCCAAGGTGTCATATCTTCTGCACCTAAATCATCTAAAAAAAGAACTCGCGCTTCACGCACTTGTTGAATACGTTTGGAAGTCGAACCGTCTTTAAAACCATTTTTTAATGTACGTATAAATTCAGGCACATAAATAATCATTGAAGGCACCCGGTTATCCTTTAATTCGTTCGCAATTGCACCCAAAATAAAGGACTTTCCTGTGCCGAACTCTCCGTATAAGTAGAGTCCTTTCACAGGCCGTTTATCAATCATCGCATCAATCAAATCATCTAGCCTCATAGCTAAATCCAAGCGATTACGTCTCGTCATATAAATATCTTTGATTTTAGCATTAAGTGTATCTGGATGCATATGGAAAGATGTAATCATACTTTTAGCATGTTGCTCTTCGTCATGTCTTATTTTGCACGGACAAGGTTTGTAACGAATTTTAATATGCTGGTTTTCAATATAAAGTTCAGGAATATGACCTTTTACAAAGTTTGGGCAGTTTTCGTACGTGTGCGAACCATCATAATGCTTTTGTTGATCTTTATACTCTTGAAGAATATTTAAATCTTCATCAATCATTCTGTTCGTTACTTCTGATTGATGTGCATTCAAGAAAGCTTTTACATCTGGATCATTTAATACTTGTCGTTTAATCTCTTGTATTTTTTGATCAAGTTTTTGATGGTTTCCCATAATACTATTGAAACTTTTCATTAATCTTCACCTGCCCGTCTTTTATTTTTTAGTTTATTAAGAAACGCCTCTCTATCTTTTGCTAACGCTTCTTGATCTTCTTCTTTTTGTTGATATTCTTCCGGGTGTGTAATCCAACGTGGTTGTTTTTCTGATGATGCTTGACGGTAGCCACGCTTTTGCTTTGGAGCAGTGGATTCAAAGCGTTTTTGATTTGCATTATCTTGATTTTTTTGAACTTCCATTGCTTTCTCATACGCTGTTCGTGCATCGGTTACACCACTTTTTTTCCAAGTCGATGCAACAGAATAAACATATTTTTCTGGTAAATTATTATCCGTCTTTTGCATCACAAACTGTAACAAAATATTAATAACACCAAAACTAAATCCTTCTCGCTGCATCAACTCCTCTATCATCTCTTTTTGATAGCGTGGAGGTTCAGATCCACCATAGGATGTCAGCATCACAATCGGACTTGTATGATCCATTAAATCAAACCATTCATCCCAGTTTGACACTACATTAGCTTCGGTTGACTGATTTGGTTCATCACTTGCGAGTTCAAGATTCTGTGCTTGTAACGCTGGCAATTCTTGCTGATGTTCCATAAGATAATAGCTTTGTGCCTGTTTTCTTAAGTTAGTAACTGACAATGATTGATTGGCATTGAGTGATTTTAAAATAATCGCTTTCATCACATCCGGTGATAGACGATATAATGTTGCCAGTTGGATAATTAAAGATTTCGTTGGCTCTGAAAGAATATTTTTACTTACATAATGAGATTGTAACATGTCGGCTAACAACTCAAAATCAAAGTAAACGTCTGTTAAGTCCAAACCTTCAAATTGCTGTTCTTTAAGATTTTCGTCTGGTGTCACCATTTGATATTTTGGTACTTTAAATACATCTGTAAATTTTTTAGTTACTTCTGTAAAGCCTGTTAAATCTTTAGATGTAGGTATAAATGCCTTTTTAATTTGGTGATAGCGTTGTTGACCAACTACTTCGTAAAAGTATATGGATAACATTGGATCATTAAAAAAGCGCTGTGCCGAAGGAGGTGGCAATAATTCATAAACGAACTGAGTTGTATTCTCAGATTGTTGAACAAACGTTTTTAATAGTCCTATTCCTTCAAGTAAATCTAAAAACTCTCTAAACTGTCTTAAGCCCATTTTTAATTCTGACATCATTGTATAATGGGTATAGCCCTCTTCAAAAGATACACCTTCAAATTGGTTTAAAAATTGATATACACCAATTGCTTCGGCACCAATTAAAGGTGTGAACAGACGGCTTAACACATCGTAATGCACCGCGTGAAAATGGAAACGGCGCATGACGATAAATCCATCGTGTGGACTTAATTGGCTTTGATAAATGAATTGACTCATTATTTATTCACTCCGCTTGTTTTCTTTCAAAATCCCCTGCATTGATTTCAATAACTGATCAACATCTTTAAACTCTCGATAAACGGATGCAAAACGTACATAAGAAACTTGGTCAACATGCATCAATAAATCCATCACGTGCTCCCCTATTTCTCGTGATGAAATTTCAGCAATACCCGATTCGCGTAATTTCCATTCAACTTGATTCGTAATTTCTTCGAGTTGTTGGAATCGGACGGGACGTTTTTCACATGAACGTACAAGTCCGTTTAAGATTTTCTCCCTATTAAATCGTTCTCTTGTACCATCTTTTTTCACAACAATGAGCGGACTCATTTCTATATGTTCAAAAGTAGTGAAACGTGTCCCACAATGTTCACATTCACGTCTTCTTCTAATAGCATTCATATCATCTGCATGTCTCGAATCTACAACTCGAGATTGCGTATGATTACATTTTGGACATTTCACGACTTTGTCACCCTCTTCATCTTAATTTTGTTTAATTATACTACAAACCTATTTATTTCAAAAGTTACGCCTATTTTAACGCAATTGAAATCGTAATTTTTCTTTTTTGCACAAAAAAAGCTGAGACAATTTCAAAATCGTCTCAACCTTTATATTGATATTAGTTAATATAAATATTTTGATGTGAAGTGTTCTCAGTCTCATGCTCGCTTATTGACACATTAGAATGTTATGCAACTTTAACTTTGAGTTGTGATGCGATTTGCTGTAATACATCGACAACTCTTGTGGAATAACCCCATTCGTTATCATACCATGCGAGTACTTTAACTTTTTTATCCCCCATTACAATCGTAGACTCAGCATCAATAATTGCAGAATGCGCATCTGTCGTAAAATCATCTGAAACCAATGGCTCATCAGAAATTGCAACAACTTGATCTAAATCATTCTCTCTAAAAACACGATTAATTTCTTCTTTTGTAACTGTTTGTTTTAAATCAACGACTAAATCGACTAAAGATACATTTTTGGTTGGTACACGAAGTGCCATACCATGTAATTTACCCTCTAACTCTGGCAAAACGAGTGATAATGCTTTGGCTGCACCCGTTGAAGTCGGAATAATGCTTTCAAAGGCAGCACGTGCGCGTCTTAAATCTTTATGCGGATTGTCCAAGTTATTTTGATCATTTGTCACAGCATGAACCGTTGTCATTAAACCATTTTCAATCCCAAAATGATCATTTAAAATTTTTGCGACAGGTGCTAAACAATTCGTTGTACATGAAGCATTACTGAACACATCATATTGCATGACGTCCAATTCATGATCATTTACACCTTTCACAATTGTCTGCACTTCTCCCCCTTTTGAAGGTCCCGTTAAAATTACTTTTTTCGCCCCTGCTTTGATATGAGCATTCGCTCTGTCACCATGATTAAATTTACCTGTTGCTTCCACTACGATATCAATATCAAGCGCACCCCATGGCAAATTTTCAGGATTACGATCTGAAACGAGTTTAATTTCTTTTCCATCTACTTTAATACCATTTTCAGTTGCTTCAACAGTCTGATTAAAACGACCGTGCGTTGTATCATATTTAAGAAGATGGGCTATCGTTTCAGGTGGATAACTTGCATTTAAAGCCACTACTTCAACATCTTCTCTATTCAATGCTACTCTTAAAACCATACGGCCAATTCGCCCTAAACCATTAATCGCAATCTTTGTCGTCATGATAAAAGCACTCCTTAATAATGTGTTATACTTATAGAAATTAGTATAGCATATTAAAGTCAATTTGAAACCGTTTTCTTTGATAATTTTTTCTTATTACTTTCAATAAATAACATTTGATGTATGTGTTTTTCACATATCGGCCAAATAGCATGATATATTAAAGACGAGCTATAGTGGAAAACCTATCGCTGAAACATTTTTCTTCACACTTAAATCGCTACTTATACTAGATTGTTTGTCACAACTTTCTAATAAAAACAACGCCCCGTTGTAACACATCACGTATGCCAAAAATGCTAAAAAATGTTTTGACATATGCTACCACAGGGCGTTGCTGAAAAATCATATTAAGTTATTTTATCGTTTTCATTAGAATCATCATTAGCATTTAAATAACCTTTTTCCGCTAAGACTTGTTCTAAATTTTGTTTTAATTCAAGCTTAGAGCCTAAGTTATCAATAACGACATCGGCCATTCTGCTCTTTTTATCAATGGAAATCTGACTGTATATACGTGCTTTAGCATCTTCAATTGATAACTGATTTCTTTCCATTAACCGATCTATTTGGATTGGCTCTGATGCATAGACAAGCCATACTTCGTCAACTGTATCTTCAAGTCCGTTTTCATACAATAACGGAATATCCATGACAACATCATAGCCTTCAGCTAAATAATGATCTCGCTCTTGTTGCATCAATTCACGCACAATCGGATGAACGATTTGATTCAGTTGTTTTCTTTTTTCATCATCAAAAAAAACTTGCTGCGCGATATAAGCGCGGTCCATTTCGCCATCTTCATTTATGGCTTCTTCGCCGAACTGTTCCTGTATTTGTCGTAAACCTTCAGAACCTTTTTCGACAGCTTTTCGAGATGCAAGATCTGCATCCACAATTTTAAATCCATGAACTTCTAATAACGCTGCAACTGTGGATTTGCCTGTTGCAATTCCACCTGTTAATCCAATTACTTTTGGCATAATCTCCCTCTTCCCTATCTTTGGCAAACCGGACAAAAATGTGTATTGCGCCCTGCAATAATCGCCGTTTCTATTGCCGAATCACAAGACGTGCAGTTTTTCTTCTTATAAACATTTAAATAATCTTGCATTGTTCCTTTTTGTCCATCTGCATGAACATAATCTGAGACGCTTGTCCCACCATTCAAAATACCCATATTAAGCACTTTCACAACACTATCGAATACTGCTGTTTTTTGTGTAGCTGATAACTGATTCACTTTCGTGTTAGGATTCAACTTCGCATCAAATAAAGCTTCACACGCATAAATATTACCACATCCGGCAATCACACGATGGTCTAAAATAAATGCCTTTATTGCCATCTTTGAGTATTTTCTTTCATTACTTTTAGACAGAAAATGTGCTAAAGCCTCATCTTCAAATGGCTCTGGTGCTATTTCTAATAAAGATGGATAATCCGTTAACGCTTCCACATTTCTAATTTCACCAAAGCGACGAATATCACTATACACCAGTTTCATACCATTTTCTAAATGAAAGACCACTTGCCAATGTTTTCGATAATTTAATATCGGTATATCACCGATTTCATTTACGATAAAAAATCCACCAGCCATGCCTAGATGAGATATTAAAATACGTTTTGATTGTTCATGTTGAATCTCAAATAAAATATATTTACTACGGCGCTGAATATTGGTAATCGTATAGTTCACTGTATATCGTTTAAAGTCATCAAGACTAACTCCTTTGATGATCGTTGCTTTTCCATTTTCTTTTCCTAAAATAACAGGTTGAGAAAAAGACACATCCGTAATCTTTTGGTTTAAAGCAAATGGTTTGATTCCTCTTGTGACGTGTTCAACTTCTGGTAATTCTGGCATTTTCGAACTGACCTACTTTCTATTTAGCATCATACCATGTACGTCCATAATCTGATTCTACACTTAATGGAACATCCAATTCTAACGCATTTGCCATAATATCTTCAACAAATTTACTAAATGCTTCCACTTCATCTTTCGGAACTTCAAAAATAAGCTCATCGTGCACTTGTAATAATAATTTGGCATTAAATTCAGTTTCACGAACTTTTTTATCAAAATTAACCATGGCCAATTTAATAATATCTGCCGCACTACCTTGAATTGGAGAGTTCATCGCAGTTCGTTCCGCGAAACCTCGCTTATTAAAGTTCCGACTCGTAATATCCGGAATATATCTTCTACGTTTTAGAAGCGTTTCTACGTAACCATTTTGTTTCGCATCTTGAACAATATTATCCATATAATCTTTCACGCCAGGAAAATGGTTCAAATAATCATCGATAAATCGTTGCGCTTCTTTTCGGCTAATACCCAAATTTTGACTTAAGCCGTAATCGCTAATGCCATAAACGATTCCAAAATTAACAGCTTTCGCTTGTCTTCTCATCATCGACGTTACTTGATCTGCATCCACATTAAACACTTTCATCGCTGTCGTCATATGAACATCTTCTTTATCGATAAATGCTTTTTGTAAAGTCGGATCTCCTGTAATATGTGCTAAAACACGTAATTCAATTTGAGAATAATCCGCTGCTAAAATAACGTAATCATCATGGGTCGATTTAAACGCTTTACGTATTTTTCGACCTTCTTCCAAGCGAATTGGAATATTTTGCAAGTTCGGATCGACAGATGACAGTCGACCTGTCTGTGCAAGTGTTTGATTAAAACGCGTATGAATTCTTTGATCATCCCAAATCACTTTTTGTAAACCTTCGACGTATGTCGACTGTAATTTAGAAAGTGTGCGATAAGTTAAAATATATTCGATAATCGGATGTTCACCTTGAAGCTTTTCAAGAACATCGACCGCTGTGGAATAACCTGTCTTCGTCTTTTTAATAATCGGTAACTTTAATTTTTCAAATAAAATGACACCTAACTGTTTGGGTGAATTAATATTAAAGGACTCACCTGCAAGGTCATGAATCGCTTGAATCAAATCATCCAATTGCGCTTGTAAATCTTGCTCCATATTTTTTAATGTTTCGACATCTGTATAAATCCCTACCGCTTCCATTTCACTTAATATTGAAGCGAGTGGGAGTTCAATTTCAGATAACAGTGCTGTTTGTTGGTGTGCCTCTAAAATTTCCATCATTTGAGGTTGGACTTCATGAATTGCATTTAAAATAGAAGCAATATGCGCATACAAAATTTCCTCTTCTGGTACGTGATATGATTTTCCTTTACCGTAAATAGCAATGTCGTCTTTTACATAAGTACGTTTAAAATGAGATACAACCGAAGCAATGTCATCTATCGTTCTAGAAGGATCAATGATATAACTTGCCAGCATCACATCAAAGCGAATATTTTGAATTGCAATCTCATTTCGTTTCATTGCGATATATGTTTTTTTCGCATCATAGACCCACTTTTCAGTCTCTTCATCTTCTAACCATTGGACTAAGTCTGAATGTTCTTTTAACTGATTAAATGGGATGACAAAATAATTTTGTCCATCAAATAAGCCAAATGTGAGTAAATCATCTTTTAAATAATTAGGCCCTGCAACCTCAACATGAATGGCCGCTTCTTTTAATCGAGCTAAATCTAATTTGGAAATATCTTGTGTGACTTTAAATTCTTTTGACGGAATAGCTTGAGTTGTTTCAATATCGATTTCTTCTAATAGTTGTCGAAATTCTAGTGTTTTAAATAGTGACACTTTTTCAGACTCGTCGATTTCTTGTGGTCGTTTGACATCATTTAATGTCACTGTAATCGGGCTTTCACAATTGATGGTTGCTAATTGCTTACTCATTAATGCATCTTCACGACTGTTTTCAAGTTTCTCTTTTAACTTTTTACCAGACACGTCATCAAGATGTGCATAAACACCTTCAACTGTATCGAATTGATTTAAAAGCTTGATTGCTGTTTTTTCACCTACACCAGCAACACCAGGAATATTATCTGATGTATCTCCCATCAATCCTTTTAAATCTATAATTTGCTTAGGCGTTAATCCATTATATTTTTCTGAAATAAAGGCCGGTGTATAGTGATCGACATCCGTAACCCCTTTTTTGGTATAGTAAATTGTGACATTCTCTGTCGCTAATTGAGTCAAATCGCGATCTCCTGTAATAATAATGGTTTGCATACCTGCTTCATCAGCAGCTTGACTCAAGGTACCGATAATATCATCAGCCTCGTAATTTTCTAACTCGTACCGCTTGATTTGATAGGCATCTAGCAGTTGACGAATATAAGGTAACTGTTCGCTGAGCTCAGGCGGTGTTTTTTGACGACCTCCTTTATATTCTTTATACGTGTCATGTCTAAATGTCGTTTTTCCAGCATCAAACGCAACTAAAAAATGAGTCGGCTGTTCTTCTTTTAAAATCTTTTCTAATAATCGTGCAAAGCCATAGACGGCATTTGTATGAATGCCAGCTTTATTTTTTAATAATGGCAAGGCATAAAATGCTCTAAAACTTAGACTATTACCATCTATTAATATGAGTTTATCCACGCAATTCCCTCCATTATCGTTTGTCTTTATTTTATCATATTCAGGCATAGAGATGTCATCTAACTCTTTTATTAGCAAACACCTCTTTCGATTAAAAAATATTCTGATTTGACGATCACATTAGCTATCAATACATAAAAAGAATGAGCGATGATAATTAAGATTTCGTTAAACCCTCCAGTTGGGCATTGATGAAATCTAATTGCCACTGTAACGTCAAAATTTAGCTTTGCTATTTTTCGTTACAGTTTCATCGTCTCATTCTCTCGTGATGCGGGATCTCTATTTTTAAGATTACTCAGGCAAAACAACTTTAAATTTCGAGCCTTTACCTAATTCTGACTCTACTTCAATACTTCCTTGATAGGATTCAACAATGTGTTTAGTAATCGACAGTCCTAAACCTGTGCCACCGGACTCTCGACTACGCGCTTTATCGACGCGATAAAATCTTTCAAAAATACGATATTTTTCTTCTTCACCAATTCCAATACCTTGATCAATGACTTCGATAACCGGATGCATGTCATCTTGATAGACTAATAATCTCACAGTACTGTCTTCTGGAGAATAATTGACGGCATTTGTCATTAAATTGACAATCACTTGTGAAATTTTACCTTCATCTGCCATCGCAAAAATATGTGGTTCAATTTCATCAACTAAGCGTATCGATTTTTCATTGGCAATATGTTCTATAACAGAAAAAGAAGACTTTGCGACTTCAGAAAGATCAATTCGATGTTTTTCTATCGTCGTATTTTGCTCAATTTTAGATAAATCAAGTAAATCTTCGACTAAAGATTGAATTCGATTTGACTCTTTCAAAATAATATTGAGAAACATATCCAAAGATGCTTCATCATTTTTCGCGCCTTCAATCAATGTCTCTGTAAAACCTTTCATAGACGTGATCGGTGTTTTGAGTTCATGGGATACATTGGCTACGAAGTCTCTTCTTAAATTTTCAAGTTTCTTGAGCTGCGTAATATCATGAAGTACAATAACCATCCCTTGTAAATGTTTTTTTGTTCGAGACAAAATAGGCACGCATGAAGTATCGAAAAATTTCTGATGAATATGATTGATTAAGATTTCAACTTGTTTATATACCGCTTTTTCAGTTCGAAAACCCTCTACAACGAGTTTTTTCAATGTTGGATGTAGATATTTCTCATAATCTTGGTTTTCAACATTATGTGACTCATTAAAAATTGTATAGTAGGTTTGATTGGCTACCACAATTTTCCCGCTTTTATCTATCATTAAAACTGCACTCGGGATATTTTCGAGCGTTGTAACTAAACGATTGCGTTGAATCTTTTGATCACTGTTCAGTTGTTCTAATCTTCGTGCTAAAACATTAATTGTTACATAAAGCTCTCTCATTTCTTTAACACTACTCTCAGGCACTCTCACTCGATAGTTACCGTCAGTGAGAAGTGAAGCAGCATACGAGACTTCATTAATCGGTTGGATATACGTCCGGTTGATATAACGTACTGTAAAAAAGAGGAGTGCAATGATCAACATACCAACCAAAATTAAATACTTCCAAAATTGTAATTGTAATTCGTAAACCATGTCAAAAGTGCCATTAATCAATAACGTCGTATCATCTTTACGATAACCAAACCAATATTTTTTTGTTTTAGCATCCAATTCATACGCATTATTGTCACTTTTTAATTGTTGTAAAACTTGTTTTTCTTTTTGTGAATCTATTTTATCGTGATTCGTCTTGAATTCCGTTCTTTGCCCTTTTTCAATAATCAGCATGTTCGTATCATAAATACGTGCCAGTTCTTGGATACGTTGGGGGTTGTTTTCTTTATTTAAAGTGATAATTTGCTTCGCTTCTTTTATTAAAGACTTTTTCTCATACTCTACTGACTTTGAATAAATGCTATTATGCACGATAAATCCTAATAAAAGAAAACTTACAACAGTGATTGTTGTAAGTATAATTAAAAGCTTGTGATAAAATTTTATCATTTATTTTGGTCGCTCCAATTTATACCCTAAACCACGTACCGTTTTAATCAACTGGGGCTGTTTCGGATTTTCTTCAAGCTTATCACGTAAATGACTAATATGGACATCGACAATTCTAGAATCACCCGCAAACTCATAATTCCAAACTGAATTCAGCATATGTTCACGTGTAATGACACGGCCTTGTCGTTCGACTAAATATAATAATAATTCAAATTCCTTAGGTGTTAACTCTAGTAATGTATCATTACGATAAACTTCAAAAAAGTCTGGACGAATTCTAATATTTCCAATGACAATATCTTCATCATCGTCTTCATTTTTTACGGAATCAACGACAGATGAACGACGCAAAATCGCTTTGACACGCGCAACAACTTCTCTTGGTGAAAATGGTTTGGTCATATAATCATCTGCACCTAATTCGAGACCAAGCACACGATCAAATTCGTCATCTTTAGCAGTTAACATTAAAATAGGAACTTGATTTTTATCTGATCGAATCGTTTTGCAGACTTCTATACCGTCTTTTTTAGGTAACATGACATCTAAAACAATTAAATCGGGCTTTTTTTCTTTTTCTTTTTGCAATGCTTCCTCACCATCTTGGGCAATCTCTACCACATACCCCGCTTGCTCAAGATTATATTTTAATAATGTTACGATTGATTGTTCATCATCAACGACAAGCACTCTTTGAGCCATACATCTACCTCCTTATGATATTAATTTCATTATAACTTAAAATGAACTTAAAAATAATATATAGTTAAGTAACTTTACAATAACTTAATATAACGTTAATAATTTCAATATAAAAGCACTTCGTTATACATGAATCAATTATATAGAGATTCTTATAGTTTACAATAAGCGTGAATAATGAAACTTAATTTCGCTATACAAATGCTTTAGTGAAATAGTGATGATGGCATTGAAGCGAGATACAGTATTTCATTAAAGGGTGAATTCGAGTCACTAAAAAAGGAATCAAACGAGATTTTCAATATGACATTGAAGCTCGGTTTGATTCCCATTGTATATCATCTTAATGATTAAAGATTTTTAATTAATTCGTCTGCAAATTCAGATGTTTTAACTTCAGTTGCACCTTCCATTAAGCGTGCAAAATCATAAGTTACAACTTTAGAAGCAATTGTTTTTTCAACTGCTTGTGTAATTAAATCCGCAGCTTCTTGCCAACCTAAATGTTCTAACATTAATACACCTGATAATAATACAGAAGAAGGATTAACTTTATCTAAGTCTGCATATTTTGGCGCTGTTCCGTGCGTTGCTTCGAAAATAGCGTGACCAGATTCATAGTTGATGTTTGCGCCTGGCGCAATACCGATACCTCCAACTTGTGCAGCAAGCGCATCAGAAATATAGTCCCCATTTAAATTCATTGTTGCCACAACATCATGGTCAGCTGGACGTGTTAAAATTTGTTGTAAGAAAATGTCTGCAATAGAGTCTTTAATAATAATTTTACCGTCTTTTTCAGCTTGATCTTGAATACGATTAGCTTCATCTTTACCTTTTTCATCAACTAAGCGGTCATATTGTTGCCATGTGAAGACTTGATCACCAAATTCTTTTTCTGCCAAATCGTAACCCCATTGTTTAAAGGCACCTTCAGTAAATTTCATAATGTTCCCTTTATGCACAAGTGTTACAGATTTGCGTTGATTGTCCAAAGCGTATTGAATCGCAGCACGTACTAAACGTTCAGTTCCTTCTTTTGATACAGGCTTAATACCAATACCAGAAGTTTCAGGGAAGCGAATATTTTTTGCACCCATCTCATTTTGTAAGAAATCAATTACTTTTTTAACTTCATCTGTACCTTCTTTGAATTCGATACCTGCATAAATATCTTCAGTGTTTTCACGGAAGATGACCATGTCTGTATCTTGTGGACGTTTCACTGGTGATGGCACGCCTTGGAACCAACGTACTGGGCGTAGACATGTAAATAAATCCAATTCTTGACGTAATGCAACATTCAATGAACGGATACCACCGCCGATTGGTGTTGTTAAAGGTCCTTTAATCGCTATCAAGTATTCTTTGATTGTATCGAGCGTTTCAGAAGGTAACCATTCTCCTGTTTGATCATATGCTTTTTGACCTGCGAGCACTTCTTTCCATGAAATTGATTTTTCTCCAGAATATGCTTTTTCTACAGCTGCATCAATCACACGACTCGCTGCTTTCCAAATATCAGGTCCGATACCGTCACCAATAATAAATGGAATGATAGGTTGATTAGGAACTTGTAAACCATTATCCGTTTTTACGATCTTTTCACTCATTGTTATATACCTCCGATTTTTAAATCATCTTAAATGCAATAGATTTAGCGTTCTTGAATTGGAACATATTTACGATCAACTTCACCAACATAAGTTGCACGTGGACGCATAATTCTATTATCTCTAAGTTGTTCTAAAATATGTGCAGTCCACCCTGAAGTACGACTGACTGCAAAGATAGGTGTAAAGAGATCATGTTCTATCCCCATACTATGATAAACAGTCGCACTATAGAAGTCTACATTTGGGAGAAGGCCTTTTTCTTCTTTCATAATATCAGCAATTTTAACTGACATTTTGTAAAGATCACTTTGGCCTGTTTCGTCGGTAATTTTTCGACTCATTTCTTTTAAATATTTGGCACGTGGATCACCATTTTTATAAACACGATGACCAAATCCCATAATTTTATCTTTGTTTTTAAATGCTTTTTCTAAATAAGGTTCCACATTATCGATAGAGCCGATTTCTGTTAACATCTTCATTACACGTTCATTCGCTCCACCGTGTAAAGGTCCTTTAAGTGAACCAACTGCTGCAGTGATACCTGAATACATATCAGATAATGATGATACGGCACATCGCGCTGTGAAAGCAGACGCATTTAATTCGTGATCAGCGTGTAAAATTAACGCTTTATTGAAACCTTCAACTTCAACATCTGTTGGTTTTTCACCGCGTAACATGTATAAAAAGTTTGCCGCATAGCTTAACGATGCATCCGGTTTTACAGGTTGTTTCCCATCTCTTACTCGAGCAAATGATGCAACAAGTGACGCAATTTTTGCTTGAATTCGAATCGCTCTTTCTTGTAATGCTTCTTCCCCATTATCGTCCGCATTTTCATCAAAATGAGCGAGATAAGAAACTGATGTGCGCAATGCCGTCATTGGATGTACTTCATCTGTTGTATATTCTTCAAAATGACTGTACATTCTTGGATTTAAAGTCATATACTTAAATAACTTTTCTTTTAATTCAGATAATTCTTGTTCTGTAGGTAATCGATAATTCCACAATAAGAAAACAACCTCTTCAAATTGTGCGTTTTCTGTCAGGTCATCAATATCATAACCTGCATAAGTTAATTGACTGTCAATAATTGAGCTGATTTTTGTTTCAGCAGCGATTACCCCTTCAAGACCTCTCATTAATTCTGCCATATGAATTTCCCCTTTACTTTATATTCGTTCTTTGTAATGGCTTTCATATATTATTATAGCCAATATGAAGCAATTTGTGAACATTTTAAGAACGGTCGTATGTAAAAATAATCTTATTTCAAACTCAGAAATATATATTTCATATTTTTCGAAAACGCTGATATAAAGCGTTTTCTTTTGTCTTTTCATTCTTAATCATAGCACCATTGTATAATTATTTGCATTCTTTATCATTCATAATAAAAAGATTTGATGACTCGGATTTATTAAAATTTCGCGCCTTAAGTGTAATAACGCTTTTTATGTAACTATTTTATAAAAACAAAAGGACGAAACTACGGCCTAAATTTTACATTTAGACACCCTAGTTTCGCCCCCACACAAACACTCGAAATCATTAAAATCGGTTATCGATTTAAAAATCATCTCGCTGTGTTCCGTTCTTCCTTATTGCGAATTCTATTTAATTTTAAAGTACGTTAGCATAACCTTCGTAAACTTTACCTTGTGCAGCATCCACTGTTACTAAAATACCACTTGGAATGTTTTTAGTTACGTCTTCAACGCCTACGACAGTTGGAATACCTTTTTCTAAACCTAAAATCGCGCTTGAAGATGTTAAACCTGCTTCTTCTGTAACGAGTGCGACTGCTTGATCTAAATAAGGTACCATTTTTTCATCAACTGAAGGTGTTACGATAACAGCTTGCTCAAGATTTTCTCCCTCTAATTCTGATGCATCATTCACAACTACTGTTCTTCCTACAGCTGAGTTGCGTCCGATACCTTGCCCGTTTGCTAAATCTTCACCGATGAGGTGTAATTTCATTAAGTTTGTAGTTCCTGATTCACCTGTTGGCACACCAGCTGTGATGATAATTAAATCGCCTTTTTCAACACGTTCTGTTTCAATGGCTGTTGCAACCGCATTGTTTAATAATTCATCAGTTGTGTAGTTACCTTCACGTACAACAGGGTAAACACCCCAAACAAGTGTACATTGACGTGCTGTTGTCGCAAGTGGTGTCACTGCAATAATGTCTGATTTTGGTCTGTATTTAGAAATTGTACGTGCAGTTGTACCACTTTCAGTTGCAGCAACGATTGCATTGACTTTTAAGTTCAATGCTGTGTGTGCAGCAGAAACACCAATTGCATTTACAAGTGAAGTTTCTACAAGTTTAGTACGATCTGATAAGAGCTTTTTATAATCTTGTGCTTGTTCCGCAGCATATGCAATGTTATTCATCGCTTTAACTGCTTCTTCTGGATAAGCACCTGCAGCTGTTTCACCAGATAACATAACCGCATCTGTACCATCATAAATGGCATTGGCAACGTCAGAAGCTTCCGCTCTTGTCGCACGTGGATTACGTTGCATTGAATCCAACATTTGCGTTGCAGTGATAACAGGTTTACCTAATTTATTACATTTACGGATTAAGTCTTTTTGAACAATTGGTACAGTTTCTGGTGGAATTTCAACACCCATGTCACCTCTGGCAACCATTAAACCGTCAGAAACTTCAAGAATTTCATCTATGTTATCAATACCTTCTTGGTTTTCAATTTTAGGAATAATACTGATTGTATCGTTTTTCACTTCTTCTAAAATTCTACGGATTTCTAAAACGTCACTTGCACGTCTGACGAAACTTGCAGCAATAAAGTCAACTTCTTGGTCAATACCAAAGCGGATGTCTTCTTCATCTTTTTCAGTAATACCTGGCAAGTTCACACTCACGCCCGGTAGGTTCACACCTTTTTTGTTTTTAAGTTCACCTGTGTTAAGAACTTTACAGTGTACTTCACCCGCAGCATGATCTATTGATTCAACTTCTAATTCAATTAATCCGTCATCTAATAGAATAAATGAACCGATTTCAATATCATTGATTAATTCTTCATATGTGACAGAGAACTTTTCCGGTGTACCTTCTACTTCATGCATACTTACTGTAACATGTGAACCTTTTTCTAAAGTAATCGCACCATTTTTCATATTGTGCGTACGAATTTCAGGTCCTTTCGTATCAAGTAAAATACCAATATTTTTTTCTAACTTTTTCGCTACTTTACGAATTGAACGGATACGTGCTGCATGCTCATCATGAGAGCCATGAGAAAAGTTTAAACGTGCCACATTCATGCCGGCTTTCATTAACTTTTCTAACATATCTTCTGATTCTGATGCTGGTCCAATCGTACAAACGATTTTAGTTTTTTTCATTTGGAAATGCCTCCTAAAATTAAATAGATAATTCTTTAGTTAATTCTAACATGTGTTGATTAATTTGATGCTCAGTTGAATTGAAAATTGTATCAAAATCTGTCGCTGTAAGGCGGTTATCTTTAATACCAACGCCTTTCGCTGTTTCACCATCCATAAGAAGCTCAACAGCAAAGCCACCTAATCTAGAAGCGAGTACACGGTCAACACCGGTAGGGCTACCCCCACGTTGAATGTGTCCTAATACAGATACACGTGCGTCTACATTGATGAATTTTGTCAATTCACCAGCACATGCTTGGCCTGTCATACAACCTTCTGCAACAATGATAATGGAATGCTTTTTACCTCTATCGATCCCTTTTTGGATTTTTTCAGCAATGTCTTGAATATCAACTTTTGTTTCAGGTAAGATAATTGTTTCAGCCCCTACTGCTAATCCAGACCATAAAGCAAGGTCACCACAATTTCGTCCCATAACTTCTATGATAAATGTACGCGCATGACTTGAAGCGGTATCACGAATCTTATCGACAGACTCTATAATAGTATTTAGTGCTGTATCAAATCCAATTGTAAAGTCAGTACCATTAATGTCATTATCAATCGTACCTGGAATTCCAATCGTTTGGATTTCTTTACATTCTTCACTAATACGTTGCGCACCACGGTAACTACCATCACCGCCAATGACAACAAGCCCTTCAATGCCTCGTTTTTTAAGATTCTCAATTCCTTTTTGACGTACTTCTTTTTCTTTAAATTCTGGGCAACGTGCTGAATATAAGAAAGTTCCACCACGTTGAATTGTATCACCCACAGTACCAAGCTCTAATTTGCGAATATCATCATTGATAAGGCCTTGATATCCTTGATAAACACCATACACTTCAATATCATGATAAATCGCTTTTCTTACTACAGCACGAATTGCTGCATTCATCCCTGGAGAATCTCCACCACTCGTTAAAACTGCAATTTTTTTCATGTAGACATACCCTTTCTTGCATAGTTGTTAAGTTAAAAATACCATAATTTGATGATGCATTCCATCAAAAATAGGTGCAAATAAAAATGAAAACGGTTTTTTAATATGAATTCATGAATCCGCCACAAATGGCGTTTTCATAACATTTTCATATAAAAATTAACCAAGTTATAATTCTATTTTATTTTATATCATGACTTAATTTTTGGTATTGTCAATTTAACGTTTAGTCGATGCAATTACTGTTGACTTTAAAATAAAAAGCATCTTTTAGAGAGCTGTCTAGGCTTATCAAAATGAAAATAAGTATTTCAGAATATCTCATTTGCCCCTATGACATCTCCTTTTGGCATGAATAACCGTACCGTCCAATAGTGTAACTTTTTTAAATGAAGGCTTCAAATAATAAATATAATTAAGCAAAACAAAAGTAGAACGGAATATTTACTTTAAAAAGCTAAAACCCGAGATTTTTTAAAACAATCATCTCGGGTTTTAGCTCAGATTTATCTTATTCAAAATTTCTACAATGGCACTATCATTATACAAATTTCATGTCATCTGCATATTTGAAGTTCAATTTAAACGATAGATTTTATTCTACAAAAGAACCAATATTTCGGAACTTCTCAAAACGATCCTCTTTAATCGCTTCAGATGTCATATTTTCAAATGCCTTTAAATGGCGCGTGAATTTTTCTTTAATGCTTTTACCTAAGGCTTCTGCATCATGATGCGCACCACCAAGAGGTTCTTTGACCACTTCATCGATTATATTAAGCTCTAATAAATCATAGGCTGTAATTTTCATTGTTTCCGCCGCAATTTTTGCTAAAGCACTATCTTTCCATAAAATGCCTGCTGCACCTTCAGGAGATATAACAGAGTATGTACTATTTTCTAACATTAATAATCGGTTACTCACACCTAAACCAAGTGCACCCCCACTTCCTCCTTCTCCAATAACAATAGAGATTACAGGAACAGTGAGCCCCGCCATATCGACGAGATTTCGTGCGATGGATTCACTTTGACCGCGTTCTTCGGCAGCTTTACCTGGATAAGCACCTTTCGTATCGATAAATGTAAAAATAGGGCGGTTGAACTTTTCCGCTTCTTTCATCAATCTCAAAGCCTTACGGTATCCTTCTGGATGAGCCATACCGAAGTTACGATAAATATTATCTTTCGTATCTTTCCCGCGTTGATGCCCAATTACTGTTACTGGACGGCCGTCTAAATATGCTAATCCACCGATAATCGCAGGATCATCTCTGAAGTTTCGATCGCCGTGTAGTTCTATAAAATCATCAAAGATAAATGGAATATAGTCCAAAACAGTAGGTCTTTCAGGTAATCTTGCTATTTGTACACGATCCCAAGGCTTCAAAGATGTATAAATTTTTTCTTTTTCTGTTTGTAATGCTGCTTCAAGAATCTCAATTTCATCAGACAAATCAACATCATTTTTTGCCTGAGTCTCCTGTAAAGATTCAATTTTATTCATAATATCTTGAATTGGCTTTTCAAAATCAAGCATTACTTTTTCACCTCACGATGCATATCAAATAATGTAGCAAGTGTTTTTTTCATTTCGCTACGGTGTACAACCTTATCCAATTGGCCATGCTCCAATAAAAATTCAGCGGTTTGAAAATCATCCGGTAATTTTTCGTTAATCGTTTGTTCAATCACACGTCGACCTGCAAAGCCAATCAGAGCTTTTGGCTCAGCAAGATTGATATCTCCAATAGAAGCGAAACTAGCAGAAACTCCACCAGTTGTTGGATGTGTCATATAAGAAATAAATAATAAGCCAGCATTTGAATGCTTTTCTAAAGATACACTCGTTTTAGCCATTTGCATCAACGAAATAATACCTTCTTGCATACGTGCACCACCAGAAGCCGTGAATAAAACAAACGGCAAACGTTCTTCAGTACAATGGTCAACGATACGACAAATTTTTTCCCCGACAACTGAACCCATACTCCCCATTCTGAATCTTGGGTCCATGACACCTACACCAAACTTATTCCCATTAAGTTCGGCAGTGCCTGTTACGATTGCTTCATTTAATCCTGTTTTTTCTTGGTCTTTTTCAAGTTTTTCTTCATAGCCAGGAAAGTTTAATGGATTTGCAGAGGTCATCCCCTTATCAAATTCTTCAAAAGTTCCTTCATCCGAAATGGCATCAATTCGATCATATGCAGAAAGTTGTATATGATGATCACAATTAAAACAAACATTTAAGTTTTCAGTTAGCTCTTTTGTATACATTATCTTTTTACAGTTAGGACATTTTGTCATGATGCCTTCTGGAACTTCATTCTGTTTTGAATCTTGAACCGTAACATATTTCTTCTTTTTAGAATTACGATTAAAAAAATCTTTGAACATCTCTATTACCTCCACATAACCATCGGCTATCAATCAGCTTATTTTGACTTATTTAAATCAGTAAGTGATAACGTTTTTTCGTATACCGCTTCTGGATCAACTTCGATTCTTGCGACACCTGATTCCATTGCAGCACGTGCAACTTCTCTTGCAACAGAAGGTGCTACACGATAATCAAATGGTCCTGGAATCACATAATCAGCATTTCTTTCTTCATCTGTTATTAAGTTCGCAATCGCTTCAACAGCGGCTTGTTTCATATCTTCATTGATATGTGTTGCGCGAACATCTAACGCACCACGGAATATACCCGGAAATGCGAGTACGTTATTGATTTGATTTGGAAAATCAGAACGGCCTGTACCGATAACTTTAGCCCCTGCATTTTTAGCTTTATCTGGTGTGATTTCTGGATTTGGATTCGCCATCGCAAAAATGATAGCATCTTCATTCATTGATTTCACCATGTCTTCTGAAAGCGCATCTGCAACTGATACACCAATGAAGACATCTGAGTCTTTAATCACGTCTTCTAATTTACCTTCTTGCTTGTCTTTATTTGTCCATTTCGCAACAGTTTCTTTAGTAGAATTCATACCATATGATCTACCTTCAAAAATGGCACCTTTAGAGTCACACATAATCATATTTCGAACACCATAAGAATATAATAATTTAACAATAGCGATACCTGCTGCGCCTGCACCATTTAAAATCACTTTAATGTCTGCTAAGTCTTTGTTAACAATTCTAAGCGCATTAATAAGTCCAGCAACAGTTACAATTGCTGTCCCATGTTGATCATCATGAAAAACAGGGATTTTTGTTTCTTTTTTCAAACGTTCTTCAATTTCAAAACAACGCGGTGCAGAAATATCTTCTAAATTGACGCCACCAAAATTAGGTTCTAAAAGTTTAACAGTACGAATAATTTCTTCTGTATCATTCGTTGATAGAGATAACGGAATTGCATCGACACCCGCAAAACTTTTAAATAATACGGCTTTACCTTCCATAACAGGAATACTTGCTTCAGCACCAATGTTTCCTAATCCTAGAACAGCTGTCCCATCTGAAATGACAGCTACAGTATTACTTTTCATCGTGTAATCATAGACACGGCTTGGTCGTTCATGAATATCTTTACAGGGTTCTGCTACCCCAGGTGAATAGGCCAAACTAAGTTCTTCTTTATTTGTTACTTTAACCTTTGGACAAACAGCTAGTTTACCTTGATTTTCTTTATGCATATGCAATGCATCGTCTCTTAAAGACATTCACCATCATCTCCAATTATAATATAAATTCATTTTTTATGAATAAGTCCTTATTTTATCGCCATTATAATATAGCACATTCTAAAAACATGTCAAAGTAACCTTCTGACAGCAAGTACATAGAAGATACCCTACAAAATTATATACCATTATAACAAACGAATATGTTGTGGTTCAATCGCTTTTAATAACTGCGTCAGTTGCTCAGAGTTCTTTTCAATATCACCTATAGGCTGAAATTGATTCGATGATTCGTTGTAGAAATAGACCGGCACTGTCGTTTTCGATTTTGCTGAAAACAGTTGATTTTGTAACCCTTCCGGTACTGTTTCCCTAATCACAATTCGATTTACAGCGTTCTTCTTTTCCTCTTCATATTGTTCAAGCGGCGTTATCTTTTGAATTATCATCTGCATCTTTTCATTTCTTTTTTCAAATTTACCCCAAACAATATAATAAGCATTTTCTTGAATAAGTTCCGCGAAACTTTGAAAGACTTTTGGAAAGATGACACCATCTACAGTGTGTTCCCCATCATTCAACTCAACGAAAGCCATTTGTTGCCCTTGTTTTGTTCGGATAACACGAATCGCATCCATTGTTACTAAAATAGGTTGATTGATTAATTTGCTATTCAATTGGTAAATGCCGAGATATTGCTTTTTCACAAATTGTTTCTCCACTGGATGCATCGAAACGTAAAAGCCGAGATATTGCTTTTCATAGTCACTTAACTGTTGTTCTGGCATTTCTTCTGTTTCAAGGTAATCTCTTTTAATTGTTGCAAACGTATCTACAAAACTTTGATCAATATCACTGTTAGAGTCGGTTACTTTGTCAATGGACTGTAAAAGTGTCGCTCTATTCTTGTCGAAACAATCTAAAGCCCCAGTTAAAATAAGTGCTTCAAGTAAGCGTCTCGTTCGTATTCGATTAGGGATACGATCACAAAAATCAAAAAAGTCTTTAAAAGGCCCGTGCTCGATGCGCTCTGACACAATAGCTTGTACACTTTGATATCCGATTCCTTTGATAGCACCTAATGAGATATAAACACCTTTTTGTGTGGCGACATAGCGCCATTGACTCCAGTTAATATGCGGGCCATGAATTTTAATCTGCTGTTGTTTAGCTTCTTGAATCATTAATTGTGTCTTTGCTTCGTTTCCAATGACATTACTCAATATGTTGGCATAAAAATAAGTTGGATAGTGCACTTTCAAATAAGTCATGATATAAGCAATTTTCGAATAGCTCACGGCATGGGCTCTAGGAAAACCGTAATCAGCAAATTTCAATATTAAATCAAAAATTTGACTGCTCAACGCATTAGCATAGCCCTTCTTCATTGCACCATCCATAAAATGCTGGCGTTCATTTTCCAATACTTCTCTATTCTTTTTGCTCATTGCACGTCTTAAAATATCAGCTTCACCATATGAAAAACCTGCAAATTGACTCGCAATTTGCATAATCTGTTCTTGATATATAATCACGCCGTAAGTCCTTTTTAGAATCGGTTCTAAATCTGGATGTAAATATTGAACTTGCGAAGGATCATGACGTCGTCGAATATATGTTGGAATTTCTTCCATCGGGCCAGGTCGATATAAAGAGGTCACAGCTACTATATCTTCAAAATGCTCAGGCTGTAGTTTTTGCAATACACGGCGAACCCCGTCAGACTCTAATTGGAAAATACCTGTCGTTTCGCCTTTTGAAAGAAGTCGAAATACTTCCTTGTCATCAAAAGGAATCTCCTCAATATTTAAATCGATTTTCATATCATGTTTAATTTGTTTAATGATTTGATGAATGATTGTGAGATTACGTAATCCTAAGAAATCAATTTTTAATAAACCGATTTTTTCAGCCTCAGTCATCGTCCACTGTGTTAAAAGTCCTGTGTCACCTTCAGTAAGCGGAATGGATTCGTATAATGGCTGGTCATTGACAATTACACCCGCTGCGTGCGTAGATGTGTTCCGAGGTAAACCTTCAAGTTTTTTACAAAATTCGAACCAACGTTCATTTCTATGATTTCGATGCACAAATGCTTTAAAATTCTCTTGTGCATAAGCTTCATCAAGGGTCACACCTAATTTACTAGGAATAAGTTTAGAAGCTTCACTCAACGTTGTTTCATCAAATCCCATCACTCGCCCCACATCTCTTGCCACTGCTTTGGCAAGTAAATGACCAAAAGTGACAATACCTGCCACACGATAATCACCATATTTGTTTTGTACATATTGGATGACTTTTTCTCTCTGTGTATCTTCAAAGTCGATATCAATATCTGGCATTGTGACACGCTCAGGGTTGAGAAAGCGCTCAAAAAGTAAGTCATACTTCAAGGGGTCAATGGTCGTAATATTGAGTAAATAACTGACCAAAGACCCTGCTGATGAACCCCGACCCGGTCCTACCATGACACCATTTGATTTGGCATAACGGATTAAGTCACTCACTATGAGAAAATAATCGGCATAACCCATTTTAGTGATGACTTGATATTCATATTTTAACCGTTCCATATAATCCGGTTTTGATAACCCCATATTTTGTAACGACTGTTCCAATACCCGCCATAAATAATGATCAGCAGAGCTACCATCAGGTGTTTGAAACTCTGGAAGCAGTGCTTGATGATATTCAAGTTTTGCCTCACATAAATCTGCCACCTCATCCGTAGCGTTCACATATTGTGCATTGATTTCAGCTTCACTTAGTTCGTTTATGGTAAACATATGACGTGAAGGTCCATCTTCGTTGTCTACAAAATTCACTTTTGTATTATCACGAATGGCATTTAAGACTTTTAATGTATCTTTATCTTCGGGTTTTAAATAAAAAGCACTTTCCAAATAAACACGAGGTATCGCATGGTCTACAACGGAATGATGATTCACATAATATGAACTTTCTATAGGTATTTCGTCTAACCAATGCAATGTTTGCTCAGTCATATTTTTAAAAATAACGACATTATGTTGTAGATACGCTTGAATATCGTAAATCGATACTTGTTCCCGTTGGTTGACTTGAATATCTGTTGACAATTGAAAAAGATTTTTCAAACCTTCGTTATTTTTAGCGATGAGAACCACTTCTAAAACGTTCAGTTGATCTGTGATATATACCGTCATCCCAAGCAACGGTTTAATGCCTTTTTTAGTACACTCGTCATAAAACTGAGGCACACCATACATGACATTTAAATCTGTAATCGCAATAGCTGAGTAGCCTAATTCAATCGCACGCGCAATTGCCCCTTTAATTGTTATACTTGAATTTAAAAGTTCATATGAAGTATGAATATTTAAATGGGCAACCATCGTAGACACCTTCTTTTACAATTTATTTTTTAATTTCGTGGCAAGCGTTTCAAATTCATCCCAAGAATGTACAGAAGCACCTGCTGCGTTGGGGTGCCCCCCGCCACCAAATTGTGCAGCGACATCGTTAATCGTTATTTGTTTAGAACGAATGCGACAGCGTATTTCTTTACCTTCATCAACAGCAAATACCCATATTTTTAATCCTTTTAAATCAGCAACCGCATTGACATAGAGTGATGCTTCATTCGGTTGAATTTGGTATTTTTCTAATACATCTGCCGTGATTTTAACTTTACAAAAACCTTTTTCATCTAATTCAAAATTTTGGAGCACGTACCCATGAAATGGCATTAAACGGGGTTCTTTTTCACCCAATTGATTGAGTAATTGATCATGCCCGATATCATATTTTAAAAGTTCACTTGCGATTTCCATCGTTTTAGGAGACGTATTACTGAAGAAGAAACGTCCCGTGTCTCCAACAATTCCAAGATATAACGATGATGCGATGGCTTTATTTAAAATTTCAAGATCTCCAGAATGTCGAATGATATCAAAGATGATTTCGCTCGTAGACGAAGCATCGACATCGACATAATTAATGTCACCATAATCATCTACCGGTGGATGATGATCGATTTTGATTAACGCTTGACCTTCGCTGTACCGTGCACCATCAATACGCGGTGCATTTGCAGTATCACATACAATGACAAGTGCATCTTGATATTGTTCACTTTCTACTTGGTCTAAATCGCTCATAAACGCAAGTGAAGGTTCTACTTGTCCCACTGCAAAAACCAATTTTTCAGGATATTTTGCTTTCAAATAATATTTTAATCCCATTTGTGATCCCATCGCATCTGGATCGGGTCTCACATGGCGATGAATAATAATCGTATCAAATGCCTGAATTTTATTTTGAATTTCTTCTATTAATTTCATAATATTCACTCCCTAATGGTCTAGTAGTTGACACATAATTAAAGCTTTAGCCACAGGTTGTTTTGCACTTTCCATTGAAACTTCAACTTTAGCAAAATTTCTTCCCATGTCTAAAATGGTATAGAGGACTTCAACTTCGCTTTCAATCTGTACCGTACGAATATAAAAAATGTTCAAACTTTCAATCATAACCTCTAATTTTTTATGTTTTCGCATAACTGACTTAATTGTTTCTTCAATAATTGCCACTGTGACAGATTTACTTAAAGTTCCGAATTGATTGGTTAATTGAGGTGTAACTTCTACTACAATTTGATTGTTTCTAATTTCGATATGTTTAGCAACCTGATCGTTTATTGTTTCACCCACTTGCGGTTGCCGTCCAACAATTTGCATTGCTTTCAAGACATCTTCCCTTGAAATGACACCTATTAATCGTTTTTGTGCATTAATAACGGGTAGCAATTCGATTCCTTCCCAAATCATTAAATGTGCACAACTTGCAACTGTAGTATTTAATTGTACACTAATCGCTGGTTTTTTCATGACTTTATGTAATTTTTCTTCAGGATTTTTACCAATAATATCCTTACTTGTAATAAGTCCGGCTAATTTTTCATAGCGATCCACTACTGGAAAACGTGAGTGTGAAGACTCATGAGACTTTTTCCCAACATCGGCAACAGTCATTTCATCATACAAATAAGATGTTTCTTCAATTGGAATCACAATATCCTCAACAACCATAATTTCTTTCTTTATCATTTGATTATACATTGCTCTATTAATTATATTGGCTACCATAAAAGTATCATAATTTGATGAAATAATAGGCAGATTTTGATCATTTGCCATCGTTTTAATTTCATCTGTTGTATCAAAACCACCTGTAATGAGTATTGCACTCCCCTTTTCAAGTGCCGCTTTTTGCACATCGAGACGATTTCCGACAATGAGCAATGTGTTTTTCGATACATAATTTACGACATTATCCACTTCCATTGCACCAATCGCAAATTTTGTTAAAGAGTTAAATTGACCGCCTCTGCCAGCAATCAAATGGCCATCCACAATTTTGGCAATTTCTCTAAACGTCAAATGATCTACTTTTGCTCTTGTTTTTTTCTCTATTCTCACTGTTCCAACACGGTCAATCGTTGCAACCAAGCCGCGTTGATTTGCATCTTTTATGGCACGATACGCCGTTCCTTCCGACACATCTAAGTCTTTTGCAATTTTGCGTACGGATATCTTTTGGCCCACTGATAACGATTCTATATGTTTAATAATTTGCTCATGCTTTGTCATGTGTCTCCCTCGATTTGATTAAATTTTATATGATTCTACATTTGTCACGACAATATGAAAAGTTTCAACCAGCATACACACCTCGTGACTATAAAAAAGAATTAGTCATTCATCTGTCGTCTGACATCCAAACGAAAGTGTGTTTATTTTTTTTACTTTTCGGCTTTATCTTTTAATTTTATTCATACATTTTGGATTACTTGTATATTATAACGTTTTTCAAATTGTATTGCGAAGTTATCGTCATGCATATTCATACTTATAAAAGATGGCATTTCATTTTAATTTTGTTTAGACTGGATATAAGGAGGATGATAGAGATGCATAAAAATATTTTACTGGCAGTTGACACAGATTTAAAAAACACAAAAGCATTGCAAGAAGTTGTGAAACTTTCAGGTAAGACGACAACTGTAACAATGCTCAATATCATCGCAGAACAGGACGCCCAAGCCTCAGTAAAAATGGGGACACATATTGATGAGCTCAAACATATTCGCCATACACAAATGGCCCCTACACGAGAAACATTAGAAGAACATGGTATTCAATATGAAGAAGTGATTGAGCGCGGCAATCCAAAAGAAAAAATCGTGACATATGCGAATAGTGGTCAATATGATATTGTTGTGCTCAGTAATCGCAAAGCAGAAGCAGCTCAAAAATTCGTCTTAGGCAGTGTGAGTCATAAAGTAGCAAAACGTGCTAAAATCCCAGTCCTTATCGTTAAATAATCGTTTGTAAATGCGTTTGTGGTAACCATACAAAAACGATAGACACCTCAACTGTTTTAATAACTACAAACAAAAAGACAAGGATATGAGCAATAGAAATCAAAAGTGATTCTATTCTCAAGTTCCTTGTCTTTATTTGATTAAAATTCGACAACTTCACCTGGTTTTAAGATTTGAACGCGACCTTCATAAACCGCTTCTTTAAATTTAACCGGGTCTTGTTCATTTAAAGGAAACGTATTGTAATGAATCGGTACTGTGAGTTTCGGTTTAATTAAATGATTGATTGCATAACTTGCGTCTTCAATTCCCATTGTGAAATTATCTCCAATAGGCACGAAACAAACATCAACAGGGTGTCGTTCTGCGATTAATTTCATATCACTGAATAAACCTGTATCTCCTGCGTGATATATCGTTTTTCCATCTAATTCTAATATCACACCCATTGGCATGCCTAAATAGATTGGAATACCTTCATCGTTCGTTAAACTTGAACTATGAAAAGCTTGTACAAATTTTACAACACCAAAATCAAATTCCCATTTTCCACCAATATTCATAGGATGTACATTTTCAATACCTTTGGCCGTAGATAAATAATTAGCTACTTCAGCACTACCGATCACAGTGGCATGATTGCGATTGGCAAGTTCAACTGTGTCACCAAAATGATCTTCATGTCCATGTGTGAGTATAATATAATCCACTTTTAAATCTTCAACATTTAAATCTGATAAGTCATTACCTGTAATAAAAGGATCTATAATACCTGACTTCCCATTCGCTTCAAAATAAACCGTTGATTGACCATGAAATGATAACTTCATGTTTGTATCCTCCTTTTAACCATCTTTGCCTCTTTATAGCTATACCTCAATATTAACAAGTTAATCCTTTGAAATCTAAATTTTATTGTTCTACTTCGGCTATTTTTTATTTTATCTTCTTTATGCTGCAATTCATAAACGAAAAAACGATACCCTCTATTTTGCATTCTTTGATGAGCTAGAATAAAATAGAAGAAAAGATATAAGGAGGCGCTTTTATGTCAAAGTTAGATCAAATCGTACAAGCATTAAAAGAAAATGAAGCGGATGCCGCATGGATTTCACATCCTATCAACATTTTCTATTTTACAGGATATAAATCAGATCCTCATGAACGCTTATTTGCATTGCTTGTTAGAAAAGAGGGTGAACCTATTTTGTTCTGTCCACAACTCGAAGTGGAAGAAGTTAAAAATTCACCTTTTGAAGGTCAAATTATTGGTTATTTAGATACTGAAAATCCATTTGACAAGCACCCAAATCATTATGACAAATTGTTGATAGAAGAAAGTCATTTAACAGTTCAAAGATATCATGCTTTGAAAGAGGCGTTTGGCACAAAAACATTTGCGCCAATTGATCAAACAATCAAGCAATTACGTAATGTTAAAACAGATGATGAAATTAAAGCGTTAGCAGAAGCTGCACACCTGGCTGACAAATGTATGGAAATTGGTAAAGCCTTTTTAAAAGAAGGTGTAACCGAACGTGAAGTTGTCAATCATATCGAAAACGAGATTAAACATTACGGGGTATCAGAAATGAGTTTTGATACTATGGTTCTTTTTGGTGACCATGCTGCTGCACCACATGGTACACCTGGTGACAGAAAACTAAAAAATGATGAATACGTGTTATTCGATTTGGGTGTCATTTACAACCATTATTGCAGTGATATTACCCGCACGATTCCATTTGGCAATCCAGACCAAAAAGCACAAGAAATCTATCAAATTGTATTACAAGCTGAGACAGAAGCAATCGAACTCATTCAACCGGGCGTTAAAATTAGCGACCTTGATTGCAAAGCACGGGGTATTATTGAAAACGCAGGGTTTGGAGAATACTTCCCGCATCGTCTTGGACATGGTTTAGGACTTGAAGCGCATGAGTATCAAGACATTTCTCATACAAACGATCATTTATTAGAAGCAGGTATGGTTTTAACAATTGAACCAGGAATTTATGTTCCTGGCGTTGCAGGCGTTAGAATTGAAGATGATATTCTCGTTACTGAAAATGGTCATGTCCGCTTATCGAATTATCCAAAATGATAAAGGAAGCTGTCGCATCGTCGTTACGTGAAGTAGAGGCGAAGTTAAAAGCAGGTGCACATCGAATTGAGCTTTGTGACAACATGACTCAATTGGGAACGACACCGAGTTACGGTATGGTGAAAATTGCAAGTGAAATGTGTCGACTTCATGGTGCAGAACTCGCAGTCATGATTCGACCACGAGGTGGTGACTTTTGTTACAACTGGTATGAATTTGAAGCGATGCAAGCAGATATTCAACTGTTGAAGTCACTTTCCGTCGATGCCTTTGTTTTCGGTTGTTTAACGCCCAATCAAACTTTAAATACATTTCAAATGAAAACACTCATATCACTTGCACATCCAATCCCTACTGTCTGTCATATGGCTTTTGATTATATATATCCAGCAGGACAAACAAAAGCATTACAAGAGCTAATAGACCTTGGTGTACAAAGATTACTGACTCACGGCGGACTACCTGATACTGATTTAATTGATAACTTACCACGCATCGCAAAATTTGTGACACAATTAAAAGGAAGAATAGAAATCATGCCTGGTGGCGGTATCAACTATCAAAACTTACCCCACCTTTTAGAGCTGTTTCCATTCCAAGAAGTACACGGTAGCCCGATTGTAAATGAAGATTATGAGACACCATTAGATCAGTAATCTGTTAAAGCAAATAAATTATTAAACAAAAACCTAAGTGGAAAGATTCATACAAATAAGGAAGCGGAACAGCATCGATTAAATCGCTGTTCCGCTTCTTACTTTATCAAATATTATACTGTCTCTTTTAATGCATCACTTACAGACGTATAACTGTAATTAAATGCATCAGCAACAGCTTTATTTGTAATTTGGCCAGCAAACACATTCAATCCATGTGAGAGTGGTTCATTCTCTATGAGTGCACGTTGATAACCTTTATTCGCAAGCTGCAACGCATACGGTAAGGTCGCGTTGTTTAAGCCAATTGTCGATGTACGTGGTACTGCACCTGGCATATTTGCGACAGCATAATGGACAACATCATGTTTAATATAAGTTGGATTATCATGCGTTGTGATACGATCTGTCGTTTCAAAAATACCACCTTGATCAATGGCAATGTCAACAACAACTGAGCCAGGTTTCATCTTTTTAATCATCGCTTCAGTAACTAACTTAGGTGCTTTTGCTCCTGGAATTAAGACAGCACCAATCACTAAGTCACTTTCGATAACATGTGCCTCGATATTTAATGGATTAGACATGATGGTTTGAACACGACCATCAAATAAATCTTCAAGCTCTTGTAAACGTTTTGGATTTACATCAAGGATGGTAACATCTGCGCCAAGACCTAACGCGATTCTTGCAGCATTAGTCCCTGCTTGGCCCCCACCAATAATTGTTACCTTACCTTTTTGTACACCGGGGATACCCCCTAATAAAATACCCATGCCACCGTTAAAACGTTGTAAAAATTGCGCCCCTATTTGAGTCGACATCCGTCCTGCAACCTCACTCATTGGTGTAAGAAGTGGTAATGTTCGATCAGCTAATTGCACTGTTTCATATGCAATGGCTACCACTTTTTTATCGATGAGTGCTTGAGTTAATTCTGGTTCATTCGCTAAATGAAGATAAGTAAACAGAATGAGACCTTCTTTAAAATAAGCATATTCCTCTGATAATGGTTCCTTTACTTTAATGACCATATCTACGTCCCAAACTTGTGATTGACTATCGCTGATTTCAGCCCCCGCTTGAACGTAGTCAATATCCTCGAAATAAGACCCCTCACCGGCACGTGTTTCTACAAGGACTTCATGTCCTGCCTCAACTAAAGCGTGCACACCGCTTGGTGATAAACCTACACGATTTTCATTATTTTTAATTTCTCTTGGAATTCCAATTCTCATACTCCTTGCACCTCCAAACTCATGATAACGCATACATTATGTAAGCGCAATCATTAAATTTTTGTAAAATCAACACATTTAAAATCCGATTCATTTGCAAAATTTTATGATATAATAAAAGTGAAATAAGAAAGGGGTTTTCTCTATGTTTATGTACAAAAATATTTTGATTGCTGTTGATGGTTCTCATGAAGCAGAATGGGCGTTCAATAAAGCACTTGCCGTTGCAAAACGTAACGATGCAAAGTTAACAGTAGTGAATGTCATTGATTCTAGAACTTACACATCATTTGAAGTATATGATTCACATTTTACTGAAAAATCAAAATCATTTGCCGAAAAATTATTGGACGGCTACCGTCAAGTTGCCGAAGATGAAGGGGTTCATAATGTTGAAACACGTTTAGAATTCGGATCTCCAAAATCAATTATTCCTAAGTTAGCAAGTGAAGACGAATCAGGCGTAGACTTAGTCATGTGTGGGACTTCAGGGCTTAATGCTGTTGAACGCTTTATTGTCGGCTCAGTATCTGAAGCGATTGTTCGCCATGCAACTTGTGACGTACTTGTCGTTCGTACTGAACAAATCCCAGAAAACTTTGAACCAAAAGTTGCGACTGAAGAATTTTTGAAAGACTTTAGCATTTAAACCTAATCTTAATAAAGTGAATTATATTTAAAGATGTCATATTTTTAGAGCACATCTTTTATGCAGTGAGCGAATTAATAGTCGCTCACTGTTTTATTTTAATAATTAAATGCATTCAAAAACCTCTTCGCCCCCCTCTCCTAAAACAGAAAAGGTAGAGCTAAAATCGTTTTGATTTCAGTTCTACCTCAATCAGATGACGCGCGTGACTAAACACGTTTCACGAACCCTTACGTCATCCTTATTATGTGATTTCATAGTTTGAATTCTTTATAACTTAAGTCGCTTATACGATGTAAACTAATTTTTCCAACAAATTAAGCTAACTCACCAAAAGTCATTACATCTCGTGCAATCATTACTTCTTCATTCGTTGGAATCACTAACACTTTAACCGGTGAATGTAGGTAGTTTAATTCAGCTTCTTTACCACGTAATCCTTCGTTTTTACGAGGATCCCAATAAACGCCCATAAATTCTAATCCTTCTAATACACGCGCACGTACTGTATCAGAGTTTTCACCCACACCAGCAGTGAAGATAATTACATCAACGCCATGCATACGTGTCGCATATGATCCCATGTATTTATGGATACGTGAAGCGAATACTTCTAATGCAAGTTCTGCACGTTCGTTGCCTTCTTTTGCATCACCTTCAATATCACGTAAATCAGAAGAAGTGCCTGTAATACCTAATAAACCAGACTCTTTATTTAAAATATTTAATACTTCATCTGCAGTTTTACCTGTTTTTTCCATGATGAATGGAATAAGTGCTGGGTCGATATTACCTGAACGTGTTCCCATTGTCACACCTGCTAATGGCGTGAATCCCATTGAGGTATCAATTGATTTTCCACCATCAATCGCAGCAATTGAAGCACCGTTACCAATGTGACATGAAATGATGCGCAATTCTTCAACAGGTTTATTTAAAATTTCTGCTGCACGTTGTGATACATATTTGTGACTTGTACCGTGGAAGCCATATTTACGAATACCATATTTTTTATAGTAATCATAAGGTAAACTATAAAGGTACGCAGATTCAAGCATTGTTTGATGGAAAGATGTATCAAACACAGCCACATGCGGAATATTTGGTAAAAGCTTTCTAAAAGCTAAAATACCCATTAAATTCGCTGGATTATGAAGTGGTGCCAAATCTGTTAAGCTTTCAATATCACTTACAACTTGGTCATTAACAAGCGCTGATTGAGGGAAAACTTCTCCACCATGAACCACACGATGACCTGTACCGTCAATGTCATTAATATCATTGATGATACCATGTTTTTGTAAGCTTTCTAACATAATGTTAACAGCTTGTTCATGGTCTTTAATATCTTCTACCTCTTTAAATTTTTCGCCATTGAATTCAATGGTAAAAATTGAATCTTTTAAACCAATACGCTCGATTAAACCTTTTGTGATAAGTTTTTCTTCTGGCATTTCAATTAATTGAAATTTCAATGATGAGCTACCAGCGTTAATCGCCAAAATTAACTTTGACATGTAAACGGCCTCCAATATTTTTAATTTATTTAAATCTATTTAACCATTAATACAGTTTGATTTCAAGAGTGCAACAGCTTAATTTTTAGGGTGATTTTGTGACAACCAAGCCGTTAGTTCAGATAAAAATTGTTGAAAATTTTGTGGATTTTTAAAATCTGGAATATTTGCGAGTAAAACTTCTGCAGGCGTTGTGACGTGTTGTTCCTTACGTTGTAAAATTAAGATTGATTTTTGCGCACGCTCATTTTTGAATAAATTCTTTGGTAAATTAAGAAACGCTTGCATTTCTGTTTCTGTTGCAATGAAATTTTCTAACTGTTTCACATGCTCGCCTTCAAAAATTAGGCTTGGCACAACTAAGAAAACGTATCCTGATGGCTTAACCGCGTGAACCGCTTGCTCAATAAATAGATAATGTGAGAAACTGTGTCCCTCTTCAAAGCCTAACTGTAACTGTTCGCTTCGACTATCATTCGGATAATAACCAATAGGCAAATCTCCTACAACAACATCTGCATCTTCAAAAGGTAAAGGCATAATTGCATCTTGTGGATATACATCAAAAGGAATTTCTAGGAAGTTAGCCAGGTGCACACTGACTCTTGAAAGCACGGGGTCTACTTCAACAAGATGATGCATCAATGTATAATCCGTCATCACCTCATGAATTGTCGCACTTAGATGACCTGCACCGCTACCTAAATCAGCAATGTGCAACTCGGACTGGTCTTGTTGAAATTGAGAAACTAAGAAACCTAAAATCAATCCAATAGAGTCAGGCGTAATCTGATGATTCGCTTGAACTTCTTCTTTTTGCAACTGATTTAAGTATGCAAATTGAAAAGCTTTTCTTCTATCTTGTAATGTCGCTTGCTCTAACAATTCGCGTTGCGATGTATAAATACGTTCCATCGCTAAACCTAAATTTTCGATAAAGCTTTGACCATTTTCTTCATTTAATTGTTGCGTCAATTCATCGATTTGTTGGAACAATTTTTCCATTATCGATTTTGATTCTGTCATCAAATCATCCTTTCACAAAAACAGGGGACGAATCAGAAGTCTATCCATACAATTGGGACTTCTTCATCTCCCCCAATAATGACTATGATTGCCCTAATAATACCAGTTTAAACGTTTCGATAAGCTTCAAGTGCCGCTTCGAAATTCGGAAAATCTGTGCCTTCAGGTACAATTTCTTTATAAACCACTTTATTGTTTTCATCTAAAACAAACACAGAGCGTGCTAGTAATTGTAAACCTTCCATGATTAAACCATAATTTTCACCAAATGAATGGTTTTGGTAATCACTTAATGTAATCACATTATCTAAGCCCGTCGATGCACACCATCTTTGTTGTGCAAACGGCAAGTCAACCGAAATTGTTAAAACATAACCGTCTTCTGTGCTTGCTTCTTCGTTAAATTTACGTGTTTGTTGATCACAAACACCTGTGTCAAGAGATGGTACGACATTAATCATTTTTTTCTTCCCATCATATTGAGAGAGAGACACACCTTGTAAACTGTTATCAACGACAGTAAAATCTGGTGCCTGATCGCCTACGTTAACCTCTTTACCTAATAATTGAATAGGATTTTGTTTAAATGTAATTTGTGTCATTTATTGTGCCTCCTTAAAAGATTACTTTTTTATTATATCGTCTTGCTATGATGTTATCACGTCAGACACCTTCATTTTCTTTAATGTAATGAAGATATTTATTCTTTACGACCACCGTATTGGCAAAGTAATCATGTATACCGATATGCTTCGGTGTAAATATCACCGCAAGATAAGGCAAACCGAACAAGACATTTGAAATCAGTCTACCAATCCATTCTCTAAAAAGAACATCCGTCCAATTAGGTTGATGAATATCGACCGTATATACTTTTAGCCCCATAATCATCTTTCCAACTGTTTGTTGAAAGAAATAGGTCATTAAGACGAAGTAACCAAAGTATATCAATGCATCCAAAATATGACCTACACTAAAATAGTCAATCCATAATTTCCATTCATCGATACCCGTCAGTGCATAGAGTGGATTGAGGACAATTTGTGTTATCCCCCACAATATTCCTAAATCTATCAAATAACTGATGAAACGTCTCCAAAACCCTGCATAAAAGAAGGCGTTTAATTCATATTGATATTGTTCTATCGTTTTTTTAGCACGTTGATTGCCATGTTGAAACTGCTGACTATTCATATCATGATAGTTTGGTTGCGAAGGATTATAGTTTTGCTGTATTGATCTGTCCATCATACGACCTACCCTTCATATTTATACATCGGTCTCGTTTGAGCTTCATTGTTCAAGATTTGTTTGATATTTTGAACATCTGAGCGTAAACCATTCACAAATGATTTCATACCTAGAAAACTTGTTAAATCACTTGAGTTTTGATCAAAAGTGATGATTTGTGGATCATCTGCTTTAATGGCTTTCTCTAAGTCTTTTAACGTTTGATCTTTATACGCAATTTGATCTATTAGACCATTTGCTTTTGCTTGTTGTGCACTATAAATACGACCATCAGCGAGCTTTCTCACTTTCGCTTCAGACATGTGACGCGCTTTTTTAACAACATCAACAAATTGATCAAAACTATCTTTATTAATTGACTGAAGAATTTGTCTCTCTTCATCTGTCATTTTACGAGAGCCACTTAAAATATCTTTATGTGCACCTGATTTAATCGTATTGGTCTTAATACCTAGATCATCCAATAATTTTGAATAATCTTTTGACTCAGAAATTACACCAATAGATCCAGTCAATGTTTGAGGTCCTGCATAAATTTTATCTGCTGGTGCCGAAATATAATAACCACCAGAAGCTGCTAAAGTTTCCATTTGTACGTAAATCTTTTTACCCGCATCTTTAACTGCTTTCAATTTATGATAAAACTCATCACTTTCGTATGTACCGCCACCTGGGCTATTCACATTTAACAATACACCTTTTATTGAATCATCATTTTTAATTGTTTCAAGTTGATTTAAAGCTACTTGGTGATTATACTCACCGCCGCCACCAAATAAGCTGGGTGCACCTGTATCTTGTATTGCACCATTGACTGTAATTTCTGCAATTTGATTTGACTTGTCGCCTTCTTGTACAACTGTACTTGGGGCTTCAGCATTAATATTTACTTCTCCATTAAAAAAAGAAGAAACAATTGAGGTCAATGCACTGGTAAGAATTCCTCCTATTATGATGACACTCGCTAAAATTATTGCAATAATTCTTTTCGACATTTTTGACGTCCTTTCCTTTAGGTTACGTTCATAATAACAAATATAAGTTTTTTTCGCGATATTTCTTAAAATGATTATTTGTAATGCTGAATTTTTGTTAAAACCTTTACTTTCTCTTCACATTTTTACTTTATTGATGAACGTGTTCACTGTTATAAATATCTCTGAAAATAATCGAATGCATTTTTTAAGATTAAAACGAGCGTGATCACAATAAATAAGACTTTGACATAGCCTACACCTTTTTTAATAGCAAACCATGCACCACAATATGAACCCGCAATCATACTTATCGCCATAATCAAGCCATAAACATAATCTACACGGTCAAGAAATATAAAGAGCAATAATGCGCCTAAATTGGATGCAAAATTTAATACTTTAGCATTGCCTGCTGCACTTAAGAAATCAAAACCAAATAATAAAAATACAAATAATAAGAAGGAGCCTGTTCCGCCTCCTAAAAATCCATCATAAAAACCGATAATTGTAATCAAACCAATCAATAGCAGAACTTTGAAGGGCGTTAGCGTTTCGTATGTCCGAATACTGCCCCAATCTTTTTTTAAAAGTGTGTACAATAAAACAACCGTTAAAATGAAAATTACTAAAGGTTTGAGCAAATTTGCTGGTAAAAACACAGCGAGGCATGCGCCAATAATGGCCGCAATAAATGAAAGAGGAAATAATTTAAGTACAATATTTAAATCTACTTTTCCAGAACGAATAAAGCGAATCGCACTGGTCAAAGAACCAAATGCGCTCGCCAGTTTGTTAGTTCCAAGGGCCATGGCTGGTGGCATACCAATGGCTAACAAGGCAGGGATTGAAATCAAGCCCCCACCACCGACCACAGCATCAATAAATGCAGCCAAAAACCCTAATAAAATCACAATTAAAATCAATGTCCCATCCACTTCGAATATCATCGTCAAGCCCCCTTAATTACTAGAAAAAATCGCCATCCCATGCTTCTTGTTCTGCTTGATATGCATTGTAATTTTTATCGACAACGATTGTCTCAATGTTTTCAACAGCTTTATTGATCATATCTTCAAAATCAAATCCTGATTCATATTGAACCACTTTATCAAATTGTGGCTCTGTAATCGGATTTTTAGGCGTAAAAATCGTACAGCAATCTTCGTAAGGTTGAATTGAAGTCTCAAATGTACCGATTGCTTTCGCTTTTTTAATAATTTCTTCTTTGTCTAAAGTGAGCAAAGGTCTCAATATCGGTGTGTTTGTTACCGCGTTAATGGCATACATACTTTTGAGTGTTTGGCTCGCCACTTGGCCTAAATTTTCACCATTGACTATCGCATCTGCACCAATGTTATGAACGACTTTATCTGCAATTCTTAACATCATTCTGCGTGTAGAAGTCATCGTATAGCGTTCATTTACGACTTTATGAATTTGTTTTTGTACCTCTGTAAATGGCACGATATGCAATTTAATCGTACCTACCCTTTCAGCCATAATTCTTGTCAATTCAATAACTTTTTCTTTCGCTTTTTCACTTGTAAAAGGCGGACTATGGAAATGAATTGCTTCAATTGTGACACCACGTCGCATCACTTCCATACCTGCAACTGGAGAATCAATACCTCCCGATAACATTAGTAAAGTTTTTCCACCTGTGCCTACAGGAAGACCGCCAATAGCGGGGATAATGCGATCATACATATAGATGGCATCTTTTCTGACTTCTATCTTAATTTCATGCTTCGGGTTTCTTACATCCACTTTTAATTGCGGTGCACTTTTGAGTACTGCACCACCTACCATACGTTGAATTGCAAACGTTTCATGTTCGAACGTTTTATCAGAGCGTTTCACATCAATTTTGAATGTGTCGCCTTCTTGATAACTTTCTGCAAAAAGCTTCGCATGCTGATAAACCGTATCCATTGATTTTTCAATTTTTAAAACAGGGCTGATCGAATGGACACCGAACACTTTAGAAATTCGTGACATCATTTCTTCTATATCTGCATTCGGTTCTAATTGTATATACATCCGGTCACGATTCGCTTTAACGTCATACCCTTGTAACGGCATGAGCGCACGTTTTACATTTGAACGTAATTGGCTTACGAATGTTTTTCGATTTCCTCCTTTTAATGTTAATTCGCCATATCTGACTAAAATATGATCATAAATCATTTTAACAACTCCTTAACTTCCCGATATACCAGATCAAAAATAGATTTAAATTGCTCAATGTCTTCATCACGTGTATGTTGATCAAAAGACAGACGAATACTTCCTAAAATACGATCAACAGAAATATTCATCGCTTGCAATACTTCGTTGATGTTTGAATGTTTAGAAGAGCAAGCACTTGTCGTTGAAATCATGACACCATGCTTAGAAAATGCGTTCACGAGTACTTCTCCACGTACACCTGGAAAAGCTAAATTCAATATATGAGGAGATGCATCATGAGGTGAATTAATATAGACACCCTCATAATCTTTTAACCAATCTCTTAATGATTGATTCACGCTTTCAAGTGATTGCATTGTGTCTTGTTGTTTTTCAATAGCTAACCGAATAGCCTTAGCTAAAGCAACATTATTTGCCACATTGACAGTACCGCTTCTCAAACCAAATTCTTGCCCACCACCCTGTATTGTTGGATAGATGTGATGAACATTCTTTAATACAAGGAGCCCTTGTCCTTTAAGTCCGTTAAACTTGTGACCACTAATAGAGAGGCTATCAATCCCTTCCATTTGAATAGGATACTTTCCTACTGCTTGAACAGCATCGACGTGAAAATGAACTTTTGGATAATCTGTTAAAGCATCTATTATTTCTTTGATCGGTTGCACTTGTCCCATGATGTTATTGACTTGCATACATGTAACCAAAATGACGTCATTAGAAAGTAAAGATTTCAAATGATCAATATTGATTTTACCTTCCCCAGTCACTTTGACATACTTTAAATTAAACCCTTCTTTTTCAAGTTCACGCATCACTTCTAATACGGAAGGATGTTCGAGCACTGAAGTAATAATCGTATTGCCAAACGCTCTTTTTTGGTAAGCAGCGCCTTTGAGTGCCATATTATTAGATTCAGTCGCACCACTTGTAAAAATGAGTACTTCATTTTTCAACTGTAAAGACGCTTTAATTTGTTCTCTCGCATTTTCTAATAAACGACCGGCCTCTAAACCTTTATCGTGAGGACTATTGGGATTGAAGTAAAATTGTTCATTGACCTTAACAAAGCTCGACAACACAGAAGCATCGGGTTTCGTCGTTGCTGCGTTATCAAAATATAACATGTTATAAACTCCCTCTCTTTAAATATCATGTTTCATTGTACTACAACTCAACCGTTACATGTAAAATACAATCGCTATTTTCTAAAATTTATTGATTAAGGTCAAGTCCTGCACTCAAAAAAACCGAGTGAACCTATTTTAAATCGTTCACTCGGTTTTAAACCCTATTGTTTGATTACATTTTAAGGTTGTTGCTCTAAAACTTCTCTTACAATATATTGCGCGATACCTGGTTCTAACAATTCAAGCGCTTGTTCAGAAATTTCACTTGAACGTTTATAACGATTATTTTTAAAGAGTCTTTCTGCTTCATTAAGACTTTTATCTAAATCGTGATTATCTTTTCGATAACGGTTACCATATTGAATTAAACGTTCAGCATAGACAGCGTTGATTAATACGTCATTCGCCTCATCTTCAAATTTATTCATTTGAAGAACGACTTTATTCACTTTGTCTTTTAACTGTTGAACATTAATTGGGCGCTCACTAAAGCGTTTATTTACATCTCTCACTTCGTAATCAATTTCATTTTTCAAAATGATAAAGCGTTCTGGAACACTTGTGAGGTTAGAAGCAAGTAATCGTCGATAGATTTCTTCCTTTTTACCTTGTACACGTAAAATATGCTCTTCTGCTTCCGCCTCATCTTCACGTAATGAAACTAAGTGATTTTGTAACTTTTCTTGTTTTTCATTAATGACCTCAACGTGATCTTCGATATATTTTAAGTTATCTTGTACTTCACTATATCTCACTGCTGATTTAGCCATTTCTGATAAAATCTCATCGTAAACTGAAATTAAATTTTGAATTTCATTTTCAAATTGGCGAACACTTTGAACATCGCTCTCATTTATGTAATAGTTTTCGCGCACATATTCTATTTCAGTTTGTAATGTATAGTTCATATCTTTAGCATGAAATAAATCGCTTGTAATACGTTCTTTTGATTCTTCAACTGCATTTTTTGATTTAACTTCATGCTCGATTAAGTCATACATTTCATCAAGTTGGTCGTTGATTTCAACGAGTTTATCATTGGCTTCATCAAGTTCTAGACGGCTTATCATAGGTTCGACAAAGCTCAGCTCAGTTTTCAAACTTTGGAGTGTGCTGTCCACCTTCACATGATCTAAGTCATAACCTTCTACTTTTAAATCACGTACACCATATTTAAGATCTTGAAATTGTCCTGGCAACTCTTTTTGTGCTTCTCTGATTAAATCAGGAATTTCAGCCATATCTTCTTTTAAATAAGAAATATCTTGATCTAATGCTTTAATATGCGAATGCGCTTCTTGATAATTGCCTTCTTCTTTAAGCGATTCATAAACTTCAAATTCAGGTTCAAACGCTTCAATTTCTTTTTCTAATAGTCCTGCTGCTTCACCATATTGATGACGATTGGCTAAAACATCTCTTTTTAATTTGCGATGCTCATCTTTTGCTTTCTCATAAATGGTATCGCTTTCCTGATGTGTTTGAAAAACTTTGTCTGCTTTTCCGATTAACTCCTGATGTCTCGCTTCATATTGATCCATTAATGCATGGGCATCATCGATATCAGTTTGAGCCAATGAAAATTTGAATTTATCAAGATTAACTTCCGCTTCATGAATCTTTTCATCTACAGGAACTAAAAATTCAGTCGAACTTTCTGTCCAATTTTGGTTTAAAGCGTCAAACTGTGTTTTAGTCTCCCCAGATAAATGTAATGTCTGTAATTTTTCTAAACTTTCGTCATAAGACAATGCATTCAATTTTTCGCGTCGCTCTTCAGCAGACTGAATAATCGATCTTTTATTTGAACGCATATAAAATAAGATTCCGATTGCAGTCAAAATAATGATGATAATCGCTAGTATAATATATAGTGCCATGTCCACTCGTCTCCTCCTAAATACATAAAACCATTATAACGTAATTTCATGGCGCATTAAAATAAAATCTCAAAATATATAGACATTTTCCAAATTTTTATTTTAATCGTATTAGAAAATTGCGCACTCGCATTGAGATAGCTATAATATTGATAAAATTTGATTGAAAGCGAGTGAAAAAAATGACACAGTCTACTGATTATCAATTGTTAGCTAGACAATTGGATGCGCTTCTAGAAGGAGAAACGGATTTAATTGCCAATTTAAGTAATACTTCGGCTTTACTCAATGAAAATTTAGACCAAATTAACTGGGTTGGTTTTTATTTAATGAAAGAAGGTGCGCTGATTCTTGGACCATTTCAAGGGAAAACAGCATGCGTTCATATACAAGTGGGACAAGGAGTTTGTGGCACAGCTGTACAAGAAGGTAAAACACAACGCGTTGAAGATGTTCATGCTTTTCCAGGACACATAGCATGTGATGCGAATAGCCAATCAGAAATAGTTATTCCATTACATAAAAATGGTGAAGTTGTCGGCGTGTTAGATATTGACGCCCCTATCCAAAATCGTTTTAGTGCAGATGATGAAGCAGGACTTGAAAACATCGTTCACGTCTTAGAATCACACTTGTAAATTGATTTAATTTTATGTTTGACATTTCCTATCAAAATGGTACAATGAATTTTGTGTGAATTAACGAAAATAGCAGTTGTATATTAATAGGCACTATAATGTTCCCGAAGCGGACGTGCCGTGTAACCGGAGCTATGAGGCGAGGACACATAAAACATTATATCCTATTGAGCATTCAACACTCTTTTTTGTTTTTTCATAACAACAAAAAAGAAAAAGGAGGAGTCACATTATGGCTCGATTCAGAGGTTCTAGCTGGAAAAAATCTCGTCGTTTAGGTATCTCATTATCAGGTACTGGTAAAGAATTAGAAAAACGTCCTTACGCACCAGGACAACACGGTCCAACTCAACGTAAAAAATTATCTGAGTATGGATTACAATTACGTGAAAAACAAAAATTACGTTACTTATATGGAATGACTGAACGTCAATTCCGTAACACTTTTGAAACTGCTGGTAAACAAGGCGGTATCCATGGTGAAAACTTCATGATCTTACTTGCTAGCCGTTTAGATGCAGTTGTATATTCTTTAGGTTTAGCACGTACACGTCGTCAAGCACGTCAATTAGTTGGTCACGGTCATGTTGAAGTAGATGGTAAACGTGTAGATATCCCATCATATACTTTAAAACCTGGTCAAGTGATTTCAGTACGTGAAAAATCACAAAAATTAGCTATCATCGAAGAATCAGTTGAAATTAACAATTTCGTACCTGATTACTTAGACTTTGATGCTGATAGCTTAAAAGGTACTTTCGTTCGTCTTCCAGAGCGTAGCGAATTACCTGCAGAAATCAACGAGCAATTAATCGTTGAGTACTACTCACGTTAATCGTTAGCTTATATGACACCAAGTATGAATTCATACTTGGTGTTTTTTTATTCAGAGCTTGAGACGACAATTATGACTTCTCCTTCCAAGGTGCATGCCCCAGCCTGTAAGCTTCAGCTCGTCCAGTTCCCTCAGACATCTCTTCATCAACACTTCGTTGAGTGGTCCCTTATTTTAAAAGGCTGTACACTTTATATGGTGGTTATGTGTCTATAATAATTAAGTCGCAAACTTCCGATTGCTTCTTCGAGTCTCGCTTTCCCAGGCGCCTTACCTCAACTAATTTTGGCTTTTATTGTAGCTCATAAGAAGCCAAAATGGATTTTCGGTTTCGGCTCTATGCCTCGGGAGTCTCGACTCGGTACGCAATCTATTTAAGCAATTT
>NZ_KE150417.1:1155243-1222817 GCF_000411275.1 Staphylococcus sp. HGB0015
TTTAAATACACTGCTATCTCTTGGAATCTTAAAAAAGTAATTCGCGATAAACGTTTTCCGTATTTGTGTATTCGGTTTGGATTCGTATGATAACAGTGAGGACAAGTCATAGGCTTGTATGAAAGGGTACCAAAGATGACGTTAGATTTCTTACCTCTAATAACTACATCTTCTTTAACTTTAGTGATTTTAATATTATTATCTTTAATTTTTAGTAACTTTAATATATCATTACACATAGGCGCAATATGTCTCCTTTATTTTTGGTTTAGTCACTTAAAATGATAGAGGCATTTGCGCTATTTTTGTACAAAAAAGCAGGATGACTTATGTCATCCCACCATAAAAAATGAAGAACCTTTTAAAATCATGGTTTGTCCCCTCTTCTGTTCCAAAATTTTGGTCAATTAAATTTTCGTAAAAAGAGACATAAATTTGTTATTTTCCTATACACGCACTCATCAACTGTATCGCTTTTATTATTTCACATCGTTTCTTCTTTATTTTATACTTTGAGATAGAAACATAAACTGAGGAGGTACGATTTATGCAAGTTTTTAATGAGGAAGCAGTTAAAAATGCTTATCATATTGGAGATGCGATTCAAGATATTGAGGCATTATTTAAAGATATGGAGGGCGTTCGTCAAGCACAAAGAATTGTAATTCCTACAGGTGAAGGTGCGAAATCAATGCTCTATATGCCTTGTATCCACTTGAACAGACAACTAGGTATTATTAAAATTACTTCTATTACACCTGAAAATCCAGACCATGATCGTCCAACGACACAAGGGACAATCATTGTAACGGATTTAAAAACGGGTGAACATGTTGCGAGTATCGATGGAAGTTATTTAACACGCTTAAGAACGGGCGCGTTAAGTGGTATTGCCACACAATATTTAAGTCAAGAAAATGCACAGACGATTGGCATGATTGGTACAGGCGGCATGGCTTTTGAACAATTAATTGCAAATCTTGAAGTAAGACCCATTCAACGTATTTTGCTTTATAATCAATCCAAAGATAAAGCAGAAGATTTAAAAGCACGTATTTTGAAAACGTATTCAGATTATGAAGTTGAAATCGTTGATGATGTGGAAACGTTAGTAACACAATCTGATATTATCAATTGTCAAACCTCTTCAGCTGAGCCTGTTTTTGATGCGGATACTGTTAAACCGGGGACACATATTAATGGCATCGGCTCATATCGTCCAGATATGAAAGAAATTGATAATCGTATCTTACCTAAAGCAGATAAAGTCATCTTTGATGATGTCGAAGGCGTTAAAAAAGAAGCAGGTGAAATCATCGAAGCAAATGAAAAAGGTATTTTTAAATTTGAAGATTATGATGGTGATTTAAAATCATTGTCACTTAATGGTACATTGCAACGCTCAAATGATGAGAGTATCACTGTTTTTAAATGTGTCGGTGCCGCATACTTTGATCTTGCGGTTGCTTTAGGCGCATATGAACGTCTAACAAAAAAACAGTAACGACCGACATTTTCACTTTATCCATGATTAAAAGGAGCAGGAGAGCAACAGAAGTCCACTCGACCGCTGTCACTCTTCTGCTCCTTTTTATCTATAAGCATACTTATACTTTAAATAACTCATTAGGTGCATCAGAAATTATCCCATCAACACCAAGCTGTATCAATCTCTTTGCATCTTCCATACGATTAACAGTGTACGGTATAACCTTTAAGTGATGTTGATGCGCTTTTGAGATAAATTTTTTATTCACCAATTTGAAGTTAGGATTCGCAAAATCTGCAAATTGAGCAAGCTCTTGAAATTCTGGTTGTTTTAACCAATACTTTCTTTTACTTAATAACACGCCTAATTGAATGTAAGGCGCTAAGTCATGCAATTTTTGAATACTTTTCTGATCAAAAGACTGTATGATAATACGATTAAAAGGAAAATTATGTTTTTTAATGGTTTGCACGATTGCCTCTTCAATACCTGGATAGAGATGAGGCTTTTTAATTTCAATCAACAACGTTTTCGAAAAATTTTTAGCGAGTGTCAAAACCTCATCAAACGTCATTATTTCTTCTTTCTTACTCCCCGCTTTCCAACTTCCAAAGTCAAATTCTCGTAATGCATCTAAAGTATAGGATTTAATTTCACCCGTATGATCCGATGTACGATCAATCGTATCATCATGAATAGAGACGAGCACATCATCTTTTGTCATATGCAAATCAATTTCTAACATTTGAATATGTCTGCCAAGTGCAGCTTGATATGCTGATTTCGTATTTTCAGGGTACATTTTTGAAAAACCTCTGTGCGCTACGATTTGAAAATGTTTGGGTGGTTGAATCAATTTCATACAATGAGTCTTCCTTTCAATTCTATCTATATTCTACTACACTTAACTTAACATATTTTTATAAGGAGTGAGACATTTGGCACATCATCAATTTCCAGTTCAAGTGAAGTGGACTGGTGGACGCGATAGTGTTGGAGAAGTAACAGGAAATCATATCCAACATAAGATTTCTATCCCAAGTGAACTTGGAGGTGTCGGTATTGGCACAAATCCTGATGAGCTTTTAGTCAGTGCAGCCGCAAGTTGTATGACAATTTCTTTAGCTGCAACTTTAGAGCGTGCGCATCTAACACCGATAGCAATTAATATGCAGAGTTACGGTGAAGCACAATTTGAACAACAACGATTTAAAATGGTCAAAATCATACATAAACCTAAAATTATTGTTGACCAACTATCCAAGAAGGATCAAATAGAAAAACGGTTGTCTCAATTGATTAAAATTGCAGATCAAAATTGTATGATTTCAAATAGTGTAAGAGGTAACGTTGCGGTTGAAACTGAACCAATAATTAAAATTCAATCTTCTCAGTCATCTTCAAATTCTAACCATCTAATTAAGAAATCAAAATAATAAATAAGTTATACAACGGTGCGATTAGATAATGTATTACAACTATTTTATCTATATTTTCCAAAACCGCATTTATCCTTGTCGCGATGCGGTAAGAGCTTCCATTCGATCTCATTCCACATCCCCTTTCAGCACCAACAAATCCAAAATTTTGTATTGATACCTGTTAATATGTCAGAAAATTTGATAAAATTAAAAAATATTATTAAGGGAGGTTCTCTATGTATACACATCATTCTTTACTTTTAACACCCGGTCCTACCCCAGTACCCCAACGTATCCAAGCACAAATGAACTTACCTATGGTCGGTCACCGGTCAACTGAATTTGAAACAATCGCTGAAGCAGCATTTTCGTCACTTAAACAAGTGTTCGGAAGCACAAATGACGTTATGATTTTAACTTCAAGCGGTACAAGTGCACTTGAAGCAAGCATGTTAAATATTGTAAATCCAGATGATACAGTAGTTATCATTGTTTCGGGCGCATTTGGTAACCGTTACAAACAAATTGCTGAAACTTATTTTAATCATGTTCACGTCTATGAAGTCGAATGGGGAAAATCTTTTGAAGTCGATGGTGTCATCGAATTTATTAAAAATATAGAGACACCTGTGAATGCCGTTTTTACACAATATTGCGAAACCTCTACCGCTGTATTACACCCTGTTGCTGAACTCGGCCATGCCCTTAAAGCACACGATCCAAATATATACTATGTTGTTGATGGTGTGAGCTGTATTGGTGCAGTCGATGTTGATTTAACACGCGACGATATTGATGTCCTCGTTTCAGGAAGCCAAAAAGCGTTAATGTTGCCACCCGGCATTGCTTTTGTTGCATACAACGATCGCGCATTGGAACGCTTCAAATCAGTAAAAACGCCACGCTTTTATTTGGATTTAGCCAAGCATCACAATGCTCTCGAAAAACATTCCACACCTTTTACGCCTAATGTTTCGACATTTAGAGGGGTCATCGAATTTCAAAAAATGATATCTGAAGAAGGTTTTGACAACGTCATTCGCCGTCATTCAACAATTAGAGATGCTGTATGCGCAGCATTAAAAAAATTGGATTTACCTCTTTTGGTTGAAGATCAATATGCGTCACCAACCGTTACTGCTTTTGTACCTAAAGATGAAGCAGAAGTGAAGCACATTAAATCACAATTAGAATCACAGTTTAATATTACAATTGCTGGAGGTCAAGGCCATCTAAAAGGAAAAATTTTGAGAGTCGGGCATATGGGCTTCATCTCACCTTTCGATTTATTACCTTTTATTGCAGGGTTAGAAATGATTTTAACAAAATACCGAAATCAATCTTATATCGGTATAGCAACACAAGCATTTTTGGAGGTTGTTCATAATGAAATATAAAGTTTTAGTCGCAGATCCAATCGCAGAAGAAGGTCTTAAAAGTTTAAATGAGGACCCAGAATTTGAAGTGATACATCAGACCGCATTAACTGAAGAAGCATTGATAAATGAAATCAAAGATTACAATGCTTTAATCGTGCGTAGTCAAACAACAGTATCAGCCGGGGTATTAAAGGCTGGCTCTAGATTAAAAGTAGTCGCTCGTGCTGGTGTAGGTGTTGATAATATTGATATCGATACTGCTACAAAAGAAGGTATTATTGTTATCAATGCACCTGACGGTAACACGATATCCGCTACTGAACACTCAGTTGCAATGTTGTTAAGTATGGCGCGAAATATCCCTCAAGCCCATCAGTCATTGAGTCATGGGACGTGGGATAGAAAAACATTCAGAGGAACAGAATTGTATCGAAAAACACTCGGTGTCATTGGAACAGGGCGCATTGGAACGGGTGTTGCGAAACGATTGCAAAGTTTCGGTATGAAAGTTTTGGCTTATGATCCTTACTTAAGTGAAGAAAAAGCAAAAGAACTTGAATTTACACGCGCATCAATTGACGAAATCGCGCAGCATGCTGACTTTATTACTGTACATACGCCCCTTACAGAAAAAACAAAAGGTATTATTAATCAATCTTTCTTTAATCAAGCAAAACCGAACCTGCAAATTATTAATGTTGCGCGTGGGGGCATCATTGATGAGAAAGCTTTGATTGAAGCATTAGATGACAATAAAATTACAGCAGCAGCGCTTGATGTTTTCGAAAGTGAACCTGCGCATCAATCCGCAGTTGTGAAACATCCAAAAATTATTGTGACACCTCATTTAGGTGCGTCGACAATCGAAGCCCAAGAAAAAGTTGCCGTCTCTGTCGCGGAAGAGATTATCGACATTTTGAAAAATGGGAATGTCAAACATGCAGTTAATGCACCTAAAGGCGTCTTTAATGAAGATGAAGAGTTAAAACCTTTTGTAGAACTTGCTAAAATTACAGGTCAAGTCGGTATTCAAATATTACCTAAAGCACCAAGAACACTTAAAATAACATACGCCGGTGATATCGCATTAGACGATACGAGTCTCATCACTCGAAATCTTGTCACTGGGGTTTTACAACAAGATATGGGTGATCATGTTAACTTGATAAACGCTTTAGTTTTACTTAATGAACAAAACGTTACTTATACGATTGAAAAGACGAAAAAGAAAAAAGGATTTAGCAATTATATTGAGCTTGAATTAATCAATAAAGCGGATAGTTTAAAAATTGGTGCCACAGTTTTAAATGGTTTTGGTCCAAGAATTGTGCGCATTAATGACTATCCTGTTGACTTTAAGCCTGAACAATATCAATTAATTATTAATCACTTTGACCGTCCAGGCATCGTTGGTAAAACAGGTCAAATACTAGGCGAACATGGCGTCAATATCGCTTCTATGCATTTAGGACGTACTCAACTCGGTGGTGACGCGATGATGATTCTTTCTATTGACCATCCGATTAATGATGATGTCCGTAAAGCCTTATTAGAAATTGATGGCTTTCAAAATGTAGTTCAAGTTATTTTAGATCCTTCCAATTAATATGATTCTTAAAAACAAAATATGGGGCATTCTGGACATAAAGTTTTTGATACCCTTGCCTCAATGCACATACTTGCAATGGGTATAAAGTCTTAAATCTATGTTGACTCAACGTCGCAAATGCGAACTTGAGCGTATGTAAAGTCAGACAACCACTACGCGAAGAATGAGGCATAATTAAGCGAAGTCATACAATACGCGGTCTTATAAAAAAGAAGTGTTAAGACGATTTTCTGTTGATAGTCATCTTAGCACTTTTTACGTTGGGATTAATGGCCCAATCCCTCCTTTCATATGCACTATAAACTTCTCAAATTAACTTGATAGTCATAGGGCAAAAAAACGAATCAGGAGAAGCTATCCTGACTCGTTCTTGGTTCTTGCGATCATTTAATTAATCTTTTTTATCGTCTCTTCAATCAACTTATATCGTATTTTAAGCATTGATTATTAATGTGATGATGTTAATAAATATGGTCGTATATCAAGGACATTGTCAACAAGTATCTCTGCCCCATGTTGCTTGAGTTCATCTGCTGCCTTTTGGCCTTTTAAGCCAGTTAATGTCCCTATAAATCTTGCGTTAAGCACTTTAGCACTCAATAAATCCGCTAAGGAATCACCTACGATTGTGACATAGTCTGGATGCATACGTCCTTCTTGTTCTGTTGCATAATCAAAATAATTTTCAAGCTGATTCCCTTCATATGTAGCGATATAACTAAAAGGGTTAGGCTTTCCAAGTGGTTTTAAATCAGGGAACATTTTTTCCGCTTCTAAAACTTCGCTTGCCGAAACAATATGTTGTGGATCAAATAAATCTAACAAGCCAAGTGCCTCAAAAGGAACAATCGTTTCTGTACGTGGTCTTCCCGTTGCAATTGCAATGAGATAACCTGCTTGTTTTAAATCTGTTAATAATGTTTTAATCGGCTCAATAGGTGCGAGTGCAATTTCGTGATATATGTATCCTTTTTTATATTGTGTTTTAGGCACTTTATGCTCGACTTTTTCATATAATTCATGACCTAAATACCATTCTTGATAAAGCTCTTGTGCCAAATGCCACAATGGACTTTTCATATCAAAAAGAGACGTTTGATTTGTATTAAGTTGTTCTTTCGCATGACTTTGTAAAGCTTCATAAATATGATTTTTACCAGGCTCAACATTTTCAATAAATGCCAATGGTTGTTCAAAAGAAATGTGGAAATCTGGCTTTATCTTCCCAACAGCACATAATGCATCAGCAGTCCATGTCTCACTTTGCAAAAATGCTTCCCTTTCTTTTGGCGCTAATTGTTTAAGATAGTCGATAAGATGAATTGAAAAAACGACAAATAACATATCCCAGTTTGAGTTAATACCAAGTGATTTTAATTGATTAAGAATTTGATCATTCTTAAATATTTGAGTTCTAATGTTCGCTATTGTTTCATCCGTCAATTGACTCAAATCTGTGTTGCGTTCATTTAACCCTAAATATGAAGAATGATAAAGTAATTCATAGACTGTCAATGCCGAAACATCAAAACAGCGAGATTCATCTAAAAATACACCATCGACATCAAATAATACAGCTTTTACCAATCCTACCCCTCCTCTAACTGAAAATTCTGACAAAACTATTATAACATGATTTTCTTTTAGGAAAATCCCCGTGTATCAATCTGGCTATAATTAAACCTGTTAATAGGCACTACTTTAAATAGAAACAACAGAAAAGCATCTCTTTATACTTTTCCGTTGATTTTAAAACCTATTTTTGGTTAACATATGCGTTTAATTCATCTTGCAATTGTTTTGTACGCGCGCTGATTTGCTGTGTAATATAATCAACCTTTTCTTGGCGATTTAATTCTTTAGGGATATCCGTAGTACTAATCGGTTCACCAAATTTAATATAAGCTTTTTTAGTAAATAACCCTCTAATTTGAGTAGGTCCTACATATGCTGCAGGTAATATAGGCTGTTTAGCAAGCATCGCAATCGTAGATGCCCCACGCTTTAAAGGTACTTCTTCACTCGTACGGTGACCAGATGGAAAAATTCCAACCGTTTTATTCTCTTTCAATAATTTTACGGGGATTTTTAACGTGCTCGGTCCCGGATTTTCACGATTAACTGGAAATGCATTTAACTGTGTTAAAAACTTACCAAACCATTTATTTTGAAATAGTTCTTGCTTAGCCATAAAGTGAATCTGATTCGGTAATAAAGCTACACCCAGTAAAATGATTTCATTGTAACTTTCATGATTGCATGTCACCACATACTGATTGTTTGCGGGTTGATTTTCTTTTCCTAACACCTCTAAATTTCTCAATACTTTCACAATAATGAAATCAATCACATTACCTATAATTTTATATAACATTCTCACACCTGCTTTATCATTTTTTAACCCTTTAAATTCTATCACTTCGATTGTGATTCAACAACCATTCCATAAGATACATCTAAAGTCTGATAACATCATACTGGTAATATAGATTGAAAACAATCATAATATGAATTAAAGGAGGAATTTTATGCGAGATTTTGATAATGAACAACAAAATCATGGGACACCACATGAAAACGAAAATCTAAATCAAAGAAGCAGTGATCAACGCTTCTCTTCAACTCACAGTTATAATCCACCTCCTCCACGAAAACCGAAACTGCCTTGGCTCAAAATCGTTTTGATTTCTTTAATCGCAGGATTGTTAGGCGGTTTAATAGTATTAGGCGTGGCAGGACTTTTTTCAAACGGCTCACTATTCGAAGGTCATAATGGCTCGCAAGTAAATGTGGCCAAAAATGATAATGGTGGCAATACGTTAGATGGAAAGAGCAACAAATACAAATCTGTGAATGAAATGATAAAAGATCAATCCCCTGCAATTGTAGGTGTGATCAATGAACAACAAGCACAAAGTCTTGAAGATCTGTTAAGAGGCAAATCGACTAAAGCCGAACCGACAGGAATTGGTTCAGGTGTCATTTATCAAAAAAATAATGGGGATGCATTTATTGTCACTAATAACCATGTGATTGAGGGCGCTTCTTCAATTAAAGTGCAATTACATAATTCTAAACAAGTAGATGCTAAATTAGTTGGAACAGACCCATTAACTGACATTGCTGTGCTTAAAATTAAAGACCGAGATGATATTAAGGCAATCACTTTCGCTGATTCATCAAAAGTTAAAACTGGGGATAGCGTGTTTGCAATGGGTAACCCATTAGGCTTAGAATTTTCAAATACAGTCACTTCAGGTATTATTTCTGCAAATGAACGAACAATTGAGGCTAACACTTCGGCAGGGCCAAATAAAGTCACAGTGCTTCAAACAGATGCTGCGATAAATCCTGGTAACTCTGGTGGCGCACTGGTTGATATTAACGGAAACTTAGTCGGCATTAACTCGATGAAAATTTCTGCACCTCAAGTTGAAGGCATTGGTTTTGCAATCCCAAGTAATGAAGTGAAACTTGTGATTGAAGAATTAGTTAAGCATGGCGAAGTGAAACGACCATCTATCGGTATAATCAATATTTCAGAAATACCTCAACAATATCGCAATAGTATTCACTCTGATTCTGGTATTTATGTTGCTGAAGTTCAACGTCGTGATATTGATATCAAAAAAGGTGATATCATAACAGGAATTGATGGCAAAAAGGTAGATAGTGACACAGATTTAAGATCCTATCTGTATAAAAACAAAAAACCAGGCGAACATATCACGTTAAAAATTAATCGTGACGGCAAAACTAAAGATGTGGATGTTAAATTATCTGAGTCAAATAAAACTTCATAAATGAGCTATACCCAGTCTTTACAAAAGAGCTTGGCGTAAAAACAGTTTAATCATCGGCATCATCCGAGGTTTTCGTAAAATATCACGAAAATCTCGGATTTTTTCTTGAACAGTTCCTTATTTATTTTAAAGTTAATTCAAAACTTGCTACCCAGATGATTGAAATGATACAAGCGTTGAAGTTGTCTAGTTAAGAAAAAAATCATCCCATTCAACCTAAAAGACATCAAAAAAAGCGCTACGACGGTTTTATTAAAAACCATCTTAGCGCTATTGAGTTTGGGTTTTATATCGAAATGCTTATTTATAATGCATCATATCAAAGTCAATTAAAAACGATAAGCATTAGCGAATAATGAGCCTATTTAGTTGATTTCAATTACTCAAAATTCACCATAAAGTATTTTTTCTTACCACGGCGAATAATTGTAAATGTATCATCGTAACGATCTGATTCAGATAATGTATAATCTAAAGCTTGCTGTCTTTCCCCGTTAATGTAAATTGCACCATTATTAACATCTTCACGTGCTTGACGCTTAGATGGTGAAATTTTAGTTTCTACAAGCGCGTCCACGATGTTTGTCGTTTCACGAGATAAAGTCACTTGAGGTACATCTTTAAATCCGGCTTTGATTTCTTGTGAAGTTAATGCTTTAACGTCCCCTTTAAATAAGGCTTGAGAAATGCGTTTCGCTTCCTCTAAAGCATCCTCACCATGAATGAAGCGTGTTACACTTTCCGCTAATGTTGTTTGTGCTTTTCTCAAATGCGGTTCTGTTTGAACAGAAACCTCTAAGTCAGCGATTTCATCTTGAGATAAAAATGTAAAATATTTCAAGAACTTGATGACATCTTCATCTGTAGTGTTAATCCAAAATTGATAAAATTCATATGGGCTTGTCTTTTCTTTATCCAACCATACTGTTCCTGATTCAGATTTACCAAATTTTTTCCCATCTGCTTTAGTGACTAATGGGATAGTAAGGCCATAGACATCATTCACACCAAACATACGGCGCATTAATTCAATACCACTTGTAATGTTTCCCCATTGATCAGAGCCACCAATTTGAATTCGACAGTCATATTCACGGTTTAAATGACCAAAATCAATGGCTTGAAGAATCGTATACGTGAATTCAGTATATGAAATACCACGTTCGAGTCGTGATTGGATAGAATCTTTAGCAAGCATGTAATTGACACCCACATGTTTACCGTAATCACGTAAAAATGTTAACAATGAAATTTGTCCTAACCAGTCTTTATTGTTTACTAAAATAGGACCATTTTCAGTATTGAAATCAAACAATTGCTCCATTTGTTTCTTTATTCCTTGAACATTTCGTTCAACTTGTTCTTCAGTTTGTAATAAACGTTCTTCAGATTTACCAGATGGGTCTCCTACCATACCAGTAGCGCCACCGACAAGGACAATCGGTCTATGACCCGCATCTTGAAATCGACGTAAAGTAAGATAAGGTAAGAGATGCCCGATATGCAAACTATCAGCAGTTGGATCTGCACCACAATATAATTTGACTTTCTCTTTATTTAAAAGCGCTTCTATACCTTCTTCATCTGTTTGTTGATAAATTAAACCTCTCCAGCTTAATTCTTCTAATAATGCATTTGTCATAAAAATAACCTCCCTAATTAAAATTATCAAAAATAAAAAGCACCGCTTACATGCAAACTGTAAGGGCGCTTTGAAGCACGTTACCACCATACTTGGAACTCTTACAATGATACGTTCATTGCCAAACGATGAAATTCAATTAAGAGGTGTATTCATTAATGTATTATAATCAGTTTGCACCACCCACTGACTCTCTTGATATAATTACAAAAATTACTTGTCCTCAATTTCAATACGTTATGTAATTGCATTTTATTATATAACCTTCCAAAATCGATGTCAAATACAACTTAAAAGTGACTTCGGACACCTTTTTTAAAATATGCTATACTTTGATTAATATATGGAGGTCATGGCGTATGAAGTTAACAACAAATTATCCAAATCAAGCGACTTCATTTCTAGAGCGGTATGATTATTATTTTAAAAGAATCAAACAGACAATTTTTTCCTTTATTATATTTATATTATTAGGTCTGATTTTTCTATCCGGCCTTACTCTAGGTTACTTTGCAAGTATTGTCTCAGATGCAAAGTCGATTGATAACCATGAATTGATGCGTCAAATTACACGCCTTCCAGAACTGAACTTGGCGCATCCCGAAAAGGAGAATTTAATTGCAGTCTACAATCAACAAGAACCACCTCTAATTGCAGGTCCAGCCGAGGTGTCCCCTTATGTAACAAAAGCATTAGTCGCTTCTGAAGATGCAGATTTTTATACACATAATGGTATTCTACCGAAAGCGATATTACGTGCAATGTATCAAGATATTTTTGACACTAAATTTGCGACAGGTGGGAGCACCATTACCCAGCAACTTGTAAAAAATCAAGTACTCACGAATGAACGCACCTACGATAGAAAAGCAAAAGAAATTATGTATGCGTCGCGAATTGAGCATATTATGACCAAGCAAGAAATCATTTATACTTATTTAAATCTTGTTCCCTTTGGCTTAGATACACACGGTCAAAACATTACAGGAATTACATCTGCTTCATACGGTATTTTTGGCAAACCACCCCATGACCTTAACATCGCTGAATCAGCTTATATTACAGGGTTACTACAAAGCCCTTATGTATATACCCCTTTCACTAAAGATGGCCAGTTGAAAGATAAGCAAGCAGTTAATCTTTCTATTAACAGACAACATTATGTACTCAAACGCATGCGTGTCGAAAAAATGATTTCATCTCAACAATATCAACGCGCCCTATCCTATGATATATACAACCACCTCTATCGAACACAGTAAAAGGCAGAAATCGAAGTCAAACCCTTCTGATTCCTGCCTTATTTTTATTTAATTTAACTATTGCTTTTGCACATCCATTTAGAACAAGCCAATGGCATGGCCGTCATCTGTCACATCCATATTTAATGCGGCAGGTTTTTTAGGTAATCCTGGCATCGTCATAATCGCACCCGTTAATGCAACAATGAAACCAGCACCCGTTTTCGCCTCTAATTCACGAATTGTAATTTCAAACCCAGTCGGTGCACCTAATCGTGTTTGATCATCTGAGAAAGAATATTGTGTCTTTGCCATACATACTGGATAGTGATCCCAACCATTTTCTTTAAATTGTTGTAATTGTTTTTGTGCTTTTGAAGAAAATGTCACTTTAGAACCACCATATATTTCCTTAACGATTTTTTCGATTTTTTCTTCAAGCGGTGACTCCAATTCATAAAGTCGTTTAAAGTCATTTGGCGTATTGACGACTTCTAACACTTTTTCTGCTAAATCAACGCCACCTTTACCGCCTTTTTCCCACACTTCAGTCAGAGAAAGACGTACATTGTTCGCTTTAGCCCATTGTTCAACATACTCAAATTCGGCTTCTGTGTCGTGGATAAACGCATTCAAAGCTACAACGGGTTCCACACCAAATTTACGAATATTGTTAACATGACGCTCTAAATTTTGAATACCTGCTTTTAATGCATCTACATTTTCTTCTTTTAGTTGATCTTTCGCTACACCACCATGCATTTTTAGCGCACGTATTGTTGCAACAACGACAACTGCATCAGGTTCAAAGCCAGCTTTTCTTGATTTAATGTTAATAAACTTTTCAGCACCTAAGTCTGAACCAAAACCTGCTTCTGTGACGACGATATCAGCTAAGTCACGTGCTGTTTCAGTTGCGATGATAGAGTTACAACCATGTGCAATATTCGCGAATGGTCCACCATGTACCAATGCAGGTGTTCCTTCAATTGTTTGAACAAGGTTTGGCTTAATCGCATCTTTTAAAATCATCGCTAAAGCACCTTCAACTTCTAAATCTCTAACAGTGACAGGTTGACGATCACGTGTATAGCCAATTGTAATCTTAGCAATATTTTCTTTTAAATCTTTTATTCCTGTGCTTAAGCATAATATTGCCATAATTTCAGAAGCCACCGTAATATTAAAACCATCTTCACGTGGTACCCCTTGCGTTGGACCACCAAGACCAACAATGACTTGACGTAATGCTCTATCGTTCATGTCCAACACACGTTTCCATTCAATACGTCGTTGATCAATACCTAATGCGTTTCCTTGATGAATGTGATTATCAATAAATGCAGATAAAGCATTATTGGCTGTAGTAATCGCATGAAAATCGCCATTAAAATGAAGGTTAATGTCTTCCATCGGCAACACCTGTGCGTATCCGCCTCCTGTTGCGCCGCCTTTAATACCAAATGTCGGACCTAAGGCAGGTTCACGTAAAGCAACCATGACATTTTGATTAATTTGCTTAAATGCATCAGCAAGACCAACCGTTACAGTTGATTTACCTTCACCAGCTGGTGTAGGACTCATCGCAGTCACTAAGACTACTTTACCTTTCGTCCCCTTCGTTGCTACTTTAGAAATGTCAATTTTTGCTTTATAATGCCCATATTGTTCTAAGGCATCCTCAGAAATACCTGCACGTTCAGCAATTTCTTGAATTGGTCTTAATGTCGATTGGTTCGCAATTTCCAAATCTGATAAATGACTCACCATAGTCAACCCCTTTAAAAATTTAGTGTTAGTATGTAAATCAATGTTTAGAAACAGAACAGCATGTGAAAAATTGAACTCAACGCGAATATTCAATCTACATCACTTAACTGTAAGAAAGAGAGTGTGTATATATTACCCGCCCTTTATCACTCATCATAACGGACAATGATGACAATGTCGAACAAAATATCAAACATATTTTGGAAAACCTCACACTTAAATCCTTGTATTTTTATTCGGCAATAATGTTTTTTTAATCCCTTATAATACTAAGCCTAATCAATCAGTCCCCTTAAAATATAAAAATAAAGTAAATCGTCTTTAAAAAATGAAAAAATCTTTAAACAGCGTCTTGATTGGCAATATCATTTTATTGTCCTCCCCAAAATAAAGATGACTAGAATTGAGCAAAGCTTTAACTATCCAAGCCTTGCACAATCTAGACATCTTTATGCATTTCATGCTGCTATTGATTTAAATTTATAAAGTTCGATGAATTTTTCAATAAACACTTTAATCTTCCATTGTGCTTAAATCACCAGTTGGCAAATCTAATTCCCAAGCTTTAAGCACACGACGCATAATTTTACCTGATCGCGTTTTAGGCAGTTTTTCCTTAAATTCGATTTCTCTCGGTGCAGCATGTGCAGCAAGCCCTTCTTTAACAAATTTCCGAATATCTTCTTTCAATGCGTCAGAAGGTTCGTATCCTTGACGAAGTGCAACAAAAGCCTTGATAATCTCTCCACGTACAGGATCGGGCTTCCCAATAACACCCGCTTCAGCAACAGCTTCATGCTCGACTAACTTAGATTCAACTTCAAATGGGCCCACTCTTTCACCAGCTGTCATGATGACATCGTCAACACGACCTTGGAACCAGAAATAACCATCTTCATCTTGATATGCGGAATCACCCGAAACATACCAATCACCAATAAAGTAAGAGCGATATTTCTCAGGATTTTTCCAAATTTCACGCATCATTGACGGCCAACCTTTTTTTATCGCCAAATTCCCCATGCGATTTGGTGGTAAGATATGACCTTCGTTATCGATAATTGCAGCTTCAATACCTGGTAACGGTTTACCCATCGAACCTAATTTAATATCCATATTGCGATAATTAACAATCATGTGACCACCAGTCTCTGTCATCCACCATGTATCTAAAACACGTTTATGATAAACTTTTTTAGCCCATTTAATGACCTCAGGATTCAAAGGTTCACCTACAGATAAAATACTTTTAACAGAGGAAAGATTATATTTTGCCACCAAATCATCGCCAGCACTCATTAACATTCTTAAAGCAGTCGGTGCTGTATACCAAATGGTCACATTGAAATCCTCAATCATGCTGTACCAACCCTCAGGTGAAAAGCGGCCACCAGCAATACAGTTTGTGACACCATTTAACCACGGTGCAAAAATACCGTAAGATGTACCAGTAACCCAACCTGGATCAGCAGTACACCAATAAATATCATCTTCATGAAAGTCTAAAACATAACGACCTGAAATATAATGTAACAACATTGCGTTCTGAACATGTAATACACCTTTTGGTTGACCTGTCGATCCCGATGTATAATGTAATATTAAACCATCTTCACGGTTTAACCATTCGATGTCGAATGACGTATCCGCCTCGGCCAATGCTTGATTAAAATCGACATAATCAGCTTCAACGTGGTCATCTACAACCACAATTGTTTCTAAATGCGGCAGTTGGTCTTTAGGAATTCGAGATAATAGTTGATTCGTTGTAATAATAACCTTAGCGTCACTATTTTCTAAACGATCCTTCACTGCTTTTTCCATAAATGCTTCAAATAACGGTCCAACAATTGCACCTATCTTAAGAATACCAAAGAAAGCGAAATAGAGTTCAGGCGTTCTTGGCATAAAAATAAAAACGCGATCTCCTTTTTGAACATGCGCTTGTTCTTTGAGCACATTTGCGGCTTGATTTGTTTTATCTTGCATTTCTTTAAATGTGTAGCTTTCTTTTCGATTCTCATCTTTATAATTTAAAGCAATTTTATCCGCTTTACCTTCATTCACATGGCGATCGATACATTCATATGCCATATTGACCTTTCCAGTTTCATACCACGAAAAAGCTTTTTCGACTTCTTTCCAATCGAAATTTTGATATGTTTCTTGATAATTCGTTAGGTTGAAATCTCCTTGTTCCCCTTTGTATACTTCGACTTTCATCACGAGTACCCCCTTTTGTAATCGCTTTCAAAAATATTATAGCGTACTCGACTATTGTTTTCAAAATATTATACTTATTCTGACTACAAGATGAAAATTCACAAAAGTTACATTATAATAAATGTAGTGTAATACGTAAGAAAGGAGCTACCGTCATGTCTCATGTAAAAACATACGAATTTGAAAGTTACGAAAAAGCTGGTCAAACCTTTGTGATTGAAGGTCCTGTTTCAAAAGATTATCTACAAACAATGACATTTGACGAAGGACTTGATGCGTTTCGTATACCCATTGCGCAATTCGAAGCCATCCAAGATATAAGTACTTTAGACGAAGGTCGCATTTATATCATTAGAAAAGCCCAGCATATTATTGGTTATGTCACTTATTTATATCCTGATCCAATGGAAAGATGGTCAACAGGAAATCTCCCTTATTTACTTGAACTAGGTGCTATAGAAATTAGCCTACCCTATCGTGGTCTAGGATTAGGAAACGCGTTATTAAAAGTCAGTACACGCAGTCCTGAATTTGAGGATTACATTGTCATCACAACTGAATATTATTGGCATTGGGATTTGAAAAATTCTGGTTTAGATGTTTTTGAATATAAAAAACTGATGCAAGCAATGATGTCGCATGGCGGATTGGAAGTATTTGCTACAGATGACCCTGAAATTACGAGTCATCCTGCAAACTGCTTAATGGCTCGAATTGGCAAAAATATAACAGTCGATCAAATGACAGAATTCGACAATATACGGTTTATGAATCGTTTCTTTTTCTAGGGGGTGTGTGGCATGAAAGAACAGTCACAACAAACAGGTTATGTCTATTCAGACGCGCTTTTACGGTATCGCTTCCATAATAAACATCCATTTAATCAAATGCGTGTTAAGTTAACCACCGAATTATTAAAAGCAACGGGTTACTTGTCAGATTCACAGATTATTAAGCCAAGACAAGCCACAACAAATGAGATTGCAACCGTTCATAATTATGACTATATTGAAGCCGTAAAACGTGGGGAAAAGAATATTTTAACTATTGACGAACAACAAAAATATGGTTTAGGGGATGAGGATACACATGTATTTTCAACGATTCATCGTAGCACAGCTACCATTATCGGAGGCGGATTGAATCTGGTTGATGCCATCATGACAGGCCAGTTTAGAAATGGTTGTCATCTTGCTGGAGGGCTTCATCATGCACACGAAGGACGAGCAAGTGGTTTTTGTGTTTATAATGATGCAGCCATTTACATGAAATATCTCAATGAACGATACCATCAACGCGTATTGTACATTGATACTGATGCGCATCATGGGGATGGTGTGCAATGGCGTTTTTTTACTTCAAATCAAATTATGAATTATTCAATTCATGAAACAGGAAAATTTTTATTTCCTGGTTCAGGACACTACACTGAGAGAGGCACCGATCAAGGTTTTGGCTATTGTATCAACGTGCCTTTAGAACCTTATACAGAGCATGATTCTTTTATCGATGTCTTTAAAAAAACAGTAGGAAAGGTTGCAGAAGCATTTCAACCTGATTTCATTGTGAGTGTCAATGGTTCAGATATTCATTATTTAGATCCACTGACACATATGAGTTGCAACTTAAATACACTTTATGAAATCCCTTATATTATTACGGATTTAGCAGAAAAATATTGTGACGGAAAGCAAATCATGTTAGGCGGTGGTGGTTATAATATTTGGCGTGTCGTACCTAGAGCTTGGAGTCATATTTATTTAAGCTTAATACACCAACCACCGTTATCAGGAAAATTACCAGAAGCTTGGCTGAACAAGTGGCGCCATTATAGTCCTGTTCCAATTCCTGAATACTGGGAGGAACAGTTTGAAGATTATCAAGAAATTCCAAGAAGAGAAGCCATCACGAAACAGAATGAACAAGTGGCCTCTAACATTTTAAGCTGGTTTTAATAACCAAAATCTTAAAAAAATAGCTGTGAAGAAATCTATTTTCATAAATGTCTTCACAGCTTCTTTGAGTTTGAATTGAATATTAGCGTGTCGTACCACGATATTGAATTTTATGTGGCAAAATAACGTTATGATCTTCAATATCTTCGTTATTCATATATTTAGTAAGTAAACGCATCCCTACCGCACCAATATCGTATAAAGGTTGAATGACGCTTGATAATTGTGGCCGTACCATTTCAACTAAGCGTGTATTGTTAAAGCTAACAACTTGAATATCTTTAGGTACTTCTAGACCATAATCTAAAGCGGCGTGAACAATGCCTATTGCTTGTTCATCACTAATAGACAACACAACATCTGGACGATATTCACTTAATTTCTCAAATGCGCGTAACCCATCTTTATAAGTTTCATTTCCTACATATAACAGATGTTGATCCACAGATAAATTATGTTTTTCTAACGCCTTTTTAAGTCCATCATATGCATCTTCTTGTGCTTTTTTTGAATAGCCTCCACCCACAAAAGCAAATTTCGTTGCACCTGATTGAACAAGCTTTTCAGTGACTTCTTCACTTGCTTTAACAAAATCAATATTAACTGAAGCAATACCGTCGTCTTTACCATTCGTACCAGAAACCACAACCGGTATTGAAGCGCGGCTAATTTGTTCTTTAATATCTTCCGTTAAAGTGCCCCCAAGAAAGATAATACCATCTACTTGTTTACTTAATAAATTATTAAAAATCTCTTTTTCCTTTTCAGGATCGTTATCAGAGTTTGATATGATTGTATGATATTTATACATCGTTGCAATATCTTCTAGACCTCGCGCTAATTGAGAGTAATAGATATTAGAAATATCAGGGATGATAACGCCAACTGTCGTCGTACGCTTACTTGCTAAACCTCTCGCAACGGCATTAGGTCTATAGTTTAAACGTTTAATAACCTCGTTTACTTTATCTCTTGTTTCAGGTTTTACATTTTGATTCCCATTCACAACTCTTGACACTGTTGCCATCGAGACACGTGCTTCTCGAGCAACATCATAAATGGTTACAGTCATATTGAAAGTCCCTCCTCGAAAACGCTTTATTGTTTATTTTAATACGTTTTCATGTCATTTTCAAAGTTTATCATAAATTGACAAATTTAGAAATCTAAAACGCTTTCTTGTCAAATTTTTGTCATATTTAAAAATAATATTATAACGTAATTATTGTCAAAATGATATATATACTCATTGTTTTATTGATATCTTATTTTCTTTTCTATCAATATATATAATGGAAATAATTATTTTAAATATAAAGCACCAAAAGCGACGAAACCATTCATCAAAAAATAGCTTCGCCGCTTAGGAAAAATCATATTGAATTTTAGCTTGGTTTGTCTTGGTTTTTTATAAAGGTTGTTACACAAAAATTATTTAATCTTTTGTTGATTATATAAATCTGACAGCGGTTTGAGTACATTGTAGAATGCATCAAATTCATTTAAATCCATTTGCTGACCACTATCACTTAACGCAACAGAAGGTTCAGGGTGTACCTCAGCCATAACACCATCCGCACCTACAGCTAATGCTGCCTTAGCAGTTGGTAACATAATGTCTTTTCTTCCTGTACTATGTGTCACGTCAACCATAACTGGTAAATGTGTGCCTTGCTTCAAAATTGGAACAGCAGAAATATCTAAAGTGTTACGCGTTGCTTTTTCGTATGTACGAATACCACGTTCACATAAAATAATATTTTGGTTACCTTCTGAAGCAATGTATTCAGCTGCATAAACAAATTCTTCAATTGTTGCGGATAATCCACGTTTTAACAAAATTGGTTTTTTCGTACGACCAGCTTCTTTTAACAATTCGAAGTTTTGCATATTTCGTGCACCGATTTGAAATACATCTAAATATTGATCTGCAATTTCAAAATCGTTTGGATGTACAATTTCACTGACAACATTTAAATCATATTTATCTTTAATTTGTTTTAATATTTTAAGGCCTTCTTCTCCTAATCCTTGGAAATCATACGGAGATGTACGTGGTTTAAATGCACCACCACGAATGAATTTTTCACCTTTGGCGTGTAAATTCTTAGCAACAGCTTCAACTTGTTCATATGATTCTACAGAACAAGGGCCAAATACAAATGATTTTACACCTTCTCCTATAATGCCACCATTATCAAAATGAACAATGGTATCTTCAGGTTTCAGTTTACGAGAAACATAGAGGTGCTTTTCATTATCTGACTTTTGTAAATCTGTTGAGGCTTTAAATATTTCTTTAAACAGTTGTTTAATTACATTATCATTAAATGGACCTTGGTTTTTATCAATTAATGTATTGAGCATTTCTTTTTCACGTTGCGGATCATAAACTACTGTGCTTTGTTTACGTTTTTCCTCACCGATTTTTTGAGCAAGCTCTCCACGTTTTGATAATAAATCTAAAATTTGTCCATTGATATCTTCAATCTGCTTTCTGTATGCTTCTAATTTACTTGTCATATCTTTCACCTCAACCAATCATTTTCTAACTTGCTTTAAAGCAATAAAACTTCAAGTGGATATTGAGTATATTATCAATAATATCCCTTAATTTCAACCCATTCTCCACAATAATATATAAACATAAACTACTAATTATTAAAACTGTAGAATATATTGCGCAGTAAGTCAATGTATTTTGACAGAAAATTTAAAATTTAATATCAATTATACCATTTTCTAGTTTTATTATAAACTTTTCTTGCATCAGAGAAAACGATTCAGATTTGTGGGCACATTTTAGTTTAGTTGAGGATATTGAATGGCTTAAACAATGAGCAATAAGCCTAATTTAAAAGGTTCTTTGTCAACGTCGGTTGGCGAGACGATAACGCATTAAGCAACGTTATTTTGTTGTTTAATGCGTTTTTTATATTCACTTACAAATACCTTGGAAATGATTAAGATTCGATTCCTAAAATTCCAGAAATTTCTATAACCATAAGAAACCCGTTTAATCAGTTTTATTTTATTATTAATGCCCTCAATTGGCCCATTCGTTAAATGTGGATAACGCATCGTATTTGAGATATAGGGCAAATATTTGATGAATGTTTGAATGACGCGCTTGAGTCCTTGTGAAATATCTTTTGTTTTTGAATCCTGTAAGATGAAGCGTAATTGCTGGATATCGTTTACTTTCAGAGCACTTAAAAGACGATGCCCCGTTTCATATGTCTCTTTGAGCCTCTCATCAAGCTCCAATAAATACTGAACTAAACTGTATTGACTCTGCCAAGACTTAAAAAGTCCGTATGACTGATATATCATTCGATCTAAATCTAAGGGCGCTTTTAATAGTAACTTCCAATAACGCTTTAATTTATTATATTGAGGTCTATCTTTTGTCCTAAAACCATTCATAACTTGAACTCGGCATCGATTGATTTCACGATTGATAGCCTGCACGATATGAAAGCGATCCATAATTATCTCCGCATGAGGAAATAAGTCTTGAATGAGTGCGATATAAGGTGGAAACATATCTATAGAGATGGTTTTCACTCTTTCACGTTGCTTTCTAGAGAACTTTAAAAAATAGGCTTCTAATTTATGTTTGCGACGATCAGGTAAAATATCGATGATATCATGGGTTACACTATCACAGTAAATAAAGCTCATCGCACCTTCGACATCTTTCGTTGATTTGAATTCGTCAAAAGCTAAGTGCTCCGGTAAAACATGATGTGCCTGCGTCTTCACCGAATCACTTACCTCTTTTAAATGGCGATGGACAGTTGAAGGTGATACACATAGACTTTCAGCGACATCCTTTTCAGAGATGACTTTAGATAGTTTCCGGGTCATCATGCGTTTGACCTCATTTGAGATGGTACATCGGGGTTGAATATAGGGTGTTTGAGCTGTAAAGGTTTGTTGACAAGCTTTACAGTAAAAGCGCTGTTTCTTCAATTTTAAATAGGCAGGTCTTTCAAAAATTAATCCCATATAAACTTTCGTTTTACGAAAGCCATGTTTAATAATTAAATGGGCATCATTTTTAATTCCACAACACGCACAAGCACTGGGATGATATGTCAATTGGCCTTCGTATAATAATGCCTTTACGTTTTTATGTACATCTAATCCTAGATTTTGAGTGATTTTTAAATTTTTGACTTTAATTCCAAGCATTTCTGATATATCATTACACATAGGCACAATATCTCCTTAATCGTTGGTTTGGTCACTTACAATTATAGAGATATTTGTGCTTTTTTAATATCAAAAATTAAAATAACGGTCAGTGAATATTTCACCAACCGTTAAAAATATACAACCATTTAAAATAGAATTAGCGGAAACGACAAATTGAGGCTGTTGCATCTCATAAAGTGAAGTCATATCATAAAAAAGCGCTAAAACGATTTTCTATTAAAAATCATCTTAGCGCTATTATTTTTGAGATTAATGTCTCATTTTCGTTATTTTAAATTGATGTTATTTATTGTTGAAAGTATGTTTGTCTACTTTACTATTTGTTTTTTTAGCTTCTTCAGATACAGCTTGATTATGTTCAGATGAAAGTTTAAAGTCATCTTTTTGTTTGTTCTCTTTATGAGAAGTATCATGCGTAATCACACCATTTTCAAATTGTGCTTCACTATGCGGTTGCGGTTTATTTGATGATTGTGCTGTAGCATGTGCCTGGCTATCTGATTTTTGACCTTTATCATCTACTTGTGCTTTACCATTGTTTTGATCAGCAGCTTGACCCGCTAAACGATCTGAATCGACTTCATTACGAATCGCGCGTTGTTGTGCTGCAACGGTATCATCTTGTACAGCTTGTTTGTTTTGCGTTTTTGTAGCTGTTGATGATTGAGAATTTTCTTGTTGAACAGGCGTAGCAGCCGCTGTTGCTACACTTTCATTTTTATGATTTTTTAGGTCAGTAGACTTTGTTGATTGATCATGATTACGCGTAGGTTGTTCTAAACGATCTGAATCCACTTCGCTTCGAATCGCACGACGTTGCGCTTCTAGTTCTGAAGACGTTACGTTCTCTTTATTTTCAGGTTTTTGTGTAGCACTTGCTTTTTCATCTCTAATTTGTCTTGCTTGCGCTTTAAGTGCTTCTGCTTTACGTTGTGCTTCTTCTCTCAATTGTACAGATTGTTCGTTGACGTTCACAGTTTGATTGCGATTTTTATTCTTTCTTTGTGCTGATCCTGGTTTTAAAACAATACCTAACGCACTTCCTAAAATAGCACCTGCTACAAAGCCGAATACGAAATCTAAACCTTTGTTTCCTTCTTCATAATGAGGCACTTCATAACTTTCTAAACCTTTAGTGTATAAGTCTCGATTATATTTTTCCATCCAATCGTCCCCTCCTATTAATAAATGCACTTAAATCAAGTATTAAACTCATTTAAGTGCATTCTGTTTAAAGCCTATTCAAAATCTGAACTTATTATTTGTGTTTAGAATCAGAGTCATTTAAAGTCGTATACTTTGTATTTACTGATTCTGGGTCAGTTGAGAAATCGTTTAAGTCTTTATTTTTATATTCATTATTCACTAATTCATCGTTAGATAAAGAATGTGAATGTTGATGACCTTGGCCACGATTTGCATCATCTGCTACGTTGTTCGTTTTATAAGCTGCACTTCCACGGCGGCTTTTTCTATTTTGCCATTTATCAGCAATTTCCATTGCAACATTAGACCATTGAACAACTTGTGAAATTTTGTCTTCGTTCTGTGAAATGTTATGTGTAATTGAGTGAGTTACACGATCCACTGAACCGTTTAATGTTTGCACTGAATCACCAATACCTTTTACTGCGTCAACCACAGAGTTTAAGCGATTTGCTTTGTCTTGGATATCTTCAGTTAAACGATTTGCTTTGTGTAGCAGGTCAGTTGATTCACGTGTAATCCCTTGAATTTGACCTTCAACACCATCAAGTGTTTTAGCCACATGGTCCAAGTTCTTTTTAACAGAAACCAATACAGCTACGATACCAATACACAAGATTAAAAATGCAATTGCTGCGATGATTCCTGCAATAGGTAAAATCCATTCCATTCGTAAACGCCTCCTAATGACATTAAATAATATGCTATTTATTTTACTTTAATACCCAACCTCTTGAAACTCAAACATTAAAACCCATGTTCAACACTAACTTTTTCCATGTATGCTTTGAGAATCTTTTGAATGTCTCCTGCACCCATAAAAAGAAGTACAGCATCGTCATGTTTCTCTAATTGGTCAACATTATCTTCTGAAATCAAGTGTGCCCCATCAATCCGTTGTAATAAGTCTTCAATTGACAATTCACCTTGATTTTCACGAATGGAACCAAAAATATCACACAAATAAGTTTGATCTGCATCACTTAACACATCTGCAAACTCTTGTAAAAATGCTTTTGTTCGAGAGAAAGTATGTGGTTGAAAAATCGCAACCACTTCTTTATTAGGATATTTTTTTCTAGCTGTCTCAATTGTAGCACTAATTTCTCTTGGATGGTGGGCATAATCGTCTACTAATACTTGATTTTGTACAAATGTTTCATTAAAGCGACGTTTTACACCACCGAAAGTAATCAACGCTTCTTTAATATTGTCTACATCTAACTTTTCAAGGTAACTTACAGTTAATACAGCCAAGGCATTTAAAATATTGTGATCACCATATTGTGGTGAGACAAAATGATCATAATACTCACCTTTAATATAAACATCGAATGCTGTTCCTTTATCTGTAACTTCGATATTTTGTGCAGAAACATCCATTGATGGATCGAAGCCATAATAATAAACTGGAATATTCACATTAATTTCTTTAACGTAAGGATCATCACCCCATGCGATAATCGCCTTTTTAACATTGTTTGCCATCCCTTGGAAAGCATTAATGACATCATCCACATCTTTGAAATAATCTGGATGATCAAAATCGATATTCGTGATAATCGCATAGTCTGGTTGATAACTTAGAAAATGACGTCGGTATTCACAAGCTTCAAAAGCGAAATACTCACTTTGAGGCAGCCCCATACCTGTACCGTCACCAATTAAAAATGACGTCTTTTTATCACCATTCATTACATGAGACAACAAACCAGTCGTTGAAGTTTTGCCGTGCGCACCTGTCACTGCAACGGATATGTACTGGTTGATGACTTCGCTTAAAAAATCGTGATAACGAATCACTTTTAAACCGAGTTCATGTGCACGAGCGATTTCTTCATGTGAATCATTAAATGCATTACCTTGAATAATGGTTAACCCCTCAGTAATATTATCCGCGGTAAATGGTAATATTTTAATCCCCTTATTTTTTAATGCAATTTCAGTAAAAACGTACTGGTCTATATCTGATCCTTGAACATCATAGCCCAAATCATAAATAATTTGCGCTAATGAGCTCATCCCAGCACCTTTAATACCAACAAAATGGTATTTCGTCATTGTTTCATCGCTCCTTTCTCTTTTTCCACACTAAAGCTCATTTAATTCAGACTCTGTAAGATATACATCACGTGGTTTTGATCCATTTGCCCCAGAGATAAAACCCAGTTGTTCTAATTGATCAATGATACGTGCTGCTCGATTATAACCGATTTGAAAATGGCGTTGTATTAAGGAAGTTGAAATATGGTTTTCTCGTACCATAAATGCGCATACGTCATCGAATAATTCATCCTTAACAGGTGCTTCCGTTTTTTGTAATAACTCTTGCTCTTGGAATAAATATTCAGGCTCTCGTTGTGATTTAATAAAATCAACCACAGCATCAATTTCATCATCTGACACAAAAGTTCCTTGAACACGTATCGGCTTATTCATGCCACCACCAAGATACAACATGTCCCCATAACCAAGAAGGCGTTCGGCGCCACCACTATCTAAAATGGTTCTAGAATCCACACTCGATGATACCATAAATGCAATTCGAGTAGGTATATTTGCTTTAATCAATCCCGTAATGACATTGACTGATGGTCTTTGTGTTGCCACTAACATATGAATACCACATGCACGTGCTTTTTGTGCCAATCGTGCAATAGATTGCTCTACATCTTGAGGCGCCATCATCATTAAATCTGCAAGCTCATCTATGACAATCACAATTTTAGGAATGCGTTGATCATAGGACACTTTTTTGTTGAATGCTGATATGTTACGGACATGTGCTTGTGCAAAAAGCTTATAACGTCTTTCCATTTCATCCACAGCCCACTTCAAACTTTGCGTCGCAGCTTTTACATCTGTAATGACTGGTGCAACGAGATGTGGTAAATCATTATAAGGTGCAAGTTCAACCATTTTAGGGTCAATTAAAAGTAGTTTTAATTCTTCTGGATGGTTTCTATACAACAATGAAATTAAAATACTGTTAATAGAGACAGATTTACCTGAACCCGTGGCACCTGCTATTAAAGCATGCGGTGTTTTAGCTATATCCATAAGTAACGGTTCGTTATTGATTCGATTTCCCATTGCAACTGTTAATTTTGATTCCGCATTTTTAAATACTTGTGTATCGATAATCGATCTTAAATTAACTTTTGTCGCATGTTGATTAGGGACTTCTATACCTACCAAACTTGTACCCGGTATAGGGGCTTCAATACGTATATCTTTCGCTGCAAGCGCCATTTTAATATCATCTTGCAAAGCAGTGATTCTTGAAACCTTTACCCCTCTTTCAACAGATAATTCAAAACGTGTCACACTTGGACCTTCGATAACATTGACAACTTCTGCTGGAACATTGAAATAATAAAAGGCATCGTTTAACTCTTGTTTTTTCTCAGAAATCCAGGCTTCATCACGTTCTTGAATTTCAGGCTCATCCAGTAGTGCAATACTTGGCAAATTCAAATTAGGCCCACGTCGAACAACCTTTTCTTCTTGTTTTGATGCTGTAGATTGGGTATCTTCAACAAAATTTTGATTATGTACCGTCGTCATTGAAGATTCAACTTCTCGTTGCTCTGACGTAGTAGACAAATCTTCATTAACAGATGTTTGTTGCGTTGGATTGTCAGCAATTACTGCACCTTGTGTATTTTCATTTGAAATTGCATCTTCCGCTTGTGATGATTGTTGATGTCTATCATCTTTCACTTCGTTATGACTTGGATTGAACTGTTGGATTTTCTTTTGTCGATCCATAATTCTTTTTTTATCTGACGGTGTCATAACAACATTAAAAGGCTTGCTTCCTTTACGTATCGGCGTGATAGTCGGTTTTGTTTGCTTTTTATCAGTTGTCGCATTGACTTTATCGTCATTTGATTGACTTTCTTCATCATTAGAATCTGTCGTTTTTTGGACCTCTACATGATTGGATTCATTCGTTTTATCACGATGAAGCTCTGGTTTTAGCACAGGTTCTAACTGGACGGTATCTTTAGCTTTTACATCCTTATCCTCAAAGCTCGCCACAGTGTTTTCATTTTCTTCAATATCCTCATTGTCAGAGGCATTACTCATATCTGTGGCATTACTATCCATTGCATCATTCTCATTTTCTTGATGCCATTCACTTTCAAAATTGTCTTCATAGTCTTCTAATGCCGTATTATCAGTCGTTTCCTCAGATGTTTGTAATTCTCGCGGTTGTTGTACTGACAAGTCCTCAGCTGTCTCTACACTTGCAGAAGATGGCTCATCAAATTGTGCCAAATCAACTTCTTCATACGTATAATAATGATTCTGATCTTGTGATTCAGTTTCTTCAACATTTAATTGTGGCGTATCTTCAGCCGTTGTAGGAACGTCATCATCGGCGTCCTCTATAGATGTATCATATTGCTCACCTAATAACTGACGTGCTTGTGCCGAATGCATATCGTCAATCGCTTTTTGCAGCTCATTTTGTGTATCATTCGCTTGATGTTCACGTTTTTTCTTAAGTTCCTCTTGAAAACGTTTCTTTTGTAGCACTTTTTTCTCGCGTTCACGACGAATTTCTTCAACAATTTGAGACGCATAAATATTTTCAATATTAACGGTGTTACTTCTTGGACCAGAAGGTGTACCTTTTTGAGAATTTTGTGCTTTGCTATTTGATTGAGTTTCGTTTTTATTGCTTGAACTTGTTGATTTGACCTTTGATGCTTCATGCGTATCTTCAGCATGACGCGTGCCAGGTGGTTGCTTTAATCCACTATTTTCAATTTTCTTATGTTGTTTTGTTCCAAATATCGCTGAAGGTACCTCACTTGCTCTAAATTCCTTCTGGTGATAATTTGGCTTTTCAGGAAAATGATTTTTAGCATGGCGTGTATATTGCGATCCGACATGCTGATTTTTATGATAACGCTGATTGTTGGAATATTGAATGTTATCTTGTTTAGATACTTGTTCAGAGGCTTGCGATGGTTGCTGATGCATACCGCGATGACGACGCTGTTTACGATCTGTAATTAAAGTGTGTGGTGTATGTTGTGACACGTTTTCTTTATGTTGTTTAGCTGTTGCAGTATGATCTTGTGTTGGCTCTCTATGTTGCTCATACATATGAATTGGAAAGCGGAATTTACCTCTTGGTCTTTGGTAAATATCGTTACTTTGCGGTACAAGATCACTTTTAATTTGACTTTTCTGTTGCTCGCTTTTTCTTCGTTTTGAACGTTGTGATGAATAGCTTTTATCATCTTCACCAAATAATTGATCAAACCAGCTCATTGATTTCACAACCTTCCTTTATTCATCGAAAAATGATTGACCTACTTTATAACTATCTTCTAAAACCATGATTCCTTTCTCTTGCGGCGCATTAGGCAAGTTCAGTTCTTTCATTGAACAAACCATACCACTTGAAGCGACACCTCTTAGCTCAGCGTCTTTAATAATCATACCACTTGGCATTACAGCTCCAACTTTGGCAACAACAACTTTTTGACCTTGCTCAATGTTTGGTGCACCACAGACGATTTGTAACGTTTCAGAACCCACATCAATTTGACAAACGCTCAGTTTATCAGCATCTGGGTGCTTTTCTTTTGATTGTACATAACCTACTACAAATTTCGGAGATAAATCCGCTTCAAGTTGATAATCCAAATCTGTTTCATCAATCATTTTTTGAATGTCATCAATATGTGATGCCGTCAATTTAATATGACCTTTTCCAGAAAGGCTCAAGTGATTTGTCGCATTGAAAAGGTTAAAGCCGACGATCTCACCTTCTTTTTTTATTGCAACGACATCTCCATAACTTTCATATTCAAATGGTCCTTCCACTTGATCAATTTGTAAAAATGCAACGTTTCCAACTCCTGTTGGGTTATAAAATAAATTCATATTCATTACTCCTCATTTTGATTATCATTATCTTTAGTTGCGCGTAAGTGATGTACGACATTAGGATGTGCTTGATTTTTAGGCTTATTATTTTTACCTAAAATGAAGATAGGTTCGAAGTGCCCCTCTTGATAAGCAAACGAAAGTGAGGTTATCGGAACTAATCCTTTAGCAAAAAAGTCCATAGTAATATGTGCCATCACGTCATAACCTGTTTTGTTCCGTATATCTGCAATAATGAGCACATCTTGATGTGGAACGGCGACTAACATTTCACCCTGGCATCGTTCTTCAAATTCACTTAATAGCTTTGCGTTCATGATGCGACTTGCATCATAGCCATCATTTTGATTAATAAAATAAAAGATATTCCCTTTTACTTCATCTGTCGTAAACGTATTATCAAGTTTACGTACGTTAAACATCGCCATTTCTTTAATTTGTTGTTTGGACAACTTTAAAGATGTCATAAGTGTTTCATCAATGAGACGATACGATTTTCCTAGATCAAGAGCAAAATAAATACGTGTTTCAGCAGTATGCGGTTCAGTAATAAACACTTTTCCATCATCTGTTTTCTCATTAAAACTTGTCGAACGTATGACAGGCATCACACGTATTTCATCTAATGCTTTATAGGATTCATCTTTCATTTGATGAATGGTTTCTTCAATGTAATAAATAATTTCATCAACAATATTTTCTTGCCCTTTGTTGAATTTAGCAACAATTGGGGAAAGTTTAACTGTTAAGCCTTTATGATTATCAGTTCGATAAATTCTCAAAGATTCTTCTTTACGATTAAATTGATATTGAACCTCTAAATCTTCTAATCGTGACTTAATCAAATCTCTCATTTTAAAGACATTCATTTTTTCACTCCTAATTTCATGCCTTTTATTAGTTTACAATAAATATACCCTTAGGACTAGAGAAAAACTATGTCCCAAGGGTTAAAATCTATTTAAAATTGACTCAAAAATTCATCGATTTGTTCTACTGTTTTTCGTTCTTTTCCAATATAAGAACCCACTTGCTTACCATTTTGATAAACTAAGAAACTTGGAATGCCCATAATACCGTGCTCAATCGCTAAATCAATGAATTGATCTCGATCCACTTTTACAAAGTCAAATTGTTGGTACTTTTCTTCCAGTCCAGGTAAACCCGGCTCAATGACATGACAATCTGGACACCAACCTGCACTAAATAAGAAAACGGTATTTTTTTGCGCAAATGCATTAAATTGTTGTTCACTTTCTAATTGAATCATCACTATCACTCCTATTGATATTGTAATCGTTCTATCGTTTCATCATCTAATTGACGGATAGACGCCGTTAACCATGCATTCGCTGCTTGATAATCACGAATATCAAAAACAGCATCCACACTATGAATATATCTTGCACACACGCCAATCACAGCAGTTGGCACACCAATATTCGATTTATGAATTACACCGCCGTCAGTACCACCAGGTGAGATATAATGTTGATATTGAATCTGGTGTTCTGCTGCAATTTGTTGTAAATAAGATTTAAAGGCTGGTTTGAGTAGCATCGTACCATCTTTAATTCGTAACAGCGCCCCTTCTCCTAGTACACCCGAAAGACCTTGTCGCCCTTTCATATCGTTAGCAGGTGAGCAATCAACAACAAAAGCGACATCTGGATTAATCAGACGCGCAGCCGCTTCAGCACCTCGTAAACCTACTTCTTCTTGTACATTCGCGCCAACATATAAATCAAAATCTAATTCAACGTCTTTAAGTTGTTCGAGTAATTCTAGACCGATGACACAGCCGTATCGGTTATCCCATGCTTTTGCTGCATATCGGTGTTCAGACAACTGTAATAATTCTGTGTGCGGTACAATAGGGTCTCCTAATTGTACGCCTCGCTTTAAAACATCCTCTTTAGAACTTTCTCCAATATCTAAAAGTAAATCTTCAATGCGTGGCGCGCCTTCTTGTCCTGTTCTAAAGTGGCTTGGTATATTCGCCACTACACCGATGATTTCTTCATTTTGTTGTGTCAAAATTTTAAGACGTTGCCCTTGCCAAATATCATTTGCCACTCCACCAAGGGCCGTAAATTTAATCAAACCTTGTGCCGTTACTTCTGTGATCATAAATCCAATCTCATCCATATGGGCTGCAACCATTACACGTTTCGCATTTTTATTTTTACTTTTCTTTACACCGTAAAATCCGCCCATTCGATCATATACAAATGTATCAACATAAGGTGTCATACTCGCTTTCATATATTCACGTACGCGATGTTCAAAATTAGGAGCACCGTGTAGTTCCGTTAAAGTCTTAATTTTTTCAATCGTACTTGTTGTCATATCGCACACTCCTTATTTTTTTAGTCTCTTTATTTAGTATATCATCTCTACTGTGGTAAACTAGAATTAAGTCTTCAACAAGGAGATGTGAATTATGTTATCGAAAAAAAACTGGCCTTTATTGATACCAATCACAATCGGCGTGGTTCTTGCAGGAAGTTATTTTTATGTGCTGAATATGAATAAACAGAAATATATCCCAGCCAATAAAGTCATAGATTCTGTTAAAAGCTACTTTAAACATGTCACAGGGTCTTATATCCTTTATGAACCGACAACATATCGTAAATTTGGTATCGAATATGAGGTATACAAAGGGGGCATCAGTGCTGAGCGCAATGGTAAAATTTACCATTATGAATTTATCGCTGACGCATATGATGGCCAAATCATTGACATTATAGAAATATAGCTGAGGGGATTGGACACAATTTAATGTCCACCCTTTTTTATTATCTCAAGATTTGCGCTTTAATGTTTTTTAAGTCATCACTTAATTGTACCGCAAAATATTCAACATCATGATAAAACAAAAACCAATATTCGTTTGCCGCATAGTAACGTGTTAAGCGCTCTTTTTCTCTAATCGATTGCATCGGATAATCATCATAGGCAGTCACCCAAAGTGGATTACGATGTGCCGCTGTGCTAAAAATATCTGCCATGTGTACAGCTTTTTCATTATCACTTTCTATTTCAATTAAAACATGGCCATAGCTATGTCCGCCGGTATGTTTCATCTTTATGCCCGGATAGGGTTCAATCGTATCTTCAAATAAAATCATTCGATCTTCATACGTACCTCTATTACTTGGCCAATATGTTGCTCGGCTTCTGATATTAGGTGCTATAAATTCATGCCACTCATCTTGTTGTATATAATGGCGCGCATTTGGAAACTGTGCATTCCCCTCAGCGTCAGTAAGCCCTGTCGCATGATCAAAGTGCATATGTGTCATTAAGACAAGATCTATTTCCTCAGGTGTTAATGAAAAACGCGCTAATCCTTCCTTAATACGAGACTCATTGATTACACCATAATTACGTAATTGCTTCTCAGTTAATTTATGATTGCCAATACCTGCATCAATTAAAATATTACAATCGCTTGTCCGAATTAGAATAGGATGCGTGACTAACGGAACTTGATTTTTATCATTCACTGCATATTGTTTTTCCCATAATGGTTTAGGTACAACACCAAAAATGGCCCCACCATCCATTTGTGTAAAGCCACCATCTAATGCATCAACTTTAAATTTACCAATATCCATGTTACCACTCCTTAATATATTAATTGTAAGACGCTCAGACAGTTCAATGCAACGAATTGCAAGATAAAAGACAATCATTTATAAACACACACGACGATAGAATCAATCTCGATATCAACTGGTAAACTATCAAGTTTTACTAATACACAATATTTATAGTTAACATCATCATACGCAAACTCATTGGCTACTTCCTTAAAAAGCCAGTAAAAGCAAAAAAGGTTCTTCATTTTTTATGGTGGGATGACATAAGTCATACTGCTTTTTTGTACAAAAATAGCGCAAATGCCTCTATCATTTTAAGTGACTAAACCAAAAATAAAGGAGACATATTGCGCCTATGTGTAATGATATATTAAAAGATAATAATATTAAAATCACTAAAGTTGAAGAAGATGTAGTTATTAGAGGTCAGAAATCTAACGTCATCTTTGGTACCCTTTCATATAAGCCTATGACTTGTCCTCACTGTTATCATTCGAATCCAAACCGAATACACAAACACGGAAAACGTTTATCGCGAATTACTTTTTTAAGATTCCAAGAGATAGCAGTGTATTTAAATCTGTTAAAACAATGTTTAAATGTAGGGTTTGTGGTCGGACTTTTACTTCTAAAACAAATGTTGTTGAGGATAACTGTTTTATCTCAAACCATGTTCAGAAAGCTATTATAGATAAAGCAACACAAGTTCGCTCAGAAACTGATATCGCAAGTGATTGTAACGTTTCTGCATCTTCTGTAAAACGTGTGATTCATAAAGTAAGCAATGCCACTTTTCAATAGTGAAATTGCTTAAATAGATTGCGTACCGAGTCGAGACTCCCGAGGCATAGAGCCGAAACCGAAAATCCATTTTGGCTTCTTATGAGCTACAATAAAAGCCAAAATTAGTTGAGGTAAGGCGCCTGGGAAAGCGAGACTCGAAGAAGCAATCGGAAGTTTGCGACTTAATTATTATAGACACATAACCACCATATAAAGTGTACAGCCGCAAAAAATCGGATTGATAAACATTGACATGCTTATCAGCCCGATCCTTCATCATTGATTTTTATTGTGAAACTTGGCTTCCATGCGATAAATTCTAGAGCCTTTTTCAGCAAATTTATGTTCGTATTCTGTTGGTATATTGTCACCTTCATCTTCTTGATGTAGGTTTAAATTGATTTTAGTAAAGTACATGCCATATTGCGACATACTTTCTAAACTATATGCAAATAATCCACGGTTATCGGTTTTGAAATGAAGCTCCCCATCATTTTTCAAGATTTGCTCGTAGATTTCTAAAAATGTTGGGTAAGTTAAACGTCGTTTAGCATGGCGTTTTTTAGGCCATGGGTCAGAAAAGTTAAGATAGATTCTATCAACTTCATCATTTTTAAAATAATCTGTTAGCTTTATCGCATCATTACACAATAATTTGATATTCGTCAGTTTCAACGCATTGACTTTATCTAACACACGAATCATCACATTTTTATCTCGCTCAATCGCTACATAATTAATATTCGGATTTTGACTTGCAAGTGTCGTGATGAATTTACCCATGCCCGAGCCCACTTCAATATGAATAGGCTGTGACTTTTCAAACCAGTTACTGACTTCTTGTGCGTGTGAACCGTCCAAATCGACAATATCACTATGCTCAATCAGATAGGACTCAGCCCACGGTTTATTTCTCATTCTCATGATTCGTTCTCCTTATATAAAAACGTTACTTCCCATCACTTGATTTAAAAATTTAAGCCACGTGTTCATATCTTTATAACGTTTATGTTCTTCGTTCCACTGAACCATACCGATAGATTGAATGACGGTATACCATTTCATTCGTTTTTTTAAATTTAAGGTTTCTTTTACCTCGTATATATCAAACCATTCAGACCATTGGGTTTCAGGTACGTAGTTGTAGAGCAACATTCCGATGTCAATCGCTGGATCGGCAATCATCGCACCTTCCCAGTCAACTAAGAAAAGTTCATCTGTATCCGATAATAACCAGTTATTGTGGTTAACATCACCATGGACCACCGTATAAAAACGTGGATCATATTCAGGCATATGCTCTTCTAAATAAGTCAAAGCCTTACGAATGACATGATGTGTCAATACTTCTCTCGATAAAGAAGCATTAATTTTATTCAGCATGATTTCAGGCGTGATAGGTGCCATTTCCATACGTTTTAACATCGTTAATAGTGGTTTTGACTGGTGGATTTTTCTTAATAAATAGGCCACTCTATCTTGAGCCATTTCATTTGAAGTTAATTCACGCCCATTTTTCCAATGTTGCGCAGTGACTACTTCACCCGTTTCAATCCGCTTCGTCCAAACCAATTTTGGAACAATACCTTCAGCTGATAATGCTGCAATAAACGGATTCGAATTTCGTTTCAAAAACAGTTTTTGCCCATCTTGCTCAGCCATATAAGCTTCCCCTGATGCCCCGCCAGCAGAGTCAAGCGTCCATCCTAACTGATAAAACTGCTCCACAACTCACTCACCTCACTTTCCAATTAGAAAAGGCTCATGAAAAATTATTCAAGAGCCATATTTACATCATCAATTTTCAATGATTTTATTTCTGTTCACGTTTTGCACTCAAGTTAAATTCTATAATTATTGGCCTTTTTTTTCAACCAAAAATGGGACACAAAATGTGACTTTTTACCTTTGTGCAACACAAAATTTCATAAAAATATCATAAATTAAATTAGATTTATTTTTTAATGTGAATGTGAACGGATATAACGTTCGAAACCTTTTTGTAATTGGCGTGTGATTGGGCCAACCTTCCCATCGTTTACAGCTTCACCATCTAAAGTGACAATCGGCATTACTTCTACAGAGGTACTTGAAATGATAACTTCATCAGCCTCTTTCAAAAATGCGACCGTAAAAGGTTCCTCTTTCATTGTAATGTTTTCATCTTCACAAACCCATTTAATCACTTGTCGTGTAATCCCATTCAAAATAAGATGACTTACTGGGTGTGTATAAACAACGTTATCTTTAATCGCATAGACGTTACTTGATGCACCTTCTGTTACAACACCATCACGATGTTGAATGGCTTCAATTGCATTATATTTCGAAGCATATTCTTTAGCTAATACATTACCTAAAAGATTTAAGCTCTTAATGTCACATCTTAACCAACGAATATCTTCTGTAGTGACTGCAGAGACACCTTCATCAAGTGCTTCATAGGGACGATCGTAGTGTTTAGCAAAACCTGTGATAACGGGTTCAACAGGTGGCGTAGGAAACGCGTGATCACGAGGTGCAACACCACGTGTCACTTGTATATAAATGCCACCATTAACAACTTGATTCACTTCAGCTAATTCACGTACAAGCTCTGTTAAAGATTCAACAGTATGATTTAAATCAAAACCAATTTCAGCCGCGCTTCTTAACAAACGCTCGAAGTGTTCTTTTGAAGTAAATAATTTACCGTCATAAACGCGGATATATTCATAAATGCCGTCGCCAAAATTATAACCTCTATCGTTAAAAGGTACTTTTGCTTCACTTTCATCGACAAAACTTTGATTCAATAATATTTTTGTCATACTTATCCCTCCACACAAACCGAATAAATGGCCTCTAAATAAATGCTCGTTGCGTTGAATAACTGCTTCTTAGTAATATATTCATTTTTTTGGTGCATTAAATCTTCAGAGTCATCAAACATTGCTCCGAATGCGACACCTTTATCTAAATTACGGGCATATGTCCCGCCACCAATTGTAAATGACGGTTTCATATCGCCTGTTTGGTTACGATAGGCTGTTAATAGTTTTTGAATAAATGGATCATCTGGATTTACAAAGTGTGGTGTTTGGACTTTATGCAATTCAAGTTCAAAACCTTTTGCTACCAATTCTTTTTCAAATGCTGCAATCGCAGTATCAAAATCAAAGCCTTCTGGATAACGTAGGTTAATACCAAAAGTACCTCCATTTTCACGATCATAACGAATCACACCAGGATTAGTAGTGACATCGCCCATTTCATCAGAATGAAATTGCATATTCATTTTCTCTCCGAAATGTGACTCAAATAAGTATTGGTCACTCAATGCTGCCCATGCTTTCGCAGATTGATTTAAGTTTAATGTATTTAGGAAATGAATTAAATATAATCCTGCATTGACACCGATAGCTGGATCCATTGCATGTACAGCCTTACCGTACACACTTAATTTTAAAATTCCGCTGTCAACTTCATGTTCTCCTGTCAATTGATGCGCTGTTAAAAATGCCTCAAATCGTTGAATCGTGTCCGTCATATTTTCTTTAACTAAAATATGCGCATGTGCTTTATCAGGCACCATGTTGTAACGTTCACCAGATTCAAATTGTTGCAACTCAATTTCAGGTTCATCTTCATCAAGCGCTAATGTTCGTTGTTTAATATCAAAAGTTGTAATTCCTTTTTCACCATGAATTAACGGGAACTCTGCATCTGGTGCAATACCGATGGACGGCATTTCCTCTGTTTTAAAATAGCGCTCTGTACATTTCCAATCAGATTCCTCATCACTTCCAATGATAATATGTATTCTTTTTTTCCAATCCACATTCATATCATTAAGAATCTTAACTGCATAATATGCGGCGATGGTTGGCCCTTTGTCATCTAATGTCCCACGTGCAATAATGCGGTCTTCCGTTTCAACCGGGTCAAATGGATCTGTATCCCATCCGTCTCCAGCAGGCACAACGTCGACATGACCTAAAATTCCGAACAACTCTTCACCTTTTCCAATCTCAATACGACCTGCTAAGTGATCTGTATCAAATGTGTTAAATCCATCTCTTTCAGCGAGTTGATACATATAATCTAATGCCGCTCTTGGACCAGGTCCAACTGGTGCTTCTGCGGTAGCTGCTGCATCATCACGTACGGATTTAATAGATAAAAGTCCTTTTAAGTCTTCGATCATTTGCGCTTCATATTCTTGTACTTTTTCTCTCCACATGCTGATCATCTCTTCCTTTTTAATAGTTGTACTTTCTATTCTACATGAATTATTCAATAAACAACAGTAAAATTGATGGACTCACATTTTATTTTTCAAACATAATCAATCGTTTGCGACAGACGAAGCGCCATCTGTCCTCATCAGCACGCGGACACTCCTTTTTATTTTTATTGAATAAAAAAACGAACCAGTTCACTTGATATACACCAAATACTGATTCGCCGACAAATTCAAATTGAAATGTCTTCAATTTGAATGAACTAGGGTTTTAGAATTTTTGATACAAAACAACTTTGTAGTCAAATTTGTAATATTTCTCAACCCTAGAAAGTCATTGTAAAGCGATGAAATAACGCAATCACTATTGGTCGTTTAGACGTATATGTCATTCGTCATCTAGTTAAATGAATGAAAGTACACCAAAATGATTAATCGTTTCACAAATCCTTTACATTATGATTGATTCTTATTATTCAATTCTTCTTCAGTCACAATACGCAAATTATTTGCTGGATTACCGCCGCCTTCATCATCGAATTTGGCTGCTCTTTTATCCGTTGTGTCTTTAGTATCGTTATTTAACAACTGTTCTTTTTTATTATTAATAAAACCTTTTGGATCTTGCTTAGCTTCATTTACATAAGCTTTTGGATCCTCTTTCACTTTATTAAATTCTTGTGTCGCAGCTTCACCAAGTTGCGAAGCTTTTTCTTGTGCACGTTTTTTATAATCTTCTGGGTTTTCTTTATACTTGTTATATTCATTTTTTAATTTGTCACGGTTATCTTTATTAGAAAGTACAACTGCAGCAACAGCACTTCCAATACCGATAGCCGCTCTTAAAAATTTTCCAGATTTAGCCATGATATCACCTCAATTTTGTTTAGTGTAAGGTTACCCGGCTAACAAAGAATTAAACATTAATTTTTTGGATTCAAAGTGGGATAAAGCGTAGTTAATTCTTCAGCAGTCAACGCCCGACATTCACCTGGCTTTAGCGTCTCATCCAATTGAACATCACCAATGGCTATCCGCTTCAATGCCAGCACTTCATTATTAATCGCATGAAACATCCGCTTAACTTGATGATATTTTCCTTCTTGAATCGTAACAAGTGCCGTATTAGGAGGCTCTAATATTTCTAATTGCGCAGGTTTGAGTAATCCTTCTTTTAAAGTGATTCCTTTTTCAAAAGCGGTAATATCCGACATTTCAAGTTGTTTTTTAGCTTCAACCCAATAAGTTTTTGTAACATGCTTGTTCGGGCTCATTAATTCATGATTAAACTTCCCATCATTAGTAATGAACAATAAGCCTTCCGTATCTTTATCTAATCGACCTACAGGAAATAAATCTAAATGTGAATCGTCCTTCACTAAATCAATAACCGTTTGATGGACTGGATCTTCGGTTGCTGAAATAACGCCTTTAGGTTTATTCATCATTAAATATTGAAAAGGTTCATATTGAACCTTTTCACCATTCACTTCTATTAAATCGGTATCCGCATCGATTTGAAACTTTGGACTTTTAATACGCTCTTGATTACAAGTTACAAAACCTTTTTTAATTAATACTTTGACCTCAGAACGTGTACCGAATCCCATTTGAGAGAGAAACTTATCAATTCTCATTATAAGAAACCAACTTTTTGACGAATTTTATTTGGAATATTACCTAAAAACTTATCTGCAAGTCTCGTTTTGATTGTAATACCACCGTAGATTAATGCACCAATAACTGCACAAATCACAGTTATGATGAATGCACCTACATGACTCGCTGGAGAAATAAAGAGTTGCAATACGTAATAGATAGCTTCTACGATAATCATCATTAAAAAGCCATAGAATAAAATTTTACATGTATCTAAAAGCGTGTCATAAAATTTAAAACGCGCATATTTTTTTAATACAACAAAATTACATAAAATCGCAAAGAGTAATGCAATTGCAGTACTTAAAATCGCACCAGCTGTTTCAAACATAATAATAAGCGGCATGTTTAATAAAAATTTCAATACGACAGAACCTAAAATGATAAAAACAGTGAGTTTCTGCTTATCAATACCTTGAAGCATTGAAGCAGTGACACTTAATAAAGAAATTAAAATTGCAACAGGTGCATAATAAAACAATAATCGACTGCCATCAATACTATATTCATAAAAAACAGTATATAGTGGCACAGCTAGAGACATAATCCCTAAACTTGCAGGTACAGTAATATACATTAAGACACCTAAAGCCGTTTGAATTTGGTGATGCATCTCTCTAAAATCACCTTTTTCATACGTTTTTGTAATAAAAGGGATCAAACTAATCGCAAAACCTGCCGCTAAAGACGTAGGTATCATGACAATTTTGTTTGTCGTCATGTTTAACATGGTAAAGAACATATCTTGTAAACGTGTTTCAACCCCAGCAATCGCTAAAGCATGATTGTGAGTTAATTGGTCAACAATCATAAATAATGGAAAATTCAAACTCACAATAACGAAAGGAATACTGTAAGATATAATTTCTTTGTACATATGTTTATACGAAACATCGATTCCTGTCGTATCGGATTCAACCATTTCATGTATCCCTTTACGACGTTTAATCCAGTACCACCATAGTGTCAAGATACCTGCAATTGCCCCAATTGCCGCACCAAAAGTTGCAATACCATTAGCTAATAAGACTGAACCATCAAAAACGTTCAATACAAGATAACTTCCTAAAAGGATAAAAATAATACGCGCAATTTGTTCTGTCACTTCTGAAAGCGCAGTTGGCCCCATAGATTTATAACCTTGGAAAACACCTCGCCAAGTTGCAAGTACAGGTATAAAAATCACCACAAAACTAATTGTTCTAATAATAGATGTTATTTGATCAACTGTCCAACCTGCTTTTTGATCGGTATTGTTTGCAATTGTTATTGACGCAATTGTTGGAGATAACAAATACAGTGCTAAAAAGCCTAAAATACCGGTGATACTCATCACCACAAAACTCGATTTGTATAACTTTTGACTGACACGATATGCGCCTAATGCGTTATACTTTGCCACATATTTTGATGCTGCAAGCGGAACACCTGCTGTCGCTACCGCTATCGCGATATTGTATGGCCCATACGCATAGTTAAAAGGCGCTAAATTATCGGCGCCACCGATAATTCGATAAAACGGAATAATATAAATGATACCTAAAACTTTAGTAATGAGGATACTTAATGTGAGTAAAAAAGTTCCTCTTACCAATTCCTTATTTTCACTCATAGCCAACCTACCTACTCTTCAATTTTTCAAACTCAAATTATAACACAATATGGTTATTATACACCGAATAAAGATATGTTAAAATCAAAATATCAACTTTAAGGGGTTTTTACAATATGTATCAATCAATCGTCATCGGCGGTGGACCCAGTGGGCTTATGGCTGCAATATCAGCGAGCCAACATGGTAAGTCCGTCCTATTACTAGAAAAAAAGAAAGGTTTAGGTCGCAAATTAAAAATCTCTGGTGGAGGGCGTTGTAATGTAACGAATCGTCTCCCCTATGCTGAGATCATTAAAAACATACCAGGAAACGGTAAATTTTTATATAGTCCCTTTTCTATTTTCGATAATCAATCCATTATAGATTTTTTTGAAACACGGGGTGTGCCTTTAAAAGAAGAAGATCATGGACGCATGTTTCCGGTATCGAATCAATCACAAGATGTTTTAGATGCACTCATCAAAACACTTCATGATCATCATGTCACTATTAAAGAACAACATGTGGTGACATCCGTTGAAAAGCAAGACGAAGGCTATTTTATAGTCAAGTTGCAAGATGGCACAACATATCAAGCTAAATCCATTATTATTGCAACAGGTGGCACAAGTGTCCCACAAACAGGTTCTACTGGAGATGGTTACCGTTTCGCTACGGCATTGGGTCATCATATTACACCACTTTTCCCAACTGAAGTCCCTATTAAATCAAATGCCCCTTTTATTAAAAAGCAACAATTAAAAGGGCTTAGCTTGAGTAATGTTGGGCTTTCAGTATTAAGAAAAAATGGTAAAAAAAGAATCACTCACCAAATGGATATGATCTTTACTCATTTTGGTATTAGTGGTCCTGCTGCTTTAAGATGTAGTCAATTCGTCTATTATGAACAAAAAGCACAACACCAAACACATATTAAAATGCAAATTGATGCTTTTCCTGATGTTAAAGAAGATGCATTAAAACAACAAATTGAACAAAAATTAAAATCTCAACCTGATAAACATATTAAAAATGCACTCAAGGGACTTATCGAAGAACGATACTTATCTTTTATAATAGATGAAGCGAACATTGACCCTCAAACGACTTATCATCATTTAAGCCAACAAAAATTGGCTGAACTCACGCATTTGTTAAAAGCCTTTACTTTCGATGTACATGGAACCCTCCCCCTTGAAAAGGCATTTGTCACAGGTGGCGGTGTTGATATTAAAGAAATTGTACCGAGCACAATGGAATCAAAGTTGGCACCTGGTTTATTTTTGTGCGGTGAAGTTTTAGATATTCATGGTTACACCGGGGGATATAATATAACAAGTGCATTGGTAACAGGTTATGTTGCAGGCTACTTTGCAGGATTTGTAGAATAATCACTGTTACATTGTTTAATATTCCAAAATAAAGACGAGGCTGAAACAAAAATGTCTCAATAATCGATGAAATCCGAGGTTTTCGTAAAAAACGAAAAATCTCGGATTTTTTCCTTATCAGGAATTAAAATAGATATTTCTATTGGTAGAGTTAATTGAGACATGTTATAATCTTTATACATAAGGCACCTCGTTAGTTTAGTTTTTGTTGTGATGAATTAAATTATACGAAAGTGCCTTATTTTTTTAAGTATAATGGTGAATGATTACATATATATAAGCGAAGTATTTATAGCGAGACTCCTGAGGGAACAGGACGAGCCGAAGACTACAGGCTGAGGCTGTCCCCTCGGAAAGCGAGCCTATATAATACGAAGCATGATAATAAAAAGGAAGCTCGAAGATGATTTTTATCAAAATCATCTTCGAGCTATTTATTTTGGTATTTATGTCCCAGACTCGTCTTTTAACTCTTCTTTAATAATCATATTAAATTATATAAGGTAGGAAACAGGATAACACTGGAAAATCCTTCGTTATCCCTGTCCACCTTGAAGCGACACATCATTAGATGCGTTTATATTCTAAGCCCCCATCGCCCCATGCGTGCATACCACCTTCGATATTGACCGCATCAATATCATGTTGATTTAAATAATCTACAACCTTTGCACTTCGAACGCCCCCAGCGCAAACGACATAATATGTTGTATTTTTATTAAAATCTTCGAGCTTTTCAGGAATCTTATTCATTGGAATATGCTCCGCTTCAGGAATCATTCCCATCGCAACCTCTTCATCTTCACGAACATCGATGACATGAACAGGTTCTGAGCTCATAATCATTTCTTTTAATTGATCGACACTGATCTCTTTCACGCTTTCTCATCCTTTCAATTATTTCGCAACAATATTAACAAGTTTTTGCGGAACCGCAATCACTTTCTTAATCTCTTTACCCTCAATTACTGTTTTTACACTGTCATTAGCTAATGCCATTTGTTCCATTTCTTCTTTTGACAGATCTTTAGGAATTTCAACTTTCGCACGCACTTTGCCGTTGACTTGTAGTACAATCTCAACAACTGCAGCTTCAAGAAGGGATTCATCATAACTAGGCCATGGTTGGTAAGTAATCGTTGTCTCATGTCCTAAAATTGACCACAATTCTTCCCCTAAATGTGGTGCAATCGGTGCTAGCATTTTAACAAAACCTTCTACATAAGCACGAGAAATCGTCTCTGCTTTATAACAATCATTGATAAATACCATTAATTGACTGATTGCTGTATTAAAGTTAAGAGATTCAAAGTCTTCCGTTACTTTTTTAACTGTTTGATGATAAACATTTTGTAATGCCGGCGTCTCATCTTCAACAACTTTATCTGTTAATGTACCATCTTCATTTACGAATAAACGCCAAACGCGATCTAAAAAGCGACGTGAGCCATCTAAACCTTTTTCACTCCAAGAGATTGAAGCTTCTAAAGGTCCCATGAACATTTCATAAAGTCGTAAAGTATCTGCCCCATGAGAAACAATAATATCATCAGGATTTACGACGTTTCCTTTCGATTTACTCATTTTCTCATGACCTTCACCTAAAATCATACCTTGATTAAATAATTTTTGGAATGGCTCTTTAGTTGGAACCACACCTAAATCATAAAGCACTTTATGCCAAAAACGCGCGTAGAGTAAGTGTAATACCGCATGTTCGACGCCGCCAATATATAAATCAACAGGTAACCAATGTTTCAATTTTTCAGGGTCTGCTAACATTTGATCATTTTTAGGATCAATATAGCGTAAATAATACCAACAACTTCCAGCCCATTGTGGCATTGTATTGGTTTCTCGACGCCCTTTCATGCCTGTTTCAGGATCTGTAACATTCACGAAATCGTCTATATTTGCTAATGGAGATTCACCTGTACCAGAAGGTTTGATTTGATCCGTTTTAGGAAGCAATAATGGTAATTCATTTTCAGGTATAGTTGACATTGAACCATCTTCCCAATGAATAATCGGAATCGGTTCACCCCAATAACGTTGACGACTAAACAACCAATCTCGAAGTTTATAATTAACTTTCTTTTCACCGACACCTTTTTCTTCAAGGAGTTGAATCGCTTTCGCAATCGCATCTTCATTTTCAAGACCATTTAGCGCTTCAGAATGAATATGCGGACCATTACCCGTATAGTAAGGTGTGTCAGCGTCATTATCGATAACTGTTTTAACTGGTAAATTAAAAGTCTCAGCGAATTCATAGTCACGCTCATCGTGTCCAGGAACAGCCATTACCGCGCCAGTACCATAAGAAGCGAGCACATAATCTGCAATCCAAATTGGAATTTGTTCGCCTGTCATCGGATGAATCGCATAAGCACCTGTAAAGACACCCGTTTTTTCTTTCGCTAAATCCGTACGCTCTAAATCAGATTTTTTAGCTGCTTCGTCTTGATATTGTTTGACTACTTGCGATTGTTCAGTCGTTGTTATTTCATTGACTAAAGCATGCTCTGGACTTAATACTAGGAAAGTGGCACCATAGATTGTATCAGGTCGCGTCGTAAACACTTCAATCGCTTTTTCCGATTTCGCTTCTTTATAAATAACTTTGGCACCCTCTGAACGACCAATCCAATTTCGTTGCATGTCTTTAAGTGACTCTGGCCAATCCAAATCATCTAAATCTTCTAACAAACGATCCGCATACTCTGTAATACGGAGCACCCATTGTTTCATAGGGCGGCGTACAACGGGATGTCCTCCACGTTCAGATACACCATCTACAACTTCTTCATTTGATAGAACCGTACCTAATGCTTCACACCAGTTTACTGGAATTTCATCGATATAAGCTAAACCTTTTTTATACAATTGAATAAAAATCCATTGCGTCCATTTATAATAGTCTGGATCTGTTGTACTTAATTCACGATCCCAATCGTAACTAAAACCAAGCTCTTGAATTTGTCTTTTAAAAGTTTGGATGTTTGTACGCGTAAATTCTGCTGGATCATTACCCGTATCTAATGCATATTGCTCTGCAGGTAAACCAAACGCATCCCACCCCATCGGATGAAGCACATTGTAACCTTGCATTCTTTTATAACGTGACAAAATGTCAGTTGCAGTGTAGCCTTCTGGATGCCCAACATGTAAACCCGCTCCTGAAGGATATGGGAACATATCTAATGCATAAAATTTCTTTTGACCTAAATGATCTTCTGTTTTAAAAGTTTTGTTTTGTAACCAATACGTTTGCCACTTTTTTTCAATTTCTCGATGATTGTAATTCACTACTAAATCCTCCTATTCATAAAAAAACATCTCGAACTATTCTTCAATGGTAAGGGACGACTCATGCCGCGGTACCACCCTTATTCACGCTAAACGTGCACTTCATTAAAAATAGTTAGAGATGTTAATTATTATTTAATTACATTGGCAAGTTCACTTAATGTTTTCACTAGTTCGCACCACCACTAGCTCTCTTAAGAAATACAGTTAAGTTACTACTCCATTTTAATCACTTGAAAATAGCACAATTCCACTCAACATTTCACTTATAAATAAACATTGAGACGAAACCGTTTAAAACTATGCTTCCGATGACTTTAATCATTATCTATATTAAAAAATTTAACACAAATATGCAAGCCTCATTTTAGCATCGCTAATGATATAAAATCTTTGGATCCACTTTTCTATCATAGATAGACAAGAAAATCATTGCGATAACTAACAATCCTATCATAGATAAAAACATCACTTGCATATTATAGAGGTCTACTAATATCCCACCGATTAGCGGACCGAAAGCTTTACCGACAGTCGAAGCTGAATTGACGATACCTTGATAGACACCTTGGCGACCCTTTGGTGCTAATGCATTTGCTATCGTTGGGACAGCAGGCCATACAAACATTTCCGCAAACGTCATAATGACGATACCTACGACATAAATTGAAAATGATTTGGCAAAACTCGTCACTAAAAAGGATAATATAAAGACGAACAAACCAAAATATAATTGTTTTTTTAACTGCCCTTTGAAAAATTGAACGATGGGTGTAATTAAAGGTTGACCAATGAGTATCAAAACACCGTTAATGGTCCATAATAAACTATATTGACTCATAGAAATGCCAATACTTTGTGTAAATGAAGCAATCGTTGTTTGCCATTGAACATACGTAATCCAACAACAAGCAAACATGACACACAATAAAAGAAGTGCGTTAAAATGCTTTTTATTCTGAAGATGTGCAATTTCTTCAATCGTTTCGTGTTGCTTAACTGTCGCATGGTAATCCATGTTGAAATTAAATAGAGCGATGAAGAAAAATACAACATACATCGCAAGGTTTGCCATAAATATATAATTAAAGCTAAGTTCTGCTACGACACCGCCTAAAGCTGCCCCTAAAGCAACACCGATATTTTGGGCTAAATAAAAGGCATTAAATGTTTGTCTCCCACCTTGTGGCCAAACAGCACCTGCCATTGCATAAATAGCCGGAATAATCATACCGCCTCCAAATCCAAGCATAATGAGCCAAACTGCATACCATGGCCATCCGTGAAATAAATTCAATAGGAGGGTTGCACATAAACTGATAATCGTACCCAGCATGATTGTTCGATAGCCACCCAACTTATCAAACAAAGTTCCACCTAACAAGTTACCCGCTATCATACCAAATGAATTCACCATTAATACAACACCGGCTGTACTTAACGATTTACCTAGAGCTTGACTCATATAAATCGTGTTGAGTGGCCATAAAAAACTCGCTCCCGTAATATTTATTGCCATACCAATTACAAGCCACCATATTTCTTTTGGCATTTTCATTGATGACACACTCCTTTTCTCTCTAAATCACACTATAACACGATTAGTCTAAAATATGTTAAAATCTTGAAATACAGTTAATAAGAATTTTAACACAGTATCAAAAAATCCGTTTTAATTATGAATTTTGAAAGGACGATAATCATGGGGGTTTATTTTCCATACGCATTTAATCAAAAACGCTATCACACATTAAACTATCTTCTAAAAAATAAATTTAATCAAAAAATATTCAAAGTGGCACTCGATGCCGGCTTCGATTGTCCAAATCGAGATGGAACTGTCGCACATGGCGGTTGTACATTTTGTTCTGCAGCGGGTAGCGGAGACTTTGCGGGTAATCGTGTTGATCCAATAGAAGTACAATTTAATGAAATAAAATCGCGCATGCATGAAAAATGGCATGAAGGCCAATATATTGCCTATTTCCAAGCATTCACTAATACACACGCACCTGTAGAAGTGCTCCGCGAAAAATTTGAAAGTGCTTTAAAACAACCTGGCGTCGTTGGTTTATCCATTGGAACACGTCCAGATTGTTTACCAGATGATGTTGTTGAATATTTAGCCGAATTGAATCAACGTACATATTTATGGGTCGAATTGGGTCTCCAAACGGTCCACCAGTCTACATCTGACTTAATCAATCGCGCACATGATATGGATTGTTACTATGAAGGTGTCGCTAAACTTAGAAAACATAATATCAATGTCTGCTCTCATATTATTAATGGGCTACCTGGTGAAGACTATGACATGATGATGGAAACTGCTAAAACTGTGGCACAAATGGATGTTCAAGGGATTAAGATTCACCTTCTCCATCTATTAAAAGGAACGCCAATGGTAAAACAGTATGAAAAAGGGTTACTTAATTTTATGTCTAAAACAGAATATATTCACTTAGTGTGTGACCAACTTGAACAACTGCCACCTGAAATGGTCGTTCATCGAATCACAGGTGATGGTCCGATTGATTTAATGATTGGACCAATGTGGAGTGTGAACAAATGGGAAGTATTGAATGATATTGATGCTGAACTTGAAAGACGTGGTACAGTACAAGGTCAATACTATGAAGCACAGGTACAACTATGATCGTTGAACGTATCCTCCCATTCGCAAAATCACTCATCCAAAGTCATATTACACCCGAAAGCGTTGTAATTGATGCAACTTGTGGAAATGGTTATGACACGCTTTTTCTAGCACAGGCCGTCCCTTCCGGTCATGTGTATGGCTGTGACATTCAAGCAACGGCAATTGAAAATACCGCGAAGAAAGTTGCCGATTTTAAAAATGTGTCACTTTACCAAACGGGTCATGAAAAAATTACCCAATATATTTCAGAGAAACATCACAATCGCATACATGCTGCACTTTTTAATTTAGGTTATTTACCTAAAGGAGATAAATCTATTGTCACACGGCCTTCAACGACAATTCAAGCGATAGAGCACATTTTTGAACTTTTGCAACCTCAAGGTATCATCGTGTTAGCGGTATATCCTGGGCACGATGAAGGTTATGAAGAAAGTCAAGCGCTATTGCAATATTTAACAGCATTTGATCAGCAAAAAGCACATATCTTGAAATACGAATTCATCAATCAACAAAATCGTCCCCCTTTTATTATAGGCATTGAAAAAAGATAAAACAAAAACGGGATTTGAGACGTTCTATGGCCTCAAATCCCGTTTTTATTATATATCGCAACCGTGTATAATGGAATTCAGTAAATCTTTTAAGTTTTGTTCTCGGTTTTCAATTTCACTACACGCAAAGTTAATCAATTCTTGTTTATCTTGTTCTTTTTCTTCATTAAAATGAATAATGACTGTTCTTTCATCATCAGATGGTCTTTCTTTTACTAGCCATTTCAACTCTACAAGATTGTTGAAAGTTCTTGTCCGTTTGTACGTTTTGACTTTGACATAATGATCGATGTCTTTTAATGTCATTGACCCCTTATCCCAAAGTGTAAGTAAAATCAAAAATTCTTCTTTTGATAAATGATACTTCTCCTCAATCGCTTCAAAAATATATTCAACCTCTTTTTGAAGATTATCTAATAACACAATATCGCTTACTTGATAGTTTTTCTTTTTAGCCATGATTAAGCCCCCATTCAATTAGACTGCCTATCATGAATCTTTACCCAAATTATTATAATTTAATCATAATGTATAAAAGTTTGATTTATTGGTAATAAATTAATTTTAAATCTTAAAATACCACTGACAATTCTAGGTTTGTAGTTATTTTTCTATGATTTCTATCAAACCGAAAATATCATAGATGATTATAAATGTAAATTAAATATGTCATAATCCAACACGCTTTCAATTGTGCATAAATAGATTCACGGTGACCATAGTCATGACGGATATATAAAATAAGAAAGCACCTCAAAAAACGTCTAAATGACTTTTGAAGTACTTTCTTTGGAAATTGAGAACTTATGTCCGCGTTTGTCTAAATTTTTATCTTAATTAATCAAAAAGATGATTGATAGATTGTTGCATATTTTTTAAGATATTCACTGATTTTTCAAATTTTTCTTTTTCTTCTTCATTTAAAGGTGTTTCAACGATGTGTGTTGCGCCTTCACCATTAATTACTGTTGGCACACCTGTGTATACACCACTATGGCCATACTCACCTTCTAAGTAACTTGATACTGTTAAAACTGTATTTTGATTTTTCAAAATCGCTTTAGAAATGTGCATTAATCCCATAGCTACACCATAATACGTTGCACCTTTTGCTTTGATAATATCGTATGCAGCATCACGTGTTTGTACGTAAATATCTTCAATTAGATGTGATTTTGAAGGATCATTTTTCAATTCATCATAAATTGAAACACCTGCAATTGTTGCACTTGACCATACTGGAACTTCAGAATCACCGTGTTCACCAATAATATTCGCATGAACACTGCTTGGTGCAACGTCAAATGCTTCACTAATTAAATGTTTAAAGCGTGCAGTATCTAAAATTGTGCCTGAACCGATGACTTTATGCTTAGGTAAACCAGAATATCTAAGCGTTACATAAGATAAAATATCAACAGGATTAGCAGCAATAAGGAAGATACCATCGAAACCACTGTCCATAATGGAAGTGATAATATCTTTATAAATTTTAGCATTTTTCTCTACGAGGTCTAATCGTGTTTCACCGACTTTTTGTGGAGCACCTGCGCAAATCACAATAAGATCAGCGTCACCACAATCGCTATATTCACCTGCTTTAACTTTTACAGGTGATTCAGCATATGGCGCGCCGTGATTTAAATCAAGTACATCACCAAGTACTTTGTCTTTATTAATGTCGATAATGACTAATTCATCAGCGACGCCTTGACTTACCATTGTAAATGCATAACTCGCGCCAACTGCGCCATTACCAACTAATACGACTTTATTACTGTTTTTTCCCATTGAAAAACACGCTCCTACTTTGCAAATTTATATTTATCACAATAATTGTGATTCTTTTCACATATAATCTACCATGTTTATCACAATATTTCAATAAAAATTTATTGTAATGCAGAGAGAAATTATTTTCCAATATTTGTCAATAGTTTAAAATAATTACTTAATACTATTTTCATCGTCGATTAAATATCCTGCTGCGAAAACTTTATTATTTAAAAAGCTGAGGATATAACGCATAACGGCTTCACGTTCAGGTTCATTATGAATTTCATGCGCTAACCCTTCCCACGCTTTAAAATAAAGCTCATCGTAATTAAGATTATTCACAAATTGATAAGTTACTTTCGTATCTGAAATCACATCTTCTGTACCATACATGACGCACATAGGAATACACATGAATTGATTCATATGATCCGCAGTTTCTTTCATTGTTCTAATCACTTCTTTGTACCAATGGTAACTTACTTTCTTCAACATCATTGCATCATTTAATGTTTCTTCTTGAACTTCAGGATTTCGAGTCAAATCAGTGACTTGAAATCCGAGATCAAATTTGGCACTTTTAGAGACATCTCCAATGTTCGCTGTTAAGAAATTTTTACGTGTCTTATTACTATTATGAAAAGCCATCAATGGCGAAATTAAAATCAATCCTTCAATATCAAGTTGCACTTTTTCTAATAAATTGACACAAATGAGCCCACCTAATCCGACCCCAATAATAAATGTAGGAAGATGATACGCTTCTGCAATTTCAATCCACTCAAGTACCCGTTCTTGATAGATTTCAAAGCTTTCGATTTGGCCCTTATTCATACGTGACGTTTGGCCTTGTCCAGGTAAATCGCCCATAATCACATGATAACCATTACGTTTTAAATGTGTGATGACATAGGCGTATCTTCCTGTATGTTCTAACATATTATGAACAATAACGATGACGCCTTTAGCTTTATTATCTGTTTCCCATTTCCACATACAACATTACCCTTCCTTTACGTTCTTCCTTTTATTATAGCGTGATTTTATTCATGTTTGCGAATAAAAAGGAAATCATAAAAACAGGATAGAAATCTACTTGAGACGTAAATTTTCTATCCTGTTGATATGCGTCACTGACAACTATTAAAAAAGCGCGTGTGATCTTTAAATATTTACTATGATGCTGCGCTTTCCATTTTTAAGATAATTTAAAAGTTTTACGTATGAACGGTAAACGTAATAATAAAATTGCTAAAAGCAATTCATAAAAAGTAGGGAAAAACTTTGCGACTAACATTAAGAAAAATTGACCAATCAGTGAGCCATTTCCCTGAGAAGCATTAAAATTCGCTATAATACCAGCATCAATGAGATTCAACCCTATAATTACAACAGCTACAAGCCACAATCGGTGTGTCAGCACCCCCACAATTAAACCAATTAGAACTAAAATAATAAGTTCAAAAACAAAGTATTGTACAAACGTATCTAACTGTGTCCCAAATATATAAAATGCCATATCTCTAAACATGTTATAATCTCCCTTAAAAAGATTTCACTCTTATTTTAACATGCACATAACGATTGAAATTTAAAGATATCGTAAAGTTTCAATCGCGAACTTTACATTGCGTTAATATTTAGCACTGTTTACTTTTTAAAGCGCATCTTTACAACATTTTCACACCTACTTGATAATCATATGATACGTTTTAGTTGAAAATAAATTTAAATTGAAGGTGTCGTTAATGAAAATCATCGTTAAATGTGTGATTAGTTTATTGTTTTTGCTTATGATGCCCCTCTTTTTAGCACTAGCACAAGAACCGATTGATACTAATTTACAGAAACCACCACTCACCGTTTCACACAATTTATCATCTTAGTCACAAGTAACAAATAAAAAATTTAAATATTCATAATTCTAAAAGAAAAATAGATGCTAAAATTGTAATTATGTACTATGAAAACGTTTTCTTCCATTATCTGTTCATGATACACTATTATTATGACAATGAACAAAGGATATGGGAGGAATTGAAATGAGCTTAATCAAAAACTTTTTTATTACACTATCAAACAATGCTTATTTAAACTCATTAGCAAAAACTGTAGGACCTTCATTAGGTGCAAATAGAGTTGTTGCTGGTAACACGATAGAAGAGGTTGTCGCTACAATTAAGAAATTAAACGACAAAAATATTGCAGCAACCGTCGATAATCTAGGTGAGTTTGTCAATAATGAGCGTGATGCAATTGCAGCCAAAGAAAATATATTAAAAGTTATGGATGCGATTCACGAAAATCAACTCAACGCGCATATGTCGGTTAAGCTCAGCCAATTAGGTAGCGAATTTAATCGTGCCTTATGTTTTGAAAACATTGAAGAAATTGTTTCGAAAGCAAATCGCTATGATCATATGCACATTAACATCGATACAGAAAAGTACGATAGCCTTTTCGATATTACACAAACTTTAGATCGATTAAAACCCAATTATTCAAATATTGGAACAGTGATTCAAGCTTACTTATTTAAAGCAGATGTACTCATCGATAAATATCCAGAACTCCGCTTACGTTTAGTTAAAGGCGCTTATAAAGAATCACCACATATCGCCTATCAAACGAAGGAAGAAATTAATCAAAATTATATTCGACTTATCGAAAAAAGATTATTAAATTCTAAAAGCTTTACTTCAATTGCCACACATGATCACAAAATCATTAACCATGTTAAAAAATTTGTTGAGGACAATCATATTGATAAATCTCAATTCGAATTTCAAATGTTGTATGGATTTAGAAGTGATCTAGCAGAGTCGATTGCAAAGGAAGGATATAATTTTACGATTTATGTCCCTTATGGTGATGATTGGTTTGGTTACTTCATGCGACGATTAGCGGAAAGACCTCAAAACTTAACATTAGCCTTCAAAGAATTTGTAAAACCAAAAGTCCTTCTCTCTATAGGTGCAATTGGACTTGCAGTCGGTACATTATTTAAGCTGTTAAAAAATAAATAAAATAGTTTGACACTCATGTCAACTTTAGAAAGCCACAACATGCCAAAATAGTAGCTGTTGTGGCTTCTGCTTATTAATGTCACATTAACAAAATGGAGTGGCTGTCTCTATTGACATCATGTCTTAGCGCCACTCCACATCATCGTTTTCAATTATAAAATTTTGGTAATCGCTACGTAATTGAAATATGAGCGCTTTATTTCATTAAAACTGTTTTAATAAGTTAGCCATTTCTATTGCACCAACGGCGACTTCTGCCCCTTTATTGCCTGCTTTTGTACCTGCACGTTCAATAGCTTGTTCAATATTTTCAGTTGTTAAAACACCAAATATTACAGGAATGCCTGTATCGTCTCCCGCTTTAGCAATGCCTTTAGCAGCTTCGTTACAAACATAATCATAATGGGATGTTGCACCACGAATCACACAGCCAAGTGTAATCACTGCATCATATTTTTGAGTTTGTGCCATTTTCTTTGACACAATTGGAAGTTCGAATGCTCCCGGTACATAAGCAATATCAATATCGTCAGCTTCGACTTGGTGGCGTTTTAACGCATCAAGTGCCCCTTCGACTAAACGACCTGTGATAAAATCATTAAAACGACTTACAACAATCCCTATTTTTAAACCTTTACCTATAAGTTGACCTTCAAATTTCATTTTTCTTCCTCCTATATTTAAATCATATGTCCCATTTGTGTTTTTTTGACGTGCATATAATCATGATTGTGTTCATTTTCTTCAGCTATGAGCGGAATTCGCTCATCAATTTGAATTCCATAACGTTTTAAACCATGAAATTTTTCTGGATTATTACTCAATAAATGCACGCGCTCTACATTAAAGTGTCTTAACATTTGTGCTGCGATATCGTACTCTCTTAAATCTGGTTCAAAACCTAACGCTTCATTAGCGGAAACTGTATCATAGCCTTGCTCAATCAACTCATAAGCTTTTAATTTATTCATTAAGCCAATGCCTCTACCTTCTTGGGGTAAGTATAAAATCATGCCACCATGTTGTTCAATATAGGCCATTGCCGCTTCAAGTTGATCTCCACAATCACAGCGTGCACTATGAAAAATATCTCCTGTAGCGCAAGCAGAATGAATACGTACATTCATCGTTGGGTGAATCTCACCCTTCACAATAGCTAAATGTTCAGTACCATCTATATTCGAAGTGAATCCATACATATCAAAAGTACCAAATCGCGTAGGTAACTTAACTTTCGCTTGTTCCGTTATGATTTTACGATTCACTTTAATGTGTCCAACAAGATCCTCAATAGAAATCATTTTCAATTGATGCATCTCTTTGAACTGTTCAAGTTGCACGCCTTTAGCCATTGTTCCATCTTCATTCATAATTTCACAAATTAATCCTGCAGGTGTAGCACCCGTTAACCGTGCTAAATCAATAGTGGCTTCTGTATGACCACGACGTTCTAAAACACCATGCGTTTTTGCAATCAACGGAAATAAATGGCCCGGTTGGTTAAAGGTATGTTGGTCCATTTGTTCATCAATTAAAGCACGTGCAGTCTGCATCCTTTCAAAAGCGCTAATTCCAGTTGTCGATTGGATATGATCAATACTTTGTGTAAAAGCCGTACCATGTGGATCGTTATTGTGTTTAACCATTCCATCCAATCCTGCTTTTTCAGCGATTTCTTTTGTAATAGGTGCACATATGAGTCCTCTTCCATATTTAGTCATAAAATTAATGGTGTCATCGTGCATCCACTCCGTTATAGCAACAAGATCTCCTTCATTTTCACGATCTTCATCGTCTACAACAATAATCATTTCTCCTTTTTTTAAAGCATTGAGCGCTTCATCAATTGTATCTAATTTCATTACTTACGCCTCCATTAAAATCCTGCTTTCAGCAAATCTTCCATAGATAGGTCTGATTTTTGTGTTGCAATCGTTTGGACATATTTAAATAACATGTCTGTCTCTAAATGAACAGGATCTCCTTGTTTCTTCGTAGATAAAGTTGTCGCTTTTCTTGTTTCTGGAATTAAATGAATGTCAAAAGCATGAGGGTGCTTTTTAAAAATTGTTAAACTGATACCGTCAACAGCAATAGACCCTTGAGAAACCATTTGATTCATTAAAATAGTGGGTGCTTCAATCGTATAAATCCATTCATTTTGTGATGATTGAATTTGTTTGATACGACCTTTCCCATCTACATGGCCTTGCACAAAGTGACCTCCTAAACGGCCAGTGGCTAATAACGCGCGCTCTAGATTGACTTTATCGCCTGCCTTAAGTTCTGCAAGATATGTTTTATTTTCAGTACCTAAAATAACTTCCACTGAAAAACTGTTTGCGTTAAAAGTGGTTACCGTTAAGCACGTGCCATTGACACTTATAGAATCACCAATATGCATATCTGTTAATATATGTTGACATTGTATAGTCAGTTCAGTTGTGGGGTTTCGCTTTTGAATTTTTTCAATTGTACCTATTTCTTCAACGATACCTGTGAACATGGATTCACTTCCTCTTCATTCGTAATTTCATGTCGGTATCTATTATTTCACTGTGTACAATTTCAAATTGTGGTAGTTGGTCTAAAGGCATTACATCGTCTGTTTGATAAAATTGATATTTACCTTGACCACCTATGATTTTCGGGGCTAAATATAGGATGAAGTTAGTCACATCATGTGACGCTAAAAATTGTGATGTCACGTTCGGTCCGGCTTCAACAAGTATCCGACCGAAACCTTTTTGAAATAAATCTTTTAATATAAAATCAACATTTAATTGATTCGCTTTAATAATATGAATATGGTCTTTTGTCGATGTTAAACTATGGTTCTCGGTATAAATATAAATCGGTGTCGTTTCATCTTTAAAGAGTTGCGCATTCCAGTTCACGTCACCAGAACGCGAAAGAATGACTTTTGCCGGATGATGTCCGTCTTCAATACGCGTTGTCAAACTTGGATTATCTTTGCGAAGTGTCCCATTACCAGTGATAATGGCATCATGATTATGCCTCAAATTAAAAACATCTTGCTTTACAGCTTTTGATGTAATCCACTGACTCTCTTCAACATCTGTAGCTTGTTTGCCATCTATACTTGCACTGACTTTGACAGTTACAATAGGTCGTCCCTCTGATTTACTTTTGAAAAAGTCAGCATATAAATCCAAGGCTCGTTTCATCGGACGGTACTCTACATCAATACCCGCTTCTACCATCATTTGGTGACCCTCTGTATCTAAAGTGATATCTTTAGCTGCGTATACCACCTTTTTAATCCCTGTGTCGATGATTCTTTTGGCACAAGGCGGTGTACTTCCATAATGAGAACAAGGCTCTAATGATACATAAATCGATGCATCTTTTACATTTGCTTCACCAGCCATATCAATGGCTTGAATTTCAGCATGTTTGTCGCCTTTTCTTAAATGTGCGCCTAATCCAATGATTCTACCGTGTTTAACTACAACAGCGCCTACAGGAGGATTCGTTCCTGTTTGGCCGTTGACCATTTGTGCGAGTTGTATTGCTTGTTCTAAATAATTTTCCAATCTTTCACCTCAATAAAAAAACCACTCGTTGAAAATCGAGTAGTGGGAATTAGGAATCGCTATCTCTTAAAAGATAGACGTATTCATTTATCATTTGGTACGACAAATAAGCTTCACAATACTTTGTGAAAATGTCCTACCTATTCTTCCTCCCATCCAGACTCTAACTGTCGGCTCTAGATTCTCACTAGATCAGCCATATCGCTTTGCAATATGGGTCGCAGGCTTTAATTTACTGCCGGTTGGGAATTTCACCCAGCCCCGAAAGAATATATGAAATTGTATTGAGTATAAAAGATACGCATGGACTGTCGAAGTCCATGCGTCTATATTACCGTATCTTTTTAAATTTTACAATTGTTTGAATATAAAATCAGGAAATAAACTTATTCTATAAAAAATCATTATTAAATAATAATATAACTTACTAAAAATATGACTTGTCCTCTAACGCATCACAATCATAGTGACGCTTTAAAGAAAGTGAACCGAATCTTTTGAAAGAATAGATAAATCATGTTGTCATTTTCTAAGTTGAATGCCTTATTTTTTCTTTTTCTTCTTCTTGTCTTTTTTCTTTTTCTTCGCCTTTTTCTGCGCTTTCTTTTTCTCTTTTTCGAGCGCTTTTTTAGCTTTATACGTGTCATATAAATTGTCGACTGCCCTCACGGCTTGTTGAACAATCATTGTCACACCATTACGTTCAAAATTGACACCATTGGTAATTTGACCAATTGCTCTTAAGTTTCGCAAAGTTCCATACAATGGACTGATTACTTCATTTGTAGACGGCACGATTTGAATTCCACCCATTGGATGCGGTTGTATAATTTCTCGATTCGCAATATCCAACAACAGTGCATCGTCCTCATCTAACTGACTCAAATGTTTTTTCGGCCCCGTCGCATTGATGACGATACCCACTTTTAATTCATCCTCTTTATTTTTAAAGGCAAGTCGATATTTACCGTAATATTGGCGTACATTTTCGAGTCCAGATAATATTTCTAAATCACCAGCTTTAATTGCGTCAATCAACAATAAAGCTGTTTCTCTCGGCATCGGATTCGTATTTTCTTTTAAATATCTATGATACTTCGTTATAAATTGGGATTGATCTTCACGACTCAAACTGTTCCAAATCCAATCCATATTTTCTTTTAATGCCTCAAATACACTCTGCAAAGCCCCTAAATCTTCAGGATGATTCAAGTCATAATTTAAATCACGGACCGCATCATATTTTCGACGTTTAAGCAATTTTTGAAGTGGAATCTCTCGCACTTCACATTCTTTTTTAAATAATTCCACCGCTTCTTCTAATGGAACCACACCCATATTTTCTGCTTTTAACTGGTCAAAATTTTCAAGAGTGAGATATTTAAATTTAATCGTTTGCATCTCACCCCGAACACTTGGCAACTTACCACCACGACTCGCCATAATAATTGGCTTTTTCTGGTGGTGCGACAATGCATAACGAATGACGTCTAAACTTGCCAAACCCGTACCGATAATAGCAATTGTGTCATCTTTTTTAACTTCTGACAGTGTTTGATTAGCTGGATAAGGCGCTTGAATATAACCCTTTTGACCTTTGAGTTGGTAAGGGTCGTGATATGACATCGTACCAATTGTAAAAAACACATAGTCATAGTCTTTACAAGATTCCACTTCATCATCAGTACATACAACGATTCGCTTAGGAATGATTTCATTGGCTTGCTCTTCAATATACATATGTTTAACTTCTTTTTTAATTACATTTACATTGTCGAATGCATGATCAATTTGTTCTAGATAGCTTTTCATGTAATGACCAAATACATAACGTGGCAAATAGTCCGCATCACCGTAATTAAATGTATCTTGCTCGTTATACCATTCTCTAAATTCTAAAATATTATCGATATTCAATGACAGCATATCAACTGGTACATTGATGAGCAAATCCTCACTATCATTTTGAAAGGGCTTGCCTTGCCCCATATTTTCCTCGTTATCATAAATATCTAATTGAATTTTCTTAAAATGCTTGTATTTAACTAATTGTCTGAGCACACTCACACCTGCTGTGCCCATTCCTATAATGGCTACTCTCATCTTGCATCATCCTTATTTTAAGTATCTCATTCAAATTCATTATACCCTTAATGAAAAGAAATAATGAAAAAACGTTATTTTTATATGCGAATGTGATAAAGAACACTAAAAAAATTACTATGGTATAATAATCTCACAAGATATTTTTACCCTTTTTGTTTAATTGAAGATATGATATTAATATTCGGAGGCTTTGTCATCGTGTATAAAAAATTGGCTTTATTTATGTTAAGTTTGATTATTTTGTCTGGTTGTTCACTTCCCGGTTTAGGTGGGACTTCAAAAGATAGTGTAAAAATCACAGCACTATCGACGAGTGAGTCACAAATTATGGCACACATGGTTCGACTTAAAATCGAGCATGATACAAAAGGAAAAATCAAACCCGCAATCATTAATAATTTGGGCTCTAGTACGATTCAACATAATGCTTTAATCAATGGAGATGGAAATATTTCTTCGACACGTTATACGGGTACGGATCTTGTCGGTGCATTAGAAATGGACCCAGTCAAAAATCCTAAAAAAGCAATGGCGATTACTCAAAAAGAATTTGAAAAACGTTTCCACCAAACTTGGTTTGACTCTTATGGATTTGAAAATACTTTTGCGTTTATGGTCACTAAAGAAACAGCACGTAAGTATCATCTAAAAAATGTATCAGATTTAAAAAAACATAGCGATGAACTGCGTTTAGGAACAGATAGTACCTGGATCAAACGCGCCGGTGATGGGTATCCTGCTTTTACAAAAGCATATGGTTTTGATTTTGATACAATCCGACCGATGCAAATTGGTTTAGTGTACGACGCTTTAAAAAATAAAAAATTGGATGTGGCATTAGGTTATACTACTGATGGTCGTGTTTCAGCCTATGACCTTGTTGTTTTGAAAGATGATAAACACTTCTTCCCACCTTATGACGCGAGTGTCGTTGCAACAGATCAAATTTTAAAAACACATCCTGAACTCAAACAGTCTTTAAAAGATTTATCAGGTAAAATCAATACAAAACAAATGCAAAAATTGAATTATGAAGCAGATGGAGAAGGAAAAGAGCCTGCTGTTGTCGCAAAAGATTTCTTAAAAGCCCATCATTATTTTGAACATTAATTACGACAATATTTAATAGCTGAACTGAAAATGAAATTGAACAAGCTTATAATAGAGTGAGGTGATTGATTTTGATTAAAAAAATTGGTAAAGTGCTCATTTTAACAATTGCTTTATTTTTCCTCTTAGGACGTCGTAACAAAGCGGAATAATAAAGCATCGACTGTATCAACGCATATATAAAGCAACTTTGAATCACACATACACTTTCTTCCTAGAGTTATAACATAAATAAAGCGGAACAGAAACCTACACTCGAGTGTTTGGATTCTGTTCCGCTTTATTTTATTGATTATCATATATTCTTAAATTCTCTATAGACTAGTAATTTTTACCATCTTGATGTTTTTTGTCATCTTTATAAACATACCAGTTAAAATATTTACCTTCTGTTTTCATATCTTTGTAAAAATCTGCCATAATGACGGCGTTACTTTTCGCCCAATTAATATCTGTTGCATATTGATGTTCACCAGGATTTTTAGGATTCCATCTCATACTGTACAACGTATTCTGATTTGGGTTTGATAAGTAATGATCATGGATAAATTCTGCGCCACCATAAATCGCTTTTTCTGGTGTATCCCAGCCTTTTTTCTTCGCATATTTAGCACCTGTTTTAATAGGGTCTTCATCAAGTGCCCCAACACCATAAAAATTATAATATTTTTTACCGTCAATATCGACACCGTTCGACAACTCTGACATAACTGAGCCAGTTTCTAATAAAGCGTGTGAAATTAAGTAAACTTCATTCACTTGTTTTTCTTTAGCAGCATTTAAAAAATCATCCGTATGTGCCAATAATGTTGGATGATTTCTCAACATTCTTTTAATTCTGTTTTTATCAATACCTTGATATTTCGACAAATTTAAAAATTGATACTTCTGTCTCTTGTCATCCATAAACACCGAACTATCCATCGCATCGCGAATTTCTGAATCAGATGCGTCACGCCAATTCGTATGATTTTTATTTGAAACTTGTTGACTAGTATAGTTATCAATTTGTTTCTTTGCTGCCTTATCAAGTGTCACATCTAGTTTCTCAACTTGCTCTACTTGATTAACATGCTTAAAAAAGATTTGATCTTTAATCATGCTAAAAAAGAAAAAACCTGCAATAACAAAAATAATAAAAGACGCTATTACAGCAATTATCGAGCCATTTTTGTGCTTTCTCATAAACACACCTCTTCAGAATGTTTCATTTTAATTCATATATTTATTTTATCCGCTTGAAATCAAATTTTACCACCTTCAATGCATCTATACAACGAGATACCCCCGTTGTTACACATTCATAAAAAAATAGTAATGAATATGTAAAGTTCTTCATTACTATTCATCGCGATGATAATCCATCATAATGAAACTTGCAGCTTGAGAGCGGTTTTTATAATAATAACGTGCGAGATCAATCGTACCTTCGACTTCGCCATCTCGATACATCATTTGTTTTGTCATGTTGTTAATCATTACAAATTCTGAACGATCTCGGATAACATCTAAATCATCATTGCGCGCGAAAAAATGCTCTAAATTTAAATGATCGTAGTCCATAATTTCCTCCTCGAATGTTAACTAATAAATTAAATGTCATTAAAATGCATTCAACGACAAATATACAAAGAATTTAAACCTATTTGTCATTGCTAAAACTTGTATTAAACATAAAATAGCACAAATCGTGGAATGCCTCAATCTTTTAGCTGTGTTACAAAGGAAATGACCGGTCAGTTCATTTATTATTGAGGAGTCATGTCCATGCAATTTAATACACTTTATGTCCAATACTATAAGTTAATCCATTTTTTACTGCACAAGTATCATATTGATTATAATTATGATGAGTACTTTCAACTTTTATTAATCAAATTATGGTCTCTATCTTTAAAATATAATCCTTCTTTCAATCAAAGCTTCAAAAAATATATCACCTATCACTTACAATTCTATCTTATTGATTTATTACGTCAATCATCTCAAAAGCCCACACCGTTGCCGCTAGAAATGAAGCAAATAGAATTACAAACGACAGCTCTAAATACGACGCATTTGTTGTTAAGCGATTTAACAAAAACCTTGAAGCCTCCGGAACAGCAATGGTTGCGATACTATTTACAAGGCTATCGACAAAAAGAAATTCAACAGTTGATGCAACGTTCTCCGACTACAATAAGGAAATATAAGACGCATGCTTTGAAACACTTGAAGCAAGTTCTCACATATGAAGATATTAAGAAAGGATTTTAACAATGACGATACAATATGCGCACGAAACTATGCTTTACCTCAAAACTTCTGAAAATATAGAGTATCCACTTTTGATTAAATATGTATCTCATACGCACCATAGCCAGCATTCTCTTCATCGCTTCTTAAACGATTTGGCATTAGCGTCACAAAAAGACCTCCGCACTCAGAAAAATTTCTCTATGCAACTTTTAAATACGTATCATTTATCACCCTTCTATTTGAATCCAAGACTCATCCTATGCCCCATGCAACCTCAACGTGCACCTGTACAGATATTCATCAATATGGTTCAAGTCATCGCAGCCTCTTCTTATTTTGAACAAACGAAAGTCCATTTTGAACACAATATCACCCTCGTCGTCCCTATACCACTCATACAATTTATAAAAAAATGGAAAGATGCAATGATGCTTTCCAAATTATTATAGCTTTATTTTGCTTTATTAAATTTATAATCGATGAGTCGCTTTGTAAAATAGCCATTCGCTACTTTCATCAAATAGACAATGAGCACTAAAGAAATCAACGCACTTAACATAATCGTGATCACTAATCCTACTGATAAATTCATATTCGGTTGGATAAAATAATGGGCTGAACTTAAACATAAGAGTAATGCCCCTATAAACAGTCCTAGTAACAGCACATTGACAACAAACAAACCTATCAAAGTCATTGTTAAATAACTGGACGTTTTTAATTCATTCGAAAAAATATGATTCCTTAAATAATAGGAAACAAATCGCTGTGGTGTACGATATTGATTCTGTATATCATCCATGTCATGCGATTTTAAATATGTGCGCAGTGCTTTTTTCTCACGTTGATTAAGATACCATAAGTCTTTTTCAATTTGATGTTGAAATGCTTGATTCTGCATGTGCAACATAGGCCCCCTTTCATCTTTGTAGCATTTTCCTTGTTCACTTTATCATAACACAAACGCCTACCTTAATAAGCAACTCACTCATTAGAAATTAAAAAGTGACTGCATCTAAAGCATACACTCATGCTTCAGAAACAGTCACTTTTTTAACGTTTAAGCTTGTTATAAACTTTTCGTAGCTTGACTCCCATAAAGGAAAAAGCCATTGAACTCATTTCAAATCTATCTCACAAGTTAAAAATTATAAGATACTTAATCCAGAAGATTTAATATCTTTCTCAAATCCTTTAACTGTATCTACAGATAATTCATTGATGTCACGTCCAATGTTAGACACTTTTTTCACAACGTCTGATGGACAAGTAATGATATCTGCACCAATTTCATCAGCTTGAATGACATTGAATAACTCGCGACAGCTTGCCCATAATAATTGCACGCCTTTTTTACTATGTGTCACTTCAACTGATTCTTTCATTAATGGCATAGGGTCAACACCTGTATCTGCAATACGTCCTGCAAAAACAGACACATATGTTTCTACACCTTCAGTGACAGCTTCAGTGATAGCTTTAACTTGTTCAATTGTATAGACAGCAGTGACATTTAATTTAACGCCTTTAGCTGATAATTTTTCAATTAATGGAATCATTGATTCGCCTTTTGTATTGACAACTGGAATTTTAACAAAAATGTTTTCACCAAATTGTTGGATGATTTCTGCTTCTTTTTCCATTGTTTCCATGTCATCGCCAAAAACTTCGAATGAAATCGATGCATCAGGAATTGCCTCTACTGCTTCTTTAGCAAATTCCACATAGTCTTTAACGCCAGCTTTTGCCATTAAACTTGGGTTTGTAGTAAAACCGTCTACCTCTTTATTTTGATAAGCTTTTTTCATTTGTTCAATATCTGCACCATCTGCAAATACGCGTACTTTCAATTCTGCCATTTTAAATAGCCTCCTTATTGCTGTTAATCCTATTTATAGTTATACCATTTTTAAGTCCTATTCTGCTATTTTAACGCTTTGCATTTGAACAACATTCGTTCAATTCACAAATAAAATATGATATGATTACTATCGATAAATAAAGGAGGCGCACTATGTCCAAATCAAAAAAATACTTTTACTTATCGGTATTGTTAATGCTTATTAGTTTTTATTTTAATACACAAAATCCTATGCTCGAAAAGCATTTTACTTCAATTGTAAAATTGATTTTTGTATGTAGTATTGTAAACTTCGTCATTTTAGTTGCATCCATCGTTTTTGCAGACAAATCAATCAAACATTTGCCAGAGCAACGCAGTTGGATACATAAAGCGTCACGAATACAACCGTGGATTCTTTTAGTGGTCATTTGTATTCATATTGTAAGTTCCCTATTTACCTTTGGTATTATTTAAATGACGCATGAAGCCATTTAAGGTTCAGGTGATTGCATGAAATATATTTATATCTTTATAGGTGGTGCGATAGGTGCATTGTTGAGATGGCAAATCAGTTTCATCCCTGTTGACTCACAGTTTCCAATCGGCACCTTTCTTGCTAATTTAATCGGGGCAATGGGTATGGGATATTTTACCCGTCTCTCTACAAAGTGGTTTACCCAACATCCTCAAGTCAAACAGGGCATAACAACTGGCTTTTTAGGGGCATTAACCACTTTTTCAACCTTCCAATTTGAGCTCGTTCATTTAGCTGAATATGGTCATTTACTGATACTACTAAGTTATGCGCTCGTCAGTTATTGTTGTGGCATTTTATGCTGTTTTCTAGGTTATCGATTAGGAGGTTTTCACAAATGAATGTCCTACTATTATGTATAGGTGGCGGTATTGGGGCTGTCCTTCGAGCAATGGTAACAGCTCGCTTATCTAGCTTTGATTTTTTCAAAATACCGATAACTACCTTATTCGTTAATTTGTTAGGTTCTTTTCTAATCGGCTACCTTTTTCAAATTTATACTGCCTCACACGCAGCGCAATTATTTTTTGCTGTCGGTATACTGGGCGGTTTTACAACATTTTCAACATTATCATTAGAGTTATTACAAATGCTTCAACAGTCGAAAAAACGACTTCTATTTGTCACATATAGCGTCCTGCAATATGGTGCATGTTTTATCGCTTGTTGGTTAGGTGTCCAATTTCATTTGTAAAATAATTCATACATACTAAAACATAAACCCGAGATCTCGCTAACGTTGCGAAATCTCGGGTTTTTGATAGTTTTTATTGACCGTTAAATTGTAGAGGATCTGGTCCAATACGACGATCTTCATTGAGCGCATCTAAGCGACCCATCTGTTCTTGAGATAATTCAAAATCAAAAACATTTAAGTTTTCTTCAATACGACTTGGTGTGATTGATTTAGGTATTGTTACAACACCATGTTGTACATTCCAACGAATAATGACCTGTGCTGCTGAACGGTTTACTTCATCTGCAACACTTTTTACCGTCGCATCGTCTAGAATTTGTGCATTCATTAAAGGTGACCAAGATTCCATAAGAATATTTTGTGCATCAAGATACTCATGTAAAGCTTTTTGTGTCAAATATGGATGGAATTCAACTTGGTTAATCACAGGTTTGATACGAACATTGGCAAGTAAACGATCCAAATGTTCAACATTAAAATTACTTACACCAATATTTTTAACTTTTTGATCTTGGTAAAGATCTTCCATCCCTTTCCACGTATCAATCATTAAATCTTCATCAGTTCCTGGCCAATGTACAAGATATAAATCTAAGTAATCTAAACCTAAACGCGAAAATGAAGCTTGATAAGCTTTTTCCACATTGTCACGACCATAATCACTTAACCAAAGCTTAGACGTAATAAACAAATCTTCACGCTTTAAGTCATTTTCTTCTAAAGCTTCACGAATACCTTCGCCCACTTTTTCTTCATTTTTGTAAATCATCGCCGTATCAATACTACGATAACCATGCTTAATCGCATGCTTAACCGCATCCTTCGCAGAATCATCATTTTCTACACGGAAAACACCTAAGCCCACCTGAGGCATACGATTTCCATTATAAAAAGACTTTTCATACATACAACATCGCTCCTTTACTCTATCCACCTTACATGCTATATCATTTTCAGCAGATGTTAAAGCCATTGAACTTGGGAGCGAGACAGAAATCTATTTGATTTCGTTGTCTCGCCCCGGCAAGGATGACTAGA
>NZ_KE150417.1:1223378-1233277 GCF_000411275.1 Staphylococcus sp. HGB0015
AAAGCGTAGGACAGCTCAGTCAGCTACTGCGCTTTCTACTTTTTCGTACACTTATCATGCGAGACAGAAATCCTATGTTATTTGGTATTTCTAAAAATTTTTGATTCCAATTCAACTAGCCATTTTGATCATTGAATCCTCTAAAAACAGTCAAAAAAAGAGGTCAAGACATCAATCTGTCTTAACCTCTAAATATTAAATGCTTCATCAAATGACAATAGACAACTTAATTAAAAGATTCAATTTCATCCATAATACTTTGAAGCGCATTAACATCATATTGAATACGACCATGGAAAACAAATTTGTTAAAGAACTCATTCAACTGTTCTGGACCTACTAACACTTTTGTTGTTCCTTGTGTTGCAAAGCTTGAAATCGTTACATCGCCTTCACGTTTTGGATTAAAATATAAAATCGTAGTTGGCGTATATTTTAAATCCAATTGACGTTGCAATTGTGTCGCAACTTGCTCAATATGATTGATTTGTTTTGTATAATCTTTGATTGAAAGTGCATTTTGTTCACCATCTTGTTGGTCCAGCACAACCATTTGTGGTGTTGATGGATCTAAATCTAATGTTTTGAAAACTTGCTCTAACATTGGATTTTCTGAAAATTGATTTTGACTTACGCCTTGATATACATGACCTTTTAAAAGTTCAGAATCAATAATATAAAGGCCTGTACGTGTCAAAACGAGATGACTAATACGTGTAATATCCTCTAAATCATTAGTGGGTAAAAAGATATTGGCCATGATATGCATATCTTCTGGTCGAATACGTTTTTCTTTGACTAATCTTTCACGTATTCCAAGTAAACGCATATCTGTCACATATTCACTACTATTTTTTGAAAATAATTTTAATGCATCAATTTCTCTATTTTTTGAAGAAAGCATTGTTTCATATTCTTCTTTATGTTGCGTGTCCGCTTTTTTCTTTTCAATTCGAACTTTTTCAAGCTCTTCTTCATGCTCATGAGTCAGTTGATCTTGCTTCGTTTGATATTGACTTGCGTAACTTTCTTTCGCTTTCTTTTTACTTTTGAGCGCTATCAAAAACAAAATAAAGAATAATGCTGCAATTACAATAGCAGCAATGAGGCCTATTTCGATTGGACCAAATTGTGTCATTTGCAATACCTTCCTTTTATCTACATTTCTACAGTTATTTCTATTATATTAAATAACTATAAAATTAGCGATAGTTACAGCAATAAAATTTATTGTAAAGCAGAAACCGCTTCTTTTAATAATTCAATTTCATCTGTTTTTTCCCAAGGTAATTGCACATCATTTCGACCAAAGTGACCATATGCGGCTGTTTGTTTATAGATTGGGCGTTGTAAATCAAGCATTTTAATAATTCCAGCAGGTCTTAAATCAAAGTGATCACGTACGGCTTGAATTAAAGTATCCTCACTGACTTTTCCTGTGCCAAATGTATCGATAGCGATAGAAACGGGCTGAGCGACACCAATAGCGTAGGCAAGTTGCACTTCACATTTATCCGCAAGTTGTGCAGCTACAATGTTTTTTGCGACATAGCGCGCTGCGTAGGCTGCAGAACGGTCGACTTTTGTAGGATCTTTTCCTGAAAAAGCACCCCCACCATGACGGGCATAACCACCGTAAGTATCCACAATAATTTTACGGCCAGTTAAGCCTGCGTCACCTTGTGGACCACCAATGACAAAACGCCCTGTTGGATTAATGAAAAATTTAGTCTCTTCATCTAATAAGCTTGGGTCTACTGTTGGATAAATAACATACTCTTTAATGTCATTTTGGATTTTTTCTAATTCAATTTCTTCGTGATGTTGTGAAGATACAACAATTGTATCAATACGTTTGGGTTGATTTTGTTCATCATATTCAACCGTCACTTGGACTTTACCGTCTGGTCGTAAATAATCTAAAGTTCCATTTTTACGGACTTCTGATAAACGTTTCGATAATTTATGTGACAGGTCAATTGGTAATGGCATGAGTGTATCTGTTTCATTTGTCGCAAAACCGAACATCAAGCCTTGATCGCCAGCACCTGTATTTAACTCTTCGTCATTCATTTCATCACGATATTCTAAAGCGCGATCGACACCTTGTGCAATATCAGGTGATTGTTCATCTATCGCTGTTAAAACAGACATTGTTTTATAGTCGTAACCATACTTCGCACGTGTATAGCCAATCTCTTTAACTGTTTCGCGTACGACTTTTGGAATATCTACATAAGTGGAAGTAGAAATCTCACCCGCGATTAAGGCCATACCTGTCGTCACTGTCGTCTCACAAGCGACACGTGCATTTTTATCTCCTTTCAAAATTTCATCCAAAATTGCATCAGAAATCTGGTCTGCAATTTTATCAGGATGACCTTCTGTTACTGATTCTGAAGTAAATAAGCGTCTGTTGTATGTCATAATAAACTCCTTTATATAATGGATTACGAACATTCTCTCTCTGAGCTCAATAAAAAAAGAGCCTTTCAACACTATAAAATAGAGTGAAGGCTCTAACGTCCATTCGCTCTTATCGTTCAGACCATATTTGTCTGCAAACGGTTTGGCACCTTTCTTCGTTAAAAGAGGTTGCTGGGTTTCATTGGGTCCATGTCCCTCCACCACTCAGGATAAGAGAATCCGTTAGCACTATATTACATAACTTTTATCAGTCTGTCAATTTCGTACTTATGCACAAATCACTTCTAAAAACCTTTCCTATCTATAAGGTTGATGTTGAATACATCGATATTCATGTAAGAAGCCACTAAAAAAATGATAAATTTGAGTGAACCATTGAAACTTTCGATGAATTTAACGCTGAAGTCATAGTCATAATACGTAAAAATAAATATTTAATCTAAAATCTGTTATTTCCCCTTAAATATAGTAGGGATTATTTCTCTAATATGTTATACTCTTAAATTGTAAAGGCTTACATTCAACAAAATTCGGAGGGGATTAGATCATGTCATTCAATACTAGTGCGTTAGAGGCATTAATCGATAAGCCAAGTTCACATTTTCAACTTACAACAACCGAACTTTATAACAAAATCTTAAAGCGTGATGAAGCAGAGTTAACAGAACTCGGTGCCATCAATGCGAAAACGGGTGAATACACGGGGCGCTCACCTAAAGATAAATTTATTGTAGACAATCCACAGGTAAAAGACGATATCGATTGGGGGTCAATCAATCAACCGATTTCTGAAGAAAAATTTCTCAATCTCTACCATAAAGTTATTGATTACTTAAATGACAAAGAAGAATTGTTTGTTTTTAATGGCTATGCAGGAAGTGATTCAAATTCACAACTTAAACTGACAGTAGTTAATGAATTCGCATGGCATAATTTATTTGCACAAAATATGTTTATTAAACCAACTTCTAAAGAAGAAGCTTCAAAAATCAAAGCAGATTTTACATTAATTTCTGCACCTCACTTTAAGGCAGACCCAAAAATCGATGGTACACGCTCAGAAACTTTTGTTATTATTTCTTTTAAGCATAAAACAATTTTAATTGGCGGCACAGAATATGCGGGTGAAATGAAAAAATCAGTCTTTTCTGTCATGAACTATTTATTACCAAAACATGATATTATGAGCATGCATTGTTCAGCAAATGTTGGAGGTAAAGGTGATGTCGCTCTGTTCTTTGGACTATCTGGAACAGGTAAAACAACATTGTCAGCAGACCCAAATCGTAAACTCATTGGTGATGACGAACACGGTTGGAACGAGAACGGTGTTTTCAATATTGAGGGAGGCTGCTATGCGAAAGCGATTAATTTATCAGCTGAAAAAGAGCCACAAATTTTCAATGCGATTCGATATGGTACTGTACTTGAAAATTTAGTGGTTGATACACATGGATATATTGACTTTGATGATAATCATTATACTGAAAACACACGCGCTGCTTACCCGATTGACCATATCGATAATATTGTGCTCCCTTCTAAAGCATCTCATCCAAATACAATTATCTTTTTGACAGCGGATGCATTTGGTGTTTTACCACCTATCTCTAAATTAAATAAAGATCAAGCGATGTATCACTTCTTGAGCGGCTTTACATCAAAATTAGCGGGTACAGAAAGAGGCATTACTGAACCAGTCCCTTCATTCTCAACTTGTTTCGGTGCACCATTCTTACCTCTTAGAGCTGAAGTTTATGCAAATTTACTCGGTGACCTTATCGATAAACATACCGTTGATGTTTACCTTGTCAACACAGGTTGGACAGGTGGCAAATATGGTGTAGGTAATCGTATTGAATTGAAATATACAAGAAAAATGGTCAATGATGCGATAAATGGTGCGCTTAAAAATACACAATTCGAAAAAGATGAAGTTTTTGGATTGTCGATTCCTACTGAAATTGAAGGCGTACCGAGCACAATTTTACAACCTAAAAATGCTTGGTCTGATAAAGAAGCCTATACTGATCAAGCACAACTTCTTGTAGAGCGATTCAAAGATAACTTCAAAAAATTTGGCGAAAATGCACAAGATTTAGAACTAAACGGTGGATTTAAATCGAATTAGAATATCACTGATTTATTTAAGCCATTTCATAATTATATGTATGCAAAAAAGCGCGTCCAGTTTAATTTAACGGGCGCGCTTTTATATTTTGTCATGCTGATAAATTATATTTTTAGTCGATCATCTTTATTCATGATTGATTGTCGTGTCGACGCATCCAATCCTGTATGAAAGCTAAAACTTTTTTCATGGCTTGTGGTCTCGGTACATGACCTTCATCATGTTGATAGAATGTTTCATACCGTGCGCCAATTTGTTCTAAATGTTGTTCCAAATAATACGCTTGATGAATACCGACTTGACAGTCTTGTTTACCATGAATAATTAAAATAGGAGGCGATTCAGCATCAATATCAGAAAGTGGATTTCGATTACGATAGGCTTGTATATCTTTTTTAGGATGCCCTACCATTCTTCTTAACATACCTCTTAAATCTACTCGCTCTTCATACATTAATTTTAAATCCGTAACGCCACCCCAAATTATATAGCTATTGGCTTTAACAGTTTGAAATGTAAGTAACCCTTGAATCCCACCTCTAGAAAATCCAACAAGATGCAGTGACGCTTGCGGATACATATTTTTTAACATCGTTGCGGCAACTACAACATCATTTAAATCTTTACCCGCAAATTCATCAAAACCTTGACTTCCGTTACTTCCTCTATAATATGGCACAAATACTAAAGTAAGTGGGCTTATAAATTGAAGTAATCTTGCTAAACGAACGCGTCCTACTTGTCCTTTACCGCCACGTAAGTAGATTACGATTCTGTTCACATAAGAATGGGGTACCAAGCAGAGTCCTTTAACGTTAAGGTCATCAACACGATACGTCCATTCCTCCACTTTATGCGATAATAATTCACTAGGCATTCGTTTAGCTTTGATAAAAGCCAAGTTCTTTCATCCTTTCTACACATGCTAATATCGCAGGATCATTTAATAAATAACTTTTTTCATCATCTTTAATAGTATCTAATGACTTTGTAAGAATAGGTCCATACGTTTCATGATAATAAGTTTTATCTTCAATCTGGTCGACAAATACGACATAAACATCTTTTTTGAAACAATGTGATTGCCCTTGCACTTCATATTGCGCAATATAATAAAGCGCGTCTATCGTTGTGCCAGTTTCTTCATATAATTCACGTTGCACAGCCTCTTGACTCGATTCATTAATTTCACGTTTACCGCCTGGAAATTCAATCCCTCTATCTTTATGTCGCGTTAACACAAGATTTTGATTGTAAATTGGTAACGCTAAAACGTGTTCACCATTTTGTTCATCGTGATGATTTTTAAATTCAAGCACCACCGTTTGATGATGACTATCGGTAAACTTCACACCCCATACGCCCTTTCTATCTATGTTACAATATAACCTATTGAAGGAGGTTACAACTTGAAAACTTTATTTATCAAACTGATTCGTTTTTATCAACGTTTTATCTCACCTTTGACGCCACCTTCCTGCCGATTCTATCCAACGTGTTCCAACTATACGTTAGAAGCGATTCAAGTTCACGGTGCATTAAAAGGAAGCTGGCTCGGCTTAAAACGAATTTTAAAATGCCATCCATTTCATAAAGGCGGCTTTGATCCTGTCCCTTTAAAAACATCTCATACGCATCACAACGCTAATAATAAAGATTGATTCACTTCGGGCGGTTTAAAATATAACCGCCCATTTTTTAAAGTGCCCGATCCTGTTACAATATCTTCTTTAAAATAAAAACCGTCTTCAGGAATATCTCCTGCATAATTGCCCTCACGACTTAATAAAGCAGTGTAATATCGACTCAAACCACATTCGTACATACCACCTAAAACAAATTGTACATCTTCTTTTTTTAATCTCTCAATAATGGAGAGTACTCGATCAATCCCTCCTAAACGAAAAGGTTTCAATACAATGATACGAACAGCTTTACTTTGAATCCATTCCATAATCGCCTCTTCACTTGTCGCATGTTCATCGATCGCTATAGGTGGCAAGGACTGATCATCTATTTTGTCATCTAAAGATTGGAATGGTTCTTCTATATAAGCAAGTTGATACGATTTTAATTGTTTTAAAGTGGCTTCATCTTTTTGAGTTAGTGTTTGGTTAGCATCTGTAGAAACCGGAATCATCGGATACATCGTTGTGAGCATCTTAACTTGTGACAAAATGTCCGCATTCCATTTCAGTTTAATTCTCCCCGCTTGATCTAATTTCATAAGCCGCTGATTAAAATCACCATTAATTGTAATTGTCATTGGAATCGAAAAACATTCCAATGGATAAAACATCGGATACATAGCCATGATAATCGTTGCACGTGCAGCAGGAAATGGATCTAAAGTTGAAACGAGTTTTTGACCTTCACTAAAATTACGAATTTCTTGCCCTCTTACATTTTCAAACCATTTCTGTAAGGTTTGTTTTACATCCGTAATTGTCTCATGATGATACCAATCCGTTTCAAAAGCATTACATTCACCAAACCATAATTTGCCATGCTCATCTTGTAATGCAACAAACAACGTATGTCTATGTGTGAGTTTAATTTTTGCTGTTTGAATCGGATGTACAAATCGTGGGTCAAAACGGTAAAAATGAATGCCCATTAATTTCATTGAAATCCCTCATTTAACAAACGTCTTTGTAATTTACCAGTACTTGTATATGGAAGTGCTTTTACAAAATAAATAAATGCAGGTTGTTTATATTTGGCTAAACGCGCTTGTAAATATCCCTCAATATTTTCAATCGCTTGTTGTGCAACCACATATAAAATCGGTCTTTGTCCCCATACATCATCATCAATGCCCGTACACATCGCATCTTGAACTTCAGGATGTGATTTAGCTACAGATTCGATTTCAAAAGGATAAATGTTTTCGCCACCGCTAATAATTAAATCTTTGCGTCGATCATAAATAATGACGTCGCCATCTTCGTCCATACTCGCGATATCACCTGTTTTAAAATATCCTTCTGCATCAAAAGCGTTCTCAAGATGTGAAGGATATAAATAACCATTCATCACATTTTGTGCTTTTACATAAAGTTCTCCGTGCCCATTTTCGTCCGGAGATACGACTTTCAGATTAACATTTTCACTTGCATGGCCAACTGTATTCGGTTTGCTTTTCAACAACTGAGGTGAAGCTGTTAAAAATTGTGAACATGTTTCAGTCATGCCAAATGAATTATAAATCGGCAACTGATATTGTAGCGCCTGACGAATCAATTGTTCATCTAACTTGGCACCACCTAACAGTATTTTTTCAAGTTGATAAGGTTGATTGAGACCGTTTTGCATTAAACGCATTAATGTTACAGGAACTAAAGAAATATGCGTAATCCCTTTATGTTGAATAGCCTCTATAATAACATTTTCATCGAATTTTTCGAGTAAGTACACGGTAAATCCGTACTGCACACTTCTTAATAAAATACTTAAGCCTGAAATATGAAATAACGGTAACACTGCAAGCCACTTAGACGATGGACTAAAACCTAAACTTTCAATACAAGATTCTGCACTAAATTGGTGATTTGCGAAAGTTTGTGGAACTGCCTTTTGAGGTCCAGTTGTCCCCGATGTAAACATAATCGATGCAATTTGATTTTCAGATACAGAATGAGGAATATGAGGTACCTCTTCACTGATTAATGTACTTGAATATATAACTTTCGTTTTTGTTGTAAATAGGATATTCTGTGTACTGATAATTAAATCAATACCGATTGCATTCATTTGTTGGTCAATTTCATAGGCTGTTAAGCGATTGTTAATCAATGAAATTTCTATTTGATAAAGCCAAGCTGCATGTAAGAGCACAACGCTTTCAATTGAATTATCAATATATAGCCCCAGTCGTTGTCGATTTAAAGCCTTCAATGCGGCCCCTTTTTCAGTCGCTAACTGTAATAAGTCTTCAAATGTCAACGACTCTGATGGGGTCTCTATCGCAATTTTTCTCGGCTGTTGCTTGGCTTGTTGTACGAGCCAATGTTCCATATTCGTCTCCCCCCGAATAAATCTTAATAATACTATTATAGTCTTAATCGAACGCACATGCATGATATAAATCTAAATTTATTTTCATGAAGCAGCGAGAAATAAGATTGGGGATTCGTATTATTTTTATAAAAAATGGCAATTACGTTTTAAAGCAATTAAATAGTGGAATTTTAAAACTATCGTACAAATCAAGAAGAACCCTACAAATTCACTCTGATTTGTAAATATAGATCCATTTTTAATGCGTAAATTATTTCTCAATTGGAGGTGAAGCGTATGACTACGCCTACAGAAAAATTACTGGCTTCTTTAAGTTATTTTAGTGTTTTTTTCGCACCTATTTTATTTCCAGTTATCGTATGGATTGCTGCGGGACCACCAGTCTCCACACATGCTAAAAAGGCGCTACTTTATCACATTTTACCTTGGATCTTAATCCTCATTGCTGTTATTTGTTTTGGCTTAACTCAATCTTACAACCATACTGCAGCTGCCGTTCTATTCATCCTGGGTATTCTTACAGCTTTAGGAAGTGTATTTTATCTTATTTATAATTTATATTGCGGGGTTAAAGTACTTGTGACAGATGAGTAACATGTTGCTTAATAGATGCAATTTAAAGAACAATGTTGTATCGTTTTATAAACGAGTCGCGTTACCTATTGGAGGTTTAAACATGAAGCAAAATCAACCTAATTTAGCGATTTTTATTTCGATCTTGCCATTACTTGCTTACCTTTATTTACAAGGATTTTATGTTGTTATTTATAAAGAAAGCGCTATTGCTCGTGTTCTTGCAGTGTCTGGCATGCTTATTTTCACCATACTTTGTTCTATTGCAGTCTATAGTGCTTTTATCCACACGCAAAAAGATAAATCAAAATAATAAAATCCGAGGTTTTCAAACAGATGAATGAAGACCTCGGATTCTATCTTTTATTAAACGAGTTTTATTGATATTTCGTCTTTAATTAAATTGTTTTATCTTTTTTACGTTTTCGACCTATCATCACCGTACCTAATGTAAGCAATAATGTACCCATTAACCAGCTAGCTTGTGATGTGTTAGATGCTCCTGTATTTGGCAATTGTTTTTCAGTCTGGTGCTCACCTTTAGACATTGATTGGTTTTTCTTGTTCGTTGATGATTTCATCTGACCTTTACCTTGTTGTTGATCCGCTGGCGTTTGTACCATTGGTGGTGTTGGTTGCTCTGGTGTCGGTTGTTCCGCTGTTGGTGGTGTCGGTTTCTCTGGTGTTGGTTGTTCCGGCATCGGTGGTGTCGGTTCTTCTGGTGTTGGTTGTTCTGGCATTGGTGGTG